>UEIF01000043.1 GCA_900468805.1 Hyphomicrobiales bacterium | reverse complement strand
AAGACCCCTCCCCAACCCCTCCCCACAAGGGGGAGAGACTTAACTTGGGGCTATCGCCTTGCGCCATCAGCAAGCGTCCTTTGGACGAGACGTTGCGGCGGAATGCAGAGAGCCCGGCGGGTTAGCCCCTCCCCCTTGTGAGGAGGGGTTGGGGAGAGGAAAACAGATAGAGCGAAGGTTCGGGAGGACCCGATGGGTAAGACAATCCGTTTGACGATGGCGCAGGCCGTCGCGCATTTCCTTAAAGTACAGATGACGATCGTCGACGGCAAGAAAGTGCCGATCTTCGGTGGCGTCTGGGCGATCTTCGGCCACGGCAACGTTGCCGGCATGGGCGAAGCGCTCTACCAGGTCCGCCAGGAACTGCCGACCTACCGTGCGCATAACGAACAGGGCATGGCGCATGCGGCCATTGCCTATGCCAAGGCGAGCTTCCGCCAGCGCTTCATGGCCTGCACCTCCTCGATCGGCCCCGGTGCGTTGAACATGGTGACGGCTGCAGGTGTCGCGCATGTCAACCGCATTCCAGTGCTCTTCCTGCCCGGCGATATCTTCGCCAATCGCGCGCCCGATCCGGTGCTGCAGCAGATCGAGGATTTCGGTGACGGCACGGTGTCGGCCAATGATGCCTTCCGCCCTGTTTCGCGCTATTTCGACCGGATCACACGGCCAGAACAGATCATCACGGCGCTGAAGCGCGCCATGCAGGTGCTGACCGATCCGCTGGATTGTGGCCCGGTGACGCTGTCGCTTTGCCAGGATGTTCAGGCGGAGGCCTTCGACTATCCGGAAAGCCTGTTCGAGGAAAAGGTCTGGACGGTGCGCCGTCCGCAGCCGGATGCCGACGAACTCGCCAATGCGATTGCGCTGATCAAGGCATCGCAGAAGCCGGTTATCGTAGCGGGCGGCGGCGTTCTCTATTCGCAGGCGACCAAGGAGCTGGCTGCCTTTGCGGAAGCGCATGGCGTTCCCGTCGTCGTTACCCAGGCCGGCAAATCCGCAATCGATGAGCGTCACGCTCTGGCGCTCGGATCGGTCGGTGTAACCGGGACATCGGCTGCCAATGCCATTGCCGAGGAAACCGATCTGGTGATTGCCGTCGGCACGCGCTGCCAGGATTTCACGACCGGTTCCTGGGCGCTCTTCAAGAATGAAGGCTTCAAGCTGCTCAGCCTGAATATCGCGGCCTATGACGCGCTGAAGCACGACAGTCATCCGCTGATTGCCGATGCGCGCGAAGGGCTCAAGGCACTCTCGGCAGGTCTCTCCGGTTGGAAGGCGCCGGCGGCGCTTGCCGAGAAGGCTGCGAAGGAAAAGAAGATCTGGGTGGAGGCTGCCGCCAAGGCGATGGGTTCCACCAATGCCGCCCTGCCCTCCGATGCGCAGGTCATCGGCGCTGTCGTGCGCTCGATCGGCGGCGAGAAGACCACGCTTCTGTGTGCGGCGGGCGGCCTGCCCGGCGAATTGCACAAGCTGTGGCCGGCCACCGTGCCCGGCAGCTACCATATGGAATACGGCTTCTCCTGCATGGGTTATGAGATTGCCGGCGGCCTCGGTGCCAAGATGGCGCATCCGGAAAAGGACGTCGTCGTCATGGTCGGCGATGGTTCCTACATGATGATGAATTCGGAGCTTGCGACCTCGGTCATGCTCGGCCTGAAGCTCAACATCGTGCTGCTCGACAACCGGGGCTATGGCTGCATCAACCGCCTGCAGATGGCGACCGGTGGCGCCAACTTCAACAACCTGCTGAAGGACTCCTATCACGAGGTCATGCCCGAGATCGACTTCCGGGCGCATGCCGAGGCGATGGGTGCGATTGCGGTGAAGGTGTCCTCGATTGCCGAACTGGAACAGGCGATTGCGGAATCCAAGAAGAACGACCGCACCTCGGTCTTCGTCATCGACACCGATCCGCTCATCACCACGGATGCCGGCGGCCACTGGTGGGATGTCGCGGTGCCTGAGGTCAGCACGCGCAGCGAAGTCAACAAGGCCCATGAGGCCTATGTCAAAGCGCGCGCTGCCCAGCGCGTTGGCTGATCGATTGCTATGATTTCTGGAGGAGCGGCAACGCTCCTCCGCGCTATTTTTAAGGAGACTAGTGATGAAGGCCAAACTCGGCATGTCGCCCATCGCATGGTGGAACGACGACCTTCCTGAACTCAGCGACGACGTTTCCCTCGAGGAATGCCTGCGGCAATCCCGCACCGCCGGCTTTACCGGCATGGAGCAGGGCCGCCGCTTCCCGAGCAACCCGCAAGAGATGCTGCCGATCCTGCGCGCCGCCGACGTGACGCTCTGCGGCGGCTGGTTCTCCGGCACGCTTGTCAACGAGGATCTCTCGGTCAACAAGGACCGCATCGCGCCGATGATCGAGCTGTTCAAGGCGGTCAATGCGCCCTGCATCGTCTATGGCGAAGTCGGCCGCTCGATCCAGGGCGACCGCTCCAAGCCGCTCGCAACCAAGCCGCGTCTTGCCGATGACGAGATGAAGGCTTATGCGCGCCGTGTCACCGAATTCGGCGAATGGTGCGCCGACCAGGGCATGCCGCTTTCCTATCACCACCATATGGCGGCCGTCGTCGAAACCGAACCGGAACTCGACGCCTTCATGAAGAATTCGGGTGCCGGCATTCCGCTGCTGCTCGATGCCGGGCATCTCGCCTTTGCCGGCGGCGATGTGCTGCGCGCCATCGACAATCACCACGCCCGCATCAACCATGTGCACGTCAAGGATATCCGCAAGCCTGTTGTCGACGGGCTGGATCGCAGCCGGCAGTCCTTCCTCGATGCGGTGGCGCTCGGCGCCTTTACCGTGCCGGGCGACGGCTCGCTCGATTTCGGCGCGATCGTCAAGCGGTTTGCCGATTATGGCTATGAAGGCTGGTTTGTCGTCGAAGCCGAGCAGGATCCGCGTAAAGCGCCGCCGCAGAAGATGGCCGAGATCGGCCACGCAGAATTGATGCGGGTGATGACGGCGGCTGGTTATACGGTGGAGACGGAAGGTTTCCCGAAGGGGTAACTGGACGGCCGTCAGAGCAAAGAGCCCCCTCATCCGCCCTTCGGGCACCATCTCCCCGTTGGGGAGAAGATGAAAAAGGTGGCGCGGCACATCCCTTCTCCCCAGCGGGGGGAAGGTGGCGGCAGCCGGATGAGGGGGCCGCACCCACGAATTCAGGAGGAGAAATACCAATGCCAAACCTCAAGGTGAAACCGTCAGGCAAGACCGGCCGCGTCACCCATGTCACGCCTGAAAGCGCCGGCTGGACCTATGTCGGCTTCGACATGTACCGGTTGAAGCCCGGCGAAACAGCCTCGGGCGAGACCGGCGAACGCGAGGTCTGCCTCGTCTGGGTGAGCGGCAAGGGCAAGGCTTCGGCCGGCACCAGGGATTTCGGCACGCTTGGCGAACGCATGAGCCCCTTCGACGGCGCGCCGCACGCTCTCTATATACCGATGGAATCGACATGGTCGGTAACGGCCGAGACCGATCTCGAGCTAGCCGTCTGCTCGGCACCCGGCGGCGGTACCTATGAGGCGAAGGCCATTCCGCCCGGCACGCATCCGCCGCTGACGCGCGGCAAGGGCACGAATGTGCGCCATGTCAACAACATCATGCCGGAAGACGACAGCTCGGCGCATTCGCTGCTCGTCGTCGAGGTCATTACGCCTGGCGGTCATACCTCCTCCTATCCGCCGCACAAGCATGATCAGGACAATCTTCCGCATGAGAGTATGCTGGAAGAGACCTATTACCACCGCCTCAACCCGCCGCAGGGTTTCGGCTTCCAGCGCGTCTATACCGACGACCGCTCGCTCGATGAGGCGATGGCCATTGAAGACGGCGACGTGACGCTGGTGCCGAAGGGATACCATCCATGCGCGGCAACACATGGCTACGATCTCTATTATCTCAATGTCATGGCCGGGCCGAAGCGCGTCTGGAAGTTCTACAATGCGCCGGAGCATGAGTGGCTGCTGAAAGCCTGATCCGGACGCAGATCGCTAAATAATCTGACAGCGGGCGAGCCGCGCAAATGGTTCAATCCTCCCATTCAAACGCAATGGATGGAGGAACACCATGCGCGGCTCAAGTTTTACCGTTTACTCTCCGACCACCCGCCGAACAGAAATCAGGCAATCCCGTCTTCTTGCCAAACTCCTTGATGGTTTGCGCTGGTTGGCGCGCAAGATTGCCGAGCGGCGCAATCGCAGCGCCGTCATGGAGCTGTCCGACGATCAGCTGAAGGATATCGGCCTCTCCCGCGGCCAGATCGAAAGCGACGTGCATATCTCAAGCCACTACTGGAACAACAAGGGATTGTGATAGGGTGGTGCGGCGGGCGATGCCCTGCTGCCCGAATTCCGGAAAGACCGATGTCGCAATTTTCGACCGCATTGCTCCTGAAGACGAAGACCGTCACGATCCGTGACATCGTCTGCAATGGCGAATGCCGTCACAAGAGCGACGAGGAGTGCGCCCACAAGACGAGCCTCGTCTATCCCTATCGCGGCGTCTTCATGCGCCATGTCGGGCGCAACGACACCGTGGCGGAAGCCAATCAGGTGCTGTTTTTCAATGCCGGCCAAGGCTATCGCATCAGCCATCCGGTCGATGGCGGCGATGCCTGCATCGATCTGTCCATCGACGAATCCCTGCTTGCCGAGCTTGCGCCTGGAGATCAGGTGCAGGCCGGCGAGCTGTTCGGCTTCAAACGCCAGCGCCGGCGCGTCGATCCGCGCGCACAGGCCCTCGTTGCGCTTCTGCGCCATGGTCTTCGCCGAAACGTCGCAGAGACGCTGGAGGCGGAAACACTGGCGCTTACCCTGGTTCGCCGTTCGCTCGGCGAGCGCACCTCGCATGCGGCGGGTGCCAGTGCTGGACGGCAGAAGCTTGTCGACCGGGCAAAGCTCGTGCTCTCCTCCGATCTCGCCCGGCGCTGGACGCTGGCGGAAATCGCGACTGAAGTCGGCGTTTCACCTGTCTATCTCACGCAGGTTTTCCAGCAGGTGGAAGCGACACCGCTTTATCGCTATCAGCTTCGGCTTCGTCTTGCCCGCGCGCTCGATCTTCTCGGCGAGTACGAAGATCTGACGGCGCTCGGGCTCGATCTGGGCTTTTCCAGCCACAGCCATTTCACCTCATCCTTCCGCCAGGCCTATGGCCAGACGCCGGCGGAATTTCAGCGCGCGACGCGGCTGCGAGCGTAAAGTCGCTAAAGAATTCGACAGCAGGCAGAATGCCTGCAGTGGTTTTATGATCCTGCCCAAATGGGCACAAACCGGAGGATCACCAGATGAAAAAGACCACATGCGCCGCCTGCGATTGCGAACTCGGCCCTGATGCGATCAGCGTCAAGCTTGGCGGCAAGACCGTCGAAGTCTGCTGCGAGGAATGCGCGCAGGCGCTCGGGGAAGCGGAGGCTGCTGCGGCATCCGCCCCTGTAGCCAGCCAGGATTGAAAACAAGGCCGCGCCGAGAGGCGCGGTCTTTTCCTTTGCTTTACGCAATTCCGGACGCAAAACCGCTACACACTTTTGCTGGAATTGCTTTGCCCTCAAGCGGGCAGCAGCCCGTAGCGCCAGCCCAGCCGCTTTGCATTCCGCGTAAGGACGGCAAAGGCCAGCAGGAACATGCAGGCTTCCGCAAAGACCGGCACCATCCAGATGCCCATCTCCCCGAAAGCATGCGGCAACAGGAAAGTCAGCGGCAGCGTGAAGAGATAGGCGCGTGACAGGCCGAAGATCGCCGCGCGCCTGGCATCGCCGATCGCCTGAAAATAGCCCGACAGCACGATCATCTGGCCGAACAGGAAATAGGCGCCTACCGTCCAGGGCAGGATGCGCGAGACTTCGGCGATGACGATGGGATCGGCAACGAAGATGTGGCCGAGGCGCGTTGCCAGCAGCTCCACCGTGATCTCGACGCCGGTGCAGTAGACAAGGGCCGCGATCAAGGCGATCTGCAGACTGCGGCCGACCCGCTCCGAAAGACCTGCTCCATAATTATTGCCGCAAATCGTCTGGGAGGCGATGTTGAGACCGAGCAGCGGCAGATAGGCAACCGTCATGACGCGGGTAATGATGCCGTAAGCGCCGATGGTCGAGACATAATCCCCCTCACCCCAGACCGACAGGTTGAAAATGACAGCCGCCGAGCAGAGCGAGATGCCGATGAAACCGAGGCTCATCGGGGCGCCGAGCGCCAGGATCGGCCGCCAGTCCGCAAGCGGAAAGCCCGCTGCCGGGCGAAGCGCGCGTTCATTGCGCCAGCGATAGACCAGTACTGCGACGAGGCAGATTGCCTGCGCCAGCACGGAGCCGAGCGCAGAGCCTGCGACACCCCATTGCAGGATCGCCATGAAGAACCAGTTGGCGGCGATGTTGAGTCCTGTGGCAGTCAGCATCACCATGGTCATGAAGCCGATCCGGCCTTCGCTGCGCAGGGCATCGATATTGAGCGACAGGAAGAAAGCTATGGGTGCAGCTCCAACCATGATCCCCATGAAGGTCCGGGCATTTTCGGCAACGGCAAGATCTCCTGCCGCCGCATTGTCGACGATCCGCCAGCCGACGGTCCAGTAGATACCGTTGACGAGCAGGACGACCACGATCGCCAGCACATGGGCAACAGCGAAGGTGCGGCGCGCCGCATCGCGGTTGCCGCCGCCGAGCTCGCGGGCAAGGATGCTCGCCATGCCGTTCGAGACGAGCGACTGCAGGGCGACGAGCATCATCAGGCCGGGAAAGATCAGCGTGACGGCAGAAAGCGCCCCTGCCCCGACATAAGCGCCGAGAAAATAGGCGTCCACCACGGCAAAAAGGCCGTTGATGGTGGTGATCAGGATGATCGGCAACGCGGTGCGGGCGAAGACCGATGGCAGCGGGCCTGTCAGGAAGGCATTGGTTTCGGAATTTGATGTCATGGACGGAATCCGGATTTGCGATCAGGCGATCAGAGATCAAGGACAAGGTGCGGCAGGCCATTGGAGGTCTTGCGCGGCGAGATGCCGTTCTCATCGATCTGGGCGTGGATGCGCTGACGAAAGGCCGAGAAGCTCTCGAAGGTCACGACGTCGACCGGCTCATCGAAATGGATGGTGACCCTGTAGAACTCGCTGCCCGCTACAGCCGAAAGAGCCAGTACCTTGCCGGTGAAGGGCTGGTTCAGGTAGCGACCGCGGACATGGGCGCCGACGAAAATCGGCGAGGCGGGCTTGTCATTGGGTTTTGCAGCAAGGGCCGACAGAGTATTCCAGTCGCGGGCGCCATATTGGCGGGCGATCAGTTCCAGGGCGGCGGCATGGTTTATCTCGCTGCCGCGTTCGGTCATGGCCTGTCGGAGGCGTTTTGCCTGGGTCTTCAATTCGTCGACCGGTGGATAGGTCCCAGTCATGGGTACACGAGTCATAGGCGTATGAGTCATGGATTCAGCCTCTCAAGGCATGCCATTCGACTGTCAGGGGGGCTCGCATTGCCGTCAGTCAGCATGCACAGTGGCTGTGACCATGATCGCGAGGGCTTCACCATGGATCTTCATCCGCGAGCGGCCGGTGCCTCGAACCGGCTTCTCTATGCGCGACGACGGACGCCAAGTCAATGACGGCACAGGGGTGGTGAAAAATTGGGCAGATTCTGGACAGTATTGTCGGCAATAAAAGCGTTATGCCGTTAGATTTTGCACAAGCTTTCAATTTTAAAGACATTATTCAGTAGATGTGAGCAATCCTGCGTTAAAGTCAGATCATACAACAAGCGGAGGCTGACATGGCCTTTCAGATGCACCTCGACACAGAACATCCCAAGCCCGAACAGGCTTACAGAGAATTCAACCTCGACCGGCCTGGCAACATCATCTTTGTCGGCCACCACCTCAGCACCGGCACGCAAGTCCGCTGCCTGATCCGCACCATCACGCTTGCCGGCGCGCTGCTGGAAGTCAGCCCCAGCGTTGAAATACCGCAGCATTTCTTCCTGGAAATCCTCGGCATCCACGACGAGATCGGCTCGACCGTGGTCAAGCGCGAAGGCGAATTCGTGACCATCAGCTTCAACATGCTGCTGAACCCCGAATTCCTGCATCATGTGCTGCGGTTGAGCTTCGAAACCGAGCTCTGATCTCCGTCTTCATCCGCATAAGAAAACGCGGGCCTTGCGACCCGCGTTTCGAAGAGCGATGGCTTGCGACGATCAGGCGGCGAGATGCCGCTCGATCTGATCGACGGGAAGGTTGGTATAGTCCTTCGCCACTTCGGCTGAAATCGCCGCCTGCGCGTCCGCACTGAGATTGGGGCGCAACGTCCCGAGAGCGCGCGGAGGTGCGACCAGAACGATGCGGCGCGCTTCTTTCTCATGGACGAGTTCGTCAAGCTTGTCGGCAATCCCCTTCAGGAAGTCGGCTTCTGCCTGATCCTGCCAATTGGTCTCTTCCATGGCGCTGCCGCTCATCCCGTTCGGGGCGTAGGAGCGCCCCGGCTTGTCTGTGCCGAGTTCACGGTCGGGCTGGTTGGGTTGTGTAAGGGTTTCGCGAACCTGGAGATTCATGAGTTCCGCGTCACCCGCGTTCTGCATGATCAGGGCTTTGGCCCCATCGCAGACAACGACCCAGGATTCCCAGGGAATTTTGATGTCTGTCATTTGAGTTTCCTCGCTTTCATCATTGGAAGCAGCGCATGGCTTGAAGAGAACGCCCGGCAATTGAAAGAGTTCGGGAAATTCTGCGGAAAGAGCGGCGGTCGGCGATCCGAAAGGCCAGCCTCGCCGTAGAAAGGCCGAAGCGGGAGATCAAGACGATGAAGACAGCATTTGTCGCCTACGCCGGTTGCCTTCTCACCCTTGCCGTCATCGACGCAATATGGCTCGGCATTGTGGCCCGCAGCTTCTACCGCGATCAGCTCGGCGAACTGATGTTGCCGTCACCGAATATTGCCATTGCAGCCCTCTTCTATCTGCTCTTCACGGTTGCGATTGTGATACTTGCGGTCTTGCCGGCGCTCTCCAGCAGCTCGATCGGAACGGCGCTTCTCTATGGTGCCATTTTGGGACTGGCGGCTTACGGCACCTATGACATCACAAATTTGTCGACACTTAAGAACTGGCCGCTCGCCATGAGCCTGGTGGACATGGTCTGGGGCACGTTTCTGACGGCACTTAGTGCTGTTGGAGGCTATTGCGCGGCAAGATTTTTCGCCTGAGCGGCGCTGTCATATTCCCAAGAGAGTACAATAGATGTGCCGCTAACGCACAAATTTCAAACTCGGTAAAATTGTAGTTTTATATTTGACGAATGTGAAAAACATTCGTGTGAGCCTCTCCGTAGAACAGCCCGAAATTTGAACTGTCTGACGGAGAATGCGAAATGGAAATGCTCCGCGCAACGCACCTCGCCACGGTGAAGTCGGCTGTCTACGACATTCGGTGGGAGGAGTTCAACGTCAAACGACCGGCCCGTATCGTGGCCGTTCGCCCCTGTCTGACCGGGATTTCGATGCGCAGTGCCGAAATCCTCGACATTTCGCAGGGCGGCGCGACCTTCGTCGTGTCGACTACGGCCGGCCTGCCCAAACACTATTACCTGAACATCCTGGGGCTTGCCTACCGCATCGGCTGTGCCGAGGTCTACCGCCATCATGAACGCATCGGTGTTCGTTTCATCAACATCATCGATCCGGACGTTCTACGCAAGGTAGTGCGGGCCGATTTCATGATCGGCAATACGGAAGCGATCGACGCGCGCCGCAACGGCAGCCGCGTCTGAGCCGAACGAGAAATAATCTTGCTTGCCTTGGCGAAGCGAGAGCCTATTCTTGCGCGGCTTTTTCAACAATTCCGGGAAATTGCCATCGCATGTCTGCCTTCTCGCGCTTCACGCCGCTTGCCGGCGCCTTGCCTTCCACCGTTCCTTTCGTCGGCCCCGAGGCCATCGAGCGCCAGCGCGGCCTGAAGGTCGAAGCACGCATCGGCGCAAATGAAAACGGTTTCGGCCCGGCTCCCTCGGTCATTGCCGCCATGCGGGAACAGGCCGGCGATATCTGGAAATATAACGATCCGGAAAACTACGTGCTGCGCGAAGCGCTCGCCGCCCATCTCGGTGTGACACCGGCCAATATCGCCGTCGGCGGCGGCATCGACGAGTTGCTCGGCCAGATCGTGCGGCTGGTGATCGAGCCCGGCGGCGCCGTGGTCACGTCCTTCGGCGCCTATCCGACCTTCAATTTCCACGTGAACGGTTTCGGCGGCCGGCTGGTCACCGTTCCCTATGCCGGCGACCGTGAGGATCTCGACGCGCTGCTCGATGCAGTCAAACGGGAGAACGCGCCGCTCGTCTATTTCGCCAATCCCGATAATCCGATGGGAAGCTGGTGGGATGCCGACAAGATCGTCGCCTTTGCGCGCGCCCTGCCGGAAACCTGCATGATGATCCTCGACGAAGCCTACAGCGAGACCGGTCCGGCCTCCGCCGTTCCCTCGATCGATTCCCTTATCGACCTGCCGAACATCGTTCGCACCCGCACATTCTCCAAGGCCTACGGGCTTGCCGGCGCCCGCGTCGGCTATGCCATCTCGACGCCGGGCACCGCGCAGGCCTTCGACAAGATCCGCAACCATTTCGGCATGAACCGCCTTGCGACGGTCGCCGCACTCGCAGCCCTCAAGGACCAGGCTTACCTTTCCGAAGTGATCGGGAAGATCCATGCCGCACGCGACAGGATCGCTGATATTGCCAGGAGGAACAGCCTGCAGCCGCTGCCGTCGGCCACGAATTTCGTGGCGATCGATGCCGGACGCGACGGCACCCATGCGCGGGCCGTCGTGGACGGGCTGATGGAGCGTGGCGTCTTCATCCGCATGCCGGGTGTCGTGCCGCTGAACCGCTGCATTCGTGTCAGCGTCGGGCCGGAAGCCGATATGGCGCGGCTCGAAGCGGCGCTGCCACTGGTCTTGAAAAAACTCGCCTGACAACAGGAACCCAAAAACGGGTGAACCGCGGCCGGCGGGTGTTGCCGGTCGCGGTTTCCTTCTCCCGGCGTCGGCCCCGTCCAAAGCGCCCCGCCAGTTCCCCTCTTTTGAGGTTGTTATTTCGAATTGTCGTGGTGGCGACGTTCCCTAGTGGATCGTCATCCATTCGCGGGCGGCACGGAGCGCGGATGCAAGCTGCATCTTGCTCATCGAAGCGGCGACATCGGCGCGCAGCTCGGCGGCACGGTCGTTGCCCTTGATTGCGGCGATGTTCAGCCACTTGTGGGCAGAGACGAGATCGATCTCGCAACCACGGCCGGTCGCATACATCAGACCCATTTCGCAGAAGACATCGGCGCTGTTGTTGTCGCCACCCATGGTGGCCATTTCAGCATTGTGCATTTCAAAGCGTGCCATCGGTTCTATCCCTGTTAGCCTGTTTAGACGTACCCTGTTTTACCTTTGGGCCTTGCCATCTTGTGTGGCTTTCGGCCTTGCCGGTCCGGCGGGTTTGCCCCGCTCGTTTGATGGGTTCACTATGCCAAACGGCTTTCAAAAAACGCCTAAAATGCATGATTAATTTGACGCAAACAAAGTGCAAATGCTTGGTAAAATTGGGTTTTTGTTAAACATCGGAATCCCTGCGAATTAAGGATTTTTGCACGCCTTTTACGAAAAATTAGGATTTGAAAATTGAGGATTTGTTTACCCTGAAATCAGCATCGATCAGGCCATCGGCAGAAAAAACGGATGCCGAAGGCTGCATTTCAGGAGCTTTCGACGGGATATTTACCTTTACGTTCGCGTCAGTTATTTTCGCGCCATTTCGTATCTCATGGAGGAAAGAGATGATCCGTACCCTCGTTCTCGCCGGCGCGCTGGCACTTGTGGCAGGCCTTGCACAGGCGGAAGAACCGATCGTCGGCAACTGGAAGACGGTCGCCGGCGACACGGCAGCGATCGGGCCCTGTGGCGGGGGATACTGCATCACACTCAAGTCGGGCAAATATGCCGGCAAGAAGATCGGCACGCTAGCCGGCACCGGCGGCAGCTATAGCGGTGAGATCACCGATCCCGCCGACGACAAGATCTACAGCGGCTCGGGCAGCGTTTCCGGCAGATCTCTCAAGCTGAAAGGCTGCGTGCTGAATGTCCTCTGCAAGTCGCAGACCTGGACCCGTCTCTGAGACAGTGAGCCAGCCTCTGAGGACCTTAGCCGGCCTCGGAAACTGAACGCCAAATGAACCGCCATCTCAGCACCCGTTCAGCCACATCATGGCAAAAGAGCACCATGAAGGGCGTATATCGGGGGTAAGGACGTGGACGTGTTCATTCTGGCGAGACGGTTTACAATCATAACGCTTTTTGCGGCGATCTTCGCGATCTCGTTTTCGGCAGTCATCGTGCGTACCGGCGGCGGCGGTGCATTGCAGTCGCATTTCGGCGCGAACTATACCTGCCTGGAAAGCAGCGGCGGTTACTGCACCGTCATCCGCTGATATCGGGAAAATATCTGGGACTCAGCCTTCGCCCGTCGTTTGCTTGTTAAAAACAACTCTCTATAATGCACCATGAGCAAACGAATCTCTCCCCTGTCCGCTTTCGACATTTCGTCGCCTCCCCCTTTCGAGCCGCAAACCTTCGATGATCCGGTAAAAGCCGTCGAAGCTTTGACAGAGCTTTACGAGCGCAACACTTCCTTCCTGATCGACAGCTTCACGAAGCTCGCACAGGGTGCGCCGGTCACCTGCCGCTACCGCGCCCTCTACCCGCAGGTCAGCATCGAGACGACGAGCTTCGGCCATGTCGATTCCCGTCTCTCCTATGGCCATGTGACGGCACCGGGCGTCTATACGACGACGGTGACGCGGCCGAAGCTCTTCAAGCATTACCTGAAGGAGCAGCTGCTGCTCCTGATGAAGAGCCACAACGTGCCTGTCGTGGTCTCGGAATCATCCACGCCGATCCCGCTGCACTTCGCTTTCGGCGAAGGCGCGCATGTGGAAGCGTCGGCTGCGGCTTTCGTCGACATTCCGCTGCGCGATCTCTTCGATACGCCTGACCTCAACACGACGGATGACGAGATCGCCAACGGCGAATATCTGCCGCCTCCGGGCGAGCCTTCGCCGCTGGCGCCCTTCACCGCGCAGCGCATCGACTATTCGCTGGCGCGCCTGTCGCACTATACGGCGACTGGTGCCGAGCATTTCCAGAACTTCGTGCTGTTTACGAACTACCAGTTCTACGTCGACGAATTCTGCTCCTGGGCGCGCAAGCTGATGGCCGAAGGCGGCGACGGCTACACGGCCTTCGTGGAGCCGGGCAACATCGTGACGCTGGCAGGATCGAGCGTTCCGGAAACGGATGCAACGCTTACCCGCCTGCCGCAGATGCCGGCCTACCACCTCAAGAAGAAGGGCCATGCCGGGATCACCATGATCAATATCGGCGTCGGTCCTTCCAACGCCAAGACGATCACCGACCATGTGGCCGTGCTTCGCCCGCATGCCTGGCTGATGCTCGGTCATTGCGCCGGACTGCGCAACAGTCAGCGCCTCGGCGACTATGTTCTGGCGCATGCCTATATGCGCGAAGACCATGTGCTCGACGACGACCTGCCGGTCTGGGTGCCGATCCCCGCACTTGCCGAAGTGCAGGTGGCACTCGAGGGGGCCGTTGCCGAGATCACCGGTTACGAAGGCTTCGAGCTGAAGCGTATCATGCGCACCGGCACAGTCGGCACGATCGACAACCGCAACTGGGAACTGCGTGATCAGGCGGGCCCGGTAAAGCGACTGTCGCAAGCCCGCGCCATCGCGCTCGACATGGAATCGGCAACGATCGCCGCCAACGGCTTCCGCTTCCGCGTGCCTTACGGGACGTTGCTCTGCGTTTCCGACAAGCCGCTGCATGGTGAACTCAAGCTGCCGGGCATGGCGACAGCCTTCTACCGCACGCAGGTGAACCAGCACCTGCAGATCGGCATCCGCGCGATCCAGAAGCTTGCCGCCATGCCGCCGGAAGCCCTGCATTCGCGCAAGCTGCGCAGCTTCTTCGAAACGGCGTTTCAGTAAGATATCTTGGACAGCCCGTCATCATTTGCCGGGCTGTCTTTCTTCTAGGCGCCTGCTGCGATCTGCAAGGCCGCGACGACGCCGGCGAATATGGCCAGTGCGATTCCGGTCCTGACCAACACCTTCACTACTTCGGCATTTTCGATCGGCCTCGCGTTGCGTATGTCCCGCGTGACGATCAGATGCGCGATGGCGATTTCAAGCATGCTCATTGCTCCATCTCCTCGATAGGTTTCGATGGAAGCTTGTCGAGCGCTGCCCCGGCCTTTCGACACATGCGCCGCTCAAAAGATTTTTTTCTTCCCTGTCGAAAAGCGCATAGGCTGCTCGTCCAAGGACTGTGAAAACACAGCGTGGAGGACAAGAGGATGAAATATCTTTGCCAGGTCTGGTTCGACGGCACGGTGCTGTCGGCCATGTCACAGGACGAGAAGAACAAGCTCGATCGGGATTCGCGCGCCTATGACCGCGACCTTGCCGAGAGCGGTCACATGATCGTCGCCCAGGCGCTGCAGTCGCCGCAATCGTCCGTCACGGTGAGGGTGCGCGGCGGCGAGATGTCGGTCACCGACGGCCCCTTTATCGAGACGAAGGAAGCGCTCGGGGGCTTCATCCTGATCGACGCCAAGGACCTCAATGATGCGATCCGGGTTGCAGCGGGCATTCCGCTGGCAAAGCTCGGCGCAATCGAGGTTCGCCCCATCCATGAATTCGGTTGAGGGGGTCGTGTCATGAAGTTTCTCGGTCAGATCTGGTTCGATACTGAAAAGAGCAAACTGGTCACTCAGGAAGAGTGGGCGGCGGTCACGCAGGAATGCATCATCAGCGACGACGGATGGCGCGCGAGCGGCCATATGCTGAGCGCGCTGGCGCTTTACGAGCCGGAGCAGGCCGTGACGCTCAGGGTTCGCAACGGCACCGTCGCCGCGACGGATGGCCCCTTCGCCGAGATCAAGGAGCATCTCGGCGGCTTCGTCATGATCGAAGCCAGGGATATGGAGGAGGCACAGTCGATCATCTCCACCTTCCCGATCCTCAAATATGCGTCGATCGAGATCCGGCCCGCCTATTCGATCAAGGATGGGAAATAGCCATGCGCTTCGTTTGCCTCATCTATAATCCCGCCGACATAGACGGCACACTCAGCCAGGCCGAGGGCGACGAGCTCGTGAGGGCGCATTTCCGGTATGACGAGGAGCTCGAGCATAAGGGCATCATGATCCATTCCGATGCATTGGAAGGTCCTGACAGTGCCTCAGTGCTAAGAGTGCGTCATGGCATTCTGTCTTCGACCGACGGCCCCTATGTCGAGACCAAGGAACATCTGGCCGGCATCTACATCATCGAGGCGGCCGATCTCGAAGAGGCGCGCAAAGTCGTCGCGGGCATTCCGAGCGTCCGGGTCGGGGCGATCGAATTGCGGCCGGTGAGAACGCTCACCCTGCCGCAGTGAGGATAGGCAATTGGAACGGGTGATCGAGGAACTCTATCGACAGCATTCGCGCCGGGTTCTCGCAACGCTGATCCGCCTGCTCGGCGATTTCGACCGCGCTGAGGAAGCGCTGCACGATGCCTTTGCGGCTGCGGCGCGGGCATGGCCGGTTGACGGCATGCCCAACAATCCCGTCGCCTGGCTGGTGTCGACCGGCCGCTTCAAGGCGATCGATCACCTCAGGCGGCGGGCGCGTTTCAATGCCTCGCTGCAGCATATCGAGGATGGGCTCTACCCTGGCGGCACGGAAACGGAGATCGGCGACATGGAACCGATCGAGGACGACATGCTGCGGCTGATCTTCATCTGCTGCCATCCGGCTCTTGCCGCCGATGCGCAGATGGCGATGGCGCTGCGCGAGGTCTGCGGGTTGACGACGGAAGAGATTGCGCACGCCTTCCTGGTGCCGGCGCCAACCGTCGCCCAGCGCATCGTGCGCGCCAAGAACCGGATCAGGACGGAGAAGATCCCTTATGAAGTGCCTGTCGGAGCCGAGCTGCCAGAGCGGCTGGATCGCGTGCTGCATGTCATCTACCTCGTCTTCAACGAGGGCTATTCGGCATCCTCGGGCAATATGATCGTGCGCGCCGACCTGACGGCGGAGGCGATCCGGCTGGCGCGGCTCTTGGCAACCCTGCTGCCGCATCCGGATGTCGCCGGCCTGCTGTCACTGCTCCTCCTACAGGAGTCGCGCCGTGCTGCCCGCCAGGATGGCGAGGGAGCTTTGGTGCTGCTTGCCGATCAGGATCGCTCGCTCTGGGACCGGGCAAGAATATCAGAGGGGCTGTCGCTGCTGGCGAGCGCCATGCGCACGCCTGATATCGGCATCTATACGGTTCAGGCGGCAATCGCCGCGGAGCACGCGAAGACCGGAAGCATCGAGGAAACGGACTGGCGGCGCATCGCCTTCTATTACGACCTACTGATTGCCGCACATCCCTCTGATATCGCCGAACTCAACCGCGCCGTGGCGGTCGCCATGGCCGAAGGACCGGAGACAGGCCTGGCACTTGTCGATGCCATCATCGGGAAGGGCGAACTGACGACTTACCATCTCGCCCATTCGGCGCGGGCGGATTTCCTGCGCCGGCTCGGACGCAGGGCCGAGGCGATCGATGCTTACGAGACGGCGTTGACACTCTGCCGGCAGGAACCGGAGCAGGTCTTTCTGCGCAAGCGTATCGCGGAGCTTGCGGCTTCGCCCTGAACCGTTCTCAACCCTTACGGCGGCCGAGCGGTAGCGAGATGGCGGTGCCCGTCAAGGCGGAAACGATGATGAGCAGATGCGCGCTGACGCTTGCCTGCGCCAGGGCATCCAGGGCCGAGCGTTCGCTCGATGCACCGAATGCGACGGCACCGGCGGTGATGCCGGCAGGATAGGTGCCGACGCCGCCAGGCGCGTGCACAGGCAGCACGGAGGAAAGCTCACCGCCCAGCGCGCCGCCGAAGCTTGCGGCCATCGGCATAACGCCCATCAGGCCGAGCGCCCAGGCGAGCACCAGCACCTTCACCAGCCAGTTGACGATCGTCATCGCCCAGGCACGGCTAAAGGCGACGGCATCGAAAGGCAGGCCGTTCTCGATTTCATGAAGCAGCGCTTGCGCCTTGCGCGGCAGAAGTTTCGCACCGAGGCGCAGCAGCGGCTTGCGGGCGGCAAAGGCGAAGATCGGCAGGAACAGAAAGAGCACCCAGACGAGCCAGGCGAACGCTGCGTTGGGGGCGGCCACAGCAAAGCCGAGGCCGGCGGCGGCCAGCAGCGCATGCAGGTCCAGCAATCGCATGACGAACAGCGCCGAGGTGCCGCGCGTCAGCGGGATGCCGAATTCCGTGCGCATCAGCACCGGAAAACTGGTCTCACCTGCCCTGAACGGCAGCATGATGTTCAGGAGATTATGGATCTGGGTGACGCGGAAGAGGGCCGCGAAACGGCCCGCCGTCTCCCGTGGAAAATAATCGTAGATGCGCCATGTACGTAGGAAATAGGTGCTTGTCAGGAGTATCAGCGCGCCGATGACCGGACGTGGACCGACGGCCGCCCATTGCTGCAATATGACCGACCAGCCCCAGAACCATTCGATGAAAAGCGCATAGGCTGCGACGATTGCCACCGTCAGCAGGCTCATGCGATTGCGCAGAAACCAGGATTGCCCGCTTTCAACACTCGGGGTCTTCATGTATCAGGCTTCCTAAGTTTGGCTGCGGCGGCTGGTTTTCCAGCGGGTTTTCCATTGCTGGGCCTTTTAGGAGAAATGAAAGTTGCAGACAACGGTAGAGTCCATTCGCGGTGCGAATGATCAGGTGCAACCGCTCGAGCTGTCGCTGGTCGTTCCTGTCTTCAACGAGGAAGAAAGCATCGGCCCGCTCGTCGAGCGCATTGCCGCGGCGATGGTCGACTATCCGCATCGCTGGGAACTGATCCTCGTCGACGACGGCAGCACCGATGCAACGCTCGTCAATGCCCGCAAGTTCGTCAACCACGAGGGACTGACGCTGCGCATCGTCGAGCTGCAGCGCAATTTCGGCCAGACCGCCGCCATGCAGGCAGGCATCGATACGGCGCAAGGCCGGCTGATAGCCACAATGGACGGCGACCTGCAGAACGACCCGAAGGATATCCCTTCGATGGTCTCGGAGCTGGAACGGCGCGAACTCGACCTGCTCGTCGGCTGGCGCAAGAACCGCCAGGACGGGCTGCTGCTCCGCAAGATCCCCTCCTGGTGCGCGAACTACCTCATCGGCCGCATCACCGGCGTGAAGCTGCACGACTACGGCTGCAGCCTGAAGATCTACCGTGCCTCGATCATCAAGCAGGTGAAGCTGATGGGCGAGATGCATCGCTTCATCCCGGCCTGGGTTGCCGGCGTCGTGCCAAGCTCGCGCATCGGCGAAATGGCTGTCACCCATCACGCACGCCAGCACGGCACGTCGAAATACGGCATCTCACGCACCTTCCGCGTGATCCTGGACCTGCTGTCGGTGATGTTCTTCATGCGCTACAAGGCGCGTCCGGGACATTTCTTCGGCTCGCTCGGCCTCGGCCTCGGCGGTCTCGCAGCGCTGATCCTGCTCTATCTCGGCTTCGACAAGTTCATCATGGGCAATGATATCGGCACGCGACCGATGCTGATGGTCGGCGTCGTGCTGCTGCTGTCGTCCGTGCAGATGATCACGACCGGCATCCTGGCGGAGATGATCGCGCGGACCTACTACCGCGACGATGCCTCGCCGAATTATATCGTGCGCCAGATCTTCTCCCGAGAAAGCTGAGGTGCAGAGCCTTTTCAGCCGCCGGCCCAATCTCATCCTGGCGGTGCTCGGAACCTATTTTCTGCTCCACCTGATCGTGCGGCTCAGCATTCCGAATGCGCTGGAGCTGGACGAGGCGGAGCAGATGCTGCTCTCGCAGTGGTTCGCCTTCGGCTATAATTCGCAACCTCCCTTCTACAACTGGGTGCAGTACGGGGTGACATCGCTGCTTGGCGCGTCGCTGTTTTCGCTGTCGCTCCTCAAATGCACCATGCTGTTCCTGTCCTATGTCTTCTACTGGCTGACGGCGCGGCTGACATTGAAGAACAGCAGCCTGGTGGTGGTGGCAACGCTTGGCCTGCTCACCGTGCCGCAGATCGTCTTCGAGGCGCAGCGGGACCTGACGCATTCGGTGGCGACGATCTTTGCCGGATCGCTGTTCCTCTACGGCTTTTTCCGCACGCTGAAGACGCCGTCGGCCATCTCCTATGCGATCGTCGGCGTTGCGACCGGCATCGGCATCATATCGAAGTATAATTTCGCGCTTCTTCCAGCCGCGGCATTCGTTGCTGCGCTGATCGATACCGATTTCCGCAAGCGCCTGTTCGATCGGCGACTGATACTGACCATCGTGATTTCGATCGCCATCGTCACGCCGCATGCAATCTGGTTCCTGCAGCATCTCGACCTCGCCATCGATCGCACGCTGCACAAGATGACCGGGGAGGAGAAAGGCTATCTCTCGCAGATATCGACCGGCTTTCTCCGCTTCATCTCCGCGATGGTCGGCATCGCCGGCGTCTCCGTCGTCATCTTTCTGGCGCTCTTTGCCAAATCGCTGCCGGCGATGTGGCGCGCTTCCAGCCGCTGGTCGAGAATTGCCGGGCGCATCCTGCTGATCGAGATCGGCGCGATTGCGCTGATGATCCTGCTTGCCGGCGTCGACAACGTCGCCGACCGATGGCTGACGCCACTCTTCCTCATCCTGCCGCTCTATATCTGCATGAAGGCCGACAGCGCCGAGGTCGACGCGGGAGCGCCCTTGCGCGCATCGCTGGCGGTGAGCGGCGTGATCATGGGCGTCGTGCTGGCCGTGCTCGCCACGCGCGCCTATTACGGCCCGCTCTTCGGCAAATATCAGCGGCTGAACATCCCCTACGGCAGCTTCGCCGAGACGATCCGCAAGGATATCGGCGGCGAGCCGGGGCTGATCGTCGGTTACGACCCGCATCTCGACGGCAATATGCGGCTGCTCATGCCCGGCACCCCGGTACAGTCCTATTTCTATCCGGACTTCAAGCCGAAGTTCCAGCTGGACGCAAAACATCCCATCGTCTTCGTCTGGCGTGATGACAAGGGCAAAACGCCCCCGGCCTGGCCGAATGAATATTTTGGAGATGTACTGGCGCAAGCCGGCTTGAAGCAGCCGGAAACGCGTATCGTCGCCCTGCCCTATATTTACGGGCAGCCGGGCGACACCTATCAATTCGCCTACGCGATCGCCTATCCTTAAACCCTTAGCTCCTTCCAGGCGGCATCCAACGCAATCTTGGCGATGCGCGCCATCTCGTCGACCTCCTCGTGACTGATAACGAGCGGCGGCGAGGCCAGCATGCGGTCGCCGGTGGCGCGCAGCACGAGGCCGTTTGTCAGAGCATGGTTGCGCACGAGCGCGCCGATCGGATCAGGTTTTTCGAAGCGGGTGCGGGTCTTCTTGTCGTCGGCAAGCTGCAGGCCGCCCATGAGGCCGACGCTTTCAGCCTCGCCGACGAAATCATGCTCGGCAAGGGCGCCCCATTTCTTGGCGAAATAGGGGCCGATGTCATCGCGCACGCGCTCGACCAGCTTTTCCTCCTCGATGATGCGCAGGTTTTCGAGGGCGGCGGCAGCGCAGACCGGATGGCCGGAATAGGTGAAGCCATGGTTGAAATCGCCGACCTCGTTGATCAGCACGTCGGCAATGCGATCGCTGACGAGCACGCCGCCGATCGGCAGATAGCCTGACGACAAGCCCTTTGCAATTGGGGCAAAGTCCGGCTCGACGCCGAAATATTGATGGCCGAACCATTCGCCGAGGCGGCCGAAGCCGCAAATGACTTCGTCGGTGACGAGCAAGATGTTGCGCGCCTTGCAGATTCGGTCGATCTCCGGCCAATAGGTCTCCGGCGGAATGATGACACCAGCCGCACCCTGGATCGGTTCGGCGACGAAGGCCGCGACATTCTCCTCACCCAGTTCATCAATCTTGGCTTCCAGTTCGCGGGCAACCTTCAGGCCGAATTCGGCGGGCGAGAGATCGCCGCCTTCGCCGTACCAATAGGGCTGGCCGATATGGACGATGCCTGATATCGGCAGGTCGCCCTGCTCGTGCATGTATTTCATGCCGCCGAGGCTGGCACCGGCGACCGTCGAACCGTGATAGCCGTTGCGCCGCGCAATGACTGTCTTCTTCTGGGGCTTGCCGACCGCCGCCCAATAGACGCGGGCCATGCGGAACCAGGTGTCGTTCGCCTCCGAGCCGGAGCCTGTGAAGAAGATATGGTTGAAGCGCGGTCCGGCCTTGGACGTCACCTTCTGGGCCAGCAGGGTCGCCGGCGGCGAGGTCGTGCCGAAGAAGGTGTTGTAGTAGGGAAGCTCGTTCATCTGCCTTGCGACGGCATCGGCGATTTCCTTGCGGCCGTAGCCGATGTTGACGCACCAGAGACCGGCGAAACCATCGAGATACTTTTTGCCGTTGTTATCGAAGATATGCACGCCCTCGCCGCGCTGGATGATGCGCGTTCCCTCGGCATTCAGCTTCTTCATGTCGGAGAAGGGATGCAGGTGATGGGCGGCATCGATCGCGGCAAGGTTCGAAAGCGGGTAAGTATCGGACATGATTAGACCTTCGGATTGAAAGGCTTTCTGTGATGGTTTACGACCTTGGCCTTCTGCGAGAGGATTTTCAAGGTCATGGCGAGCAACGGCAAAGAGGCTGGAGAAGGCGATCCGCGTTTCGAGATCCTGATCGTTGGCATGAATGGCGATCTGCGCGGCAAGCAGCTTCCGCTTTCGGCCGAAAAGAAAGTCTGGGCCGGCGATATCCGCCTGCCGACCTCGACGCAGTCGCTCGACATCTGGGGTGACGACAATGACGACATTACCGGCCTGTCGCTGACGATCGGCGATCCCGACGGCAATGTCATCCCCGATCGCCGCAGCCTGACGCCGATGC
The DNA here is from genome assembly GCA_900468805.1 of Hyphomicrobiales bacterium. GTDB lineage: Bacteria > Pseudomonadota > Alphaproteobacteria > Rhizobiales > Rhizobiaceae > Rhizobium. The sequence continues at coordinate 47,103 of UEIF01000043.1, read as the reverse complement.
CCTGGGCGCCCGAGGGATCGATGCAGGTGCTCGCCACGATGCACGAGTTCGACGGCAGCCGCAGCTTCATGGACCCGCGCGGCATTCTCGCCTCTGTGCTCGAACGCTATGCCGAGCGCGGCCTGACGCCCGTCGTGGCAACCGAGCTGGAATTTTATGTGGTCGAGGAGAACTGGCGCGAGACGGGCATTCCCTCCCCGCCTGTTAGCCTCACCTACCGCGGCGAGCCGAACGGCTTTCAGCTGTACGACATGAGCGCCGTCGACGCGCTCGACGCCTATCTGCAGACGTTGCGCGCCTATGCAAAAGCGATGGACCTGCCGGCGGAGGCGACGACGGCGGAATTCGGCCCCGGCCAGTTTGAGGTGAACCTGTTGCACCGGCCCGATGCGCTGGCTGCGGCCGACGACTGCCTCTACCTGAAGCGCATCGCCGAGCAGGCAGCGCGCAAGCACGGGCTGAAATCGACCTGCATGGCCAAGCCCTATTCGGAACATGCCGGTTCGGGTCTGCATGTTCATGCAAGCATCATCGACAGGGATGGCAACAATATTCTCGATGCCAAGGGCGGCGAGCCCAAGCTTTTGAAATCAGTGACGGCAGGCATGCTGCAGACCATGCATGAGGCGCAGCTCGTCTTTGCACCCTTCGCCAATTCCTATCGCCGTTTCCAGCCGGGATCCTTCGCGCCGACCGACCTCACCTGGGGCACAGGACATCGCGGCACGGCCATCCGTATCCCCGACAGTAACGGGCCGGCGGCACGCATCGAGCATCGCGTGGCGGGCGCCGATGCCAACCCCTATCTGCTGCTGGCGGCTATCCTTGGCGGCATGCTGCTTGGCCTTGATGGTGATCTCGATCCCGGTGAGGAAACGACGCCCGCCTACACCCCGCCGGGCGCGAAGCGGCTCACGCATGATTTCCTGACGGCGGTGGAGACGTTCCGGCACTCGGCTTTCATCACCGATATCTTCGGCGAGCGGTATCGCAAGCTTTACGGCGACACAAAGTACAAGGAAGCGATCGCGCATCTGCGCACGGTATCGGATTTCGACTACCGTACATATCTTGCGCGCCTCTAGTTAATATAACCCGTCATATAACAGTCATCTAGACGCTTTTCTTAACCCTGTTGGCATTCTCGCCGATATATACTCGGCATCAGTAATATATGCCTGATACCGGCATGTGCAGTGACCGGCAGCGGAGCCGGCATGGATAATCGGATAGGGAAAGGGATCGGTTTGATGAACCGCATCACTCTTGAGGGAAAGCTGCTGTTTGCGACCGTCATCGTCGCCTTTCTCACCCTCGTTCTGACGGTAAGCGCCCTCATTCCGACCTATGAGAGCTACCGTTCGACTCATGACAATCTGCTTGCCGTGGAACGCTTCCAACAGGTTCTGGAGGTCGCCACCCACATGTCCGCGGAGCGCGGCCCGGCCAATGACATCATGGCGATCGAGCCGGATAGCAGCGCCCCAGCGACGGAGCGGCTGAGGGTCTTCCGGCGCATCAGCGATCTGGCGCTCGAGGCTCTCGACGAGCCGCTTGCCGTCGATGTCTCTTCCGCCCTGCCCGATCTGCAGAAGGCTATCGACGATACCAGGGACCAGCTTCGCAAGGCCCGTGAGGGCGTGGACCGGGTTGCCGCAACGCCCCTTGCCGAGCGCCGGCCGCAGGATGTCCAGGGCGCGATCGGCGAAATGATCGAGGTGATCGAAACCTTCCAGCATGTCGTCGACTGGCACGTGGCGGCCTTCACGAGCCGCCGGCCGGAACTGACCGCGCCGTTCCTCACCGGACGCATGATCAGTGACATGCGCGAATATGGCGGGCGGGCCGCCTCACAGATCATGGGGCCGATCGCCACACGCCAGCCGCTGCGCGACAGCCATATCACCGATGCAAACCGCACTATCGGGCGGCTTCTGGAATTGCGCACGCTGATGCAGGGCCAGAAGATCGTCAGCGATCATGATGCGCTGTCTGCCAAGCTCATGAAGGATGTCGATACGATCTTTTTCGGATCCGGCCTCGACCTCGTGAAGATCCTCATTGAACAAGGCAAGATTTCCGGCGATTATTCGATCTCCGCCGTCGATCTGACGCGCAACTATGTTCCGACGCTGCAGCCACTAGCGCGGCTGCGCACGGTCTTCCTCGATGATGTCGTGAAACGCTACAGGGCCCAGCATGACGCAGCCTCCTACCGTCTGGCCGCCATTGCCGTCATCACGGCTTCTGCACTGGCGGTGCTGCTCGCCCTCTTCCGCTCCATCCGCCTTCACATGCTCGATCCGCTGCTGACGGCGCGCCGGCAGATCATCGCGCTTGCCGAGGGCAACGCCATGACAAACCTTGGGGTCTCCAAGGCACCGGAGATGCGCAGCCTGTTCGAAGCGCTGGAACTGCTTCGCGGCAAGCTTGACGAGCGGGCCGAATATGAGGCCCGCCTGAAGATGCAGGCCGAGAAAGACGGCCTGACCGGCGTATGGAACCGCCGGGCGCTGGAAGGCTTCGGCAATGCCCCTTCGGAGCGTGAGGAAGATGTCTGCCTGATGCTGATCGATATCGATCACTTCAAGACGGTCAACGATACCTATGGTCACCTCACCGGCGACGCTGTGCTCATCGAAATCGCGTCACTGCTGCAGAGCGCCATGCGGCCGACGGATATTGTCGCGCGCTATGGCGGCGAGGAATTCGCCGTTCTCGTTTCGAATGCCGATCTTGAGGCCACCGCAGCTTTTGCGGAGGAACTGAGCAGCCGCATTCAGGCGCATGTCATCCGCGATGCGGAAACCGGCGTCGATCTCTCCGTCACCGTCAGCATCGGCGTCGCCTCCGGCGCCTGCGGTACCGAAGGCTGGCGACAGCTTATCGCATCGGCCGATGAGGCGCTTTACTGCGCCAAAAAGCAGGGACGCAACCGCACCTGTGTGTTCGACGACGAAGCGGACCGGGATATCGTCGAAAACGCTCTCATTCCTTTTAGAGCCAGGCGCTCCGCTTCGCTCTGAGCGTCAAGCGGCCGGCTCGCGCCGCTCCCCCTCGCCTTCCTGTGCGGCGAGCCCCTGTTTGACCAGCACCTTCAACTCGCCGGGATGAAGCTTGATCGTGACGTCGCGCTGCAGCGGCAGAAGCTCGCCATCCATCACACAGTTCGCCTTGGCGCGCAGCTTCGGGAAGTGCAGATGCACCTCGGCCGGATGCAGGACCATGACCGCATCGTTTTCGCGGAATTTGCCGCGCAGCATGTCGATGGCCAATCGCGCGACACCGAGCGGTTTCAGGGGTTTTGCGGTGTAGAAGCCAAGTTCGCCGCTGCGCAGATTATCGGCATAGAGCAACGCGTTTTCGCCGAAGGGGTTGTTTGATACCGATATCGCCGAGACGCGGCGGGTTTCTTTCATGCCGGCCGCCTCGAAGGCGACCTCGAATTCCGGCGGGTTGAAGACGACGCCGAAGGCGGCGCGAGTGCTGGCGCGCATCTTTCCGAAGCGGGAGCGATAGCTGTAGGAATTGCGGTAGCGCACCATGCGCGCATGCAGGCCGGCGGAGAACTGGTGGATGAAGGGCCTGCCGTTGGCGCTGGCGATATCGACATTGTCGAGTTCGCCGAAAGCCAGCACATCGAGTGCTTGCCAGATATCGAGCGGCACTTTCAGCGAGCGGGCAAAGAGGTTCATGGTACCGGCCGGCACGACCCCGAGCGCTACGCCGTTCTTCCAGGCGATCGACGCTGCTGCCGAAATGGTGCCGTCACCGCCGCCGGCGACTATGCCGTCGATGTCGTCACGCCGCGCTGCCCGTTCCATGGCGGGAACGATCTCGTTGCCGGAGAAGACGATGGCATCGAAATCATGGCCGGCTTCGCGGAAGACTTCTTCCGCGCGCCTTTCATATGCCTGCATGTCTGTCGTTCTGAAGGTACCGCCGTCGCGATTGAATAAACCGACGAGCTTCATGAGGTGCCTGTTCCCTATCCCGCTGTTCCTGACCTCAAGATGGTTGAAGCATATGCGATTTCAAGCCGGATGATTTGCCCGCTCACATCGCCGAAACGCAAATATTGCAATGGACGTATGCAGATAGCGCTACGCTGCACTGCAAAAAAAGCACTCGACGCTGTCAGCTTCGCGTTCAATAGATGGAATACTGGAGATCACATCTCCGCCTCCCGCCATTTCTGCCCACCAATTCTAGATGACCGGTTCTGCGCTCAACGCCAGCAGCCGTTGCCAAGCTTAGATCCTCCGAAGGACCACCCGTGAGCCAGGTTGCCGTCAACGATTCCATCGATTCCGAACTGGAGGCAGCGCTTCCCTCGGCCACGACTGTCGCACTGGTACAGCTGGCGCTCGCCGCCGGCGGCTTCGGCATCGGTACGGGCGAATTCGCGATCATGGGCCTGCTGCCCAATGTGGCGGACACTTTCTCGGTCACGACGCCGCAGGCAGGTTATGTCATCAGTGCCTATGCCCTTGGCGTCGTCATCGGCGCACCCGTCATCGCCGTGCTTGCCGCCAAGATGGCGCGGCGCACGCTGCTGCTTTGCCTGATGTTGCTCTTTGCAGTCGGCAACATCCTGAGCGCAGTCGCTCCGACCTTCGAGAGCTTCGCGGTTCTGCGGTTCATCACCGGCCTGCCGCATGGCGCCTATTTCGGTGTTGCCGCCCTCGTCGCCGCCTCCATGGTGCCGGTGCATCGCCGCGCGCGGGCCGTCGGCCGCGTCATGCTCGGCCTGACGGTCGCGACCCTGCTCGGCACGCCGCTGACCACCTTCTTCGGCCAGGCGCTCGACTGGCAGGTCGCCTTCCTGACCGTCGGCATCATCGGGCTTGTAACAGTCGCGCTCATCTGGTTCTACGTGCCGCATGACAAGGTTTCGGAAGGGGCAAGCGCGCTGCGCGAACTCAGCGCCTTCCGCCGCCCCCAGGTACTGCTGACGCTTGCCATCGCCGCTGTCGGTTACGGCGGCATGTTCGCCATGTTCAGCTATATCGCCTCGACGACGACGCAGGTGGCGATGCTGCCGGAAACGGCCGTTGCGCTCATGCTGGTGCTCTTCGGCGTCGGCATGAATGCCGGCAACTTCATCGGCTCGTGGCTTGCCGACAAGTCGCTGCTCGGCACGATCGGCGGCTCGCTGGTCTATAATATCGTCGTGCTGACGATGTTCTCGCTGACCGCGTCGAACCCCTATATGCTCGGGCTCTGCGTCTTCCTCGTCGGCTGCGGCTTTGCGGCAGGCCCGGCGCTGCAGACGCGCCTGATGGATGTTGCGGCCGATGCGCAGACGCTGGCGGCCGCCTCCAACCACTCGGCCTTCAACATCGCCAACGCGCTCGGCGCATGGCTCGGCGGCCTCGTCATTGCCTGGGGTTACGGCTATGCGGCGACCGGCTATGTCGGCGCCGTCCTGTCCTTCCTCGGCCTCTTCGTCTTTGCCGCGTCGCTACGCCTGGAGCACCGCAGCCGGAGCGCTTAGCGCCTGGGATATGCGCAGCTCCCGTCCCTCGGGGCTGCAGAAGACGAATTCATCGCCCCAGGCGGCAAGCGCCCGGATGACCGGCTTCAGCGTGGAGCCGAGCGGCGTCAGCGCATATTCGACGCGCGGCGGCACGACCGGGTAAACTGTTCGTGAGACCAGGCCGGATTGCTCCAGCTCGCGCAGCTGCTTGGTCAGCATACGCTGGGTGATCGCCGGCAGGTGGCGCCTGAGCTCGTTGAAGCGCAACGTCTTGTCCATCAAGTGAAAAAGGATCACGCCCTTCCACTTTCCGTCAAGATAAGTCAGCGTCGCCTCCACCGGGCAACCGGGGAAATTCTCGATCAGCTTGGCACGCGGGCGTGACATTTACAGTATCCTTTTTGGTACTACGTACAGAATTTGTGCATTCTTGCGTTGCCGGAACATAGGTCGCATCTAGCTCTCGTACAACAGACACAGGAGTTACCAAGATGCGCGCCGTCGCTTACAAGACCCCACAGCCAATCGCCGCCGAAACCTCGTTGATCGATGTCGAACTGCCGACGCCGGAGGCCAAGGGCCACGACCTGCTGGTCGAGATCAGGGCCGTCTCCGTCAACCCCGTCGACGTGAAGGTGCGCGCCAACATGGCGCCGCCTGCCGATGAGCTGAAAGTGCTCGGCTTTGATGCCGCCGGCATCGTCAAGGCCGTCGGTTCCGATGTGACGCTGTTCAAGCCGGGTGATGAAGTCTTCTATTCCGGCGTCATCAATCGCCCCGGTTCGAATGCCGAATTCCAGCTCGTTGACGAGCGCATCGTCGGCAGGAAGCCGAAGACTCTCGACTTCGCCGCTGCGGCCGCTTTGCCGCTGACGTCGATCACCGCCTACGAAGCGCTGTTCGACCGCCTGCGCGTGACCGATCCCGTGCCGGGTGCCGCCCCTGCCGTGCTCATCATCGGCGGTGCAGGCGGTGTCGGCTCGATCGCCGTGCAGATTGCCCGCACGCTCACCGACCTGACCGTCATCGCCACCGCTTCCCGCCCAGAAACCCAGGAATGGGTGAAGGCTCATGGCGCGCACCATGTCATCGACCACTCCAAGCCGCTCGCCCCGCAGGTCGCAGCCCTCGGCATCGGCGCGCCGGGCTTCATCTTCTCGACGACGAATACGGACAAGCATGTCGCCGATATCGTCGAGGCGCTCGCGCCGCAGGGGCGGTTCGCACTGATCGACGATCCCAAGACCTTCGATGTCGTCCCCTTCAAGCGCAAGGCGGCGTCCGTTCACTGGGAGCTGATGTTCACCCGGCCACTCTTCGGCACGCCTGACATGATCGAGCAGCACAAGATCCTGAACAGGATTTCCGAGCTCGTCGATGCGGGCAAGATCCGCACGACGCTGTCGGAAACCGTCGGAACGATCAATGCCGCAAACATGAAAAAGGCGCACGCCATGGTCGAAAGCGGCAGGATGAAGGGCAAGGTGGTTCTCGCCGGATTCTGATTTTTCGGGATCTAAAATCAGCCTTTTCAGGCGTTTGAAATAATACGTAAAGGATGCTGACTTATAGTGCCGCGCTGAGGGTGCGGCATTCTTGCGTTAAGCATTTAAGCAACTTGACTTTTTGCGCATTCGAGACCACCTAGTGCGACACGTGCATGACACACGTTTTGCACGGATATCAACGGAGCCATCATTCAGATGCCAAGCGACAGTAGCAGTCGATTGCCTTTGCCGTACGCGGCCGTCGCGCGCTGACCTGGATGCTCCAGGCTCGCCCGCTCGGACGCTACGGCGGATCGACGGAAAGGCGAGCCAATGAATATCAATCGCTTCCCTCTGCGGGCCGGCTATGCCGCCCGTGCCTTCATGAACAACAGCCGTGTTGCGTCCATTGCCGAGCGCGTGGAATCGCTGAACGGGCTTACCCCGGCTGAAGCCGGCCGCATCCTTTCGCGGATGCCGCAGGAATATGCCGTCAACATTCTCGACCGTCCGGAGCTGCGCAACGCGCCGGCCATTCTGGCGCTGATGGACGGCACGGATTCGGCCCGTCTGCTGCATGGCATGTCGAACGACCGCGTCGCCGACGTCCTGCTGGAGCTTGGTATCGACGACCGCGTGCGCCTGTTCTCCAGCCTGGAAGAACCTGTCCGCATCGCCATCCAGCATCTGATGGGCTATCCGCCGCGCACGGCCGGCAGCATCATGACGACGGAATTCGTCAGCGTGCCCGACGACTGGACGATCGCCCAGACGCTGGACCATGTCCGGCAGGTCGAACGCTCGCGGGAAACCGTCTATGCCATCTATGTGCTGGACCATAATTCCGGCGCGCTGCTGCATGTCGTGACGTTGCGCCGCCTCATTACCGGCGAGGCCGACGCTTCGATCCTTTCTGTCGCGCAGAAGGGGACGCCGGTTTCGGCCGATGCGCTGATGAAGCAGGAAGACGTCGCACGGCTGATCCGCAAGCACGACCTGCTGGCGCTGCCTGTCATCGACGATCACGGCATGGTGCTCGGCATCGTCACGGTCGACGATGTGATCGACACGATGATCTCGGATACGACCGAAGCTGCCCAGAAGTTCGGCGGTATGGAAGCACTCGGCAAGCCCTATATGAAGATCAGCTTCGGCGGCATGATCCGCAAGCGGGCCGGCTGGCTCTGCGCCCTCTTCCTCGGCGAAATGCTGACGGCAAGCGCCATGCAGCATTTCGAAGGCGAGCTGGAGAAGGCTGTCGTGCTAACGCTCTTCATTCCACTGATCATGAGCTCCGGCGGCAATTCCGGTTCGCAGGCAACCTCGCTCATCATCCGGGCGCTTGCTGTCGGCGAGCTGAAGCTGACCGACTGGTGGCGGGTGCTGCTGCGCGAACTGCCGACGGGCATCACGCTCGGCGCCATTCTCGGACTTGTCGGCATGCTGCGCGTCATCTTCTGGCAGACGGCCGGACTCTATGATTACGGCCCGCACTGGCAGCTCGTCGGCCTGACGGTCTTTGCCGCATTGGTCGGTATCGTCACCTTCGGCTCCATCTCGGGTTCGATGCTGCCGTTCATCTTGCAGAAGCTGCGGCTCGATCCGGCAACGGCATCGGCTCCGTTTGTCGCCACGCTGGTCGACGTCACCGGGCTCGTCATCTATTTCTCGGTGGCTCTGCTGATCCTCAGCGGGACGCTGCTCTAGATCCTGCTTCAGATTTCAGGCCGCTCGGCCTGAAATCATCTCCACCCAACGCTTTGTTATGATGCAATTCCGGGCGAGTCCTTCAGTGCCTGCATAGGATGCAGAAGATGCAGGGGCAGTTTTCGTCGCTCTATAGGAATTGTCAGATTCAATGCCTGTCATATCACCGTCTGACAATTCCCACGCGACCTATAAAAAAACCTATGCAAGCCCTGCATCCTATGCACCTTACCAGTGATCTGGTTCGTTCTGTACAAGAACAGCTCCATCCCATCGGTTCAACGCAGACCCGTTGCACGTTTTTGCTGGGATGGGTCTAACGTTCGACGAAGGGCAGGCAGAGCGGTGTGCCATCAACGGGATGGGATATCACGACCGCGTCGATCCCAAAGACGGCGCGAATAAGCTCCGGCTTCAGAATATCGACAGGACTGCCTGACGCGTGAATGCCGCCATCAGCGACCGCGATGATGTGGTCGGCATATTGGGCGGCGTGGTTGAGATCGTGGACGACCATGACGACGGTGCGTCCACTTTTCCCGTTCAGTTCCTTCAACAGTTCCAGAACTTCCAGCTGATGGGCGATGTCGAGATAGGTCGTCGGCTCGTCCAGCAGCAGGATCGGCGTTTCCTGCGCCAGCGCCATGGCGATCCAGGCGCGCTGCCGCTGGCCGCCGGAGAGGCGGTCGAGCGGGCGCTCGGCGAGATCGGTCAGGCCAGTTGCGGCAAGCGACGCTTCGACGATCTGCTCGTCATGGCGCGTCGTGCGTGACAGCATGCCCTTGTGCGGGTGGCGGCCGAAGCGGCAGAGCTGGCGCACGGTGAGGCCATCGGGCGAAACCGGGCTTTGCGGCAGCAGCGCCAGCGTCTGGGCAATCGCCCTGCCGGGCATTTCCGCAATCGCTTTGCCGTCCAGCGTCACCGTGCCGCCGAGCGGCTGGATGATGCGGCCAAGGGCGCGTAGCAGCGTCGATTTTCCGGAGCCGTTGGCGCCGATAAGCGCCGTGATCTTGCCGTCGGGGATTACGACATCGACATGGTCGAGGACTTTGATCGCGGCGTAACCGAGCGTCAGATTCTCGGCGGAGAGGCGTGAATGGACGGCATCAGTCATGACGGCCGGCCTCCTTGATCAGCAGGAAAATGAGATAGGGACCGCCGATGACGGCAGCGACGATGCCGGCAGGGATCTCGTTCGGCAGGGCCACGAGCCGGCCGATCAGATCGGCAGTCGATAGCGTCAAAGCGCCGATCAGGGCGCTCACTGGCACCATATGACGTGCGCGCGGGCCGACGAGCAGGCGCGCGGCATGCGGTGACAAGAGGCCGAGGAAACCCATGGAGCCGACAGCGGCGACGCTGCCGGCGCAGAGCAGCACCGAGACGACAATAAGGCCGCCGCGCAACAGGCCGGGCGAAATGCCGAGGCTCGTCAGCGTATCGTCGCCGAAGCCGCCGGCATCGAGCCTGATAGTAGCGATCAGCACCAAGGGCAGGCAGGCGACAAGCCAGAGCGAGAGCGCAATCACATCGGTCATCGTCGAGCCGTAGACACTGCCGGCAAGCCAGACCATCGACTGGTCGGCGCGGGTCGGGAAGAGCACCATGACATATTGCATCAGCGCCTGGGCCAGCATGCCGAGCGCCACGCCGACGAGCGCCAATGCCGCAATACCGCCGCCGAATGCGCGTCCGATGGCGAGCAGCACCAGCGCACCGGCAACGGCACCGGCGACGACGCCGGCCGGAATTGCCCAGACGGCCCAGGCCGGCGGCGCAAAGAGGCCGGCAAGGAAGGCACCGAAGCCTGCCCATTTGGTAATGCCGACGACATCGGGCGAGGCCAGCGGATTGCGCAGCGCGCCTTGAAGGAAGACGCCGGCAACGCCGAGCGAGGCGCCGGCGAGGATGGAAACGATGACGCGCGGGGCGCGGTACTGCATGACGATGAATCCGCTCTTGCCGCCGGCGATACCATCCAGCACCTGACCGACCGACAGCGTGACGGCGCCGATCGTCATGCCGATAACGGCAACGACGAGAATGAGGACCGCGATGGCAAGGCAGACGCTTGCTGCGCGCAGGTTCCTCGATGGCAAGGCGGCACTCGTCATTTCGCCCTCTGATGCCAGAGGATGACGAGAAAGGCCGGTGCGCCGATCAGCGCCGTGACGATGCCGACAGGCGTCTCCGCCGGAAAGGCGGCGACGCGGCCCAGCAGATCGGCGGCATTCAGCAGCAGGGGACCGGTGATGGCGCTGAGCGCAATGACCGTCAGCTGATCGCCGCCCGCCAGACGGCGCACGATATGCGGCACCAACAGACCGATAAAACCGATCGGGCCACTGACGGCGACGGCGGAACCGGCGAGAATGACGATCAGCACCGCCGCAAGACCGCCGACGCGCCTGGCATTCTGGCCGAGCGAGACGCCTGTGGCGTCGTCGAGCGCCAGAACGCCGAAATGACGGCCGCCAATCAGGGCGATACCACCACCCAAAAGCGTGAAGGGCAGGATGATCCAGACCTTGCTCCACTGCGCGCCGTTGATGGAGCCGGCAAGCCAGTAAACGATATCCTGCCCGGCATTGTTGGCGATGAGGATCGCCTGCACGAGAGCTGCAAGCACGAGCTGGATGGAGATGCCTGCGAGTGCCAGCTTCATTTCGTTCATAGCGCCGGACACCGAAAGCGCCCACATGGCAAAACCGACGGCGGCCGCGCCGATGAAGGCTGGCCAGACCGTACCGCCGGCGCTTAGGCCCGGCACCGCGATAAGGCTAATGACGATGACCAGTGAAGCCCCGGCATTGATGCCGAAAGTCTGGGGTGAGGCAAGCGAATTGCGGGTGAGCGTCTGGATCAGTACCCCGGCAACAGCGAGATTGGCGCCGACCAGCATGGCGAGCATTGCCCGCGGCAGGCGGACGTCCCAGACCAGCGCGCTGTCCGGCGAGCCATCGGGTGCAAAGAGCAGGTGCAGGGCCCTGATAACCGGCAGCTTGGAGACGCCGAAGGAAATACTGCCCAGGATGATAATGGCAAGCGCAAGCAAAAGGCAAAGCGCCAGCAGCACAGTGCTGCCGGTTCCATGCCGCATGATTGCGCCGCTCCTTGTCGTCATTGGCGCTTATCCGGCCTGATAGACCTTGGCGAGGATTTCGCGGGCGATCATCTCCGCCGTCGTCAAACCGCGAAAACGGGAAAACTGGTTGCGGTCGACCTGAAAGATCATGCCGGCCTTCACCGCCGCAATGTTGTTGAAGGCGGCGTTGCTCTTCCACTGGTCGAACACGGTGGCGCCGGTATCGGTCGCAACCAGAAATACGTCCGGATTGATGGCGACAAGGCGTTCGATCCCTGCCCCGCTTTCCACGGCATCGCTGGAATCGATGGCCGGCGTCAGGCCCATGGCCTTGAAGACGGAACCGGTGAAGGAGGAGGAGCTATGCAGGCTCATGGAATCCGGATTGGCGACGGCGAGGAGGAAGCGACGCTTTTCGCCGGCGGGGATCTTTGCGACCAGGCCGGCGATGATAGCCTCATGCGTGGCAAGCGCCTGTTGGCCCTTTTCCTTTTCGCCGAGCGCATCGGCGATGGTCACGACAGAAGCCTTGATCACCTCGTAGCTGCCTTCCCAACTGTTCAGCACGATGGTCGGCGCAATGGCACTCAATTGTTCGTAGATCGCCGAATGGCGGAGTTCATCGGCGATGATGAGATCGGGCGTCAGCGCTGCGACGAGTTCCAGATTGGGCTCCAGGCGGGTGCCGACCGAGCTGTAGTCGATCTTCTTGCCGAGAAGCTGCTCGATGCGCTTCGGCTGATTATCGTCGGTGATGCCGACGGGTACGACATCGACCGCATTCAGGGCCTGCACGAAGGAGAATTCGAGAGCGACGACACGCGACGGCTTGCCGGAGATTTCGGTCGTGCCGAGCTCATGTTTGATGGTGCGCTTATTATCGTCTGCAAGGGCAAGGCCCGGTACGGCAGCGGCAGTGCAGGCCGAAAGCAACAGGCCGAACTGGCGGCGCGACAGCGGAATATCAAAAACGCTCACGGCAAAATCCCTCATACTGAAATGATCGACCGGCCCTCACACCGGGTGAGACACCGGCTACAGAAATGAAGCGGATTTTTCAAGTAAAGTTTACAATCGCACTCACCTTATTCCGCTGCTGCGTCAATTGCGCTCGGGCAGCTTCAGCGGTCCATGCGTCTTGATGCTGCGGATGGCAAAATTCGAGCGGATATCGGTGACATTCGGCAGGGTCAGCAACGTCTCCGTCAGCAGCCGTTCGTAGGCCGAGAGGTCTTCGACCACGACCTCCGCCAGGAAATCGGCGGTGCCCGAGATCAGGAAGCAGGAGACGATTTCCGGAATGGCGAGCAGGGCTGCCTGCTGCGCCTCGGAATTCTCCCGGCTGTGATGGGCGACCTTGAATTCGACGAAGACGGTGAGGCCGAGGCCGACCTCCTTGCGATCGATATCGGCCGTGTAGCGGCGGATGACGCCGATTTTCTCGAGATTGCGGATACGGCGCAGGCAAGGGGATGGCGAGAGGTTCACCTTCTCGGCGATCTCGACATTGGTGGCGCGCGCATCTTCCTGAAGGCATTTCAGGATGGCAATATCGAATTTATCAAGATTTGGCATTTTCGCTAACCCTGAAGGCACAAATTGGCAGATCATTGCGCATAGCATGATTTTTGAGCCATAGATAGCAAGGACATGCCTCTGCCTCTGGCGCTAATCTTCTCTTCAACCGGACAGGATCCGGACGGAGGAAAGGATCAGGACGATGAGCACGATCGCATTTTCAAACGACAAATCGCCTTCGCAATCCCTGGGTTATGCTGCCGGCACGATCACCGTGCTGATCTGGTCGACATGGTTTCTGGCGACGCGCCATAGTGCGGCAACGCCGCTTGGGTCGATCGACATCGGTCTTATCCGCTTCGGCATTCCGGCGCTCGTGCTTTCGCCCGTCTGGCTGCGGACCGGGCTCTTGCCGAAGGGTCTTCCGCTGCATCTGCTGGCGATCATGGTTGCCGGCTGCGGTGCGATCTTCTTCCTGGTGACCACGCTTGCCATTCACTCCACACCGGCGGCCTCCTCGGGCATTCTGCTCGGCGGTTCCATGCCGCTTGCCACCGCCTTGATCGGCATTCTGCTGTTTCGCGAACGGCCGGATGCCACGCGGATTGCCGGGTTGCTGGCGATCGTCGCAGGTGTGATGATCCTGCTTGCGCGCAGCCTTGCCGATGCTTCCCTGCCCTGGACCAGCTTCGTGCTGCTGCCATCAGGCGCCGTTCTCTGGGCAAGTTACACGCATGCCTTCCGCCGCTCGGGCCTGACGGCCATCCAGGCGAGCGCACTGATCGCCATCTGGTCCTTCCTGATCATGGCCGCCCTTGCGCTGGTCTTCGGCGTTTCACTGCCGCAGGTTCCTTTGCCGGAGATCGGATTGCAGGTGCTGAGCCAGGGCATTCTCTCGGGCCTCGTCGCCATGGTCGCCTATGGCACGGCCGTTCGTACCCTCGGCGGGACACAGGCTGCCGCCTTCACGGCACTGACCCCGGTGCTTGCTACACTCGGCGGTGGCCTGCTGCTCGGCGAGCAGATGGGACTTGCCGAAATCAGCGCCGCCGTCATCACCGGCATCGGCGTGGCGCTTTCGACCGGCATTGCCGCCAAGCGCCGCTGAGCATTCTCCAACAATAAAAGCCGCCGACGGCGATCAGCTGCGGCGGCTTTATGTGGCGATAGTTCCGGCTTGGGGTCAGGCTGTCGCCTGGATGACCACGACCCTGGCGCCGACTTCGACGCGGCTGTAGAGATCGATCACATCGTGGTTCATCATGCGGATGCAGCCGCTCGACATGGCAAGGCCGATCGATTGCGGCTGGTTGGTGCCATGGATGCGGAAATGCGTATCGCCGCCGCCGCGATAGAGATACATGGCACGCGCGCCGAGCGGATTGTTCGGACCGCCCGGCATGCCGCCGGCGAGCTTGCGGTAACGCTCCTCGCGGCGCTGCATGTTTTCCGTCGGCGTCCAGCTCGGCCATTCTGCCTTGCGACCGACATAGGCATTGCCGGCAAAGGCAAGCCCTTCGCGGCCGACGCCGACGCCATACCGCATCGCCTTGCCGTCACCGAGGATGTAATAGGCTCGGCGCGCCGGCGTATCGACGATGATAGTACCCGGCGCATAGCTACCTTCATAGGCCACTTCGGTGCGGCGCAGCTCCGGCTTGATCTTGTCGATCGGTACCTGCCGCAGCGGAAATTTCTCATCCGGAAGGGCTGCATAATTCGTCTGGCTGTTCAGAGTGGTCGAAGAGCAGCCGGCAACAAAAAGGGGCAGAGCGATCAGAAAGCCCCTGCGCGAGATCGTCATGAATGTGTCCTTAGCGCGTCAAGAAGATGTCGCAAGCTAAGGAGATTATGGTTAATGAAATGATAAACGGACGCAGCAAATAGAGATAACGAATGCGTTATCAGGTATAGGCGACGCGTTACTCGGCTATAGGTTCAATACTACCAAGCAGCGCGCCACATTGATCTGCAGCAAGTTTTCCCAGCGACCGGTCTGGAGCCGAGTTCGCGGCACCGAACGATCATCCCGTGTTACATATTCGGATAGACCGGTCCCTCGCCACCCTGCGGCGGCACCCAGTTAATATTCTGGTTCGGATCCTTGATGTCGCAGGTCTTGCAGTGGACGCAGTTCTGGGCGTTGATGACGAAGGTCTCTTCGCCGTCCTTTTCCACCCATTCGTAGACCCCGGCCGGACAGTAGCGTGTCGACGGGCCGGCATAGATGCCGAGTTCCGATGACTTCTGCAGCGCCATGTCCTTCACCTGGAGATGGACCGGCTGGTCCTCCTCATGATTGGTGTTCGACAGGAAGACGGAGGAGAGACGGTCGAAAGTGAGCACGCCATCCGGCTTCGGATAGTCGATCTTCTTGTGCTGCGAGGCCGGCTCCAGGGAAGCAGCATCGGTCTTGCCGTGACCAAGCGTGCCGAAGAAGGAGAAGCCGAGGAGCTGGTTGGTCCACATGTCGAGACCGCCGAGCGCCACGCCCAAGGCCGTGCCGAACTTCGACCAGAGCGGCTTGACGTTACGCACGCGCTTCAGGTCCTTGCCGATATCGCTCGCCCGCCAGTCGGTTTCGATCTCGGTCACTTCGTCATTGGCGCGGCCGGCGGCAATGGCGTCGGCGATGCGGTCGGCCGCCATCATCCCCGAGAGCACGGCATTGTGGCTGCCCTTGATGCGCGGCACGTTGACGAAGCCCGCCGAACAGCCGATCAGCGCGCCGCCCGGGAAGGATAGCTTCGGCACCGACTGATAGCCGCCTTCGGTGATGGCGCGCGCACCATAGGAGAGGCGCTTGCCGCCTTCGAAAGTGCCGCGGATGGCCGGATGCGTCTTGAAGCGCTGGAATTCCTCGAAGGGGTAGAGATAGGGGTTCTTGTAGTTCAGGTGGATGACGAAGCCGACGGCGACGAGATTGTCTTCCAGGTGATAGAGGAACGAGCCGCCGCCGGTCTTCATGCCGAGCGGCCAGCCGAAGGAATGCTGCACGAGGCCGCGGCGATGGTTCTCGGGCTTGACCTCCCAGAGTTCCTTGAGGCCGATGCCGAATTTCTGCGGTTCGCGGTCGCTTGAGAGGTCGAACTTGGCGATCAGCTGCTTGGCAAGCGAACCGCGCACGCCCTCTCCAACAAGCACATATTTGCCCATGAGCGCCATGCCCCGCGCGTAGCTCGGGCCGGGCTCGCCATTCTTCTCAATGCCCATGTCGCCGGTCGCGACACCGATGACGGCACCTTCGTCATTGTAGAGCACTTCCGCTGCGGCAAAGCCCGGATAGATCTCGACGCCGAGTTCTTCAGCCTTCGTCGCCAGCCAGCGACAGACAAGCCCGAGCGATACGATGTAATTGCCGTGGTTGCTCATCAGCGGCGGCATCATGATGTTCGGCAGGCGGATGGAACCGGCGGGGCCGAGCAGCAGGAAGTGATCGTCCTTGACCTCGGTCTTGAAGGGATGGTCGCTTTCGCTGCGCCAGCCGGGCAGCAGGCGGTCGATACCGATGGGATCGACGACGGCCCCGGAGAGGATATGGGCGCCGACTTCAGCGCCCTTTTCCAGGACGACGACGGACAGTTCCGGATTGACCTGCTTCAGCCGGATCGCCGCCGAAAGACCGGCCGGCCCGGCGCCGACGATCACCACGTCGAATTCCATGCTTTCGCGTTCGGGCAGCTCAGTCATGTCGGTCATCCATCTGTCTCCGCTCGGCCGTTTCAAGGCCGTTCATCCCCATTATGGGGTACTCTCTTGTCAAAACCGGAAAACATTGTCGAGCCGGGAAGCGACAGCCAATCCCCCAATTCGCACAATGATGTTCCCTAGCACAAAAGATTATATAACGCTTACGTTAACGTCAATTATTGAAGTGGTTCGGAAGCTGTCTTCGGCCTTTTCTTTCCCGGGACTTGCGCCCTATAGAAAGGGCACAGGAAATGGAGGAAATCATGGATCTCGGCATCAAGGGCAAACGCGCACTCGTACTGGCCTCCTCGCGCGGTCTCGGGCTCGGCATTGCGAAGGCGCTGGCGCAGGAGGGAGCGAATGTTCTTCTGTGCGGGCGCAGCGGCGAGCAGCTCGACGCCAATTGCAAGGCGATCAATGCGCAAGGCAAGGGCAAGGCCGACTGGATCTGGGCCGACCTCTCCGAGGACAATTTCGTCGGAAGCGTCACGGCCGCCGTGCAGGAGAAATTCGGCGGGCTCGATATCCTCGTCAACAATACCGGCGGCCCGACGCCCGGCACCACCGAGGACATGACGCCGGAGAAGCTCGAAACCTATTTCTTCTCCATGGTGGCGCGCGTCATCACGCTGACCAATGCACTGCTACCCGGCATGAAGGCGCAGGGCTGGGGCCGCATCCTGACGGTGGCCTCGTCAGGGGTTATAGAGCCGATTGCCAATCTGGCGCTGTCGAACACGCTGCGCCCGGCCCTTGCCGGCTGGAGCAAGACGCTGGCATCGGAAGTGGCCGGCCACGGCGTCACCACCAACCTGCTGCTGCCCGGCAGCATCCTGACCGCACGGCTCGACGATCTCGATGGTGCCGCCGCCAAACGGACCGGCAAGAGCGTCGCAGACATCCGCGTGGAAAAGGAAGCACGCATTCCGGTCGGCCGCTACGGCAAGGTCGAGGAATTCGCGGCAACGGCGGCCTTTCTCTGCAGCCAGCCGGCGAGCTACATCACCGGCTCGGTGATCCGCTGCGACGGCGGTGCGGCGCGTTCCGTCTGACTGATTGCATCATCCTGCATGGGCCGAAGCAGCGGCCCATGCCGTGACGCTATCGATCTTTGCGCCGATATAGGCGGGATCATCAGCAAGTTCGGCGAGTTCGGACAGGCGATGGAAACCGGTCAGGATGGCGATGCGCCGGCGGTCGAGCTGGCGACCTGTCAACGTCTCATAGCCCGAGACGATACGCGCCGTCAGATCGGGTGAGATGAAGTTCGAATAGATGAATTCCTGGTGCAGCGGGCCGAAGCCGGAATCAGCGAAGTCATAGAGGCCGTTCAGCCTGCCCGCAGCATGATCGAAGGCCATGTTCCAGCCATGGCCGTCGAAGAAGCCGTAAGTGATGCCGCAGGGGTCGGGCGGCAGGGCCTGGAAATCCCGGATGACATTTTCCGCATAGCTTGCAAGCTGAGAGGACAGCAGCGGCAAGGCCTTGTCCCTGACGGTCTCGGGCGATTGCCAGGGCAGGATCGGTGCGGCGCCGACTGCACGCATGCGATCGTCGTCGAGATCGTGCAATTCTGCATAGAAACGGGCAAGATCGTCGCCGAGACGTTGGCGAGCCGCTTCCGGAAGCACCTCATAATCGTCGGTGATGAGATGTTCGCCCCGGATCTTGGCATGGCTGGAGAAGACCGGAGGGCCGTCATGGACCCGCATGTCGGGAACTGCCATCGATAGCGACGGCCTGATGATGCCGAGAAGGGCGGCCTCCTTCACCAGCGCCCTCTCCGCCTCCGGATTGCGCGGAAACTTGAAGATCAGCTTGTCATCCACATCGATGGCCATCGAATCCCAGCCCTTCGTCGCGAGCCTGAAAACGGAGGCCGTAAGTTCCGGAAAGATGTTGGTGATGAGTGAGCGAAATTCACCTGCATTCAACTCGGCCATGACCGTCTGCCTCTGCGTTTCCAGTTCCATCGCGCGCAAGACCTTCAATGCGGAGGAAATAGTGTTTCGCCAATACAGCCTGCGCTGGCAGGTCACCAAGGTGGACGACGCTGCCTACCCGAATATATATTAGTATAGTTTGAATATTACAGAATGTTCATTACGAAAATTTAAGCCATTATAACCGGTTAGTGATCATCGCCGGGGTGATTATGTCTTTTTTGCGCCGCAATATAGGCGGCTCAATCGGGCTGGAAAATCATGCAATCTGCCCAAACAAGACCGGTCTCGCTCATGAAGAAATTTTGGATCACCATCAGTATTGTGGCCGTGGCCGCGGTTGGCTTCTGGCAGTTCGGGGACAAGATTCCCTATGCTTCTGATATCCCCTATCTGTCACAGCTCATCAACAAGCCGGAGGGCGGCCAGAACAGCGGCCATCAGCGGGCGCAGGCCGATCAGGCCCAGAGCGGCGGCGGGCAGCAAGGTGGTCAACAACAGAGTGGCGGACGCAGGCGCGGTGCCGGTGGCCCCACCATGGTCAACACCGTGGCGGCCGTAAAGGCCGTTCTGCCCATGGATGTAACGGCGACTGGCTGGGCCGATGCCGAGGACAATACGACGATTGCCGCACAGGAACAGGGCCTGGTCGTCAGCATCGAGGCCGAAGACGGCGCCACGGTCAAGGAAGGCGACCTGATCGCCAAGCTGGACGACCGGACGGCCAAGGCTGCCGTCGACAAGGACAATGCGATGATCGTGCGCGATACGGCGACGGTTGCAGAATCCGAGACGGCGCTGACCCGGGCGCAGGACCTCTTCAACCAGAAGGCCGGCACCCAACAGAGCCTCGATCAGGCCAAGGCTGCCCGCGATACCGCCGCCGCAACCGTGGAAGCCGACAAGGCCATGCTCGCTTCGGACCAGGTCATCCTCGAGCATACCGATATTCGTGCGCCTTTCGATGGCAGGCTCGGCGATATAGCCCTCAGCAGGGGCGCCTTCGTCAATGCCGGTGCGGCGATTGTCACCATCGCCAAATACGATCCGATCTATGTGAAGTTCCACCTGCAGGAGCGCTACCTGCGCGTACTGAAGAAGGCGCTGGCCTCCGGTCCGGTCGAGGTCAGCACGGCGCCCGATTCCACCAAGGGACAAGTGCGCAAGGGCGAGGTCAGCTTCTACGACAACGCGGTCGACACGGCATCGGGCACGATCCTTGCCAAGGCGAAGTTCGAAAACGCCTCCGGCGCCCTGTGGCCCGGCCAGTCGGTCAATATCGTCGTGCATTTCAACAATGACGAGCAGCAGGTGGTCGTGCCGACGGTTGCCGTCAGCCCCGGCCCCGACGGCTTCTTTGCCTTCGTGGCCAAGGATGGCAAATCGCATCTGACGCCTGTTACCGTCGCCCGCGCCAACGGCGGCTTCACCGCCATCGCGTCAGGCCTTTCGGAGGGCGACCACGTGGTCGTCGAAGGCCAGGGCCAGCTCAGCGACCAGCAGGCGGTCAACGAGCAATTCGACAACAAGACGCTCGATGTCGCGTCCGCTGACGTGCCTCAGCAACGACAGCAGCAGGCCGAAACGATCGCGGTGGGGGCTGCGCAATGATCCCGAATTTCTGTATTCAGCGCCCGGTCGCAACGACGCTGCTTGCGATCGGCGTCATCCTGGCGGGCCTTGCGGGCTACCGGCTCGTGCCGGTCGCGGCCCTGCCGCAGGTGGACTTCCCGACCATCAACGTCTCGGCACAGCTGAGCGGTGCCTCACCGCAGACAATGGCGACCTCGGTCTCGACACCGTTGATCAAGCAGTTCGAGACGATCCCCGGCATCAGCGAAATCAGCGCGTCGAGTTCGCTCGGCAGCACCAGCATCGTGCTGCAGTTCGACCTCAACCGCGATATCGATGCGGCCGCCGCCGATGTGCAGGCAGCCATTTCGCATGCGACGCGGCAGCTGCCCGACAACATGACGACGCCGCCGAGCTACCGCAAGACGAACCCGGCCGACGCGCCGGTCATGCTGCTTTCGGTGCAGAGCAACACCGTGCCGCGCAGCAAGCTCGACGAGATCGCCGAAGACATCATCTCGCCGTCGCTCTCGACGCTTCCGGGCGTTGCCCAGGTCAGCGTCTTCGGCGCGCAGACCTATGCCGTGCGCGTCGAGGTCGATCCCAACAAGCTGCTGACCCGCGGCATCGGCATCGATACCGTCAACAAGGCGCTTGCCGCCGCCAACAGCCAACAGCCGGTCGGCACGCTGCAGAACAATTCGCAGGCCATGACCATCACGGCGAATACGCAGCGCACCAGCGCCGAGCAGTTCCGTTCGCTGGTCATTGCCAATCCGAACGGTGCGCCGATCCATCTCGGCGATATTGCCGACGTGCAGGACAGCGTCGAGAACCAGTATACAGGCAGCTGGTATGACGGCCAGCGCGGCATCATCCTTGCCATCCAGCGCCAGCCGGATGCCAATACGGTCGATGTCGTGGATGCGATCAATGCCAAGCTGCCGCTGCTTCACGCGGAAATACCCTCTTCGGTCAACACCGTCGTCATGAACGATGCCGCAAAGCCGATCCGCGATGCCATCGCCGACGTGAAGTTCACGCTGCTTCTGACGATCGGCCTCGTCGTTCTCGTCATCTACCTCTTCACCGGCCATGCGACCGCAACGATCATTCCGGGCCTTGCCGTTCCGCTGTCGCTGATCTCGACCTTCGGCATGATGTATGTGCTGGGTTACAGTATCGACAACATCTCGCTGCTGGGTTTGACGCTCGCGGTGGGCCTCGTGGTGGATGACGCGATCGTCATGCTGGAAAACATCCTGCGCCATGTCGAGGAAGGCATGCCGGTGCGCGAGGCGGCGATCAAGGGTGCGGGCGAAGTGAGCTACACCATCATCTCGATGTCGGTGTCGCTGATCGCGGTCTTCATCCCGATCCTCTTGATGGGTGGTGTCGTTGGCCGCGTGTTCAACGAATTCGGCATGGTGGTGGCGATTGCCATCATCTCCTCGGCGATCGTCTCGCTGACGGTGACGCCGATGCTGGGTTCGCGCCTTTCCAACAACCACAGCCGCCCGCCGCTTCTCATCCGCATCTTCGATGCCGGTTTCGAACGGACGTTGCGCGGCTACGACAATGCCGTCGGCTGGTGCCTTCGCCATCGTCCCATCATACTCGGGGTCTTCCTCGGCTCGGTGGCGCTGACGATCTATTTCTTCATGACGTTGCCGACCAGCTTCTTCCCGCAGGAAGATATCGGCCGCCTGACGATCAGCACCCAGGCACGGCAGGATATTTCCTATTCGGCGATGGAGGCACTGCAGCAACAGGCCGCGGCCGTCGTCAAGGCGAACCCGGCGGTCAACCACGTGATGTCGACGATCGGCGGCAATCCCAACAAGCCGCAGAACAACGGCTCGATGTTCGTCGAACTGAAGGACAAGGATCAACGTGCACCGCTTGACCAGACGTTGCGAGAACTGCGCACGGCGATCAACAAGATCCCCGGCCTGCAGGCCTTCGTGACGCCGAACCAGAGCCTGCGCTTTGGCGGCCGCCAGACCGCCAGCCAATATCAGCTGGTCATACAGGCGCTGAATGCCGACCAGACCAACCTGTGGGCCGGCAAGATCCAGCAGGCGATGCGAGGCGACCGCCTGTTCACGGACGTGACCTCGGATGCGCAGAACAACGCCCTGCAGGCCAATATCGTCATCGATACCGAGCGGGCAGCAGCCTACGGGATCGACAACGACACGCTGCGCACGACGCTGCAGGAATCCTTCAGCGGTTTTGCGGCTGCGGAAATCCAGTCGACCGGCGACAGCTACGACGTCATTGTCGAATATGACACGAGCAAGCCCTGGGATGACCAGAAGCTCTCGGAAATCCGCGTAGCTTCGTCCAATGGCAGCCTGGTGCCACTTTCGAACTTCGCGCATGTCGAGCGCACGGTCGGACCCGTCACCATCAACCAGACGGGCCAGCTCGTCTCCACCACCGTTTCCTTCAACCTGCCGGAAGGCGTATCGCTCAGCGACGCGACGGCCAGGATCGACCAGATCAAGACGGAAATCAGCATGCCGGCCGATGTCTTCACCTCCTATGGCGGTACGGCCGAGATCTTCCAGCAGTCGCAGGGCAATACGCCCTATCTGATCCTGGCGGCTGTTCTGACCATCTATGTCGTGCTCGGCGTGCTCTATGAGAGCTTCATTCACCCGCTCACCATCCTGTCCGGCCTGCCGGCTGCGGCCTTCGGTGCGCTGCTGGCGCTGAAGATCATGGGCTTCGACCTGTCGATCATCGCGCTCATCGGCCTCCTGATGCTGATCGGCATCGTCAAGAAGAACGCGATCATGATGATCGACGTTGCGGTGGAGACCATGCGCACGACGGGCGAGAAGGCGACGGCGGCGATCCACGAAGCCTGCGTGCGACGCTTCCGCCCGATCATGATGACGACCTTCTGCGCCCTGCTCGGCGCCCTGCCGATCGCGCTCGGCACAGGCGCCAGCTCGGAACTGCGCCAGCCGCTCGGCATCGCCGTCGTCGGCGGCCTCATCGTTTCGCAAATGCTGACGCTCTTCATTACCCCCGTCATCTTCGTCGAGATGGACCGCTTCGGGAATTTCCTCCACCGCATGCTCAGCCGCGGGAAGAAGGAAGAGCACGTGGTACAGGAAGCGCGAGCGATGGCCGCGGAATAGAGAGACAGAAAGGGCGCCTTCCGGCGCCCTTTTCATGTCAGCGGCCGTCGACCAGCTTCGGGAAATCCGCGATCAGCGAATCCCGCGTCTCGAAGCCGATCGGATTGTCGCTATAGCGGTGATTGGCGATATAGAGCCTCGCGAAGATAAGCCGCCTGTCGCCCTTCGTCGCCCAGCCGACAAACCAGCCGAGCGGCCGTTCGTAATGGGTCTTGCCGGCCGCGTTGCGCAGCCAGCCGGCACCGGTCTTGCCCTGGATATTCCAGCCGGCGGCGGCCTCAAAATGCGGAACGATCGCCTCGGTCATCTGCCGCGCGCGCTCCGAAATCGGCAGGCTGCCGGTGCGGAAACGGCGCAGGAACTGTACCTGGTCCTCGGCCGAGATCTTCAACGACGACATCAACCAGGCTTCGGTCAGTCCATCCGTATTGCCAGGCCCGCCCGAAACATCCTGATTGCCGTAGCCGAAGCGCTCGACGTAATCGGCAAAGGCGCGCTTGCCGAGCTTGCGGGTGAGCGCCTGCGAGAACCAGACGATGGAATCCCGCTCCCAAATGGTCGGATCGGTATCCTTCTGTTCGCGCTTGGAACGCTTGAGCTTCGGATCATATATCCAGAGTGGAGTGTGTTCGTCGACGAGAATGCCGGAATCGTAGCCCATCATGGCCAAAGGCAATTTGAACGTCGACTGCGGATAAAAGCTCTGATCACAATTGCCCTGACGATAGACCGTGTCACCGGTCTTCTCGTCGATGATGAGGGTGCAGCGGATCGGATCGGCGGCATAGGCCGGCGTCGCGTTCATTGAAATTACTGTAATACTTATGGAAAATGCCAGAAGGAAAAGTCTTTCGAAAGCCACTTTCGTTCTCCAAATGGTTGGACCTCAGCTTTCTAGGCCAGCCTGGAAGGCCCGATCAAACGATGATATTTCCGGTCAGGCATAAATCAGATTAGGCCATTGCCATGGTTCGACCATATTTGCCGCTGAATTCGCTACGCGCCTTCGAGGCGGCGGCGCGGCATCTTTCCTTCACCCGGGCGGCCATCGAGCTCTGCGTCACGCAGGCCGCCGTCAGCCATCAGGTCAAGCTTCTGGAACAGCGCCTTGGCGTCAGCCTGTTCCGCCGCCTGCCGCGCGGGCTGATGATCACCGAGGAAGGGCTTGCGCTGCTGCCGGCCCTGCAGGATTCCTTCGATCGCATGGCCGACATGCTGGAGCGGTTCGAGGGCGGCCATGTGCGTGAAGTCCTCAAGCTCGGCGCCGTCGGCACGCTTGCGGTCGGCTGGCTGTTGCCGCGGCTTGCCGACTTTCGCGAGCAATATCCCTTCATCGATCTCAGGCTTTCGACCAACAACAACCGCGTCGACATTGCCGCCGAAGGGCTCGACTATGCGATCAAGTTCGGCAATGGCGCCTGGCATGACATAGAAGCCGAAGCGCTGTTCGAAGCACCGCTTTCCATGCTTTGCATCCCCACAATTGCCCGCCAGCTCTCCTCCCCCGAAGATGTCGCCCATCAGACGCT
Organism: Hyphomicrobiales bacterium; assembly: GCA_900468805.1. Classification (GTDB taxonomy): domain Bacteria; phylum Pseudomonadota; class Alphaproteobacteria; order Rhizobiales; family Rhizobiaceae; genus Rhizobium. The sequence continues at coordinate 21,941 of UEIF01000043.1, read as the reverse complement.
GCTGCGCTCCTACCGTGCCGACGAATGGCCGGGCTGGTTCGAGAAGGCCGATGTCACCTCCCCGCCGATCCGCGGCATGGTCTTCGATTCTTCCGTGCTGATGATCGAGGCGGCATTGCAGGGCGCGGGCGTAGCGCTGGCGCCGCCCCTGATGTTCTCCCGCCAGCTTGCAGCGGGCGAACTGGAACAGCCCTTCCCGATCTGGATTTCGAAGGGCAGCTACTGGCTGACCCGGCTGCAATCCCGTTCCGTCACCCCTGCCATGGAGATGTTCCGCAAGTGGATCAGCAAGATGGCCGGGGAGACGCGGGTGCAGCTCGGAAACTGATTAGAGCGGGTTGCTTTCCACCCTCTCCTGTGCGATCACGCGCCTCTCACAACATGTCAGGGGCGCACCATAACGCGCCCTTTCGTATTTCGGGGCACCTGCCCCGGTTCACTCATTTTCGATAGATCTGATAAGGGAGCACGGCCATGGCACAGGCGCTCGGGCTTGACTTCGGCACGACCAATACTGTTCTGGCGCTGGCAGATGGCAGCGCTGACACCCATTCCATATCGCTGACCAGCAGCGCCGGCACGGCCGATAGCATGCGCACCGCGCTCTCCTTCATGAAGGATGCCCAGCTCGGTGCTTCGGCGCTGAAGGTGGAGGCCGGGCATGCGGCTATCCAGCAGTTCATCGACAATCCCGGCGACTGCCGTTTCCTGCAGTCCATCAAGACCTTTGCGGCAAGCGCGCTCTTCCAGGGCACGATCATCTTCGGCAAGCGGCAGAGCTTCGAAGACCTGATGGAAATCTTCATCCGGCGCCTGCGCCATTACGCAGGCGAAAACTGGCCCGATAATACCAGCCGCATCATCGCCGGTCGGCCGGTGCATTTCGCCGGCGCCAATCCGGACCCGGCGCTTGCGGTAAAGCGCTACAACGAGGCATTGACGCGCTTCGGCTTTCCGGAAATTCATTATGTCTATGAGCCGGTTGCTGCCGCTTTCTACTTCGCGCAAAACCTGAAGTCCGATGCGACCGTACTCGTCGCCGACTTTGGCGGCGGCACGACGGACTATTCACTGATCCGTTTCGAGACCAAGGCCGGAAAGCTGACGGCAACGCCGATCGGCCATTCGGGTGTCGGTGTGGCCGGCGACCATTTCGATGCGCGCATGATCGATAACATCGTGGCGCCGCAAATCGGCAAGGGCAGCCATTTCAAGAGCTTCGACAAGATCCTTGAGGTGCCCTCAAATTATTATGCAAGTTTCAGCCGCTGGAACCAGCTGTCGATCTTCAAGACATCGCGGGAATTCGAGGATCTGAAGAAACTGGTGCGTACGGCGCTGGAGCCGGAGAAGCTGGAAACCTTCGTGGATCTCATCGACCATGACGAAGGTTATCCGCTCTATCAGGCGGTCTCGGCGACAAAGATGGCGCTTTCCTCCGCCGAAGAGGCGGCTTTCGATTTCGCTCCGCTCGGCCGCGGCGGCCATCGCACGATCAAACGCAGCGATTTCGAAAGCTGGATCGTCGACGACCTTGCCCGCATCGAAGGGGCGCTCGACGAGGTGCTGGAGAAGACCAACACGAATACATCCGGCATCGACAAGGTGTTCCTGACCGGCGGCACATCCTTCGTGCCGGCCGTGCGGCGCATCTTCACCGAGCGATTTGACCGCGACAAGATCGAAAGCGGCGGCGAGCTGCTCTCGATCGCGCACGGTCTGGCGCTGATCGGCGAACGCGACGACATCGACCAATGGACTGTGCAATGACGGCCGAAAGGGCGGCGGCAGGTCCGCCCGCCCTTTCATTGCCGTTTTCGCTCCGCTAAAGTCTGTCCATGATCTCCGCCAACGACCTGAGTCCGGCCGAACTTGCCGCGCTTCTGCATTTTCATGCGGAAGCGGGTGTGGACTGGTTGCTGGAAGAAGAGCCGGTCGACCGTTTCGCCGAATTCGAGGCGATGAAGGCCGCGCGCCGTCCGGCGACACCGATTGCCCAACAGCAACCGGAACGGCCGGCGCAACCGGAGATGCAAGCTGTCGCCCGTCCAGCCTCGCCCGCACCGCAACAGCGTGCAGCGGCGCCACCACCTGCCTCGCGGACGCAACCGGCGATCCCCGACGGCGAAGCGGTGCAGCAGGCGCGATTCGCAGCCGAGAGCGCCCGCTCACTTGCGGAATTGAAGACGGCGCTCGAAGCCTTCAACGGCTGCAATCTCAAGCACAGCGTCCGCTCGACCATCTTTGCGAGCGGCGATCCGGCAAGCGGCATCATGGTGATCGGCCCGGCGCCGGGCGCTGATGACGAGCGCGAGGGCGCGGCCTTTGCCGGCCGTCAGGGCCAGCTGCTGGACCGGATGCTGGCCTCGATCGGCCTGGAGCGCTCAGCCATTCTCCTGACGCAGATCATTCCCTGGCGTCCGCCCGGCAACCGCATGCCTTCGTCGGCCGAAACGGAGATCTGCCGTCCCTTCATCGAGCGGCAGATCGCGCTCGCAGAACCGCGTGCCATTTTGCTGCTGGGCAATTACACGGCACGGTTCTTCTTTGGCGAGAATGACACGATTCATGGGCTTCGCGGCCGGTGGAAGGAGATCGCTGTCGCAGATCAGGTCATTCCGGCCATAGCCAGTCTGCATCCGCAGGACCTGTTAACTGCACCGGTCAATAAGCGGCTTGCCTGGAGCGATCTGCTGGCCTTCCAGGCTAGACTTAAAGAACTGTCTCTGCTTACAAATTAGCCAAGTTTGAAAATATTATGAATTTCTCCATGTAATATACGCATGGCTGCATCCTGCAAGGGTGCATTGAAGAATCGATGCTGCACTGCAATATAGAAGGCGTGTCTTGGGAGGAACGAACAGGAACCAAGGCCATGAGCAAGCGTTTTCGTCCTATACATTGCGGGTTTGAAACCCTGCGCCAAGCAAGCGATCAAGTTCGCACTACCCAGGGCTACAGCCGTTTCGGCTTTGCCACCAACGAACAGATGATCGCCCGCGGCACCGGCATCAGCGGCCGTACGTCGCGTCCGGCGATGATCTTCGCGGATTTCCAGGAATATTGAGAATTCCGGAATGACGATCCGGCAGGCGGTTCGCCTGCCCTTCTCCGTTTTCAGACGTATCGACCGATGTCCACAATCCTGATTTCACTGCTGCGCAACATCGAATCTTTCGAGCATATCCGTGCTGCCGTCTGCGCCGCGCGCGAATATCGGAGCGAGCTTTGCGACACCTCGTCCGAGGTCAAGAGCCCGGCTTCCGCCATCGCGCTCTGAGGGTATTTTCACGCAGTTGTGGACGCAAAACCGCTGCGCACTTTTGCTGGATTTGATTCAGAGCGCCGCGCGTCCATTCGAATGAACAATGGACGCTCTCACTCTTTAATCTGCGCATTTAGGCTTTCCGAAAATCGATTCCGATTTTTGGGCCGATGCTGTCACCGTTCGCGCTTTCGAGCTGCGCCTTTGCCGATTCGAAGGCTTCATCGACATAGGCGAACTTGATCGCCTGCCAGCCGACATATTCTCTAAGGAAATCGCGCGACAACCACAGCTGCGACTTCTTCGGCTCGTCGTACCAGCCGACACAGCCGCGTTGCGCGCCTTTGGCGAGCAGCCGCTGGAGATGCGTGCGCGACATCATGAAATCACCGGCCAGCGCGCGGGTTTCCATCTTGCCGATCGCCAGCCGTGTCGGATCGGTTCCTTCGAGATCGAGCCGGGACATGAAATGATCGATGACCATACCGCCCGCTTCCGTCCAGAGAAACAGCGCCACCTGCTCAGGCGGCTCACGCCAGTTGGCATCCTCGAGGCAGTTATAGGCGACACGCGGCTGGATCTGGCGGAATAAGAGAGGATTTTCCAGCAGGAGCGCCGCCCGGTTTCCACCATCGATGAGATCAAGCGCGCCGAGGTTGGTGTGCAACCAGCCGAACATTGCCTGATGGCTGACTTCGGCCGGCTCGAAATGGCGAGGGCGGCGGCGCTCGTCGCCGGGCGTATGGGTGATGAAGCGATAGGTGAAAAGCTCTTCGATGAAGGCGAGCACCGTATTGCGGCTGGCGATCTTGTGGGCGGTGATCTTGCCGGTCAGCCGAACGGCGGTGAAACCCGAGGTCACGTCCTGCGGATCGTATTCCAGATGCAGCGCGTAGGCCGTCTGCGTCAGCAGCCAGCGTTGATGCGAGGCCAGCAGGCGCGCCAGCCGCGGCCCCGCATCAAACATGCCGCGCATTTGCCCGGCCAGAAAGCGAATACTCACTAAAAAAGAAGGGTTCTGCGCCAGTTGTTCTGCCGTGAACGCCATATGCTTTTCCTCAACCCTCGCTCGCAAGCCAGCGTTCGGAGCAGCGATACCGAAACTCCCCCGGCATCAATGGCCTATCGATTATGCACAGCTTTGAATAAATGAAAGTAATTCACTTTCATAACCACATTTTTGCGGAATGCGATATCCCAATATTTCACCATCCCACTCTCTTTAGAGGGGCGGATGACATCATTTTTCAATCTATGCGATAAGAAATTCGACTTTTGATATAGATTCAGCCGCTCAGGATTGCGGCGCGCCGGCTTTTCGCGCCTCGCGGCGTTCGAGGCCAAGCTGATGCTCGCGGTAGATGATGAAGATGCCGGCGGCGATGACGATGACGGTGCCGAAAAGCATCGTGTTGCTCGGAACGTCGTCGAAGACATAGTAGGCGACGATGCCGCCGAGCAGGATCGAGCTGTATTCAAAGGGAGCGATGGTGGACACGTCCGCGTGGCGGTAGCTCTCGGTCAGGAGGATCTGCGCGACACCGCCGCAGAAACCGGCGGCAATCAGGAAGAGGGCCGATGACCAGTCCAGCAGCAGCCAACCGAAGGGCACGGTCGCCAGCGAGAAAACCGAAGCGATAATCGAGAAATAGAGCACGATCGTCGCCGTCTTCTCTTCCTCGACGAGGCGGCGCACCTGGATCATCGCCATGCCGCCGAGCACGGCCGACAAAAGTACGCAGAGCGCGCCGGTTGCCTGTTCGGCCTCCATGCCGCCTTCCCGGAACAAGGTCAGCTTCGGCCAGGAGATGAAGGCGACACCGATGATGCCGAAGCAGACGGCACTCCAGCGATAGACGCGCACCGTCTCCCCCAGGAAGACGGCCGCGAAGATGACGGCGACGAGCGGCGTCGCATAACCGAGCGCGATCGCCTCCGGCAGCGGCAGATGCAGAAGCCCGTAGAAGCCGAGCCCCATCGAGATGATGCCGAGGGTGCCGCGCTTCAGATGGCCGATCGGATTGGCGGTGTAGAAGGCTGAGCGCAGCTGATGCCGGTAGCCGAGATAGGCCATGATTGGAAACAGCGCGAAGAAGGAGCGGCAGAAAGTTACCTGCCCCGGCGGGATACCCGACCCTGCCAGCTTGATGAATGTCTGCATGGCCAGGAAGACCACGACCGACGAGACTTTCAGCGCAATGCCTCTCATCGGGTTTCTGAGAACCGATTCCATGATCCAGGCTCTTAAGCGGGCATGCCGAGCGGGGGAGACGCGTTCGACTCGAACGCAGCGGACGATTTTTTCATCGTAACCGAAGAAATGCGCCAGTGGGGAAAAATCTGCCCCACCCAGGTAGCAAGTATCTACCCGCTTTTTATCTGCCGCTTTTCTGTGCAACTCCGTTTTCTGGTGAAAAAACTTCACGTTTTACGCTCATTCCCCCGAAAATGTTCGTATCCGCACCTATTGCGTTAACCGGTTGCAAACCATGCCACCGCATCGTTCTCAGCGAATTAGCCATACAAAAGAATCGCATTCGTTCCGCAGCCAGTCGCGTAGATTATTTTCAGGATCTTTTTGATGAAGCCGCTCAGCGCAGAGATCATATCCCAGTCACAGAACGCAACGCCCCGCTCGATGCGTGTCGTGACCGATGGCATCAGCACGGATCTGGAGCGTTTCAGCACCGACAACACCAGCATCGTCAAACAGATCAAGCTGCTTGCCATCAACGCTCTGATCGAGGCGGCCCGCGCCGGCGAAACCGGCAAGGGCTTTGCCGTCGTCGCCAACGAAGTGCAGCGGCTGGCGCAGATCGCCACCGAGATCACCAGCAAGTTCGAGAGCAATGTGCTCGGGCGCATCGGCCTCAGCCGTGCGATGGCGGATTCGCTCGTCACCGAGATGGAAGGCGTGCGGCTGACCGATCTCGCGCAGACGCTGGTTCAGCTCATCGTGCGCAACCTCTTCGAGCGCACAGCCGACGTGCGCTGGTGGGCAACTGATGCGGCGCTCTGGCAGGCGCTGCAGGAGCCGGACAAGGATCGTGTCGCCTTCGCGGCTGAAAGGCTCGGCGTCATCAATCGCTTTTATACCGTCTATCTCGATCTCGTGATGACCGATCTCTCCGGCCGGGTGATCGCGTCGGCCAATCCGACCTTCCAGCGCAAGATATCCGGTTCTTCGCTCGCGGGCGATCCCTGGTTCCGGGCTGCAGCAAGCTGCGCCTCCGGCGACGACTATATCGTCGACGAGGTAAAGCCGAGCCTTCTCCACGACCAGCGGCATGCCCTCGTCTATGCCACCGGCATCCGCGAAGGCGGCAAGGTCGACGGCAAGCTGCTCGGCACGCTGGGCGTCTATTTCGACTGGCAGAACCAGGGCCAGGCGATCGTCGAGAAGGAAGCGAACCTGCCGCCGCAGCTTGCGGAAAAGACCACCGTCATGCTGCTCGACGGCGCAAGTCGTGTGATTGCCAGCACCAATCCGGCCATGCTCTTCACCCATTTTGCGCTCGCCAACCAGACCGGCCAGCCGAAGGGCAGCTATTACGACAATAACGGCTCGATCGTCGCCTTTGCGCGCACGCTCGGCTACGAGGATTATGACGGGCTCGGCTGGTGTGGCGTCGTGGTACAGCAGACGGAAAGTGATGCTGCAATCAAGACTGCCCTCAATCTCAAATAGCAGTCTACCCCTTTCGGCTGCACATACACGACAATTTGACCATGATAATTTGGCTGTGAACTTCGCGCTCACGGCCAATTTGCTTTAACTTTAGTTCAGACTTTAATGTAATTATGGCGGCCAAATTTCAGCAGAGTGCGCCCGCCTCTATATTCGGCCATTGTCTAATAAAGGTCTTCACGGAACATGCGAACAGATACCGGTCAGGTCATCAATCTGGCAGACTACCGCCCAACCGATTTCGTGCTGGAACGCGTCGACCTGACTTTCGAACTGGATCCGACCGAAACGAAGGTGGAAGCGCGGCTGATCTTCCACCGTCGCGAAGGCGCTGATCTTTCTGCCCCGCTGATCCTCGATGGCGACGAACTCAATCTTTACAGCCTTCTCTTCGACCAGAACGAACTGGCGCCGGAACGCTACACGGTAACGCCCGAAAGCCTCACCATCCGCGACCTGCCGGAAACGGTGCCTTTCGAAGTCACCGTCACCACGATCATCAATCCGGAAGCCAACACCCAGCTGATGGGCCTTTACCGCACCAGCGGCATCTATTGCACGCAGTGCGAGGCCGAAGGCTTCCGCCGTATCACCTATTTCCCCGACCGGCCGGACGTGCTGGCGCCCTACACGGTCAACATCATCGCCGACAAGGATGCCAACCCGCTGCTCCTGTCGAACGGCAACTTCCTCGGCGGCGCCGGTTATGGCCCCGGCAAGCATTTCGCCGCCTGGTTCGACCCGCATCCGAAGCCGAGCTATCTCTTCGCACTGGTCGCCGGCGATCTCGGTGTCGTGGAAGACAGTTTCACCACCCTGTCCGGCCGCGAGGTCGTGCTGAAGATCTATGTCGAGCACGGCAAGGAGCCGCGCGCGGCCTATGCCATGGACGCGCTGAAGCGCTCGATGAAGTGGGACGAGGAAGTGTTCGGCCGCGAATACGATCTCGATATCTTCATGATCGTCGCCGTGTCCGACTTCAACATGGGGGCCATGGAGAACAAGGGCCTCAATATCTTCAACGACAAATACGTGCTTGCCGATCCCGAGACCGCGACGGATGCCGACTACGCCAATATCGAGGCGATCATCGCGCATGAATATTTTCACAACTGGACCGGCAACCGCATCACCTGCCGCGACTGGTTCCAGCTCTGCCTCAAGGAAGGCCTGACTGTTTACCGCGACCACGAATTCTCGTCCGACCAGCGCTCGCGCCCGGTCAAGCGCATCGCCGAGGTGCGCCACCTGAAGTCCGAGCAGTTCCCGGAAGACGGCGGCCCGCTCGCCCATCCGGTGCGCCCGACCAAGTATCGCGAGATCAACAACTTTTATACGACGACGGTCTATGAGAAGGGCAGCGAAGTCACGCGCATGATCGCGACCCTGCTTGGCCGCGAAACCTTCAAGAAGGGCATGGACCTCTATTTCGATCGCCATGACGGCCAGGCCGTCACGATCGAGGATTTCGTGAAATGCTTCGAAGATGCGAGCGGCCGCGACCTTTCGCAGTTCTCGCTCTGGTACCATCAGGCCGGCACACCGCTCGTGACCGCATCCGGCACCTATGATGCCGGCGCCAAGAGCTTCAGCCTGTCGCTGGAACAGATGATTCCCGCGACACCCGGCCAGCCGAACAAGGAGCCGATGCACATTCCGCTGAGCCTCGCCCTGTTTGCCGAGGACGGTTCCAAGATCGAGCCTGTTAAGGTCGACGGCGCCGAATATGCCGGCGAGGTGCTGCATCTGACCGCGCGCACGCAAACGGCTGTCTTCCACGGCGTTGCCTCACGTCCGGTGGTTTCGATCAACCGCAGCTTCTCCGCACCGATCAACCTGCATTTCGACCAGAGCCCGGCCGATCTGGCCCTGCTTGCGCGCTATGAGACGGATCATTTCGCCCGCTGGCAGGCGCTGACCGATCTCGCGCTGCCGAACCTGCTCAAGGCCGCCCGCGATGCCCGCGAGGGTGCGCCGATCGTCTGCGAACAGACTTTCGTCGAGACGCTGCTTGCGGCCGCTGCCGATGAAAACCTCGAGCCCGCCTTCCGCGCCCAGGCGCTGGCCTTGCCGAGCGAATCCGACATTGCCCGCGAACTCGGAAGCAATATCGATCCGGATGCCATTCATGCCGGCCGCCAGGCGATCATGAAACAGATCGCCGAAGCCGGCAAAGCCACCTTCGCGGCCCTCTACGACGCGATGACCACACCGGGCGAATTCAGCCCGGATGCCAAGAGCGCCGGCCGCCGCGCGCTGCGCAACACCGCCCTCACCTATCTCTCCTATGCCGAGGGCAGCCCTGACCGCGCCAAGGCCGCCTTCGACGGCGCCAACAACATGACCGATCTCAGCCATGCGCTGACGATCCTCGCCCATCGCTTCCCCGACAGCGCAGAGGCGAAGGCCGCGCTCGAAACCTTCCGCAGCCGTTTCCAGGAAAATGCGCTCGTCGTCGACAAGTGGTTCGCCATCCAGGCCGGCATTCCCGGCCACGGCGCGGTCGATCGCGTCAAGGCGCTGATGGAAAACCCGCTCTTCAAGCGCACGAACCCGAACCGCATGCGCTCGCTCGTCGGCACGTTCGCCTTCGGCAATCCGACCGGCTTCGGCCGCGCCGACGGTGAAGGCTACCGTTTCCTCGCCAGCGAGATCCTCCATATCGACCAGCGCAACCCGCAGCTCGCCGCTCGCCTGCTGACCTCGATGCGCTCCTGGCGCTCGCTGGAATCGGCGCGTGCCGATCACGCACGCTCGGCACTGATCGAGATCGAGCGGGCGGCCAGCCTTTCGACCGATGTTCGCGATATCGTCGAGCGCACTCTCAAGGGGTGATTTCTCGCAAATGATTTGCCGCCTAGCTGTCTTCCACCCGTGGAGCAGCTAGGCTCGCCATCAGCGAATCCCTCTGAAAAACCAGCAATCACAAATAGTTAATAAATTTTTACCGCCAGCTATGGACAAGGCGAATCACGCATGATTCTCTAGGTGTAGTTCGAGCGAGCGGCGCGCGAATCACACGAGGGACAGGGTTCAGAGATGATGGACGTGCGGCGGGCAACCGCGGCCGAAGGGCGGCTGCGTGTCGATTTTGCCGGGCTCAAAGCCTGGCGCGACAGCCTGTCCGGTCAGGCCGCAAAGGCTCCTGAACCCTTGTTGCGCCACCTGCCAAAGGCGGAGCTTCTGCTGAAGCGCACCATCCCGGTTCTGATCGTCGCCTTTCTTGCTGTCGTGGCGGCCTCGCATTTCTTCGGCATGGTCAGCGAATATACCCGCATGGAGGCTTCCGCGCGCCATGCGACGGCGCTTTCCGCTGCAACCGCCGCCGCCGTCTTTTCCGATGCGACCGATCTCTTCGATGGCGGCAATGCCGCCGGGGCACAGGCGCGTCTTGCGAAATTCCTGCCGCAGGACCGGCTGGAAAACGGCGCCTTCGTGCTGCTGGTCCAGGCAAGTGGCAAGGTATTTGCGGCGACGGCGGCCGGCGCCTCCTATGTCGGCGCCGACGTCTCGACCCTTTTTCCCGAGATCTCCGCCATCCGCCGCTTCGGCGACCGCACCGATGTCATCGAAACGAGCATCGGCGGCGAACTGCATTATGCCGAGATCGCCCTGATGGGCACGGCCGGCGGCTACATCATTTCCGCCATCTCGCTCAATGACATCAACCGTCTCTGGCGCGAGGAGCTGACACTCAACGTCACGCTGTTTGCCGGCATTTCCTCCATCCTGCTCGTTGTCCTCTACGCCTACTACATGCAGGTGAAACGGGCGCGCGATGCCGACGACATCTTCCTGGAATCCAATCTGCGGGTCGAGACGGCGCTGTCGCGCGGTCGTTGCGGCCTCTGGGATTTCGATTTCCAGAACCGCGAATTCTTCTGGTCGCGCTCGATGTACGACATGCTCGGGCTTGCCGGCTCCGACAAGACGATGGGCTTTGCCGATGCGGCGCGGCTCATGCATCCGGAAGACAATGGCCTTCACGAGATCGCCCGCGCCGTCGCCAAGGGCGATTCCGGCCAGGTGGACCAGATCTTCCGCATGCGCCATGCGGCTGGCCACTATGTCTGGATGCGTGCCCGCGCCCAGGTGATCCGCAGCCATTCCGGCCGTGTGCACATGATCGGCATCGCCATGGACGTGACCGAGCAACATCGGCTGGCGCAGCGCTATGCCGAAGCGGACCAGCGTCTGGCCGACGCCATCGAGTGCACCTCGGAAGCCTTCGTGCTGTGGGACAAGAACGACCGTCTCGTCATGTGCAATGCGCACTTCCAGCAGGCATACGGTCTTCCTGATAGCGTGCTCGTGCCCGGCACCGAGCGCACGACTGTCCATGCCGCTGCGGCACGCCCCGTCATCGAGCGGCGCATCGCCGATGCAGACGGCTCCGGCTATTCGCGCACGACGGAAGTGCAGCTTGCCGACGAGCGCTGGCTGCAGATCAACGAACGGCGCACCCGCGACGGCGGCCGCGTATCGGTTGGTACCGACATCACGCCCTTGAAGCGTCACCAGGAGCGGCTGCGTGACTCCGAGCGCCGCCTGATGGCGACGATCAACGATCTGTCCGCCTCGCGCCAGACACTGGAATCACAGAAGGCCGAGCTTTCCACCGCCAACTCCAATTATCTCGTGGAGAAGGAACGCGCGGAAGCAGCCAACAAGGCGAAGTCGGAATTCCTCGCCAACATGTCACACGAGCTGCGCACGCCGCTCAACGCCATCCTCGGCTTCTCGGAGATCCTGCAGAACCAGATGTTCGGCCCGCTCGGCTCGGCCAAGTACAATGAATATGCCCGCGACATCCATGACAGCGGCAAGCATCTCCTGAACGTCATCAACGATATTCTCGACATGTCGAAGATCGAGGCGGGCCACATGCTGCTGTCGCGCGAGCGCACCGACCTTGCGCCGTTGATCGAGGAGAGCCTGCGCTTCACCGCCATTCCGGCGGCAGAGAAGAACATCGTCATCGAGCAGCGCATCTCCTCGGGCATGACCTTGATGGCCGACCGCCGCGCCATGAAGCAGGTGCTGCTCAACCTGCTCTCCAATGCCGTCAAGTTCACCAATGAGGGCGGGCGCATTGCCGTCCGCACCCGCCGCGTCACAGATGGCGTCATGGTCACCATTGCCGATACCGGCATCGGCATTCCCCAGACGGCGCTGATCAAGATCGGCCAGCCCTTCGAGCAGGTGCAGAGCCAGTATGCCAAAAGCAAGGGCGGCTCGGGCCTCGGCCTCGCCATCTCCCGTTCGCTGACCAATCTGCACGGCGGCAGCATGAGGATCCGCTCCCGCGAGTCCGTTGGGACGGTGATCTCGCTGCGCATTCCCGATCATGCTTAAGGCGACCAGGCGCTAGGCCTTCACCACCGCTTGGAAAACCTTGCGGACCGCCCTGGAAAGCCGTTTCACTTCAGCCTCCAGCGTCTTGATGTCAGGGCAGTCTCCAGCGCGGCAGACGAGTTCGATCAAGCCGGCGGGGGCCTCCTTCGGATCGAAGGGGCCGTCGATGCAGAGGCGAATGAGCTGTGAAAGCTCGGTGTAGAGCGTGAACGCCTCAAGGCAGGTATCGAGGTCGGCGGAGGCCATCAGCTTGTCGCCGAGCGCCTTCAAGGCTACGCCTGTCGTCAAGCCGTTCACCGTAATCTCGACACCCTTTGCCGGGGCGATCAGCGCCAGATATTGGGCGATGAATTCGATATCGATCACGCCGCCCGGGATGAGCTTCAGATCCCAGGCGTTCTCCGGCGCCTTCTCCTTCTCGATCAGCTCACGCATCTCGGCGACGTCATGGGCCACCTTGGCGATATCGCGTTTTGCCTGAAGCACGTCGGCGATGATGCCTTCCACTTCGCCGATCAGGCTCTGATCGCCGCAGATCAGCCGGGCGCGCGACAGCGCCATGTGCTCCCAGGTCCAGGCTTCTTCGCGCTGATATTTGCCGAAGGAATTGATGCGGGTGGCGACCGGTCCCTTGTTGCCGGAGGGGCGAAGGCGCATATCGACTTCGTAGAGCACGCCTTCAGCCGTCGGGGCGGAGAAGGCGGCGATCAGACGCTGGGTGATGCGGGTAAAGTATCGCGTCGCATCGAGCGGCTTTGCGCCATCGGATTCGGTGGCGGAATCGTCGTAGTCGTAAAGCAGGATAAGGTCGATGTCGGAGCCGGCCGTCAGCTCGAAACTGCCGAGCTTGCCCATGCCTGCTATGGCGATCTGCCCGCCGGGATAATCACCATGTGCCACGCGGATCTCATTCATGACCGCGTCGAGCGCCGCCTTGATGATGAGATCGGCGAGATGGGTGAAGGCGCGTGCGGCCATGTCGCCGTTGATCGCGCCCGTCAGCAGGCGGATGCCAATCAGGAAGCGCTGTTCGGAAGCGAAGATGCGCAGCCGGTCGAGCACCTCCTCATAGTGCCGGGCCTGCACGAGCGAAGCCTCCAGGCGCTCGCCGAGATAGTCGCGCGTCGGCAGCTCGGCCATCAGGGCGGGATCGAGCATGCCGTCGAAGACATGCGGGCGGGCGGCGATGACTTCCGCGAGCTTCGGCGCCGAGGACATGATGTTGACGATGAGGGAGAGCAGCGCCGGATTGCTGCCAAGCAGCGAGAAGAGCTGGATGCCTGACGGCAGGCCGGAAATGAAGCTGTCGAAGCGCAGCAGCGCCTCATCCGCCCGCTTGCTTTCGCCGAAGACGCGCAGAAGCTCCGGCGTCAGCTCCGTCAGCCGCTCGCGCGCCTCCACCGATTGCGTGGCACGGTAGCGGCCATAGTGCCAGGTGCGGATGATGCGAGAGATGTCCGAAGGGCGTTCGAAGCCGAGTTTCCTGAGCGTTTCCAGCGTATCGGGATCGTCGCCCTGGCCGGTAAAGACGAGATTGCCTGTGCCGACGGACAGTTTGGTCTCCTGTTCGAAGAGGTCGGCGTAACGGTGCTCGACCGCTTTCAGCACTTCCACCAGCCGCTCGGAAAAACTCGGCGTGTCGGTAAAGCCCATCATGAAGGCGATACGCTTCAATTCTGCGTCCGTCTCCGGCAGAAGATGGGTCTGCTCGTCGCGCACCATCTGGATGCGGTGCTCGACATCGCGCAGGAACCAGTAGGCCTCCGTCAGTTCGTCGCGCGTCTCCGCGTCGATCCACTTTGCCCTGGTGAGCTCTGCCAGCGTCTCCTCTGTCACGCGGGAGCGCAGTTCGGGCATACGACCGCCGGCAATCAGCTGCTGGGTCTGCACGAAGAATTCGATCTCGCGGATGCCGCCGCGACCGAGCTTGACGTTGTGGCCCTTTACCGCGATGGCGCCATGACCCTTATGGGCGTGGATCTGTCGCTTGATGGAGTGGATGTCGGCGATCGCCGCATAATCAAGATATTTGCGGAAGACGAAGGGGACGAGGCCGCGCAGAAACTGCTCGCCTGCCGGCAGATCGCCGGCGACGGCGCGGGCCTTGATGAAAGCCGCCCGCTCCCAGTTCTGCCCCCTGCCCTCGTAATAGATCATGGCGGCATCGACGGAAATCGCGAGCGGTGTCGAGCCGGGGTCCGGCCGCAGTCGCAGATCGGTGCGGAAGACATAACCATCCGCCGTGCGCTCCTGCAGGATGCGCACCAGCCGCCGCATCATGCGCGGGAAGATCTCGATCGCATCATCGGGGTCGGGCACGATGCCGGCTTCTTCGTCGAAGAAGACGACGAGGTCGATGTCGGAGGAATAGTTGAGCTCGGACGCTCCGAGCTTGCCCATGCCGAGAACGATCAGGCCGGAGCCTTCGCTGGGTGCCGTGACATTCTTCAGCTTCAGCTTGCCGCTTTCGTGGGTGGAGAACAGCAGATGATCGATCGCCGCTGCGACCGAGGCCTCTGCAAGCTCGCTGAGCCAGCCGGTCGTCGCCCTGCCGTCGAAGATGCGGGCGAGGTCGGCAAGTGCTGTGAGGAAGGCCACCCTGCGCTTGATGATGCGCAGCCTGCTCATCACCTGGCCTTCACCCGGCGCGCTTCCTTCATTGTCCGGTTTCCAGCAATCGCGCGCCTCTGCAATCAGCGCCTCGATCTGCGGTTCCAGCGGATCGCTGATGGCGGAGGCAAGGATTGCCGGATCGAGATTGGCGATCTCGCGCAGGTAGGGAGAGAGGGTCAAGACGGCAGCGACGAAATCGCGAAGCGGCCCTTCGGCCTTGAGCATATCGGCGACAACAGGCTCGCTCCTGCCGATTTCCTGCAGGTCAACGAGTGCTGCTTTCAGTTCCGTCTGGTTCAACGGCCGCAGAAGTCCTTCGGTGACATCCTTCAGGCCGTGCTTCGATTTCGTCAGCATTCGCTCTCCCTGGCATAGCCGCAATGCGATTTTAAACTAGGGTGCCGGCGTGAAAGCGCCAATATGAAAATGACAAGGAATCAGGCTGCGCGAGCGGGGAAAACCATGCTGACGGTCAGGCCGGGGCGTTGTGCGTTGCCGGGATCCGTGTCCGAAAGCTCCAGCGTGCCGCCATGCAGCTCCATGATCGCTTCCACCAGCGAGAGGCCAAGGCCGGTGCCCGGTTTCGAGCGGCTTTCGTCCAGGCGCACGAAGCGCTTCACTACGTCCTCGCGCCGGTCAGGCGGGACGCCCGGTCCGTGGTCGGCGACGGACAGGCAGAAGCCGTCGGGACGGCGGCTGAGCTTCACCGAGACGGAGCCTGCCCCTTCCGTATCGGCGGAATATTTGATCGCGTTGTCGAGCAGATTGAAGATCGCCTGGCCGATCAGTTCGCGATTGCCCTGGATCTCAATGCCGGGGTCGATCTCGGAGGTCAGCGCCATGCCCGCTTCGTCGGCGACCGGCTCGTAGAGTTCGGCGCTGTCGGCGACGATGGCTGACAGTTCGATCGGTGACATTTCGGCGGCGACGGAACCCGCCTCGACACGGGAGATCATCAGCAGCGCATTGAAGGTACGGATCAACTGGTCGGATTCGGAGATGATGCCTTCCAGAGCGCTGCGGCGCACCTCGCCATCCTCGATATCAAGCGCATCGGCGGCCTTGTTGCGCAGGCGCGTCAGCGGAGTCTTCAAGTCGTGGGCGATATTGTCGGAGACCTGCCGCAGGCCTTCATTCAGCTTCTCGATGCGTTCCAGCATGTTGTTCAGCGAGACGGAAAGACGGTCGAACTCGTCGCCCGATCCGCCGACCGGCAGGCGCTGCGAGAGATCTCCGGCCATGATCTTCTTGCCGGCATCCGACATGCGATCGATGCGTTTCAGCGCGTTGCGGCCGATGCCGAACCAGATGATGATGGCGCCGAGACCCATGATGGCGAGCGCGATCATCAGCGCCTGGCGCACCAGCACGCGGAAGCGTTCCGGTTCTCCCAGGTCGCGGCCGATCAACACCCGCAGGCCGTTGTCGAGAACGAAAATGTTGGCGATCGCCGTATGCCGCACCACACCGCTATCGGTGTAGCGCTGATACATGAACGGCACCGAGGTCCAACCCTGCTCCTCGAAAACACCCGGCTGCACGGAGGCGACGTTACCGGCGAGGATATCGCCCGAGGGACCAGCAATGAGATAGAGATTGGCGCCCGGCTGACGGGCACGGCGCTCCATCGTGCGCAGCAGCAGGTTCATGCCGCCGGCATCATAAGCGCGCTGGACCTGCGTCACTTCCTGGGCAACCGCGTCGCGGATCTGGCCGGTCAGCAGCCGCTCGGACATCGCCGTCACATAGAAGACGAGCGTTGCGGCGCAGATGGCAAAAAGCAGGATATAAAGGGCCGAAAGGCGGACTGCAGTGGACTTGAAGAGAACCCAGAAACGGCTCATCCCTCGTCCTTGATCATGTACCCCGCACCTCGGATCGTCTTCAGCAGCGGCTGGCTGAAGTCTTTCTCGATCTTGGAGCGCAGGCGCGAGACATGCACGTCGATGACATTGGTCTGGGGATCGAAATGGTAATCCCAGACATTCTCCAGCAGCATGGTGCGGGTCACGACCTGACCGGCATTCTTCATGAGATATTCCAACAGGCGGAATTCGCGCGGCTGCAGCGGGATTTCCTTGCCGCCACGGCGGACCTCATGGGAGAGGCGGTCGAGCTCGAGATCGCCGACACGGTAGACGACGTCCTGATCCGGCGTGCCCTTGCGGCGGCCAAGCACTTCGACGCGGGCAAGCAGCTCGCTGAAGGCATAAGGCTTCGGCAGATAATCGTCGCCGCCGGCGCGGAGACCCGTTACGCGGTCATCGACCTGGCCGAGGGCAGAAAGAATGAGAACGGGCGTGTGGATGGCCTTGCGGCGCAGCTCGCTGATGACGGAGAGACCATCGCGGCGCGGCAGCATGCGATCGATGACGATGACGTCGTAGGTATTCTCCGACCCCATGAAGAGACCGCTTTCGCCATCGCTTGCATGGTCGGCAACGATGCCCGCCTCGCGAAAGGCTTTCGTGAGATAGACCGCCGCCTCCAGATCGTCTTCGATGATGAGAATCTTCATGCGGCCGACATTACCCGCCGGTTGCGTTTCGGCAAGGCTCAAAGCGTCTTCCTGTTGTGCGGGGGCCATCGCGGTCGTCCTTCAGATTCGAAGAATTGGGCAGATTTGGAGAATTGGTAGATTTTCAGAATTGGCAGATTTTCAGAATTGGCAGACTTGAGGAATCTGGAGCCGCGCAGCATTTACGCTGGCGCGGCTCCGGCTTTCTGAGGCCAGAAGATCAGCCCTGGCCGTTGATCGGGAGCGCAACGAAGCGGCTGCCGTCCTTCGACTGGATCTGGAACAGCGCGCGAGTGCGACCGTCCTTCTTGGCCTGGTTGATGACGCGGACGACATCGTCGGCGCTGGAGACATCCTGGTTGTTGACCGAGGTGATCGTCTCGCCTTCCTTGATGCCCTTGTCGGCAGCATCCGAATTCGGATCGATGCCGGTGATGGCGAGGCCCTTGCCGTCATCCGACGGGCCGACCGTCAGGCCGAGATCGGCAAGCGCCTTTTCGGAAGCAGGCGGCTGGGCCGGCTCCTGCGGGCTGTTGTCATCGCCGGCAGAAGCCTGCTGGTCAGCGGGCAGCGTTCCGAGCTCGACGGTGACCGACTGCGCCTTGCCGGAACGCCACACCGAAAGCTCAACCTTGCTGCCCGGCGTCATCGCGCCGATGCGGCGGCTGAGATCGCGGGCATCCTTGACAGGTTCGCCATTGACGGCGGTGACGACGTCACCCGTCTTCATGCCGGCCTTCTGGCCCGGTGTGCCTTCCTGTGCGGAAACGACCAGAGCGCCGTTGGCTTCGGAGAGGCCCAGCGAGTCGGCGATATCCTTGGTGACCGGCTGGATCTGCACGCCGAGGTAGCCGCGCGAAACCGTACCATCCTTCATCAGGTCCGCAACAACGTCCTTTGCGGTGGAAGCCGGGATTGCGAAGGCGATACCGACGCTGCCGCCCGACGGCGAGAAGATCGCGGTGTTGATGCCGACGACCTGGCCATTGAGGTTGAAGGTCGGTCCACCAGAGTTGCCGCGGTTCACGGCTGCGTCGACCTGGAGGTAATCGTCATAGGGACCAGAGCCGATATCACGGCCGCGGGCCGAAACGATGCCGGCCGTGACCGTGCCGCCGAGGCCGAAGGGGTTGCCGACGGCGACGACCCAGTCGCCGACGCGGACCTTGTTGTCATCGGCCCAA
The DNA here is from genome assembly GCA_900468805.1 of Hyphomicrobiales bacterium. Taxonomy (GTDB): domain Bacteria; phylum Pseudomonadota; class Alphaproteobacteria; order Rhizobiales; family Rhizobiaceae; genus Rhizobium. The sequence continues at coordinate 3,318 of UEIF01000043.1, read as the reverse complement.
TTCACGTAGGTGAACTTGCGGCCCTTGCCATCAATCTTCAGCACCGCGAGGTCGGTACGCGGATCCTTGCCGATCAGCTTGGCGTCGAGTTCGGTACCGTCGTTCAGGACGGCCACGAATGCCGAGCCGTCGGAAACGACGTGATTGTTGGTGACGACGTAGCCGTCTTCGCTGATGAAGAAGCCCGAACCCTGGGCGACCGGGCGCAGACGGCCCTCGCCCTGATGGCCGAAGCGGCGCTGCTGGTTCTGACCCTCCTGGTTCTGGCGGTTCTGCTGCTCGCCGAACTGGCGGAAGAACGGCTTCAGAGCGTCGGGCAGATCATCAAAACCGCGGCCGTTGAAATCGAAAGAGAAACCATCGCCATCATCGGATGCCGGCTTGACGCGGCTTTCGACACGGACGGAAACGACGGCCGGGGAGACGGCGTCGACGACATTGGCGAAGCTCGGAACCGAAGGCGACTGGACATTGACAGCCTCGGCATAGGAACGGGAGATCTCGACAGGGATACCGGTTGCAAGCACTGCGGCTGCCAGACCGGCAACGGTGGATGCCTGAAGCACCGTTTTAAGGGACGGACGTCCGCGGAAATTTTTCAGCATGAGAGCACCTTCTCTTCTTTTTCAGACTTTCGTTCCGGCGGTGCCGGATCTGTGATGACCGAGATATAGGACGCCGCACCTTACTACGAACTGTCCGGCCGATGAAAAATTCGTAATGTACTGATATTCTTTGGTTGCATGCCGAAGGGGCGAGACCAATTCGCAGGACCGTATTTAACCGATCGGTTGACAATTGAGACTGCGCCCTGTATTTAACCTAATAGTTACATACGAGGCCCATCATGCAGACCGACACTCTGAGCGCCGCCTTCGCAGCCCTCGCAGACCCCACGCGCCGGGCGATCATCGCGCGGCTGGCCGAAGGAGAGGCTTCGGTCAACGAGCTCGCCGCCCCCTTTGACATGAGCCTTCCGGCGGTTTCGAAGCATCTAAAGGTCTTGGAAAAGGCCGGGCTGATCAGCCGCGGCAAGGAAGCCCAGTGGCGACCGGCCAGGCTCGAACCGCAAACGATGAAGAGCATTGCGGACTGGCTGGAGCAATACAGGCGCTTCTGGGACTCGAGCTTCGACCGATTGGACGGCTACCTTCAGAAGATCCAGAAAGCGGACGACAGCGGCCCCCGCAACTGAATGTCGGCCCCATATTTTCAAATCACGACAGGGGAATATCATGGCCGATCAGCTCTCGCGCCCCACATTGCATATGCAACGGATATTCAATGCACCGCGTGCCCTCTTATGGGCTGCCTGGACCCGGCCGGAAATGGTCGTTGCCTGGCTTGGCCCTGTCGAATGGCCGGCGGTCAGCGTCGTGCAGGATCTGCGCATCGGCGGCACATACAGGGCATGCCTGAAGAATACCGGGGATGGCAGCCTGCTGTGGCAGAGCGGCGTCTACAGGGAAATCGAGGAGCCCTCGCGCCTCTCCTTCACCTTCCAGTGGGAGGGATCGCATGAGGATGGAGAACCGGTCGTAACACTTGTGACCGTCGTCTTCGAGGAAATGGCCGATGGCCGCACGCGAATGGATTTCACCCATGCGGACCTGAGGTCCGAAGAGAGCCTTACCGGACACAGGCATGGCTGGGAGAGCACCTTCGGCAGGCTGGAAAGCTGGATTGCAACTCAAGGAAATCAAAGGGAGTGAGGACCATGAAACTCGTCACGAATCTCGTCTTCAAAGGCGAATGCCGGCAGGCCTTCGAATTCTATGCCAAAGTGCTCGGCGGCAAGCTGAACGGCATGTTCACCTTCGCCGAAGCGCCCGGCGACATGCAGATAGACCCGTCCTTCAAGGACAAGATCATGCATGCCTGGCTCGATATCGGCGACCAGTCCCTGATGGGTTGCGATGCCCCTCCCGGATATCAGGAAGACATGGGCGGCTTCAGCGCCACCTATCACAGTGAGGATGCGGCGGAAACGAAGCGAGTTTTCGAGGCGCTGTCGGACGGCGGCAAGGTCACCATGCCCTTCAACGCCACCTTCTGGTCGCCGGGCTTCGGCATGTTCACCGATCGCTTCGGCACGCCCTGGATGGTCAATACGATCCCGGCGGATCGGCGATGAGCGATAAGGCCATGGTCTGGACCGGTCGCGTGCTGACCGGGCTTTTCGCGCTCTTCATGCTCGGTGCATCGATCGCCCCCAAGCTCCTGGGACTGTCCGTCGCCGAGGAAACGATGACCCAGCTCGGATGGCCTGGTGGATATGTGCTGATGATCGGTCTGATCGAGCTGACCTGCCTCGTGCTCTACCTCATCCCGCAGACGAGCATTTTCGGCGCCGTGCTGATGATGGGCCTGCTCGGCGGCGCCATGGCCACGCAGATCCGGGCCGGAAGCCCGCTCTTCAGCCATATCCTGTTCAGCATCTATCTCGGGCTGTTCATGTGGGGTGGGTTGTGGCTGCGGGATCCTGCAGTCAGGGCGCTCTTTCCCTACCGAAAGGCATAGGCATCAATCATTCCGTCGTGGTTCGTCGCGGCGGAATGGCTTCTTATTTTTCCAGCAACTCAGCGAGCCTTGCCTGCTCCTCTGCGGTGAGTTTGCTGCCGGTGGGCTTGCCGGCCCGCTTGCGGGCAAAGACGATGAGCGAGGCGCCGCCGGCGAGGATCAGCAGCACCGGCGCGCCCCAGAGCAGCAGCGTGCGCGCACTGACGCGCGGCTTCAGCAGCACGAATTCGCCATAACGCGAGACGATGTAGTTCAGCACCTGCTCGTCGCTATCGCCATCGGTAATGCGCTCGCGCACCAGCAGGCGCAGGTCCCTGGCGAGATCGGCATTGGAATCGTCGATCGACTGGTTCTGGCAGACCATGCAGCGCAGTTCGGAAGACAGTGTTCGCGCCCGCGTTTCGAGAGCGGGGTCGGAGAGCACTTCGTCCGGATTGACGGCGAAGGCCGGGGCGGCCGCCGTCATGAGCGCCAGGACGAGGAGGAAACGCCTGATCATTCCGCCGGCTCCATGGCCGGGGCTGCCGGCTTGGCCGGTTTCGCCTTCGCCTTGCGGCTCGGCGCTCCGACACGCAGGCGCCGGTCAGTCAGCGAGACGACGCCGCCGAGCGCCATGATCAGCGTCCCGCCCCAGATGCAGAGAATGAACGGCTTCCACCAGATGCGCACGACAATGCCGCCGTCCTTCGTCGCGTCACCGAGCGAGACATAGAGTTGGCTGAGGCCGAAGGTCAGGATGCCGGCTTCGGTCGTCGGCATCTGCCTTGCGGTATAAAGCCGCTTGGCCGACCAGACATC
>UEIF01000020.1 GCA_900468805.1 Hyphomicrobiales bacterium | reverse complement strand
CTGCGATTACCCCATGTGGTCGCATGACCAAGCCTCCAAAGTCAAAGCCGCTTTCTCAGGCTCGGAGAACATTGGATCACATATGCTACGGAGGCGATAATTCTCTCAAATAATGCAGATCACTTTATTCTTCATTCCAAGCTTTGAAGTTGGATGGCAGATGGATCTGCGTCACAGATCGACTTCACGCCCTTCCTCGTCCGGTCTCGACAGATCAAGTTCGGCCCCGACAAGCGGCGAACGGCGCAATGCAGACAAAGTCGTGTCTGATGGTTCGCAAGACACCGGCGCTTTGACTGTCCTGTCGGACGCCGGAGGGCTGATCTTCTGCCGGTGCCGGCCAATGAAAGCCTTGGTGGCAGGCGAACTTTCGCCCTTGCGGTAGGCGATCGCCACGTCTGACGTCACCGTGACGCTCTGAAGCGGCCGGTAGTGGATATCGGGCAGTTCCACCCGGCTCATGGATTGCGGCACGAGCGCGATGCTGGTGCCGATGCCAACGAGGGCGGCGATTTCCGTGAAGTCGTGGGCGATGGCCCTGACGGATGGTTCGAAGCCCGCCTCCCGGCAGGCCTGCAGGGTGTTGCGGTAGAAGCCGACTTCCGGCGGTTGGCGCGGCGTGATGAAGGTATTGTCGGCCAGTCGGGAGAGCGTGTCGATAACGCGCTCTGAGAATTCGTGATCCGCGGGGACCATGGCAACCAGCGGCTCGCGCAGCAGGACCTGCACAATAACGCCTGATGGGATCGGCGCCGGGGCGCGGATATAACCGAAATCGAGCAGGCCGTCGGCAATGCGCTGGAGCTGCTGGCGCAGTTCCATTTCCTGCAGCTCGACCTCGACATAGGGATAATCGCGTTTGAACTCCCTGATGGAGCCGACGACCGCGCCGGAATAAGCCGCCGACGCCACATAGCCGATCGAGATGCGCCCGCTTTCGCCGCGGCCTGCACGGTGGATGGCCGCGACGGTTGCCTCGGTCTGCACCAGCACCTTGCGCGCTTCCTCGAACAGGATCTCGCCGGAATGAGTGAGTTGCACACCCCGGCGGGTCCGGTCGAGCAGCGGCGTTCCGACGATCTTTTCAAGGCTCCTGATCTGCTGGCTGAGGCCTGGCTGGGCGATGCCGAGGCGGGCCGCAGCGCGCTCGAAGTTCCGCTCCTCGACGAGGGTGACAAGATACCTCAAATGCCGGAGTTCAAAGCCGGGGTCGGACAGGGCCAATTCTCTCTCCTGGAAGAATTCAAATCTATGGCATTAGGCGCGTTTCATAAATCAGACTTATGAAAAATTCGAGCCTCGTTTATTGGACCTTGGAAAAATAACATGATTAGAAAAATCCAGTTTTCCAATGTAACGGGCTTTCGATGACTGGTTCTCCTCACCTGCTCAAATTCGTTTCGACGACGGCGCTGGCAAGCGCGCTTCTGGCGCCGCTGTTTCCGGTTACTGCGCAGGAAGTCAATCCGACGACGCTTGCCCCGATCGTCATCAGCGGCTCCAAGAATGAGGACCCGACGGCGCCGGTTAAGGGTTTTGTCGCAAGGACGAGTGCGACTGCCACCAAGACCGGTACGCCGCTGCTCGAAACCCAGCAGTCCATCTCGGTGCTGACGGCTGACCAGCTGAAGTCGCAGGGTGCCGAAACCGTCGGCCAGGCGCTCGATTATGTGCCCGGGGTCGTCGGCGAGCCCTATGGCGCCGATCCGCGCTTTGATTCCCCGCGTATCCGCGGCTTCGACAGCCGTCAGGCGCAATTCCTCAACGGACTGCGCATGATGCGCACCGCAGGTGCCCCAGCGGTCGATCCCTATCAGCTCGAGCGTATCGAAGTGCTGCGTGGTCCGGCGTCGGTCATGTACGGCCAGGGCAATCCGGGCGGCATGATCAATCTCATCAGCAAGCGGCCGGTCTTCGAACGTTTCGGCGAGGTCGGCGTACAGGCTGGCAGCTATGACACCTATGGCACCTATTTCGATTTCGGCGACATCATGCCCGGCAATTCCGATTTCGCCTATCGTCTGACCGGATTGGCAAGGACGGGCTCGGCGCAGGTCGACGAGCTTGACAATGACCGCTATTTCATTGCGCCAGCGCTCACTTGGCAACCGGATGACGATACCAAACTGACGATCTTGACCAGCGTCCAGCACGATAATCCGAGCACGCCGTCCGGCTTGCCACCACAGCTCACCCTCGACGCTTCGGGCGCCAACCGCTTGTCGCGGGATTTCTTCGTCGGCGATAAGAGCTTCGACAGGTCCGACCGGACGCTGACCAATTTCGGCTATGAACTCGAACATCGCCTGAACGACACCTGGACCTTCCGCCAGAACCTGCGCTACCAGAATTTCGACTGGAACTATCAGGCCCTCGGCATGTCGACGACCGGCCTTACTGGCGGGCGGACGATCAACCGCAACGCCACTATCCAGGATGAGCTGCTCAACACCTTCAATGTCGACAATAACCTGCTTGCGGAATTCGATACCGGCGAGATCCAGCACAAGGTGCTCTTCGGTCTGGATTACCGCTACTACGACAACAATGTCGGCACCCAGTTCTGGCGCGCCACGCCGCTCGATGCCTTCAATCCGGTCTACGGCTCGGTCAAGCTGATTGCGCCGACGCTCAGCACCAAAGTCGATTCGCAGATGACGCAGGTCGGCCTCTATGTGCAGGACGAGCTTGCTTATGAGAACTGGCGCGCGACGGCAGCCCTTCGCCAGGATTGGGCAAGCACTGAGGGCACCTCGACGAACCGGCTGACTGGCGTATCGCGCTCCCTCGACAAGGACGACCAGAAGCTGACCGGTCGCGCCGGCCTCAGCTATGTCTTCGACAACGGCATCGCCCCCTATATCAGCTATGCCACCTCCTTCGAGCCAGTGCCGGTGCCGGCGACCGGCGGGCCGCTGCAGCCAACAACGGGCGAACAGGTGGAAGTCGGCGTCAAATATCAGCCGGAGGGCTGGAATGGTTTCTTCACTGTCGCCGCCTATGACCTGAAGCAGAAGAATGTTCTGACGACAATCGCGCTGCCGTCCGGTGGCACGACGACGGGGCAGATCGGCGAGGTCGACGTCAAGGGCATCGAGCTGGAAGGGGTCACCAGCCTGACCGACGGCCTCGATCTGCGGGCTGCCTACACTTACATGCAGGCTGAAATCGTCGGCGGCACCGACGACGGAAATCGTCCGGACAATGTGCCCGAACATGCCGCCAGCCTCTGGCTCGACTATACCTTCCCCGAGGATATGGCGCTTGAAGGCTTCGGTCTCGGCGGTGGCGTGCGCTATGTCGGCCAGCGCTATGGCGACACCAAGAACACACTCGATCTTGACGCCGTCACCCTCTTCGATGCAGCAGTCCATTACAAGAAGGACAATGTGACCGCCTCGCTGAACGTGAAGAACCTTGCCGACAAGGATTATGTTGCAAGCTGCAGCTCCTTCGGCTGCACCTATGGCGATGGCAGAACGGTGATGGGCAAGCTGACCTTTCAATGGTGAGTGAATTTCGCGACGCATATGGAAAGAGCATCAGCCGTCGGCAGGCGCTTGCACTGCTGGCGGCATTCGCTGTTCCGGGAAAAACCTTCGCGGAAACGCCCCAATCCGTTCCAAAGCGCATCGCGGCGATCGACTGGGCCATGCTGGAAACGCTGGCGGCTCTCGGCGTCATGCCGATCGCCGCGACCGAACTCGTGCAGTTCCGCAAGGATGCCGTCGAGCCGGTGCTGGATGAGAGCGTTGCCGATCTTGGCCTGCGGGGATCGCCCAACCTCGAACTCCTGCGTCTCTTACGCCCGGATCTCATTCTGATTTCACCCTTCTATGCCAGGTTCGAGGCGAGCTTTCGGGCGATCGCGCCAACCTTGTCGCTGCCCTTCTACAACAGGGGCGAGCCGCCCTATGCGAAGGCAATCATCGCCGTTTCGGCACTGGCAAGTGAACTCGGCCTCGACGAGCGTGGCCGCGAAGTCGTGGCCAAACAGGCAGCCCTTGTCGAGGAGGCACGCCTCAGCCTGCAGGGCTTTGCATCGCGGCCGACCTATCTCGTCAATATCGGGGATGCGAGGCACGTCCGCGTCTTCGGCGCCGACAGCATGTTCGGCGATATCCTTTCCAGGCTTGGCCTGCCGAACGCCTGGACGGACCGCTCCCGTTATACGTTCGCCGCTCCGGTGCCGATCGAAAACCTGGCTGCCGAGCCGGAAGCGCGCATCGTCATCATCTCCGATATCCCTGTCGAAGCGCGCAACGGCCTCAAGAACAGCATGATCTGGCAGTCGCTGCAGCCGGTGCGGGACGGGCGTGTGCTGATGCTTGGCAATATCAATCCCTATGGCGGCGTTGCAGCCGCTGCCCGCTTCACGCAGCTCTTCAAGACGGCCTTGTCGTCGTCAGGAGAAACGCCGTGATCAGACCTGCTGCGCTCACTGTCGCGCTTGTCGCCTTCGTCGCTTCCGCCGGCCTCTTCCTGTGCGCGGCACTCAACCATCTGCCCTTCGCCGACTGGCCGTCCTTACCCTTCGATGCCGGGCAGATGACCACGCAGCAGATCATTTTCGCCTATGCCGTCCTGCCGCGCGGGGCAGTCGCGATTCTGGCCGGTGCAGCCCTCGGGCTTGCCGGCGCCCTCTTGCAGCGTCTGCTTCGCAACCCGATTGCCGATCCCTCGACGCTCGGCGTCTCCTCAGGCGCGCAGCTTGCGATCGTCGCTGCCACGCTGTTCTTTCCCGAGGTGCTCGATGGCTACCGCGCTTTTGTGGCGCTTGCCGGTGCTGCCACGGCCACGGCGCTCGTCTTCTTGCTCGGCTGGCGGCGCAGCTTCGAGCCCATCACCATGGCGGTTTCCGGCCTGCTGGTTGGCATCACCTGCAGCGCGCTGTCAGCAGCGATGACCCTGTCGCAGGGCGAATATCTGATGTCGCTCGTCACCTGGAATGGCGGTTCGCTCAGCCAGCAGGACTGGTCGGCGACGGTGACACTCGGCCTGGAGCTGCTGCTCGGTCTTGTCATCACCGTGCTTCTTCTGCGTCCGCTGACCCTGCTCGGCCTCGGCGACAGCGGTGCGCGCTCGCTGGGTGTGGCGCTCGTCGGCACGCGCATTGCCGTTGCAAGCCTTGCCGTAGCCCTCAGCGCCGGCGTTGCTGCCGCCGTCGGTCTCGTCAGCTTTGTCGGCCTGGCCGCCCCCGCGCTCATGCGCCTGCTCGGTGCGCGCACGACACGCAGCATCCTGCTTCTCTCGCCTGTCGCCGGTGGCTTGCTGTTGTGGTTCTGCGATGGTGTCGTGCAACTGCTCGCTTCCTCGGCGGGCGAGACTTTCCCGACGGGATCGGTGACCGCACTGATCGGCGGGCCGTTGCTGCTCTGGCTGCTGCCGCAGGTGCGTGCCGTCGAGCCGCCGCAGACGCCCGATAGCGTCGTCGTTTCCCGGTCGCCGCTGTCGCGCCTCATCCTGATCCTCTGCCTGCTCCCGCCGCTCGTCTGGGCGGCCCTCTTCGTCGCGCGCCTGCCGGATGGGTGGACGTTGCTTCGCGGCGAGCTCTTCTGGGAACTGTTTCCCGCCCGCTGGCCGCGCCTGGTCGCATCTGCCGCCGCCGGCGGCCTGCTTGCCATGGCGGGCGCCATGCTGCAGCGCCTCACCGGCAATCCGATGGCAAGCCCCGAGGTCCTGGGGGTCAGCGGTGGGGCCGGCGTCGGTTATGCCATTGCCTTGAGCTTTTCCGCCAATGCCGACGCGGCTGGTCTTTTCGTCGGCGCCGGCGGCGGTGCGATCGTCGTCCTCGTCGTTGTGGCCCTCTTTGCCGCCCGCCGGCATCTGCCGCCCGAACGCCTGCTGCTTGCCGGCATTTCCGTCAGCGCCTTCAGCTCGGCGATCCTGAGCGCACTTCTTGCTGTCGGCGACCAGCGTGCCTGGCAGATCCTTGCCTGGCTCGGCGGTTCGGCTGCGGCCGCCACGCCGCAAACGGCTACGTTCCTCGCCGGCCTCACCGTCGTCATCCTGGCCGTCGGTCTGATCTTCACGCGATGGATGACCATTCTGCCGCTCGGGGCACCCGTCGCGCTTGCGCTCGGCTTGCCGCTCGTCGGTGCCCGCACGATGATGGTGCTGACGGCAGGCATTGCGACCGCTGCCGCCTCGCTGCTTGTCGGCCCCTTGAGCTTCGTCGGCCTGATGGCCCCGCATATCGCCCACCGGGCCGGTTTCGAAAAGGCAGGCAGCAGGCTTTTCGCCGCCGCGGTCATAGGGGCTGTGCTGATGGTGATCGCAGATCTCGGTGCCCGCACCGTGACCTTCCCCTACGATCTGCCGCTCGGCCTGTTTGCCGCTTTCGCAGGCGCCCCCTATCTCGTCTGGATGATGGGAAAACGGCCGTGAGGGGAGCAGTCGCGGAAGAGATCAGCCGCGCGAATAGGATGCGGCAACCGACTGGGGCCTCATTGCTTCGATCGAAGGGAATGATTTCAGGAATTCGACCAGAGGCACGGGGCGGGAGAGAAGGAAGCCCTGCAGGTCGTTGCAGCCGGCTGCGACGAGAAAGTCTCTCTGCCCCTCCGTCTCCACGCCTTCCGCCGTCGTCGCCTTTCCGAGCGTGCGGCTCAAACCCAGGATCGCGGAAACGATGGCGGCGCCCTCTGCCTGAGCCCCAAGCAAGCTGACGAATGAGCGATCGATCTTGATCCGGTCGATGTTGAATTGAACGAGATGGCTTAGCGACGAAAAACCGGTGCCGAAATCGTCGAGGGCAATTCGGATCCCCTGGGATCGGAGTCGGCCAAGCGTTGCCTGCGCATTTTCATCGATGTTGAAGAGTGCCGCTTCCGTCAGTTCCAATTCCAGCCGCGATGGCGGCAGGCCGGTTTCCGCCAGGATCGAAAGCACATGGCGGTCGAAGTCCCGATGCCGGATTTGCGAGGGCGAAACATTGACGGCGACCGACATGTCGGCTGGCCAGCAAGCCGCCGCCTGCGTGGCATTCCTGAGGACCCACTCGCCCAGCTGGTCGATCATGCCAGCCTCTTCTGCAATGGGGATGAACTTGTCGGGCGACAGAAGCCCTTGGGTGGGATGGCGCCATCGCAGGAGGGCCTCAGCACCCGATAGCTGCCCAGGCGCGTCGGCACGATGCACGCCTTGAAAGAAGACCTCCAGATGGCCCGGATTACCCGAACGCGAATTGTCCGGAATGCCGGAAAGCTGCACTTGATCTTCCAGCACGAGACGAAGATCGTTCTTGAGATTTTCCCGCGCTTCGACCCTATGATCGAGAGAGGGTTCATATTCGATCAAGCAGCCGCGCCCGTTGGTCTTGGCTTCATAGAGCGCAACATCCGCACGCCGCAAAAATTCGCTGGTTGCCTGGGTCGTGTCACGAAAGGTGGCGATGCCGATCGAGCAGCCTATGCGGACGACGACGTCACCTCCGCGAAGCTGAAACGGCTTGCTCAGGGCCTCGATGATGGCGTTGCAGAGGACAATATGGGTGTCATCGGCTTCCCTCGCATCGGGAAGAAGCAGGGCAAACTCATCGCCGCCGAGCCGGGCAAGTGTATCGCCCGATTTGATCAGGGCGTTCATCCTGTCGACGGCGCTGCGCAGAAGCTCGTCGCCGGCGGCATGTCCATGGATGTCGTTCACCTCCTTGAACTTGTCGAGATCGACGAGGGCAAGGACGGCGCGTCGGCCGGGGGATTTCATGGCCGCAAGGCATTGCTCGAAGCGAGCAGCAAACAGCGCCCGGTTCGGCAGGCCCGTCAAAACGTCATGAAGCGATAGATGCCGCGCATGATGTTCGCTGGCGCTGAGTTCTCTAAGGCTGCGGCGCAAACGACCCATCAGTGCGAAGAAGAGCCCGGCAATGACCAGGCCGGCAATGGAGAGGACCGGAACAAGCCGGCCGATGACGCGTGAGCCCGGCAGGTCCGGCGTCCAGATAACAAAGCCGATAGGCTCTCCGGTAGCCGTCGCCTCTATTTGAAACGCAACCTCATTTTGCTCCTGATCGGCGGTGCGGGCATAGCGGGCGCCGGCCAATCCCTGTTCGCGGCTCAGTGTATCGAGCGTGATACCGTCGAGGAAGCGGAACGTCACGAGGTAGAGCCTGTTGCCGTCATTCCCCTCCTGCGGATCCACTTTCGAAGACCCCATGACCGAAACGACGCCGGCAACCGAAGGGCGGCCCTCCAGCCGCATCAGCTCCACCTGGCTGGGTTCGGGTTCGGAGCTCGGCCCCTGCGGCGCACCGTGCTGCTTTGCTTCCAGATCCTGGATCATCGGCTGAAGCAGCGGCCGCACCCATTTGAAGCGACGTTTCGTTTCGGGATCGGACTGCAGGGCAAGCTCGCCTGCTGGGGTCACGAGGAATGCCGCGTTGTAGCCGAAGACCGTTGTTGCGATCTTCCCGAATGTCGCTGCGGATGTCGCGCCCGCGCGTTCGCTCTTGCCGCTCGCGGTTGCTGAATCCGCCACCAGCAGCGAGGCATAACCTGCGCCCATCAGCTGGATATCCTGCGACACGCGCTTGACTTGATCCTGAAGGCGGCTGTTGACGAGTTGTCGCTGACGATCAAGGGCGGCCGCATCGCTTTCCTCTCCCGCCCAGATGGCGGCGAGGAATACAAGCCCAAGAATTGCCAGCCCGCTGATCGCAAGCAGGAGCAATATCGACCCGGACGACGCCCAGGCCGCTCTGTGAGCAAATAGTCGTGATGATTGACGAGCAGACACGGAACCTCCTCCCACGGAGTTCCGATACTGGCCTTGATTGATTACGAAAAGCTTTTCAAGCAGCCGTAAATTAACGGCTGAAAAGTGATGAGCTTTTTAATCGTTGTGTGGTTGGCTGCTTGCTGCGTGACGCTTGCCCGATGCAACGTTGGCAAGATAACTCCAAGATAAGGTGATGCTATGTTGCGATTTATATATAGTTTCCGCTTGAAATTTCTCGCATTGTCTTTTGCCGCCCTTATATCGGCGAGTATTCTTGAGCCCGCTATTGTCTCATCTGCGGAAAACAACAGCATCCGTATAGCGGTCGAGGGCGCATTTCCGCCGTTCAACTATCTCGATTCCAACAATCAGCTTCAAGGCTTCGACGTGGATTTCGCCAAGGCCCTTTGCGAGACGGCAAAATTGAAATGCGAATTCGTCATCCAGGAATGGACTGCGATGATCCCGAACCTGCTGGATAACAAGTATGACGCGATCATCTCGTCAATGTCGATGAGCGCAGAGCGGCGCGAAAAGGTTGCCTTCACCCAGAAATATTATGACAGCCCGTCGGTCTTCATCGCGCCCAAAAAATCCGGCATTGCCGGCACCTCTCCCGATGATCTGAAGAACATACGGCTCGGTGTGACAGCGGCGACCTCCCAGGAAGCCTATGCCAAGAAGTTCTATAGTGGCGTCGCGACGACCGTGTTCCCTGCATCTCCGGATCTCTACAAGGGTCTTGCCGACGGCAAGGTCGACATCATCCTGGAAGACAAGCTGGCGGTCTACGACTGGCTCGCAAACACCAAAGCGGGCAGCTGCTGCGCCTTCAAGGGCGAAGATATCAAGAATACCGAATATTTCGGTGACGGCGCCGGTATCGCCGTGCGCCCTTCCGACAAGGCGTTGCTGGACAAGCTCAATGCTGCGCTGGAGACGATCCAGGCCGGCGACACCTACGATACGATCAACGCGAAATATTTCCCGTTCAGCATCCGCTGAGGGCGCGCCGCCTCGCTCGTTCTTGATGACCTAGCTCTCGGTGATGCGCCGATCTTCGTCGGGGCCGACCGAGAGCTGCTTCCAGTCCAGGTCCTCCTGCAGTTCCAGATATTGGGTCGGGCCGATCTGGTCCGTGTCTCGCAGTTCCTCGAGGCGCTGGCGCTGGGCGATCACTGCTGCGATCGTCAGATCGCGGCGTCGGATAAGCTGCGAGGCTTGATCGGTATTGGCCGGCGCGTTCCAATGATCCTTGCTGACCGCGCGGAGCGCCGCGGCTTCGGCACCATCTTCCTTCTCCAGTCGCTGAAATGCGGCTTCGGCAAGCGACCGCCGGGCCGCCTCGAACTCGTCGCGAACTTCCGCCTGTCGCCCGAGTTTCAGAAAGTGGATCATCGGAGCGAGTGTCGCTCCCTGGATGACGAGCGTTGCGAGCACGACCGCAAAGGCCGTCAGCACGACGAGGTCCCGCTCAGGAAAATCGGCAGGCAGGGCAAAGGCGGTCGCGAGCGTGACAAGGCCACGCATGCCGGACCAGCCGACCAGAAAGGTCTCGCCGTTGGTAAACGGCGCCAGCACATTGCCGCGCCGGTGGCGTGAAGCGACGATCGCATGCAGCAGGAAGGCCATCGCCAGGCGCGCCAGGATGACGCCGACGACGACGATGGCGGCAAAATAGAGGGCCCGTTCCAGCGCGTCGGCGGACATGGATTCAAGAATACGGCGGGCCTGCAGGCCCATGAGCAGGAAAGCGACTACGTTCAGCAGGAAGACGACCGTCGTCCAGACGGCGAAGGAATGTACCCGCATGCGCGGGGAATCATCGACCGTTGAAAGCGTGGCGATCGTCATGGCGCTCGCAACCGTCGCCAGCACCGCCGAAAGGTGCAGATGCTCGGCGATCAGCCAGGTCGAAAAGGCATAGACGAACTGCAGCAGTGTGCCGCCGACCGTATTTTCGGTGATCGGCCGCAGCCGTGAGACGAGGAAGCCGAAGACGATGCCGAAGAGAATGCCGCCGGGTGCGGCAAAGCCGATCTGCAGCGCGGTTGCGCCATCGAGCCCGCCGCGTGCCTGGACTGTCAGTGCCGCTCCAAACAGCAACAGCGCCGTTGCGTCATTGAACAGGCTTTCGCCCTTGAGCAACGCATCCACACGCCGATCCACCGGCAGATTGGAAAGCACGGCGGTCGCTGCAGCAGCATCGGGCGGGGCAACGATGGCGCCGAGCGTGACGGCCACCGCAATCGGCAGGCCAACAGTCAGCATGCTGATCGAGACCACCAGGCCGGTCGTGACCAGAACGGCAATCACGGCATAAAAGATCAGCGGCAGCACCATGCGCCGCGCAGCACCCATCGGGAAGTCATAGGCGGAGTCGACGAGCACCGGCGCGATGAACAGGGCAAGCGCCGTCGGCGGATCGATCGGGATAACAGGCGCGCCGGGCAGCATCGCCACGCAGACCCCGGCAGCAGCCAGAATGCCGGGATAGGGCAGATGCATGCGCCGGGTGATCTGCAGGAGCAGGATGGCGACAGCCAGCAAGGCAACAAGGGTTTCAAAGAAGGTCATGTCGGCATAGTAGCAGGCTTTCGGGCGCATTGAAGCGGGGGCAGCTCCCATGTAAAGCTGAAGCCTATCAAGGTGATGACGAAGCACGTGGCGGAGGGGTGACGATGGACTACGACGTGGCTGTTATCGGCGCTGGCGCAGCGGGCATTGCTGCCGCACGAAAGCTTACCGATGCCGGGCGCTCGGTCGTCATCCTCGAGGCCAGCAACCGCGTCGGCGGCCGGGCCTGGACGATCGAACTGTCAGGCATGCCGCTCGATATGGGTTGCGGCTGGCTGCATTCGGCCGAACGCAATCCCCTTGTCGCAATCGGCCGTGCGGCCGGCTTTACGATCGAGCGCGGGCCGACGGCCTGGCAGAATCAGTGGCGCGATCTCGGTTTCTCGCCGGAGGAACGTCGGGCTGCCGCCGCTGCCTGGGAAGCGCTTGAAGAGCGCCTGCGCGTCAATCCACCCGAAAGCGACCGGGCGTCGGACGCGCTGGAGCCGGATGGCGAGTGGAATGCATATTGCCAGTCGCTCAGCGGCTATCTGAACGGCGCACCGCTGGAGCGGCTGTCGGTCGCCGATTTCCTTGCCTATGACAATGCCGCGACTAACGCCAACTGGCGGGTGCACGAAGGCTATGGAAACCTGATCGGTGCTTCCGTTCCTGATGTGGTCCTGCGCCTGTCGACACCGGTTCGCCGTATTGCCCTGACCGGTCAAGGCGTGCGGCTGGAAACCGACCGCGGCCCGGTCACGGCGGGTGCGGCGATCGTCACGGTCTCGACCAATGTTCTTGGCCGCGGCACCATCGCCTTCGACCCTGAGGCCGATGACCATCTGCATGCCGCAGCGCAATTGCCGCTCGGCCTCGCAGACAAACTGTTCATGGAGCTGACCGGCAATCACGGTCTTGAGCCGGAAACCCATCTGCTCGGCGATGTCAGGAGTGACGAGACCGGCAGCTATTATATCCGGCCGCTCGGCCGCCCGGTCGTCGAAGGCTTCTTCGGCGGAAAGGGCGCCGTCGTCATCGAACAGTCCGGCCTGCTCGACGCCTTCACCTTCGCCCTCGACCAGCTGTCATCGCTCATCGGAAACAATATTCGCCGCCACCTGCGGCCTCTGGCCGCCTCGTCATGGTGCCACACGGATTGGGTTCGCGGCTCCTACAGCCATGCGCTACCCGGCCATGCAGGCGCCCGCACCATCCTTGCACGACCGGTCGCCGACCGGCTGTTCTTCGCTGGCGAGGCGACACATCAATCGGACTTCTCGACCGCACATGGCGCTTGGGAAAGTGGCTTGCGTGCCGCCGACGAGGTGATCGGCGTGATTTGCTAGAGACCGGTTCGACCAGTCCAGGCTTTGCGCGCTTCGCCGTCCGGCCCAAGGGCGCGGTCCAATTTTCCCCAGTTTCGAATTGCCGTCCGGCATAAAGGACGCGCAGGATCACGACCTGCGTCGGTCCAAGCACGAATGCCAGGCTTACGCGGCGCTCAAAACCGACGATAGCGCAAACCTGGCCGGACATGATCACGAACGTTGCCACTAACTTAGAGGTGGGGCGACCTCATAGGCCTTCAGCATCTTACCGCTGAGAGAGTCGAGATGACGACGTGGTTGCAGCCAGTCTCATCTCTCTCAAATGCTCTTGTCCGTTGCCGCTAAAAGAAACCGCCTGGGTCAAGCGATCCTGTGAACCCTATTGCAACATACGGCCCTGGAGTTGCTCGGCAGTGAAGCCCGGCGCGGCAGCGGTTGCGCCGGCGCCGTCAAGGCCGGTCGCAACGACAGCAACGCGGAACCTGCCGTCCAGGCTGCGATCGAAGATCGCGCCGACGACGATTTCGGCGTCGTCCTGCACCTCGTCGCGAATGCGGCTTGCGGCTTCGTCGACCTCAAACAGCGTCATGTCCGAGCCGCCAGAGATCGAGATCAGCACGCCCTTGGCGCCCTTCATCGAGATATCGTCGAGCAACGGGTTGGCGATGGCCGCTTCCGCTGCCTTCATTGCCCGGCCCTCGCCGCTGGCTTCGCCGGTACCCATCATCGCCCGGCCCATGCCGCGCATGACGGATTTCACATCGGCGAAGTCCAGGTTGATCAAGCCTTCCTTGACGATGAGGTCGGTGATGCAGCCAACCCCGGAATAGAGCACCCGGTCGGCCGTCATGAAGGCATCGGCGAAGGTGGTCTTGGCGTCGGCAATGCGGAAGAGGTTCTGGTTGGGAATAACGATGACGGTATCGGCTGCCTGGCGCAGCGCTTCGATGCCGGCTTCCGCCATTTTCATTCGGCGATTGCCTTCGAAGGTGAAGGGCTTGGTGACGACGCCGACGGTCAGGATGCCGGCCGAACGGGCCGCATGCGCAATGACGGGTGCCGCACCCGTGCCCGTGCCGCCGCCCATGCCGGCGGTAACGAAGCACATGTGCGAACCGCTCAGGTGATCCATGATCTCGTCGAGCGATTCCTCTGCGGCGGCGCGGCCGACTTCCGGCAAGGAGCCGGCGCCGAGGCCTTCGGTGACATGGGCGCCAAGCTGGATGCGACGGGATGCCTTGGAGGTCGCCAGCACCTGCGCGTCCGTATTTGCAGCGATGAAATCGACACCGGCCAGTTTCTCGGCGATCATGTTGTTGATCGCGTTACCGCCGCCACCGCCGACGCCAATCACCGTAATCTGCGGCCGTAGTCCCGTAATGCCGCTCTTGGCGTCTGTCATCGAACTCTCCTTTTGTCCCTCGTGCATGCTCCGCCCCGTCGCGGACAGCGAATCGCATAATACGCTAAGCGCGCAACAAGGCAGAGGCGGGGCGAGCTTTGCAATATCCAAAGGGATTTCAGCACTCGATCATATTCAAACAAAGCGCCCCGTGAGATTGCCCTCAAGCCAAGTTTCGCTAAAGATGAAAGCGAAACGAAGGGAGGGCGCATGTTTCTGTCGGATCGTCAGGAGAAGATCATCGCGCTTGCAAGATCGTCGGGCCGGGTGCTGGTCGATGATCTGGCAACGCAGTTTGCCGTGACACCGCAGACGATCCGCAAGGATCTGAACGATCTTTGCGATGCGCAGCTCCTGACGCGCATACATGGCGGTGCGACCTTCCCGCGCGGAACGGAAAATGTCCGCTACGACGCAAGGCGCCAGATCGCCGCGACGGAGAAACAGGCGATCGGCATTGCCGCAGCCGATCTCATTCCCAACAACAGTTCGCTTTTCATCAATATCGGCACGACGACAGAAGCCGTTGGCGAAGCCCTCTCCGATCATCACGAGTTGATGGTGATCACCAATAATATCAATGTTGCCAATAGATTAAGACTGATCGACAATATCGAGGTGGTGATTGCCGGCGGCGTCGTGCGCCAGTCCGACGGCGGCATTGTCGGGGAAGCGGCCGTCGATTTCATCAGGCAGTTCAAGGTCGATTATGCCGTGATTGGCGCATCGGCAATCGATCCTGACGGTGCCCTGCTCGACTACGATTTCCGCGAGGTCAAGGTGGCGCAGGCGATCATCGCCAATGCCAGACACGTCATCCTGGTTGCGGATTCGACCAAATTCGAACGGACCGCGCCTGTTCGTATCGGCCAGATTTCGCAGGTCCATACCTTCATTACCGACCAATGCGATTCGCCTTCCATCCGCAATATCTGTCAGCAGAGCGGCGTCGTTCTGGTCGAAACGGCGAAAGCCAATCGCTGATTTTAGCGGCGAGTAACATTCGTTTGACATTCGAAAAATTTTCGGTTTAATCGTCCTCACTTTCGCAATGGTTGGGGAAACTATTGCGCTTTCTGGCTCAAAGAGGGGGAGCATGAGCCGAATCCACGATATTTTCGTCATTGGCGGTGGGATCAACGGCTGCGGCATTGCGCGCGATGCGGTTGGCCGTGGTTATACGGTGGCCCTTGCCGAGATGAACGATTTCGCCTCAGGCACCTCGTCGGGCGCCACAAAGCTCATCCATGGGGGCTTGCGCTATCTCGAACATTACGAGTTCCGCCTGGTGCGGGAATCGTTGATGGAGCGCGAGATCCTGTGGGCCATGGCCCCCCACATCATCTGGCCCCTGCGTTTCGTGCTGCCCTATCACAAGGGCGGCATCCGGCCGGCCTGGATGATCCGCCTCGGCCTCTTCCTCTACGACCACTTGGGCGGCCGCAAGCTGTTGCCGCCGACATCGGTTCTCGACATGCGCTCCGATCCGGCCGGCAAGCCGCTGAAGGGCCTCTTCACCAAGGCCTTCGAATATTCCGACGGCTGGGTCGACGATGCCCGCATGGTGGTGCTGAATGCGCGCGATGCCGCCGACAAGGGCGCGCTGATCATGCCGCGCACCAAGGTCGTGTCGGCGAGACAGGAGAAGGGTGCCGACGAGAAGGGCGTCTGGACGATCGAGACGGTCAACACGGTAAGCGGCAAGAGCGAGCGCCATCAGGCCCGCATGCTCATCAATGCCGCCGGCCCCTGGGTCGATCATGTCATCCGCGCAGCCTTCGGCCAGAACGAGGCCCGCCATGTGCGCCTCGTGCAGGGCAGCCACATCATCGTCAGGAAGAAGTTCGATGGGCCACGCGCTTATTTCTTCCAGAACCCCGACAACCGCATCATCTTTGCCATCCCCTACGAGACCGATTTCACGCTGATCGGCACCACCGACCGCGATTACACAGCCGATCCGAAGGACGTGAAGATTTCCGAAGAGGAGACGCTCTATCTCTGCAATGCGGCATCGGAATATTTCAAGGAGCCGGTGAGGCCGGAGGATATCGTCTGGAACTATTCGGCGGTGCGGCCGCTCTTCGACGACGGCGCCTCGAAGGCACAGGAGGCGACGCGCGATTATGTGCTGAAGATCGAGGGCAAGGCCGGCGAGGCGCCGCTTCTCAATGTCTTCGGCGGCAAGCTCACCACCTACCGGCGGCTGTCGGAACATGCGCTGGAAAAGATCGGCGAAGCGATCGGTCTCAAGGGCAGGCCATGGACGGCGGGCAGCCATCTGCCGGGCGGCGACTTTCCGGTGCAGGGTTATGAGGGCGAAGTCAGCAAGCTGAAGAGCCGCTATCCGTTCCTGACCGATGCCCATGCCCGCCGGCTCGTACGCCGCTATGGCACCAGGGCAACCACGCTTCTCGGCGGCGCCCAGA
Source organism: Hyphomicrobiales bacterium (assembly GCA_900468805.1). Classification (GTDB taxonomy): domain Bacteria; phylum Pseudomonadota; class Alphaproteobacteria; order Rhizobiales; family Rhizobiaceae; genus Rhizobium. The sequence continues at coordinate 146,402 of UEIF01000020.1, read as the reverse complement.
AGATCGAGGATCTGGGCAGGCCGTTCGGATCCGACCTCTATGAGGCCGAGGTCGAATATCTCGTCCAACATGAATGGGCCAGGCACGCCGAAGACGTGCTCTGGCGAAGAACAAAGGATGGCCTGCGTCTTTCCAAGGAGCAGGTCAGATCACTGGAGGAGTACATGGCTGCCATGCCGGCGCAGATGGCCGGATAAGGTGGCGTGTGGTCCCCGTTGCGAGGAGGCACGGGAATCGGAATGCTGGAGCTGCGAAACGCCGCCAAGATGGTGGGCGCGGACTATCATATCTATCCGACCGATCTGGTTCTCGAGCGGGGCACGCTGAATGTCCTGCTGGGGCCAACCTTGTCGGGCAAGACATCACTGATGCGTCTGATGGCTGGGCTTGATCGGCCGACCGAAGGCTCGGTGCATTTCGACGGCGCCGATGTCACCGGCATGCCGGTGCAGAAGCGCAAAGTCGCCATGGTCTACCAGCAGTTCATCAACTATCCGGCATTGACCGTCTACGAGAACATCGCCTCCCCGATGCGCATTTCCGGCAAGGATGCGGCTGCGATCGATCGCGACGTGCGCAAGGCAGCCGAACTCCTGAAGCTCACGCCCTATCTCGATCGCACGCCGCTCAATCTCTCCGGCGGCCAGCAGCAGCGCACTGCGCTCGCGCGCGCCCTCGTCAAGAATGCCAGCCTGGTGCTGATGGATGAGCCGCTCGCCAATCTCGATTACAAACTGCGCGAGGAATTGCGCGAGGAATTGCCGAAGATCTTCGCCCAGTCGGGTGCGATCTTCGTCTACGCCACCACCGAGCCATCGGAGGCATTGCTGCTCGGTGGCAATACAGCGACGCTGAACGCCGGCCGCATCACCCAGTTCGGACCGACAATCGAGGTCTATCGCCGCCCGGTCGATCTCGCCACCGCCGGCATCTTCGCAGATCCGCCGCTGAACGCCATCGAGGTCACCAAATCGGGCCCTCTCTTCGTGCGCCCAGGCGGGGGCACGCTTCCGGTTCCGGCCCATCTTTCCACCGTGCCGAACGGGCCTGTCACCATCGCCTTTCATCCACACCACCTCGGCCTTGCGCCGCAGACCGGCGATGCAGCCCGCCTGCAGGCGCGCACGCTGGTGTCCGAAATCACCGGTTCGGAGAGCTTTGTTCACCTGGACTATGACGGCGTGCGCTGGGTGATGCTGGCACATGGCATTCACGACATCGATCCGGACATGGAAATCGAGGCCTTTCTCGACACGCGCCACATGATGGCCTTCGGCGCCGACGGACAGGCCATCGCCACGGTTGGAAAGGTTTAGGAGAGCACAATGGCACGCATCACGCTCGACCATATCCGCCACGCTTACGGCGCCAATCCGAAGAGCGACAAGGATTATTCGCTGAAGGAAGTCGACCACGAGTGGAACGATGGCGGCGCCTATGCGCTTCTTGGCCCCTCCGGCTGCGGCAAGACCACGCTGCTCAATATCATCTCCGGCCTCCTGCAGCCGTCGCATGGCCGCATCCTGTTCGACGGTAAGGATGTCACGGACCTTTCGACCCAGAGCCGCAATATCGCGCAGGTCTTCCAGTTTCCGGTCATCTACGACACGATGACGGTCTACGACAATCTAGCCTTTCCGCTGCGCAACCGCGGCGTCGCCGAAGCGGATGTCGACCGGCGCGTGCGCGACATTCTCGAGATGATCGACCTTGCCGGCTGGGCGAAGCGCAAGGCGCAGGGCCTGACCGCCGACCAGAAACAGAAGATCTCGCTCGGGCGCGGGCTCGTGCGCAACGACGTCAACGCCATCCTCTTCGACGAGCCGCTCACCGTCATCGACCCGCATATGAAATGGGTGCTGCGTTCGCAGCTGAAGCGGCTGCACAAGCAGTTCGGCTTCACCATGGTCTATGTCACCCATGATCAGACCGAGGCGCTGACCTTCGCCGAGAAGGTGGTGGTCATGTATGACGGTCAGATCGTCCAGATCGGCACGCCAGCCGAACTCTTCGAGCGGCCGAGCCACACCTTCGTCGGTTATTTCATCGGCTCGCCCGGCATGAACGTCATGCCGGCGCGGATCAATGGCAGCTCCGTCACGGTCGGAGACGAGACGCTGACGCTCGACTATGCGCCGAAGACCGAGGGCGCGACCAAGACCGAGCTCGGCATTCGCCCGGAATTCATCCGGCTCGGTCGGGAGGGTATGCCGGTATCGGTGAGCAAGGTCGAAGATATCGGCCGCCAGAAGATCGTTCGCGCCCGCTTCGCCGGCCAGCCGATCGCAATCGTCGTATCCGAGGATGCCGAAATCCCGGCAGAGGCCCGCGTCAGCTTCGATCCGTCGGCCATCAGCATTTACGCCGACAGCTGGCGCGTCGGCAGGGAGGCCTGATACCCATGCAGAAGACGTGGAACAACAAAGCTTGGTTTCTGGTCCTGCCGGTGCTGCTGCTCGTGGCGTTTTCGGCCGTCATCCCGCTGATGACTGTCGTCAACTATTCGGTGCAGGATACGTTCGGCAATAACGAGTTCTTCTGGGCCGGTACCGACTGGTTCGTCCAGACCCTGCATTCCGCCCGTTTCTGGGACGCACTGCAACGCAACCTGCTCTTCTCCTTCATCATCCTGGCGCTGCAGATTCCGCTTGGTATCTTCATTGCGCTCAACATGCCGAAATCGGGACCGGGCGTTCCCGTCTGCCTCGTCTTGATGGCGCTGCCGCTGCTCATTCCGTGGAACGTCGTCGGCACGATCTGGCAGGTTTTCGGCCGTGTCGATATCGGCCTGCTCGGCCATACGCTAGAAGCGATCGGCCTCGACTACAATTATGTACGCGATCCGGTCGATGCCTGGGTAACCGTCATCATCATGGACGTCTGGCACTGGACGAGCCTCGTCGTGCTGCTGTGCTATGCCGGCCTCGTTTCGATCCCGGATGCCTATTATCAGGCGGCCAAGATCGATGGCGCCTCGCGCTGGTCCGTCTTCCGCTACATCCAGCTTCCGAAGATGAAGCGCGTGCTTTTGATCGCCGTGCTGTTGCGCTTCATGGACAGTTTCATGATCTATACCGAACCCTTCGTCGTCACCGGCGGCGGCCCTGGCAACTCGACGACCTTCCTCTCCATCGATCTGGTGAAGATGGCGGTCGGCCAGTTCGATCTCGGCCCCGCGGCGGCAATGTCGATCATCTACTTCCTCATCATCCTGCTGCTCTCCTGGGTGTTCTACACCGTGATGACCAGCGGCGACGCGAACGGCTAAGGGGGAGGTAAGACATGACCAGCAAATACAAACCTGCAGGCAGCCTTTCCTGGCTCGTTCCGACAATCTACATCGTCTTCCTGATCCTGCCGATCTACTGGCTCGTCAATATGAGCTTCAAGGAGAATGCCGAGATTACCGGCGCCTTCTCGCTGTGGCCGACGAACCCGACGCTGCGCAACTATGCGGTCATCTTCACCGATCCGTCCTGGTACAACGGCTATATCAACTCGATCATCTATGTGGTGATGAACACGGTGATCTCGGTGGCCGCAGCACTTCCGGCCGCCTACGCCTTCTCGCGCTACCGCTTCCTCGGCGACAAGCACCTGTTCTTCTGGCTGTTGACCAACCGCATGGCGCCGCCGGCGGTCTTCGCGCTGCCATTCTTCCAGCTCTATTCGGCCTTCGGCCTGATCGACACGCATATTGCCGTCGCACTCGCCCACTGCCTGTTCAACGTGCCGCTGGCGGTCTGGATCCTCGAGGGTTTCATGTCCGGCGTGCCGAAGGAGATCGACGAGACGGCCTATATCGACGGCTATTCCTTCCCGCGCTTCTTCGTGAAGATCTTCATTCCGCTGATTGCGAGCGGTGTCGGCGTGGCAGGCTTCTTCTGCTTCATGTTTTCGTGGGTCGAACTCTTGCTTGCCCGCACGCTGACGACGACGGCCGCAAAGCCGATCTCGGCGATCATGACACGCACGGTCTCGGCTTCCGGCATGGACTGGGGGGTGCTGGCGGCAGCCGGCGTGCTGACCATCATTCCCGGCGCGCTCGTTATCTATTTCGTTCGAAATTACATCGCCAAGGGCTTTGCCCTGGGTCGCGTCTGAGGAGGACCGGACATGAGCTTTTCCTGGATGGCCTGGACGCTGCCGACGGCGCTCTTCTTCCTGACGATCCTGCTGCTGCTGATCGGCATGAGCGTCTGGGAATATTTCTCGCCGGGCGGTTCGCCCCGCGTCGGCCTGCTGCGCTTCGAGACGACGCGCGGCGACCGGCTGTTCATTTCGCTGCTTGGCGCAGCATTCATTCATCTTGCATGGCTGGGTCTGGGAGGACCCAACCTGTGGTGGGCTCTTGGCATCTCCGTGATCTACGCGATCGGCGTGTTCCGTTACGTGTGATGCCAGGGTGATACAGATGGCCGGGGGTACTGGCCGCCTGAGACGTGAGACCTGCAATCGCAAACCCCGGGAGGATATTATGCGAAAGCACTTACTGACGACGACAGCAGGCTTGCTGCTGGCAATGACCGCGTCGGCTTATGCCGGCATGGACGAGGCCAAGACATTCCTCGACAAGGAAGTCGGCGATCTATCGACGCTTTCGCGCGCCGACCAGGAAAAGGAAATGCAGTGGTTCGTCGATGCCGGCAAACCCTTCGCCGGCCTGGACATCAAGGTTGTTTCCGAAACGCTGACGACGCATGAATATGAATCGAAGGTGCTGGCGCCTGCCTTCACCGCAATCACCGGCATCAAGATCACCCATGACCTCATCGGTGAAGGCGACGTCGTCGAAAAGCTGCAGACGCAGATGCAGTCCGGCGAAAATATCTATGATGCCTATGTCAACGACTCGGACCTGATCGGCACCCATTGGCGCTACCAGCAGGCCCGCAGCCTGACCGACTGGATGGCCAACGAAGGCAAGGATGTCACCAATCCGGGCCTCGACATCGACGACTTCATCGGCACCAAGTTCACGACCGCGCCGGACAAGAAGCTCTATCAGCTTCCCGACCAGCAGTTCGCGAACCTCTACTGGTTCCGCTACGATTGGTTCAACGACGAGAAGAACAAGGCCGACTTCAAGGCGAAATACGGCTACGACCTCGGCGTGCCCGTCAACTGGTCGGCCTATGAGGACATTGCTGAATTCTTTACCGGCCGTGACGTAAACGGCAAGAAGGTCTTCGGCCATATGGACTACGGCAAGAAGGACCCGTCGCTCGGCTGGCGCTTCACCGATGCCTGGCTATCCATGGCCGGCAATGGCGACAAGGGTCTGCCGAACGGGCTTCCGGTCGATGAATGGGGCATCAAGGTCGACGAGAATTCGCGTCCGGTCGGCTCGTGCGTCGCACGCGGCGGCGACACCAACGGCCCTGCCTCCGTCTATTCGATCGAGAAGTATCTCGATTGGATCAAGGCCTACGCTCCGCCGGAAGCCGGCGGCATGACCTTCTCCGAATCCGGTCCGGTGCCGGCGCAGGGTGCGGTTGCCCAGCAGATCTTCTGGTACACGGCCTTTACCGCTGACATGGTCAAGCCCGGCCTGCCGGTCATGAATGAGGACGGCACACCGAAATGGCGCATGGCTCCGAGCCCGCACGGCGTCTACTGGAAGGACGGCATGAAGCTCGGCTATCAGGACGTCGGATCCTGGACGCTGATGAAATCGACGCCTGACGACCGCGCCAAGGCCGCATGGCTCTATGCGCAGTTCGTCACCTCGAAGACCATCGACGTGAAAAAGAGCCACGTCGGCCTGACCTTCATCCGCGAATCCACCATCCGCGACAAGAGCTTCACGGAGCGCGCTCCAAAGCTCGGCGGCCTGATCGAGTTCTACCGTTCGCCCGCCCGCGTGCAATGGTCGCCGACCGGTACCAACGTTCCTGACTATCCGAAGCTCGCGCAGCTGTGGTGGCAGGCAATTGGTGATGCCGCTTCCGGCGCAAAGACGGCCCAGGAAGCCATGGACTCGCTGTGCGGCGAACAGGAAAAGGTGCTGCAGCGCCTGGAACGCGCCAAGGTGCAGGGCGATATCGGCCCGAAACTCGCCGAGGAGCATGATCTCGCCTATTGGAACGCAGACGCGGTGAAGAAGGGCAACCTTGCGCCGCAGCTGAAGATCGAGAACGAGAAGGAAAAGCCTGTCACCATCAACTATGACGACCTCGTCAAGAGCTGGGCCGACGCCAAGAAGTAGGCGTCGGATTGGCCGGGCGCTCTGACGTCCGGCAACCGTCAGGCCTTCCCGGCGACAGTGCCGGGAAGGTCGACAGCGCATCCAAAACATAAAACGAGCACAGGGCCGTCGTTTCGACGGAGCGATGGCTGCTGCGCAGGAAAGACATGTCATGAACGGCCATATCCTTGCCATCGACCAGGGCACGACATCGTCGCGGGCAATCCTTTTCGACCCTCAGATGCGGATCGCATCATCGGCCCAGACGGAGATTACCCAGCATTTCCCGCAGACCGGCTGGGTGGAGCACGATGCGGGCGAAATCTGGGACACGGTGCTTGCGACGGCGCGCGATGCGGTAGCAAAGAGCGGCATAGCGCCGGGCGCGATTGCCGCCATCGGCATCACCAACCAGCGGGAAACGACTGTCGTCTGGGAAAAAGCCACCGGCCGGCCGCTCCACAGGGCGATCGTCTGGCAGGACCGGCGCACGACGGAAATGTGCGACCGGCTGAAGGTCGATGGCTATGAAAAGCTCTTTACTGCCAAGACCGGCCTGCTTCTCGACCCCTATTTTTCCGGCACGAAGCTGCGCTGGCTGCTCGACAACGTTGAGGGACTGCGTGTCCGCGCCGAAGCCGGAGAGGTCTGTTTCGGTACCATCGACAGCTGGATCATCTACAAGCTGACCGGCGGGCGGACGCATGCCACCGATGCGACCAATGCCTCGCGCACCCTGCTCTACAACATTGCCGAGAACCGCTGGGACGACGAGCTTCTCGAGATCCTGCGCATCCCGCGCGCGCTGCTGCCCGAGGTCAAGGACAGTGCCGACGATTTCGGCATGGTCGATCCTGACATCTTCGGCACGGGGATCCCGATCCTCGGGGTCGCGGGCGACCAGCAGGCGGCGACGATCGGCAATGCCTGTTTCGAACCGGGCATGGTGAAATCGACCTACGGCACCGGCTGTTTTGCACTCCTGAATACTGGTGACGACCGCGTGCACTCGAAGAACCGGCTGCTCACCACCATCGCCTACCGTCTGAACGGCAAGACGACCTACGCGCTGGAGGGATCGATCTTCATTGCGGGTGCTGCCGTGCAGTGGCTGCGTGACGGTCTCGGCATTATCGGGAAGGCATCGGAAACCGGTGCTCTGGCTGACAGGGCCGATCCGCAGCAAAGGGTCTATGTCGTGCCGGCCTTCACCGGGCTTGGCGCTCCCTATTGGGATCCGGAAGCGCGGGGAGCGATCTTCGGCTTGACGCGCAATAGCGGCCCGGCCGAACTCGCGCGCGCTGTCTTGGAGTCGGTCGCTTATCAGACGCTCGATCTCCTGGTGGCGATGCGCAGCGATTGGGGCGACCACCCGATCGAAACCGTCCTGCGCGTCGATGGCGGCATGTCGGCCTCCGAATGGACCATGCAGCATCTCGCCAATATTCTCTCAAGTCCTGTGGACAGGGCCGCGACGCTGGAGACGACGGCGCTTGGCGCTGCCTGGCTTGCCGGATCCAGGGCTGCAGTCTGGCCGGATCGGGATGACTTCGCGAATGCCTGGGCGAGCGACCGCACATTTGAGCCAGATATGACTGACATGGACAGGCAGGCCCGAATCGTCGGCTGGCGCAATGCGATTGCACGAACACTCAGCACGGTGACCTGACCTGGGGCGGACCAACACCGTGGAAAGAGCCGGGCGGTGTCAGGCCGCCCGGCTCATTTGTATCTGAGGGTGCTGATCTCAGCGCATTTCCAGCAAAGGAGTGCAGCTGTTCTGTATCCGGAATGGCGGAAACACAAAGAGCTTTAAGCGTCGAGCCTGTTCTGTGTCTGCCGGTCGAAGAAGTGTATCTTGGGGGTCGCAAACGACAGCTTGACGCGCTGCTCCGGAGCAAGGTTTACACGTTCGCGCACGACCCAGGTCAGCTCCTTGCCCTCGACCTCGATGGCGACATGGGTTTCCGAACCGGTCGGCTCGATAACCTTCACCACCGCCTCGACGCCCTCATCGCCACCGAGCGAAATATCCTCGGGACGGATGCCGAGCGTGAGTGGCTTGCCCGCGGAATTGGCCGGCGCCTGCGAGAGTTTGACCCGCGCGCCGCCGGGAAGAGCGAGACTAGGCCCGCCGGAATCCTCAAGCGTGCCCTCGAGGAAATTCATTGCCGGCGAACCGAGGAAACCGGCGACGAAGATGTTGCGCGGCCGGTCATAGAGTTCGAGCGGGCTGCCGATCTGTTCGACGTGGCCGCCCTGCAGCACGACGATCTTGTCGGCCATGGTCATGGCTTCGATCTGGTCATGCGTGACATAAACGATCGTCGTCTTCAGGCGCTGATGCAGTGCTTTGATCTCGGCCCGCATCTTGACGCGGAGCTTCGCGTCGAGGTTCGACAGCGGCTCGTCGAAGAGAAACACCTTGGGATCGCGGACGATGGCGCGGCCCATGGCCACGCGCTGGCGCTGGCCGCCCGAAAGCTGCGCCGGCTTGCGCTCCAAAAGCGGCTGCAGGCCGAGGATCGCCGCAGCCTCCGCCACTTTTTTGTCGATCTCCGGCCGCTTGGCGCCGGCAAGCTCCAAAGCAAATCCCATGTTCTGGGCGACCGTCATCTGCGGATAGAGGGCGTAGTTCTGAAAGACCATGGCGATATCGCGGTCCTTCGGCTGCAGATTGTTGACGACGCGCCCGTCGATGCTGATCTTGCCGGCGCTGATCTCCTCCAGGCCGGCAATCATGCGCAAGAGCGTTGACTTGCCGCAGCCGGACGGGCCGACGAGGATGACGAACTCGCCGTCGGCAATCTCCACGTCGATGCCGTGGATGATGTCGACCGAACCGAAGGATTTCTTGACTTTGTTGATACTCAACCCAGACATGGAGCTTCTCCCTGATCCCTAGCGCTTCCTGCGCACGCGCAGCGCCTGATGCGGCTTGCGCGGGAGCTTGACGCCGAAGGCTGCATCCGGCTTGCCGCCGCGCACGATCGCGCCATGACGGGTGGGATGCGGCACGGGGGCCTCAACCTTTTCGGCTGGCGTGATCGTCATCTCCCAGGTGTCTATGATATCGACGTCGTAATCGGTGCCGTCGAGCGGCAGGCCCGATGACCAGATGACGGGTTGATGCTCGCCGAGATAGATCAGCCGGAAGTCGCCGTCGCCATCGCGCGCGCCCGAGACCCGTGACCAGGGCCATTCGCCGATGATGCCGAGTGGTTCCAGCCCGTGCTTGACGTCGGCCTCGAGCAGGTCCCGCAGGAAGCCGATGCGCTTCCAGGCCTCGCCGCCCTTGGCCCACCAGATCAGGTCCTCGGGATGCGAATAGGTCTCGCCATGGCCAGCATAACCGCCGCGCGCCATGGTGATCCAGTAGCGGTGGACCAGCTCCTGGGCGGAGAGATTGCCCCAGGACTGCAGGATATCGCCTTCATATTCCGGCTCGTCGTTGACGACGGGTTTGCCATAGGCATTGCGCCATTCCTGCGTGCGCTTGACGTCGGGGTTCTGGATGCAGGTATGCGTTACCCACGGCTTACGATGGTCGAAATTGGCCGTCACGTCGCCATTATGGATCGATCGAAGGTGCTGGTAAGGGTCGTTTTCCTCCAGGATGTGGAAGTAGCGGTCCCACTGTTCCATGGGCTTGGTGTCGATCAGGAAGTCGTATTCGTTGGCGAGCGACCACCAGACGTTCCGGTAGGCGGAAAGCCGCGCTGCCAGATAGGCGACATAGCGGAAATCACGCTCCGCCGACATGTCGGCGTAACCCCAGCGGTCATAGGGATGGAAGATGATGATGTCGGCCTCAATGCCGAGCGCGCACAGGGCTGCAACTTGCCGGTCGAAATGCTGAAAGAAGGCCGGATTCGGCCGGTCGAAGTCCTCCTTGCCGTCAGCGCTTTTTTCGAAGCCGGCATGCAGCGGTTCGTTGACATTGTAAGGATAGTCCTTCGGAAAAATGCCCATGCGGATCTTGTTGAAACGCGTCTTCTTCAGCGTCTCCAACGTCTGCTGCTGCATCTCCCGCGGCTGGTGCGTCCAGGCATAACAGGTTGTGCCGAAGGAGAAGAACGGCGTGCCGTCTGCATAGCCGAAATGGAACTTGTTGCGCACCCGCACGGGGCCGTGATTGCCGGCCGATGGCGCACTTGCCGTAAACGAACCCGTCTTGCCGTCGAGTGCACCCGTCTTCGACCGTGTCTTGAAGGACCATTCGCCCTCGGTATCGGGCATGAAGCGGATTCGGTAGGTGCCGTTGCCGTCATAAAATCCCGGCACACGGACTTCCCGGCTCTTCTGCGTGAACACGGCATCGAATGCCACGTCGAGATAGGGATTGCCCTCGGACGGGCCCGCGAAGGCCGCTTCGAACACGCCCCATTTTTCGACTGCTGCATCAGACATTTATTCTCTCCTCGTAGAAATCGATTTCGCTATCAGCCCTTGACGGCCCCGGAGGTCAGTCCGGACACGAAGTAGCGCTGGAACATGAGATAGACGATCGTCGCAGGCAGGACGGTCATGACGATCGCGGCGTTGAGCTGGCCGTAATTGCTGGAAAACTGCCCCTGGAATGACATGAGGCCGAGCGGCAGGGTCCACATGTGCTGGTCCTGCAAAAGGACGAGCGCCATGGCGAATTCGTTCCATGTGGAGACGAAGTCGAGGATCAGCAAGGCAGCGAGAACCGGCAGGCAGACGGGCAGGAAAATCCGCCGGAAGATGGTGAAATGCGTCGCACCATCGATGAGGGCTGCCTCCGACAGCTCCTTTGGAATGCTCTTGAAGAAACCGTGTAGGATGAAGACCTGATAGGGAACGCCGAAGGCGATATAGGGCAGGATGACGCCCGCATAGGTGTCGATGAGCCCGAACGAATTCACCAGCGTGAAGAGTGGTGCGAGCATCACCTGGAAGGGGATCATCGTGCCGAAGACCACCACCAGCAGGAGCGCCTTGCTGATCCTCAACTTGATCTTGGCAAGCGCGTAGGCAGCCATCGCCGACAGCGCCAGGCCGAGCGGCACCTTGATGACGGTGATGATGACGCTATTGAAGAAGGAGCTGGCAAAATTGCCGCGGCTCCAAGCGTCGGCGTAGTTTTGAAAGGCGAGGTCGGTCGGCGGCATGAAGGCGCCGGTGCTGGTGACGGCCGCCGGTGTCTTCAACGAGGTGAACACGATGAAGATGAAGGGTGCGACCCAGACCAGCGCGACAAGGACAAGCGCGATCCACAACCCGATCAGCACCGGATCGCGCTTCAGCCGGATCGGCTTCATATCGATGTCGATATCGTCGACGTCGGCTCCGAGAACTGTCACGCGTCGACCTCCTCGTGCTTTTGTGTCCAGCGCAGATAGGGGATGACGATCGCCATGGTGATCAAAAGCAGCACCACCGAGATCGCCGCACCGCGGCCGAAATCGAAGATCTGCATCGCCTGGGTGAAGGCCCAGAGTGCCAGCATCTGCGTCGACTGGGCAGGACCGCCGCCGGTCAGGCCATATACGATGTCGAAGGCCTTCAGCGACGAGATGATGGAGAGGACGAGCACGATCGTAATGGTGGGTCGCAGCGCGGGCAGGGTGACATGCTTGAATACGGCCCAGCGGCCGGCGCCATCGATGCGGGCGGCTTCGACCAGCGTCTGCGAGACGTTCTGAAGCCCTGCGAGGAACAGCACCATCGAGAAACCGACGGTCTGCCACAGATAGGCGATGAAGACGGAATAGAGCGCAATATCCTTGTTGCCGAGCCAGTCCTTGATCGAGGTCTGCATCCCCCATGAGGTCAGCAACTGGCTGAACAGACCGAAGAAGGGATCGTACATCCACTTCCACATGGTGGCGACGGCGATCGGCGCGATGATGACGGGCAGGTAGAAAATGGCGCGCAGGCTGTTGCGGCCAAAAATCTTCTGGTTGAGGCTGAGCGCGAGCAGCAGCCCGACCAGCGGTGGGAAAACCAGGCTCATCAGCGTCCAGATCACGGTATTCTTGAAGGCGACCCAGAAGACCGGATCGCGCGTGAAGATCGCCGCGTAATTCGCGAGGCCGACGAAGGGCCGTTGCGGATCGAGCCCGTTCCACTTCTGGAAGCTGATGATAACCACGTTCAGCATCGGGTAGAGCGCGAAGATCGCGTAGATGGCCAGAGCCGGCACGAGCAGGATGAAGGCCTGCACGCGTGGATCATGCGTTGTTTGGCGCAAGGACATTGTCACCTCCGGGGCAGGGCATCGCCCTGCCGGTCTTGCGTATGCGGCGCCAGCCGACCGACATTGTGTCGGCCAGCCGGCGTCTCGGGAGGGGTCAGGTTCTGCCGGCGATGAAGGCCTGCATCTGCTTTGCAGCGTCTGCCGGCTCGATGCTGCCGGAGGCAACATCGTTGATGACGCGGAAATATTCCGTCGTCACGTCAAGCGGGAAGGCCTGGTCGCCGTTCATGTAGATCTTGCTGTAGGTCTTGAAGATATCCAGCCACTCGGCCTCCAGAGGCTTCTGGTTGCTGTACTGGACATTCTTGTTGACCGAGATCGAGCTGATCTGGCCGACGAGATCCTGCTGCACCTTCGTCGACAAGAAATAGTCGACGAACTTCGCAGCCATATCCGGGCTCTTGGTCTTGGTGCTGATGTAATTATACTCGGCAAAACCGTAGAGGCGGTTGGTGTTGGTCGGGAAGGGGAAGATCCCGTAATCATCGAGGTTGACGCCGCTGCCGGAGAGCTGACCGACCAGCCAGTCGCCTTCCAGCATCATCGCCGCACGGCCGGCGGTAAACAGGCTATAGGACTGCTTGTTGTCGATGCCCATGAAAGGCTGCAGCGTATAATCCTTCGTCCACTTGGCGAATTCGGCGAATGCGTCGGTGGCGCAGGGCTCCTTCGACCAGTCGAGCTTCATCAGCTTCAGCTGGTCGTGCTTTTCCGCACCGCATTTGGTTTCGAGGATCACATCCATCAGGCGCATGACGTGCCAGTTGACGGTGCCGCCGAAGGTGAAGCCCGGAATGCCGGCTGCCTTCAGCTTCTCGGCTGCGGCCAGAAGCTCGTCGTAGGTCTTCGGCTCTTCGGTAATGCCGGCCTGTTGGAAGAGCTTCTTGTTGTAATAGACGGCCTCACCCTTGAAGGTGAAAGGTGTGCCGTGCTTGCCGCCCGGATAGAGATCGGCGAAGGCTGCTGCCGAGGGAAGCAGCTCGTCGTTCCACTTATATTCGGTGTAATACTTGTCGAGCGGCAGCGACAGGCCGGCCTTCACATATTCGCCGCCGAGACCAAGGCCTGCCCAGCTGAAATAGATGTCCGGGCCGCGGTTGGAACCGGCAGCCACGCGCAGCGCCGTCTTGTGCTCGTCGACGGCGCGCTGGACGATCTCGATATGGGTTCCCGGATTTGCCGCTTCGAAGTCGCTCGCAACCTTCTTCAGCGCCACATTGGCGGCATTGTTGTCGAAGTTCAGTGTCCAGAGCGTGATGTCTTCAGCCTTGACGGGCGTTACGGCAACGGCCGCGACAGCGATAGCGGCCATGCATGAAGACTTCAATTTTGCAGAAAGCGTCAGCATTACGTCCTCCTCTTGTAAGCTGGCGCCTTTCTTGCCGGATGCTCATTGACATGTCAACTGGTATGATGAGCTAACCATAGCAGAGGGACTCTCGTGATCGATGTCAGTTCCGTTGAGGCCCTGCGGGGGAAACGCGGCCGCGACCGGGAGGATTCGCTTGTTGCAATGGTTATTTCGGGTTGGAAAACGTGGCGCTTTCTAGCCTCGTACGTTGCGCGGGACATCGATGCTCGTTGCGCTGACGAATGAGGAGATTGCCATCGCCTCTGATGAAGCGTTCTTGCTGCACTGAAAAGATCGAATGTCGATCGGTTTGATTAAGCGGAATCAATTTCCTTGGAATGATACAGTTTATTACCTGCCAGGATCAGTGGAATCTTTCGGGTTGACCGGAATGCGGCCAACTCCGGCCATCAGAGAAGCCGTGCGGCCCGGCCGCTCCTCCTTGCAGCATTGTTGTAATAGCTGGAGGCCTGCTGAACTGACCGGTGCCTCGATTGCTCCATCGCTTCGGGCAGTGGAACGCCTCGGTTGGCGGCCTCTGTGAGATAACCCGACCGCAGGCCATGCGCCGAAAAATCCCCAGCCTCGAGCCCGGCCATCTCCGCCCGCTGCTTGATGATCGCATTGACGGACTGTGGATCCAGCGCGCGGCGCGATACGGTCCCCCAGCGCCCGATCCCCCGAAACACGCTGCCCTTGTCGATCTTTGCCGCCGCCATCCAGGCGTTCAGCGCCTCCACCGGTCGACCGGTCAGGTAGACCACGTCGTCCTGTTCTCCGGTCGTCGTTTTGGTGCGGCCGAGATGAATGGCCAGAGAGGGGAGGGGAGAGCCATCGGGCACGCCGATCGGCGGCTCGGCGGTCAGTTGCTCGCACCGCAACCCGGCGATCTCGCTGCGCCGACGGCCGCCGGAGGCAAAAGCGACCATCAGGATCGCCCGGTCGCGCAGATCGCGCAGCCTGTCGGTTGCGCAGGTCGCCAACAGCTTGGCCAGCACGTCGCCGGTCACCGCCTTGGCACTCTTGCGGCGCCGGGTCCGTGGGACGGCGCGCACGGCCAGGCGAATGGCGGATTTGAGCGCAGGGGAGGCGAAGGCACCATCGAGGCTGCGCCATTTGGTCAGCGTCGACCAGTTCGCCAGCCGGCGGCGCACCGTGGCCGGCGCATGCGGACCGGTGGATTTGAGAAAACCTTGGCGCCGGAGGTTGTTGTCGACCTCTACAGGCATGCCGTGATCGGGATCGGCCGCGCGGCGCTCCGGGTCCCAGAGGTGATGGGCGACGAATTTCAGCAGTAAGGCTTCTGGTGCCGGGTAAGGCAAGGGCCGCCCGGTCGCCGCCAGCCCCCAGGCTTCGAGATAGGCGAGGTCCGAAGTCAGCGCCCGCAGCGTGTTGTCGCCCATGCCCTGGTTGACGAGATGCCGTAGGGTTTCGACATCCTGGTCGGTCAACAGCTCGGCGAGTTCGTCGCGGCGTTCGACCGGTAGCACCGCTGCGATGGTATCAAGCTCTTTGGCGCGGCGTTCGACGGCGCTCGTCATTGTCACGCCGTCGCGGAAGCTGGATGCAGTTTCAGGTCTGTCTTCCCGAAATCCTGACCCTTGAACAGGAGAGGGGCCCTGGCGATCGCGGCCACCGCATAAGAAAAACAGTCGCCCATGTTGAGGCTGGCGGGATGCCGGCCTTTGCCGAATTGGTCAAAGGCCTTTTCCGCCGCCTGGTACTGACGCTCGTCGAAGGCGATTGCCGTGACATTCGGCAAAGCGACAAGCTGGGCGACAATGGCCGCTGCGTTGCCAAAACCTTTACCGGTGAGCACCATCCGCGCTTCCAGCAGCGTCGGCCAGCCAATCACTGCGGCTTCCTGCCGGACCAGCGCACTGAACTGCTCGGCTTCGGGTTCTCGCAGAGCCATTGCCACGATCACCGACGTATCGATGGCGATCATTTCGGAAGACCGTGTTCGTCGTAGAGATCGTCATGAGCGGATGTCGTGCCAGCCGGCACAGTGCGGCGACCTTCTGCCATCAGATCCAGCAGAACGTCCATCGGGGATTGTGCCTGCTGCTCGCGCAGTTCGCGATCGTAGTGCTCGAGCGCGATTTCAACGAGCTTGTTGATCGGCTGGCCAGTGCGGCGCGCCAACGCATGGGCCAGATCCCGGGCCTTGGTGCTCCGCACGGAGAGTTGCGGTTCGGACATTTTGGTTCCTCGTCGAATTCGTGCTGAACATAGCGCTCAGTGGCGGAGATGGCAAGAAAAAGCCTTTAGATGGCTAACCATCGATAAACGATAGTTATCGATGGTTATAGCTGTCATCCGAAATCATCTTATGGCGTTCGGGGTGTGAACAACCGGACTGGGAGGGCGATCGTTCCATCGCGACCATTCGAGCGTCCGCATCCTCGGTTCTTGCAGTGGCATCGAAAGTATTGCTTCAAACACTGATTGAGTGCGGATAGGGGAACCCCCGGACGCACTGCGCAGGTATCCAGAGGGTCATATTCTGATGCGAGACACGTTTCGAGACCTTGTAGCATCGGGTATGTCGCCGCTCGACGCGGAGGCGCAGATCGCTTCGACGCTTGGCGCGGAATTCAATCGCAAAACCTTCTAAGGATCCGCCGCGACGTCATCTCCCTAAAGTTTACTCTTTTTGATGGAAACTTTCCGGACTACTTGCGACCAAAGCGCGATTATGGCTTTCTTTTCCTGTCGTTAGGGTTAGTCGTATGTCTATACGCTTTTCGGTCACGTTGATCGCGATTTCCATTGCTTTTGCCGCCACAAGCGCCGACGCAAAGCTTGCCTATGATGTGCATCAGACGGACAGCGGCAGCAAATTTGCCATCATCAGCGGCTCGTTCGAATACTCTGACGATCTCTCTCCGTTTCGGGACCTGGCTACCCGCGAGCACTTGTTCGCGGTCGGATTCGATAGTTTCGGCGGCAATGTCGCGAAGGCCATGGAATTGGGGAGGCTCATCCGGTCTCTTGGACTATCAACCGTTCAGGCTCGAAAGGCCGAATGCGCTTCGGCCTGCTCGCTCGCCTTTCTCGGCGGCGCAACCCGTTTTGCCGAGCCCGGGTCGATCGGTGTTCACAAATCCTCGTTCAGTGACAGCAACGGCATCCCGATCGATGACGCGGTCTCGGCCGTGCAACAGACGACGGCCGAGATCATCGGCTATATGTCCGAGATGGGCGTCGACCCCGGTCTCCTCCAGCTATCGCTCTCATATGACAGCAACGATATCCGCTACCTGTCTGGCAGCGAGATGGCAAAGTTCAAGGTGACGACGCCAAACGCTGCGCCGTTGGCGTCCTCGCAAGCCATCCCCGACGCGCCAGCGTTGGCATCGCAGACTCCCACCGACGTGCAAGCCAAGGCTGAGGCCTCGCTGGAGGTTCCGATCGCTCGCGATGGAGTGGTCCGTCATCCGAAGGGCCACGTGGCGATCAAGTCGATGGGAGATCCGGATGCGAAGGACGTCGGCGATGCGCGCAATGGCACCGCGGTACAAATCCTTGAGGTGCGTGGTGACTGGTATCGTGTATTGGTCGCCGGCAGAGTTGGCTTCATGCACTATACCTGGGTTCACGTAACGCAGTTCGAAGACGATGCGGGCGAGGGCAGGTATGTCCAGGTAAGGAGCTTCAGTACGCTTCCGGAGGCGGAAGCGTTCGTCAGGACGTCACCGGTTCCGCTATCGGCCCATCTTGCCGCCAACGGCTGGATTGCTGTCACCTTGAAGGACGTCTACGCCGAACAGGAAGCCAAGGATGTTTCCACAGCTCTCAAAGGTCATGGCCTTATTGCCAAGGACTCGATGGTGACCATCGGCAATACCTATGTGCGGAAGGTTTGCTGTGAGTGATCAAGAAACGGTGCAGTTGCGTTCGAAATGGGGGCTCAGGCGCGCCGCCGCGGCGTGCTCGCTGGCGATAATCGTTGGCACGTTTATCGCCGGCGGCGCTTCTGCAGCGGTTAGTTACGAGCGGGTCACCCTCAAAGATGGTGAGCGATTGCTTCTTATCAAAGGTGAGTTCCCGTCGCCACGTTCGGTGCAGGACTAGTTATTTTGGAGGCGGGGGGGCAGGGTGACCACTATCAACAACTATCGCGACCGGCTCGAAGCCGTGATCGCGAAGTTCAAAAAAATCAATCCGTGGAAACGCGGCCTTTTGAAAAGGTGGACGCCTGCAAGTAGAAGTGAAAAACATTCGAAGGCATCTTCGAGCTATGGGACAAACCCGGCCTCGACCTGTTTTGGGATAAGTACTCGCAGCTTCGCGATATTGCGGTCTGATCAGTGTTCATTGGAGGACAACAGACAGGAGTCGAAAGACCAAAGAAAGCTCGTCAAGGCGGCAGAAAGTGCTTGAAATCTAATCGCGGAAAAACCATCTGACCGGCGATTTCTGCACGATGGAGTTTTTAATGACGGCAGTAGAAGATCGGCAGCCCGAGCAACACACATTCGAAGCCGATGTCAGCCGGCTTCTGCACATGATGGTGCATTCGGTTTATTCGGACAAGGATGTGTTCCTCCGAGAGTTGATCTCGAACGCGGCGGATGCCTGCGAAAAGCTGCGTTATGAGTCGATTTCCAAGCCGCAGCTCTCGTCCGGTGGGACGCAGCCGAATATTCTCGTGACACTCAATGAAGAGGCGCTCACACTCGTTATCGAGGACAACGGCATCGGCATGAACCGGCACGAGATGATCGATGCCCTCGGCACGATCGCGCGCTCGGGAACAAAAGCGTTCATGGACAGGCTTGAGGCGGCCAAAGCTGGGGAGAAGGCCGAATTGATAGGCCAGTTCGGTGTCGGCTTCTATTCCTCGTTCATGGTCGCTGACCGGGTCGATGTGATCTCCCGCCGTGCCGGCGAGAGCGAGGCCTGGAAATGGTCATCCGACGGCAAGGGAAGCTATGACATCGTCGCGGTCGATCTCCGGCAAGCACCGGCTCGAGGTACGCGTGTCGTGCTACATCTCATGGACGATGCGAAGACATATACCAGCAAATGGACGGTCGAGAAAATCATTCGTGATCAATCCGGCCACGTGCCCGTTCCTATCCGTCTCGTCGAAAAAGACGGCGCCGAGCCGTTACAGGTCTCCGATGGGGCAGCACTCTGGACGAAGCAGAAGAACGAGCTATCCAAGCAGGATTATGACGATTTCTACCGTGGCGTCTCGGGCCAGTACGACGAGCCGCTAGCAAGCGTTCATTTCCGCGCTGAGGGCCGCAACGAATATACGACGCTCGCCTTCATACCCGGATCGCAGCCATTCGATCTATTCGATCCGGACCGACAGGGTCGCATGAAACTCTACGTCAAGCGTGTCTTCATCACCGATGAAGCCGAGTTGCTGCCGCGCTACCTTCGGTTCGTCCGTGGTATTGTCGATACGTCGGATCTGCCACTCAACATCTCCCGCGAAATGATCCAGGAAAGTTCGGTCCTTGCCGCCATCAAAAAGGGTGTGACCAGCCGAATCCTCACTACGCTGGAGAAAATGGCTGACGGCGACGCCGAGACATTTGCCAAGGTCTGGGAATTGTTCGGGGCGATCCTCAAGGAGGGCATCTACGAAGACTTCGAGCGCAGGCCGCAATTGCTGAAACTAGCGCGCTTTCGCAGCACCGTGTCCGGCGAGGCGAAGCGGAGCTTGGCCGACTACTTAGCCGCGATGAAGGACGGGCAGTCGGCGATCTATTACATCAGTGGCTCCAGTATGGACCAACTGAAATCGTCGCCGCAACTCGAAGGTTACCGTGCGAAGGGCATCGAAGTCCTGCTACTTACTGATGGCGTCGACAGCTTCTGGCCGACAAACATTCCCGATTTTGAAGGCAGGCATTTCAAGTCGGTTACGCAGGGTCTTGCCGATCTCAACGACGTTGCAGGCGAGAGCGGCATTCACGAGCAGGTTCAAGAAACCTCTCCAGAGATTGCCGCTTTCATCGATTTTGCGCGAGGCGCTCTCGGGGAGGAGGTCGCCGACGTGCGCGTTTCCGGTCGGTTGACCGAAAGCGCGGTCTGCCTTGTCGCCTCGGAGCATGGCCCTGATCGCCAACTCGAAAAACTGCTCCAAGGAGCAGGGCGGTTGCAGACAGCATCGAAGCCGATCCTGGAGATCAATGCGCAAAGCGAGCTTGTCAACAGCATCGCATCGATGGACAATCAGGCATTTCGCGAGGATGCGGCCTGGCTTTTGCTGGATGAAGCACGCATTCTTGACGGCGACAAACCATCTAACCCGCGCGCGTTTGCCGAACGGCAGGCCAGGCTGTTTGCGCTTGCGATTGGGCGCGGCGAGTAACATACTTTGGCGAGATGGCGTTTGGCTGCCTCGCCAGAAAATTTCGCCCGATGAGATCGATCAGCGGTCGCCGATGTTGCGCATTCTATCAACGAATGTGACAGCGTTTTCTCAAATGATGATTTCAGGTCCGAGCCGATCACCCGGCGCACAACCCACTAAGCTCTAGTTTTTTCGGATTTTTGAGTTTCCGATGGGCCAGGATTGGCGCGGCCGCTATGCTGAAAGCTCCGATATGCTTCATTGTCGTTTTGATGGTCCTTCGGATCGGCGGCCGTGCTTTGCCGACCTATTGGTCTCTCCGGATTCGGCCTGAGTGACTCGACCCGTCCCATGTGACCCTGTCGAGACATCGAGAGGTATTGCGTCATGGACAATCTTCAGGCTTCCACACCGATCCGTCCGCTGCACGTCGAAATCGACGGCATGTCGAAATATCGTCAGGCCCACAGCGTCGAGGATCTTGCCTCGTTTCTCCTGAGCGAGAAATGGCCGCATGTCGAACACGACCCTGGCCGGTTCCATCGCGCGCTGGCGACCTTGATGGATGCAATGCAGCTCTATGGGTGCCGAGGTTGCCCGCCAGGCCTTCGTGGATGCGGCTCATGCATCCAGAATGCATGTCCTGCCGGACGACATGGCGAAAGAGACCGATTGAGCAAAGACAAAAGCCCCGCCGAAGCGGGGCAGTTGGAGGTCGTCACACAGGAGGAGAATGCACCCGGTAAGGTGACGTCATGAACGGTACCATCCTGAAACCTGACGACAATTTCTTCTTTAGAAGTTTCTGATGTAATCCACAGATGATCGATCGACCCCGCACCAAACCCCTTCTCACTGACGATCGCCCGCTCAAGGCGGCGTTCGTAAAAAGCGCGTTCCCGCTCAGCCCGACCTGCTTCTTGATCCCATGCCGGAGCGTGTCGTGCCGGCGCTTGCGCTTCTCAAGCCAAAGCCTCCGACCGATCCGCATTACATCGCAGAGGTCAAGTTCGACGGCTATCGTCTGGCGATCCACATAGAGCCTCAAGGCATCAGGATCCTGACGCGCGGCGGCCACGACTGGACGGCGCGGTCCCCAAGATTGCCGAGGCTGCGAAAGAGGTGGGCGTTACAAGCGCGATCGTCGATGGCGAGGCTGTCGTGCTTGATGCTGAGGGGCGGTCGGATTTCGAGGCGCTGCAGCGGTCTCTCGGCGGGCGCAGCGGCAAGGTGGCACCCTCGAGCGCAATCTTCTTTGCCTTCGATCTGCTCTATCTCGACGGTCATGATCTCAGAAAGATGGAGCTCTCCAGCCGGAGGCATCTGCTTGCGGAACTGCTCGGCGACAGCGAGGGCGATATCCGCTTTTCCGCTGAGATAGACGGAGACAATGAGGCGATCTTCGAGGCGGCGTGTGAGCATGGCCTGGAAGGCGTGATCTTCGAGGACGCCAAAAGCGAATACCGGTCCGATCGGACCGGCGACTGGGTGAAGGTCAAGTGTGTCCAGAGCGACCGTTTCTTCATCATCGGCTACGAGAAATCTACCGCTGCCCGCAGTGGCGTCGGCAGTCTCTTGCTCGAACCAGCTTCACTTTGTCGGCTCAGTCGGAACCGGCTTCTCCTACAAGGTTGCCGTTGGGCTTCGCCAGATGATGGACAGGCTTGCGACAAATAAACCGCCTGTCGACTATCGAGGGCCGACGAAAGGATATCGTCTGGGTAGAGCCGACTTTGATCGCGGAAATTGAGTACCGGGCCTGGACCGACGACGGCAAGCTCAGGCAGGCTTCTTACAAGCGGCTGCGCGAGGTGCAGGACAATGCGGCGGTCTTCAAGATCGGGGCCTGATTGTGTTCGGTCTTCGCGATTGATCTAGGCCGCCTTTGGTCTCGAAACAAGTTCGGCGGCGCGCGCTCATCCGTCCTGCCTGCTGCTGCAGGCTCACCATCGCAGGTTCGCTTTGGAGCCTTGAGATGGACCACGAGCTGGCAGCCCCTGCATCGGCTTCAAGGTGGTCTCCAACTGTCGCGAACGATTTTCGCTCCTCATCGCAAAGAACTGCGCACGTGCCGCATCATCGAAAATCAGCTCAGGGACAAGGCTAATTCTGTCCTTCTTCGCAATTTTTCATCGTTAATTTTGCGCGCGATTAACCGCAGTTTAGTGAAAAGGTCTGGCGCAAAGGGCGCCAGTCCCTGTCCCAAGGCGGTCAAGGCCTGAGCTTGTTTTTCGGGGTCGAGAGCCTTGATAGCGCGAAGGATATGATCCTCGAGTTGAGCGTCAAGTCTATGGCCCTTGTTCCTTACATGGTCCTCGAATTCGCTCCCGACCTTATCACCTGCTCCCTGCAACGTAAGTGTTGTTAAGCCGCGACGCAGCCCCGCTAACAGGTCGGGGCGCGTTTCGATCAGCGGAATTATGCCATCGTCGATCACAGTTTGACGCTGTGCGGGAGACAAGGCACAAAGGGCGGGGGCAAAACCGGCCAGTGCATGCTGACGCTCCTGAGCAACCTGCAAGCTCGCGTTTGTATTGAAGAGGCGCTGAAGACGATCGTGCGAAAGAGCAGCCGCGCCCGCTGAAAACCGGCCCAGCAATCGCCCGTTCGCGCAACTTTCAAAAATCCTGATCAGGTCTTCGTGTTGATCGGGAGAAAGCGCCCGAAGAACGGCGCCGAAATTAGCGAGAAGGCTCAGGCGATTGTTTTCGTCCTGGATAGACTTCGCATGATTGATCAGGTCCTGGCGTTCAAGCGCCTGGAAGATTTCTATACGCTCGACGAACGGCTCGAGCGCTTGCACGCTCATTTTAGGGGGAAGTGCTTTGACCACAGCGAGGAGCCGGTCGCGCCTTTCCGCAGAAAGCCACTCGAGGCCGACTGCGAAGCCTTTTGCTGCTAGCCAGCGCCCTTTCGCCGAACCGATTTTTTCGATCCCGGCGACCCATTCCTCGTGCCGGTCGGCAGAAAACGCCGGCAGACCATATGCCAGGAATTCCAAGCCGGAGGGTAGATGCGGCGTCTTGTCAGCCTCCTTGATAAGCTCACTGCGAAGCTCCGGCGAAAGAGCCGCAAAATGCGGAGCAAACGTTCTGAGGCAGACGTCTTGATCATGTCTGTTCAGTTCATTCGGTTCTTTATTGGCCATTGTCTTTATGGCTGCGGATAGATCCAATTGCTGCTGAGGTGTCAGGCAGTCGCTTCGCCGGGCAAGGGTCTTGAGCAACTCAAGGTCGTCAAGATCCACGAGCCGCTCGGCAGCAGTTGGTGGGTCATCCGTCAAAAGCCCCTTGAAAAAGCGTGCTACGGCAGCCATCACGTTTTCGGAATGCGCCTCCATCAGACCTTGCCAGGCCTTCTGGGCGCCAATCGCTTGCAGCCGATCCGCATTCCAATGTGGATCTGAGAGGATTTGCTGTCTTCGAGCGGAATTTACCTGGGACATGGTCAGAAGATCGATCGGGTCTAGGTGTTTGTTGATTTCGAGAAACATCTCTGGTGGCAACTCCACCACCACCTCCATCCAACTCGTCTGCTCTTGTTTCCAAACCATTCTACAAACTCCCTTCTGGAACCGCGTGACTGTGACGGAATTGGCAAACCGGCATTACCCGATCACCGACGCATGCTCGGTTAAGATTGAGGAATTGCCGGATCGCCGGTGCGGTGGGCCGGAAAGCCTTATGGACTTGCTCTGGCACCGCTTCTGGCAATGACTGCCTTGGAATTTGCAGATTTCATAAGAACATCGATTCTTCAGGCGTTGGTTGCAGGTGTAACATCACGAGGGTGACACCTGCGCGGACGTCGGCGGCCGGGGACATTTTCGTCGCTTGTCCGGAAACTAGGTGGGCGGCCGTCCCCCAGCGGGCCGGCAGCACGGCACGGAATATTGCGAATTGCTACGGTGTGTCCCGGCATGATCGGTACGCTGCCGGTGTACCTCGGCCCGCATTGGTAGGGATTAATGTCGCTAAATCGAGTGGAATGCCCGGTAACTGCCGCATCGAGTCCCTTATCCAACAGTCCGCGGGTAGCACGAACAATATCGGCCCCTGCGGTGGATCCAGAACTCTGCGCTTCTGGGGGCCGACCTCGCCAGCCGGGAGACCCGCGCGAAGCTATGATCGCAATCCGGTGTTTGACTACAGCTACAACCGACTAATAGCGATCTGAAACATCCGCGATATCCGCTTCGGCAATTCTGGCTCCCCGAAAAGACCCACACTTCCTTGGTGGCGTGCTCCCATGGCTGCGCGTCTACACGACACACGAAGAGCTTGATCATGATGGACATCGCCTTTTTTGGTCTCATTCCTCTTCCGTTGCGACTGCTCGGCCCCCTCGAGCGGTGTCGCTGGCATGAGACCGTTTCCCGGCAGCCGAGAGCTGTCATCATCGCGGAGGTATCCGGGAGGACAACCATCCAAGATTGGCAACGAGCGCTTGACGAAGTGCGGCGTTGTCACCCTTTGCTGGGTGTTGAGATCGCGCTCGACTATGAAGGGCGACCGGCATTCTTCGATCTGCCCAGGCGACCGTTTCCGCTGGAGGTGTCGGGTTGCGATGAAGAGGACTGGAAAGGAGCCATCTCGATCGAACTGAAAGACAAGATTCGTCATTCCAGCCCGCTGGCGAGGGCCTTCCTTCTGCATGGCGCCGAAGCTTCGACTCTCATGCTCGTCGCGCACGCAGCGATTGCGGATACAAGTGCGCTTTCAAGGGTGATGAGCGATTTGCTGACTGTGATCGGTGGCGGGTCGGTCGTCAGACACTGTTTCCCCGCAGCAGTTGCGGTCCCACCGGGGCGCGAAGAGAAGGCCACATCGTTAGCCGCCTCCTGTACGACGGCATGGAGCGAACCTCATATCAACAGTGCCCGCCTGTCGCCGGCATTGACCGCTCAACTCGACGTGGTGGCTCGCAGCCACGGGCTCAGTCTCGAAGACCTCCTGTCAGCAGCGTTGGTCAAATCCACTCAGTTTCAAGCTGGTAGCCATACAAGCGATGTAAGGCGCGTCCTGAGCGAAATTCGGCTTTCTCGTCCCCAAGCGCCGTCCTGCGTTGTGGAAAGCACGGTTCATACGAAAGACTACGCTCTCATCGACGAAACCGACTTGTTTGCCCTGGCACGGTCCCTGGCGTCGGAATTCCCCCGCGAGATGCGAAACGAAGGCAGCAACCACAGGATATCCATACCGGCGAAGGTGCCCGAGAGTATTCCGTTGATACGAAACGACGCATCTTCTGCGAGCGCTTGCCATGGACTTCGCTTGGGTCATCTTGGACATCAAATCGCTCAGTCTTATGGCGCAATTCGGGTGGACGCTGTTTGGGGGCCGTTGGCTATCGGGGAAAAAGACGCGGACCATACGATTGCGACAGGACAGGTGAATGGACGTGTCCACATACTCTATGCGGCGCGAACGCCATTTGATCGGTTCCTTGAGAGCACCCAGGAACTCCTGGAGCGCGCTGCCGGCAAGGGCGCGACCAGGCACCCCGCGCGGGATTTTCAATAGGTCAGCAGGGTGTTCCTACAGCATCGACCCCCAGTGTGCCCTCGTTCGTTGCCTGCATGAAGCACTAGGTCAATCGGCCTGAGGTCGGCGCCGCACTGTTCTTTTCGACAGCGAAACGGAGACGCAAATGAATGCGATTTTGAGGACAGATAATATGGATTGGCGAGCGACAGCCGTCGATATTTCGAAGAGGAGTAATGCGTGAAAAAAATTGAAGTCATATTTCCACCGTCCAGGATATACGAATTGCGGGAGACGCTTGCCGAGCATTTCCTCTTCGAGTTCATTGTGTCGGACGTCAAAGACATCGCGCCAAAGAACATCAGGGTCGTCAATTACAATGGCATCCGATATGAGACTGATGAAAAGGCGGCTTACAAACTCGAACTGATCGCCAGGGACGAAGAGGCGGACAACGTCACTGAGGCGCTCTCGATCGCTCTTATTGGGTATGGAACGGACAGCAAGATATTAGTCACGAATGTACGCGAGGTCGAAACGCACTAAGAGTGCGCCTTGCGGTTTGGCCGGTCCTGAATCTCGGAGCGGTATCCCAAGTAAAACAGGCGATTTAATGCAATACGGCCCAATGGTCATATCGCCGGACCCGGCTTGAAGAGTTTGACGGCCGATTGTGACGACACGTCGGCGTCGTCCATCGGATTGACTGGTCGGCGGCGTGTCGTTGCCATTGGTTGTTTCCTTTATTCGATAGATGAGGGCGGAAGCGTTAAGCTTCGGATGAACTCTTCGGGCGCTTCAAACTCTGGAAAATCAACTGCCGGTGCGATAGCGGGAATTTGTACTTCACGCGCCGCCCGCCCGTTTCGCGCAGGAGATCAGATAGCGATTGCGCATTCGGCTGCGTCGATGACACGGTCGATCCAAAGTTCGGCGAGGTGCTTGCGATTCGCGTCGAGAACAAAGCCAAGCGCCTCCCATCGCGCGATGACGCGACCGGCAACCTCTCGTCTTCGGTTCATTAGCTCTCGCTTTGGCTCGATATCGAACATAACGTCCGAAGGGACGCAATATAAGAGCTCGATCGGTGTCGAGGCTCCCGGCGCGGTGCGTGTGAACTGAGTGTTTTCGGCGTGTGGAAATCCGTCGTTTTCCGGACACCTTTTCGCAGCGCGGACGTCATCAAAGTATGTTGGGTGCGTATCAACGATGTCGACGAGACGTCGATTATGCACTGGGCGATCACCTGTTCGCAAATTCGCGCGCAGTCTGGATGAATGCGCTAAAGGCAGCCGGTGGATTCTTCCGTCCAGGGTAGTATAGCGCTAGGGCGGCGAGAGAGGGCGTCCAATCCTCAAGTACGCGCACCAGTCGACCGGCCGCAATGTCATCGCGCACATCCGCCTCCATGACGTATCCGAGCCCGACCCCATTTTGAGCCGCTATCCTGACGAGACTTGACTCGTCGAGGGTGATCGAGCCTTGCACATCGATCTGGACAGCGTTCCCGTCTTTTTCAAATTTCCACCGGAACAGCGCGTTGTTGGGGAGACGCGCGCGGATGCAGCGAAACCGGTACAAGTCGGTCGGAACGGCCGGCCTTCCATGCGTTCGCAAGAACTCCGGCGAAGCGACAACCGCATTGCTGCGCTTCAGGCCCAGAGGCACGGCGATCATGTCGGCCGGGACGAGATCGGCCGGTCTCAAGCCCAGGTCGAAACCGGCCGCGACGATATCGACAATCCGTCCTTCGGTAACCAGGTCGATATGGACCTGGGGATAGCGCTGCAGGAACGAAAGGATGAGCGGCTCCATCACCTCACGAGCTGCCGTCGCAAACGCGTTGATGCGCAGCGTGCCGGTCGGGATCTCCTGCAGCGACTGCGCCGCCAGCATGGCGTCGTGGATGTCTGTCATCGCGGGGCCGACGCGTTCGACGAAGGTCTTGCCCGCATCGGTCAGCGAGACGCTCCGCGTCGTCCGATTGAACAGGCGGATGCCGAGACGCTGTTCGAGCTTTCCAATAGAGTTGCTCAACGCTGTCGTCGACATGCCGAGGTCGAGGGCGGCTGCGCGGAAGGATCCCAAGCGGGCGATGCTGAGAACGGCATCAAGGTCAGCAAGAATGGATCGCGTCATTGTCCCTCTTTTCGCAACGTTTCATCCTCCTTTATCCCGCTTATCCAGTCAATAATTCTGATCTACCTTTAGAATTAGTTGATCTCGAACTGAGGTCGAACGACAGCCGAAGAGGCTCAGACAGGACTGGAGAAATTGAATGACAATTAAACTACCGAAGCCAATCGAAGCCTATTTCGAGGCAGACCGGACAGGCAGCCCGGATGCCATCGCTGCCACCTTCACCGAGAACGGCATCGTGAAGGATAAGGGGAAGACCCATAAGGGACACGAGGCCATTCGCGAGTGGATGGCTGATGAGGCCCAGCAGTACAGCTACACGGTCGAGCCTTTCTTAGTCATCACCGAGAACGGTAAGACTCAGGTAACAGCCCACGCCGCTGGCGACTTTCCAGGCAGCCCGATCGATCTGCGGTTCTTCTTCGTCCTTGCAAGCGACAAGGTTGCCGAATTGGAGATCACGGTATGAGCGCGTTTCTCACCCTGGAGGGCCGTCGGGCTCTCATCACTGGCGGCACCTCGGGTGCTGGCGCTGCAACAGTGGCGCTGTTCAATGAACTCGGCGCCCGCGTGCTGACCACCGCTCGCAAGAAGCCGGCGGACTTGTCCGGCGCGGCCTTCGTCGAAGCCGACCTGACGACCGTGGACGGCGTCCAGACTGTCGTCGACGCCGTTCACCGGGAGCTCGACGGGCTCGATATCCTTGTGAACGTATTGGGTGGCTCCTCGGCACCATCAGGTGGCTTCGCCGCGCTGACCGAAGCCGAATGGGAAAAGGAATTCAACCTCAACTTCTTTCCCGCCGTTAGACTGGATCGCGCTCTCATTCCCGGCATGATCGCCCAGGGAAGCGGGGTTGTCATTCACGTGACCTCGATCCAGAGGATCCTCCCGCTGCACCAGGCGACAACCGGCTACGCGTCGGCGAAGGGCGCGCTCAACACCTATAGCAAAAGCATCTCCAAGGAGGTTTCTCCAAAGGGTGTGCGAGTGGTGCGGGTCTCCCCCGGTTGGATCGCCGATCCGGGCTCCAACGGTCTCGCCCTGCGTATCGCAGAGGAAGCCGGTATCAGCTACGACGAAGCTGTGCAGACGATCATGAACTCGCTTGGCGGTATACCGCTGGGGCGGCCGGCCAAGCCGGGAGAGGTCGCTGACCTGATCGCTTTCCTCGCGTCGGATCGAGCGTCGTCGATCACCGGCACCGAGCACGTGATCGACGGTGGGACAGTTCCGACCGCGTGATGACACGACGGTGTTCCGGGCGGTCAGGGTCTTCGCAAAATCAGGCCTTTGCAGGTCAGGCGGGTGAATCCCACCCGCCGATCTGTAAATAGACCGCGTCGCGCAGTTTTCGCACCTCATGGATCAGGGCAGCGAGTTCCGACGGTGTTTGGGTCGAAACCGCAAGCAAGGTATCGCTCAGGCAGCCTGCCCTGTGCTGCAAGGCGCGACCCTGGTCTGTCAGCGCCACATATCGAGGCAGGCCGCATCAATCTCGGCTTCATCCGGCCGGTGGGTAGTACCGGCTGCCTTATGTTTCTCCTCTCGACCTCGCGACGATTACAACGGCAATCGAATGTCAAAGTTTTGACATCGATGAGGAACGATCGGCACTTATCCAAGGGCCACCGAGGAGACGGTAACTCGTTCGGAGATTTGAGGACGTGATCGCGTAGACGGACCTGGTCAAAGCCGTGCGCTTTCGTGATTAGACGAAAGTGCAAACAAGGCCGTGAGGTTGACGTGACGCTGGCAGGTACCCGATGCGATTATACTGCGAACCGCAGAAAAGGCATGCCGATCAGGTTTATTATAAAGTTAGCCTTATCCCCGGCACTTATTTCGATGCGGCGTCGGTGCGGACGCCCTTTTTATGCCGCGCGTCCGCGAGTGCGCTTGCAAGATAGCGCGAAGATCATGTCCGAAGACGCGGAAATTACGAAGGGGCAGGGCACACTCGAGACCCCTCAATCGAACCAAGCAAGGGTTGGGGCATCCAATGTCGATCGTTCTGAACAGCTATATGCAATCTGATGTCGTCGAATGGAGGCGTCACCTTCATCAGCATCCGGAGCTTCTTTATGATGTCCACAAGACAGCAAGCTTTCTTGCGGAGAAACTCGTCGCATTTGGCTGCGATACGGTTGATACCGGCATTGGCCAATCGGGTGTCGTTGGCATCATCAAGGGAAGGCTGGGTGCCGGGCCTGTGATAGGATTGCGCTCGGACATGGATGCACTGCCAATCTTGGAAAACAGCGGCAAGCCTTGGACTTCCAAAGTATCCGGAAGAGCCCACTCCTGCGGGCATGACGGTCACATGGCGATGCTTTTGGGTGCAGCGCGATGTCTTGCAAAGACTCGCAATTTCAGGGGCGCTGTAGCCATTATCTTTCAGCCAGCCGAGGAGGGAGGTGGGGGTGCGCTTGCGATGATCAACGACGGATTGATGGATAGGTTCAAGATCGAGCATATCTTCGGCATGCATAACGAGCCTCATATACCGATCGGGCAATTTGCGATCAAGAAAGGCGCGATGCTGGCTTCGGCCGATACGTTTGAGATAACCGTCAACGGTCGAGGAGGCCATGCCGGTCAGCCCCACCTGTCAGTGGATCCTGTCATCGCTGCCGCGCATATCGTCATCGGACTTCAGTCAATCGTTTCACGAGAGACCGACCCTTTGCAGGCTGTCGTTATCACTGTTGCATCCATTCACGGCGGCGATACACATAACGTAATTCCGAACGCCGTCACGCTTTCCGGTACGGTACGAACGCTGCGGTCCGATTTGCGCGACTTTGCGGAGCGGCGTGTGCGGGACCTTGCAAGCTCGGTCGCGGCAGCTCACGGAGCGACGGTGGAGATTTCCCACAATCGGGGCTATCCGGTCACTTTCAACCATGATGTCCAAACTGATCTTGCGGCAGCAGTTGCGCAATCAATTGTTGGTTCTCAGGGCGTCAACAGTGATGTTCACCCACGGATGGCAGCAGAAGACTTTTCTTTCATGCTCGAAGCGCGACCGGGATCCATGATCATCATTGGAAATGGCGAGACGCCCGGCCTTCATAACCCCGCCTATGATTTCAACGACGATGCCATTCCGTTTGGCGTAGGCTATTGGGTCACTTTGATCCAGACCGCACTTGCTGTGTGACCGGATGGGGCCGAGGTGATTCCGCGGGACGTTGGAAGATTGCCAACACAACGATCTATTCCGCGAAGAAGTATAGCTCCCGCTTCAGTGGAGGGTAAAGGCTAATGATGCGAAAATTTAAACTGGTCGAGGTTTCGCTTTAAATCGGTCGCGGTTTGATTGAAAAATGGTCGGACCATGGGTGAAGATTCGTCCCCAAATATTACGAGCGGAAGGTTGCCTCGAGGATATCCGATGCACTGGAAGATACGCGCGTAGTTCTTGTCTCGGGTCCACGACAATCAGGCAAGACAACATTAGCGCGGCAATTTGCTTCCGACGACCGGCCGTATTTGACGCTTGATGATATTGGAACGCTTTCGGCGGCGCAATGACCCCATCGCATTTGTCCGGGGACTTGACAGGGCAATCATCGACGAGATGGAATCGACCTGCGTGCTCTGGCTCGGCATCTCCGGTAAAGGCACTCGGTCGCGCGTCGCGCCGTCGGTGACGGCTATATTCTCGTCACTCACAGTACCGCAGATTTCCTGCCGCTCTACGAGCAGGAAGAGATGCATGTCGGCCTGATCACGCTGAATACCGCGGCTGGCGTCATGACGCTCGAGCTGCAGCAGAGGCTTCTCCTGCTTGCGCTGGAAACGCTTCGTGACGAGGAACGATGGAACGAGGTGCTGGAAATCTCAGTCGCCGCCGACCGCACCGTCACCGTCGATCGGTACCCACGGCCCTCGTCATAACAGGCGGTCTGATCCGGCCTTCATAGGGGAGGGGCTGCCGTCCTCGCAATCGGACGTCATCGTTCTCAGCTGGACGAGCCTCACATGTTGACACTCGACCGCAGTCCGAACAAATAGGGAACAGTTGCCACGAAGACAGCAGGAGACGGCCATGCTCGACAAGAGCCACAAGCCGGTCAAAAAGAAGACGGCCTTCGACGCCTGGTGGGCACTTCAGCCGCTCAAGCTCCGACAGAGCCAGGACGTCGACTTTGCGCGCCGCTGCTTCCGGGCCGGTCATCAGGTCGGATCGCGCCCACCGAAGAGCAAATATGCATTCAAGACCGGAAAGTTCGTCGTCTCCGTCTGGGCCGCGAGTGCGACCGAGGCTCGCAAGGCGGCCGAAATCGAGCTGGATTTCCGTGTCGTCAGCGGGGGAGGGATTCCACCGAAAGCAGGCTGGAAGCTTACCGCCGTCAAGACCGGCAATGCCTGAGATCCACCCCTTCAAAAGATCACGGGTCTGGACACTGCGGGAAGCCGCCGACCATGGACAGATCATCGTCATCACTTGTGACCTCTGCAGGATCACTCACAACTACCTGCCGGCTGATCTTGATATCCTTTGCGGCGACCAGAGGCCCGACCGCCTGCTTTGCAGGTTTAGATGTGAGGGCTGCGGCAAGACTTCCCTGCGCATGACCCTCCATGTCCCGCATGGCAGCGAATTCGGCGTCTTGAAAATTCGGCGCCTAAAGCACGTCCGCACCATCAAGGTTCCGATCTGGTCGGACGACCTCCTCACCTAGCCTCGCTGCGCATCAAATAGGGCAGGGGAGGAGAGGCCCCGCGCTCAAGGCGGCTCCCAACTTCATGTCCGAGAGCGCTTCTTCTTCCTCCACGCGAGACGGCTTGACCGATGAGCATGCAGGCTGCCTCGCCCCAGGATGTTCGCCCGCCACGTCCAAGGCGGTTCCGAGGCATTCGTGACTGCGTCGCATCGAACGCAATCCGCTTATTCATTAGCTCCCGTAATGGCCTCATCTTGTTTTTCGCCCCTAATGCGATCGCCCCATTTCGCCTAGTTAACCGAAAAATCTCTTTTGCAGATGTCATCGTCAAGACAGGAAAGAGCTATGAGCAGTATCGAAAACAAGGTCGTCGTCACCACCGGCGCAAGCAGTGGACTTGGAGAGACAACGGCGCGACGGCTCTCGGCCCTAACATGTCTGGCGTCCTTCGCCAGCGAGGTTCTGACCGATGCGCCCCGCTCGTCGGGTTGCATCCGCTTCGCTAGCCGTCCCTGTCCTCTCTCGGGGCCTCGGGTGTCAATGCCGTGCGTCGGGAATGATCACCATATCAGAAAATCATTGTGAGAAAACAACACCAAATGCCAGTTTGGCAACCGCATAGCATGGCGACCCAGACGGACGCCTGCTGCATTTTACCAAAATCCACGTTTTGTGAGTGTTAGTAATGACATTTCCGTTTACCGTCGACGCATTCAAGCCGATCAGCACTGATGCCATATCGAAGCTTGCGAAGAGCGTCTCCAGCGACAGTGGCCCGGGCGACGAAACGCTTGCCGCGGCCGGTGCGCGGATGCACGACGCTCTCTCGGTCGTCCGGGACGAAGTATTCTTCAACCAGCGCATTATGGATGCCGCTCTTAGAGAAAACCGCACGGACGTCCAGGCGACGATCGAGGAAGCCAAAAGGTCACTGAAGTTCGATGACGCGGCCGAAGTACTCATAGCCAACCTTCGCGAATTGGCGAAGGCGGACGAATTCCTGGCCCTGCCTCATGCAGAACAGGTACAAGCTGACATCATCGCCTGGGCGACAAACAATGGCCTGGAACCGGAGGAATACATCGATGAATGGATCTCGTTGGTTTCAACCTCCGACAATTTAGCCGTCATGTGGCGTGCCGAAATAGAGTTGATTGAAACGGAAAGCTCAAGCGCTATATTCAAAGACATTTTACGGATCGTCAAAGGAATTGAAACCGTCGCGAACGACGCAAGAGAGTTTAAGTATAGTGGCTACGCCGACAGCATTAATGCCATTGCCGATGGCACACCGACGGCGGAAATAAAGGGCATCATCACGGACTATAATCGCCAGCTGGAGGACCTTCGGCGGCAAGTGGGGCTTGCTCACTCTCAAACCCGTCAAGCGGATTTGCTGCTGGAAAGCAGGGCTTTTTTGGAATTGCGAAACGTTGGCTCGCAAAAACTGCAAGATGAATTGGACAGTCTCACGCAAAGAGCCAACCGCTGCAAGGCGGTCCTCAAGGCCCTCCACGAGGATCATTTTATCAACACGGACCTCGACGCTGCTCTCAAACACTTGAGACTGATCTTTGAGGCCTCTGCATCCGAGTCTCGACTAGCAACCCCATTGTCGAAATATCTTGGTGAGAAGGTGGAGCACGAGGAAGTTGGCACCATACTGTCTGGTTGTGCGGATCCAGCCCTTAAGAATTCGGCGCGTCTGACGACCCTCGTCGACGAGTTGTTCCCGCTCGCTGTTAAGAGATGGCTGATCTGGATCCAAGAGCCGCAAAACCACAACGTCCCCGACGCTCAACTCCACATGCTTTATGAGGAAGCATCACGCATGTATCTGGCCGCGCGCAGGGGCCTTCTAGAACTGAGCGAGGAGAACAGGGCGCTGCTCGTTCAAGCCGGAGAAATGAACCATTACAACGAAGTCATCACATTCGTGCGGGCATCGGAAGGGTCGCGAAAACCCAAGCAGGATACCCTTGAGAAAATCCTTGACACCTTGGGCGGGTCGCGACTTCACATCAGCGCCGATGCTGGCGCGGTGGACAAAACATCCGCTGCCGAAGCCATGCTCACAGACAATCCATTCGAAAGCAGCACCATCGAACACTACAGGTTGGGGGGAAGAATATTCGATTTGGCAGACGAAGAACAACGCGACGATATCCGATTGGGTCTGGTGCAACTGTTCGAGAAGATGGACGCATCGGCAACATCGAACATCAGTCTGCGCGGCGAGATCATTGAGCGCGAGAAGTTAATATATGAAAACATACTGACGGATCTTTTCAACGCGCCGGATGGCACGATGCCTGGTTCCGCCTCACTGCGCATGACGTCTGACGAGCGCAAAAAGATCTTCACCACGGATTGGGAGCACTCGATGTTGGCATGGGAGCGTCAGAACGATTTGGTTGGCATGACAAGGCGCAGCCTGGGCGATACGTATGTGGAACCCTATCTGTCGAAAAGGAAGGATTGCATGGAGAAGTCAATAGTGGTGGCCGCGACACAAAGGGCGATCGCTATTGCCGACGGATTCATAGATGAAGATCCGCGTCGACCCAAAACCGTCTTCTTTCAGTCGATACTCGCAAATTGCCGGGATGCCGTGAACAAGGCACAACCGAGGCAAGGAGAGGATCAGCCACATGAGGCAAAATTGCTTCAAAGACGCGCCTATATGAAAGAAGCTACCCTATTGCTCGGAATGCTTGATTCCATGGCAAATGGATGGCCTGTCCCGCTGACTGACGTTGAAGCTGACAACCTCGGTGATATTCGCAAGATGCTGGCTCCCCGATTGACGGATCCCCAAGAGGCCTGGTTGGAGGATATCACCCGCGCGGGTCTCGGCGAACATATTGACCACGAAGAGACGCTAGGTTCGGCGGATCAAGTGACGCTGCAATGATCGGCCACTGTCCGTTTCATCGGCGTCACTGTCGACTTTACAGGATTGCCCCTCTTTCAGGAACATAACGCGCAAAGGCCGAGACGCGGAGGTTTGACGACGTGGCGTACAGTACGAGCACGAAGGTGACTTCATTCGAGGACGCGTCGTCTTGCGATCAAAAAGATCCGAACGTCGCGGTTTCCCATGGAGTGAATGGCAATTCCGCCAGCTGTCTACGTGCTTGACGAGATCGTCCAGACCCGTCGCAACACCACGGCTGTACCACCGCGAAAATGGGAGCGGCTGATTCAACGATTTCGCTCGCCACGCGCGCTGCAACGCGTCACCAGTGTCTTTTCGGCAGTTCGAAATCTCTTCATGGCGCCTCGTTCGAAACACTCGGCTATCGCCTTGCATCGACAGCGCCTCAGGGCGATCGCGCATCGGAAGGCCGTGGCCGAAACAGCTGGATGCGCCACGCGTCTCGTCGAAAGCGCACCTCGATAACTCAACCCGGCATCACCGATCACGTTGTTATGGCGATTGCGCCATGACCGACACCGGCGGACTCGCTCCCGGCATTGAGGCGTACGAGTGGTCCCACGATGACGTGCTGCGCAAGCAGGAAATATCCCCAATTGGGCCCGGAAATAGTCTTGCTTGATCGGAATACACATCTGTCGGGGACGATCGTGCGACCGAGAGGTAAGTTCATCGGAAACCGTCGCGGCGGCATGCCGTGTTGAGGCTACGCGATGTCACCTTGTAACACCGATTTGCTATCGGCGCCGACGCGCATCGCGGCATGCAAGTTTCGAAACCTCGTCGACCAGGCGCTTTGCCAAAGACTGCAAGAATTCTACAAGTGTCTGGAATGCCATTTTATCACGACAACTTTGCCGAAGCGAACATGATGGGAATGCATACCGATATACAAAAAAAGCGTAACAGAGCCAGAGCCATCCCCCCTATGTTTTCCGCATCTCGACAGGAATCGGATGGTGATGAATCATGCCCCCCAAAGGCCCTAGCACTGATAATGTGGTATCGAACCAGGTACGAGATTCGGCGGAAGTAACCAGTCCTCAGTCACACAACGATCTGGAGATCATTGAAGAGATAAGGTCGCCAAACGAAGCTCTCGTCAACAACGCACTGGTGCAAAACCCGTTGCTCGAGGGGGCCGCGACGGAGCAAAGCGCCGCACCTGCGGAAAATGACGCGAAAAGTATCGACGTCTCGCATCTTGTCTGGCTGCGTCAAACAAATGGTACGGCTTTTCCAAAGCTCCTGGAACAAGCAAAAGGCAGCCGTGATTTTACGAGAAAGATTCTTTCTGCAGTGAAGACGGCCACGCTGAGAGAACTTGAGGTTCTCGACAACACGGCCAAGCCTCATCTGAGTTGGACAACCCTTTATAAGGAGGGAAGATCTGCCGACACCATCCGCCAACGCATCAAGGACATGGACGCAACCATTGCTGGAGATGATGGCAGCGAGCAGGTCACGTTCAACGTTCTCGATGTGACCCGCGACGCGCTCAATAATCTTAAAAAGGAAATTGCTACATATGCAGACGGAGCTGAGGAAAATGAGCAGTTCTTGATAAACAAGCTCGACAGTAGCATCGACGATGTACTTGATGCCATTGGCAGGACCGCGTACGATCGACCAACTCGAGATCGCGCGCTCACTTCGAGCGTTGCTATCATTTCGTCCGCGGCGCTGGTCGCCGTCCCGCTGCTCTTCATATATTATTCAGTGCCGGCGGCCTGGTATTTCCTTGCCAGTTTTATTGCGCCGACGGCTCGAACACTCGTTCAGCTCTATAGCTATGGAATGAACGGGGGCACGTCCGGCACACAATATTGGAACCTCACGCATGAGCGATTGCTCACGTGGGCAATGCCCTCGATTCTATTTGCCAAACCTGTATTTGACGCTGCCCGCGCAAGCGACAATCCCGATAATGACGGCCTTAGGACGGCAGCCGAAAAGTCCCATGAGGACACCTCCCATGCGGCGTTTACGATCGCAATGGGGGCGCTCCAATTCGGCATTCTGTTCCTGAGCAACGAGTCCTTGCGGAACACCACGATCGGTATGGGAAAGCGCGTGCTTGGCGTGGGTCGGCAGGCTCAGGACCTGCAGATCGAACTTGCTCGACGCGACCGGGAAGGTGGGTCAGAAACGGTCACAGATGCCTATAAACTGGCAAACGACCTCGTCAGATTACTGCAAGACTTCGGTTCTGAACTAAACAAAAGCGGTCACAGTCCCAATTCGGAAAACGCGATATTCGCCGAATTGGATAGAATGGTCGGGCAAATGCGGCAAGTTGCCGAGAAGGCGCTGGTGGATCTGCCGGTAAGTGTGGCCGTCGCCTCGCCCTCCGAGGATAACTCCGGAAAGAAATCGGCATTTGCGACCTACACAGCGTTAAACTTGCTTCTCGGTGGAATATCTGTCGCCTCCGTCTCGAAGACGCCCGCTTTAGTGCCTGATTATGTTGCGTACTACGGTTTCGTACAGTGGCTGCTAACACAGCAGACATTTTTTGATAAAGCGTCTCCAGCAACTGAGCTGCACCGGCTGTTCGGAAGCTATTTGGGTGGAACAGTCCTCGGGACACCAATTGCACTGGCAAATCTGCTTTCGATCTTCCTCTCGCCCTCGCATATCGGCCTTTTCGATGTAGCTCGGGAAGATGGCTATACGTCAAAAAATGCGATGGACCCCATGATCAAACGGCCAGCACCATCTCATCTCGAACCCAATGACAACTGGCACCATGGGAGCGGATTGGCGCAATTCATGGGGGCTACCGCCCTTAATCTTATGACAACACTTATGATGTCCGGCGAGATCGGTCGCTGGATAGCGGATCTAGCATCTTCGCGGGCAAAAAGTGCTGCGACAACAGATGTAGAGGCCGCGTATGTCGATGAAATTCAACGTGCCGCGGCAGACCTCGCTCGGCAAAGACGAGCGACGGATCAAGTTGGCATCGCCTCGATTGAGGAGGTTCCAAACGAACAGCAGATCGGCGTGAGATAACAAGGTGTACGATGATCCTCCGCCATGGACACGCTTTCCTTCAGGTCTCTCCTGACAGATGCGTCCTTGGTCAGGCGCCCGATAACGGGGTCGATAGCGACTCTGGACTGGGCGGCCAATGTCGCAGACGATCAGCGGTATCTCGGGAGAAGGGAAGGGGACGCTTACAAAGACACGCTGGCGTGTCGCTCGACGGATCGGCTCGGCGCATCGATCGACCTTGATCCTGGTGGAAATGCCGTCGTCGGTCCTTCCGTACACGCTCGAAATTAACGTCCTTGAGGGGCATGCGTTCAATTTCCGGCGCACTCTGGAAATCGCACGTCGTCGGACGATGCCGAACGTTATCGCAGGCTTTGCGCAGGCGATACGCTCCAGAGGATAAGCTTCAGGGATCGCCACAGCGATCCTCCAAACTAAGCGGGCAGGCCTGCTTATCTACGCATTTTCGGCCGGCCGACCATACTGGACCGCATCCAGCAAAGAGCCTCGCGGCGTGCGGGAAGCGATTTGTTTTTGAATGATGATTCCGGTGCATTGGTTGTGCGAGGCATTTACGCTGTTCATGGACAACGGTCTGAGTGCGTCTTTCCCGAGAGCGCTGCGGCAGCGTAGTAACTCATCCCTTTTTATGCATCATTGGCCCGCATCGCGCAATTGCCGCCGCGTTCACGCAGCCGGCGGAGGCGAGCCGAGATAGGTCGCAGCGTTGCTCCACCCCAGACATCGCCAAGTGGATAGCATCGATACCAAGTTTGCATGACCAAATCCGGCAGACCTCGTGCACAATCACGCTCTGTCAACTGAATAGCGGCGTTCAAGGTGTTCTATGTCTCTTTACAACAAGGTGATCTGGTCCGAGGGCCTGTTCCTCAAACCGCAGCACCTTCAGCAAAGTGACCGATACCTCGAAAAGCTCATCGTCGACCGGTGGGCGGGCACACAGAATTACGGCTGGGGCCTGACAGAACTGACGATCAATCGAGACCTGCTCAAGCTCGGGCGCATCGCCATCATCTCGGCGTCTGGTGTAATGGAGGACGGCACGCCTTTCTCGATTCCGGGGGAAGCCGATCACCCTGCGCCGTACGA
Organism: Hyphomicrobiales bacterium; assembly: GCA_900468805.1. Classification (GTDB taxonomy): domain Bacteria; phylum Pseudomonadota; class Alphaproteobacteria; order Rhizobiales; family Rhizobiaceae; genus Rhizobium. Next base: position 106,985 of record UEIF01000020.1, on the reverse strand, counting down.
GCCGCAGCCTGGCCTTCGGAACGCGCTGATCTACTTGGCAATCCCTCTGTACCAGCCGGGCGTCGCTGAGGCGGCAGAGCCGACCTCAAGCGACGTTCCGGTGCGCTATGCCACCAGCGAGCAGGACGTGCTCAACAGCCTTGTCGGGGAGCGGGAATCGGCAATCATCGAGGTCGGACGCCTCAAGTTTCACGTTCTTCCAGAGGGGGCAGACCTTGCGGGTTTCAGCTGCATCCCCATTGCCTATCTCGTCGAAACGCGCTCGGATCGGCAGGTCGTCCTCGGGGAGGCCCATGTGCCGCCCATGCTCGATTGCAACGCCCATTCCGCCCTTTCGAACTGCATAACCGAGATACACGGCATGCTGCATCATCGCGGCGAAGCTCTCGCGGGGCGCGTTGCGCAGTCAGGCGGGCGCTCGGTCGCCGATATTGCGGATTACCTCCTTTTGATGCTGGTCAATCGCTACGAGCCGGTCTTCAAGCATTTCGCGTCGGCTGCGCTCCTTCACCCCGAACGCCTCTACCGCGAGATGCTCGCGCTGGCCGGAGAGCTTTCGACCTATTCGCGGGCGGACAAGCGCCCACCAGCCTTCGGCGTCTACCGGCACGAGGACTTGGCGCAGACATATCGCCCCGTCATCCAGTCAATACGCGATTCCCTGCGGACGGTCCTGGAACAGACTGCGATCCAGCTTCCGCTGAAGCAGCACAGATATGGCGTCCAAGTTGCCGAAGCTGCGGACCGAAGCTTGTTTTCCAGCGCTACATTTGTCCTCGCCGTACGTGCTGATATCGAGATGGAGCGGCTCCGCCGCGCCTTTCCCTCTCACATAAAGATCGGTCCTGCGTCCAAGATCAAGGACCTTGTCAACGTGGCGATCCCCGGCATCCTCATCAACGCCTTGCCCGTCGTCCCCCGCCAGATCCCCTTTCATGTCGGCGTCGTTTACTTCGAAATCGATCGGCAAAGCCCGTACTGGAAAGAGGTTGGCCAGTTGGGTTCATTGGCCATGCACGTTTCGGGGGACTTTCCAAACCTTGAAATGGCCCTTTGGGCCATCCGCGGCGACTAGGCCAGCATCATGTATGGATTGCGTATTGAATATCAGGGCGGCGGCTCGTGTGACTTAGCGGCGAACGGCTGGGCCGAGCTGACCCGTGAACTGACGATCGGGCGAGGCAGGGACAATTCGGTCGTGCTAGAGGATGCCACGGGTACCATATCGAAGCGTCACTGCACGATCACTGCGGTTGATGGAAAATGTGTTGTGGTCGATCACAGCCGCAATGGCACCTTTGTCAACGAGAGCCGTCAGGCTCTGGACAGGGAAAGCGCCGTCGCCCTGAAGGCGGGTGACGTCCTGCAGATCGGCGCCTATGCGCTGACGGTCGTGGCGATGTCCGAAGCCGAAGGGCCTGAGGTTGGCGATCGCCTGGAAATTTCAGAGCGCAACGAGGAGCCTTTGAGCGAGCAAAGCCTCCTCGGGGCCGTCATGCGCCCGCGCTCCGACGCTCTGCGACCGTTCAGCGCGGAAACGCCTGCGGCATTCTTCGGGCCGGCGATTGGCGGGCTCCCAGCGGCGTTCGGAGACATGTCGATCACCTCGGAAGATTCGCTGATGCTTGCGCCGGTCGATCGGCACGCCGGCATTTTCTCGACGGTAAACAGGGAGCCGTCGGAGCCCGTCGGCATGGCCTATGTTCAGCCGCGGCTCAGCACGGAGCCTATCCCCGACGACTGGGATCTGATGGCCGACCTAGGCCGTACCTCCGTACCACTGGATCACAATGCACCGAGGACGATCGAGACTGGTGGGGGCGCGGAGGGAGGCGATGGCGAGACCCTCTCGGTGCCGCCGGTTGCAAAACCACCCGACCCGGAAGTGGCGGCGGTAGTGGCCGCATTTTTCCAGGGCTGCGGCGTGGACGATCATGAGATCGACTCGCGGGACTCTGCAGCACTCCTCAAGCGCGCCGGTCAGGCGCTGCGAGTGACAATTTTGAACCTCCAGAGGGTCTTTGCACACGACGAGCCAGCCAGCCTGTCGCAGATCCTGGACCGGCCCCAGGCCAACCCTTTAACGCTGGAGGCGGATCCCGGCGACGTCCTTCTGTCCCTTCTTGCAACGAGCCTGCCGGGCTTACCGGGCGCCCATGACGTGATCGACCGGGCCTTCGGCGAGATGAGGCGAAAGCGAATTTCATCCGAAGTCGAGGCGCGCCATGCGATGCGCCGCATGTTGGAACGTCTTGCGCCTGCGACGATCGAGAAAAACGAGCATGCAGATGACCTCGTCCATCGACACCTGTCCGTGCTCCAGCATGCGAAGTGTTGGCGCCGCTACCAGGCAAGCTACCGGGAAGTGACAAGCGACATTGAAGCGCGCGCTGCAGGGCGCCAAGAGCCCTCGCCTCCCGCATCCGGAGAACCTTCGGGCCTAAGAAGTCAGCGGCCCGGCACCGATGCCTTAGCGCCGGCGCAAACCATGGAATGACGAGCGATGTCAGAAGAAGAAGCTGTCGCGTTGGGGAGCCCCGCCGACGAGACGATAGTGCTACCCTTGGGAGCGAGCTATGCGCTGAAGGATGCTGCCGTGACCGGCGGCAGGAAGAGGACGCTGAACGCAGACCGCTCCATGTCGCTGGATATTATGTGGCGCATGATGACCTCCGGCCGGGCATGCCCGTTGGTTGCCGCCGCTTCTCCGCTTCTTGACCTCTGCGCGAGCCTGACGGCAGCATCCGCGCATGACGACGTCGAGCAATTACGTCTGCACGTTCTGCGCGAAATCAACAGGTTCGAAATCCGGGTTGCACCGCTGCAACTGACTGCGAATATTTCGAGGGTCAGCAAATACGTGCTGTGCGCGACCATCGACGACCTGGTCCTCAACACGTCGTGGGGAAGCCGCAGCATCTGGACCAAGCGCAGTCTCGTGGCCACGGTATTCAGCGAAACTTGGGGCGGCGACCGGTTCTTCGATATCCTGGCGCAGCTGAAGAAAGAGCCTCACATCAACGTCGATGTTCTCGAGTTGATGTATTACTGCATCTGTCTCGGATTCGAGGGCCGCTACCGCGTCGCCGAACGCGGCACTTCCGAGCTTGCCAGTGTCAGAGATGAACTGTACCGGTTGCTGCGCACAGTGCGCGGAAAGGTTGAGCACGACATCTCGCCCCACTGGCAGGGCATTGCCAGCATGAAGGCGCGCTCGCCGCTCTTGTCGCCGCTGCTCGTCACCGTCGTGTTGCTGCTTGCCCTTGCCGGGCTCTACGCCGTCCTGTCGATCTCATTGGCAAATCGCAAGGTTATGGTCGTCGGCAACCTCTTGAGCCTGCCGCCCTCGTCTGGCGTGACGATCTCGCGCGCCGCGCCCGCGCTCCCCGAGCGCGTGGTCGTCCTGCAGGCTGATCGTCTCAGGCGCTTCCTTGAGCGAGAGATTGAGCAGGGCCTCGTCACGGTCAAGGAAGATGCCCAAACAATAACGGTGCTCATCCGCGGCAAAGGCATGTTCGAACCGGCGAGCGAAACCGTCATCGCAGATTTCATGCCGCTCCTCGTCAGGATCGGCGAGGCGCTGAACGACCAGCCGGGCGACGTCGTCGTGGCCGGCCATACCGATAACACGCCAATCCGCAGCCGGAAATTCCCTTCGAACGTCGAACTATCCATGGCAAGGGCAAACACCGTGGCCGCCATCATGGCATCCCGGATGAAAGAACCTGCGCGCCTGAAAAAAGAGGGGCGGGGCGACGGGGAACCGATCGCCGGGAACGATTCTGTCGAGGGGCGGCAGATGAACCGACGCATTGAACTCATCGTAACCAAGGAGACGGCGAAGTGAGCCGCATCATTCAGACCCTTACGGGCTCGCCGCGCGTCATCATCCTCGTGTTGCTTGGTCTGTTGGCAGCGGCTGCGGCAGCCACCATGCTCCTCGCTGTACCTTTCGATACGATCAGGGCCAGTGGTGAAACGGTCGCCAGCTCCTGGGCGATCGTCGCAACGGCGCTCGGACTGCCGAGCGCAGCCTTCATCCTTTTCATGTTCCGCGACCGTTTTAGCTCGTTGTTCTTTGAATTTCTCTACAGGATCACCGACACGATCGGCGGCAGCTGGCGCGGGCCGCGTCGCGCAGATCGAAACAACCCTGAGAGCGAAGACAGCATGGCGCGGTCGCGGCGCCAGGGCATGCACTCACTGGCGTCCTCCTTCAAAGAGGCCACCAGCGTTTTAAAGAAGCGACGTATAGCTGGCCGCTTCAGCCAAAAGTGGCTCTATCAACTGCCCTGGTATTTGTTCATCGGCGCATCCGGATCCGGCAAGACGACGGTGATCGACAATTCCGGACTGTCGTTTCCGCTTGTTGGCAAGCGCGCACGTGGCATCGGTGGCAGCACTTCCAAGCAGGATCTGAACTGGTATTTCACCGACGAGGCGGTGCTGCTGGACAGTGCTGGACACATCACGGCAGACGACGATCCCCAAGGCGACCATGGCAAATGGTTCACGCTGCTGCGCCTTCTCAAGCGATACCGAGGCCGCCTGCCACTGAACGGCCTGATCGTGGCGGTCGCCATTGACGATTTAGTCTCCTCGGGAGTTGAGGCACGTCTTCGCAGTGCCGCGACGGTGCGCAAACGCGTGAGCGAGCTCTATCGTCGGCTGGGACTGAGAGTGCCTATCTATGTCCTGTTCACCAAATCCGATCTTCTCGCAGGTTTTTCCGAATATTTCGATGACCTCGACAAGGAGGGCCGGGACGCAGTTTTCGGCATCACGTTCCGGCCGACCGGGTCAAAACAATTGGGAGACCCGGGTGAAGGCGCGAGCGAGGTCGACATGTTCCCCATGGAGTTCGATCTCCTCGTGCAGCGGCTAGAGGAGCGCCTTCTGACACGCCTGCAGTTTGAAACCGATATCCAGCGTCGCGCGCGCGCCTTCAGCCTACCCCAGCAGCTACTGAGCCTCAAAGAGGCGCTGAGCGACTTTCTCTACGAGGCATTCGCCCCGAACACGTTCGACGAACCGGTCATTCTGCGCGGCACATATCTCGTGAGTGGAACGCGCAATGGCGATCCGCTCGATGCTGTCGGCGATGCGGTGGCACGAACATTTCAGCTGGAGCCGGGCGCGCGCGCGCCGGTGCAACGCGTCAACTCGGGATATTTCGTCAACGGCCTGCTTCGGAAGGTCATCTTTCTGGAATCCTGGTTGGTCGAAAAGGACGGACATCTTGAGCGCCGCGTGCGCCGTCGGCATGTTGCGGGAATCTCACTCATCACCGCAGCGGCGTTGGCGCTTGGCGCGCTCACCTATCGCGACTATCTGCGCCAGGAGGCACTGACCGCCAGGGCGAGCACCGTCATTGCCGATTTCGAAGCCAAGGCGATCGCCCTGAAACTCAACAGCGTTGTGTCAGGAGATCTGCGAGCGGTCGCCCCTCTGCTTGATGGTTTGAGAGACCTCAGGACGGAGATCGACAACACACCGCGTTTATGGACTTTTGTCGAACCCGTCTTCCTCGGCCGGATGGTAACGCTCGAAAGCGAGACGGATCAGGCTTATCACAGGGCACTCAACACCATTTTACTGCCGCGGCTCCTGTATCGCCTTGAAGGTCAGCTTGCCGCGCGAACGAATGAACCCGCCTTTCTCTATCCCGGCCTGCACATCTACCTCATGCTTGGTGGAGATGGGACGTTTGCGCAAGAGGCCATCAGGGAATGGATGGTTCTCGACTGGTCGTCGCAATATAACCGGCCGGCGGATGAGGCGTTACGGACAGCTCTTGCAGCCCATCTCGATACGATGATGGAAGGCAAGCTCGACCGGATCGGGCTCGATCTTTCCCTGATTGAACGGACGAGGACCGAGCTTCGCAGGACGTCCGTCGCCCAGAGAGTGTTCAACGGGGTCCTGAACAGTCGGGAGGCCCGGGCTCTTCCCCTGTTTGATATCGCCATGCATGCGGGGCCTTCGGCCGGAGAAATCATGCAGATGCGATCCGGCGAGCCTTTGTCCTCTTCCATACCTGGGCTTTTTACCCGCGACGGTTTCTTCAAGGTCTATCTCCCGCTTCTTGACCGCGAAACCGACCTCGCAATCAAGCGCAACTGGATCCTGACGGATGCCAAGCAGAGACAGCCCGTCGCTGTGCCCGCCATGCTCGAGCAGGTCAAGTCCGACGCCATGGGAATTTACCTACAGGAATTCTCTTTCAAGTGGGATCAGTTGATCAACGACATTTCCGTCAAGCCGATCCTGACCCTGGACGATTCGCTTAGGATGCTGAACATTCTCGCTGCGCCGACATCGCCCATTCGGCTTCTTGTCGCCTCCGTCGCGCAACAGACATCGCTGGCGCCCCCGCAGCCGCCCGAACGAGAAATTCCGCCGGACTCCAACCTGGTGGCAGGCCCGGCGAACGTCGAAACCCTGTTTCCGGTGACGGAGGGAACGAATAGCCCGCAGGACATTGCGGCGAGACACACGGCGCAGCACTTCCGGTATCTTCAGCAGTTGGTTCGCATTCCCGACAATAGCGGTCCCAATGCCCAAGCGCCGATCGATGGCGCCATTGCAGAGCTCGGCGGACTGTACCGCGCTCTGACGGCAATCCCGCAGACCGCAACATCGCCATTTGACAGGTCGCTGCCCAACGCGCTTGCGCTGCAGCGCGTGCCTGCCGCCACGGCCAATCTTCCCGAGCCGATCCGGCAATGGTTTTCGAAGGTTCTGAAGGAGAGTTCGAGCCTTTCGATTGGCGATGCGAAGAGCAAGCTAGCGGATCTGTGGCGCGCGGGGCCTGGGAAATTCTGCACGACCGCCACGACCCAACGCTACCCGTTCGTCAAGAACGCCACACAGGACATTCCTCTTGCCGATTTCGCCCGGCTCTTTGCGCGTGAAGGCGTCACCGACGAGTTTTTCCGCAGGAATATCGTGCCTTTCATGAATGCGACGCGCACAGAGGACAGCACCGCCGTGGGTATCGAGCAGGCCGCGCTGAAGCAGTTTGAGAAAGCGGCCGTCATCCGCGAGGCGATGTTCCAGAAGAGCGACAAGCAGCCGGCGCTCGATTTTCAGCTGTCGGTCCAGGCCATGAGCGCGACCATTTCCAACATCGCTCTCGACATTGACGGTCAGCGCCTACTCGCAGCACCACGGGATACGGCGCGAATGAGGGTCACGTGGCCAGCCGAAGAGCCGAAAAACCTCGCGTCCCTGACGGTCTTTCCCGCCGACGGGTCACAGCCCGTTCAGTTCAGGGCAACCGGCACCTGGGCGCTGTTTCGGTTGATGGGCATGTCGACGATCAGCAGGCAAGCCCGTTCCGGGGAGCTGGTCGCGACCTTCAAGAGCCATGGATACGAGGTCGTATTCACCATGGCGGCAGATCGTATCGACACACCTCTCAACGGCGTCCTGCTATCCGAGTTTCGCTGCCCGGAGACGTTTTGAGAATGTTTCATAAGACCAGGGACGGTTCCGCGGACGCCGGCTGCATCGGCAAGGCTCGCCGCAATGCGCCTCACATCACCAAACCGGCGACTGTGCGCGCGATCTCGTCGGCGGCGACCCATTGCGGCTTCCGTCGCAGAAACAACCAGGATGCCATCCTCAACCGTCCGGACATGGATCTGTGGGCCGTTGCCGATGGTGTCGGCGGCTTCGGAGGCGGGGAGACAGCAAGCCGCATCGTCATCGAGGTTCTGGAACGCTTCGAGCCAAGCGAGGACTATGGCGACGACATCGCGATACTTCTGGCAACGGCAAACCGCGAATTGCGCCTTCAGGCGGTTGTAGACGGAACCGGGACAATAGCGAGCACAGTCGTCGCGCTCGTCACGAACCGGTCGCAGCAGAGGTTCACATGCCTTTGGGTCGGGGACAGTCGCCTTTACCGCCTCAGGGGGCGCGATCTCTTGCAGATCACCAAGGACCACACCCCTCTGCAGGAAATCGGCCAAGGCGCCAGACTTTCCAACCCCAAGCTCCAAAATGCCTTGAGCAGGGCCATTGGCAGCGAGGAGGCGCTCGACGTCGGACGCGTCGATGGCGCAATCGAACCCGGCGACATCTTCCTTCTGTGTACAGATGGCCTGAGCAAGCCAGTCAACCTGCGACAGATAAGCTCGCTTCTTTCGACCGGCACGACAGCACTCGCGGCGCAATATCTGGTCGATGCCGCTCTGGCGGCCGGCGGCCCGGACAATGTCAGTGCGATCGTCGTTTCCTTTCCAAGCGCCGCGCGTGGCGCAGGAAGGTGGCGTTGGACACGCAAGAGCGGGAAGCAACAGCCCCTCCTGAAGCCGAAAAGCGTCCGAAGAAAGGTGATTGCGCTGTGCCTGCTTGTCCTCGTCGCCCTGGCTGCCCTCGCAACCCAAGGACCAGCGCTTTCCCTCGCCCAAGTCGAGAAGGCACTCAGCGATACGGCGTACCAATGGCTCAGAGCAGCGCTCACAACGTGGGTACCCGGCCATGGACAGCATTGAAAGTCAAATCCGACAGATAGTCCGTTCGCTCGTTGCGAGGCTCGTCTCATCGACCGGCCAAGGCTCAAGAAGCCGCCCTGCGCAAAAATGGTCACGTCAAGCATAAGGAGCATGCAATGCCAAGAATAACCAAGACTGAGGCGCGCAAGTATATTGCGCTGATCCTGGCAACGAAATCAGACGGGAGGTTTGTTTCCTATGCCTGGGGAGACCTCGCAAACAAGAACCCAAAGACAGGAAAGCCCGAACAGACCGGGATATTCGTCGTCAGTAAAAAAAACGGGGCTGGTGTAAGAGGTAAAGCGGGCAGGCTCACTTTTGCGGATGGAGACAAGCTCGAATTAAAGGGTGTTGGCGCGTGCAGACTTGAAGGCAACGTTCTGCTGATCGCCGGCTTCAACGGACAAAACCCGAAAGGCCCGCCCGCCAGGATAGCGAAACGTGTCAAAAGCTTTTTCGAGAGGCTAGCGATCAAGTCCTGGGGCTTTACCCGGATCGTTGAAGCAGACGATGTGACGATCGACGAAAGCGAGTTTCTCGACACGTTCGCTGACGAACCAGACATCTCGGTGAATGACGAGGAGCTTGACCGAGCACTTGAAGCGATTGCGGCCGAGTACGGCGAGGGCCTCGAAGTTGAAGAGGAATACGACCAGGAAACGACGCTCACCGAACCGCCGGCGAGCGTGCAAGCCCAACCGCGGACCGAAGACGAATCCGGCGATGAAACCGCGATGGAAGACGCGGGTTCGAACGACGAGCCGGACTCGGACGATGAGACGGAGATTGGTGAACTCGATCCCGCATTGGATGCGAATATCAAGCAAAAGCTGGAAGGGATCGTGTCGACCCTGATGAACGTCGCGCAATCCATCGGTCTGCCAATGAGCGGAAAACATGCTGATATCGTGGCCAAACTCTTCTCCTGGCTGGAGCGTATCCTCCTCGCCCTGCCACCAGAGAAAAGACAGGCGGCGGCAGACAATTGGCTGGCGCGGCTGCAATTGGCAATCAGCAGCAGCACGCAATCCATGCGCGACGCCTCGATGGTTGCATCGAAGCAGAAAGACCCTGCCGGCAAACAGGATGCGGGCGAGGAAGCACGATCGGAGACGGATGAAGAGGCGAAATCGGACGAGGGCGGCAGCGACGACATCATTGGCGGCGTGCCTCTCAAGGACATTACCACGGACAAGCCGAGTGAGGACGAAGTGGTCGGCGTGGTCTTCGACAAGGGCGTCGCAGCACTTCACGCCCTTAACGAAGCGCGCAGAGAAGCAAACCTGCCTAGCTATGACGTCTCGGCCGCAACGAAAGACAAGCTCCACCAGATGGTCAAAGGCGCCCTGGCCAGGGACAACAGCGCCGCCGATGCGATCGCGCGCCTCTTTGCAACGCTCGACAAGGCGTTCCAGGACCCCGACATCCTGCTGCGATACTTTGACGTACCGATTGTTAATGCAGAACAAGCTGCTGCGGCTGCACCGGGCCTCGACCAATCCCGCATCGCCCAGTTGGTAGCCGGGTGGCAGGCTGCGCATGCCAAAGCCTACGCCATGGTGGAGGACCTGAAGCTGCAGGTGGCGAACCGCCTGAGAGCCAACAGTCCAGATGGCAAATTGTGGACCGTGGAGAACCTGGGCGGGAGTTGGGACCGCGTCGACGCGATCTTCAAGTTCGTGGAAGAAGAAGAAATCTCGCGTGAGTTGAGCGCAGTGGCGGGCGCATCCGATCAAAACGGGGCGACTGCGACCCTGCAGGACACTGTCGACCGCTATATCGGATTCCTGACGGGCCACGCGATCGTCGAGGCAATCGACAATAATCCGTTCGCGACGGGACAGAATGTCGGACCGACGCTGCTCAGCAACCTTAATCTGATCCGGCAACAGCTCAAACCGCAGGCGCAGAACGCGACATGATCGCAGCATTTGCGTTGATCTCATTCTCGTGGCGCCAGCCCGTTGGCGTCACGTCGGTTGGGCGATGATCGAACTGGCAACGAACCCACTACGCGTAAGATGGAAAAATTCTCTTCGAAAATCGGCCGATACGAGTTGAACGGCATGATCGGAAGCGGAGCCATGGGCGCTCTTTATCGCGGCCTCGATCCTGTCATCGGCCGGCAGGTCGCCGTCAAGGTCATCAGAACCGATCTGCTGGATACGCATCAGCAAGAGGAGTACCGTACGCGCTTCGATCAGGAAGTGCGCGCTGCAGGACGTTGCATACATCCTGGCATCGTCACCATCTTCGACTACGGCGAATGGCGCGGTAATCCCTTTATCGTGATGGAATATGTGGAGGGCAGGCCCCTCCAGCAGGTCTTGGCAAAGGGTAGCCTTGCCGTCGAACAATCCGTCCAGTTGGTGGAAAAACTCCTCGATGCCTTAGGCCATGCTCATGCGCAGGGGGTAGTTCATCGCGACATCAAGCCTGGCAATGTCATCCTGACCGGCGAGGATCATGTCAAGATCACGGATTTCGGCGTCGCACTCATCGACACGAGTTCGATGACTGTCGCGGGCGCTCTCCTCGGAACCCCTCAATATATGGCTCCTGAACAGGCGAGGGGCGAGCGCGTTGATCATCGCGCCGATCTATTTTCCGTCGGCGTCATTCTCTTTCGCATGCTGACGGGGCGCTCTCCCTACGGCGATGACGGGCTCGCTGCGGTTTTGACTCGCGTCGCCGCCGACGATCCCGTCGACGTTGCGGCAGTGGATGTCATTTCGCCGATGCTGGCCTGTGTCGTCGCACTCGCCCTTCAAAAGGACGCTTCGGCTCGATTTCAATCCGCCCCCGAATTCTCACACGCGCTAAGGGCGGCTCTGTCGCCGGAGTTAAACTCGTCAGGCAAGGCAGCAGAGGCACTGAAAGCAAAAACGGCCCAGCGCGGCGCGAGAATACCCGCCGCGTCCCGGCAAGCCATCAAGCGTGCATTTCTCGGCCGGGTGCGACCGCTTCTTCTGTCGGCGATCGGACCAATCGCTGACCATGTGATAACGCAAATCGATAGGTCCTGCCTGGCCGAACAGGACGTCACTGCGGCCCTCGCCTTGCATTTCGGCGGCAGACAGGAGGAGCCTTCGTTCAGGGCCCTGGTAGCAGCCGAGAAACGTTGGGACCAACCTTGCGCTTCCTCTCCGGCGACGTATGGCACACGCGATCGCGATGCCGGACCACTCGCCCTGTCTCCTCAATTCGCAAAGCTGGTCCAAGACCTGCTGGCCTCCTTCATTGGTCCGATATCCGGAATCGTCATGCGTCAGAGCCTCTTCGTCGTAAGAGGCTCGCAGGAATTGTCAGACCGCCTTGCAATGCATATCCGCGCTGCAGACGAACGCTCGCTTTTCCAAGCACATCTTCGCAGGCTGATGATCGAGCACGGATTGACGACACAGGTCGCCACTGAGGCGCGCTACCAAGACAATATCGATAGGTGATCGATGCCCTTTCGCATAGCCCTGTTACTGTTGAGCGGATCAGCGCTGCTCGCCTCTGCGCCGGCGCTGGCAGATACTGACAAAGTGGCGCTGGTGATCGCCAATGGATCTTACGGGCAGGGCACGGCGCGTGGTTGCAGTCGGCTCGGGCAGGACGTGGCGGACACTCTTAAGGCCGATGCTTTTAAAGTCGAGGCGGTTGTCGACGGTTCCACCGCCATGATTCAGAGCTCCATCCTGCAATTTTCTCGGCAGCTAGAAGGCACTGAAAAAGTCGCTATCGCCTACATTTGCAGTCAGGTCGCGACGAGGGACGGGCGGCTCTTCTTGGTCCCGGCCCATATTGGCCTCGACGGATTTGATCGACCGCAGACGCAGGGTCTTGTCATCAAGTCAGTGATGAACGCATTGGACGGCAGGAATGGTGTGTTGCTCGCCGATCTGCTCACCACCAATGTCGCGGAAGTACGCGCTCTTGATGGCTGGACATCGCCAGGCCGCACGCAGCTGGCATTGTCGTTGAGTGGGGACTTTACTGGTGATATTGGCAAGAACGTCCTCGCTCATCTTGCCCGACCTGCCTCCGAGCGTAAGTCCTTCCCGACATTCCTGGCGAAGATGAAGGAAAGTAGCGACGAGATGACCAGCGTTTTTGCGTTGACCGAGGCGAAGCCCGCGCCGCTGTTCTTTGGCCCCGTGATGCCTGCGGCGAACGCAGCCACGCCCGTGCCGGAGACACGACCGACCGAGATCGCCGAACCGCAAGCGGCCACAAAGGCAAAGCCGCAAAGCGGGCGCAAGAAACGAGCAAAAGGCCCCGGTACGAAGAAAAGACAGTCGGATGTTCCTCTATTTTTTGGACTATTCGGCAGCGAGCGGCGGAGCAAGAAATGAGCCTCAGAATGACATTCAACATAGTCATGACCGCAGCAATGGCGATTGGTCTGGCGATGGCGTGGTTCATGACCGCACGCATCAGCGCACAAGAGGCCAAAAGTGCCGTCCTGGCAGAAGCCGTGGCTATTATGGAAGCAGCCGATGCTGTGCGACACTATACGAGCTTACAGGTGCAACCACTTCTGGACACCCAGATGCATGCGCAGTTCCTGCCCCAGAGCGTGCCCTTCTTTGCGGTCCAGCAGACCATGGACAAATTGACCGAGCGATCACCGGGATATCTATTTCGAATGCCAACGACCAATCCAACCAATCCGGCCGACCGCCCGACTGATTGGGAGGCCAAGATCATCGAGCAGTTGGCGTCAGACGCGAAGTTGAAGGAAATGATCGTGGAGCGCAGTGAGGACGGCCGCGATCTCCTATCCTATGCACAGCCGATCAGGGTGGAAAGCGAGACATGCCTTGCCTGTCACTCAACGCCGCAGACAGCACCTGCCTCCCTGATCGACATATACGGTCCTGCCAACGGCTTCGGCTGGAAGGTCGGCGATACGATCGGGGCGAAGATCGTCTCCGTTTCGCAGGAGGTCCCACGCGCCCGCGCCCGCAAAAGTCTCGTCGAAATCATGATGGGACTGTCGGGTGTGTTTGCCGTCATGCTCCTTGTCCTCAACGGGCTCTTGCACTTTTCGATCATCCGGCCTGTCCGGCGGCTCTCGCAATTGGCTGACGAAGTGAGCCTGGGGAATATGGCGGTTCCGGAGTTTCCCGCGTCCCCCAACGGCGAAATCGGCTCGCTGGCCCTGTCCTTCAACCGCATGCGGCGCAGCCTCGTCACCGCGATGGAAATGCTCGGAGATTGACAGCGCGCGCAGAGGCAACGTGTTAGGAGGCGCAATCTCGGGCGGTTGGACCCTGTCACGCACAGCTGGCTGCAGCCGTTGGACACAGTCACCACTTGCAACAGTGCAGGCTCTGGAGATCTCAGGCACTCGTAATTACGATTCCCGGATTATGTGTCTTGGATTGCACCATTGCGGCGATCGCCCCGTTCGCGCATCCAAAGCCGACTCGCTCCACCGCTGAGGTCTGGAGTTACGGGGCCCTCGCGGCAGCGGCCGCGATCTCCGCACGAATGTGGCGGTGATGCTGATCCCGATGGCAGCGCTCATGCCAGATAAGCGACACAGACAACGGCTCGGGTTGAAAATCCTCCGGCAGTTCCACGACAACAAGAGATTCGTTGGCGATTGCCTGGGCTGTCTGACGCGGAAGCAATAAGGCGAGATCTGTCTGCTCCAGCATGACCGGCACCATCGTCAGGTTGGGAATGACCAAGGGGTCTTGCTGCGGGGACTTCATGCGCATCGGAGCGTCACGTATTCCGGTCATATCTTGCTCGTCCCCGCATGCGATCGCGGCATGGCGCAGCTCAAGGATTGCTTTGGTCGTCCATGCTCTGTCCAACACGGGATGCCCGCGCCTCAGCAAGCAGACCAGCCTGTCCGAGTAGAGCATGCGCGAATAGAATCCGGATCGGGTGTCGTTCATCTGACCAATGGCGAGGTCGATTGTACCTTCCTCCAGTTCGCGCATAGCCTGAGATAGATCGGTCCGCAGAATGACATCCAGAGACGGTTCGCGCCTCACCAGCGGTGGCAGCAGGCGCGGCAGCAGAGCGACCGACTGAAATTCCGACATTGCTATCTTGAGCTCGCAACGTCCATCGTCGATGCCCAGGCTGCGCGCCGATATCAACTGGCGGATAAGCCCTAGTGCCTCCGGCAGTCGTTCGAGCAACTGCTCGGCGCGCCGTGTCAGGGTGAGACCGCGGGGCGTGCGCACCAGAAGCTCGTCACTGAATAACGCGCGCAGGCGTGAAAGCGCCCGGCTCATCGCCGGCTGGCTCAGGCCCACACGCCGGCCCGCGTGCGTGACGTTACGATAGTGCAACAAAGCGTCGAGCGCGACGAGGAGATTGAGGTCGACGGAAGCAAGGTTGACATCGGCACCCGCCGACGCCACACGGAACGTCTCGTCGTATGGCTCCCCGCCTTGATGGTCGAAAGCTGGCGGCACGTCCGAACGTTCACGATCTTTAAGTCCTGCAGTTGAGAACATGATCCCCTCAAGTCGTTGATGCGGATGGCATGACGACTAGAGGCAGTCCGATCGATAAGAATTTCAGCATCGTGGAAAGGGTTACAGACGTAAGATTGTGCGAAAGCACGGCTACTCGCTGCCTTGCCCGCCTTCGCTGCCCTCGTCGCCAGCGACCGCCTCACCAACGAGTTCCATGATGTTTGGCGTGGCTGGATATAGGTCGCGAACGACCTGAATGAGTTCGGGGCTCGGCCTCGGCACTGGGGGAAGCGTTGAAGTGACCTTCCCCCCCGTCGACAACAGGCCAACATTCTGTCCAATGGCGAACACCCCGTCCTCGTTAATCACGACCGCTTGCTTTCCCTTGGGCGTGGAAACAATGAAGGAGATACTTTCCGGCGTTGCGATGATCTTGCTGCCGGATGTCTGCCCCGACACATCAAATAGCGTGTCATCGGCACCTTTGTCCCAGGGCGCCTCCTTGGCCAGGTTCACAGCGAACTCTTCGACAGTGTTAATCTCGCAGGTTTCACCCGATTCCAGCATCAAGTTTTTCTGCGACCTCAAGTATGTCTCCTCTCGGCCGGGATCGTCATCGAAGCTGAGTTCGTTGTATTGGCTCGAAGCGCCCCCAATCGTGCGCGTCCGGATCGTGGTCTTGGTGGCGTCCTTGGGTAACTCTTCGGCGGGCATGTTCGTGGCATTGTAGACGAGGCCGATGACCAGCGGCTGGTCCGGATCGCCATTGAGAAATTCAACGACCACTTCCTGACCGATGCGGGGGACGGCGATCGCACCAAAGTTCTTCCCAGCCATGGTGTGCGACACACGGATCCAGCATGAACTGTTCTCGTCCTTGCAGCCTCTCCGATCCCACGCGAACTGGACCTTGATGCGCCCATACTTATCCGTCGTCATTACCTCGTCGGCTAGGCCAACCACTACGGCTGTCTGGGGGCCGCTGATCCGGGGTGGCGCTGTGCGCCGTGGCGGTCTGTATTGCGTGGTTGCTGGCACGGCGGTTACCGCACAGCGGTAGAGGCGCTGTTCGTCGTCTTCCGACGAAAGGCTCGGTATCGTCAGCCGCGCCCTGCCATCGGCATGGCGTCGTTGGGTGAGGACGGACCTTTCGCCGACGCCATCTTCTCTCTCGCCGGTGATTTCGATTTCGGCGCGAAGAGCCAGCCATTTGTCATCGGGCTCCGGCGCGATCGTGGTATTTGCGATCTCGAACGGGTTTGATGCAGTAAACGTGTCGCCAACGCACAGTTGCCTAACATCGCCGATGATTTCGACCCTGTAGGTGCTCGCGGCGATTTCCTCCGACCTGATGCGCGCGTAGAACTCTCCGGTCGCCCTGTCGAGGTACTTTCCGGGGTAGAAAAAAAGCTCGCGCTCGCTGCCCGCTTGGTCCGCAACCGTTGTCGCAACCGTCGTGGCGGACTGGCCCCGTTCGCGCGGCGAAATGGCGAGCTTTTCAGCCACGGTCGGCATTTTTCCAGTGTGGGCGGAGGGAACGGGGGAGATCGATGTCAGGTCGACATTGGGCAGTTCGAAATTGTAGTCTCCGAGAACCACCTGAGCCGCCTGAAATGCGACCGACTCTCGCCAGTGCCAGAAACAGTCGTCGCGTGCCCTCATCCGTGCCAGCGAAAGATTGGTCTCGATCGCATTCGGTTCGCAGGGAGTGTGCCCGGAGAGGCTGTCAACGAGAACCATTTCATGCTTGTTCTTAGCGTGCCTGAAATAATAGTAGATACCGTCGCTCTCAAGCAGGCGACTGACGAAGGCGAGGTCTGTCTCGCCGTATTGGACGCAAAAACTGCGCGTCGGGACAGGGACCGTGGTGTGGTCCTGGAAAAGGCATTTCGGATGCTCGCCAAGGATTTTCTTAACAATATCAAGGCTCGTCATATCCCGGAAAATCCGCGAATCGCGGCGAAATTCTAGCGTTGCCAACCACGGCACCATATCGGCAACATAGATCGGCCGACGCCCGTCGTCGAGACCGGCATAGGCAAAGTTGCGTACCATGCCATTGAAATAACGAACGCGCTTGTCCGCAAGCTTCAGTGCGACCGTCATCGGTTCGCCGACGATCCTGGCAAAGTCGCGTATGCGGCGGCGGGAAATGACCGAAACTTCAAAGTGGAACGGTTGAGACAATTCTTCTATGCCCCGCACCGTTAAAAGCGTGACGTCTTCAAGATCGAAGGCTGCAGATACGACTGCGGCGTTGCGATTTTGCGGCAAGAGGTCATCGATGGCCGGCGCGGCGGTCTTCGCGGCACGCTCTCCTGGTTCGCTCATTGATAGGCTCCTGTCGTCCGGTCAGCGTCAACCGCAATATTGGGACTATCGGTTCGCGTTCCTCAAATGCAATTTCGACATGCCGACATGCGACCGGCATGTGTTTCGACCCCACCCGGCCCGGCCTACGTCACGACAAGAGTCCTGCTGGAATGTCTCGATGCGAAGCGGACGGCTGGAATTGGTACGACAATTCGTCTCCCTCAAGATCGAGATGCACCGCACCGAACGATCGTCCTTCCAGCTGTTCGGCAAAGATACGCCTGCTGATTGTCGGCAGGACCGCCTCCGTCAGCAGAGCATCGATTCCCCGGCCGCCGCTTTCGGACTGTCGCAGCCTTTCGATGATCGAAGGAATGACGGCGTCGCTGTAAGTGAACGGGACGCCATGTGCCTGCAACAGCCGGGCAGCAAGAGCCTCGAACTGATGACCGATGATCCGCGCCAGCATCGTATCGGAAAGTGGGTAATAGGGCAGAACGATCATCCGGCCCAGGAAGGCCTTTGCGAAGACATCGCCCAAGGGGCGGCGGATTGCCATTTCCAACTGCTCCGGTGACGGCAAGATTTTTGTCCGTGCCACGAGCGCGCAGATCTCCTCCGAACCGATATTCGAGGTCATGAGGATGAGGGTGTTGCGAAAGTCGATGAGACGCCCTTCGCTATCCTCCATAAGGCCCTTGTCGAAGACTTGATAGAAAAGCTCGTGTACGTCCGGGTGCGCCTTTTCGAACTCATCGAGCAGCACCACGGCGTTTGGCCGCTTTCGAACTGCCTCGGTGAGCCGGCCTCCTTGGCCGAAGCCGACATATCCCGGAGGCGCGCCTTTCAGCAGCGAGACGGTGTGGGCTTCCTGGAATTCGCTCATGTTGATGGTGATAAGGGCCGCCGCGCTGCCCTGCAGGTTCTCGGCGAGCGCGTGGGCAG
Source organism: Hyphomicrobiales bacterium (assembly GCA_900468805.1). Taxonomy (GTDB): domain Bacteria; phylum Pseudomonadota; class Alphaproteobacteria; order Rhizobiales; family Rhizobiaceae; genus Rhizobium. The sequence continues at coordinate 88,798 of UEIF01000020.1, read as the reverse complement.
TTTCCGTCTTTCCTACCCCTGAGGGACCGCACAAAAGAAAAACTCCGATCGGCCGGTCGGGGTTGCTGAGCCCGGCGCGACTCGTTTGTATGCGCCGGCTGATTGCCTCCAGAGCGTGGTCCTGACCGATAACCCTGCGCCCAAGAGTGTCGGCGAGCGACAGAAGTGTCGCCGCCTCGTTGTTGAGCAATTGGCCGAGCGGGATTCCAGTCCATTCCTGGATGATGCGGCCGACAACATCGGGCGTTACGCGCTCTTCTACGAGGCGCGTTTCGCCGGAAATCTCCGAGAACCGATGCGACAGACGGTGTAGATGATCGTCGACCGTCGCGATGCTCGCGGATGCGTGGTCCAGTCTGCTGCGCCGCTCGCTCCGCGCCTTCCTCATCTCCTCGACAAGCGACGATTCTGCCTGCCATCTTCCCGCGAGGTTCTCTTCTGTCGCACGCAAGCCGGCAAGGCGGTCTTTCGCGCCGGCCCGCCGCTCGCTTACGTCCTCGCCGTCCCCGGCCATCCGCTCGAGGGCCTCGAGTTCCAGTTCACAGCCAATGATGGTTTGCCGCACGGCCGACAGTTCAACCGGCGGACTGTGGCGTCCGATCGACACGCGACTGCAGCACGTGTCAAGAAGGCTGACGGCCTTGTCGGGTAGTTGCCGCCCCGGAATATAGCGGTGCGACAGGCGAACCGCGGCAATGACCGCCTCGTCGGTAACCTCGACACCGTGATGGCGTTCGAGGACGGACGCGATGCCGCGGATCATGGTGATCGCCTGCTCCTCGGAAGGTTCGTTGACCGGAACAGCCTGGAACCGTCTTGTCAGGGCAGGGTCCTTCTCGATATAGCGCTTGTACTCACTCCAAGTCGTGGCGCCGATCGTGCGCAGGTTCCCGCGAGCGAGCGCCGGCTTCAACAGGTTTGCCGCATCGCCCGTGCCCTCCTGGCCGCCCGCGCCAATGAGGCTATGGACCTCGTCGATGAACAGGATGACTTGCCGTCCCGGGGCCTGCACTTCTTCCATCACCTGGCGCAGGCGATCTTCAAACTCACCCCTCGCACCGGCACCGGCTTGTAGGAGCCCAAGGTCGAGCGCCTGAATTTCGACATCGCGTAAGCTCGGGGGAACATTGCCGGCGACGATGGCGCAGGCGAGCCCTTCAACGACCGCAGTTTTTCCCACACCCGCCTCGCCTGTCAGAATGGGATTGTTCTGTCTGCGACGCATCAGAACGTCGATGATCATGCGGACTTCCCCGTCTCGCCCAAGGACGGGATCAATCTCTCCGGCCCGAGCCTGTGCCGTGAGATCGGTCGCAAAGCGGCGCAATGCCGTGTTGGTCGCGGCAGGTCTGCGAGGGGGGGCTGGCGATGACTGATCCCCCTTTGTCGCGGGGGCCTCCGGGGAGGTGGAGCGGATCTGCGCAAAGGCGGGGTTGGCCCATTCGAGGCTCAGTCGCGCAAATTCGGGCGAGGCGCTCAGGAGCGCGTTTCGAATGAGAACGCTGGAAAGGCAGGCGACCAACAGATGGCCCGACCGGATCTTGTCGCTTTCGAAGCCCACATTGGCGACAACCCAGCCCTCCTTGACGGCTTCGTCGATATGAAGGGCAAAGTCTGCAATCGCCGTTGCACCACGCGGAAGCCTGTCCAGGCTCCGATCCAGATCCATAATGAGGCGGGCCGGATCCACACCAGCATGCTCTAACATGCGAATAATGTCGGAATCGGTCCTCTCAAGCAGTTGGCGTAGCCAATGAGCCAACTCCACATAGGCATGGCCCCGCATTTTGCAAAGCGCTGTGGCCGTCTGGAGGGTCTCATAGCAAAGCGGGTTCAGGCGCTCAAAAAGCGCCTGACGGCGTAAATGGATCATTGCTCGCTCCCTATTGACGCGCTCGAGGTTTCTTCTGGTTCTGTCGGGCCACTCTTCGATGGCGCTGCCACTCTGACGAGGTCTCGGGCATCAGACGGGTCACGACGGTGTCCAATCCACGATGTCCATCCCAGCCGACTGTTCCCGCCAAGTCTCAACTGCGGGACGTCACGACGTTTAAGGACGAGATTATATTCGAATTCCAGCTCGTCGCCGATGTAGTTGCGCACGGTTGCCATCAGCGCCTCGAGCGTTTTGTCGCCAGGCAGCAGCCGTTCATAGTCTGCAATCGATAATGGGCCAACGACGACACGAAAGCGGTGATGGAACACCCGTACGCGCGTGCCAACGGTTGCGGTTTTTCCGATGGTTCCAGTGCGCGGATCGCGACCGAGCGTGAAAAGTGCATTCTCTGGCAAACGCACCCAGTTCGCGACGAACTCTTGGATCCTGATCGGCAGGTCAAGATAACCGGCGAGTATCGCCTGCAAGCCCTCCGCGTTGCGCGTATGCGAGGCCAATCTGCCGGTGAAATGGAGCTTTACAAGGTCGGGCATATGGTCGCGCGCGCGCATAGCCGGAGTCCCCAGGCCAGCAAGCGCGGCAAGGTTCTGGGCAAAGACGTCGCTTCCTTTGCGATCATGGCTGACGGTCGGCTCGCTTGTGGCCCATGCGCGGTAGAAGAAGCTGAGCATCCGGTGATGGAACATGTCGGCAAAGCGCGCCAACGTTTCGTCGTGGGCGTTCTTGATGCGTGAAAACGCATATTCCGTCAGGTGCAGGGGAAGCGGGCCGTTTGGTCCAAACAGACCGAACGACAAGACGTCGATACGTTCGCGTCCCAGTCCCTCAAGTTCAACGGGGCCTGGTCTGGGCTCGCTGATTGCGGCGATGGTGCGCGGAGCGAAGGCCATTGACGGCTGCTGGCCGAGCCTGACGGGGTCTTGCGCAAGCCGTAGCGATTCCCCTAGTCGGGGATGCTCAGGCGTCATCGCCTCGATCCGGCGAAGCACCCGGAAGAGGTCGAATTCGTGCGGCGCGAGCCGGATCGCATCGAAAAGCGCCTCAATCGGTGCCTTCATGCAAGCGGCCTCAGGCCCTTGGTCATATCCCACCGCATGATGGTTCCGCGTTGCGACGTTTCCAGCACTGTTTCCGTAAAGCTGTTGATGGAGACATATTTTGCGAAGAACGCGCTCAACGCCGCGGCCAGGGGAAAGCATCCGACGCCTTCGAATGCTGTCTCGTCGAAGCAAAGCGTGATCTCGATGCCTCGGGCCAGCGACGCCAGCCCGCCGCCGCGAAGGCGCTTGACGACAGGCTTCGACGACACGCTTCTGACGCCTTCGATCTGGCGGGCGACGGCCATGTCGCGCGTGGTAGAGTACAGGCGAAGAAGCTCGCGTAGGCCCTCCGCGCCCGTACCGTCCGCGTGGTCGTTGATAGACAAGTAGTTGAGGGTCAGGTGATTGATAAGATTCCATGCGAGGTCACCTTCGGCTGGCGACGGCTTTGGCGGACTGGGAGTGGTGATGCACTTGACGGTTTCAACGGGCGCGCCGATCTCCAAGCTGAAGTCGCTTCCAGCGGTACCGATCGGCATCATCAAAGGCAGATCGCGATTGGAGCAAAGGCATCTCAACTGCAATTGCCTTTCAACGCCCGGAAAGACCGCGGTGGTGTCGTCGGCAAGCGACACGAACACCTCGCTTCCGATGTAACCGGCGCGGTTTCCATGGATCTGCTGGCGCGCCGAGGGCAGCCGCCTCTCGCGCCTTGTCGTGTAATAGGCAGCGTCCCCAGAGCTGGCATGTTTTTGGGTGAGGCAGTAGAAGGGCAGATACTGTATCGTTTGCGAATGGACCTGTCCTATACTCTGGCCCTTCACGGAAAGAAGGCTGTGAAGTTCGAAGTCCATCGGACGGAGCTTGTCGATGACGACGTGATGCTCGCTATGGCGATCGCTCACATGAATGCGGTCGGCGCTGCGTTCGAAAAGATTGACGATCGGGGTTGCAAACAGGCCAATGTTAGACGGCCCGATGCTTCCCTCCAGCCGCGGGTCGGCGACGCGCATCATGAAGGCGATCTCGATCTCATTTGTCGTTGACTGTGCCACCGCATCCGCCAAGCCGCCAATCTCGACGAACAGCATTCGCTCCGGCAGGGCAAAATATTCCTGCAACAGTCTGTAACCATCGAAGGAGCGCGGCACTACCGGCAGGAGGGCCTGGTCCGGGTCGAGCCCGTGCTGGCGAACAACCGGTTGGTCGTAGAATTCGTGCCACGTCACCAGGTTGTTGGGCGGGCGCACAACCATGCCGCAGACCTGCGCAAGCAGGTTCTCCGTCAGAGCGCCGCCAAGCCCGCCGGAGCCGGTCAGGTGGACCACGAGGTTTTTAAGAGACAGGCGGTTGAACGGTATGCCATTGGTGGTCTTCAGCCGAAGCCGAAGGACTGCCTTTGCATCCGGACGCTGCGGCAGGCGTAAAGCTGCGACTTGGGCGGGGACCGAATAGTATTCGAGAGCGCTGACCACTATTGGCCACAGATGGACATCCTGGGCGGTGCGGAACTGGCAATGGGTCGACGTCCCTTGCGCCAGGCCGCCCAGCAAGATTGTCCCGCGCGGGATAACATAGCCTTTTTCCATCCGCCCCGCATCTGCGTCCGGCCTGAACTGAGCGATGGCCATCGATGGGAGGGGCGCCAGAAAATGTGGGTAGACCATTTCCAACATATGCTGGGTAAAGTCTGGGAAGCGGGCCTGGAGCTTGAGCTGAACGCGCGCCGCCAGAAAGGCAAAGCCCTCCATCATGCGTTCTACCGTGGGGTCGGCGGTATCCCCGCTCTGCAGGCCCAGTCTGCCGGCAATCTTGGGAAAGATCTGCGAAAATTCCGAGCCCATCTCGCGCATGTAGGCGAGTTCGTCATTATAAAGGCGCAGCAGCCGGGGATCCATTATCGCTGGTCCCTGGTCAGATCCACCACCTTAACGCCGATGGAACGACGGTCGTGCTCGGTGCGCATCACCATGTGGAAGGGCTTGGGCGTTGCAGGGATGTCCGCCTCGATCCTGAAATGCAACGAATCCGACGTGCTGTCTTCCAGAACGGATACTTCCAGGCTGTCCTGGACGAAGCGGGGCTCGAAAATCTGCAGCGCAAGCGAAATCTGCGAGCGCAACGCGTCGGGGTCGATTGAGCCCAATTCCACCCCGACGCCACAGTCAACGCCGTAATTGAGGGTGCTTGCGCGCACTTGCGGATAAGCGGTCAGATCGACGCTGCTTGAAAGCGGCGGCGTGTTGAGGAGCACTGAGAGATCGCCCACCACCGCCTGGCGCATTTGGGCGCGACCTGCATCTGCTTGTGCCACCGCCTCCATTCCCGCTTCGAGCGTATCGTCGGTCAAACGTTGCAACAGGCTGCTGTTGGTCCAATGCCGCATCGATCAGATTTGCTTTGGGTCGGCCGCGCCGTCAATCGACTTGCGGACATTGTTCGTGTTGCTGATCTGGTTCCAGCCGTTTGCCGCTGCCTTCTTGATCAAGCCCGATGCCTCCTGCTTGCCGTAGCAGACGTAGCATGTCGCAAACTTGAAGGTGACGGTTTCCTCCGGCGCCGGATCTCCGAAACTCCACTCGAGCTTTTCGACCACGAGCTGGTTGAAGCTCCAGACGAGATAAAGATTCGAGGTCGGGTCTTCCTTTTTGCCGCCGGATTTAAAGATATGCAGCTCTACACCGTGGAAGTGGGCGCCTGATCCGCAGGCAACCAGCAGGTCAGGGGAAGCCGTGTCCACCTGTTTTTTGATGGTAAAAGCTTCAAACTCCGCCTTGCCCGATCCAGCGCCGCCGGTATGCTGCGTGATGTTCAACTTGTTTTCGAGCGAGAAGCTCCATTCATCGGTCAAGGCTATGCCGTCTTCAACGAGCTTGGATTCGCCCTTGACCTTGATGCCGCCTTGTCCGCTCTCCCGCGAAAAGTATAATACAGCGTCGAATGCCATGGATGTTTTTCCTCTGGGTCACGTTTATGGGTTTGCTAGGCGCTGGCGCGCAATGACGGCAGCTTTGAAACCAGCCGCAGGGAGACGGTCAGCCCTTCGAGCTGATAGTGCGGGCGTAGGAAGAATCGTGCCGTATAGTATCCGGGGTTGTCGACGACCTCGTCGACGAATACTTCCGCCGCACTTAGGGGCATGCGGGCACGATCGTCAGTCGAAGCCATCTCAATCGACGGGTGAACATACTGATTTATCCAGCGGTTAAGCCAAGTCTCAACTTCGTGTCTTTCCTTGAACGTGCCGATCTTGTCGCGAACGATACATTTCAAGAAATGGGCGAAGCGACAGGTTGCGAAGACATAGGGGAGGCGTGCTGCCAGCTCGGCATTGGCAGTGGCGTCCGGATCCTCGTAGATGACCGCCTTATTGAGGGTCTGTGCGCCGATGAAGACGGCCATATCGGTGTTCTTGCGGTGCAGAAGCGGGAGCAGGCCGTTCTTGGAAAGTTCGGCTTCCCTTCGGTCGCTGATGGCGATCTCCGTTGGACATTTGAGATCGACGCCGCCATCATCGCTGGGGAAGGTGTGGGCGGGCAAGCCTTCCACAAGTCCGCCTGACTCAACGCCGCGGATGCGCGCCATCCAGCCGTGGAGCTTGAAGGAGCGGGCGATGTTAACCGCCATTGCGTAAGCGGCGTTGCACCAAAGATATTGGTCGGAATTCCGTGCCTCTACTGTTTCCTCGAAATCAAAATCGTCGACGGGATCATGTTTTGCGCCGTAGGGCAGGCGGCCGAGCGTTCTCGGCATCGTCAAGCAAATGTAGCGCGAGTCCTCGCTTTCGCGAAGCGAGCGCCAGGCTGCATATTCAGGCGTCTGGAAGATCTTGGTGATATCGCGCGGATTGGCAAGCTCCTGCCAGGATTCCATCTGCAAAAGATGGGGAGAGGCAGCGGAGATGAACGGCGCGTGTGCGGCCGCCGAAATGCGTGCGAGCGCGCCTAGCAACTCGATATCGGGCGGACTGTGATCGAAGTAGTAGTCGCCGACCAGACACCCATACGGCTGGCCGCCGATCTGTCCGTATTCCTCTTCGTATATTTTCTTGAAAATCGGGCTCTGATCCCAGGCAATTCCTTTATACTTGCGAAAACTGCGACGCATCTCCGTCTTGGAGACGCTCATGACGCGTATTTTCAGTGTCTCGTCGGTTTCAGTATTGTAGACGAGGTGATGGAGGCCGCGCCATGCAGATTCTAGCGCCTGGAACTCCTCATGGTGAATGACCTTGTTGATCTGATCGCTGAGCTTCAGGTCGATGGACGCTATCACGTTCTGGATTGCCGAAATCACGTCATTGTCGATCAGCGGGGTGGTTTCCAGCGCCTGTTCGGCCAACGTCTTGACGGCTTGGTCAATGATGGTGCGTGCCTGGTCAGAACGTGGCCTGAATTCCCGCTGCAAGAGCATGGAGAAGTCGTCAGGTTCCAAAGCCGGACTGTTGACGCCCGCAGCCGGCAGGCCTTCCTGATGTGTTGAAGCCGATAACGGCATTATTCGCCCTCCAGACCGGATTCAACGGTCTCTTCGATTGGATTTGCGCTTGCGCCTCCGGATGCGTGCTGTGCGCAGAGGGTTTTCATCAGTTGACTGTCAGTAAGCATGCGCGCCAGGAGGGCTTCGGCACCAGCCTTTCCGTCCATGTATGTCAGCAGATTGGACAATTGCATGCGCGCCTCCAGGAGCCGGGCCAGACTTGGGATCTTGCGGGCGACGGCAGCAGGCGAAAAATCCTCCATGCTGTCGAACGTGAGTTCCACGGGCAGGCTGCCTTCTCCCGTCAACGTGTTTTCGACCTGAAATGCAGCGCGCGGCGCCAGCGCCTTCATGCGCAGGTCGAAGTTGTCGATATCGATTTCTGACATCCGTCGCTCGCCCAGCGGAGGCTGTTCCTGCAGGCTCTTTCCCGCCAGATCCGACAAGACGCCGATGACGAACGGAAGCTCGACCTTCTTGTCGGCACCGTAGATTTCGACGTCATATTCGATCTGGACACGGGGCGCTCGATTGCGAGCGATGAACTTCTGACTGCTTGCTTTTCCCATAGCGTATCCTGTCCATTGATTTCGGAATTTTCCTTAGTCGTTGGCCTCAGCCGGCAGGCCAGCCAGCGCCCGAAATTCGCCCGCACCCTTGGGAGCCAGCTCGGCCAGCAACGACACGAAGTCCATCGTCACAATGCGCTTGACCCGCTCGAGCAGGGCCGGAACGGGACTGGACGGCTCGTTGTGCCTGTACCAGCGGCAAATCCCTTCGAGCGATCGAATGACGTCGTTGCGATCGCGGATGCCCGACGGTCCCGCGGCCGGCGCCGCTGCCTCCGTTGCGTTCGGGTCGCTGCCGACCGGGGGAAGCGGGCGATATTCGTCGACTAGTTTGAGCATGGCGCCAAGCACATCGAGCAGCGGTTCGCAGTTCAAGGCGATCACGGCGTCGACGTGCTTTCGGGTGCCGACATCGATTCGCATTGTTGCAGCAATGGCTGCCGATAGATCCCCGCTCAGAGCGGACAAAAAGGCTTGGTCGGAATCTTTGAACGCGGCTTCGATCGTCGCGATGTCCGCGAGCGGGCTATCGGCACGCACTGAATCCGGTTTGTGGACCTCCAGCCAGTCACTGAGTGCGAAGCTGCCAAGCGAGCGGGAATTGCTGAGCGAACAGAAGCGAAGGTCCGCCAGCAAGCCTTCGGGATCGCATAGGTCGGCAAGGGCATTGACGCGGACAATCGCGTCGTCCGGATCGTCGCCATCCGGGCGGGGGTGCAGACCAGTCCAGAAGTCCTCGACGTAGATTGCAAGGCCTTCAAGCGCAAGACGAAAAGCCTCGATGCCGCCGCGGTTGAGGCTCGAGCGTACCGCAAGAACCCCGATGCGCAGGTCTTTGGACCTTGAACTCAGCTCCTGGATGAGGCCGTCAACCTTGTTCCAATCCGGGCCCTCCGATGCGACGACCGATCCGCCCAGCTCTGAACCGGGCTTGCCCTTTGCCGCAATTTCCAGCTCGAGAAAGCCGAGGTCATAATCGAGCGCCTCGCCACAAGGGTCACCGTCTTCGATCGGATCGGAATAATTATTAATCGGCAAGGCCATCCAACATACCGCACTGCTGCACTTACAAAACGTTCAAGCTGCACGGAGGATAGGTGTGGCGACGGCCTAATTGAAATGCATGTTTGATATGCGGACATGACAGTTTCGGAATTCTCTTGCCACCTCGGGAGCGAAACTTTCACCGACAACAACCACCTCCACGTTTGGCAGGATGAAGATCCTCCGAGCCTGTGGATACGCAGTCTGATGCAGATCGAGTTCGATTAGGGCCGCGGCCGTTCGGGTGGACGAGCACGTGGGTTAGGATGCCTCAGCAGGCACATGCAGCTACCGTAATGGAGTGTGATGTTGATATAGCCAGTTATCGACATGAAACTTCGTCACCCGCTTGAGCGACGCACATGCGGCCCACCTTGATCTGGTTTCGTCGGCAACGCTCGTGATACCCTGAAGAGTTCAACCGCAACCGACTCTGGATGGCAGCCATATCAAATCCGCATGCGCCGGATCCCTTTCATGCGAATAGGCTCACAAACTGGTCGCAGTATTCTGCAGTTGACTGCGCACACCCGCTGCCATCGACGACAACTCAAGGACGCATTTGACGTCGAGAGCTCGTGGATGGAATCCAGCACGGCGCGCGACAACATTATCCAAGCCTAAACGTGGGAGCACCGAATTGGATGGACAATCATGCGAAAGGTTGGCTTGCCGCCGTTTCCGGTTGCTGTTTCGAAAAACCGGGCGAGGTCGACCAACCCGATCCGTCAACGGCAGTCGAACCGGTCACGGGGTCCACGTCTCAGCCACCGCCTACTGCTCCGATGACATTGAATTTCGGGAACCCTGAGCCAAGCTTCGGAGCAACGTCGGCTAGCGAGAACGACGGTTTGACGGACGAAAGAAAAGCGGAGTTGCAGTCCGCGATAAACGCGATTCGCCACACGCCCTGGGAGGAGCGAATAGCGCTGGTCCTACGGAGCGGAACCGCACATACAACCTACAAGCGCATGGTTCACGAGGGTCAAATGTGGGACGGCATCGATGTAGAGTTCGAACACGTCAACGACATATTTAGTGGCGTTAGGGAGATATCTGACCGTAACATTGCTAACCTCAAGCATAAGTTGGCAGCTCTCTCGTCACAAGAAAGAGCATTCTTCTACCGGTCTATGACAGAAGAGTTTTACGCAGTGCATTTTACGAATGCAGACATAATAAATCCATCAACCGGAGAAGCAGAAATATATTCCCGGAAAAAACTGATTGAACGAGCTATATCGTTTAACGAAACTAATACCACTCAGATAGACTTGATGCGAACTGGAGCTGATGACTTCGTGTTCTTCTCACTGGAGACAGGAGCAGAACCAAAAAAGACCAAAAGCCGCTTCGGCGAGGTTGGGATGCGATTTGCTATTGATGATCCCGTTTTTGTGTCGTGTTGCTGGATGAACCTGTTGGATTTCGAAACCGATCATAACAATTGGGACGTTGAGAAATGGATACCCGGCATCCTAACCGGTCTTGAGCGCGATTATATTAATTCCATGCGAAAGACGGACAAAGGAAATACATGCGTATTCCTCGGATCCTCGATGAAGGAAGGACTTTTATTATCGATTATCGACCAATTGCGGGAAGTCGGAGAGGAGCGACGCAACAAGATCCTTGAAAAGGTGGCCAGCGGAGCGCTTGATCTCAACAATCTGGTCAATGGACTTTTCAGACCGCAGGTGATGGTCCCACGGCATTTTTTTGGAACTCCGCAAAAATCTTCGGGTTCAGCAGAACCTGCTAAACCAAGGGAAAGCATGTAACTTTGATTGCTGCGAAGCGATGGGCGGTCAGCATCCGCCCGGCTTCCCCCTGCAATTTCTCTTCCGCGCTGAGGACGACGAAATGGCAAAATGGCGAATTCGCACTCAGAGTTCCTCCGAGACCGCAGTTCGCACAATGCACCTCACGAGGCCAGCCTATTAAAGAGAGCCATAATGAGATCGAAGGCCCAAAGCTTTCTGAAACACTCTGAAGAAAATCAGGTTTCGCCGGCGCGAATGATCAGGCGCTCACGACAGAAGCATCTGTCGGAGGCCGTGGGATGACGCCGTTCGAATGGATCGAGCGCGTGTGCGGATGCACGTCGTCGTCGCGGCAAGGACAAGCTTTCGGTCTTTCTGACTTGCAACCGTACGGTGCGTCGGAGGTACATGAGAACTGGGGTGTCGACGCAAATTGCTACGCCTATGCGATGAATGACCAGAAACCGGCAAACGCCATCGGAGGAGCCATCCCGGGCGGGGCGTCCGGGAATGTCGCATCACTATCTGCAACCGGAGACTATCGGCATAGGCTGGTTTCCGGCGCTATTGAGGATGGACTTGTCCATGCTGAGGGTTCCCCTGAATGCCCTCCAGATGATGTCTCTGGAACCTACTTGGTTGCGTTGATAGCCAGCGAGGTGGGCTTTCATTGGCTACGAAGGGACTCCAGCCTGAAGCGCTGGTCTTGGAAGGATGGAAATAGCGGACAAGTTAGGCTGAACATCTTCAACGTGGCGGAGAAGCGGTTCGTCTATTCGATGATGCAAACCTAGCTGAGCTGCTTGCAAATGGCGGCAATTTTACTCCCTGGTTTTATAGCCAAATGCGGTTTTTGTCGTTTTTTCGAGTTCCCGGCTCCGGTATTTCCGTGGCCGGTGCAGCCCAATGATAGCTGAACACCGGCGGCCGAATAATCTCGGACACCGTACAGGTGGGGCAACGCAGTTTCTTACGCCTGCCGATCCCACGCGCTGATTGTGCCCCTCATAGGGTTTCGCATTAAGCCGCCTGCTCACCAAGGCAAGCCCCAAGAGCCTGTCGGTGCCTGCACGGTAGTGTTCGCGCGGTCATTCGACCGCGCGTTAAAGCGCTTAAATCAGGAGATATCGGCGACGAACGCCCGGCCAGCCATAGGAAGTCTCTGTGGTGGCCGGAGACCATCGGTCTGCCCTGCGAGCGAGCATGCGCTTGGGTTAATTTTTCGCCCAACTGACGCAGAAACTGCTCGGAGTGCGAATGAAGACGTGCCCGTTAAAGATCGGGATATCCTCGAGCTTGAGATTTGGCAGGCGCGTCACAAACACGCTGAGGGCTTCTTCAAGCTCGGCGCGAGCGAAATGATCGGCAACGCACCGATGGGCGCCCGCACCGAACACCAGATGAAGCCTTGGGAGGTCGTCACGATGGATATCGAACACGTTCGGGCGCTTAAAGACCTTTTCGTCGCGCAGCGCAGACAGTGTAGAAAGGATGACCAGAGTATTGGCGGGCAGAGTGGCTCCGTGCAGCTCAACTGGCTCGGCGGTTGCCCGCACCAGGCCTGCGATACCAGGTTCAAAGCGCAAAGCCTCACTCACTGCAGCGGGCACCAGGCTGGTATTCCCACACAGCGAATTCCATTGATTACGATGTTGAAGCAGAAGAGAGATCTGCGCAGATAGTGAAGCGCGGACAGATTCAGTGCCACCCAAAATCATCTGGATTATCTGAAACACCATCTCGGCAGGAGCCAGACGCTCTGCCTCTGCCGCCACCCTCACGGCGGACAGGAAGTCGGTTTTTTTGTTCACGTTGATTTCGCGGAACCTGAACTCAAAATAGTCCCGCAGATATTCAGCGGCAGCAAAAGATACCGCGATGTCGGCATCCGTCGAGGTAGGTGCAAAAAACCGGCCCAATTCCTCGACGCGATTCACGAAACCCTGTCGGTCAGGCTCTTCCACCCCAAAAAGACCAGCGAGGGTCAATACCGGAATCTTGTTTGCAAAGTGACTAACGAATTCCGCACTTCCACCCTCGTACGCGACATCAATGAGGTTTTCCGTCGCTGAGCGGACGTTTCTTCGCAGATCACCAATCAACACGCTCGCCAAAGCGCGCGATATGATCGATCGCCGCCCCTGGTGCTCAGAGCCGTTCGCGGTGAGCATGCCAAGCTTGAAAATGTCATGAAGTGCACCGGACGTAACCCCGCGCGATTCCGGCAACGCGGTCCCCGTGGCGACGACTCGCGGATCTGAACTCAAACTCAGGACGTCGTCATGGCCAAGAACGAACATGCCGCCGCCTTCATAATCGACAACAGGGGCTTCTTTGCGCCAGCGAGCGAGGGTCGCATGGGGATTGGCATTCATTTCTGCGATTGTCAGCATGATATCTCCATCCGAATGGCCAAGGATCATGGCCGAGAAAATGATCTAAAGATCTCAGAAATATCATATCTATCAATTTTATCATTTTCAAGCCACGGCGACGAGCGGTTTCGTTACGTTTGTAACCTCATCAGTTATCCAAGCCTCCGGACATCGCCGTGTTCGGCGCCCACTGCAGGTTCAACGGTCCATGTTGAAGTCGAGGACTACGATGGAAGTCCTTTGGAGAAGAAGCCATGACAGCCTCGCGAAACCTTCAGGCTATGCGATGAAATCCTTGGCAACGACAAGCAACGCTTATAGCGCACGCCTTGCAATCGGCATGCGCATGGGCACGTTCGCAAGCTGGACCATTTGATAGCCTTCAAACTCCTTCCGGTAGTGACGCGCGCATGTAGCGCGAAGCGTCACCCGGAGGGGTTTGTAATAGTGCCTCCCCAAAGCGAAACGCCGGACAACAGATGCGTGTCAGATGCTCGCTTCTCTCGAGAGGTTCAGCGAGCGACGGGCGTCAACAAGGCCAGATCGCCCGGTTGGGGATTGGAGCGCTAGCGTCTAGGAAAATCCACATCCCAACCGCCGCGTGCCTTGATCTGCATATGGCGAAGCTGGCGCTCTTGCGAGCGTGACTTAATGGTCTGCGACGCTGCATCAGCCAGCGCCATCAGCGCAGCGCGATCTTCCGCGCCGAACTCGCGTGCGACGCGATCGATGATGCAGATGGAACCCAAAGCAAACCCGTTTTCATCGCGAACGGGAGCGCCGGCATAAAAACGAAAGCAGTGGGGCGCACCAAGCGTTGGATTGTCCTTGAAACGAGGATCGCTTGGAAGATCATTCAGGACCGTCAGTTCGTTGGCCGTCAAAGTATAGTTACAGAAAGACCATTCACGCGGCGTCAGTTCACCGTCATATCCAGCCTTGGCCTTAAACCACTGCTCGGTAGAAGTCAGCAGGGTAAACATTGCCATCGGCGCTTGGAAAACGCGGATCGCCATGTCGATCAATCCATCGAAGACCGGTTCGCGAGGCGAATAGAGCAAGCCTGACGCCTTGACAGCCTCTAGGCGGTCGCCCTCGTTTGACGGCACAGGGTATGTCAGACCGGTGGCCGCGGCCGGCGGTCGATCGCCGATATGCTTGAGGATCGCCTCGATGGCGACCTCGACTGGCTCGTCGATATTGATTGCAAAGGGCTGCCTTTTCTTGAGGCCGGAAGGAGCAGGCCCGGCCTTGGTTCGCAAGACCGTCACTGAGGATAAAAGAAGCGGATCTTCGCAGAGCCTCTCCGCTAATCTGACCCGCTCATGGCCATCGTCGTTTTCGATGACAATTAGATCGGGCAGGGACTCGCCGATCGCAATGGCTGCGGCCAACGAATCCCCCAGGATCTTTACAATGTATCCATGCGCCGATAAGGCCCGCCAGGCGTTCGCATTTTCTGGACGCGCCACGACAACGGCGATAGCGCGCGGCGTGACCTTAGACTGTCTCGATGCGAGTATGTCGACAATGGCAGCTCTTGGAATGCGCCGGTGCCCACCGGGAGTCTTCCACGACGGTATCTCCCCGGTTTCAACCCAAAGCTGCGCCGTCCGCACCGATATGCCGAGTAATTTGGCCGCCCTAGCCGTGGTGAGAATCTCGTCCAAGGTCACATTCTCCATTCTATAGGATGAGGTATACCCAGCACTCGCTTTTGGCAAATGATAAATTTGATAGTTGTAATGTATTTAGAACCTATAGGCCTGTGTGATGTCGCTCATGTAGTGCCTCAACGAGGTCTGGATACGTACTGCTCGGTCGTCAACAGTCCGGCAAGTCGGGCTCACGAGCAGACTGCTTGTCCAGGCGTCGCAGCATCCGCCGATCGTGCCGGACAAGCTAACCGCCGGCTTGAGAAGCAAATGGTCAGCTCGCCTCATATAGGTTAAGCGCAGGCTGCTTGCGCGAGAATACTGGCTTAGTCGTGATGCCCGTCTCAATACTGTGGGAGATCAAGATCAGTGGCGCAGATGCCCCATCGAAGGCAGTTGGCCAACGTCGTACAATCTGGCTTTAGATACTGTACCAATCCCTTCGGCATCCATGCCGTTGTCGACCATCGCAGGATGCTGAGGGCTTGAGGCAACGACCGGCCGCCATTGGATTTCGGCCTTTGCAAAGCTAACAGCCACGTCATCGCATTGACTACGGCTAATATCCAATTCGGTTAGTCAACGTCCCCATTCCATCGATCTCGAGTTGAACTTCGTCGCCTCGACTGGGGAAACGCCCAATCTCGAGGCCGCAGCAACACGGAAGCGTCCCAGTCGTCAGGAGATCCCCGGGATGGACCGTCTCTCCCATTGCGGCGTAGGAGACGGCTTCGCCAAGGGTATACTGGGTTTCCTCGGTGGACCCTGTGCACCAAGTGTCTCCGTTGACACGGACCTTGCCCGTTAACCGGTTAAACCTCGGCAATATCTCGTCGGTAGTCACGACGACGGCGCCAATTGAGCCAGCAAAGGTCTTTGCTTTGACGACACCGCCGAACGTCCCCCGTCGCGTGTCGTCCCACTGCACGTCGCGAGCGGTCCAATCGTTGACGATACAGAAGCCGCCGATCGACGAAAGGCCTTCGCTTGGCGTGCAGTCGCGCACTTGCCTAGCGATGACCATGCCGATTTCGAGTTCGAAATCCACGACCTCCGAAAATGACGGCCATGGCAGCTCCTGCCCATCTTCAATTAGTGAGCGATGGTTGCCCATATAGTATTGTGGGAAACGATAGTAATTCGGGCGGGGTCGCATGGGCGCTATCAGCCTACCGGTGAGCCGTTCATGACCCGCCGCAAGAGATTTCAGCAAGGGGGAACCGAAACGCGAGACCATCCCCTTGGCGGCGCGCGTCATGTGCCTCTCCCACAGAGCAAAAGATCGAAGCGACCCGGGACTGAACGGCAAACCGTGGGGAGGATCGGCGCGCTGGCCCATGCATTTGGCGAGCTCGCCGGGTTCCAAGGATAGCAGCCGCAGCAGGTTGTCCGAGCGCGGGTGTTCGATTTTGCGCCAGGTGCCGACCTTCGGATCGAAGCCGACTGCCCGGCCGCTATTCATGCCAAGTTTCATTTTAGGATCCTTCTGTGGAAACGATGTCTGTCTCGATGCTGTCGACCCGTCGACTGGCCGCGCATAGGAGTGCGCGGAAAAAAGCCGGCAAGCCGGTTGCCTGGGATAGCAAAAGCCGCGTGGGCATTCAGGCGGGTCGCGATGACAACCGCGATCAGCGTCAGGGGGCAGGCCGCCAAATTACCGCGCCCAGATCGTTGCGGCCTGCTCCTTTCGGCTTGTCACAACGGCGGGTAGAGGATCGCAGTGAAAGGTCAGCTTTGCCCGGCGCGCTCAATGTCCTGGAGGAATTCCGCGACATAATGATTGAACACGGCGCTCGTTTGCAGGAACGGCGCGTGCCCGGCGAAATCGATCCTAAAGCACCTTTTGCGCCACAAGTTGGCATAGGGAACGCGGTCAACATAATCGAGATCAATGACCGGATCCGCAGCACCGTTGACAACAGCGGTAAGCGTTTTGGTCGAACTCACCACCTCGCGCTGATTGCTCTTTTCTGCCATGCGCGCCTGAGAAAACAGCGTGGTACGAAAATCGCCATCGGTTCTGGCTGCTGCTCGCGCCAACTCAGGTGTCGCCGCGCTATCGAACACGCGATCGGCAAACTGGGTTGCTTGCTCGTGCGAAAACGCTGACGACCCCGCAAGTCCCTTTAGCAGGTTGCCACGAAAACCTTCGGATATGTTCTCGCCCACAGGCGGTGTACCAGTGATGAAGAGCCCACGGAAATCCTTTCGACGCGATATCATCTCGATTGCCACATGACCACCGAGCGACCATCCCAATAAAACAGGTTTTCGAACACCCAGCGCGTCGAGCACTTCGAGGGCGGCGTCGGCCAGACCGGGCAGAGGATAGGTTCTCTCCTTTTCATATGCATCGCCTGATCGACCGTGTCCTGGCAGGTCCAAACAAATCAGGCGGTAGGTTTCGCCAAGCCCTGACTTCATTTGCCGTTCGAAGACCCCGCGACAAGAAGAATTTCCGTGAATGAGGACGACGTCCATGCCCGTTCCTGCCGTCATTTCGGTTGCGATCCTGCAATGGGATGTCTCTATATTTCGCGTAATCGTATCGACCATGAAACTCATGCTTTCTGTGGTGTTGGTGACATTTGGCTGGAAGGCACTGTGTCCGGCTCACGTTGTGAGCCTTGGGCGGATATGAACCCGCCGCCCCCGTCGCACGTTTGGACCGGAGGCTGGAGAATGCGACGAGACGCAGTCGAGCGACCGCAAGCAAAGTGGCGTCGTCAAGCAATCAACGTCGTGACCTTGAACATTCCCGTCACCCCGTCAGGACCGGAAAGCTCGCCCCTGGCGCCGGGGAGGTCACGCTCACCGAGCGAGCAGGCTCCGGGGCCTGAGACGACGAATCTGGACAAATGGTTCAACGTCAGGAACTCCTCCGTCGCGAGCCATGGATTGACCCTCCAATATTTGAATTTTAGGTGGCGCCTGAGCGACCGGCTGGAATCCCTCTCCAGACCTTTTGCGATGCGCTCGCATTAAGACCGCACCGACGTTTCGGAATATTTCGAAAACATCCAAATTCGTTACGGATGTAGCCCGAACCGATGCCCATTGGCTTTTGCCGGCCGCCCCGACCCGCGGCCGAGCCAGAACGGCACTTCACCGGGGTAAGTGGAATTGCATCGACCGGGCTATCGTCTAGAGGCCACACCAGGTGACCAGGCGCGTTGCCCATTTCATCTGCAACCCTCCTTTGGCTCGCTGAAATATCGTCATGCGCTCAGCAGGCTAGCAATGACGCCTGACAGCCGACGCGGTTGTCCTTGAATTCTCGCCGACGTCGGGGCGCTCGAAAGCGGCCCGAACCGATCAGCCATTGGAGGAGGACTTCTTGGCAAATCTTGTAGCAGCACTCGCCTCAACCCATCATCCCTTCTATCTCAAGGCAACAACCTCGCCTCCAGAGCAGCGGATCCCGCAGGCGCAGGTCTGGAAAGAGAAGATAGAACAATATCGAGAGACGCTCACGCACACTAAGCCTGATGTACTGGTAATGGTCGGATCCGATCATTTCCACCAGCTTTTTCTGGACAACTATCCGCAGTTCCTTATCGGCAGGGCGCCGGCCTACGACGCGACCTTCTATAACGAGGAGCGCGAGTTCGGCCTTCCCAAGTACCAGTTGCAGGGTGATGAGGCGATGTCGCGCTTCATGCACCAATCCTTGCTCGATCAGGACTTTGACGTCGCTTTCTCAAATGAGCTCAAGATCGACCATTCGATCGTTTGCCCGATCATTACGCTCAGACCCGACAACGATTTGCCTGTTGTACCGATTTACACCAACATATTTGCTCCCCCCCTCCCATCTCCCAAACGCTTCTATGACTTCGGGCGCGCCATTCGCAAAGCGGTGATGGATTACCCGGCGGATATTCGTGTCGCCGTCATCGGAACCGGTCATCTCTCTCTGGAACTGGGGGGACCACGTCAGTTCATGGAAACAGGTCCCGATCCAGTCTTCGACCGTCAAGCGATCAATTGGCTGCGCAACGGAGATATTGAGTCGATACTCGCAAACGTCACTCATAAGTCTCTGCAGCAAAATGGAAACGCGACCCACGGCTTCTTGAACTTTGTTCTCATGCTTGGCGTCGCCGGTCAGCAGGTCGCCGATCATGCTGATAGCCTGGACCTCTTCCACACGATGGAAGCCTACTTCACGTGGTATCTCGAAGGGAGCCAGCGATGAGCAAGTACTATGTCAACAAATTCCTCTTCATGGTCGACCGCGATCCGCAACTGTTGCGACGCTATGCGGACAATCCCGCTTCCCTCGTCGCCGCCTGGGAGCAATCGATCGGTCCCGCCTTGTTGGGAAACGAGGTCGAAAGCTCAAGCGTGCATAGCTTGACCGACCTCGAGAGGCAGGCGCTTGTCAGTCACGATTACGTAGCTTTGTTTGAAATGGGTGCGCACTTCTTCCTCAACCTGACGATATTCATCGGGCTTTACGATGAGCCCTATCGGGACAAATCCGGTCCACTGTCGTTTCAGCGCAGATTCGCATCGGACCTGAAGGAGTGGGCCGGCCGCGAATACCCGTCGGTCGCAACCTAACCTTTCGCATTGGGGACAGGGCCGGCCACGAAAGCAGCCTTGTTCTCAGGAGGATGTCATCCGCTTGCCAGCATTTTCGCAAAGCGGCAGACGTCTTGAAGCGACATGGGAAAGGTAATCGGCAGGCACCGGACTTCCGCGGCAATGATGGAACTTCTCACGGGAGTGTCTGCTAGCTTCGATCGGGCGATGTGCTCGCCTATCTGTTTCCAGTCGCCTTTTGTTCTTAAACGGGCGAAAATACAGACCGCGTGCTGGCCTTCTTTGCTACGCGTTGCAACGCAGCTCGAAGCCGATCTCCAAATGGAGATTTTCCGCGACGAGGACTGGTTCATACGAGCCGAGGTCGACGCCGCAGCGCTGATATAAAACAGACACCGATGTCCGCCTGATCGGACAACACTTACGGAAACACGAGCATGAGAGACTCGGAAAGGCGTTTTCCAACAGTCAACGCATCGACAGAGCGGGCCAGGGACTGCCGATCGATGCGGAAATGCCGATAGAGATCACTGATCGTCCCGGTCTGTCCGAAATGCTCGACGCCGTGCGAGATCGTCTTATGCCCGGCCACGCCTCCGAGCCAGGATAATGTTGCGGGATGTCCGTCAATGACAGTGACGATCACACAGTCGCGTGGCAAGGGATCGAGCAACCTCTCCGCGTGGCTTCTGGCCAGGGAGTTGCCACGCGCCCGCTCCCGCTGCGCGGCTGTCCATCCGGCATTGAGACGGTCGGCCGATGTTACGGCGAGTACGCCGATATCACGCCGCGCGTCGGCAATCATGCCGGCAGCGGCAATCGCCTCGTCGGCGACCGCACCCTGATACGCGATGACCACCGAGCAATTAGGACCAGGTTTGCGCCACCAGTAGGCGCCGTCGATGACCCCCTGTCGGTAGTCGTCATCGACGCGTTTGAGCGGTTGTTCGAGCGGCTTGGTGGTCAGCCGCAAGTAAACTGATCCGCCAGTCTCGTCACGCAGCCAAGTGCGCTCATCGCTTTTGCCTTCGCCATCGCGCTGTAGGTAGTCGAAGGTCCACTCCATGATGACGGCAAGCTCATCGGCAAAGCCTGGCTCGAAGGCTGCCAGCCCGTCCTGGCTCATGCCGATCAGCGGCGTTCCGATAGACTGGTGGGCGCCGCCCTCCGGTGCGAGCGTCACGCCGGAAGGTGTGCCAACGATGATAAAGCGTGCATCCTGATAACAGGCGTAGTTGAGGGCGTCGAGCCCACGGCAGACAAAGGGGTCATAGACTGTGCCGATCGGGATCAGACGCTTGCCAAACATCGAATGGCTTAGGCCGGCAGCACCAAGCAGTAAGAAGAGGTTCATCTCGGCGATGCCCAGCTCCACGTGCTGGCCTGTCGGCGTGAATTCCCACTTCGCGGTTGAAGGGATGCGATGCTCGATGAACGCGTCGCTCATTGCCGTGCGGGCAAATAGCTTGCGCCGATTAACCCACGGTCCAAGGCCGGTCGTACCGGTGACGTCCGGCGACGTCGTCAGTATACGCTCGGCCAGGTCGCTGGCGCCTTTAGCGAGATCATCCATGATCCTTCCGAAAGCTGCCTGGGTCGAGATCTCACGAGCAGGCTCAAGCACGATATCGGGCACGTCAAGACGTCGATCTCCCAAGCGTCGGGCGCCCTTGGAGAAAAACGCGGCACTGGCAAGAAACGACTTCAAGCCGGCGACATCTTCAATGCCTGCAAAAGGATCCCATTCCTGGCCAGCGGGGATGTTGAGGGCTGTCTGCCACTTGGAAAATTGCGTGCTCGTCATCAGCCCGCCATGATTGTCCTTGTGGCCGGCAATCGGCGTGGCCCACCCTTTAATCGTATAAGCGAGGAAGCAGGTCGGGCGATCGTGGCCAATTGAATCGAAAGCTTCCGCCATCGTCTCCACGCAATTGCCACCGAGATTTTCCATCAGCATCGCAAGTTCGGTGTCGGTGCGCGCATTGATCAAGAACCTTGTCTCTTCATATTCGCCAAGATCGTCCAGCAGACGCTTGCGCCACACTTCCCCGCCCATGAATGTCAACGCTGCATATTCTTGGTTGAGGCATCGGTCGATCCAGTCGCGAAGGTGGGTTCCGCCAGCCTCGTTGAAGGCAGCGCGCTGCAGCGCACCGTACTTCACCCGAACGACCTCCCAGCCGAACGCATCGAAGATCTTCTCGACGCGTTCGAACAGCCCCTCTCGGACGATCCCGTCAAGGGATTGGCGATTATAGTCAATAATCCACCAGCAGTTTCGAAGACCGTTCTTCCACCCCTCCTGTAGGGTCTCGTAGATGTTTCCCTCGTCCAGCTCGGCGTCACCCATCAATGCGATCATACGGCCGAGCGGCAAGTCGCCACCCCATTGTTTTGCCTTGATGAAATCCTGAACGATGGAAGCAAGCGCAGTGATGCCGACGCCTAGCCCGACGGAACCGGTCGAAAAGTCGACGTCGTCAATGTCCTTGGTCCGGCTCGGATAGCTCTGGACGCCGCCAAACCCACGGAACTTCTCCATCTTTTCCCGCGTCTGGCTGCCCATGAGATAGTGCATGGCGTGGAAGACCGGCGAGGCGTGCGGCTTGATGGCTACTCTGTCCTCGGGCCTGAGGGCGGAGAAATACAATGCCGTTATGATCGATACCATCGACGCCGAGCTCGCCTGGTGGCCTCCAACCTTGATGCCATCTACCTTTGGGCGGACATGGTTAGCGTTGTGTATCATCCAGTGTGACAGCCACAGCAGTCGCTGCTCGATGGTTTTTAGGTGCAAGCGTCGTTCATTGGTCATCGGTACATCCACAACCGGATGGGAGTGAGGCAGGGCTTTCGAAAGGTCTAGCCCTCTCGATAATAAGAACTGTAGCCGTTTAGTGCCGGCGCGCC
Source organism: Hyphomicrobiales bacterium (assembly GCA_900468805.1). Taxonomy (GTDB): domain Bacteria; phylum Pseudomonadota; class Alphaproteobacteria; order Rhizobiales; family Rhizobiaceae; genus Rhizobium. The sequence continues at coordinate 66,518 of UEIF01000020.1, read as the reverse complement.
TCCGAGATGGGCGTAAAGCACCCTCGAACCGGGCGGGAAAAATCCCTTGCGTGTAAGATCGATCATCCCCTGCATTGACTTTCCCTCGTAGACGGGGTCGGTGATCATCGCCTCGGTGCGGGCAGCCAGGCGAATGGCTTCGTTGGTCTCTTCCGACGGCACCCCATAGGCAGGGTAGGCATAGTCCGGAATGATAACGATTTCGTCCTCCCGGACCTTACGGCCGATCCCGACCAGTTCACTCGTATTGTCGACGATCGAGCGCACTTGCGCCCTCGTCCGTTGGAGCGTGCCGGAAGCATCGATGCCGATAACCCGCTCGGCGCGATTCTGAGCAGCAAAACCGACGATCATGCCGGCCTGGGTTGAACCGGTAACGACACAAACGACGACATAGTCGAAGGCGAAGCCCAACGCCTTTTCCTGCTCTGCCACTTCCTCGGCAAAGCCAACATAGCCAAGCGCGCCATACTTATGGACCGATGCGCCGGCAGGGATCGGATAGGGCTTTCCGCCAGCGTCCTTGACCGACTGGATGGCATCTTCCCAGCTCTTGCGGATTCCGATGTCGAAGCCATCATCGACAATGCGCGAATCCGCGCCCATCAAACGGGTCATCAAGATGTTGCCGACACGATCATAGAGGGCGTCATGATGCGGAACCCACGTTTCCTGGATGACAACACATTTCATGCCGATCTTGGCGGCGGCCGCAGCAACCATGCGCGTGTGGTTCGACTGCACGCCGCCGATCGATACCAGGGTGTCGGCGCCCGAGGCGATCGCATCGGGAACGATATATTCGAGCTTTCGCAACTTGTTACCTCCCATGGCCAGCCCGGAATTACAATCATCGCGCTTGGCATAGATCTGCACCTTGCCACCCAAGGCTTCCGTCAGGCGCGGAAGATACTCAATCGGCGTCGGGCCGAACGTAAGAGGGTAGCGTTCGAACGTTTCGAGAAGGGACATCTTGGGCTCCGAATGGATCAGGGATGGTTCGTCATCAGGCTAGCGCGATTGCCTCGAAAGGTGCTTTCAAAGTAGCGGACGTTGGGGCCTGACTCGCAGCAAACCCTTGACGATTCCAATGCCTTTGTTTCGAGAATCGACCACCGTATGAAAGTTTCTTCCATACCGGTTTTGGCCGCCGGCGCTGCAAGCTGAATGGAATGACACGCATCCCGGTTTGTGAACTCCCTCGACGTTCGCTACTCCCTAGCCAGGCATATTGCAGTTGAAATGACATTCACGGCGATCGACATCGCGACTGAACGGTCTTGCGCTTTCATTCCCTGAAGAATTTGGGAGTGAAATCATGCGGACCATCAGCCTTCAGGTATCTCGAGTTGGGGCATACATCTTCACGCCTCTCTTTGTCGTGCTGAGCCTCACTCTCGCAGGACCTGACCTTCGGGCAGATATGATCGCGGGGCGACTTGAGAAAGAAAGCCAACTGGCGGATCTTTACCAAAGCAAAATCATGGCGTTCTGGAATGAACACGGCGAACGTCGGGACTTTTTCGGCGTCGGCGGCGTACACATCGCGGCGATGGCCTTTCCGCATCCCACAGCGAAGGAAGGAATCGTGGTTTCCAGCGGCTACGGAGAGAGCTTCATCAAGTATCGTGAGGTTGTCTACGATCTCTGGCAAGCGGGTTATCAGGTATATATCCTCGATCATCGCGGCCAAGGCCTGTCGGAGAGGTTGATCAAGACGAACAAGATGCAGCAAACCGACCCTCAGGTCGTCAAACGCGTCCACGATCTCGGTTATGTCGAGAATTTCGGTGATTTTGTCGACGATCTGAAGACGTTCGTGGAAAAAGAGGCCAAGCCAGCCAACGAACGGCTTTTTCTGCTCGCGCACTCGATGGGTGGCGCGATCGCATCACTATATCTGGAGAGATTCAACGCCGATTTCGTAGCAGCAGCTTTGTCAGCTCCCATGCACCAGCCGGACCTGAGTCCCATTCCCAATAATGCCTGCTGGCTGCTAAGACTGGGATCGCGCGAGAGCTATGTTTGGGGCCGTGGGCCATATGTCTCCAGAGAATTCGACGCCGATCGCGATCTGACGGGCAGCCGTATTCGATACGAAATTCTCAAGCGCGGAGAGCTCGATCGCCATCCGCAGGCGCAGCTCGGCGGCCCGAGCTTCAAATGGGCCTACGAAGGCTGCTTGGCGTCAGCTCGCAGTGTCCGAGACGCCGGACTGATCGCGGTGGATGTCCTGCTTTTTCAAGCGGACGATGACCGAGTGGTGAAGGCTTATGGACAGCAAAAGTTCTGCGATACGATGAACACCACGCGATTGGGCTCGTGCCATCTGAGGGTCATTTCAGGCGCAAGACACGAGTTGCTCATCGAGACGGATGTCTACCGCGATCGGGTGCTTGACGAGACGCTGGCATTCTTCAAGCAGCGTGGACATGGCAAAAGGATCGGCAACAACGCGCTCCGCCAAGGCCGATAGCAACCTTCCAATATTTCAGAAAAACATACGAGATCGAGCGATAGGCTCTTAACAGTCTAGATGCTGCCGTCCTTGTTCACCCTTGAGGCTGTGCTAATCGCGTCGTAAGTGGGAACCTGCTCAGCGGTGAGCATTCCGATTGGATGTGCCGTCGCCGCAATCTTTTCCATCACGAACTCCCGAATGTGTCCTCAGCGGCCAAACTGTGCGGCGTGGACGAGTTCCCAGCCGCGTTCGCCGCCGCAATCGCCTGACGTCGCATCCCGACGTGACAAGGGACCGTTTCTCGCGTGCGATCGCAAGCGCCGACGTCGTCGGCTTGGCTTTGGGGGGCCGCAATAGGTCACCGCCAATTTGGTTTGGCCGGAAAGTCAACTGGAAACCTGACCCGCAAGTCCGAAGAAGCGCATGGTTCCATATGAAATCCAAAACCCGGGATTGGAAACGTATCTGCAATATCGATCGATCAAGACGCGGACGGCTTTTATCCGGGGGCCAGTATCGCCTCATGCCAAGGCGATACAAACCTATCCATGGAAGGAGCAGTCTTTCGTGATCATGAACACTACGAGAGTGATCGAAGGTGAGGCCCTTCAACCTCGACATCTATTTCATCACCGCCCCGCGCCGCTTTACGATGTGGTCCGACCTTGGCCATTCACTGTCGATGAGCACGAGCTTCGGCTGCCGGACGCTTGCGTCCAACTTTCGCGTTCGACGCCTGACGGCAAAGGCAATAATGCGAGTCGTCAATTTAGCGAGGGGGCGCCGTGGATGACCACCGTGCCTAGTGGTGCGCCAATGATGGAACGCTTGCCGAGCAGGTGATGAAGACAAGGCCGCCGTGCCAGGAGCAGGCTCGATATCGGTCGGCGATCGCGTTGAGCAGGCGCGTCATGGTCGTAGGCTGCGGAGGCCTCATTATGCAAGTCAAGGTGGCCGCGGATGAGGACCGACTCGTGGTTCTGGCACGTTCTCTGCCACGCAACTCAAACTTCGCGACCTGAAGAACCAGGAATCATCCTCACGTAGAAATGATATAATTGATACTTGTGATATATTCGAAATCAGACTATGTGTTGCAAATGCGACTACAGAGCATAGGAATCTTTGGATGAAGCGCTTCGTAGAATTTTTGTTCAACCGGATATGTTGTTGCGAGCGTGCAAGCGCTTGTCGAAGCGCCAACACCGGGCCGCGCGCAGGCTCCCCCAGAGGCGGGGGACTGGTTGGAAGTGATGTAATTGGATGGTGTGGAGCGGAACCATGAAACACGTGCTGGTGATTGATGATGACTCAAGCATGCGAAATCTCTTGATCGATTATCTTTCGCATCACGCTTTTCGTGTCACGGGAGTTAGCGGCAGCCAGGACCTTTTGCGCATTATCAGCACCGATCCTGTTGACCTGTTCATTGTCGATCTAAATCTCGGTCACGAAGATGGCTTGGACATAGTGCGCAAGCTTTCAAGCTCATCGGACTCGCCGATCATCATAATAAGCGGCGACCGACTCGACGAAGCTGACAAGGTCGTGGGCCTGGAGCTTGGCGCTGATGATTACATCACCAAGCCTTTCGGTATTCGGGAACTGCTGGCGCGTGTTCGCACGTCGCTGCGTGAGCGCCCCGCTCTCGACAAGAAGAAAGACCGAAAGATCTACAGCTTCGGGGAATGGGCACTCAACGTCAAGCTTCGCAAGCTGACCTGTGGCGAAGAAAACGAGGTCAAGCTCACCGCCGGGGAATTTAACCTATTGAACGCGTTCTTGCGCGCCCCTCGCCAGGTTCTGTCGCGCGAGCAACTCCTGTCAGCGAGCAGAGTTCACGACGAAGAGGTATTCGATCGCAGCATTGACGTTCTGATCCTGCGTCTGCGGCGCAAGCTCGAGAAGGACCCGTCAAAGCCGAGTTTGATAAAGACCGAGCGGGGCGTCGGCTACGTCTTCGACGCAGATGTCGACGCGACACTCAAAGGTAGCCGTCAGCCATGAGCCTAAAAGGAAGCCGTACGATGATCGAGAAAGGCATCCGTTGCCTGGCGTTGATGACCGTTTGGCTTGTCACGTGCGGCTCTCCCACAGCCTCGGGCGACGAGGTGCCGCGTGAGGTGCCGCAGGAAGCGCTTTTGCCCCTTCCAGATGCACCTAAACTGGATCCTGGCCGCGTGGAGCTTGGGAAGCGCCTCTTTCATGACACGATATTGTCGAAGCGGCGGGAGGTGTCTTGCAGTTCATGTCACAACCTAGCGACCGGCGGCACGATTCACGCCGCAAGAACCGTCGGCTATCTAGGCAAAATGCATGCGTTCAATGCGCCGACGATCTTCAACGTCGGCAATAATTACAGGCTCGGTTGGCGTGGGAAGTTCACATCGCTGATTAGTCAAAACGACGCGATCATTCACGATCCAAACTTGATGGCCATGGAATGGCCCATCTTATTGTCACGGCTGAACGGCGACCACTCCTATGCCGACGCATTTTCCTTGAGATATGGCGAAGCAGCAGAGCGCGACAATGTGCTTGACGCACTTGTCAGCTATCAGAGGTCCCTTGCGACACCCGATGCCCCTTTTGACCGTTTCCTGAAGGGAGACCGGGATGCGATCACGCCCTTGCAAAAGCATGGCCTGAAACTCTTCACCGACTATGGCTGCGTCTCGTGCCACCAAGGCTCAAACATCGGCGGCAACATGTTCCAGATCTTCGGCGTATTCGGCGAGCCCGGCGCGGAGAACTTTCCGACGCCCGAAGAACTCGACACGCGCCTTGATCGGGCCGATCAGGACGAGGATGTCTTCCGCGTCCCCAGTCTGCGCAATGTGGCACTGACGGCCCCCTATTTTCACGACGGGCGCACCGCAGATCTCCGAGATGCGATCGCCATCATGGGCAGAAGCCAACTCGGGCGCCGGCTCTCGGAGAGCGATGTCGACGCCCTCGAGGCATTTCTCAATAGTCTGACTGGAGTTTACAGTGGGAAAGAGCTTTCAAGGCCTATCACTGAAGAGCTTCGGTGAAACTCTACCGATCGCATTGCTGACATTATCGGCAATTGTTCTTGCCGTCGCGGCTGCAGGCCGAGATCCCGGCCGCAATGTCCATGAAGCTATAATGCTGAACCTGCGCGCGGTCGACGTCCATCACGCTTCGCTTCAGCGCGATGTGCTGCGTGCAAGGGCCGGACTGTTGTCGTCATACGACCCGCTCGTTTCGTCCGTTGTCAAAATGAGACAGACGACAACGGAGCTGAAGAATTTGTTCAGCAGGCCGCAGTTTTCAACAGACCTGAGCCTGCATCAGCGTGTTGACCAACTTCGAGAAGGTGTCGAACTCGATGAGAAGCTCGTCGAGGAGTTCAAGACTCGCAACGCCCTTTTGCAGAATTCGATCGGAGTATTCGGACAGACGCTATCGGATCTTCACGATTCCCGGAATGAGGCCGTCAAACTCGCTCTCGCTCGTGTCGGCGATCTCGGGAATCTGATGATGCGTTTTTCGACCAGACCTGACGACGCGCTTCAAGAGGCTATTCGCACGCGGCTCGGCCAGTTGCCGGAGTTTGATACCGAGGCACCCGTTCTGCAGGGATTGGGAACATTGATCATTCACGCAAGAATGATCCTCAGCGTCTTGCCAAAAGTTGATGAGAAGATTGCCGCCATCCAGGCCTCCGGGACACCATTGCGAGCAGAGGCGCTCCAGTCAGAGTACCTCGGTATCGCGGCGGACGCGACTTCGCGCGCAGCTTTCAGCAGGATAATGCTCGGTCTCACGGCGATCATTCTCTGTGTCTACATATGCGTGCTGGTGTATCGCTTACGTGCTCAGACTAAACGCCTCAAGCGGCGCCTTCAGTATGAACAGGTGGTCGCCGAACTCAAGGCAGAAATGGTCGAGAGTGACTGCGCCAGCTTCGCAACCAATATGAATAATGCATTGGGTGCAATCTCCGGACTATTCGGGGCTGAAACGTGCGCCTTTGCGATTTGCGATATGGAGCGGGGGGAGATCAAGGATGATTACTGCCTCAGCGAAAACGACAAGCACAGGAGAATGCTGCTGGAACTTGCCAAGGACCTTCTCCCTCAGAAGGGCACGCCCGCGCTTTGCAATCTTGATACCTCCGGCCGCCGGATTTCCTCAAAGCCCCGCTGCTTCATTCGCTCGCGCGGAGCGGCGACCGCATGTCTCTTCATAGGGGCCGGTCTATCCGAGGGCGATGTGGCCGCTCTCTGCCTCAGCTTCGCCCACCCGCAGCCAAAGGCGCCCGGGGACGAGATAAGATTGCTTCAGGCAACGCTTCAAACGCTGATCGAATTCGTTCATGCGAACCGCAGCCGCCAAGAACGAGAAGGCCTGGAGCACCGCCTTGAGCATGCGCAGCGGCTAGAAGCCATCGGGACACTCGCGGGCGGCATCGCACATGAGTTCAACAATGTTTTGGGCGCTATCCAGGGCTACGGCGAGATGGCTGTCCAGTTGCTTCGCAAGCCGTCGACCACTCGTCACTACGTGCAGGAAATCCTCAGGAGCGGCGCGAGGGCCAAGCACATTGTCGACCAGATACTGACATTCAGCCGAAAGCGTGAAAGAACCACTAAACCATTCGATGTGGCCGATGCGGTCGCCGACATACTGCCGCTCCTTCGAGTCACCCTCGGCGGCCATGTGATCATCGAGTCCAACCTCGATCAACGTCCTGCCGTCATTGAGGGCAATCCCGTGGATGTACATCAGCTTGCAATGAACCTGTGTAAGAATGCAAGCCAAGCATCGTCGCGCGGCCAGAGAGTGATCATCGGTGTCGAAGTTATCGAAACCACAAGGCGGCGGCTCTTGTCACATGGCGAGGTCGGGCCTGGAAAACATGTCTGCCTCGTTGTCCAGGACGAGGGACCTGGCATAGCCGATCACGTCCTACCACATATATTCGAACCATTTTTCACCACGAATGCGAACATCGGGGGATCAGGCCTCGGTCTTTCTGCGGTGCACGGCATCGTTTCAGCGCTCGGGGGCTGCGTCGACGTTACGAGCGAACCCGGATCGGGTTCGGCCTTCCGGCTCTTTCTGCCTGCCAGCGATCTCGAACCGCTGCCCATCGGCAGCTTCTTTGACGAGAGCGCGGTTCCCGTCGGCAATGGTGAGCGCGTTGTCGTTGTCGTAGAAGACAGGATGCTCCTTGAATTGTACGAGGAGAAGGTCGCAGCCCTTGGCTATGAGCCGATAGGATGTGCGGCGATCGACTGCCTGATCGATCAATTGCGGGCGGGCCTATGTTTCGACATCGTGGTGATTGACAGCAAGCTTCTCGCCACACCCGCCGACGTATCGAGCCTCCTGACCGGAGTGACGACGGGGAAGCTTTTGTTGTTGTGTGACCGCGCACTGGATCAGGATTCCGACAGTCCGCTCTTTGCCGCGCGCATGTTGCGGACGCCCTTCAGTTCAGCGACGCTGGCAAGCGCGATATTTGACGTAATATCGGCCCCATCGAGCATTGGCATGCAGGACGTGCGGGCTGACCCATCCCTTTAGCAATTTCCTACCCGCACCCGCGACAAACGATCTGACGCTCTATCATATCCCCGACTTCGCTCGCTCCTCGGCCACGCTTCAGGGTGGCAGGCCGCGTTGCCCATCAACGCTCTTGCGTGCGACGGAATTGGGGCCGGATCGGGTTTTAGACTGCGGAACCGGCCCCTGCCGCAGCCAGGGGGGCGCCTGTCGGACTGCGGTGCATAGAGATGCGAGTAGCGTTGTTTCAGCGCGGTTAATGAATTCGCGATCTTGATGACACCAGAAACATACGCCGTTGGATCTCGCATCGCGAAAGCAACGTGAGAGAAGCGCGCCGGATTGCGCGGACATGTTGACAGACAGGGCGAACTCGAGTTTAATATTATTTATCGCGATAATACTTATCGCGATATTCTGGATCGAATTTGAAGCACGGTCGAGTGCGAACCGTGATGGCGAGGCGACCGAAAGGACGGCAGGCGTGATGCGAAATCCGCGAGGTCGTCACATTCGCCGCCACAGGCAGGCTCATGGCTTCAAATGAAATCGACGAATCCAAGACTGTAACCGCCAACGAACATGCCCGTGGAACCTAACGGCCGAACTACGCCGCGTATCAAGGGCAGCAATCGTCAAACAATAAGGTGAAGCATGATACACTCCGATGAAGATGAAAGCCGGCAGGCTGTGCTGGAAAACCAGAGAAGGTTGCGGACGCACCTTCAAGCGCACTACGATTTCATCGTGTGTGGTGCCGGTTCAAGCGGTTCTGTCGTGGCCGGTCGACTGGCCGAGGACAAGGACGTACGGGTCCTACTTCTCGAAGCAGGTGAAGACGACAGCGAGCCGTGCGTGCTCGAGCCTGGCCAGTGGCCGCTCAATCTCGGCTCCTCGCGCGACTGGGCTTTCCTGGGAGAGCCTTCTCCACACCTCAACGGTCGACGGCTCCCGCTCAGCATGGGCAAGGTCCTCGGCGGCGGTTCGAGCATCAACGTGATGGTCTGGGCCCGCGGACACAAGAGTGATTGGGATTATTTCGCAAAGGAATCCGGCGATCCTGCCTGGGGCTACGAATCCGTTCTCACATATTACCAAAAGATCGAGAATTGGCAGGGCAACGCCGACCTGGCGCGCCGTGGAAAAAGTGGACCGGTTTTCGTCGCGCAGCCAGAAGCACCACAGCCGCTCGCCATCGCGACGCTTCAAGCTGCCAGGGAGCTCGGTATTCCGACTTTCGAAAGCGCCAACGGCGAGATGATGGAATCAGGCGAGGGGGCGGCCATCGCCGAGCTCAGGATTCAGGGGGGCAAAAGGCAATCCGTCTTTCGATCCTATACCTACCCGCGTATGCACCAGTCCAATCTGACGGTACTGACCGGCGCGTATGTCACGCGCGTGATCCTCGATGGATCAAGGGCGATTGGCGTGGAAGCCATCGTTGACGACGAATTGGTGCGCTTCGGCGCGGATCAGGAAATTATTCTTTCGCTCGGCGCGGTCCATACGCCAAAAGTGCTGATGCAATCGGGAATTGGGCCTGAGGCCGAGCTGCGCCGCCACGGTATCCCAATCGTCCAAAACCTTCCCGGCGTCGGCGAGAACCATCAGGATCACATCGCATTTGGCTGCACGTGGGAATATGCTGAACCGCAACAGGTCGGCGGCGGTGGATGCGAAGCTGTTCTCTACGCCAGGAGTGATTCTAGGCTGCAGGCTCCCGACATCATTCAATGCCAGCTTGAATTTGCCGTACCCCCACCGCCGGAAGTCGGGTTGGCGGCTCCTGAGCATGGTTGGTCAATGTTTGCGGGCCTTGCTCAGCCCAAGAGTCGAGGCCGGGTGCGCCTGTCCGGCCCTGGCCACAACGACCCTGTTGTGATCGCTCCAAATTCACTTAGTGAGCCCGGCGATCTCGAAACGGCCTTTCGCACGATCGAACTGTGCAGAGAGCTTGGGAACAGTGCGCGCTTCGGGTCGCTGATAAAACGGGAGGTGATCCCGCAGCAGCGTGACCGTGCCAGCATGGAGAGTTTCATTCGGAACTCCGCCGTGACCTACTGGCACCAGTCGTGCACGGCAAAGATGGGTGTGGATTCAATGTCTGTCGTCGATGCCCGCCTGCGTGTCTACGGAATAGACAATCTGCGCATCGCCGACGCATCAATCATGCCGAAGATTACAGTCGGCAACACGATGGCGCCGTGTGTCGTGATTGGCGAGCGTGCTGCCGATCTATTGAAAGCTGACAACGGAACAAGTGCTTAACAGAGCGGTAGATACCCGAGGTTGTCAATTCATCGAGGTCGCGAACGGTTCAAGACCTCGATGACAAGCCTGATCGTGGCAGTCATGCGACCACCACGCTCGGGCGACCGGCCGGCGTCCCAGAGGACGGCGGGTGCGGCCGAGAGGGCGCAAGGCTGTCGCGTGGTCGGGCGGCGCTGAAAATTGCAAGTGGCCCGCCGCCTCGCGATTAGAAAGGTCATTACTCGATATGAAGATAATCATTGCCGGAGCCGGCATTGCGGGCTTGGCCGCAGCTAAGGCCATGGAGATCAAGGGCCATCAATGCGAGATCTACGAGCAGTCTCGCGGACCAAGGCTTACCGGAGCAGGCATTTTCTTGCTCGGCAACGCCACCCGGGCCTTGAACCGGCTCGTGGAGCTTGAGCCAATCGAAGGCTTGGGACGCCAGATCAGAGAACAGCGCATCTTCTCCTCCGACGGAAAGCTAATCCACGCTATGTCGGCAGACGATTTCTGGATGGATTGTGGGCCATGCCTTGCCATGCCGCGTTCGGTGCTCATCCAGTCGCTGCTTTCCTGCCTCAAACATACCAAGATTACGTACGGAAAAGCGGTCGTGGATTTCCATCGTACGCCCACCGGGGTTCTCGCGCTAATGTCGGACGGCAGTTCGGAAGAAGGTGACCTGGTCGTTGCCGCAGATGGTGTGAACTCTTGGCTCCGCAGAATTACGAGCGGCTGTCGCCCACGGCCGCTCGGCATATCGTGCTGGAGAACCGTGACCGAAAATGTGGCGGATATATCGGCTTGGACGGCAATGCTCGGGCGAGGGCGGACGCTCTTGGCTATTCCCATTACGGCCGACAAAGCATATCTCTATGCGGACTGCCGCACATCCGAGGTCAAGAATGGCGCTGCGCAGGAGCTCAAGGACATGTTTCGGGACTTCGGGGCTCCGCTTGGGTGTCTGCTCGCGCAACTCGACAGATCGGCCGAAATCCATTTCGGCGCGCTTGAAGAGGTCCCCGATTTTCGCAATTTCGAAGAGGGGCTGGTCTTCATTGGCGATGCTGCGCATGCCTGTTCCCCAAGCATGGCGCAGGGGGCCGGCATGGCGCTTGAAGACGCCCTTGTCCTGGCCGAGATTGTATCAGACACCTCATCCCGGGAGCCCATTTTGCGTCGGTTTTCCCAACAAAGGCAACAACGCGTGGCATGGGTGCGCCAACAGGCCCGCGCCCGAGACATGCTGCGTGGACTTTCGCCCATCGTCAGAGATTTCACGCTAAAACATCTCGGCGACCGACTTTACAATCGCTCCTACCGGCTATTGAAAGGCAATCTCATGGACGGGACGTTTTGAAGAATCCGCAAAGCTTCATAGCAGTATGAGCTGGAACTGGAATTGAATATCGACATAGATCCGCGAGCCGATCACATGCCTGCGGCATGCTATGTTTCCGGTCGCTCTCACTCCCAACCGCAACAGGTAAACGCGGTTTGCTCGTTCAGCAGATGTCGGGAGCCTTAGAACCTGACTTGAGTTGGCCGCCGACGGAGAACAATCACGTCGAGGGCTTTGACATGGCGACACGATCCTAAAGAATCAAGGTAGCTCCGCTCTGAGGCTCAGGCAGGCATCGACCTCTTTCACAATGACCGTTTTTCTTGCCGGATGGAAGAGTTATCGCAGGCAGGAAGCCCGGTTGACCAGCAGCTGGCAACCGTCCGTTCTCTGTCACTCTGGCGCAGAATTCATTGCCCGGCAGGAGAGGGGAACCACGTTGCTTCCCAACCATGCGTTTCATGCACTTCCGGTCAATCTGAACGGTGGTCGCTCCCGTTTGCTTACAGGGTGGAAGAATGCCCCTGGAATTGCCGTTGTCTGCGCGGGACCACGACGACCGGATTGTGGCTGGCCGAGTTCCTGCCCACTGAGGCTTTTGCACAGACGTCGCGCACGCCTATAGGCCATCGCCTCCCGCACGCAAGCATCGATGCGTCGCCTCCTTTCCGGTTTACAATGTGTTTCGTCCTTAAGACGGCAGGCACCAACGGAAATGATGTTGAAACGGCGTCCCGCGACAAGCGCATTTTGACAAAGGGAGACACATCCATGCGGCGAGACGCCCGGGGACCGATCCGTGACAAGGCTCCGTCACGCTATCGACCGACCAGCAAAAATAAGGGGAGTGACGTGGGCGGCAGGTCTTGCTTCGGTCGTCGGAAGGAAGGCGAAAGTGAGCACGTGGGGGACGATGAGGATGAGAAGCTGTGGCGAAAGGGTCTCTTTGCCGCATTTCTGTTCTGCATCGTGGCGATATTCTACTTTGCCCTTTTTTCGATCATGCAGGCGTTTCAGCTGCCAATCTATGGTCGTCCGTAATCGCATTGCCGGCACCTAACCCGTAAATCGACTGACCGCCGGAAGGTCACCCATCGGTGCTTGATCGGCCGTTTGCCAAGATCGACTGATGTAAAGGGTTAGTCAGCAGCTTTTTTGGAGAACCGCCGATGCCGTCTGCTGAGGAGAGCAGGAGACACGTCCACAGCCAAATATAAACGCTCACGGACCCCAAGACATCTTTGCGCTGCCAGCTCAGTGGCTCGCTACAAATGCAACGGCTTTTTAGCATTCCATAATAGTCAGATGGCACGGGTGCTCAATAGTGAGACGGATCACCGGCGCGACGTGCGCGTCGAACATCCATTTGAACAAGCCCGGAGGCAGCAATGGCATTTAACCAGACGACTCTCATCGCACAATTGACGCGCCTGATCGCATCGCTACGTCGCAAGCGCAAGATCCGCAGAGCCACTATCGAACTCCGGGGACTGGATGACTTCATGCTTCGCGATATCGGTATCTTGCGAAGCGATATTGAGTGGTTCGTACAGATGGGCCGACACAACGAACGGCCTGTCGACAAGTGAGATCGCAGCACCTGCCTACGCAATCGTCGGTGTCGCCGATACGCAGACGGCCGAAAGGCCGCCGGTAAAGAAATGGGCCACTTTCGGGGGAGGAAGCCCTTGCCCCCGCTTGTTCTGGTGTTCGGCCGGATAAGGAGGATCAATTGGAGGATCGCCAGTGCCGATCCCTTTATTGCGCGCATCAAAGCGCGCCCTCCGCATTCGCGCGCGTGGTTTGCTGTGCCAAAGCGAGGGCAAGACGCTCGGCCATATCGCAACGGAGTGGCCCGCCGCCCAAGCCACTGACCTTCACGCGCTCAGCTCAGAGATGCAGTCCATCGATTGGCTGACGGGAACGCTGAGCGATTCTCCACCAGGGTGCGCCTTTCCTTGGGCTCCTCCACGATGCTCCCCCTGATCGCGTCGGCCAATGCCCGGGTACTCAGCGGTTCGCGCAGCAGGGTAAAGCGCAGAGCGATAGCGCTGATTAGGATCTCTTCTCTCCCGAAATGCGAAATCAACGCGACAGGTGCGCCACGCGCCATAGTCTCGATATCGCGGGCCGAATGGCTTGGTGGGATCGAACGGACATCAACCATGATCAGGTCCGGCGTTTGCGTTGACAGCCAATCCTCCATCATAGCGATCTCCAAAAAGCCAACGGGTTCGTAGCCAAGCGCTGCGATCTTTTCCTCAAGCATCGTCAGGTCGCGGCAATGGGGTTTCAGGATGGCGATCAGCTGCCCGTTCCCTGACATCACGCGTGGGACCGCGAAGAATTGGTTGATGGGCGTTGGCAACAAGGTGGAGTGGGGAAAATACAGCTCAAAGGACGTGCCTGTCCCGCAATCGCTAGTAACATCAATCCGGCCATCTATTGCTGTCACCAGGCCATGGACCGCCGCCAAGCCGAGGCCAGTCCCGCCTATTGCAGCCTTCGTCGTGAAAAATGGCTCAAAAATATGGGGGAGCACGTCCGGAGAAATTCCGTTCCCATTATCTGAGATGCTTACGCGGGCATATTTGCCCGGCTGCAACAGCCCCAAAAAGAGAGACTTCACGCCCTCCACCAGAACGACGTCGACAGTGATGTCGACTTTGATTTCGCCTCTTGAGGCCTCGAAGGCGTTTTTGCAGAGGTTCATGACGACTTGTTGGAGCTCAACAGGATGCCCGAGAAGTTTACAGTCTTCATCAGGTACCAGTGGCGCATTCATCTCCAGATCGGGCAGAGAAGCAGATATCAGCGGAAGCGCGTCCCGGATCGCTTCAACGAGGTTGATTGGTCGCCGCTCCTGTTCGCGACTTCGGCTCAATGTGAGGATCTGGTTGACGATGAACTCCGCTCGTCTGGCAGTGGACATCATCTCATGGAGGTAGTGCCCCACATATTCACCCTCTTCTGCACGCTGCAGTGCCATCTCTCCGTAGCCCAACAGCGCGCCAAGGATATTGTTGAACTCGTGAGCTATACCGCCAGCCAAGGTGCCGACCGCCTGCACACGTTCGGCGTGACTGAGACGCCGCTCGAGATCTTCACGGTTCCTGCGCTTGCAATGATCGGCTGCGGTTTGGATCAGCCCCGACAAGGCTGAACATAATAGCGAGATCTCATCTTCACGAAATGATCGCCGGGGGTTGCTGTAGGCTAGCAGCAGAATACCGACGCGCCCGAGCGGAGTCGTCACGGCGGCTGCAACTTTCGTCGTCGTGCAGGCGGCGAAGGGCCTGGGCTGCATCCTCTCCACGTCGAGAAAATGGCGCGCAGTCTGCTCTTCGTTTGAACGCGTTATGCCAGCTCGTACTAGTAAATCCGCTTTGACTTCTGGCTCGATAGGAGGCGGAGATTTGGTGCCAAGATATTCCTCGACCGTTACGCCGGTACGGGGTTCGACGATCTCGAGCCTCACTTCGTCCGCGCCAAAAAACTGCGCGAATTCCGAGAGAACTGTTGTTGCGACAAGGGTGAACTCGCTCCTTGTGAGATTATCGTCAAACGCTCGTCCAAATTTGCTAAGCAGCGACTGGCTTTCCAGCAATCGCCTGATGGACTGAGATTGCCTCATCCCGTGAAACGTCAACCACAATGCGTAGGCGCAAAGGCAAAATGACAAGAGTGCAGATGCGGCACCGGAAAAGCCTAATCCGTCAGCGATGACGCCGCACAGCGTGCAATCCCTTGTCGATTCAAGGCCGAACGCGAGCAAGGCAAACAGGAAGGCGCCGAAAAGACTGACGAGGATCTTGACCGAATTATCGACTGACGGCCGTGTCGTCATCGCGCTGGGCCACGGTCTCGGTATGATCATGTCTGCTCACAAAGTGGATTGGAGATTAAGAGTGGCCGTTCGCAAAGCTCATGACTGTGCCCGCTCACGGCCCCACGCCTCCCTTTGCCGACGCCCACGGACCCCGGTCGGCTTTGAAGTGACGATGCGTTGCAAGACTATTTGCGGCCTCCCGTTACGAATTCATTTCCGATTCGATGAGTTGCGCTACAACGGTAATGCGTCTGCCGCGCCTGCGCCTCGGATGCCAAAATGGCCCGGCCGGCTGCTACCTCACAACGTGCCGATGCCGGCGCGGATCTCGATGCGTTACGCTCCTGATCCTGCGTCCTAGACCTTTGCCCGCACACAAGAACCGCGCCGCGTGCCCCTTTTTGGTCAACGTCAACCCGCCGGCGCGCAGGTTTGACGAGCAGGATCAATCGGCCGCCCGATGAAGTCATTGAGGCTTGCGTTCGCGTTGTGGGCCGGCGTGCTTTATCACGCAGCCGGGTTGCCTTTCGGGGCCTGCCGCCCCTGTCGCCCGAACTTACCAGTCCCAGCAAACCTCCAGTTCATCGACCTGCCTGATACCGGCATGCCCATGAACATGCAGTTTCTCACCTGCGAGCCGCAACCGACGCCTGGAGCCAACCAGTGCACGGAGTGCCTCTTCCAACTCGAGCTGCGCCAAGGCCTGCCCCAGGCACCGGTGCACACCATCGCCGAAGACGGGATGCCATCGGGGGCGTTCGCGCTGGAGATCGAAGTGGTCCGGTCTAGGGAATGCTTCGGGATCGCGTAGGCCCGACATCGTTGACAGCACCAGAACGCTACCGCTTCGTACAAGATGTTGATCCAATTCAATGTCGCCGATAGCCACCCGAGGTATGGACGCCACGGCGGGTTCCAGTCGCAACGCCTCCGCAACGGCAGGTACGATCAGATCCTCGTCTCTGCGCAACGCCTCCCAGAGATCCTCCCTTTCGAGCAGCAGGCCGGTCTGAATAACGATGGCGGCGCGGGTCGTGTCGGTGCCCCCAATTACGATGGAAACGATCTGCATAACGGCTTCGATCGCCGATAATTCTGCATCCTGGTCAACACTACTGACGTAGTCGGATATGAAATCACCTTTCGGCGACCTGCGGCGGTCGATAATCAGATCCGAGCAATAGGCCTTGAGCTCGCGCGAAGCCGCTTCGATATCCGGTACGTCCTCGGCCGTCCAAGCGCTCGTCAATATCTTGGATACCCGATAAGCCAGCGAAGTGAAGACTGGAACATCCGATGGGTCGATGCCAAGAATCCCAACGAGTGTGATCGCTGGTATCAGAGCGGCGTAATCATCGCGCAGCATAAGCTTGCCGCCGTCCAAGCTGCGCCCCGCCAAATCTTCAGCAAGCACTCGCACGTCCCGTCTCACGCTTTCCATCCTTCGAAACGAAAAACACTTCGCCAGGGGCTGCCGCCTGCGTCTATGGACTTCGTCGTTGGAAAACAGCATCGTGTTTGTAACAAACTCCATGATGGGTCCCGAGGTTATGCCGCGCGCTACAATCGATTGTGTCTCGACTTGCTTTGTCCTTTGATCTTTCACCAAGGCTCGAACGTCGCTCGCGCGCAGCACGAGATAGGCACCGTCCTCACGTCGCAAGAAAGGTAGGGACGGACGGTAAGTCGCGAAGGTCTCGTGGGGATTTGCGTTCAACTCGGCAAAGCTCAGGGTAGGCGGAGAAACAACGCACGGCATCACAGTGGGCTTGGTCAAGAGCAAATCCTTTGGCTTGTCCTTTATCGGGAAGCGTGAGGTTGCCCCGTTTGATGCGTATTAACGTTTCATTTTGCCTGGAGGCAGCTACAGATGTCACAACCGATTGTCGACGCGTCATGGCGCAGAGTGATCGTCTTCTTGTCTTCCCGCTGGAAGGCTGCGTCAGAACCGCTATCAGCGAAGTCGCCGATACATGAACGATCGCATCGATGAAGACAAATATTCGCGCGAAACCAGTCAAGCATATGGTTGATCCGTAAGGCATCCCCCGAGACAGCGAACCGCTCCAGACGAGCGATCACGGAGAGGATGCTCTCTCACGGCGTGGAGGATCTGCTAACATATACGGCGGGACGACCGACCGGCCCCTCGTGCTGACTGCAATGCCAGTCCGTCCGATGACGGACGATTGCATCTATCTAGCCAGCTCCCGACGGAAACTCTTGGGAAGTTCAGGAGATGCGATAGAAGACAGAACAATTACCGGATCAATTCATTGTTTTGCAGAATTATCGGCAATAGCGCATCGGTCGTAACGATGTAGATACAGCCGACGACCACGATCGTGACTGCAAACATCAGGCAACAGACGAGCTCAACTAGCAGCGACGGGTGGAGCATCCATTTGAGGGCGCCATCCGGCGCGTCCTCTTTCCAATGGGGAATGGGCGGCGCAGCAAAGTCTGCGCCATCTACGACTCGCTCCGCCCCGCCGCTCACCAACAGCTTGCCGTCACGGGCAATCAGCTTGATTGGCGATGAATTCAGCGCTCTTCGTGTCATCGGAATATCTCATTGCCGGGTTCAGATCTTGCCGGTACCGGCGCGGAAGTCGCTAAATCCCTGGGTATGTTCATCACAGAGATCCGCGAGCTCCAGGTTCGAAAGGGCGAGCGGCGCGCATCCCGTCGAATTTCTTCGGGTCGCGCACGCTCCATGTCTCCGAGGATTCGACGACGGCCGGATGGATGCGCCGGTTCCCGGAGCCCAGCATGGCCTTGGCCGGCCTGGCGGTACTGCTGGCCGCCACGACGTCACCCACTTCGCCTCTGCCTATCATCAAAACGGCTCTTCTCATTTGCCATCGACCTTTCTCTGGGGCCAACCTTTTAGCAGTGCAAATTTCAAGACCGTGTCCACTTTGATCCTCTCTATTTCATTTGCATTCAAAGGCGAGATCACTCGGCAAGGGTGGCGTTGAGAAGAGCTGCCATGTTAGACGATCTCGGATTAAGGGATTAAGTTTGTGGGCGAAGGTTGCTGTGAGCACCGGCGGGTCAAAGCGCGATCCGAGATCAGTGCAGTCTGGCGATTTTTATGCCAGGGTCGCGTTCAAGCACTGGTGCCGACAGCGGCGATCACAGTTCCTTAGCAGGCTTTTCCTCGGACGCCTTGAAGCGAGGTCGAGGTGCGCGAATGCTGCCGCGAGGATAGTCTGACCGGAATGTTTCCCTGGGTTACAAAGCAAACAATTGGCCACGTGGCTGAAATGATTGCGCCAAGAGTGTGGACCACGCTTCTCATATCTTCTGCGGAAGAGATATGTTTGGGAAGTTGATATGCGTCGATCCTGATCAGAGGTTCCAAGAGTGAAGGATCGCCGTCCTAGCACGCGGACATCGTGTTCGCGCACCCCTCCCATCATCACGGTTTGTACGACGCCATGGGCGCCCATTGTCAAAGGTCTGTCCCGCTTGAAGCGCAGCCAAGTTCCGAAATCAGATCATCGCCAAAGAGGCGGGCACCCCAGACTAGTGGCGGTCGACGGAGAACTGCTGCCGCTTGCGTTTGGCATTATCGAAGACGGGCAAGCGATGTCCGCTTGCACGAGCAATCAAACCAGCCACATGGCGCTTTGCCTTGGGGAGTTTGTGGTAGCGCTGGCGGCCGGCTCAGCCGTTGTTATCGCAATCCTCATCTGCGGCTTCATCCGCGACTTGCTGTTGGCTTGATTTGACCCCAGCGCGCTGCGCGATGTTTAGTTCGTTCCAACGGAGAAACCGGCTCGAACGTTCATAAAGCGACGACCAACGCTTCGCCTTGCATGCCGACAGATGCCCGTGAGCAATCAGATGGCGCATCGCAAGCTGTCGTGGCGGCAAAAAGGAGGCGGACCCGCACCTTACCGCTCCAACCGGTAGCTCTCCTCCAGAGCTGTCGCACTCCATTTGCGCTCGCCAGCTGATGGGATCAGGGCGCTTCGCCTGGGCAAAATCAACGAGCACCGACGGCCGGCATGTCGCGACGCGGCTGAGCGCTCCAGTTGAAACGAAACGGCACGATTTTTGAAACCGTCCAGCAACAGGCAGTGGCCATCGTTGCCCTGCAGTCGAGCTCGCATGGCCGCACGACGGGCCTTTCACCGGCAGCATGGCTGCGGGTCGTGCGGCCCTAGCGCCAACCGCGACGATCAAAGCGTGCCATCAATCGACCGCCGCATCGCTGGTGACGAGCGCTGGGTCAAACCCTCGCCCTCGTGTCTGCTAGCCCCAATCTGAACTACAGCTGAAGAGAGCTGCGTTCGTCTAAAATCTCGTGACTGGAGAAATATCATGCTTGGGCGTTTGCTTGTGACTGCCTCTCTTACCATCTTGTCCAATATTGCGTCGGCCCACGCGACCAGCATTGGCACGACCGTCGACACGCCGTGCCCCTTTGGCGACTGCGCGGGAGGAATCTCCCTGTCCTATCTCGGCGAGTTCACCATCCCCGCCGAGCAACTCGACGGTGACGTTCCCGTGGGCGGCCTGTCGGGACTTACCTTTGATCCAACCACCGGTCACTACATCGCCATAAGCGACGACCGCTCGGAGAAGGCTCCGGCTCGCTTTCTGGACCTTGACATCGATGTAAGCGCCGCCGGCATATCCCACGTGACGGTTGGAAAACGTGTTGTCCTGCAGGACAAGGATGGTCAGCCTTTTGCGCCGCGCAATGTCGATCCCGAGTCCATCCGCATCGGCAAGGATGCAATCTATTGGAGCAGCGAAGGAGATGCAAAAACACTCGTTCCACCTTTCGTTCGCTTGACCTCTGCCGAGGGCGTATTTCTGCGTGAGCTTAAGCTGCCAGAGGGGTTCGCACCGACGGCTGACAAGTCAACCGGCATTCGCGACAACCTCGCTTTTGAAGCTCTGGCCGTCACGCCGTCGGGTGACGTCTTCGCCGGGCTGGAAGCAGCGCTCCATCAGGACGGCCCAAATCCTTCACTGACGACGGGCAGTTTGTCGCGCGTCATACGCTGGGACGGCGCGACTGGCGAACCCAACGCGCAGTTTGTCTATCCCGTCTCAGCGATCCCGCAGGTCGCCACCAAGGCCAACGGCGGCAACGACAATGGCCTGTCGGAAATGGTGGCGCTCGACGACCATCGCCTGATCGTTGTCGAGCGCAGTTTCGCGCAGGGCTTCGGCAACACCATAAGGCTCTTCATGGTGGATATAACAGATGCGACCGACGTTTCCTCCATTGCATCGCTAGCTAAGAGCGACGAGCTCATCGTGCCGGTTCGCAAGAGCCAAATTCTCGATCTTCGCGCGATTGGCCTGATGCCGGATAACATCGAATGCATGGCGATCGGCAAGGCCAAGGACGGCATCGACGTTCTGATTCTCGCGGCGGACAACAATTTCTCTGACAAGCAGAAGAACCAGTTTTTCGCCTTCCAGATCAAGCGGTGAACCGAGTTAACCGAAACGGAACGTTCGGGCGGCGATGGTCGTCGCCCGAACGTCGATCTTGCGCTCACCATACCCCAAGGCTGGAGCGCCCGCGCTGGCAGCATCCTAGACGCTTGCATCGAAGATGCAGCCAGCGTTCACCCCTCATGTCCGACTTGGCAAAGCATCGAGCTGCAACCGCCCCGGATTTTCCCGTACCGGACGGACGAGTTCTTTTTGGGATCCGCTATCGTCGTCCTGTTTGCCGGGATTGACGCTCGGTCCAGCGACGGGACGCCCCCCTCGAAGAACCTCAGCTACCTCCGCCATACTTGTGGCTGCAGATCCGGCTCGATGCTGCATTCATGTTTCAAATGACGCAATTACCGATCAAACGGACATCTTGAGATAGTCAGCCTGCGTGACATTGCTTGGCGCATCCGGCCGGAGCGCAGAAATTGATATGTCTGAAAGGATGATTTATGACAAAGAGATTGTTCGCAATCTTTTCCATTACGACAACATGCATACTTGTTGCTGTAGCAGGGGAGGGGGCCGTTGCCGCACCTGTCTACGATCAAGCGTCAAGCGCTTTCGAAATAAGCTATCGGGACACAGAACGAGGTTACTGGAACGGCTATCGAGGTTATCGCGTGAAACGTTTCGGTTATCGGCTGGGCCCTGACGGCTACTGGTATCCTGCAAAAGCCTTCCGCCAGGGCGGCTATTCTCATCAGCCAAAGTCGTTGAGGAGGACTTGCGACCTTGGTTTCAGGCCGACCAACGGACCTCATAACTGCAATTATTAAAGCCTGCTAGACAACGAGGCCGGATCGGCAGAATGTCTCGATCCGGCCGGAAATTTGCCTGGGCGCTTTCAGAAGACGGACCTAACGCGTCTGCGCATCGACCCATGGTGCGATGGCTTGCCAACCGATCGCAACCGACGAGACCAAAAGCTTTGTGTCGGCCAAGAGTGGATGACATCATGCGTCATGGCACGAGGCTGATCTCTGCGGACCGCTCACTTGCATCCTCAGCGAGCAGGGCCGCGCTGCCGCAAGCATTGCAACGCGCTCGCTACCGCGACAATAGCCCAGCCTAGTGCCCAGCCGAATATCACGTCACTCGTCCAATGCTCTCCCACGAGGACACGCGAAAGGCAGACTATCATGGCAGCGGCGAGGATCGGGACTCGTACCTTTGGAAAGCGCACAGCCACTGAGCAACCGAAGGCTGCAGCCAATGTGGCTTGGGCCGAAGGAGCTGAAGCAAACATGTCCTGTCCAGCAAAGGGGTGAAAGAGCAGGGCGTCCATTGAGGCTTGGGTCGGCCTCGCGCGGCCGATCGCGCCCTTGAGAAGGGTGGCGAGCCCAACCGCCACGATACTGCGGATAAGAAGGCTCGTGATCAGTTGAAGGAAGCCGAATTCACGAAAATACCGTGCGACAATGAAGGCGCCCGCTAAGAGGGGAAGGATGATCATCGGGTCTGTCGAAACGGAAACCCACCCACCGGCGCAGGCCACCCAAGCCGGAAGAGAAGGAACGGTCATGGCAATCGTGAGGTCGGCCGTCTCGGCGGTCAGCGCCACCAGCATCAGAAGACAGAGTTTAGTCGCGACCGCCTTTAGATTGGACCAAGCGCCATAGCCGAGGCCCTGTTCTGTCTTTACCTGCGCGGCAATATTGCGATCATGCATTTGGGGTCCTTCAATCTAATGGCTGTCACGACCGTATCGCGCAGATCATTTGTTCGCGCGCCACATGTCCGCAACCCCTCCGCGAAGTCGTCCACGTCGGTTCCGGCGAGGATGCCGAACGTACAGAATTGGTCGCTGTGGCAATCGAAGACCGACTGCGCGAAGCTTTTAAACTGTTGTTTGGTCTCTTCATGAGTTCCGCCTGCTCTCCGGTCGCCTGATGGCACCAGCGCGATTGTTCATGCGGTCCGGATACCAGCGACCCATCGATCAGGATCCGGAGACATCGGCCCGTGTCGACCCGGTCCAGCACTCCGCCTGGTTCCGAAGCGTCGCGATGGCGGGCAAATGTCCGGTCTGGCCCAATATGCACCTGGCGGGATCGGGAGGGGTTGGCGGCGCTCGGCGGCGCCGCCGTCGCGAATGCTAGAACCTGTAGTTCAAGCCAACACGAAACAGGTGGCCGTCATTGTTGAATTTGGAATCGTATCCCCCGGCAACGCCTGTTCCCTGAATCGCTTGGACGTTGAGTTTTTCCTCGCCAAGATCATAGTAGAGATACTCGGACTTCAGCGATATCTTGTTCGTTATTGCGTATTCGACACCTGCACCAACTGCGTAACCAACATCCGTTCCGGTCTTCTCGCCCGTGAACTGTCGAACACCATTCGGGGCAAACATGTCGACGCTCATCGTGCTCTTGCCGTACGCAAGGCCTGCGGTGCCGTAAAACAAGGTGCGATCGAACGCATAGCCCAAACGCCCACGGACGGTGCCAAGATAGTCGAGCTCAGAGCTGAATTGGTTTCCTTGCGCAAGTCCTGTATTGATCTGCGGCGTGACGATGTCTCGATTGTCATCAATATTGGTGAAAGCAAAATCCGCTTCCAGACCGTAAACCAGTGCGCCGGTTTGCCAATTGTAACCGATCTGGCCACCGCCGAGGACTCCGTTCCGGTCCAGATCAACCGAACCCGGGCGCGCACCCGTTGCGATGTTGGCGATGTTTGGTCCAAGCTGACCCACAGAGGAAATGTTTCCATCGCCGCCAAAACCGTAGCCTAGATTGGCGCCGACGTAAAAACCACTCCAGGAGAAAGTCTCGGGTGCCTCGACAGAAGGTGCCGGCGCGGCTTCCAACAGGTCAGCGGCGTTTACCACCGAGAAGGCCGACATGATGAAACCCAAAGTCAGGGTCAAAGTATTCTTATGCATTGCAATGATCCAATCTATCTATCCGAATCCACATTGGGAGCCGGCCACCGCCCGCTCAACCGATCAGAATGAGCCTCTGATGCCGTCGGATTGATCGGTATGTCAGCCGCAATTCGCTCCCATCCTCACCAGTCTTGATGAAGACGCCTGATGGTTGAGCGAGGCGTGTTATTTCTCGGTTTCGGGAAGGCCCAGAACAGCTAGATTTGTAACAATTTGCCGTCGGCAGGCAGCTCGCGCCCAACGCCCCGCCCGAGTGGTCGCGCAAAACATCTTGATGTGGGTCGGAGCCTTTGAGAATGCCATCCACGCCATCGAGTAGCGTCACCGTGCTCACAGGGGCATCGAAGGCGATACGTGCCCTGCGCCGGCGAGGGGCATGCGGCAGCTATCTCCTTTGACGAGCTAAAGCCGAGTGCGGTTACAGATTAAACGGTCCACCCAGCTACAGCAATCGTCGTGCAACCTTCGACCTCGACTGATCCACCAGCGGAACACGCAAATCTGAGCTGGCCCGCAATCATTCGACGAGAGGATAGTATGACGCGGCGTTTTTCCGGACCCATTAAAAATGAACCTGTGCGGGTTCCACCTCACGAACTCGAACAAATGCTGCTGCATGAACTGCGTCTGCCAGACACAGAAGGCAACCAGGAAGAGGAACACTCCCTTGATTCAGACAAAACGACTTGCGTCCCGATAAGTCGGATCCCGTGCAGGCGGCGGAAGGACAGTCGACCGAATGCGCAGCAAAAAGAAGATCGTGCGGCATTGATACTCGAATGTTTCGCAGCCGCTTTCCTATTCTGCGTCGTCGTCTTCTTCTACTACAGTCTGCTGTTGGTTTTAGAACAAGCACTGCCGCTTCGCATCTTTCCATAGCTGGAATCTCGACAGTCGATGTCGACGGTTTGAACCGGCGGTTCTGCAGATCCGGCAGCTCGCGTCCGAGCCTGTCCTTTGTTGCTACCTGAACGTCATGGGCTCGAGAGGACAGTACCGCCGACCGAAATATGCTGCGGCGTCTTTGGGCGCAGAAGCCATTCAAAGCCTGTTGCCGCAGGTGATCGCACAACTCGGCTTACGAGAATGCATTTCCATACCAGGCCAACGGAACGCAATCATCGCATTCTTCAGCATTGCTCGATCGATTGCGAGGAGATCCGGGCGATCCGACAGCGGCAAGCTCAAGGATACAGTCGCGAAGCTCGCCGGATCCCTCATCGACCAGGCTATCGTGCGACAGCTGATGTGCTGATGGCCCAACACAGATGTCCCTAAATTCGCACAAAGTGGATGGCGTCGATCGGGACAGAAAACATCGCGGCTTCAGACGCACACAGATGACGATACATCGCATTTCGGCGCAGTCCTCGCGGCCGGCGCAACGAAAACACCTTCTGTGAATGGGCTTGCTGGCCGGTCCCTGGCGCCATGAGGTGCTTACGCGCGAACGACATGGAGACCGATTGGCACAAGCAATCGGCCTTGCCAAGACCCTGCAAGGGATTCCTCCCTTTGGTTTGCCGATGGAGAGGTCTGACTGTGCAGTCACGGTTCCTGGTCGAGAACCCGGCACCGAACAGATGCCGTAGTTTCCCAGAACGATCATAAAATCAGAAACTGGTCTTTATGTTGATCCAAAGGCGGTTGAGGACCCGTTGTTGATGGGCATTATAGGGCGAGATGGAAAATAGCTTCGCCATCGTTGCTTCGGGCGGATATATTGCCGGGTTGCCGACAACGACTTGATCGAGCAAGTGTTGCGAGGCCAGGTTTCCGTTTGCGTACTGGACATAGTTCGACGCCTTGGCAATGACATCCGGACGCATCAGATAATTGATGAAGATATGGGCCTCATCAACGTTCTTGGCGTCTGCCGGAATGGCGAGGTTGTCAAACCAGACGTAGGCTCCCTCCTTCGGCACCAGCAGCTCGATCGTGACGCCGTTTTTCGCGTCGTTCGCACGGGCTTTTGCCTGGAGAATATCGCCGGACCAACCGACAGCAAGGCAGATGTCGCCGTTCGCCAAGTCGTTGATATAGGCTGAGGAATTGAATGTGCGAATGTACGGGCGATTCTTGCGATATAGGTCAGCCGCGGCCTGCAAGTCGTCAACCTTCTTGCTGTCAGGGTCTTTTCCCAGGTAGTTCATCGCAAGTGCGATAGTCTCGTCCGGAGCATCCAGAATATTGATGCCACAGTTCTTTAGCTTTCCCAAATATTCCGGCTTGAATATCATATCCCAGCTGGTGACAGGAAGGTCCCCCAGAACGGACTTGAGCTTTTCGACATTGTATCCAATGCTGGTGGTGCCCCACATATAGTTCACGGCATACTGATTACCCGAATCATATTTCGCGAGTCTCTGAGTAATCTCCGGCCAGAGATTGGCGAGATTGGGGAGCTTGCTCTTGTCCAGCTTTTGAAGAGCGCCGGCGGCGATCTGCCGGGCAAGAAACGGTCCACCTGGGACAACGACATCGTAGCCGGAATCCCCTGCCAGAAGCTTCGTTTCCAGGACGCTGTTGTCATCGAAGACGTCATATACCACGCTGATACCGGTTTCTTTGGTGAAATCTTCCAAAATGACAGGATCAATGTAGTCCGACCAATTGTAGACGTTGACGACTCTTTGCTTGGCTGTCGATTGTGCTGCCAACCCGCAGGCCGCGATGAAGCTTGCTGCAAGACAAATTGCGATTCTCATGCTTTCCTCTAGATTCTCACTTCGGACGGACCGGCGTTGGTTGCGTCTCAAGCCCAATACTGGCCATCCGTGGTTACCCGATCATGTGAAAAGGTCCTGAAGCCGTTTCATTTGCAGCAAGGCTCCGATCCACCCGGTGAGGGAACGTCCCAGCTTGCTTAAGGCGGACCGGTCACGAGGCCCGTCGCGTCCGCATCAATGAACGCGTTAAGGAAGAGCGGTCGCGGATCAAAACGTTAAAGAGCGACGAGCGGACCAGACAGCGCACAGGGGAGCCTTCTAGCCATCGTGCCGCGCGTGACCTGTCTGGCCGGGGTCAGGTTCTATGAAGGAACGGCGCCAACGGAGCCGGTACGCTGGACGCTACCCGAGAACCACCACCATCAACAGGATTCGTTCATAAGGCGCCCTGCGCAGGACGGGCTCAAAAGCCATGTCAGGGACGGGCAGCGATGCTAACCTCGCAGCCGTCGGATCCAAGCCGAAAACGACGCCATGAAGTTAGGGCCGGCGGGCTTGTCGGGGGTCCCGGCCAGGAGACGCTCCTGCTCGGTGAAACCTTCAGCCGTAACGTGCCACGCGAAACCCAAAAGCGCAAAGCCGAGCACGTAGCTATGCACTTTCGGTGTCGATTCTGAGCACTGCTGCTGTAGAGGCCAGACGAGCTTTAGGTGCGAGGACTTCTTGCTTGATGCTATTGGATGTTGATGTTCGGACACGAGGGAACTCCTTTGTTCCCTTTCGTGCGCGAGCGATGTTTCACGTCCGTCACAGATTTGAGCACAGGCTTACAATTGCAACAGGATGTGCGCGCACCTCCTGGATGTAGCGAGCTTTCAACGATCGATCGCCCAACAGGAAGTGATGGCATGGGTCCGGGTACTGAAGCACGATCTCGTTTCCTGATCGGCCATTGAAGTTTGAGTCACGCCAGGTCTTGATGTTCTGAAGAACTTTATCGTTACATCTGACATCAAACGCCATAATTTTTTCATACACAGAAAAAGCAAAGAGAGGACGATAGAATATCATCCAATAAAAATGGAACGCAAATGGACCAGTCTGACACGCCTTCCGTCCGAGCATTCTATCACAAGCTTTCTGGAGCAGTTCAATACGTGGTTTCGGACCCGGTCACGAGGGAATGCGCGATTATCGATCCGGTTTTAGACTTTGACGTCGCATCAACCCACTTCTGCACCGGCAGCGCCGACACTATTCTTGATTACCTCTGCACCAATTCGCTTCGAACGCGGTGGATCTTGGATACGCATGCCCACACCGACCATGTCAGCGCAAGCAGCTACCTAGGTCAGGTGACAAAGGCGCCGACAGGCATTGGCAAGGGAGTGCTCAAAATGCAGAGCCTATGGAACGACATCTTCAAAGTCGGCGTCCATCGGGGGGATGGATGTCAGTGGGACGTCCTACTTGACCATGGCGATAGCTTAAAGATCGGACGGTTTACGCTCACCGCGGTGGCCGCACCGGGCCATTCATCGGGCTCTGTGAGTTATCTTGTCGGCGATGCAGCATTCATCCATGACACATTGATGATGCCAGATAGCGGTACGTCGCGCTGTGATTTGCCGGGCGGAAACGCCATTGCGCTTTGGCACACGATCCAGTCGATACTTCGCCTTCCTCAAGCCACCAGGCTCTTCGTGGGTCACGATTACCGTCCAAACGGCCGTAAGGCTCGTTGGCAGACCTCCATCCGCGCTCAAGCGGGCACAAACGTTGACCTTGTGGGGAAAGATCTGGCGTCATTCGTCGCACTTCGAGAGCGGAAAGACAGGAGATCACCGTTGCCGCAGTTGATGCTGGCCGCTCTCCAGATCAACCTCGACGGAGGACGCCCGCCCTTGAGTGAAACCAACCACAGCACGTCTGTCCAATACCACGGTATATTTCAGTAGGAAACGAAGAGGTTTGGACTTGGCCGATTTTGCCAGAGGCTCTTGACCGGCTAGGCATTTCCGGTTGAGCGGATCAGTCTCAGCCACATGCTTCCACATTGCGCTGCTGATCCGGTCAGGCCGGCAACAGGGGCAGCGGCTTTCACCGAGGGTGAGGCGCTAATGAGTGGACAATGGAATGAAACAACAACGCCACTGCGCGGTCCTTCGTGCATGGAATCCGACAGCAAACCAACTTTCGGTGCCGACATGAGAAGCAAATCGTATCGAAGCCGAGCTTGCGAGGCCTATGGCGCCAAGCCCGATGAAGCTCGGTTCGTCAAACTACCAGGTCTCAACGGACGCTGGACAGTGTGGGATCGTGAGGCACGCATGCCAGCCACATTCGGCGATGACCTGTGCACCGCTCTAGACAGGAAGGCAGCTGAAGAGTTGTGCAACATTCTTGTCGAAATTTACGGATCGACGATCCGACGACCGTTTTACGAGCACGAATAGGCATTTCTCGTCATTCTCGTATCCGTTAGCAAAGCTCTCGCATTCAGGCCGCATCAAGCGCGACGGGTCTGGGACGCAATCCCACCGCATGTCACGAAAGAAATAAGATCGAGACGTTCAGCGCAAGGAGCGCGAGCTGACGGGGCGCATTGACCACACTCTGTTGACCCGTGCAAGGCAGTGGTCAATGCAGGCTCAGGCGGGGGTCTGTCGGGAACGCCACGTAAAGGGTTCTGTTCATCGCGAAACTGGGTATCTTTCGTCTCTAGTAGGCGTCTGGCCACGCTGCCACAGCGGAACAAGACATGACGCAGTGACAAGGTCCGGCCTCTTGAAACCGATGCTGGGCAAACCTCTCCCCGTTTCTCTTTCCGGGCGACGGCCACAGCAATTCGCGCAAGTCGTATTACATTAGCAAGCAGATTTTACCGAATTGGAATAAAACAGCGACGAGATTCTAGCATCTTGTGATGCTTCAATTTCATATGAGGAAGGCAATGACAAAGTATAAGCTTGAGTATGTCTGGCTCGATGGGTACACCCCGGTGCCGAACCTACGCAGTAAGACCCTGATTAAGGAATTCGACACGCTGCCAATGCTGGAGGATTTACCTTCGTGGGGTTTTGACGGATCATCGACGATGCAGGCCAATGGCAACAGTTCCGACTGCGTGTTGAAGCCGGTTGCGCTGTTCTCCGATCCGGCCCGCACCGATGGCGAACTTGTCATGTGCGAAGTCATGATGCCGGATGGCGTCACCCCGCACGCAAGCAACGCCCGCGCCACCATCCTCGACGACGACGATGCCTGGTTCGGCTTCGAACAGGAATATTTCTTCTACGAGAACGGCCGTCCGCTCGGCTTCCCGGAAAGCGGCTTCCCGGCTCCGCAGGGTCCGTACTATACCGGCGTCGGCTACTCCAACGTTGGCTCGGTTGCCCGCCAAATCGTTGAAGAGCATCTCGACCTCTGCCTCGCTGCCGGCATCAACCACGAAGGCATCAATGCCGAAGTGGCCAAGGGCCAGTGGGAATTCCAGATTTTCGGCAAGGGCTCCAAGAAAGCCGCCGACCAGATCTGGATCGCACGTTACCTCCTGCAGCGCCTGACCGAAAAATACGGCATCGACATTGAGTATCACTGCAAGCCGCTCGGCGACACCGACTGGAACGGCTCGGGCATGCATTGCAACTTCTCGACCAAGTTCATGCGCGAAGTTGGCGGCAAGGCCTATTTCGAAGCGCTGATGGCCCAGTTCGACAAGAACCTGATGGACCACATCAACGTTTACGGCCCTGACAACAACAAGCGCCTGACAGGCAAGCACGAGACGGCTCCGTGGAACAAGTTCTCCTACGGTGTTGCCGACCGTGGTGCCTCGATCCGCGTTCCGCACTCCTTCGTCAAGAACGACTACAAGGGCTACCTCGAAGACCGCCGCCCGAACTCCCAGGGTGATCCCTACCAGATCGCTTCGCAGATCCTGAAGACGATCTCGGAAGTTCCGCTTCTCGACAGGCAAGCTGTCTGACATCGGCTACAAACTCGTCTTCAAACAAAAACGGCTATCCGGCAATAGGTGATATTGATGCTTTCCCGCTAGGTTGTCGGACATCAACGACCTGCGGGGCAGGAGAGGGCGGCGCAAGCCGCCCCCTCTTCGAAATTCCAGACCTACTCCGAGACCGCTTTGGCGGCCTGGTCGATCGTGTCAGCAATCGCTTTTGGCTGGGTCATGAACAGTGCGTGGCTTGCGGATACCTTGGTTACCTTCGCGCCGATACGCTCTGCCATATGGATCAGCATTTTCTGGTCGAAAGCCTTGTCTTCCGTAGCAATCACTGCCCAGCTGGGCTTCGTACGCCAGGCAGCGTTGGTGAGCTGAGTACCGAAAACCGACATGTTAATCGGCACTTGCGAGTCCCGCATGAAGGCGACATCCTCGTCGTTTGCATCGTTGGCAAAACCAATCTTGAACTTCTCCGGCTTCACATAGCCAAAGCCGTCCTTGGTCGTTTCGATAACGAAGTCCGTCTGCGGGGCGAAGCCTTCATACTGCTGGGCGCTCGTCTCGCCAGCATCGGGGGACAGAGCCGAAACATAGACGAGGCCGGCAACCTTCGGGTCGACTCCCGCTTCCGTGATGACGGTTCCGCCCCAGGAGTGTCCAACGAGAACAGCCGGACCTTCCAGTCGCTCCAGCGCACGGTTTGTGGCCGCAACATCGTCGGCAAGCGATGTCAGCGGGTTTTGCACGATGGTGACATTGTAGCCGCGATTGGTAAGATCCTTGTAGACACCACGCCAACCGCTGCCGTCCGCAAATGCACCGTGAACGAGAACGATATTCTTAACGGCTTGGGTCTGCGGTATTGTTTGTGCGGTTGCCGAGTTGACGACGGCAAAAGTGCCAATCGCAGCCAGAATGCCCATCGATGCGATATTCATAGTCCTTCTCCTCTAAAAGCGCGATAACTGTTATCGCGATAATTGTTTGGTATCTTCATCGGAACGGCCTGTCAAGCCATTATTTATCGCGATATTGTTTTTCGCGATCGAAGTGTCTATGTTTGACGTAAAGGAGACCCGAGATGAACGTAGAAATCATAGACAGACCTGTCCCCCTCGACGACCAGCTATGCTACGCGGTTTATTCCGCCAGCATGGCGATTCAACGCCTGTACAAGACTTTGTTGGATGACCTCGGCCTGACCTATCCTCAGTACCTCGCGCTTAATGTCCTGTGGCGTTCCGACAATCGGTCCGTTGGAGAGATTGCGGACGCACTTGCTCTCGAATCGAGCACGATGACACCAGTGCTTAAACGCCTCGAGGTCGCCGATTTGATCAAGAGAACGCGAAATCCAGCTAACGAGCGACAAGTCGTCGTCGCCTTGACCGACAAGGGACGAGCATTGGCCTCGCGCGCGGGATGCCTTGGCGACACGCTGCTGACTGCCTCTGCACAAACACCGGCGCAACTTGCAAAGCTTAACCTAAATGTACAGCATTTAAGAGACGCGCTTTACCAGCATATGGGTGACCGTAAGCCTCCCCTTTGAGCTGGGTTGAAGTTGAAAGCCATTGGTTGATCGGCCGCTCCGTCTGGAGTCGTTCTGAAGGGGAACTGGCGAGCCGTCGCCAGGAACGATGGGCGAGGAGGGACGCAGAACAGGCGCCGCCACGATGTCGCGCGTGCTTACATGTCCGCTGTAAGATCCGTAATTGTCTGCCCAAGTGGTGGGCTATTGCCAGCGTCGAACGTACAAGCGCGAGAAGCGCTGTCCTTGATGCAGATTTCATGTCCGGTTCCCTGAAATTCAGGAGTAGACTACATTCAAAGGCATGAAATGTACTTTCTTATTTGCTTTTTAATTCGTCCAATATAGGCTGCTTGAGATCTTTTTTCGGTAGCAACGCATGCAAAATCAGCAGAAAACGAAAGAATCTTCCGAGGAGCAGCTAGATCGTATCGATCTGAAAATCCTGCGTGCGCTGCAATCTGAGGGAAGACTAACCAATGCCGACTTGGCAGAAAGGGTCAATGTCAGCCCCGCGACCTGTCATCGTCGCACCCAACGGCTATTTGAAGAAGGCTTCATCATAGGCGTTCGCGCCGAGGTCGCGCCGGCGGTGGTTGGTCTGGGCGCTCTGGTGATGGTCGGTGTTGTCCTCGATCGTTCAACGCCGGAAAGCTTTGCGGAGTTCGAAGGTGCCGTGATGGTGATGAAGGAGGTTCTTGAGTGCAACCTCGTCGCCGGGGACTTCGATTATCTGCTGAAGATAAGAGTGCGCGATATGGCCGATTTCAACAAGCTTCACGGTCAGAAGCTAATCGCGCTTCCCGGCATTCGACAGACCCGGACCTTCTTCGTGATGAAGGAAGTCAAGGAAAACGCGAGATTGCCGTTTTAGCGATCGTGGGCCCTGTCGCGACGAAGCGTCGTCGGCGACACTCGACGATGCTTGGCGGCGACACCATCATGTCTCGGTCAAGCCATGCTCGGCGTCCGGTTTTGGTTGACATCGTGCTTGTTGCAGCGCGCATCGGCCCCAGGGTCCGCACATCTTCACGGCACCCGTAAGATCGCCGTTGGCGAGCCGTCCCGATTGAATCCGTGGCATCCGCAATTGTCTCCGCGCCTGTCAACGCGTCCCGTTTGCGGGCAGGGCGTATTAGCAGAGGCGGCCTCGTGATATTTCTCAAAATTGATCCGTCTCCCGCACCTCAATATCCGTCGTTACAAATGTAGGCAGAAGCCCATCCGTCGAGCTCGTGCCGTAACGCATTGATCGGAAAGTCTGTCCGCGGCTTCACGAGTTCGTCGAGCCGGCATTCGAGTATTTCGAAATGATCGTCTGGCCCAGCGGGACAATCGACTTGAGAACGGCAACGGAGAAATGACGAGATGAGAATCAAGACTATGCTTGCCACACTTGCGATCTGCACATGCACTGCCTCGAGCTTCGCAATTGCTCGCAACGGTCCACCGCAGCCCGATTATTCGCTCCTCCAGTCAACAAACCGAGACGACGGTGTAACCATAATTTTTCTAAGGAATAAAAAGAGCCGGGACGGAGTGCCGCGTATCTATCGAAACCCCTCGCCACAAACGATTGCAGCAGCACAGAGCGAAATCCGCACAAACAGAAGATTGAGGGCGGTTTTGGTCGGCAAACGGGTACAGCTCCACAATGTCGTCGGGATAGAGACCGCGTTAAACGGTGGAAAGATCGTCTATATTCGATAGTCGGATCGATACGCGGCTCCCGATGCTGGAGTGGTTCAGGATGCCGCGTAGCCAGGCGTCACAGGGTACCGGTTTTATTCGATAGGCATTTGGTCATCAGGGTGGCGAAGAAGGGCTACGTGCGCATCACGCACCAAACGTAGCGGACCTTCGCCCAAGCTAGAGCACGGCAAAGGTCGGTCGACCGCAAGATGCGCTGGAACTGACGGCCTCATGACAAATTACATACGACGCTTCGAACCGGCAACGATCGTGAAACGCAATACAATGAGGCTGACGTCTCCATAGGCGGCAAAGGCGCTGCTTCCCTGGTTCGCGATCATCCAATGTGACTTGAAAGACGACGACATGAGCAATACTACGCCAAGAGCCTTTGAACCTTCAGAGTCCTCGCCGCCCTCGGATTGGGCACCCTCCCTTCCCACCGAACATGCCCACGTCATCGGCAGCGACGAGGAAGCGATAGCGATGGCCGAGGGTTTGCGCGCGCGCTTCCTCGCCAATGCTAGCTTGCGGGACAAACACCGCCGGTTGCCATTCGCGGAGGTCGACGATTTTTCGCAGAGTGGTCTCTGGGCAATTACAATCCCAAAGAAATACGGTGGTGCAGGGGTTTCGCAGACCACGGTCGCCAAAGTTTTCACCCTCCTTGCTTCAGCAGATGCTTCGCTGGCGCAAATGCCGCAGAGCAACTTCGAAATCATCGACGTCATTCGGCTTACCGGAAGTGAAGAGCAGAAGATTGATCTCTTTGCCAAAGTGCTCGCCGGCCAGAGACTGGGCAACGCATTTTCGGAATTTAAGGGCAAGAACGTCGAGGACTTCGAGACCCGGTTGGTGCGGGATGGGGATGAGTTTCTCGTTTCCGGACAGAAATTTTACGCAACCGGTGCCCTTTTTGCACACCTTGTACCGATCGTGGCACTGGACGAAAATGGCCATGTCGTCGTTGCGGTGGCGGACAGAACCGCGGATGGACTAACCGTTATCGATGATTGGTCCGGCTTCGGCCAGCGCACAACCGCGAGCGGCACGGTCCTTTTGAACAAGGTGCGCGTTGCAGCCTCTCGCGTGCTTCCTGCCCACATTGTTTACGAGCATCCGAGCGCGGTCGGCCCGCAAAGTCAAATCATCCATGCCGCGATAGACCTCGGTATCGCCAAACATGCCATCGATGTCACAATCAATCTGCTCAAGACCTATGCCCGTCCCTGGATCGACAGCGGACAGGAACGAGCTACTGAAGACCCTTACACGATCGCGGCGATCGGTGACCTGAAAATCAGGTACAATGCTGCCGAGTCGATGCTTGAACGCAGCGGACGTCAGCTTGATGCCACGATCGCGAATGTGAATGAACAAACGATAGGCTTGGCGAAAATCGCGATTGCTGAAGCAAAGGTTTTGTCAACGGAACTTGCCCTCCTTGCATCCAACAAACTGTTCGAACTCGTGGGAACGCGCTCGACCCTGGGCGAATTGAATCTGGACCGGATTTGGCGAGATGCGCGAACACATACGCTCCACGACCCGATTCGCTGGAAATTCCATGCAATCGGTCATTATTACTTGAATGACGTTGAGCCCCCGATCCACTCCTGGATCTAAGCAAGAGCCTCTGGTGGGCGTCCGGCGTGTCTAAGCCGGAACCCATGAGCGAACCTATGCGAGCGGCTGAGGGCACTCAAGGTAGAGCGATGAACGCGTCGGGAGAACCGCCCCACAAAATCCGTGCGGGGCGTTTTCCAAAGCGTCCTATCATGTAGGAGCAAGTGCGGACGGTGGCCGACGCCATGGTTGGGAATTCTTTCTAGCATTGCGTTTGTTGCCACCGATTGCCTAATTTCACAGTGGTGATAGCGTGAGTGGAAGACCGCTGGAGTGCTGCAACCATGCATTCGCTTCGAGAAGATCTGAGGGCCGCCTGACCGGCGGCCGCTGATCGTTTGTGGCGCTGGCGTCACGATCGCGTCTTCAGCGGGGAAGGCTCCCGATTGGTATAGCCTCATTTCGAGCGGCGTTGAGCGGGTCGGAATGTTGGACGCGACGCCGGCCGCGGCTGACTGGGTCGCGGTCGATTGCGGCTCTCCGGCCCATATGAATGACCCTATCCTGATCGAACCGTATTCTCTCAGCTCCCCGGAGGACATGGCAGCCGCCCTGGCCGCAGTGGAGTTGTGTCGCGAACTCGGAAACAGCGATACCTTCACTTCGCTGGTGACAGGTGAGGCGGCTCCGGGCGCGCGCGACAGATCAGGGATGATCGACTTTATTCGGCGTTCAGCGGTCACCTATTGGCACCAATCCTGCACGGCCAAGATGGGGCGCGACAGCATGTCAGGAAGGCCTCTTGCCCGGACGTCAGGCGGCCATGACAGTCGAAGACGACGTCGAACGCGCCCTTCAGGTGTTCCGGCAAGGGCTAGAGTGTAATCCAGCACCCCCGCCAGCTCCAATCGGCGAAACTGGCAAGGGACGAGGGCCCAACGCGCGCGGTGATGACTGCCCCGAACACTTTGGCGATGGCGATCGCCGCCTGTCCGACACCACCGGAGGCGCTATAGATGAAGACCGACTGTCCCGGTTTGAGCTTACGGCCGTCCATCAGCGCGCGCCAGCGGTGACGCCGACATGCCGGTCGAAAGTTGCATTTGAACAGATGCCCTTCCTACACCAATATTGCCGTGATCGTGAAAAGGTTAGATTGGGCCTGTCGTCAGGTGAACGTATCGTTGCAGTGCAGTCGGTTGGGGAACACAATACGAATCGTACGCGCACGAATTGCACGCCACGGACGTTAAAGCCCCCCGCTTATAGTCAATGCCTGCTGGCCAAACCGCCCGCTCATCTCAGGAGGGGGCACTTGACTGATGGCTACCGGCGGATTGACCGGAGATAGGCCGGAATCCTGACGGCTAGAATAAGTGCGCAGAAGTGCGCCGCCGATCCATGCGGGGAGATCGCGGAACATCCGAACGAATTGGTCGTTCATGTGCATGACCGCAGACCTGAAAGTGCTCCTAGAAAAACTTCGTGATCCTCGGCGGGTTTATCCGGATTTTGAGGACGGCTCCGGGGCGAGCAAAATTGCCGATATTCTGGAGAATGCACTAGTTAATCAGGCACCGACGAGCGTAATTGATTTGCTTAAGGCAGCCGCGGAAAATGTACTCTGCAGATCTCAAATGAAGAACTAATTTGCATGGTTCCGCTCTTTGCGTAAGCGGCAGTACGATCTGTTGCCATGCAATCGCCAACGCTACGCCGTGGGTACCTGCTCACGCTCGGTGCGAGATTGGAGACTGCCTGCGCCAACCAGAACGATATCCGCGAAACGCGTGGCTCTCGCCAAAAGAAGCCCGCCGAAGCGGGCTAGTTTCACAGGGATTTCGCGCGGGTGGATCGCACGACGCCTGCTGGGGCGAGCAGAACGAAGTACCTCGCCGCGCGATCCTTGCGTACAACTTAGAGACGCGTGCAAAGTTCCGATGAGGCCGAGGAAAAACCTTACGGTGAGTACCGATTTCCCCACACCGCTGCAGCCCTCCGCGGCCCCCATCATCATACGCCAGGGGATAGGGTTTCAGTTCTCTGGGGACCAACATCAGCTTTGTTCGATGCCGCACGCGGCCTGCCACGGTCTGCTGGCCTGGGCAGTCGTGCGCGCCCAGTGACAGGATGGTCTGTTTCATTCAACAGCCCATCTCTGAGAAGGAATGTAAGAACGTGCGGTGGTGGATACAAATTTGTGCCATGATTGTACCGCGTTCTCCGGGCGTCGGCGTGGGAACGATCCGCCGCATCTATCGGACAGGCTCGCAAGCTCGTCCATCACTTGCGCGTCGTCACTCCCGTCCGTTGTTAAAGCGCCGGGAAGCCGGTGAATTCTCATCCAATACTTTTGGACTTTGCTCTTCAGCGCTCTGTTGTTCGGCGAAAAGCGACCACGCCGCGATAAACAAGGCGGCGATCAGGGGGCCAATGACGAAGCCATTGACGCCGAACAGGGAGATGCCGCCGACTGTCGAGATCAGCACGACGTAGTCGGGCAGCCGCGTTCCCTGGCCGACCAAGGGCGGGCGCAGCAGATTGTCGATCAGCCCAATCACGAATACGCCGACGACGACGAGGATCGATGCTTTCAGCCAGGCCCCCATGAGGACCAGCCAGATGGCGGCCGGAACCCATACGAGCGCCGCGCCAATTGCGGGCAGCATCGACAGGAATGTCATCGTCACACCCCATAGCAAGGCGGCTTCAATCCCCAGAGCCCAGAATGCCACGCCACCGATCATGCCCTGGACGATCGCGATGATGATGTTTCCCTTGACGGTGGCGCGAACGACAGCGGAAAACTTGTCGAGAAACTGCCGCGTATAGTCATCGCTCAACGGGATTGCATGTCGGATCTTGCCGCTGAGGTCCGCGCCATCCCTGAACAGGAAGAAGAGTAGATAAAGCATGATCCCGAAGCTGATAAAGAACTGCAGCGTATTTTGACCAAAACTGAGCAGGCTGCCGCCGACCGAGCGGCTAGCCTGCACGACGCCCGAGGAGATGTTCCCGCGCAGTTCCGAAAAACCGCCTAGCTTCAGTGAGGTCAACCAATTGTCGATGAAGGCGGGCAAGGCATTCTGGATCCGGACCAGGTATCCATTGAGATCGATTTCGTTGCTGCTGATCCGTTGGTAGAGGCTGGTTCCTTCCTGGATAAGAGAGCCGAGAATGATCATTGCCGGTACGATGACGAGGCATATGCACATCAACACCGTCAGCAGGGCGGCAATGCTGCGGTGGCCTCCCAAACGACGCCCCAGTCGCTTATGCACCGGAAAGAAAATGATCGCCAGGATAACGGCCCAAAAGACAGCGGTGTAATAGGGGATAAGCAGCCAGATGAACGCGATCGTCACCAGCGCCAGAAGGACGTAAAAGCTCGTACGCTGAATTGACATGTCTGCCTTGTTCCTGACCGGTCTCTTTCCCTGCTATCTATACAAGAGAATTTGGCACAAGACAGCTTCGGCGCCCGAGGGCTCCTTTATGCGGTGGGAATCCTAAAGTCGCCCGAAAGCATAACTGCCATTGCGTCTGCGATGGTATGATTGCTGTAGGGCTTTGAAAAGAACCGGCTTCCCTCAGGAAGGCTGGTCTCATCGAGTATTGCCTTGCCGGAAGCGACGATCAACTTCACCGGCGGCCATCGATTGCGGATGTAGTGGGATAGCTTGATGCCGTCCATCGTTCCCGGCATCTGTACGTCGGTGAACACCAGGTCGATGTCGGCTCTGGACTCCAGGATGCGAATTGCCTCGTCGGCCTTGCTCGCCTCAAGCACCTCGTAGCCTGCAGATTGCACCAAGTCGACGGCGCCCATTCGAATGATCGCGCTGTCTTCGACCACCAGGACGACCGCCTTGCCATTAAACATTTGTCGCTCGATTTTCGTGTGAGCCGGGAAAGCCCTGGCTCGAATTAGCGTTTCAGTGAGAAATACGTTCCTATGCCGCCACCGGAATTCTGGTTCGGCGGTCGGCGTCGCCGCGATGACTGATTGTCACTGCGGTTCCAGGGCTTGCATCGCTCAACTGGATCTCGCCCTGCAGATTCCTTGCCAGCGCTTCGACGATGCCGGTGCCGAGGCCGGCCTTGGGTGCGTCGCTACCGGCTGGCATGCCGACGCCGTTGTCAGTGACGGTGAGGGTCCAGTCAGTGCCTGTCGAGCGATAGTCGATCACGATCCTGCCCCTCTCCTGCTTCGGGAAGGCGTGCTTAAGAGCGTTGATCACCAATTCGGTAACGATAAGCCCCAGGCTTATGGACACGTCGGCTTCAACGGCGCTGTCGTCGACTGTCACGGCTATTGACAGCCGATCCTCATCGGCAATCATCGATGCGCCTAGGCTCTCGCAAAGTTGCGTGAAATAGGTGCGGAGTTCGACATTGCCGCCAGGCGATGTTGAGAGTTGTCGCTGCACGGCCGCGATCGACATGACCCGGTGATGGACGTTGTGAAGATGTCCGCGCGCTTCGTCAGACTGTACCCGACGCGCACTCTGCATGAGAACGCTCGCAATAATCTGAAGGCTGTTTGCGACCCGGTGCTGGACTTCCTGCATCAGGATTGCTTTCTCCCTGACCAGGTCGTCCTTCTGTTTCGCCTCGGCGCGCGCGTCAGTCACGTCGGTGATGGCCACCAGCAACCGGATATGGTCCTCGTTCCCGAGAACCTGCGCATTGACGATCAACTGACGTGTTTTCCGGTCAGGTCGTTTGAGGTTGATTTCGTAGGCTTCGATCCTTGCACTCCCGGACGCTGTCGCCTTCAGCAGCGAAGCGAGCTTTGGCATTGCCCACTCGCCGCTTCCGAGCTCAGTGAGCGCTCTACCGGGAATTGTCGCCGGATCGATCTCGAAGCTCCGGCAGAACGATGTGCTGGCTGCAATGACCTTCTGGTCCGCGGACAGGAAAAGCATCGGCTCGTTCGATGAGACCACCACGGCAAGCGTGCTCGCCGCCTCGAAATGGACAATTGGCTCTTTTGACATGGAAAATGGCCCTCATGGGCCGAAAACTCGCGCAGCGAGCCATCACTCGGCAGGAACGTCGCCAACACAAACCTTAAACAGACGCTCTAAGGTACGGTAGCACGTCCACTGCAGATCAGCACCACACCAAATTGGCACGGCCGATTACAAGGCGTTCTACTGCAATGCCCGAAGCGGGCGAGGGTCAGGACGGTGCGGCTGTTTTGGAACTTGCAGAGTGAGCAGGGCCGTGACGATTGTGTCTGGATGTAAACGCCTCGACTGCAACCATATGCTGAACGTTCTTGCTCCAAAACTAAAAGTTGATATTGCGCTGCGCTTAGCCCGATATACCGATTATCGATATTTGCTTGCTGAGCTTTGGTTACCGCGCGTTTGGCACCGCGCCCTGAACGAACCTTCCTCTCAAAAATCGTTATCACCATCCGCGGCGCATTCGTGCCGCGGTTCGTCGCGTATTGCTATGAAAGGGTTCATCATGACCACTGGCACAGTTAAATGGTTTAATTCCACCAAGGGCTTCGGCTTCATCCAGCATGACAATGGCGGCGCCGATGCCTTCGTCCACATCTCCGCCGTCGAACGCGCCGGAATGCGCGAACTCGTCGAAGGCCAGAAGATCGGCTTCGAAATGGAGCGCGACAACAAGTCGGGCAAGATGTCGGCTTGCAATCTCCAGGCTGCCTGACACCCGGTATCCGCTTTCCTTTGACCACCGATGTACTGGCACTGTTGAGAGCATGATACCAACCGAGGTCAGGCAAATTGCCTGGCCTTTTTGTTGCCGCCGTAGCTGGCGGCCTGATCCGGAAAAAACTCGTGTCACAAACCCACAGCAAATCTCGGCAGCAGGGCGCAGAACAAGATTAGTGCGAAATCGTATGCTAATCAAATTCGTCCATATTTTCCGTAGTTTGTCGCCGCTGAATATGAAGTTTTAGGGTGAAATGCTTTTAGGGCCAGTTTTGGGAACGATATCGATCTCGAGCATCACTTCCTCGGCTAAACGTACGATTTTGCACTGATCTTGTTCTGACCCCTGGGAGCCGCAAGAAAACAGATTGAAGGCTCGTTGCGGCAGACCGGAATCTCGGTTTCGTTGGCTGTGGAGCGGCCATGGGTGGCCTGGCTCTTGAGCGGCTTGGCACCTATCGAAGCCGTGGTACTTTTGCGCCTTTTCGCTCCTCAAGAACTTTGCATCGCGAGGAACCTGTGACGAGGTAGGTCAGGATAGTGTCACTCCCCAGCACGCCCCTCAACTCGCAAGGGGTGACCTTAAAGCAATATAAGAGCCCTCGCCTTGCCCCGCGGGGGTTTTTGTTTGAATCGAACCGGATCGCATAGTATCCCAAGCAACCGCGTTATCGAGCGTTTGCCTCCCGGCGAACGCTGGTCGGTCGTAACCGCGTGCAGGCGCTGTCGAGGACCCTTCTTGCTGAAAATGGTTGGCAACGAGCATCCCTGCGCGACATCGTCTTCCTTCAGGTCGGCGTGTACGAAATCAGAACGTCGCGATTGACGGACCGGATGTCACGGTGCCTGCACCGTCTGTCCAGCCTCTTGGCCTTGCCATACATGAACTCGCTGCAAATGCGGCCGTCCACGGTTCCCCTGTTGCGCCCAGGCGGCTCCCTGGCGATCGATTGGAGACGGGAAAGCGACGGAAGGGTCCTTCAGAAATCCTGCCCCCGGACCAAAGTCCGATGCGTGGAACAGAGTGCATAATCGACCGTTCTTTGGCTGCGGTCGGTTGGCCGCATCACAAAGGAGGATGAGATGTTTCACAAGATCGTCACAGGCGCGGTCGTTTCGGCAGCCCTGATGTCGGGTGCAGCTTTCGCCCAGTCGTCCACCGTCAATGGGGCTGCAGGCGGGGCCGTCACCGGCGCGATTGTCGGCGGTCCGGTCGGTGCAGCAGTCGGCGGTGTGACTGGCGCAATCGTCGGCGCAGTAATTGATCCGCCGCCGCAGAAGGTCGTCACCTATGTCCAGGAAGCCCCGGCTCCGTCGACCCGCGTCGTCATCGAGGAGAAGGTGGTAGTCGGCCAGCCACTGCCGCAAACGGTGGTCGTGACGCCGGTTCCGGAGAACCCGAATTATGCCTATGCGATCGTGAACAACGAGCGCGTCATCGTCGAGCCATCTTCCCGCAAGGTCATCCAAGTCATCAACTGACCAGGTCGGTCTTCTTCGAAACAAGTAGGAATATGGATCATGAAGGCCATCGCTTCCCTTGCGTTCGGTATAGCTAGTTCTATCGGCGTGTGCATTGCTGCCGGCTCAGTCGCCTCCGTTGTGCTGGCCGATCCCGAGACCCGCACGGTCGGGAGCCTCTCGTCACCAGATCTCTGGACGACGAAACCCATACGCGTCGACGTTGCCAGTCAGAATTACGAGCGCGTCCCCGCAGCTTTTTCCAGCTATGTCACCGACGCGCCGAAGCCCGCGATCACGCCTCGTATCCAGGCGGCTGTGCCACCGGAACCGGAGCCGCCGATACCACAGCTGTCGGCCGAGCACCTCGAATGGTGCGCAGACCATTACCGATCGTTTGATCCCGCCACCAACAGCTACCGGGCCTATAGCGGACAGACAAAAGCCTGTACCTCGCCGTTTACCGCGTCTATGACGACGGCCGTATCGGCTCCGAGGCTAGAGGAAGTCGGGGCAGCAGACGGTGCCGCGGCGGCGGCATGCGCGGCCCGGTACCAGTCCTATCGCGCAGAGGACAACAGCTACCAGCCCTATGATGGCCCCCGCAGAGCCTGTGTCCCTCCGGCTCGTCAGGTCGTCGCCTCGGCCGCCTATTGAAGCAGCATGCCCAGCGTCTGAGCGCGGTGATCACACAGCCGCTCCGTGCTCAGGGAGCCGTCGTTTCTGTCGTTTTCCTGATTAAGGCCACGGTCCTCAAACCGCCAAATGCATCGCCGATAGAGCCTTGATCGAAGAATTCTTCGCCAATCGTGGCGGCAAGTGCGGAGCCCTCGGCGGCGATCTGGGCGCGTTTCAAGCCATGAAATCAGAGCTGGAGCCGAGGCTTTTTTGTAAAGAGCGAGCCAGAATGGCGCCCCTGGACGCGTCAGTCTGACGCGGCCGAACAGCGGGTTTGCTATATGACAAGGCGCGCAGCACGCCCGTTCTTTCGCTCCGCATTATTGTAATAGCTTGCCGCCTGGGTGACCGATTTGTGCAGGGATTGCTGCATCGCCTCCACAGAACCGCAGCGTGGGGCCATTTTTTGTCGGCGAGGGCTTCACCGCCACTCGAAGAGCTGCCATTCCACGTTTCTCGTGTATCACGCGATTGATAGGCCCAGTGGGATTACGTCGATCAGTCAGGTCGGGAACCGACCCTTGCACCCACCGTCCACTGATGACCGTAGATTGCGTCACCAGATCGAGCGCCGCAACTGGTTTCGAGGAT
Organism: Hyphomicrobiales bacterium; assembly: GCA_900468805.1. GTDB lineage: Bacteria > Pseudomonadota > Alphaproteobacteria > Rhizobiales > Rhizobiaceae > Rhizobium. The sequence goes on along the minus strand of UEIF01000020.1, from coordinate 22,891 downwards.
TTGCGACGCGGCCGGCGCTCATCAGCTCGATAAGCTTCTCGAGACGAGTCACCACGTCACTAGTTTCCAGGAGTTGCTGCTTTTGTTCAATGCTGGTCGATACCAACGGAGCGACTGTGTCGGCCAACAGGCTCGGATCGCTGGTCGAAGGCAGGCCGAAGCGGGCTTTGGATCCTGGTGGAAGCGCGAAAAAATCGAGCTGAGCGTAGGTCTGATACGCATCGAGAACCGCACTTGAGAGAGCGGCTACCTCCTTTAATTGGCTACGCTGCTCTCCAATCGGCGTGACCTCCGCCGCCAGGAGCTCGCCATCGCTAATGCGGACGATGCCTGTTCGCTGAAGCCCGCAGACGGTGACCTTGAGGGCTCCGTCCACCTGGGTCTGGCGATCGACCACATTTGCAATGACGCCCACCGGATGGAGAGCATCAAGAGTGCCAGGGCGGTCATCGGTGACATGTCTTTGGGCGACAACGACAACGCGCCTATCACCGACAAGGGCGTGTTCGACCGCCTGCCTTGTTTTATCTCGGGCCACGAAAATCCGCGAGATGATGTGCGGAAACAGGATCATGTCCCGCATAGGAACGATGGGAATATCCCCCCGGCTGGAAAAGCGTGTTAGCCTTCACGGAGGTTGCAGACAACTGGGTCGCTTGGATCCTTGCGGCCAATACGTTCCAGTCGAGCAACGAGCTCCTGGCTCTCACTGTTGGTGAAGGTGACAGATTTGGCGTGAAGCGCTTCACGTAGCGTTTTCGCCATAGCTTTGGCATCGCGGAAATCGCGCATGAGATGATCCTTTGCAAAAGCGAACGGAGAGCGTCGGGGGCTTGCGTTGCTGGCCCGTTCGTTCGGGCAAAGGGAGCCACAATATCCAAATTAAAGCGCGAAGCTTTGCAGTGTATGCGTTGGGTAAGCTCCAACGCTTGCGGAGACGGTTTCAAGTTCCTCCTCATTGGCGTTGGACAGAATGCCAGTGCGGACGAGGACAGAGTCCAGCCCTGCCGATTTCGCACCGAGGATGTCGTGCTCGATGCTGTCGCCGATGCAAACCACGCATCGACGGTCGCTGACGGCCGTGAGACGTAGAGCGTATTCATATATTTCGGGATGTGGTTTTCCTAACCAGGTGACTGGCCCCCCCATCGTTTCATAGAGCTTGGCAATGCTCCCTGCACCCGGCGCGACGGAACCAGTGTGCAGTTTGTGAATGTCAGGGTTGGTACAGTAGCACGGCACGCCTCTTTCGGCGGCCGGGCGCAGCATGTCCCGGTAATCGTCCATTGAAACTCGTTCGGCCTCGCTGCCGGAGACAATGACGATTTCAGCGTCTGCTGCGGTATTTGCGGAAACCAGTCCCAGACGATCAGCCAGATTGCTGTCCCCGCCACTGGAGACCGTTAAACAACGGGCCCCTTTTGCAATCGCATTTTCCGGTCGCGAGAGGATGTCGAACGCGACGTCCCCCGAGGTCACAAAGAAGTCGAAGCTGTCCGCCGCAAAGCCCATTTTTATCAGCCGCTCGGAATTGTAGTCGCCGCTTCTGCCGGAATTGGACAGGATAACGATCGTCCGGCCCGCCGATGCTAATTGGGATAGAGCGGCAATGGCACCCTCATAAGGGCCGGCATCATCCCTCAGTACGCCGAACTGATCGATGAAGAAGACGTCGTAAGCTTGCATCAACTGAGCCAGAGAGATGGACAACGGTCTAGACATTGGTGGAATCCAACTGGGAAAGGACGAGTGCGGCTGTCCCGACGGCGGCTTCTAGTGATCTGGAGGGTGGAGTTTCAACGCCCAACGCTCTGGCCCTCATTTTCGTCCAGGCCGGATTTCGGGCCCCTCCACCGACGGTTCGAAGACTTCTCAACGCAGGCGATCCGAGTTCGCGCAACCGCTGATAACCCAGGCGCTCGATTTCCGTCATGCCTTCGAGTATGGCCTGAAAAAAATCTCCATCGTCGGCGGGCCGCGGCGTGAGGCGGGGCGGATAGTGGGCATCGTTAATCGGGAAACGCTCGCCCGGACGCAGAAGGGGATAGAAATCCAGATCCATTTTACGGTCTGGGTCGACTTTCCGTGTGAGGTCGTCCAGCCGATCATCGCCGATCAGGGCGCGCAGGACATTGCCACCGCTATTTGACGCCCCGCCAACAAGCCAGAAATGACCGACACGATGCGAGTACACCCCGTAATCGGGAGCGCTGATCGGCCCGTCCGATGCAAGCTTGAGCACAATCGTGGAGCCGAGCGCCGTCACTGCGTCGCCTGTTGCCGATGCCCCCGTTGCCAGGAACGACGCGCAGCCATCCGTCGTACCGGCATGAAACCAAGCGTTCGTCGACAGGCCGAGGTCTTGCAGGTAACCCTGTACTGGAGCAATCCTTACACCCGCGCGCACGACACCGGGCAGCCGAGCAACGTCCATGCCCGCCGCTTCGATCCACTGCGGCCAGCGTTCCGCACTGAGGTCAAAGCCCGTTTTGAGCGCATTGTTTTCGTCACTGATGCGTCCGGGGCAACCCAGTTTCATCAGGATCCAGTCGGCCTGATGAATCACAGCATCGACACCCTTCTCGTGGGAAAGATATATCGCACGCGCCAGACCGGAATTTGCCCCGAGAGCCGTACTACCTGCGGGAGCCTCGCGGGCTATGCGGTCTACGACCGAGGCGTCGGGACAAGGGTCGTTGTACATAAGGACCGAGCCTGTTGGCTCATTTGCAGCATCGAGCGCGAGTACGCTTCCGGAGGTTCCGTCAACGGCAACGCCCTCGATCGAAGAGAAGTCTGTCTTTTCGGCGAGCCTTTCAACGGCCTCCTTCACTCTGTCCCACCACGAGGCCGGCTGGCGCAATTCATCTGGCGACCTGAACGGCGCGGCGGCGAAACCTACTGGATTTCCGTCGCGGTCAACTGCCGAAGCGCGAGCCCCTGAAGTGCCGATATCAATACCGAGGGCGACGGGCCGGCTAGCTTCCGCGGTCACGCGGGCTGCCTCGCGGAGGCGCGGTCAAGCGCCTGCCGATACTGCTCCGCCTCCCAGTGTGTCAGCTCATATTCATCGTCCTTTGAAAGGTAAGCGACCGACTGTCCTTCCGGAATTCTCCCCACTACTTCGGCCAGGCAACGTGCCATGACTTCGCCCCCTGCGGTAAGGGTGGTGGACAAGAGGATGCCCTTGCCGGGGACAATCAACATCTTCGGCGCTTCACGACCTTCGCGGTGCAATGCCGCCTCAAGATCGGCCGCGCTCTCGTCCTGCGTGAGAACACCTATCTCCGTCCCGAGGAAAATCACATGGTCGGGATAAAGCGAGCCGCCGAGCGCGATCTCCTGATTGGCATTCGAGAGTGCGACTGAGTGGCTTTCACGATCGTGGGCGGGGTGGTAGCCGGACCCCTTGGCGATAACAGCGAGCGCGTCGATGTCGGCGGTCTCGGTTCTGCGTGCCTCACCCGTAAGGGCGTTCGTGACGCGCTGAATTCGGTTCGAAACCTCCTCTATGGTGTCCCCACAAACGATGATCCCGTGATTGAAAAGGATCAGGACGTCGGGCTCGGATGAGGCTGCTTTCTCGATCTCCCGTGCAAGGGGCGTTCCCGGACGCCTGTATGGTATCGTCACCCACTTGAGATCGGAAACGGCTTTCATGCGCGCAGCCAGTATCGCATCACGATCCTGGAGAACAGCGAGAGCGATCGCGTTGACGCAGTGATAATGCGCGACAACCGGACTTTTGAGAGCCGCGTGAAAACTGGTCTCGATCGATGGCCGAAGGCCGCTGGAGTTCAGGTCGGAAACGACGAAATCGGTGGACTTCTCGGCTCGTGGGTCGCCTTCTCGAAGGGCTGCAACCAGAGGCTCCACAACAACCGGGACCATAATGTCTTCAGCATCCGCCTTTGAAAGCCAGGTGCCCGATGCTTTCACCCACATGACGCCGTCGCTTTTGATTGACGTATTGCCGCCCGCGCCCTGCGTCTTGAGGATATCGTTGCCTATCTCGCTCGACAGCCGGAGGAAGCCCTTGAACAACTCCGTGTGTCTCAGGTCCGGTGTGGCCATTTCGTTTCCCTCCTGCCGCTCTGGTCTCCGCTCTTCTATGCGTTGGGTCGCATGAGCGAACTTTGGCGTGATCCTATAAATGTGATTGGATATCGTCAACTGTGAAGATTTTGCGTCGTCGATATTGCGACATCTGAATTGTTGTGATTATAGTTCGTCATAGACGCTGAGGGAGAAGCGTCAGTGGAGGAAAGTTTTGAACGATTCCGATCGCCATCGTCTGATCACGGAAATGCTTCGAGAGAGGCCGTTCGCCTCCGTGCGCGATCTCCAGAAGCGACTTGGCGTCTCCCCGGCGACAATCCGCCGTGACATCGACAAGCTCGATGACATTGGTGTGGCCCGGAAGGTCTATGGAGGTATCTCCGCCAATGAGGCTTCGAGCTCCGCCCGCCTCTCTGCGCGGCCATATGACGAAAACCGCGATATAGCTGTCGATGCGAAGCGCGCGATCGCTGAAACGGCCGCGGGCCTTGTGCGTGATGGCGACTCGGTCATCGTCCATGCGGGGTCGACGTGCTATCAGCTCGGTCTGCAGCTATCTCGGCGCAATGTCAGGCTCTATACCAATTCCATGCCGCTGGCCGCCTATGTCGGCGAGCACGGGACATGCCATCTGACGTTGGCGGGTGGGGTGCTGTACCGCGAGCCGGGCATAATTCATGACGCTTCCGCGGGAGCGCCCGACTTTTTCGCCTCGCGATTCTTCCTCGGAACCCAGGGCATCAGCGACGAGGGACTACTGGAATCGCATCCCCTGTTGACCAAGGCTATTGGAGAGCTGAGCGGCTGCGCCGATGAGATAGTCGTACTGGCAGATAGCCGGAAGCTCTCGATCCAGCCGCGCAATGTCGTCCTTCCGCTTTCACGTATCGGAACGATCGTGATTGACGACGGCCTATCGGATGCCGGCGCAAAGATGCTCGAGGACGCCGGAATTGCCATAATGATTGCCACGGTGGGAGGCCAGTGATGACGCCATCGAACGTGATAGCTGTGTTTGATCTCGGGAAGACGAACTCCAAGCTATTCGTCTTCGGGGCGGACGGTTCCGTACTGTCGGAAACCAGGACAAAGCCGAGTTGGATTGAATACGGTGGCCTTCGCGTCCTCGATGACGAGGCGCTTTTCGACTGGATGAAAGCTTCTCTGAAGCAGGCAGCACTGGATCATTCCGTCGGACACATCATGTTCTCGGGCCACGGGTGCACCTTTGCTCTGGTTGACCATGACAAGTTGGTGCATCCGGTGCTCGATTACGAACAGGAACCTCCCCAGTCGCTGGCGGATCGCATCGACATGCAGGTGCCGGCGTTCAGGGAGACTTTCTCTCCGAGGCTCCCGCTCGGCTTTAACTATGGACGCCACATACTCTGGTTGGAGGCCATCAATCCCGACAACTTAAGCTACGCCGACGCCATTCTTGCGTATCCACAGTTCTGGTCCTGGAAATTTACCGGCCACAAAGTCTCCGAAGTTTCCTACATCGGGTGCCATTCTCATCTTTGGGCACCGCTGCGCGGCGATTTCAGCAGCCTAGTCGACGGTCGAGGTTGGCGCGAAAAGATGCCTGCTTTCGAAAGGGCGGGCACTGCCCTTGGTAATTGGGAAATCGGGTCGGATGAGAGCGATACGGTTTCGGTCGTCGTTCACAACGGCGTCCACGACAGTAACTCGGCGCTCTACTACTATCGTTCTGTCGGGTTCCAGGACTTCACATTGGTATCCACTGGCACCTGGGTGGTGATCTTCAATTCGGCGTGTCCGCTAGATGCGCTTGATGAAAATCGTGACATGCTTGCCAACGTCACTGTCGACGGGAAGCCAGCTCCGACGATCCGGTTCATGGGTGGAAGAGAATATGACCTTGCGAGCGGGGGTTGGAACAAGCCGATCAGCATCGACGCCATGTCACGTGTGATCGCCAAAGGCGTCTTCGCGTTGCCGTCTTTTGCGCCCGGTGGACCCATGCAGGGGTTCGAAGGCCGTTTCCTGGGGCCCGAGGTGGAAGGCGAGGAGAGGGCGGCAGCCGCACTTCTCTACGTCGTTCTGATGACCAATCTTTCTCTCGACCTCATCCAGTCACAAAATGCGATCGTCATAGACGGCGGCCTCGTCAAGACGGGATTGTTTGCGGAACTTCTTGCTCAGCTCCGTCCCTCGCAGCCGATATTTACAAGCGCAACCGCCGAAGGGAGCGCATTCGGAGCCGCCGCTCTGGTTTTCGACACGTTGGGTAAGAAGCCCTTCGTAAACGAAACGAAAAAGGCAGCGCCGCTTCAGCTTTTCGGCCTCGAAGCTTACCGCGAGACCTGGAGAGCGTTGAGCGAGATCGAAGAGCCGCAAGTGGTAAGTCCGAGGAAGGAACTTCACGCATGAATACGGCTGGCACCGAAACCCGCGTTCCCGTTCTGGAGATGCGCAACATCAGCAAGACGTTCGCAAGCACCAAAGCTCTGACCAACGTCTCGCTCACGGTCTATCCTGGGGAAGTCCACGCCTTGATGGGTGAAAATGGTGCCGGCAAGTCGACACTTATGAAGGTGCTTTCCGGAGCATACACCGCGGACCCGGGCGGCGCGGTTCTCGTCGATGGAAAGCCGATCGTTACCGGAGACCCGATCAGGGCCAAGGCAAACGGCATTTCCGTCATTTACCAGGAGCTGTCTCTTGCTCCTAACCTTACTGTCTCCCAGAACATGTTCCTCGGAGCCGAGCCCTCCCGCTACGGGATTGTCGACAAGGCTGACGCCCGCGCCCGTGTCGAACCGATCCTCCGGCAGTTGGGCATCACATTTGGCCCGTCCCAACTCGTTGCGACCCTCTCGCTCGGTGAGCGCCAGATGGTCGAAATTGCGCGTGCACTGACCACCAACGCGAAAATCATCGTAATGGACGAGCCGACGACATCGCTCACGTCCAGGGAAACGGAGCGGCTGTTCGACGTGATCGCCGGTCTCAAGGCCCGCGGCATCGCCGTCATCTACATCAGCCACCGCATGGAAGAGATTTATGCTCTCGCAGATCGCGTGAGTGTTCTGCGTGACAGCGCGTACGTGGGCACGCTGGAGCGGGACGAACTGTCTGCCGAAAAGCTCGTCTCGATGATGGTTGGCCGCGACCTTTCTTCATTCTACAAGAAGGCACACCGGGCACCTCAACAGGCTGCGAAGACGGTCCTCGCCGTGCGTGACATAGGTGATGGTCGTCGGGTTCTCGGCTGCTCGTTCGATGCCAAAGCCGGTGAAGTGCTAGGGATCGCCGGGCTGGTTGGTTCCGGACGAACCGAGCTCGCACGCCTTATTTTCGGTGCCGATCGCAAAACGTCCGGGACGGTTTCGCTTGACGGTAGGGACCTTGCCATCGGCGGTCCGCGGGACGCCATGGATGCGGGGATCGCGTATCTCACGGAGGACCGGAAGGGACTGGGCCTCTTCCTCGATATGACGATCAACGAAAACATAAACATCGGCGTCATCGGAAAGGATGCGACTGGCGGGGGAATTCTAAATTTCGCGTCGGCAAAAGAAAGAGCCACCCGGGCAATCAAGTCGCTTTCCATCCGCACCTCCAGCGACAGCGTCAATATCGGCGCTCTGTCGGGTGGCAATCAGCAGAAGGCATTGATCGCCCGTCTCCTCGAAACGAAACCCAGGGTCATCATCTTCGACGAACCGACGCGCGGCGTCGATGTTGGTGCCAAGTCCGAAATCTACCGAATTATCGACGAGCTCGCGCAGGCGGGGATCGCGATCGTGGTGATATCGAGCGATCTGCCCGAGATCATCGGGATCGCCGACCGCGTCCTTGTCATGCGCGAGGGCCGTATCGCCGGGGAAGTTCTGGCGACACCGGACCAGCCAATAAGCCAGGAAGCCATCATGGCTTTCTCCACCGGATCGGCGTCGAAAGTCGCTTGAGGTGGGAAATCAAAGACGACGGGATAAAAACATGACCGCGACATCCACGGATCAGGGCAACGCCACTAAGGCAAAATTCAGATCGACGCTCACGGCACTCGGCATGCTGCCAGTGCTCGTCATTCTGGCGATCGGTTTCCATCTGCTGAGTGGACGCTTCCTCAGTGTCAACAACCTCTCGATCGTGATGCAACAGGCATCGATCAATACCGTTCTGGCCGCCGGGATGACGTTCGTCATTCTGACGGGTGGCATCGACCTTTCGGTCGGTTCGATCCTTGCCGCTTCCGCCATGGTCGGTGTCATCGTATCCCTTTGGCCCGATCTCGGCATGCTCGGTATTCCGGCGGCGATCGGAGTTGGGCTTGCCTGCGGTGTAGTCAACGGAACGATCATATCGGCGCTCAAGCTTCCGCCCTTTATCGTGACGCTCGGCTCGCTGACCGCCATGCGCGGCATCGCCCGACTGCTCGGCAATGACACGACAGTCTTCAATCCCGACCTGCCCTTCGACTTCATCGGAAACGGTAGTCTCTTCGGCGTACCCTGGCTGGCAATCATCGCCATGGCGACGATTCTGGTCTCGTGGTTCATCCTGAAGCGCACGGTATTGGGTACCTGGATATACGCCGTGGGTGGCAACGTCGAGGCCGCGCGCCTGACTGGCATCAAGGTGCCGCTCGTTCTGCTTTTCGTCTACTCGATGTCGGGCCTCTTGTCCGGCCTGGGCGGCGCTATGTCGGCAGCACGTCTCTACGCGGCGAACGGCCTGCAGCTCGGCCAATCCTACGAACTCGATGCGATCGCCGCCGTCATTCTCGGCGGAACCAGCTTCGTCGGCGGTGTCGGCTCGATCTGGGGCACGCTGATCGGCGCATTGATTATCGCGGTCCTGTCGAATGGCCTCATTCTCGTCGGTGTCTCCGACATTTGGCAGTACATCATCAAGGGGCTCGTCATCATCGTTGCCGTGGGGCTCGACCGCTATCGGCTGAAAGGACTTAGCCGCACGTAATGTGCGGCCGGAGGGACCGGGGTTACCGGATAACAGGGCGCAGGAAGCGCCATATGGAGGAAAGTATGCGTATGATCTCTAAACTGCTTGCAGCTACCGCAATGGCGGCCGCGATCGCAATGCCTGCCGCCGGCAAGGATCTCCAGAAGATCGGTATTTCGGTCGGCCTCCTTGGCAATCCGTTCTTTGTTGCGACCATCAAGGGCATCGAGGACCGCGCCAAGGAAATCAACCCGAATGTTCAGGTCACATCGGTTTCGGCTGACTACGACCTCAACAAGCAGGTTTCGCAGATTGACAGCTTCATTGCCGCCGGCGTTGATATCATCATGCTGAATGCAGTCGATGCCAAGGCGATCGCACCTGCCGTCAAGAAGGCTCAGGCCGCTGGCGTGATCGTCGCCGCCTTCGACGTTTCCGCACCGGGCGCTGACGTCACGGTCATGACCAACAACATCAAGGCTGGCGAAGAGGCTTGCCAGTACATCGTCGATCAGCTCAAGGGCAAGGGCGACGTCGTTATCATCAACGGCCCCGCATCTTCCTCGATCCTCGACCGTGTTCAGGGTTGCAAGAACGTCCTGACGAAGAGCCCCGACATTAAGATCCTCTCCGACGACCAGAACGGTCAGGGTTCGCGCGACGGCGGTCTCGCCGTCATGCAGGGCCTGCTGACGCGCTTCGACAAGATCGATGCCGTCTTCGCCATCAACGATCCGACGGGCATCGGTGCAGAGCTTGCCGCCAAGCAGCTGAACCGCAACGAGTTCTTCATCACTGCCGTCGACGGCGCTCCGGATATCGAGAAGTCGCTTGCCAGCGGCAAATCGATGATCAAGGCGTCTGCTTCGCAGGATCCCTATACAATGGCAGGTGACTCCCTGAAAATGGCCGTCGATGTTCTCAACGGCAAGAAGCCGGCAGAAAGCACAGTGCTGCTCGATCCGCAGCTGATTACTGCCGACAACATCAAGGACTATAAGGGCTGGACCGCAGCTCGCTAACGTCTCCTCCCGAGCGGCCCGTCGGTGCTTTCGAGCCCGACGGGCTGCGATCCGAAAATCAACCAGGAATTCGTTCCATGTCCAAAATCGGTATCCACTCGTTTGTCTGGAGTGCCGGCTCTTCCAAAGACGAGCTGGAGAGAACTCTCGCGCGATCCCACGAACTCGGTTTCAAGTTGGTCGAGTTTTCGTACCTGGACCCCGAACAAGTCGACGTAAAATGGCTCGCATCCCGCATCCGGGAATTAGGCCTGGATGTCGCGGTTAGCATGGGCTTGCCAACGGAAGGCGATATCTCCAGCGAAGATCAGTCCGTTGTCGCCAACGGTGAAGCCATCTTGGACCGCGCAGTTGCGTTGGTTCGCGATCTTGGCGGCACCAAGCTCGCAGGCATCCTGAGTTCGGCTCACGGAAAGCAGGAGCACGCGTTGTCTCGCAGGGCGTGGGACAAGAGCGTCAGCACGCTTTCGAAGGTCGCCGATCGCGCGAAGCACGCGGGTGTTACGCTTAACCTGGAAATCGTCAACCGCTTCGAGAGCAACATGCTCAATACGGCCGCCCAAGGGCTGGCTTACATCAAGGATACTGGAGCCTCGAACGTCTTCCTGCATCTCGACACCTTCCACATGAATATCGAGGAGGCCGACGTCGGACTGGCGATCCGCCACGCTGCGGAAAAAATCGGCTACGTCCATATCGGGGAAAGCCACCGTGGATATCTTGGGACGGGCAATATCGATTTTGCCTCAATCTTTGACGCTCTGGTCGCCATTGGATGGGACGACTATGTGACCTTCGAATCCTTCTCGACAACGATTGTCGACAAGGACCTGTCATTGAAAACGGCGATCTGGAGAAATCTCTGGGACGACAATGTCGCGCTCGCCAAACATGCCCTGACATTCATCGAACTCGGATTGGACACCGCGCGGCTCAAGGCTAAGCTAGTCAGAGCTGCGCATCTGCCGACGGTATGATCACCGTCGCACACATTGTGCAGGCCGTTGCGGCCGGGGATGTCAATCGGCGTCCAAAATTGGGTCTGACTCAATCTCGCTGATGTTCTGGTTTCACTTGGCCTTGTTTGGGAGGAGAATCAGTGCCATGCGAGCCCAGTAACTGTCGACCAGCGGCAGGTCCCACCATAGCTGGCTGCGCTGACCAAAAACGACGCCGATCTCGCGAGCGTTGTCCATCCGCTTAAGATGCGGCGTCCGGCCGAGCAGCGAGAGCGCGCCGTCGCTCGGCACCGGGATGCGCTTCTTTCTTTCGCTGATCATCGCTCGGCACGTGCAACCCAAGTTTGTCACAGTCATGGCAAATGTTTGAATTCCACCTAAACATAGGTCTGAAGAAGCCTGAACAGGGGTCTGATTTTCGAACTGCCGTTTTCGGGCGATCGTCTGACCGTTGCCCAAGATGGCCGGTAGTTGATGATCTCCCCAATCAATTGCCGACCATGATTGAGGTAGATCAACCCTAAAGGAGAATTAAGATGAACAGCAGATTCAAGATTGCCTTTGTTGCAGCCTTTGCATCTCTGGCTCTGGCGGGCGTCAGCCGTGCCGAAAGCATCGCGATGAACACAGCCCCCGAAATTGCCCAGACCCTTCGTGCCTTCAATTCCGACTTCAATGTTCGTTACGTCGGAAACTGGGACAACGATCCGGAACATGAGACCCGCGGTCTCTCCGCAACGGGCCGCACGGACAACCAGTTGCGTGCGATCCGAGCCTCGATCAGCGAAAACAAGGACCTTGTTCGCAAGCTGAATCAGGATGATGTAAAAGTCGACAATATCGTTGACGCCGAACAGGCCGCCGACGGCAGCGTTACCTTCTTCGTACGCTAAGACGCCTCACAGCATGGACAATGATCGTCACTCCATGCTGCAGGACCAGCCGGGCAGCGGAAATCTGTACCGATACCGGAGAATTGGTATTCAGGTATTTTGGACTATGTTCCGGTCTGCCCGGCTGCCAGAATTGGCCCAACTCGTCAGTTCGCTTTCCATGGGGGCACAACTGCGTGCTCTTGGGGATTTAGGTGAGATAAAAAGGTCACGCTCAGATCTTTTGCCTTTTGGGACCCGGAGACTGCGGCCGGCGGCAAATAGTTCCATAAACTGGACAACGCCTCAGGCGTGTGTTTTCAATGATTTAGTGAATAGTGAAAGGTGGGGTGGCTCGATTCTCCTCAAGGCGCGCTAGTCGCTGACACAGAAGGACGCCGGCTTCGCCACGCCCGCCATGGCAGAAAGATCGCCTTGTGGCGGTCTCTCCAAGTCTATATGTGAGCGCCTTTGTAAGCCATTCTCAACAGCAGCCACGGCCTGCTGGATGATATCGATGACAACCGTGGGCAGGAAAGCAGTGGTACGTGGCTCATAGATATCCCCGTCGACAAGAATGTCGGCGGTGGGCACCTGGACATGTTCACGGCCCGTCATCTGCTAGCGACCGCCTGAACGGCAACGGATTCTTTGGTACGCGCAAGTCAGCGCCCAACCCGATTTATGTTGCCTGCACTCAGTCGCAGACTGCTTCCGCCTCGATTTCAACCTCGTAGTCCCCGATCAGGTTTCCGGCCTCGATGAGCGTATTGGCGGGCAGGATGGATGAAAAGGCACGGCCATGGGCCCGGGAAACGGGTTCCCACTGGTTTCCGTCGCGCAGATAGATACGGGTGCGGATCACGTCTTCGATGCTGCCGCCAAGTGCCGAAATGGACGCTGCGATCTTGTCGAGAATGTAAGTGGCCTGCGCACCGGCATCGCCGGGTGCGACGCAGCGGTCCGCGCCATGGGTCGCGGTGGTGCCTGACACGAGGATACGGTTGCCGATCCGGACCGCGCGGCTGTAGCCGGCCATTGGCTCCCAGATGCTGCCCGACGACACGCGCGAACGGCCCGGCCTGCCGGGCACCCGGACTGCGGTGTAGATCGAAGGGATGGCGTCCAGATGGTGGCTGAGATCGCCCGACGCCGTCAGGAACGGCGGCTTGCGATATTCGTCGCCGCAGTCGCCGGGAATGGGTTGCGTAGCCGCAAAGGCGGCATTAAGGGCTGTGTGGTCCTCGCCGTCCAGCGCGAAGGAAAATACCTTGAGATTGTCGTCGCGATGCTCTTTTTCCCCAATCCGCGCGCCAACAATGGTGGCGGCGACGGCAGGATGTTCAAGAACCCAGCGACTGGCGACATTCGAGATCGAGACCTTGTGCTTGGCCGCGATGCCGGAGGCCGCGCGCAAAATACCTTGAAACGCCTCCCAGCCACCGGCGGTATCGATAAAGCGCTTGTACTTCGAGCGGCTCCAGTCGGCGATATCAGTGGGTTCCGGTTGATTAAGCCATTTCTCCGAGAGAAAGCCTCCGCAAAGCGTGCCATAGGCCAGCAGCTTGACGCCGCTTTTGGCGCAGAGATCCGATAAGGCACCCGCGGCCCGGCGGTCAACAAGAGAGAAAGAGACCTGATTGCTCGCAATCTCGATGCCATCGGCCAAGGCCAGCGCCAGATGCCCTGCATCGAAATTGGTAAGCCCCAACGCACCGATCAGGCCTTCTTCCTGCAGACGCTGCATTTCATGTAGGGCGTCGAGCCAGGCTGGATGTTCGAAGCTCCACCAATGGAACTGAAGCAAATCGACCTTGTCGACACCAAGCCGGGCCAGACGTTCCTCGATGCCGCCACGTACCACATCCGCGGTCATCGGACCCGGCTCGGGGCACCATTTGGTGAAGGCAGCCGGTCTGGCGCCGCTTTCATACCGCGCCAGCAGGCGTCCGGCGATCAGCTCGGCCGAACCGTAGTGATCCGCCATGTCGAATGTGTCGAACCCGTCGCGCGCATAGGCGTCAAGCGCATCGGCGCCTTGGTCGGGATCGATTATCGTGCCGTTTTTCTCGATGTCGGCAACCTGCCAGAGTCCGCAGACGAGGCGGCTGATGGAGAGCTCCTTGGTGAGGGCTATGCGATCGGGCCGGTGGGACATGGTTCTATTCCTTGGACTTTTCCGGGCGCTTGCGCGTCAGAGATGCCAGCGCATTCGACGCGCCGAGAATGCCGCGAGGGCGCAGGAGGAGGATGAGGCAGAGGCCGACCCCGATCATGACGATCTGAAGGGATGCTGCACGCGCCTGCTGCTCCGGCGGGATGAAGGCGGAAACGGCGGCGGCCGACAGCGCCCAGAGACCCCAGACGAGCACCGCTCCGAGAATTGCGCCGCGATTGTTGCCGGCACCGCCGACGATCAGCATTGCCCAGACCTGGAAGGTCAGGATCGGCAGATAGTTGTCCGGCGCGATGAAGCCGATGAAATGCCCTTGCGCCGCCCCCGCGATCCCCATGATGGCGCCGCCGATGGTAAAGGCTTGCAGCCGGAAGCGGATCGACCGCTTGCCGAGTGCCTGTGCTGCCGCTTCATCCTCGCGGATTGCCCGCAGCACACGCCCCCAGGGGCTTTTCGCCAGATGCTGGAGGGCGAGGTACAGCGCCAGCACGACGGCGGCCATCAGCGCGAGATTGGAAAGGCCGAAGGCGAGCGGATCGCCCGCGAGTTTGCCAAACGGCCGCGGAATGAAACCAATGCCGAAGGCGCCGCCGGTGAGCGGCTGCAGGTTGAGCACGCAAAGCTGTACGGTGACGGCGACGCCGAAGGTGGCGATCGCCAGATAATCGGACCTGAGCCGTATGGTGAGCGCCCCGACCAGCCAGGCGGCAAGGCCCGCGATGAGCGCACCTCCCATCCAGCCGACGGCAATCGGCAGGTCGAAGCCGCCGACACGATTGAAAGCGTCCGGTGTCGTCAGCAGGGCTGAGACATAGGCGCCAATCGCCACAAAGGCTGCAATGCCGACGTTGAACAGGCCGGTCTGGCCCCACTGCACATTGAGGCCGAGGCACATGATGGCGTAGGTCAGCGCCATGGTCAGAAAGAAGGCGGCGTAGGCGATCAGGTCTAGGCTCATGCGACCCTCCCGAGCAGGCCGCGCGGGCGCAGAAGAAGGACCGCAACGAGGATGACGAAGGAGACGGCGGCGCGCCACTCCGCACCGACCATTTGTACGGCTGCCGCTTCCGAAAGACCGACGATCAATCCGGCGATCATCGCACCCGGCACGCTGCCGATGCCGCCAAGGATCGCTGCGGCAAACAGCGGCAGCAGCAGATCATGGCCGAGATAGGGGCGGATCTGGACGAGCAACCCGGTCATGATGCCGGCGATGCAGGCGAGGGCGGCGCCGACGAACCAGACCACGCGGATCACCCGACGCACATCAACGCCGGCAATTCCGGCAAGCGCCGGGTTTTCGCTGACCGCCCGCATCGAGCGTCCGATATCGGTGCGGGTCATCAGCAGGTGAATGGCGATGACGGCAACGAGCGAGACGCCAAGCGACAGAAGCTGATCCGGCGTTGCACGCAGTCCGCCGCCGATCTGGACGGCGATTTGCAGTGCCTTGGTGTAGTAGGCGGGCTTCGAGGTAAAGATGAATTCCAGCAGGCTGCGCAGGGCGAGCGATGCGCCAAAACTTGCCATCACCAGAATGATGACGGCGCTGCCGCGCGCCCGCAGGCGACCGAACAGCACGGCATCGACGGCGAGCGCCAAGGCACCCGTGAGGATAATGGCGAGGATGGCTGAAAGCGGCAGGGACCAGCCGAAGGAAAACGGGCCGAGCGGCTTCGTCAGCGTGGTGGACAGCAGGCCGAGGCCGCCGCTCACCACCAACGCCAGATAGGCCCCCCAGGACAGGAGTTCGCCATGGGCGAAATTGGCAAAACGCAGGATCGAATAGGTGAGCGTCACGCCGATGGCGCCCAGACCAATCATCGCGCCGGCGAACAGGCCATCCATCAGAAATTGCGGGTTCATGGCTGTGGCACCTCATGCGGCTGTGATGTGCCGAGATAGAGTTTGGCGATCAATGGATCGCCGAGCAGGGAAGATGCTTTGCCCTCATGGCGGATCTTGCCTTCGACCAGAATGACGGCGCGGCTGGCGAGGGCGAGCGCCGCCTTGACGTTCTGCTCCACCAGAATAACCGTGACGCCGCCGGCATTGATCTCCTGAAGCATCGCAAAGACCTCCGCAACGATCTTCGGAGACAGGCCTGCGGATGGTTCATCGAGAATGAGCACCGGCGGATCGACGATCAACGCTCGCGCGACTGCCAGCATCTGGCGCTGGCCGCCGGAAAGCGCGCCCGCCAGCCGTGACGGCTTTGTCGCGAGATCGGGGAAGCGGCGGTAGAGAGCGGCGATCTTTTCCGCGCGAAGGTGTTTTGGCAAGACGGCGGCTGCAAGCTGCAAGTTTTCGCGAATGGAGAGCGTCGCGAAGATGTTTTCCGTCTGCGGCACGAAGGCGAGGCCTTCGCCGATTTTGCGATGGGTGGCGACGCGGGTGACGTCGCGCTCCCCCAGGAAGATGCTGCCGGAATGCACGGGCAAGACACCGGCGATCGCCTTGACGAATGTCGACTTGCCGGCGCCGTTGGGGCCGAGAAGCACCAGCAATTCGCCGGGCGCCACGGAGAGATCGACACCGCGCACGATCGGCAGATCGGGTTCATATCCGGCGACCAGCGCCTGGGTTCGAAGGGCAGGAACCGTCATGCCCCAGCCCCGAGATAGGCCTCGATCACATCGGCATTGGCGGCGACAACGGCGGGCGTGCCTTCGGCCAGTGGCTTGCCGAGCGCCATGGCGACTACGCGGGAGCAGAGCCGCGAAACCATGTCCATGTTGTGCTCGATCAGCAGGATCGACTTGCCCTGCCTGTTGAGGTCGATGACGCGCTCCATGATGGTTTCGAGCAAAGCGGGGTTGACGCCCGCAGCCGGCTCATCGAGCAGGATGGCCTGCGGATCGGCCATCAGGATACGTGCCAGTTCCAAGAGCTTGCGCTGGCCGCCGGAGAGCACTTTTGCAGGTTGGGCCTCGAGGCCTGACAGGGTGACAAACTCCAGCAGCGCCCGCGCCTTGTCTATCGCCAGTTTCTCCTGTCGCCGGACGTGGCCGAAGCGCAGGAAATTTGCAAAAAGCCGCTCGCCATCCTGCCCCTGCGCGCCCGTCAGCACATTTTCCAGCACAGTCATTTCGAGGAAGGGTTTCGGAATCTGGAAGGTGCGCCCGACGCCGCGGCCGATGCGCTGCTCGGGGCTTTCCTGCGAGACATCGAGGCCAGCAATCCAGATTTCACCCGATGTCGGCTTGAGACTGCCAGCGATCAGGTTGAACAGCGTCGTCTTGCCCGCTCCATTTGGGCCGATCAGCCCCAGCATTTCGCCGGCTGCAAGCTTCAGCGACATGCCGGCGACAGCGGTATGGCCTTCGAACTTCTTTACCAGATCGCGTGCATCGATCACGGCTCGTGAAGCGGGCGCGAGGTTCGAGGGTGCAGCTGGCGCGGAAGAAGGCATGAACGAAACAAGTCTCTTGATTTGATTGGTGATGTTTGATCAAACTTTACCGTATGGAGAAAAGCAACCAAAAAAACCGGCTGCAAGCGGACCAAATTGAGAGGCGGTACAGATGAGGAAAGCATCCGAAAATACCGCCAGCAACCTTGATCGCGACGACGCGCTGTCGCCGGTCGGTCGCGAGACCCTGCAGGACCGCGTTTACGCGCAACTGCGCAATTCGCTGATCAACGGCATGTTTGATGCCGGCGATATCTTGCGTATTGTCGATCTCGCCGAGCGGCTGCAGACGAGCACCATGCCGGTGCGCGAGGCGCTTGGACGGCTCGTTTCCGAGCAGGCACTCGAATCCCTGCCGAACCGGTCGGTGCGTGTGCCGCTAATCACCCGCGATCGTCTCGACGATCTCGCGCGCGCGCGCATCCTTATCGAGGGGCAGATGGTGGCGCTGGCCTTGCCGAACCTCAGCGATGAAGACTTCGCCATCCTCAAGCAGATCAATGTCGATTGCGACCTGGCCTTCGAGCAGCATGGCAAGGATATCGGTCATGTTACCTCCGCGCTGAACCAGCGCTTTCACTTTCATATTTACCAAGCTGCGCGCTCGCCCGTACTCATTCCGATTGTTGAAAGCCTCTGGCTGCAATCGGGCGCGATCATCCGCAAGGCGGCGCATATTCATGACGAACAGGGCGGCCTGGCGGCGACAAATCACCATTGGGCGCTGATCGATGCGCTGGAAGGGCGCGATGCCGAAAGCGCTGTTCAGTCGCTTTCCGACGACATCAGCCGCTCTTTCAACCTTATCCGCGGGCGGCTGGATGCGGAACACGATGAGGCCGCAAAGGGAGTTCGCCATGGTTGATCCGTTGGATGATGGCTTCGACATTTTCGACTTGCGGGTGGACGTGATCATTCCCGAAGGCGGTGCTGTCTATTGCGGCGCCAAGCCCGGCGACCATTTCGAACTGCATGGAGAGATGCTTTATCTGCCGCCCGGGCAGGGTATTTCCATTTACTCGCTGTCTTCAGTCCTGCCGCTTCTGGCCGCCAAGCAGCGTCCGACCCATCCCAACGACTGGATGACGACGGATGCCGATATCGCTTGCCCTGACCCGAATTGCTCGACCCGGCTGAGGATCACCCGCACGGGTCTCCGCCGTTTCAGCCATGCCGCGACAACAGCGGTTCCCTTGATTGACGAATAGGCCAGCAGACATGCAACGCATCACGATCGCCCCTGGTTATGAGATATCTCGCGTCATTCGCGGTGGATGGCAGCTGGCGGGTGGCCATGGCGCAATCGATGCCGAGAGCGCCATCGAGGACATGATCGCCTTCGCTGACGCCGGCATCACCACGTTCGATTGCGCCGATATCTATACCGGGGTGGAAGACCTGATCGGCCGCTTCCGTCTGGCCTACGGCAATCTGCGTGGTGCCGAAGCCCTCTCGCGCATCCGCGTGCATACCAAGTTCGTTCCGGACCTTGCGGTGCTGCCCGTGATTAGCAAGGCCTACGTCGAGGGTGTGATCGATACATCGCGCCGGCGGCTCAATCTCGATTGCCTCGATCTCGTGCAGTTTCACTGGTGGGCGTATGACATTCCTGGCTGGCTAGAAACGGCGGGCTGGCTGAATGAGCTGCAACAGGCCGGCAAGATCGGCAAGGTCAGCGGCACCAATTTCGACACCGATCATATCAATACGATCATCGCGTCGGGCGTGTCGGTTACCTCGTTGCAGCTACAATATTCGCTGCTCGATCGGCGCCCGGAAAAGCAGATGGTACAGCTTGCCGCCGAGAAGAATTTCGCGCTGTTCTGCTATGGCACGGTGGCCGGTGGCTTCCTTGGCGATCGTTGGTTAGGGCAGCCGGAGCCGGAGCATCCGCTCGAAAACCGCTCGCTCACCAAATACAAGCTGATCATCGACGATTTCGGCGGCTGGGATCTTTTCCAGGCGCTGCTCTCGACGCTCAGGAAGATTGCCGACCGGCATCAGGTGGATATCGCGACCGTCGCCAGTGCTGCGATGCTGACCAAGCCCGGCGTCGCCGCAGTCATTGTCGGCGCCCGCAACCGCGATCACCTGCCATCCAATCTTGCCATCGCGAATATCAAGCTGACCGACACGGATCTGGCAGAGATCGAGGCAATCCTGCGCCAAGGCAATCCGCTGGAAGGGGACGTCTATACGCTGGAGCGGGACCGGGAGGGCCGTCACGGCAGCATCATGAAATACAATCTCAACAAAGGGGAATAAAATGGGACCGAAATTTCTGCTTTCCGCTGTGGTTGCGGCACTCGCGGCATCCACAGCAACCGCTTTCGCAGCCGATTGCGACATCACTGTCGGCCTGGTCATGGAATTAACGGGCCCTGCCGGCGAATACGGCCAGGCGGGTGCAAAGTCCGTCGAAATGGCCTTCCGTGATTTCAACGATGCCGGTGGCGTCGATGGCTGCAAGGTCGTGGCCGATACGCGCGACAGCCAAAGCCAGGGCAACGTCGCCGTCGATCAGGCAACGCAGCTCGTCAACATCAAGAAGGTGCCGGTCATCATCGGCGGCATTATCTCGTCGGTTTCGATCCCGATCCTGACCTCGGTTACCGCTCCGGCCGGCGTCGTGCAGGTCTCGCCGGCATCGTCCTCGCCGACGCTCACCGAGCTTGGCCGCGAAGGCAAGACCAACGGCGTGTTCTTCCGCACGATCACCTCGGACGCCCTGCAAGGCACGGCCGCTGCCAAATATGCTGTTGATCAGGGCCTGAAGAAGATCGCGATCATCAACGTCAACAATGACTTCGGCGTCAACATGGTGAAGGAGTTCACCATGGCCTACACGAAGCTTGGCGGCACGATCACCTCAACGACGCCTTACAACGAGAAGCAGTCGAGCTATGCGTCGGAAGCCAGTGCCGCCATGACGGGTGAGCCGGATGCACTCTATCTCGTCAGCACGCCGGTTGACGGCGCAACGATCGCCCGCGCCTGGATTTCCGGTGGCGGCAAGCAGACTTTCCTGCTGAACGACGGCATGAACTCTAAGGACTTCATCGAAAGCGTCGGCGCGCAATATCTCGAAAGCGCCTACGGCACCTCCTCCGGTACGAGCCCGACGGCATCGACCGAATATTTCAATGCCAACTATGAAGCCTTCTCGGGCGGCATTTCTCCGTCGGCTCCGGCCGCGGACCGTTCCTATGATGCCGGTGCGATCGTCGCACTCGCCATTGCCAAGGCGGGCAAGGCGGATGCTGCCGCAATCAAGGCTGCGGTGCCGGGAGTGGTGGCCGAAGGCGGCACGCCGATCCATGCCGGCAAGGAAGAGTTTGCCAAGGCCCTGCAACTCATCAAGGACGGCAAGCCTGTGAAGTACGAAGGCGTCATCGGCCCTGTCAGCTTCGATCAGTACGGCGATATCACCGGCCCGTTCCGTCTCTGGAAGATCACCAATGGCGAGGTGACGACTGTCGGCGAATTAAGCGCCGAAGAGGTCAACGAGATTAAGACTGCGAAATAAGCGAAAAGGGCTCGGGGATCCGCCCCGGGCCCGCTACATCCTGTTCTAGGGGTTCGCCTTAGGAGGTGATATTCTGTGTATTCTGGATAGTGCCATAAAGAGGCTTTATGCCCCGAGGATTTGTTTTCAGAAGCTTAGCTTCATTTGAATAGTGCCGCGCTGGTTCTGCTCTCTTCAAGAGCATTGGACAGAGCGTCGCTTGGACGCGTTTCCTTGCTAAGATAAATATGCGTCTAAAGCTGGGATTCGAGTGGAAGCCACCCAATCAACCAAGCTGTCGCGCGTCGGGTAAACCCGGCGTCGGGCTCTCCTCGCAGTATAGTCTGGTTCCCGTCGATGACCTTCAGCCAGCGTACGGATCCCTTGTCGAGAGTCACTGGATAGCTCAGGTCTGTCTCGGTCTCTTCCGCAAAGATCGCGACCATTTGCGCGACGAGATGTGGGGACTCGAACAGCACGCCCATCTCAGTGTTTAAGGAAATGGACCTCGGATCGAGATTGAGAGAACCGATAAAGCCATACTTGCCATCCCTGGCAAAGGCCTTCGTGTGGAGGCTGGCCTTCTTTGAACCTCGCAAGGAGAAAGAGCCCATGTCGGCGATCGATTTCAGCTCGTAGAGTGCAACGCCGCCTTTTAGCAATGCCGGTCGATAGCGCGAATACCCCGCGTGAACTGCAGCGACGTCAGTGGCTGCAAGCGAGTTGGTCAGGACGGAAACCTTCACCCCTCTGCCGCTGAGCTTCGTCAGCGCCTCGACGCCGCGTTTGCCGGGTATGAAGTACGGCGAGGTGATGTGGATGAACTCGGCTGTGCCGGTGATCACCGGTAGCAGCGTTCCCATCAACATGTTCTGCCCACTGCGCATCTTCCCACCTGCCTTTTCGGGGGCATCGGCCAAGACGTCGATTTTGTCGACCCAAATGTATCCGTCTTCTGCGACAGCGTCCTTGAAAGATGTCTGATTGCGAACTCGATCCAGATATGGTTGGGCTCGCTGCTCGAAATCGAGGCGGTCCATATTGCGTCGAAGCTTCTTCAGCTTGTTGGGCCGGCGCGAAAGCAGCGAGCGCACAGGCACGGCAACCGAACTGTTCCAGTAGTCGTCGAACAGACGCTCCGTCTTCGCAACGGCTTGACCGACCATCACCAGATCGAAGTCCCTGAAGTTCGCGTCCTCGCCGGCATCGAAATACGGATCGCCGATATTGCGTCCCCCGACCATCGCGATCCGGCCATCGGCAATCCAGGCCTTGTTGTGCATGCGACGGTTGACGCTTCGAAACCGGAAAGCCATCTCAAGGCCGCGGCGCAGAATATTCTCCCGTGCCTTCGTGGGATTGAAGAGCCGCAGTTCGATATTGGGATGGCAGTCGATCGCATAGAAGATTTTGTCGGACATGGAGACGCCGAGATCGTCGAGAAGGATCCTCACGCGTACGCCACGGTCAGCAGCAGCGACGACTTCCCGCATGATCAGCATTCCGGTCAGGTCCGCATTCCACATATAGTACATGAGGTCGAGGCTGCGCCCGGCGGAACGGGCCGCTAGAAGCCGGGCTGCGAACGCTTCCAGGTTGGATGTGATCAGGACGAGGCCGCTTGCCGCTTCCCGCTGGTGGCAAAGCCTGGCGCCGTATCGGTCAAGCTCGGTGTCGGCAGCGGCAACCTTGAGGACGTGCGAATCGATTTTCTGGATCCGCTTCAGAAACCCCGCATAGCTTGAAGTTGCGAGAGCCCATAGGGCTGCCAGCGCCACAATCGCGATGATGGAGATGCCGAACCAAATCACACGATACTCCTGAGCCGCCGCGACCTGGAAGCAATATACTGACCCGATCCGCCCGGCCAAATTAGCGTCTCGCGACTAGCGAGCAAGATGCCGCCATAAGAGATGCGAGGGAGGGGACAAAGACTAGGTCCTGTTGACAAAGT
>UEIF01000080.1 GCA_900468805.1 Hyphomicrobiales bacterium | reverse complement strand
AAGGGCTTCGATCTCATGCATAAGGGCAAGAGCATCCGCGGCGTGGTCGTGTATTGAGCGTGTCCGCCGGGCGCTCGTATCAAAGCCGAAGTGAGTCACTATCCGGAGACCCGGATGGGTTTCGGCGCAACAGGGGAGGAAACATGCAATGGAAAGTCAAGTTCGTGTTCATCCGGCGGTCGATGGTGGTGTGAAACCCGCGAACACCGGCTTTACAGGCGGCACGCTTGTTTGTGCCTGCACGGACCGGCCGGTCAAGGTTAAGATTGACGGACAGGTCGCTCACAATCACGTTTGCGGCTGCACCAAGTGCTGGAAGCCCAAGGGGACCTATTTCTCCGTCGTTGCGGTTGTTCCGCATGACAAGGTGGCCGTGCTCGAGAACGGCGACAAGCTGCAGGTGGTCGATACGAGCGCGCTGATCCAACGTCACGCCTGTAAGGAATGCGGGGTGCACATGTATGGCCCGGTCGAGCGAGACCATGCGTTCCAAGGGCTGGACTTCGTTCACCCCGAGCGTTTTCAGGAGTCCGGCTGGGCTCCACCTGAATTTGCGGCCTTTGTTTCGTCCATCATCGAAGCGGGCGTCGATCCCAGTCGAATGGACGACATACGAGCCCGCTTGCGGGGGCTTGGGCTGGAACCCTATGACTGCCTATCGCCGGCCTTGATGGATTACGTCGCCACCTGGGTTGCAAAGAAATCCGGCGCTCTTTCTAGCTGATCGGCAGATGGATGAGGTGTCAGCCTGCTGGACAAGCACGCTGACACTTCCCTAACGCCGGTTTGACTGGCAATCGCAACTAAAAATCAACCACTGCCAGTAGTCATGCCCGCCTGGATGAAGACATTGCTGCCGCAAAAGGTTTCCTCCAGGACGAAGTCTACATTTTTGCGAGCCCCGGAAATTAAACCTCTCGTCCAACAAGGATGGTTCCGTACGGCATTTTGTCGTTACGGTGCTCGTTGTATCTACGGCCTCAGAAAGCGGCCAACACATGCGGTTGCGTCAGCCCCCGCTCCGGGAGACGCCGGTATGTCCCCACTACAGATATGAGTGCCGGTAGAGTTGTCTACTGGGACATGGGCGCCATCGCATCTTCGGGGGCTGATCGCAAACGGAATTGCGTTGACGTCTTCCTAGGGTCGGTGGCGGTGCCCGGTCTTGTCGAACCTATTCGTGTCAGTGATAAGCGGCGGGGAAGAACTGCGATCAATAGCGATGGTGCTATTAAGGCACCGGTCCCTCTCGAGCCTTTTATGCGGAACCCCGACGGACGTTTGGGTGATCGTCAACGGTCATGATAATCGCGATGCTTCACTTCGAAGCGATGCACGCAATGCATCTGGGCTGGCGCGCCGGGGAGTGTCGCAAGTGTTCCGACAACTCCCGTGCTTCTCGACGGGAGACGCCGAATTGAAGACGCGCCTGGTGAGCGGTCTCTTCAATCTTATTGTTTGCAGGACACGCTTCCCGAAACTCTGGATACCGTCAACTTCAATCCGGCTGAGATGAAACTTCTTTTCGAACGTGGCCGGAAAATTGGGAAGACCCGCTTTTCCCGTTTGCGGCCGCCCAAGGCGCGACTGGAGGCTCGTATAAGACTTAACCGTCATCGGGAAGTTCCATAAATAGACGTTATGCCCTGGATTTCTGTAAGGGCTATTTAGTAATGCGACAGTTGGGCCAGTTAGAGATGCGACAGTCTCGCCTCTCGACGTTCTGGTCAATGCCAACGTTGGGAGCAAGGATGATAACCTTCAGCCTGGTCGAGACCAGCGGTCGGAGTCGTCATGTCCTGTTTGATCACCATGTCGCAGAGAGAATTGCATCGCCTCGAAGTTGTTCAGAAGATCCGCGACCGGCGCCTGAGCGTCGTCCAGGCCGCCGAACTACTTGGGCTCAGCCGAAGTCAGATGCACAGGCTGTTGCAGGCTTATATTCGTTTCGGTGAAGCCGGCCTGGTTTCGAAGAAGCGATCCCGACCGAGCAATCGGCGCCACAGCGAGGATTTTCGCAATGCGGCGCTGGATCTGATCCGCGAACGGTATCTGGACTTCGGTCCGACGCTGGTCTCTTTGCAGACTGCTTGG
The DNA here is from genome assembly GCA_900468805.1 of Hyphomicrobiales bacterium. Lineage (GTDB taxonomy): Bacteria > Pseudomonadota > Alphaproteobacteria > Rhizobiales > Rhizobiaceae > Rhizobium. Next base: position 467 of record UEIF01000080.1, on the reverse strand, counting down.
TTGACCGAAACTGCTCGACCTCGAAAAAGATGATCTCCAGCACGCGGGCAAGTTCGCGCCGCTTGCTGGCCGGCAGATGATCAAGGGTGTCGGTCAGTGTCAAACACATCAAAGCCTTCGGTGGGAACCGTATCCATCGTAACGGCTCGCCCGATAATTATCACCAAAACCTTTTTAGAGAAGTCATGATAAAAGTGCAATCTGGAAGTGAAATTGAAGCGTACCACTGCCGATCTGGCGCTAGCCTATCTCCGATTATGTGCCGATCGACAGGCATCGAGGTGTAAATTTCCGGGAAACAGCCGATCCGCTAACAACGGGTCAAAGGTCCACGTCGGTTCAAGACCGGCAATGAAATTAAGGTAGCGGAACAGTACGACGCGAAACTTGTAACGACATCATCTTTACAGTGCTTGTAAAGATGATGTCGTTACGCTATATGGTTGGTGGAGACAGGAGATTTCTAT
>UEIF01000041.1 GCA_900468805.1 Hyphomicrobiales bacterium | reverse complement strand
TTCGGTCAGGCCGAACTCGGCCTTGCTCTGACCAACGTCGAAAACGCTCTGAAGGCGATGACCTCTGCCGGTGCAAAGCTCGGTTCGATCTCCACCCGCATCACCATGCAGGACGACTTCGTCAACGCGCTCAGCGACTCGATCGACTCCGGTGTCGGTCGCTTGGTCGACGCCAACATGGAAGAAGAGTCCTCCAAGCTCTCTGCCCTGCAGACGCAGCAGCAGCTCGCGATCCAGTCTCTCTCGATCGCCAACTCCTCTTCGCAGAACATCCTGTCGCTCTTCCGCGGCTAATAGGATCGCGAAATATAGCCCGCCGGATAACCGGCGGGCACCATGGAATTCGGGCCGCGCTTCGATGGAGCGCGGCTTTTTTAATTTCCGTTAACGATTGATTAACCATATTGCTGTCATCTGCGTCTCAACGAGACGGCGAGTTAACCAAATTTAAGAACGGGTTAACAGGCATGAAGGCTGATCGTCGTTCCCGGTCGCTATTCCGGAATGTCCCTTTTTTTAATGTCTGCCAGCAAGGGGCAATCATTTCATGACAAGCATTTTGACGAACGTCGCGGCTATGGCCGCCCTCCAGACCCTCCGGGGTATCAGCAACAATCTTCAGGATACTCAAGGTCGCGTATCTTCCGGCTATCGTGTTGAAAAGGCAGCAGACAACGCAGCCTATTGGTCCATCGCAACGACCATGCGTTCGGACAACAAGGCCCTCTCGGCCGTTTCCGACGCCCTCGGCCTCGGCGCTGCCAAGGTCGATACGGCCTACACCGCCATGGACAACGCCATCGACGTCGTCAGCGAGATCAAATCCAAGATCGTCGCAGCAACTGAAAAGGGTGTCGACAAGACCAAGGTCCAGGAAGAAATCGCCCAGCTCCAGGCTCAGCTCATGAGCATCTCCCAGTCGGCTTCCTTCTCCGGTGAGAACTGGGTTGCAGGCAACTCGACCAAGAGCGTCGTTTCCACCTTCGTCCGCGACGGCAATGGCAATGTCTCGGTCAAGACGACCGATTATGTCTTGAACGCGGCTTCCAACGGTAACGTGCTGTTCGGCATGACCACGACCGGAACCATCGATTCGAGCACCGGCGTTATCGGCAGCGCCAACGGCACGATCGGGTCGATCTACACCATGAACATCACCTCCTTTGGTCAGACGGAAATCGCTATGGCACTGACAGCAATCGAATCGGGCCTGGAGGCGATGACGAAGGCAGCTTCTCAGCTCGGCTCCATCTCCAACCGCATCGAGCTGCAGGAAACCTTCGTCGCCGCCCTCGGTGACTCGATCGACTCGGGTGTCGGCCGCCTCGTGGACGCCGACATGGAAGAGGAATCGAGCAGGCTCACGGCACTACAGACGCAACAGCAACTCGCGATCCAGTCGCTCTCGATTGCTAACTCCAGCGCTCAGAACGTCCTCACGCTCTTCCGCAGCTAAGCCAGCGGTTGAAGCTGGATCAAACCTTGTGTCGCCAATTTGCGGCAACCTGGAAACCGCGCCGAAACGGCGCGGTTTTTCTTTTATTTCAATTACTTGCAAGGACAACGATGTTGCTGTTTTAATCCTGTTTGCGCTCTTGCGAAAATCGTTGATATCGGGTTAACCTTACCAGGAGTTGATTTGTTTGCGACGCACCGGTGTGGGGGACCCGCCGGCGGCATGAAGCCAGTTCAGTCGCTGCCGGCAAAACCGGCCTGATCCCATCACCTTTCCGAGACCATGTCGATGACCGTCAAGATTACCAACGCGGCCGCGGTGAGTGCGCTTGCAGTGCTGCGCAGCATCACTAAAGAATCAACCGACGTACAGCAGCAGATTTCTACGGCGAAGCGGGTCGCCACTGCCGCAGATGATGCGACCTATTGGTCCATCGCGAGCGTCATGCGCGCTGACAGTACCAATCTAGGCACCATTGGCGATGCCCTTGGCCTCGGCGCCGCAAAGGTTGATGCGACCTATACGGCGATGAATTCCGCCATCGATCTCCTCGGCGATCTCAGAGCCAAGCTGGTTGCTGCGCGTGAGCCCGGCGCCGACAAGGACAAGATCAATGCGGAAATCACCGAATACAAGAACCAGCTCCAGACGATGGTCGAGGGAACGTCGTTCGCTGGTGAAAACTGGCTGTTGAACGGCGAGCCTGCGGCACCCCCGCAGTGGAAGATCATCGGCAGCTTCGTGCGCGCCCCGACAGGCGAATATCAGGCGCAGACCATCGATTTTCCGTCGTCCCAGACCATCCTGATCGACAGGAACAATGCCAATGGCGGCCTGTTTACCAAGGCGGTCAATGGCAATGCTGACGGCACGCCGGTCCGCAATTACTATCTGCTGAACGTTAACTCCGCGACGCCCGCGACCGGCACGGAAATCTCCATCGGCAAGTCGACCACCGACTCGCAGCTCACGGATATGCTGACGGCCACGGACTCCATGCTCAAGCAGCTTACCAATTCGGCAGCAGGGATCGGTATCATGAAAGCCCGCATCGACGATCAGATCGACTATACCGCGGACCTGTCTGACGCTGTCGATAAGAGCGTTGGCGCCCTGGTCGACACCGATATGGACGAGGCCTCGACCCGCCAGAAGGCTATCGAAACCCAGAAGCAGATGGCCGTCGAAGCAATCTCCATTCTGAATGCATCCGCCAGCAAGATTCTTATCCTGCTCGAATAATGATCGGTGCGAGGGCGGCGCCATTCATCCTCGCGCAAGTTTGGGTTTCTAGTTTCCGGCATGAAGGCAACGTCCGAATCCATGCCGACGACAGGCTCTGGGCCTCTCCCGAATCGGAACGGCATGCCGACAAGGACGATGGTCATTTTTCAAGCGGGGGCATGCCGCGTGCCTCCCGAATACTGGACGGTTTTTTATGAGCATTATGCTTTCCCGGTATTTGAAGGATTTCGGTGAGCCGGGTCCCTCGGCACCGATCATCGATGTTGATGATTTCGCCGCAGAAACCACCTCCACATTTGCGGAACTGCCGCAGGAACCCGAAATCGACGTCGAGGCGGAGCGGCGCGAGGCTTATTCCGAAGGCTTTGCGGCTGCGACCGTGGAACTGACCGAAAAATACGAAGGCGAAGCCCAAGCGGCGGCCGAAGCTCATGTCCGTGAGATCGAGGAGCTGAAACTTCGCTACGAGATCGAAGCGGCTGCAGTAATTGCTTCCCGTATCCGTGACATGGCCGAAGAGATTGCCACGCTCGTCAGCGAAATGACCGCTTCAGCCATCACACCGATCATGACTGAAGCGCTCTCGAAAAAAGCAACGGAAAATCTCGCCGTCCTGCTGCGCGAGGCGATCCTCGACGGCGCGGCCGCCCCAATCATCGTGCGCGGTCCGGCCAAGCTTTTCGATATCCTCAAGGATGAACTCGCAGAGCATGCGGCATTGGTCCGCCATCATGAGGCTGATGACATCGACCTTGCTGCCGAGATTGGCGAAACTGTGCTCGTTACCCGCATCTCCGCCTGGGCGGCCAGCTTGAAGAAAGTGTCCGAATGAGCGACGGCGAAAACCATCACCACGGTAAGAACGAGATCATCATCGTCAAGAAACATGGTGGTGGAGATCACGATGGCGCCCATGGCGGTGCATGGAAAATTGCCTATGCCGACTTTATGACGGCAATGATGGCCTTCTTCCTCGTCATGTGGCTCGTCAACGCCGCCAACGAAGAAACCAAGGCCTCGATCGCGACCTATTTCAATCCGATCAAACTGTCAGATGAAAAGCCGACCGAAAAAGGCTTGAAGAAGCCCGTCGACCAAGCCGAGGGCGAGCAGAACCAGGAAAAGTCGAAGAATAAGGAAGAGAATCCGAACCAGGGCAAGTCGGCCGCTGACGGTGAGGACCAGACCTCGACCTCCGGTGACAAGACCAATTATTCGGAAGCCGATTTCTTCGAGAACCCCTATTCGGTTCTCGCCGAGATCGCCCAGGAAGTTGGCCAGCAGGCAAATGTCAGCGCCAAGGGTGACGGCGGTGCGGCGGATTCAGGCCCGGCTACTGGTGCCGATGGCGGCGAAGCCTACCGCGACCCCTTCGATCCGGATTTCTGGACCAAGCAGGTCGAAGTTACCACCGCCGGCAAGCCGCAGCAGCCTTCGCCGCTCGAATCGCAGGCCAAACCGGATGAGATCGCCAAGGCCGAAAATATCCAGCCCTCCACTCTGCTGAGCAAGGACCCCAACAGTGCTGCCGTCGCCGCGTCGGCAGAGAAGCAGGCGGACAAGAAGGCGGACAAGACCAAAGACAAGCAGGCGGACAAGACCAAGGACGCCGACAAAAAGGAAGAGGCCAAGCAAGCCGAAGAGAAGCAACAGGCCGAGGAACTGCAGCAAGAGATTGCCCAGCAGATCGCGGGCGTTGCCGGCAAGCTCGCCGAGGGCCTGACGGTTACGGCGTCCGAGGGCGGTCTGCTGGTGAGCATTTCCGACCAGAACGATGACTCCATGTTCAACATCGGCTCTGCGGTGCCGCGTCAGGAAATGGTCCTCGCGATGCAGAAGATCGGTGCGATCTTGAAACAGAGGGGCGGAGCAGTCGCCATCCGCGGCCATACGGACGGCCGGCAGTTCAAGGGCGATCTCAACGAGAACTGGCGTCTCTCGATGGACCGTGCCCAGAGCGCTTACTACATGCTCGTTCACGGCGGTCTTGATGAGAAGCGTATTTCCCAGGTTTCCGGCTTCGCCGACCGTCGCCTGAAGCTGCCCGAGGAGCCCTTCAACGCGTCAAACCGCCGGATCGAGATTCTCGTACAGGCAGATCAAGGATAGTCGTATGACGCGCAGGCAGCATCGCTATTTCAGATATGCGATCTTCGGTCTGGCGCTGATGTCGCCCGCCGTCGGTCATGCCGCAGATGCGGACGATCTCGCGCCGTACAAGATGCTGCGCTCTCTGCAGTTCGTTCAGGACTCGGTTGTAGCAGGCGATCATTCCGCCGGTGAAATGCAGCGGTTCATGCTTGGAAAGATCGATCAGCGCCTGCGCAACGTCGATCCGTCGATCTACGATGACGACCGCAATGTCGATGCCGCGCTGATCTATGTGATGAGCGGCGGCAATCCTCAGACACTCGAATATCTCGTCGCCCATGACGTCAATGGCTATTTCGATAATCGCGTTACCGACGTGTTGCGGAAATATCTAAGCGGCAAGGGCCTGCTTGTCTCCAAGACGCTGGAAGAAACGGCCAAGGAATATGAAGGCAAGAAGATCGGCCCCTATCTGGCGCTGATCGGCGGCAATGTACTGATCGCCACGAAACCAGTGGATGCCCTTACGCTGTATGACAGGGCGCGGCTCAATGCACCCGGCACCATCGTGGAGGAGGCGGCGTTGCGCCGCTCGGTCGCCATTTGCGTCGAAACCGGGCAGGTCGACAAGGGGCTTGCCTATTCGCAGCGCTATGTCCGCCGCTTTCTTCATTCGCCCTATGCCAGCCAGTTTGCCGATCTCTTCGTGAAGCTGATCGTCAGCCATGATCATGATGTCAATCCGCAGACGGTGGTCGATATCCTGTCCTTCATGGATGCGCCGCGGCAGCGAGAGGTCTATCTGCGCGTCGCGCGCGCCGCCGCGATCGCCGGAAAGCCCGATCTCGCGCGCATGGCCGCCCAGCGCGTCCAATCGTTGGGCGAGGGGACGGAAAATCCCTTCGGACCGCTCGCCGATTTTTACAACGGCATGGCGAACGTCCCCACCGACAATATCGACCAGGCTGCCAAATACATCGCCAATATATCCGGCGCGTCGCTCTCGCCGCAGGACCAGGCGCTGCAAGCCGCCGCAAGATCCGTCGCCGAGCAGATATTGCGGGCTCCGGATCCGGCAAGCCTGACACAAGGCTCCACCCCTAATAATACTAATCAAGAAATCACTTCTGAACAGGCTGCAGCCGCCACGGCTGCGCAACCGGAAGGAGCGCTGGCCGCTGCTCCGGAACCTGTTATCGAAGGCGCGGCTGCTGGCAAGGGAAGCCAGGATGTCGACCCTTCATTCACCTCGTTCGTGACGACCAATCGATCCAAGCTCGACGAAATCGACGGTCTCCTGGCCCAGGAAGGCAAGTAAGATGATGATGGATATCAGCGTCTCGGGCGGAGCGCCCGGCACGGATGCGTCTGCGTCCGTAAAGACCGGTCGGGGGGCCGGCAAGGGCGAGGCTGCGGATCAGAAGGGCGGCTTTTCAGATGCCCTCTCCAAGGCAGCCAATGCAGATCAGGATACGGATGCCGTCGATACGTCCGACGAGCATGCCGCGGGTGGCAGCGCGGAAACCGCGGCACGCAACCTGCGCAACCGCAATTCGAAGCCGCTGATCGATTTGAACGACGCATCGCTCAAAGGACAGACGGACGTGCAGCCCGAGACGATCGCAGACGCCGGCAAGATGCCTGCGAAGTCCGAAAAAGGCCAGGGCAAGAACACGGCTGTCTTCGGGCTTGGCAAGCCGGACGTCAAGGATCTGGCGGCCGAGACCGCAGCGCAAGCAGTCGGCAAGCCAGGCAAGCACACCAAGACCAGCGCGCTTGATGGCGATATCGACGCGGGCACCGATGCTGAAGCCGGCGACGGCGATATCACCGATGTCCTCGGCCTTCTAAAGAAGGAGCCAGGGGACGCCGCGGCTGTGCTCCAGGCATCCGCGCATCACGCAGCGGCGAAGGCTGATGATGCGACGGCTGGAAAAAAGGACGCGAAAACTGAAGGCGTAAATGGCGCCAAGGGCGATGCGCATGTATCGGATGCGCTGGCAGCCGTTGCCACGCATCACGATGACACGCGCGTGCCGGGAACGGAGAATGCCGAAGGCGTCGAGGGCAAGACCTTCAGGATCAGCCGGGCCGATGGCCGCGGTCAGTCGATGGACATGCATATCGGCACTGAACAGCCTGGCTCGGAGAAGTCGGCAAAGTCGAACGTTGAAAATGTTTCCGTCCTCGACTCCCGCCGCTATCTCGGCCTCGTGCAGAATCCGAATTCCGCAAACGTGACAGCGGCACTTTCGGGCGACAGCGAATGGGCGCGTGCCATGCAGCCGAGTTCCGCTTTGTCGAACGCCGCCGAATGGACGAGCACCGGCAAGGTGGTGAACACCCTCAAGATCCAGATGAGCCCGATCGATCTTGGCCCCGTCACGGCCACGATGCGCCTGTCAGGTGATGCGCTGAGCGTCGACCTCAAGGTCGAGACCGGTGCGGCCTATCGCCAGCTCAAGGAAGATCACGGCAAGATTCTCGAGGCGTTGCGCGGCCAGGGCTATGCGGTCGATAACGTGACCATCAGCATGGCGCCTGTGGAGCGAGCCGATACCGGTAGCCAGGCAAACGGCCAGGGACAGGCTTCCCAGCAGCAATCGCTTGCCCAGCAGGGACAAGGCCAGGGCGGCGAGGCGCGCGAGCGCCAGAACCAGACAGCGCAGCAGACGGATGGAGGCTTCAATGGTGCGGGCGGCAACGGTGTTGAGAACGCTTCTGCTGTCGACGCTGGCGGCAGCCGCTCTGGCAGCGTTTACCTCTAGCGCATCGGCCTCTACCGGCGCCTGTGAGCGGGAAATCCAGTCAGCAGCGGCCAAATACGGCATTCCGGAAGGAATTCTCTATTCAGTCGGGCTGACGGAAACCGGCCGCAAGGGATCGCTCTATCCATATGCGATGAACGTCGAAGGGAAGGCCCTGTTTCCATCCTCCGAGCAGGCCGCATTACGGCAATTCGACGCCTCCAGCAGAGGCGGCGCGAAGCTCATCGATATCGGATGTATGCAGATCAATCACTATTTCCACGGTGAGAAATTTAGCTCCGTGGAGGAAATGTTCGATCCCCATCGCAACGTGGAATATGCTGCGAAGTTCCTGCGCAACCTTCACGACCGTCACGAGACGTGGACCATGGCGGTAGCCAGATACCACGCGGGGCCGAACAACAACCCCGCTCAGAAGCAGTATGTCTGCCGCGTCATCGCAAATCTCGTTGCCACCGGCTACGGCAAGTGGACTCCCAATGCGAGCAATTTCTGCGCAAATTAATTCAATTAATAATTGAATTGCCGAATTATGACCGAACTGTGTCAGAGTGTGGCAGGAATCCGGCAGGAATCCCGCTTGCAAGCCGCAATTAACCGAGCGTTAACTTTTCCACGAAATTTTTGTGTGCATAACAAGCTCGGCATACTATATGTAGATCAAATCGGCACCCAATTCTTAATCAATTATTAATTTCCGCCATTAACTTTCACGAGTAGCCGCTGATTCGCGCGATTCGTATCCATAGATCATCGATGTGCCACACTGATTCGGAGGCGGACGAATGATCGTAGTGGTTGATGAGCGTGAGCTCGTGAAGGATGGTTACACTTCTCTTTTTGGCCGTGAGGGCATTCCCTCAACCGGCTTTGATCCCAGTGAATTCGGCGAATGGGTGCAGACGGCGGCTGATTCGGACATCGCCGCGGTCGAGGCATTCCTGATTGGTCAGGGGCAGCGCACCATGGAGTTGCCGCGTGCCATACGCGATCGCTCGATGGCGCCTGTGATTGCCGTCAGCGACCAGCCGTCGCTCGAAAACACACTTGCACTTTTCGACTGCGGCGTCGACGACGTTGTACGCAAGCCGGTGCATCCTCGCGAGATTCTCGCGCGTGCTGCTGCAATCCGTCGCCGCCTGAAGGCGATCACAAACTACACCGACATCGGCGGGATCCGCGTCTTCTCGGACGGTCGCGATCCGGAGATCCACGGCGAGGTCTTTGCTTTGCCGCGTCGCGAACGTCGCATCCTGGAATACTTGATCGCCAATCGCGGTCGTCGTGTCACCAAGACGCAGATCTTCAATGCGATCTACGGCATTTTCGACGAGGAAGTCGAAGAAAACGTCGTTGAAAGCCACATCTCCAAGCTGCGCAAGAAGCTGCGCAAGAAGCTCGGTGTCGACCCGGTCGATTCCAAGCGTTTCCTTGGCTATTGCATTGATTGGAATTGATTTTTCGGCGCGGGCCATGCCGCGCGGGAAAGCCGGAATATTTCCATCGGCGACCCGGCGCAACAGACAGCTTCACGCAAGGCCCGCCAAATACTGTTGTATTTAACAGGTAAAACGAGGTTTTCAGATGAGCATTTTCGGCAGCATGAAGACGGCAGTCTCGGGGATGAACGCGCAGGCAAACCGCCTCAGCACCGTCTCCGATAATATCGCCAACGTGAACACCAGCGGTTACAAGGCTGTTTCGACCGCGTTCTCGTCGCTGGTCCTGCCATCGGGCTCCGGCAACTACAACTCGGGCGGCGTGACGACGACGGTTCGTCAGGCTGTCTCCGACCAGGGCGATATTTCCTACACGACCTCCGGTTACGACCTCGCAATTTCCGGCGACGGCTTCTTCATCGTCCAGGGCGCTGACGGCGTTCCTGTCCTGACCCGCGCCGGCGACTTTACGAAGGACGACAGCGGCAACCTCGTCAACTCGGCCGGCTTCACGCTCATGGGTTATCCATGGGGCGCCTCGGCTCCGGCCGTCGTCGTCAACGGTTTCGATGGCCTCGTTCCGATCAACGTACTCGGCGACCAGAAGCTGCAAGCCGTTCCGACCGCGAACGGTACCTGGACCGGCAACCTGAAGCCAGGCGCAACTGTGGTTACGGACCCCAATGCCCTGCCAAGCGCCAACGGCAGCCTCCCGGCAGCAACGCCCACCGCCGCTACCAGCAATACCCAGAAGTATTCAATGGTTACCTATGACAAGCTGGGTAGCAAAGTGATGTATGACATCTACTATACGAAGATTCCAGCCGCCGCGCCCCCGGCATCGCCCGCCGGTACGAAAACCCAGTGGGAAATGGCCGTATTCCGTAACGCTGACAAAGCCGCGACCGGCACGAGCTCATTCCCCTACAGCTCGGCAGCAGTCTCGGTAAAGACGATCTCGTTCGATGATAAGGGCCAGATGCTGTCGCCGCCTGGCGCGACGATCACTGATCCGGTTACCGGCCTCGCCATCAATATGAACCTCGACCTCTCCCAGGTTGGCGATAATTTCTCGGGTACTGGTAACGTTGACGGTCAGGGCGCGAATTCGCCGGTCGATATCACCATCGACTCCGACGGTATCGTCTACTCGAAGTACGATGACGGCAGCACCAAGCCCGTCTTCCAGATCCCGCTCGCCAATGTGCCGAGCCCGGACCTGCTGACGCTGATGTCCGGCAACGTCTACTCGGCCAACGGCAAGTCGGGCGTGACTGTTACCGGCTTCCCGCAGACCAGCGGCTTGGGCAAGATCCAGTCGGGCGCCCTCGAAGGCTCGAACGTCGACCTCGCCGGCGAGCTGACGGAAATGATCGAATCCCAGCGCAGCTACACCGCCAACTCCAAGGTGTTCCAGACGGGTTCCGATCTCATGGACGTTCTCGTCAACCTCAAGCGTTAATAAGGGTAACGGGTAAGCCATGTCGCTCACTTCAGCACTTAACACCGCGCAGAGCATATTCAACAATACGGGCGCACAGAGCAGCATCGTATCGAACAATATCTCGAACGCCGGCAACAAGGACTATGTGCGCCGGCAGGCGATGCTCTCCACCTCGCTGAACGGCGCCCAGGTGGTCAAGATCAGCCGCGCACAGGAAGATGCGCTGCTGAAACAATATCTCAAGGCCTCCTCACAGGATAGCTCCCAGCAGACCCTGCTGAGCGGCCTTGAAGATCTGAAGTCGATCATGGGTGGCAACAACAACGAGACGTCTCCGGAAGTGGCGCTGCGCGCCTTCCGCGACAAGCTCGGCACGTTCCGCGCCACCCCTGGCGACCTGATCGCCGCACAAGGCGCGATCACTGCGGCACAGGATGTCGTCACCTCGCTGAACAATGCCTCCAAGGCCGTCCAGCAGCAGCGTTCCGATGCCGACAAGCAGGTCAAGAACCAGGTCGACTCGCTGAACAGCCTCCTGAAGCAGTTCGAAACGGCAAACAACGCCGTCAAGAAGGCGACGGCGGGCAATGAGGATCCTTCGAGCGCACTCGACGAGCGTGAAAAGGTTCTCAAGCAGATCAATCAGATCGTTGGCGTACAGACGGTTCAGCGCCCCAACAATGACATGGTGCTCTATACGGCCGATGGCACCACCCTGTTCGAGACGATCCCGCGCTCGGTCAGCTTCGAGCCGACGCAGTCCTATGCGGCGAGCACGAAAGGCAACAAGGTCTATATCGACGGCGTTGCCGTCAATATGGGGACGGGCGCATCGACCAATGCCCAGGGCAGCCTCGCTTCGCTCCTGCAAGTCCGCGACGATATCGCGCCGAAGTTCCAGAGCCAGCTCGACGAGGTCGCCCGTGGTCTTGTCAATCTCTATCAGGAAGCTGGCGCACCCGGTCTTTTCGTCTGGTCAGACCCGCAAACGGGCACGGCTGGCGGAGTTCCGCCGGTTCCGCCAGGTGGCGGCATCATCGATGGCATCGCTGGAACGATTGCTATCAATAAGGGTGTCATAACGAGCGGCACTCCGGCCGGCGATCCCATGCGCCTGCGCGATGGCAACATCAACGGTGGGCCGCCGAAGAACACGACGGGTTCGAGTGGCTACTCCGCAGAACTCGACCGCCTCTATACGGCGATGGACAGTGGCATTCCGTTCGACACCGATTCGGGCCTGGACACTAATGTCAGCATCATGAACTACGCCACCAATTCGATTGGCTGGCTCGAGCAGAACCGCAGCGATGCGACCACGGCTGCGGAAAACACCCAGGCTGCCGCCGCACGAACCGATGAAGCTTATTCCAATGAAACGGGCGTCAATCTCGATGAGGAACTGACGCTCCTTCTCGACATCGAACAGTCCTACAAGGCGGCGACCAAGATTTTGAACGCCGTTGATGAAATGTTGAAAGCATTGCTGGATATTGCGAGTTAAGCCATGAAAAGCTCATTTATTTCAAGTTCGGCCATCCAAAACGCCATGCGATTGACGATCCGTCAGGCGCAGAACCAGATGACGAAGGCGACGATGGAAGCGACCACCGGCACCTACGCCGATATCGGTGTGTCGCTTGGGGGTTACGCAGCCAAGAGCATCGACTTTACCCGCGAAGTCGACCGCATCAAGTCGATCAAGCTGAGCAACGCTCTCGTCGACGCCCGCATGGAATCGGCTCAAACCGGGCTCGATAAAATGAAGAAGGCCGGCGACAGCTTCCTGTCCAAGCTGACCGCGCTTCAGAGCAGCCACGATCCGGGCAGCATCACGGTCGCAATCCAGTCGGCCACGAGCGCGCTTTCCACGATGATGGACACGTCGAACTCGATGGTGAACGGCGAATATCTTTTTGCCGGCATCAACACCGACATCCAGCCGCTAACGGATAAAACCACTGCGACTTCGGCGGCGATCGTTGCAGCTCTGAATACCTATGCGGCAGGTCTGCCGACACCGAAGGCGGTCAACCAGCTCACCGGCGACGAGATGAAGACCTTCATCGAGACCAAGGTCGAGCCGATGTTCAGCGAAGCGGCCTGGACGGATCCGACCACCGGCTGGTCGAAGGCCTCCAGCCAGAACATGACGAGCCGTATCAGCAATTCGGAAGTCGTTCAGTCGTCGACCAATGCCAATTCCGAAGGCATGCGTTACTTCGCTCTGGCGACGGTGGTGACCTCTGCCCTGATGGGGCAGAGCCTTAGCACGGACGCAATGAGCGCAGTCTCTTCAAAGGCGATCACCTATACGACCAGAGCCACTACCGGTATCGTTACCCAGGCGAGCCAGCTCGGTCTGTCACAGGAGCGTGTCGAGAAGGCGAATGACGCGCTCGATGCCCAGTCGAACATCATGCAGACCAAGCTCGTCGATATTCAGGGCGTCGATCCCTATGAGGCCTCGACCCTTGTCAAGACTTTGGAAACCCAGCTCGAAACCGCCTACACGATCGTATCGAAGATCCAGCAGTTGAGTCTTGTAAACTACCTTTGATGAGCAAAGGCGCGCAATATAAAGAAGGATGCATGAATGTATCAGTTCTCTTATGCCGAGGTCATGCAAGACTCGGTTGCCGACGCGAAGGAGCGAGAATGGCAGGTTCTCGAACGTTCGATAGAACTGCTTTCGGCGGCGCGCGACAAAGAGAAGTACAGCCGGGAGTCTATTGAAGCTCTCTTCTATACGCGAAGGGTGTGGATCAGCTTTATCGAGGATTTGAAACATCCCGATAACCAGTTGGAAATCGAGCTCAGGGCGAACCTCATCTCGATTGCGATCTGGATATTGAAGGAATGCGACAGAATTAGAAAACGTCAGTCGAATAACTACCAGGGCATCATCGACGTTACCACCATCATCAGGGATGGACTTAAATGAAAAGTACACTTCGCATTTCTCTGAAAGCCGGAGAAAGAATCTTCATCAACGGCGCCGTCCTGCGTGTCGACCGCAAGGTCGCACTGGAATTCCTGAATGATGTGACGTTCCTTCTCGAAAACCACGTGCTGCAGCCGGAAGCCGCGACCACGCCGCTTCGCCAGCTCTACTTCATTGCCCAGATGATCCTCATCAATCCCGAGGGCAAGGAACATTCGACGGCGATGTTCCGCAAGTCGATCACGATGCTGCTCACATGCTTCAAGAACGAGGAAATCCTCGCCGAGCTGAAGCGTATCGATGCACTCGTTTCGACGGGCCGCGCCTTCGACGCGCTGAAGGCGATCCGCGGTCTCTACGCGATCGAAGACGGCATTCTCAACAATCACGAGCTGCCCCCGACAATGGTCGAGCAGATTCGCAGGGAGATCGCACCATGGCGGTAGATGGAACCCAGGGCGTAGGCGGTGGCAGCAGCACGTATGGCTCGTCCAATGCCGCGCAGAAAAAGGCCACGCTGAACTACGACAACTTCCTTCAGTTGCTTGTCGCGCAGATGAAGAACCAGGATCCGACCGATCCGATGGATGCCAGCGAGCAGATGTCACAGCTCGCGAGCTTCTCGCAGGTCGAGCAGACGATCCAGACGAACTCGAAGCTGGACACACTGCTGACCAGTTCCAGCCTTACCCAGGCGAGCAGCTATGTCGGCAAATATATGACAAGCGCTGACGGCAAGACCACAGGTCAGGTCGAATCCGTCAAGGTTTATTCGGACGGCCTTGTTGCAACGCTCAAGAATGGGGATAAGGTTCTCGTCCAGGCGGGAATCAGCATCTCGGATACGGCGCCGACCAACGCACCGAGCGACGATACCGACGAATCCTAGTCCGGCTAAGGCCGGACTGACTGCTTTCAAGGCGATATGAGGTTGCCTGGCGATGAATGAAGCTGATGCACTCGATCTGTTCCAGGCTGCGATCTGGACCGTTCTCATTGGCGCGGGTCCTGCGGTTGCTGCAGCGATGATTGTCGGTCTAGTGATCGCGCTCATTCAGGCGCTTACACAGGTGCAGGAAGCGACACTCACCTTCGTCCCGAAGATCGTTGCCGTTCTGGTCACCGTCGGCATTACCGCACCCTTCGTGGGCTCGCAGGTTTCCATCTTCACCAATCTGGTCTTCTCGCGCATCCAGTCCGGCTTCTGAGCCAACTTCGCGCAAGCTTCGCCATTTAACTGTCGATCCGAATTGGGCGGACTCTGATGTCCGCCTCCTCTCATGAAGAGACGGAATCGCCATGGCGCAACCACCTGCACTACCCCTTCCGAAAGTCGCTCCCAACATCCGTGATATCGGTTTTGCCTTGGGCATCATCGGTATCATCTGCATCCTCTTCCTGCCGATCCCGCCGTTCCTGATCGACATGGGACTGGCATTCTCGATCGCCTTCTCGGTGCTGATCCTCATGGTCGCACTGTGGATCCAGAAGCCTCTCGATTTCTCGTCCTTCCCAACCATCCTTCTGATCGCGACGATGACGCGATTGGCGCTGAACATCGCGACCACGCGAGTCATCCTTTCGCACGGCAACGAAGGGCACGACGCGGCAGGCGGCGTCATCGCCGGCTTCGCAAGCCTGGTCATGTCCGGCGACTTCGTCATCGGTCTGATCGTCTTCCTGATCCTCATCACCATCAACTTCATCGTCATCACAAAGGGTGCGACGCGTATCGCGGAAGTCGGCGCACGTTTCACCCTTGATGCCATTCCCGGCAAACAGATGTCGATCGATGCCGACCTCTCTGCCGGTATCATCGACGAGAAGGAAGCTCAGCGCCGCCGCAAGGAACTGGAAGAAGAAAGCTCCTTCTTCGGTGCCATGGACGGTGCGTCGAAGTTCGTTCGCGGTGACGCGGTTGCGGGTCTTCTCATTACCGCTATCAACGTCTTCGGTGGCATCATCATCGGTTATTTCCGCCACGGCATGCCGATCGGCGAAGCGGCCGATGTCTTCGTCAAGCTGTCGGTCGGTGACGGCCTCGTCTCGCAGATGCCGGCCCTCATCGTCTCGCTTGCCGCCGGCCTACTCGTCTCGCGCGGCGGCACCACCGGCTCCACCGACCAGGCGGTCGTCAATCAGCTGAGCGGCTATCCCCGTGCGCTCTCCGTCTCGGCCGTGCTGATGTTCGTCCTGGCCCTGATGCCGGGCCTGCCGTTTGTCCCCTTCGTGATCCTCGGCAGTCTTCTCGCCTTCGGCGCCTGGTTCATTCCGCGTCAGGTCGAAGCGGAAAACAAGATCCGCCGTGATGCCGAGGAAAAGAAGGTTGTCCAGAGCAAGGAGCTCGAAAAGGACTCGGTCAAGTCGGTTCTCCGCACTTCTGAAATCGAGCTTGCTCTCGGCAAGATGGTCTCGACCCGCCTGCTTGGCGCCCATCAGGAACTCGCCTTCCGCGTCGGCAAGATGCGCAAGAAGTTTGCGACCCAGTACGGCTTCGTCGTGCCGGAAATCAAGGTTACGGATGATATCGGCATCCCCGAAAAGTCGTACCAGATCCGTATTCACGGTACGACCGTCGCCTCGAACCTGCTGCGTGTCGGCGAAGTCCTCGTCGTCACCGGGGCCGGCCGCAAGCCGAGTATTCCGGGTGACGAAATCCGCGAACCAGCTTTCGGCATGCCGGCAGTTTCAATTCTCGAAAACTTCGCCGAGGATCTGAAGCGGGAAGGCTTCCAGCCGATCGACAACGTCTCGGTCGTACTGACGCATATGAGCGAGGTTATCCGCAACAACCTGCCGCAGCTTCTGTCCTACAAGGACGTGAAGATCCTGATCGATCGTCTCGACCCTGAATATAAGAAGCTGGCCGATGAGATCTGCTCGTCCCACATGTCCTATTCGGGCCTGCAGGCGGTGCTGAAACTGCTTCTTGCCGAGCGCGTCTCGATCCGCAACCTGCACCTCATTCTGGAAGCGGTTGCCGAACTTGCCCCGCATGTCCGCAAGACGGAACAGATCGTCGAGCACGTTCGCATCCGCATGGCCCAGCAGCTCTGCGGAGACCTGGCGGACAATGGCGTGTTGCGCGTCCTGCGGCTCGGCAGCAAATGGGATCTCGCTTTCCACCAGGCTCTCAAGCGCGATGCAAAAGGCGAAGTCGTCGAATTCGACATCGATCCCCGCACGCTGGAAGAGTTCAGCGAGCAGGCGACGAAGGTTATCCGTGAATTCATGGATAGAGGCCTGCCTTTCGCCCTTGTCACGTCACCCGAAACGCGCTCCTATGTTCGCATGATCATCGAGCGACTCTTCGCAACGCTTCCCGTCCTCTCGCATGTGGAACTGGCCAAGGGCATCGAAATCAAGATTTTGGGCTCGATTTCATGATTTCAGACCCGCAAGGGACAGTTCTGGCGCTGTTTCTGGTTTTTTGCCGGATCGGTGGCTGCGTGCTGACCCTTCCGGGTTTTTCTTCCGCCCGTGTGCCGGAGCAGTTGCGCGTCTTCATCGCAGGCGGACTTTCGCTTGCGGTGCTGCCGGTGCTCTGGGACACCGTCTATCCGTCCGTTCACACCAGTTCCGGCACCTATATCGGCCTGATTTTCAGCGAATCGCTGATCGGAGTGATGTACGGCATGCTCGCCCGGCTCTATACGCTCGGCCTGCAATTTGCCGCTTCGATCGTCTCCATGATGGTTGGTTACACGCAGCCGAGCACGACTGATGTCGTCGAAGATTCGGCGGAAATCACCCTGACCGCCTTCATCACGATGACCGGCCTGATGGTTCTCTTCATCATGGACTTCCATCATATCGTGTTCCGGGCGCTGATCGATTCCTACACGACCATGCCCTTCGGCGGCTTGATGGAGATGCGCTCCACGCTCATCACCTTCACTGATACGCTGGAGCAGACCACCTACATCATGCTGCGGCTGGCGAGCCCCTATCTGATTTATGGACTGATCTTCAACATCTCGATCGGCTTCATCAACAAGCTCGCGCCACAGATCCCGGTCTACTTCATCTCCACGCCCTATCTGCTGATGGGCGGCCTTTTCCTGCTCTATTTCTCGATCGCAGCCCTGATCAGCCAGTTCGGCCAATCCTTCGCCGCTATATATGTCGGAAGGTGAGGGGCGATGATCGAGAAGAAGCGTTCCGACAAGCTCAAGCGTCTGGTCGCGGTGCAGCGGCATCTTGAAAAGATGGCGGAATATGATCTCGCAGAAACCAGCCGCCAGCGCGCCGACGTCAATGTAGCCATGGATGTCGCCATTCTCGCGCTCGGGTCGCTGGATCCTGTCCATCGCGCTTTTTCGCAGAGCTATGCCGACCGATTCGGCAGGCTGAGCATTAAGGACCAGCAGTTGACCGGTATGCAGCAGGTGCACGAAATGCGCCTGACGCGCGAGCGCGCCAAGGGCGACCGGCTTGAAGAAAACATGCTCGATGCCCTCCAGGCAGAGCGTCGCGAGGCAGATGACAATGCCGTCTACGACGTAATCGATCAGCAATTCGCAACGCCAGCCTCCAGCAAGCTTCAAAAATAATAATCGCCACGATCTTACATTAGAGGATTGTAACGTGGCTATTTCACCCCCCAGCGATCTGGTGATGGACGTCGTCAAGGCGGCCGACCCCATGGAGGTTCAGGCTGCCCAGGAAAAGCTCAAGGCCAACCGCGCAGCCTTTGCTGCGACAAGCCTGGCCGACAGCGGTAACGGCTTTTCTTCCGCAGTCGACATTCTCGACCACGTCAAGCAGAGGAGCGGCCTGAACAACATTCAGAACCGTACCAAGACCGAAGAAGTGCCGGAAACCTACCGGAAGTTCGAGGCCATGGTTCTGCAGAACTTCGTGAAGTCCATGCTGCCGAGCGATGCCGAGAATGTCTTCGGCAAGGGCGCCACGGGCGACATCTGGAAGGGCATGATGGCCGAGCAACTCGGCAACGTCATGGCCAAGGGCGACGGCATCGGTATTGCCAAGCAGATGTATTCCGAACAGCTGCATCGCCAGGAGGGCAAGATCGTCAACGCCTCCACGAATGAAGACGACCGCAAGACTGCGATGAGCATGATTGACGAATTTCAGCGCAAGACCTTCGGTACTCCGACTGCCGACAATAAGTCCGCAACAAGCGACGCATAATCGAGGATAAAATGGAAATAGTTTCGAACGAATACAGGATCAAATCCGTTCTCGGGCGCCTCGAAATGATAATCGACAATGAGAACACCCGGATCGGCAGCGATCCGCAGTTCGATCTCAAGGTCTCCAATGCGCATAAGAGCCGGTGCCTGTACGAGCTCTCGATGCTCTTCCGCGATACCGATCCGGCCGAACTTGCCGCTTCGCATCTGGATCAGCTTCACGGCCTCAAGAAGAAGCTTACGCTGAACGCCCGTCGCGTCGAAGCGCATCTCGAAGCGGTTCGCGCGGTTGCCGATCTTTTGAAGAATGCGGTACAGGATGCCGACGCTGACGGCACCTATTCCCAGGAACAGTTTGTCGCGCGGGACGCCTGATGATCAAGCTCGTCCTTACCGGTGTCTGGGTCTGCGCCGTCACGTTGGCATCGGTCTATTTCTCGGTGACCACGGCGACTGCGCCGGCGCCGGTTGAATCGGCTACCAAGCAAAGCGCGCTCGAGCTGGTGAAGGGCGAGACGATCACCGTGCCTGTCATCGGCAACGGTGTGGTCAACGGTTATTTCCTCGGCCGCATCTCGTTCATGATGCACAAGGACATGATCGCGGGCCTTAACCTGCCAATCACGGAGATGACGACCGACGAACTGTTCAGCCTGCTCGTCGGCAACAAGATGGTCGATGTCTCCAACATCAAGACCTTCGATCCAGGGGCTTTTCGCGAGGAGATCAAGAAGGGCATGAACGAGCGTCTCGGTGGCGAATATGTGGCCGAAGTCATGCTCGAACAGCTCGACTATCTGCCGAAGGAAGACGTGAAGGAAAATTCCGGCAACAAGCCGCAGAAGGTCGGCGCACCGGTCAAGATCGTCGAGACTGCGCCTGCGACCGAAACGCCGGCTCCGTCCTCCGGTCACTGATCTTCATCTACCGGTTAGCTGAAAACGGCGCCGAAAGGCGCCGTTTTTGCGTTCTCGCCTTGGTTAATAAACTACTTATACGCGAATGAAAATCCAATGCTCTTTCCTAAGGGTTGTTTGAAACCGACCTGATACAAACACGGCACAAGCTTGGGAGGATGCCGCCACGGGTTGGGGGAGGTCGCCTCAGGCAGGACGCTGCTGGTCACAAGACCTCCGCTGCGGAAACGTGGGCTTATTTTCCGGGATGTCGGGCGTATGACGCACCCTCGGCAGGAGGTTGGAATGAATCTGATTGCAAACTTCGCGGTGCTTGCATCGCGGCGGACGATTTTCGATCTGCCGGTCTGCGATCTCGGCTGGGACGACGCGCTGGTTTTCATCAACGAACTGGCTTCCATCCCCGTCGGGCAGACTGTGGTTTGCTTCGTCAACGCCCACAACATGCTGACGGCCCTGCGTGACGATGATTACTATCAGATCATGTCGCACAACCTTGTGCTGCCCGACGGCATCGGCCTGAATATCGCCTCCCAGGTCACGCATGGTTCGCCGTTCCCCGCCAATCTGAACGGCACCGATTTCGTGCCGGCCTTCCTGACCTTCATGGAAACGCCGCGCCGTATCGGCCTTATCGGTGGCGCGCGTGCGGTCGTCGAGAAGGCGGCTGAGAACTTTTCCAAGCACGCACCTTGGCACGAGTTCTTCGTCATCTCCGACGGCTTTTTCGACCAGACCGATCCCGAACCCGTTATCGCCGAGGTGGAGCGCCAGAAACTCGATATCCTCATCGTCGGCATGGGTACGCCGCTGCAGGAAAAATGGGTTAACCAGAATATCCGCGCCGATCACGCACGTCTCGTTCTCACGGTTGGTGCGCTTTTCGATTTCGTCTCGGGCACTGTGCCACGTGCACCAAAGACGGTACGCATGATGCGTCTGGAATGGGCCTACCGCCTGGTTCAGGAGCCGGGACGCCTCTGGCGCCGCTATATTCTCGGTATTCCGGTCTTCCTCTTCCGGGTCTTTCAGTACCGCTTCAACCGGCGTGCGCGCATTCTCAGTCAGCCGGATGAACGGGTGGCCGCGGCGCACGCCGCAGGCGAACAGAAGAGAATCGAGCAGATGAAAAAAGTCGGCTGATGACAGATTTCTGCAGGCTCCGGTTAACCATTTCTTTGCCATGTATATTTAGAGTAGCTTAATCATCCGCGTCAGCGCGGTTGAGCTAACTCGGCCACCATGCGCATGAGATGTGACGCCAATGCACGATTCCAGGGCGAAAAGCAGTTTCCATGGTCGCGCAACCGCCTCGTCGCGCGGCCAGCGGCAAAGTCATGCCGAAAAGAGCCCATCTCCGCCGGAGATCCATCCTTCTGAAGCCGAACTGCTGCGCGCCATAGGCCGGCTGCTCGACGAACAGCGTACGAAAGCGCGGCAGAGAGAACCGCTGGTGGACCGGATCGAAACGATCCTCGGTTCGCGCCTGCAGGCTGCAAACGATATCACCTCGGCTCCCGTTTCTGAACCCTCTCGCCCTGCGCCGGAGCCGACGACGCAGCTCGCCCACCTTCACCATGTTGCTCCTGTCGAAAAAGCGCCCATTTCGACTGTTTCGCGCGAAGCGCGGCGCCTGGACTGGAAAAGAAGCGCTCTCATTGTGGCTGCCCTCTCGTTTGGCGGCGCTGCCACCCCCATCCTGACGCCCTCCTCACCGGCGCTTTACACCGCAGAAGCGACGCTTGCCGTGGATGCAGGCGCAGGCAACCGCGCAGCGCTCGTTGGGGATACGGTCAAAAGGCTCTCGTCGGTACCGGTCATTACCTCTGCTGTTGCGGTATTGAAGCTGGACCGCGATCCGGAATTTGCCGGTAGCAGCGCCAATGCGCTTGGCGTCGCCTTCGATCTTCTTTCCGGCAGCGGTGCAGCCGCCGATCCGGCATCGCGCGCAGAGGCCGCGCTGAAATCTGCCGTGGCGGTTATTCCCGACGACCGAACTGGCACGATCCGCCTGATGGTAACGACAGGGGATGCTGACAAGTCGACGCGCATCGCCATGCGCCTGTCCGATGCAGTGACCGGCGGAAGCGCCGCAGGCAAGGCGGCCGAGGCGGCCACTGCCTTGAAGAAGGAAAATGATCAGGCTCAGGCAGAGCTCACGGCCTTCAACCAGAAGAACGGCGAGGGCAACGTCAAGGTCGCGACGCAACTGCAGCGCCAGATCGCCGGGCTCGATGCCGATCTGAAGAATGCCGACGACAATATCCTGGCCGCCAAGGAGCAGGCCGACAGGCTGAAGGCCGCCAAGCTCGCGGACGTATTGGAAGGCTCGCTCGCTCCGGATATGATCTCGCCCGCCCTGCAGGATCTGCGCGACAAATACGCGCTCGCCAAGACCGCGATGGCGCAGCTTTCGGCGGACCTCGGGCCGCGCCATCCGCGCCTGCTGCAGCAGCAGTCCGAGATCGATGGTCTGAAGGATAGCATCGGCAAGGAACTGGCGCGCCTCGCCCAGAACGCAAATGCGACAGCCAAGACTGCCGTGGATGCGCGTAAGCAACTCAGCGATCGTCGCAACGCGCTGATTGCCCAGAGCCGCGATACCGGCGTCGATCTCGCCAAGCTGACCCAACTGCGCGAAAAGGCGTCTGCAGCCCGCTCGCGCCTGGAAGAGGAGGTTTCCACGACTGGTGCCATCGGTGATGGCCGGGTGACGGTGCGCAAGCCCGTCCTTGCGCTGCCGGCGTCCGATAACGACGGTTTCGGTGTCCATTCGCTGATCGGGGCCCTTGCCGGTCTGGCGCTCGGCCTCGGTATGGCTTTCTTGCTGCGTCTCTTCCGCCGGCAACCCGAATACGCGCCGGTCCAAGTTCCTGTCGAGGCTCCAGTCTTTGCCCCCGCGCCTGAACTTGCGCAGGTTCCAGCGTTGGTGCTGGTCCCGCAGGCGGCTGACGAAGTCGATGTGCTGCGTTCGCAGATCGCCAGCCTGCGCGATCGTTTTCACGCCTACCAGGCCTCGCTTTAAGCGAGAGCCTGTCCGTAGGATTGCTCTTGCATTTGCCGCTTTTAAACGGGATAGGGCGTTATCGGGAAATCATTCCCGCCGCGGGCGAATAGACTGGCGCGAAACTAGGCGGAGAAGACGCGTGACGACTGTAATCGATGGCAAGCAGGTTGCCGCTTCCGTAATCGAAACCGTGAAATCGGCAAATACCGCACTTGAAGCCGCCAAAGGCATCAAGGCCGGGCTTGCAGTCATCATCGTCGGCGACGATCCGGCGAGCCACACCTATGTCAGCTCGAAAAGCCGCATGGCCAAGGAATGCGGGTTCAAATCCATCCAGCACACGTTGCCGGTGGAGACAAAGCAGGAAGAACTTGCAGCGCTCGTCGCCTCGCTCAACGCCGATCCCTCGATCCATGGCATTCTCGTGCAGCTGCCATTGCCGAAACATCTCGACAGCGAGCCGATCATCCAGTCGATCCTGCCGGAAAAGGATGTCGACGGCTTGAGCGTCGTCAATGCCGGCAAGCTCGCGACCGGCGACCTGAAGACGGGCCTCGTCTCCTGCACGCCGGCCGGCGCCATGGTTTTCGTTCGTCGCACCCACGGTGAGGATCTTTCGGGCCTTAACGCGGTCGTCATCGGCCGCTCCAACCTCTTCGGCAAGCCGATGGCACAGCTTCTGCTGAATGCCAATGCGACAGTTACCATCGGCCATTCGCGCACGAAGAACCTCGCCGAGATCTGCCGCAACGCCGATATTCTGGTGGCCGCCGTCGGCCGTGCGGAAATGGTCAGGGCCGATTGGGTCAAGCCCGGCGCCACTGTCGTCGATGTCGGCATCAATCGCATCGCGGCACCCGAGCGAGGCGAGGGCAAGACCCGCCTTGTCGGCGACGTCGCCTTTGCGGAGGTCGCGCCGGTTGCCGCAGTCATCACGCCGGTTCCGGGTGGCGTCGGTCCCATGACGATCGCCATGCTGATGGCCAATACGGTGATTGCTGCCCATCGCTCGGTTGGGCTTACGCCGCCGAGTTTCTGATCGTCTTACGGGGCAGGGCCTGTCGAGGCCCTGACGATCAGTTCGGTCTTCCAGAGTTCCTGTTCGGGGAAGGGACCGGCCTGCTTGACCGTGCCGATGAGCCTCTGTGCAATGCGCACGCCCGCAGCGCGTAGCGACGAGCGGGTCGTCGTCAGCGGCACGGAGAAGTTTTCCGGTTTCAGCAGCGGCAACACGTCGTCATGGGCGATCAGCGAAATATCCTCGCCAAGCTTGAGCCCGGCCTGATTGACGGCCCGGATCGCGCCGAGTGCCAGAACCGTACTGGAGCAAAGGATGGCAGTCGGCCGATCCGGAAGCTGCAGAAAGCGCTCCATGGCAATCAGCCCTTCCTCATCCGTCATGACCGTCTGGCTCGTGCAGTCCTCCGGGAGCTCCAGCCCGCGTTCGGCGAGCGCTGCGATGAGGCCGTTCCTGCGGCGAATGGCGAAATCGAGATGCGCCGGCCCGTTCATCATCGCAAAGCGCGTATGGCCGAGTTGCAAGAGAAGTCTCGCAGCATCGTAGAAGGCACCCTCGTTGTCGATGTCGAGATAGGGATAATCCGGTTCAGAACCGAAGGAGCGACCATGCACCACGAAGGGCATGGAAAGCGATTTCAGCATGGCGAGCCGCGGATCGTGGCCGCGCATATAGGCGACGAAGAGCGCATCCACATTGCCGCTGATCGCCAGCCGGCGCAATGCGGCAACCTCGTCGTCGGGATCGGCAGGCATGATGACGAAGTGGAAGTCGTGGCGCACCGCTTCCTCGCCGAGACCGGTCAGGAACTCGCCGAAATGAACGTCGGACTGATGGCCGGGTGCTGTCGGCATGACAAGGCCGATCGAGCCGGCCTTGCCGGTCGCAAGCCGCTGGGCGGCCTTGTTCGGCCGGTATCCGGTTTCCTTGACGGCCCGAAGCACGCGTTCCCGGGTCGCTTCGTTGACCTCGGGGTAACCGTTGAGCGCGCGGCTCACAGTCGTCTGCGAAAGCCCCAGCAATTCCGATAGCTGTTTAAGATTCACCTGCTATGCTTCCTCCCGGCCTGCCCTGTGGCCGCAAACGCCCTCCGCCTCCCATGGCACCCAAAGCGCTTTTAATTATGTAGCATCTACAGCGCTTGACTCAAGAAAAATCGCTCCATATTTCCCATCAGGTCTCGCTGCGGCGTGATAATAAGGCTGTATTCGGGGCGTTTTCGCGAAATGGCTTGACTTCACTCCACCGAAAGTGAATCAGTTGGCGTGTCAAAGCGCTTTGAGATTTCCTTTGAATGAAATTCAGCGTGGTTGGGATTGTGATGGGAGGTTGATCACATGAAAAAGACATTCTTTATGGGCGTTGCACTCGTGGCGCTTTTTGCCGGCGCTGCATCGGCCGCGGATCTGAAATTCGCGCCGGGCCAGGACGCCAAGTTCAACTGGAAGAGCTATGATGACTTCAAGGCTGCCCATGCCGACCTGAAGGGTCAGCAGCTGACGATCTTCGGCCCCTGGCGCGGCGAAGACGAAGCTTTCTTCCAGAGCATTCTCGCTTATTTCGTCGAGGCGACCGGCGTCGACGCCAAGTATTCCTCGTCCGAAAATTATGAGCAGCAGATCGTCATCGATACGCAGGCAGGCTCCCCGCCGAACATTGCGGTCCTGCCGCAGCCGGGCCTTTTGGCCGATCTCGCCGGCAAGGGCTACCTGACGCCGCTCGGCGACGATACCTCCAAGTGGATCAAGGACAACTACGGCGCCGGCGACAGCTGGGTCGGCTACGGCACCTACAAGGGTAAGGACGGCAAGGAAGCCTTTTACGCCTTCCCATACAAGGCCGACGTAAAATCGCTCGTCTGGTATGTTCCCGAGAACTTCGAAGAAGCAGGCTACAAGGTCCCGACGACCATGGAAGAACTGCACGCCCTGACAGACCAGATCGTCAAGGACGGTGGCGTTCCCTGGTGCATCGGTCTCGGTTCTGGCGGCGCGACCGGTTGGCCGGCGACCGACTGGGTCGAAGATATCATGCTGCGCACGCAGAAGCCTGACGTCTACGACAAGTGGACCACCAACGAAGTGAAGTTCACCGACCCGGCTGTCGTTGCCGCCATCGATGAATTCGGCAAGTTCGCGAAGAACGAGAAGTATGTCGACGGCGGCGTTGCAGCCGTTGCTTCGACCGACTTCCGCGACAGCCCGAAGGGCCTCTTCGCCGTCCCGCCGAAGTGCTACCTGCACCACCAGGCTTCGTTCATTCCGTCCTTCTTCCCTGAGGGTACGAAGCTCGGCACGGATGCCGACTTCTTCTACATGCCGACTTATGCTGCCCATGCCGATCTCGGCAAGCCGGTTCTCGGTGCAGGCACGCTGGTCTCCATCGCCAAGGACTCTCCGACGGCACGCGCCTTCATCGACTTCCTGAAGACGCCGGTCGCGCATGAACTCTGGATGGCGCAGTCGAGCTTCCTGACCCCGTATAAGGGCGTCAATGTCGACGCCTATGCCAACGAGCAGATGAAGAAGGAAGGCGAGATCCTGACCTCGGCCACCACCTTCCGCTTCGACGGTTCGGACCTGATGCCCGGCAAGATCGGCGCCGGCGCGTTCTGGACCGGCATGGTCGATTTCGTCGGCGGCAAATCCGCTCAGGACGCCGCAGCCGAAATCCAGAGTGCCTGGGACGGCATCAAGTAATTTCCCATCAGTCCATGCCGCCGGGTGACCGGCGGCATCACGGAATGAGCGGCCGGGTTCCAGAGGGGGAGCCCGGTCGTGCTGGATCCTGTGGTTAAACACCTAAGCTATATTGACGGTATCCGGCATTAACCCTTCAAAATAAGACAGGGAAGCAGGGGAGGGACGAAATGCTGTCGCAGATAGTGTCCGCTTTGGGCGTCGTGGTCGTAGCCGTTTTTGCTTGCTCGGCCTATTTCTTTTTCTCGAACAAGATCCTCGATCTCGCACTGCCGGTGAAGGACGGTGATATCCGTCGGGCCTCAACCAATCTGAACCGGCGCGCTATGATCCGCCCTTGGCTGTTTCTCGGCCCGGCGCTCTTCCTGCTGATCGTCTATCTCGTCTATCCCGTCGTTGCGACCTTCATCCTGTCTTTCTATGACCGGACCGGCGAGCAGTTCGTCGGCGCGCAGAACTACCTGTGGGCGTTTAACGACCGCGAATTCCGCCAGTCGATCTTCAACAACATCCTGTGGCTCGCCGTGGTACCCGCCGCCTGCACCTTCTTCGGCCTCGTCATCGCAGTCATGACCGACCGCATCTGGTGGGGCAATATCGCAAAAAGCATCGTCTTCATGCCGATGGCGATCTCCTTCGTCGGCGCTTCCGTCATCTGGAAGTTCATCTATGAATACCGCGGCGGCAACGATGTGCAGATCGGCCTTCTGAACGCCATCGTGCAGACATTCGGCGGCACGCCGGAGGTCTGGATTTCCGTTCCCTTCTGGAACAATTTCTTCCTGATGGTGATCCTGGTCTGGATTCAGACAGGCTTTGCCATGGTCATCCTCTCTGCCGCACTGCGCGGCATCCCGGAAGAGACGATCGAGGCTGCCGTCATCGATGGCGCCAATGGCTGGCAGATCTTCTGGCGCATCATGGTGCCGCAGATCTGGGGCACGATCGCCGTCGTCTGGACGACGATCACCATCCTTGTTCTCAAGGTCTTCGATATCGTGCTCACCATGACCAACGGCCAGTGGCAGACCATGGTGCTGGCGAACCTGATGTTCAACTGGTTGTTCCGCGGCGGCGGCGATTCCGGCCGAAGCGCCGTCATCGCCATCATCATCATGCTGGCGGTGACACCGATCATGGTGTGGAACGTGCGTCGCGCCAATGCCGAACTGAAGGGACGCTGAGATGACCACAGCTGCAAGCTACTTCAAGATCGGCCCGGCCCGTCTCTTCGTTCACTTCTGCGTTCTCGTCATCGTCATCATCTGGCTGGTGCCGACGCTCGGCATCTTCGTCAGCGCGCTGCGCGACAAGGATCAGATCACCGTCTCCGGCTGGTGGACCGCCTTTGCCGGCTCGACCCAGACCGTGGCCGCGCGTCTCGGCACGCCCGATCAGGCCAAGCAGGAAGGCGATATCTACGTCATCACCGGCAATGTCCTGGCCGACCAGCCCGGCCGCTCGGTCAAGGCCTTCGGCGTGCGCGTCCAGCAGCCTTCGGCCTTCGAGGCCGGCCAGACCGCCGATCTCGGCGACGGCGAAAGCATCGTCATCAACAGCGACGGCAGCTATCGCTATATGAAGAACGCCGCCTTCGCTCCCGACGATCGTCCGCGCCGTATCTATGTTGCGGCATCGGCCCCGCCCGAATTCACCCTGCGCAACTACCAGACGGTTCTCGCCGGCGAGGGCATCGGCCAGTCCTTCATCAACTCGCTGACGGTGACCATACCGGCCACCATCATCCCGATCCTGATTGCCGCCTTCGCAGCCTATGCACTGAGCTGGATGGAATTCCCAGGCCGGGCGCTGCTGATCGCACTCGTCGTCGGCCTCATCGTCGTGCCGCTGCAGATGTCGCTCATCCCGCTGCTGCGCCTCTATAATGAGATCGGCTCCCTGATCGGCCAGCCGTCGAAGACCTATCCCGGCATCTGGCTGGCGCATACGGCCTTCGGCATGCCGCTCGCCATCTATCTCTTGCGGGCCTATATTTCCGGCCTGCCCAAGGAGATCATCGAATCCGCCCGCGTCGATGGCGCCAGCGACTTCGAGATCTTCACCCGCATCGTATTGCCTCTCTCCTTCCCCGCGCTCGCGTCCTTCGCGATCTTCCAGTTCCTTTGGGTGTGGAACGACCTGCTTGTGGCCATGGTCTTCCTCGGCACCGACAAGGATCACCTCGTGCTGACCGGAGCGCTGAATGCGCTGCTCGGTTCGCGCGGCGGCAACTGGGAAATCCTGACGGCATCGGCCTTCATCACCATCATCATACCGCTGCTCGTCTTCTTCTCGCTGCAGCGTTATCTGGTGCGCGGCCTGCTGGCGGGGTCGGTCAAGGGGGGCTGATCCATCTCAAGACGCAATTTCAAACAGGATATTCCATGACTGTGGCTTCCCAATCCCTTCTGACCGCCGACAAGGACTGGTGGCGCGGCGCGGTGATCTATCAGATCTATCCGCGCTCCTACCAGGATTCGAACGGCGACGGCATCGGCGACCTGAAGGGCATCACGGCCCGCCTGCCGCATGTTGCAAGCCTCGGCGCTGACGCGATCTGGATTTCGCCCTTCTTCACCTCGCCGATGCGCGACTTCGGCTATGACGTCTCGGACTATGAAAATGTCGATGCGATCTTCGGCACACTGATCGATTTCGACACCTTGATTTCCGAAGCTCATCGTCTTGGCATCAAGGTGATGATCGATCTCGTCGTCTCGCATTCCTCCGACCAGCATCCCTGGTTCGTCGAAAGCCGCACGAGCAAGACCAATGCCAAGGCCGACTGGTATGTCTGGGCCGATGCCAAGCCTGATGGTACGCCGCCCAACAACTGGCTGTCGATCTTCGGCGGTTCGGCATGGGCGTGGGATCCGACGCGCATGCAATATTACATGCACAACTTCCTGACCTCGCAGCCGGACATGAACCTGCACAATCCAGAGGTTCAGGATCGCCTGCTCGATGTCGTCCGCTTCTGGCTGAAGCGCGGTGTCGATGGGTTTCGCCTCGACACGATCAACTTCTACTTCCACGACAAGCTGTTGCGCGACAATCCGGCGCTCGCCCCGGAACGCCGCAATGCGTCGACGGCTCCCGCCGTGAACCCCTATAACTTCCAGGAACATCTCTACGACAAGAACCGTCCGGAAAATCTCGAATTCCTGAAGCGCTTCCGCGCGGTTCTCGAAGAGTTTCCGGCCATCGCCGCTGTCGGCGAAGTCGGCGACAGCCAGCGGGGTCTGGAAATCGTCGGTGAATACACCTCCGGCAACGACAAGATGCACATGTGCTATGCCTTCGAATTCCTGGCGCCCGATCCGCTTACGCCTGAGCGCGTCGAGGAAGTCATGAAGGATTTCGGTGCCGCGGCTCCCGATGGCTGGGCCTGCTGGGCCTTCTCGAACCATGACGTCATGCGCCATGTCAGCCGTTGGGGTTCCTTGGTCGCCGACCACGACGCCTTCGCCAAACTTTACGCCTCGCTGTTGATGACGCTGCGCGGTTCGGTCTGCCTCTATCAGGGCGAGGAACTTGCGCTGACCGAAGCCGATCTGGCCTATCAGGACCTGCAGGATCCCTACGGCATCCAGTTCTGGCCGGAATTCAAGGGGCGTGACGGCTGCCGCACGCCGATGGTGTGGGACAGCCAGGTCGCCCAGGGTGGTTTCTCGACGGTCACGCCCTGGCTGCCGGTGCCGGTCGAGCACATCCTGCGTGCCGTCAGCGTGCAGCAGGGTGACGACAATTCCGTGCTGGAGCACTACCGCCGCTTCATCGCCTTCCGTAAGCAGTATCCGGCTTTCGCCAAGGGCGAGATCGAGTTCGAGGATCCGCAGGGCGACGCGCTGGTCTTCACCCGTGAATTCGGCAACGAGACGCTACTCTGCGTCTTCAACATGGGGCCGACGGAAACCAATGTAACCCTGCCGGCGGGCGACTGGCAGGCTTTGACGGGCCACGGCTTTACCAGCAACAACTACGGCGACAAGATCGATATTCCGGCCTGGGGGGCGTATTTCGCCCGTCTCGCTTAAGGATCAGGAGGGGAGAGGAAAATGACTGGACTGACGCTTAAGGATATCCGCAAATCCTATGGATCGGTGGACGTGCTTCACGGCATCGACCTGGAAATCAAGCAGGGTGAATTCATCGTTTTCGTCGGCCCCTCCGGCTGTGGCAAATCCACGCTTCTTAGAATGATCGCCGGCCTTGAGAACATCACCGGCGGCGAGATGTATATTGACGGCATGCTCGTCAATGAAGTGCCGCCTTCCAGGCGCGGCATCGCCATGGTGTTCCAGTCCTATGCGCTCTATCCGCATATGACTGTTTTCGACAACATGGCCTTCGGGATGAAGATCGCCCGCGAAAACAAGCAGGAGATCGACCGCCGCGTGCGGGCGGCGGCCGAGACGCTGCAGCTCACGAAATATCTAGACCGCCTGCCGAAGGCACTCTCGGGCGGCCAGCGCCAACGTGTGGCCATCGGCCGTGCCATCTGCCGCAACCCGAAGGTATTCCTCTTCGACGAGCCGCTCTCCAACCTCGATGCTGCGCTGCGCGTGGCAACCCGCATCGAGATTGCCCGCCTGAACGAGCAGATGGCCGATACGACGATGATCTATGTCACGCACGACCAGGTCGAGGCGATGACGCTGGCGGACCGCATCGTCGTGCTCTCGGCCGGCAATATCGAACAGGTGGGGCCTCCGCTGGAGCTCTACGAGCGCCCGGCGAACCTGTTCGTGGCCAAGTTCATCGGCTCCCCGGCCATGAACATCATCCCGGCAACGATCACCGACGTCGGCGAGACGACGACGGTGACGCTGACGGGCGGCAAGTCCGTGACGCTCGATATCACCACTGCTGCACCCGAGAAGGGCAAGCAGGCAAGCTTCGGCGTTCGCCCCGAAGATCTGCGCGTTGCAAGCCCCGATGAGGACTATCTGTTTGAAGGCGAAGTCTCGATCGTCGAGCAGCTCGGTGAAGTGACGCTGCTCTATATCGAGGGCTTGGTTCAGGGTGAGCCGATCATCGTCAAGCTGCCCGGCATCTATGATGTGAAGAGGGGCCAGAAGATGCATTTCGCCGCCGATCGGCAGAAGCTGCATCTCTTCAATGCGGCAGGTCACACCTACAGGAAATGACCATCCATTTTTGGTGGAATCCTTCTTCCTGAAGCTGTGGAGGGGAAGGATTCTTACTTTCTGTTAAATATGCGGTGCTAGCCTTTTCCCAATCAAGACTGAGGGAACCAGGGCCGTGGCCGCATCGAATCCAACACCTCCGAAATCGCACTTCCTGGCGAAGGAAGAATCTTTCATGTACGACCGCGAAGCGCGGTTCAAGATGGAAGACACGATGAACGCCGCGCGCATCGAATATACTGAAAAGGGCGTCATGCATGCCGCTTCGCGTCGATGCGACATCGTCCGTATATCGATGAGTAGCGCGATCCTCGCGATCCTCACGCAGTACACGCTGCCGAAGCAGTTCTATCTGGATATTCCCGATGCCCGCATCACCAAGGTGGGCTGCCTGCTGATGAAGACCTTTCCGAACAACACGATCGAGGTTCGCTTCCTGCGCCTGCTGACGCAGAAGGAGCTGAACAAGATCTTCGTCTACAGCACCCACCCGGCTCACAAGGATTACGTCCTCGATATCCGCGCGTAACAGTCTCGCGTCTCGCTGGATATGAAAAACCCGCGGTTCTTGACGCGGGTTTTTCTATTCTCAAGCAATTCCAGCAAAAGTGTACAGCGGTTTTGCGTCCGGAATTGCGCGAAGCAAAGAGAAATCAGTGATGGGTCTGGAAGAGCACGCTCGCACCCTGGTCTGACGGACCGACCGCATGGCGGAACGGCGCGAAGAGCTCGCGGCCCATGCCAAATTCGTTGTCCGAGAGGTCGATCATCACAGGCTCGCGCTCTGCCATGTCGGCCGCATCGACAAGAACTTCGAGTGTGCCCCTGATGGCATCGAGGCGAATGATGTCACCATCCCTGATGCGAGCGATCGGGCCGCCATCGACCGCCTCGGGCGTGACGTGGATCGCCGCCGGCACCTTGCCGGACGCTCCGGACATGCGTCCGTCGGTCAAGAGTGCCACGCGGAAACCGCGGTCCTGCAACACGCCGAGCGGTGGCGTCAGCTTGTGCAGTTCAGGCATGCCGTTGGCCTTAGGCCCCTGGAAGCGCACGACGGCGACGAAATCTCGGTTGAGCTTGCCCTCCTTGAAGGCGTCCTGCAGTTCCTGTTGGCTGTGGAAGATAATCGCCGGCGCCTCGATGATGTGGCGCTCTGCCTTGACGGCGGAGATCTTGATGACCGCCTTGCCGAGATTGCCGCGCAGCATCTTCAGGCCGCCGTTTGCCTGGAAAGGCGTTTCGATGCTGGCAAGCACTTTCGGATCATGACTCTTCTCCGGCGAGGCCTGGCGCACGACACCACCGTTTTCGCCAAGCTGCGCATCGACCGTGTAGGCTTGGAGACCATGACCGAAGACCGTGCGCACATCGTCATGCACCAGGCCCTGCTTCAGCAATTCCTTGATGAGGAAGCCCATGCCGCCGGCCGCCTGGAAGTGGTTCACATCAGCTAGCCCGTTCGGGTAGACGCGGGCAAGCAGCGGGATCAGTTCCGAAAGCTCGGCAATATCCTGCCAGGTGAGCAGGATGCCTCCGGCGCGTGCCATGGCGACGAGGTGCATCGTATGGTTCGTCGAGCCACCGGTCGCATGCAGACCGACCACACCGTTGACAATAGAGCGTTCGTCGATCATCTCGCCGGCCGGCGTGAACTCGTTGCCGAGCGCGGTGATGGCGAGCGCCCGCTTGGCAGCCTCGCGGGTCAGCGCTTCGCGCAGCGGCGTGCCGGGATTGATGAAGGAGGAGCCCGGCATATGGAAGCCCATGATCTCCATCAGCATCTGGTTGGAGTTGGCCGTGCCGTAGAAGGTGCAGGTGCCGGGGCCGTGATAGGACTTGGATTCGGCTTCCAGCAACTCGGCGCGGCCAACCTTGCCTTCGGCAAAGAGCTGGCGGACGCGCGACTTCTCGTCGTTCGGCAAGCCTGTGGTCATCGGTCCGGCCGGAACGAAGATCGCCGGCAGGTGGCCGAAGGAAAGCGCAGCAATGACGAGGCCGGGCACGATCTTGTCGCAGACGCCGAGGAAGAGCGCGGCGTCGAACATGTTGTGCGACAGGCCGACACCGGCGGCCATGGCGATCAGGTCGCGCGAAAAGAGCGAAAGCTCCATGCCGGGCTGGCCCTGGGTGACGCCGTCGCACATGGCCGGCACGCCACCGGCAACCTGGGCAATACCGCCGGCCTGCGCAGCCGCCTCGCGGATAATAGCAGGATAGGTCTCGAACGGCTGGTGGGCCGAGAGCATGTCATTATAGGCGGTGATGATGCCGAGATTAGGCACGCGGTCGCCCGCAAGCGCATCCTTCTCGGCGGGGGAACAGATGGCGAAGCCGTGAGCAAGGTTGGCGCAGCCGAGAACGGAGCGGTTGACGCCCTTTGAGGCGGCAGCGCGCAGGCGCTCCAGATAGCGCTCGCGGGTCGGCTTCGAGCGTTCGACAATGCGATTCGTAATCGCAGCAATACGTGCGTGAGCGGACATGGAAAATCCCTGCCTTGTTCTGGTTCGTCTGTATCTGTTCGCCGACTTCGGCGGCTGTGAGGCCCTGTCAGGGAGCCCAGTAGATCTCGACCGGGGAAGTAGCCCGGCGCAGAATGGCGCGGATAGGCATTTCTGCCTCTTTGCCGTCACCCTCTGCCTTGGCGAGAACGTCTTTTTTGCCTTCGCCCTCAATATGGAGAATGAGCAGTTTGGCATCTTCAAGAGCGGAGAAGGTGAAAGTGAGGCGTGGTTCGCCAGCCCCTTCCGCTTCCATGGTGATGATGCCGCGCGGCGTCTGGGCATCGAGCGCGACGCTCAGATTGCTGCCGCCGGGGAAGAATGAAGCCGTATGGCCATC
Source organism: Hyphomicrobiales bacterium (assembly GCA_900468805.1). Taxonomy (GTDB): domain Bacteria; phylum Pseudomonadota; class Alphaproteobacteria; order Rhizobiales; family Rhizobiaceae; genus Rhizobium. The sequence continues at coordinate 92,595 of UEIF01000041.1, read as the reverse complement.
GCCGCCCATGCCGAGGATCACAACGTCGAAGGGGATGCCGATCTCGGCGCTCTTTACCGTTGCAAGCTTTGCAGCCTCCTCGACGGAGTTCGCTGGCTGGTAAAGCGGCACGAAACGTGCCGCCTTCGCCTTGTTCTGAAGGAGATTGGCATCAACCAGCAGATGGTTCGAGCGCGGGTTGTCGGACGGCACGAAGCGTTCGTCGACAAGTGTGATCGTCACCTTGGCCCAGTCGATATCGTGCGCCGAAAGCGCCTGGAAGAAGGCCTTCGGCGTGGAGCCGCCGGAAACGGCAATGCTTGCCGCCCCGCGGGCTGCGATGGCTGCCGAGAGGGCGCTGGAAACCTTGTCTGCAAGGTTGGTGGCGAGTTCTGCGGCGTTTGCGAAGGAATGCAGTGTCGATGCCATATCTTAAGACCTCGGACTAGATGTCGTCGTGCCAGGTGCGGCCGTCGCGTTCGATCAGCGCGATGGCTTGGCTCGGGCCCCAGGTGCCGGCCGTGTAGCCCTGCACCTGCTGACCGGTCGATTCCCAACCCTTGAGGATCGGGTCGACCCACTGCCATGCGGCTTCGACTTCGTCGCGGCGCATGAACAGCGTCTGGTTGGAACGGATGACGTCCATCAGCAAGCGCTCGTAGGCATCAGGGTTGCGGACGTTGAAGGCCTGGGCGAAGCTCATGTCGAGCGAGACATTGCGCAGACGCATGCCGCCCGGACCCGGATCCTTGATCATCAGCGACTGCTTGACGCCTTCATCCGGCTGCAGGCGGATGATCAACTGGTTCTGGCTGATGCGGCCGGCGGCCTGATCGAAGACCGAGTGTGGGATCGGCTTGAAGGTGATGACGATTTCCGAAACGCGGCCGGCCAGACGCTTGCCGGTTCTGATATAGAAGGGAACGCCTGCCCAGCGCCAGTTGTTGATCTCGGCCTTGATGGCGACGAAGGTCTCCGTGTTGGAAACGCCGCCTTCAAGCTCCTCCAGATAGCCCTTGACCGGGCCGCTGCCGGAAGCGCCGGCGCGGTACTGGCCGCGAACCGTCGCCTGCTCGACGTTGGAGGCGTTGATCGGTTTAAGCGCGCGCAGCACTTTCAGCTTTTCGTCGCGCACGGCTTCCGAATCCATGGAGGAGGGGACTTCCATCGCGGTCAGGCAGAGCAACTGCAGGATGTGGTTCTGCACCATGTCGCGCAGCGCGCCCGCTGTGTCATAGTATCCGGCGCGGCCTTCGAGGCCGACGGACTCGGCAACGGTGATCTGCACGTGGTCGATGTAGTTGGCATTCCACAGCGGCTCATAGAGCGCATTGGCAAAGCGCAGCGCCATCAGGTTCTGCACTGTCTCCTTGCCGAGATAGTGGTCGATGCGGAAGATCTGCTCTTCCTTGAAGACGCGGCCGATATTGTCGTTGAGCTGCAAGGCCGAAGCAAGGTCGCGACCGATCGGCTTTTCGACGACGATACGGGTCGACTTGGTGATCAGCTTGTGTTCGTAGATCTTCTGCGCGATGTCGCCGAAGATGCCCGGAGCGACAGCGAGATAGAAGGCGCGAACGCGTTCCTTGCCCTCATCGAGCAGCTTCTTGAGATGATCCCAGCCGGTGTCGGTGCGGGCGTCGACGGAAACGTAGAAGAGACGGGCACAGAACTTTTCGACTTCCGCCTCGTCATATTCGCCTTTCTTCAGGTGCTCCTTGAGCGCGTCTTTGGCGAACTTGCGGTATTCCTCATGCGAAAGCGGGCTGCGCGAAGCGCCGATGACACGGGTCGGTTCGGAGAACTGGCCCTCGATCTGGCGGTGATAAAGCGCGGGCAGAAGCTTGCGCTCTGCAAGGTCGCCGCTGCCGCCGAAGACGACATAATCAAAAGGCTCAACGGGGATGATCTGGCTGCTCATGAGCTTGTCTCTCAATCAGGCTTGGTTGGTGGCCGTTTTAATCTAATCGATTTAAAAAAGCCAGTGTGCGGTGCAATGAATCTGTCGGACATCGGTTTTAGAGCGAATCGTCCGGAGAGGAAATCCGCAATCGAACTAAAACTTGTCGCGGAGGGCGAACCACGACAAGGCAAGGAAAAGCAGAGGCGTCCGCATGCGTGCGCCGCCCGGAAATGCGGGAATATCGAGCGCCTTGAAGAGATCGAGATCGGCCGATTTGCCCAACACCATTTCTGCGTAAAGCTTGCCACAGTAATTTGACAGCATGACGCCATGGCCGGAATAACCGCCGATTGAGGTAACGCCCGGCATGACCTCCCGCACGAAAGGTTCGCGCGGCATGGTGATGCCGACCGAACCGCCCCAGGCATGGGTGATCTCAATATCCTTCAGCGCCGGATAGATCTCGGCGATCTGCCGGCGGATATGCTCGGAAATATCGCGCGGGTTGTCCGCCGTATAAGCTTCGCGCCCGCCGAAAAGCAGCCGCCCATCCTTTGATTTTCGGAAATACCGCACGACGAAACGCGAATCGGCCACCGCCTCGCCACCCGGTATCACATCAGGAAACCGGTCGAGCGGAACGGTCGCGCCGATGAAGGAGCGGATCGGCATCACATGGCTTTCCGTCACCGGCTCCAGATTGCCGATATGCCCATCGCAGGCAATCAGCACCCGGTTGGCGGTAATCGTGCCGCGTTCGGTCTCGATCGTGACCAGGCCGCCGGCCTGGCTGATCGATGTCGCCCTGGTCATTTCGAAAATATCGGCGCCCGCATTGGCCGCTACCCGGCCGAGGCCTATGAGCAGCTTCAATGGATGTATATGGCCGGTGCCGATATCGCGGACGCCGCAATAGAAGCGCTTGGAGCCGAGCCGCTCCTGCGTCTCCTCGCGGTCCATGAAACGGATATGCGGATAGTCGTAGCGAAAGGCCGCGATCTCTGCATTCTCGTAGTATTCCCGTTTGTAGCTTTCCTTATGCGCGACATTGAGCTGGCCGGGCACGTATTCCATATCGATCTGGTGCTCGGTCGCAAAATCCATCAGATGCCGCTTGGCATCCTCGGCAAGATCGAAGAGCGCCTTCGAGCGCTCGTAGCCGATCTTCTTTTCGAGCTCCTCCGGCCACCAGCGCTGGCCGGTGCCGAGCTGCCCGCCATTGCGTCCGGAGGCGCCGTCGCCGAGCCTCACGGCCTCGATCAGCGTGACCGAGACGCCGGCTTTGGCGAGATTATAGGCGGCCTGCAGACCTGTATAACCGCCGCCGATGATGGCGACATCACACTGCCTGGAGCCGTCGAGCGCCGGATAATCAGGGCGCTCGCCGGCTGTTGCCTGATACCAGGATAGGCCGGGTGCGATGGGGCTTTGCCATATCTTCTCAGTCATCGCGCCCCCTTATACGTTCAGAAGGAGGAATTCCCGCTCCCAGGGGCTGATGACCTGCATGAAGGTTTCGAATTCACCACGCTTCACGCCGGCGTAAAGCCCGATGAACTCGGCGCCGAAGACTTCCTCGAAGGCCGGTTCGTCTTCAAGCAGAGCAACGGCTTCCAGCAGGCCGCGCGGCAGGTCGATCGAGCCTTCGTTGGCGGCATCCTCGGTCGGCGCCGTCGGCTCGATTTCCTTCATGATGCCAAGCAGGCCGGAGGCGAGCGAAGCGGCGAGCGCAAGATAAGGATTGGCATCCGAACTCGGCAGACGGTTTTCCACGCGCCGCGCCTGCGGATCGGAAACCGGCACGCGGAAGGCCGTCGTGCGGTTGTCGTAGCCCCAGGCATTGTTGACAGGGCAGGACATGTCAGGTTGCAGGCGGCGGTAGGAATTCACATAGGGCGCCAGCATGGCGAGCGCGCTCGGGACGTATTTCTGCATGCCGCCGATGAAGTGGAAGAACTCCTTCGAGGCCGAACCGTCGGCATTCGAGAAGACGTTCTTGCCCGTCTCGATATTCACCACCGACTGGTGGATATGCATCGCCGAGCCCGCCTGGCCCTGCATCGGCTTGGCCATGAAGGTCGCATAAATATTGTGCTTTAGCGCCGCCTCGCGGATCGTGCGCTTGAACAGGAAAACCTGGTCGGCAAGCTCGATCGGATTGCCGTGGCGGAGGTTGATTTCGAGCTGCGCAGGTCCTTCTTCGTGGATCAGCGTATCAATCTCGAGGCCTTGCTTTTCCGAGAAGTGATAGATGTCGTCGATCAGTTCGTCGAACTCGTTGATGCCGGCGATCGAATAGCCCTGTCCGCCGAGGATCGAACGGCCCGAACGTCCCTTGGGTGGGTGCAGCGGATAGTCCGGGTCGTCATTCTTGGCGACGAGATAGAATTCGATTTCCGGCGCCACGATCGGCTTCCAGCCACGCTCGGCATAGAGGCCGATAATACGCTTCAATACGTTGCGAGGCGTATAGGGAACTTCCTCTCCATCAGAATTGACTATGTCGCAGATGACCTGCGCAGTCGGGTCCGTTTCCCAGGGTACCACGGACAGGGTGGAAAGATCCGGCACCAGCTTCAGGTCGCTGTCACGCGGCTCGTAGCGGAAGCTCTCGGTTTCCTCCGGATATTCGCCTGAGATCGTGTGGCGGTAAATAGCAGAGGGCAGTGCAAGCGATGTGTTGGAGGTGAACTTCGACGTCGGCATCATCTTGCCGCGCGGCACGCCGGCAAGGTCAGGGGTGATACATTCGATATCTTCGATCCCGCGGTCCCGCAGCCAGCGCGCCGCTTCCTTCCAGTTCGCAACACCGCGCAGAGATCCGGGATCAGGGGGGGATTTCTTGGAGGCGGGTACGTTTCTGGCAGGCTTCAGCGTCGTCTTTTTTGGGGACATGACACACCGGGTTGCGTTGATCGTGACGCCATCATAACCAGAGTTTGGCAATTGGCGAGGGGGGCAAAGGCGTTGACATCGGCCCCTTGATGGAAAAAGAAGACGCGATTTTGATAAGGAAAACGGATTTTGCAGCGCAAGAGCGATGTGATCGTCATCGGTGCCGGTGCCGCGGGTATGATGTGCGCCATTCGCGCCGGACAGCGCGGTCGCACCGTGAAGCTACTTGATCATGCCCGCGCGCCGGGCGAGAAGATCCGCATTTCCGGCGGCGGTCGCTGCAACTTCACCAATATCAATGCCGGCCCGAAGCATTTTCTCTCCACCAATCCGCATTTCTGCAAGTCGGCGCTTGCCCGTTTCACTCCGACGGATTTCATCGCCATGGTCGATCGTCATGGGATCGCCTGGCATGAAAAGACGCTTGGCCAGCTGTTCTGCGACAACAGCGCCAAGGACATCATCTTCATGCTGCTCGACGAGATGCGTGCGGCAGGTGCCGCATGGCATCTCGGTGTCGAAATAACAGGCGTTGAAAAGACCGAAAGCGGCTTTCGTGTCTCGACATCGGAAGGTCTCTTCGAGGCGGCTTCGCTCGTTATCGCAACGGGCGGAAAATCCATTCCGAAGATGGGAGCGACCGGCTTTGCCTATCGTGTTGCCGAGCAGTTCGGACTTGATGTCACCGAAACGCGCCCCGGTCTTGTCCCTCTGACGCTCGATCCCGTTTTGCTCGAAAGCATCGCGCCGCTGTCCGGCATCTCTGCACCTGCCGAGATCCGCCACGGCAAGACCGCCTTTCGCGAAGCGCTGCTCTTCACCCACCGGGGCCTCAGCGGCCCTGCCATCCTGCAGATCTCATCCTGCTGGCGGGAAGGCGACACCATCACCATCGATATCGAACCGGATGTCGATATCGCCGTGCATCTGAAGAAGGCAAAACAGATGAACGGGCGCCAGTCGGCGCAGACCGCACTCGGTGAAATCCTGCCGAAGCGTCTGGCGCAATACATCGTCGAACGCGAGGCGGTCGCCGGCAACATGGCCGACCTCTCGGACAAGTTGCTGACCCGACTTGCCGACGCCGCGCAGAACTGGTCCGTCAGGCCCTCCGGCTCCGAAGGTTACCGCACGGCGGAAGTCACGCTCGGCGGCATCGATACATCAGCGCTCGATTCCCGCAGCATGCGGGCCAAGACCGTTCCCGGCCTCTATTTCATTGGCGAATGCGTTGACGTCACTGGCTGGCTCGGCGGCTATAATTTCCAGTGGGCGTGGGCCTCCGGTTTCGCGGCTGGTGAGGCATTGTAAACGCTAATATTTGTAGACGTGAAACCTTTTCGGCGATTCAAGACTTCTTAAGATTGCCTGCGCCATCCTGTCTCAATGGCAAGTCGGCAAAGCCGTTCCTAAATTAAGCTTTACCGGCAAGCTGTTTTGTTGGATTGTTGTCTTTGAATAGATGTGAGGTTTCGCAATGAACAGAAACACTCGACGCGCCCGCGCCATCGCAATTGCCCAGGCAAAGCCTGATGCAAAGCTCACTGCCCTGCACTATCTGATGCTCGCCGCCGGCGCGACTGCCGCCAGCATTGCGGTTCTTCTGTCCCACTTCATCTGATCCCTTCGCAGCTTGAAATGGAAGTTTCCGATATCGCGACTGCCATGTCGCGGTTTTGCGGCGCGCAATTTGCAACTATTGTGCGATCTTCGGTAATGCGCTCTTACCGCTTATCCGAAAATTAATATCTAATCTGACACATTGTAGACGAATATTTGGGTGTTTCCGGTCTCGCCGGAAATGAACTGGCAATGATTGCCGCCCGCATCAGGGTCTCCCAGTTGTTTAGTAGATCAGCTCGATATGCACCCGGCTGGCGCCAGAAGGCTGCCTGCGGGAGGAGTGGTGTATGAAAGGCACGACGCGCCATGTTCATTGATAAGATTCTTTCTCGTTTCAAGATTCAGACCAAGGTTCTGATCTTCGTTCTGCCATTCGTCATCACCATTTCCGCCGTCGGTCTGACCGGTCTTTATGCCTCCGGGCTGCTGCAAGGCCGCATGGAGATTTCCAACAGCGTTCTCCAGTCGCTGAGCGGGTTCAAGGATCTCTACGCCTCGATGGACGACTTCCTGCAGACAACCAACGAGCAGGCGCGCGATAAGCTGTATGCTGATATCAAGACCCAGGGGCAGACGCTGAACGCCACTATGGCGCAGATCGGCGACAATTCCGGTCATGACAACCTGCAGGCCGCCATCGAGGGCACGAACGGCATTTCGGATACCGTCGGCAAGCTCTGGACCCTGCACGAGCAGGAAATGGCCGTTCGCAAGTCGATCGACGATGCCCAGAAAGTGATGATCACCAACCGCTTCAACGTCAGCTACGACGCCAAGCAGTTGGAAGAGAACGTCCGCACCGATGAAGGCAATGCGACCGCGACGCTGCGCGCAGCCGACCGTCTGCTGAAGGGCGGCGATACGCTGGCAACCGCCATGAATGATTTCAGTAAGGCGCAGACTTCGGCCGACAAGCTGAAAGTCGTGACCGATACGCTTCCTGCGATCGTCAAGGCGCAGCGCATGATCGAAATCTCCGTGCCGCAGAACCAGAAGAGCATGACCCAGTCGATGGCGCAGACCGTCAGCGATCTGAAGGCTCAGGCTGCAGCGCCGGAAGCGGGCACGGATGAGGGCGTTGCCAATCTCGGCCGTCTCGTTTCCCGTTTCCGCCAGATGTCGACTTACACCCAGCTCACCGCCACGCAGATGATGCGCGAGGCGACGACGACCTTCGTGGAGCTCGACAGCCGCATCGCGCAGACCAACTCGGTGCTGGAAGATACGCGGCGCCTTGAAAGCTCCATCTATTCGCTGCAGCTCGTGCTTGCCGATTTCAACGCCAAGCCGAGCAAGGAAAATCGCGTCCGTCTCAACCAGGAAATCGCGACGCTCAACACCATGCTGAACACCCTCCAGGCAAGTGCCAAGGGTATGAATTTCGCCGGTGACATTGTCGACGCGATTTCGCCTGCTCTCGTCTCGATGGAAAAGGGCGCGCAATCCCTCGTCGATGTGATCAATCAGCGCACGACCGATTATGTCGCCGCGCGGCAGCAGCTCGACGGCGTCTGGGGACAGTTGACCAGCTTCGCGGAAGAGCAGAAGCAGACTGCCGGCACCGAGCGGGACCAGGCCAACAGTATCTCCGTCGGCACCACTGCGCTCGGCATCTTGGTGTCCATCGTCGGCGGCATTGCTCTCGTGCTGACGCTGCAGCGGCCGATCGCCCAGATCACCGCAGCCATGCGCCGCATCGCCGAAGGTGCGCTCGACACAAACATCTCCGGCGAGAAGCGTTCCGATGAAATCGGCGACATTGCCCGCGCACTCGGCATCTTCAAGGAAAATGCCATCTCCAAGATCCGTATCGAGGAGCAGAGCGACGAAGAGCGTCAGGCCGCCGAGCACGAGCGTCAGCGCAACGATGCCGAAAAGCAGGAGATGGATCGCCAGATCGAATATGCCGTCAACCAGCTTGCTGCCGGTCTCGAGCGCATGTCGCAGGGCGATATCTCGACGACGATCGAGACGCCGTTCATCGGCCGTCTCGAACAGCTCCGTCAGGATTTCAACGGCTCGATGATGCGCCTGCAGGCAACGATGAGCCAGATCCGCGACAACGTCGAGATGATCCAGGGCAACGGCAATCAGATGGCTCAGTCCGCCGAGGATCTTGCCAAACGCACCGAACAACAGGCCGCATCGCTGGAAGAAACTGCCGCCGCCGTCGATGAGATCACCGTCACTGTCCGCTCGTCCGCCGAGCGCGCCAAGGATGCCGACCAGATCGTTCGCCAGGCCAAGCGCAGCGCCGATGACTCCGCCGTCGTCGTCAACAATGCGATCGACGCCATGGGCCGCATCGAGGATGCGTCGCGCCAGATCGAGCAGATCATCGGCGTCATCGACGAGATCGCTTTCCAGACCAACCTCCTGGCGCTCAACGCCGGCATCGAAGCCGCCCGCGCTGGTGAAGCCGGCAAGGGTTTTGCCGTCGTTGCCATGGAAGTCCGCGAGCTTGCCCAGCGCTCTGCCGCTGCCGCGCAGGAAATCAAGGGCCTCATCAACAAGTCGACGAACGAGGTGAATTCCGGTTCGCAGTTCGTACAGGAAACCGGCACGGTTCTCGCCAAGATCAGCGCCCAGATCGTCACGATCAGCCAGCATGTCGAAATGATCGCCCGCGCCAGCCACGACCAGTCGAGTGCGCTGCAGGGAGTCAATTCCACCGTCAACCAGATGGACCAGATGACCCAGCAGAACGCCGCGATGGTGGAAGAGACCACCGCCGCAAGCCGCGAACTGGCAAACGAGGCGGACGCGCTGTTGCATCTTGTGCAGCAGTTCAAGATCGACGGCGACAGCGACATGCAAGTCTACCGCGCCGCTTGAGCAGGATTTTCGCGGATCTTAAATGGCCCCGTTTCGGGGCCATTTGTCTTTCCGAGAAAATCACGCGATGATTTTGTAAGAATTCGGCAGATTGAAAGTTCTTCGCGTCGATACCAGAAAACCGTCTTCCAATGGCGGCGCGTTAACAGCAGCAGAAGAAATGGAATGCTACGGCCGAAGAAGGTTAAGAGAAAATTTTCCTTAACGTTTATCAATTAACTTGGCGTTGGTTGTACCCGCCAGGAGTTGTTGATGCCGCGTTTCTTTTCCACGTCCATTGTGCGCCAGATCGTTGCGATCACGCTGCTTCTGCTCGCGGTGAGCACCGCGGCGATTGTCGGCGTGACCTATTACAATCTCGGCAGCTATGTCATGGAGAGTGCGGTATCCGACGCAAAGGATGCAAGCCGCTCGATGGCGGTCCTCTACGGAGCAAGCGATAGCAATGTCCGCATCGACGTGAAGGATAATATGCTTTCCGGCGTCGCCGAAGACAAGATCCCGGCCTTTGCGGATTACTCACTCGTCGACCGTACGGCGCAGTCGATTGCCGGCGTCGCCACCATCTTCGAAAAGCAGGAAAACGATTACGTCCGCGTCTCCACCAACGTAAAGAAGGAAAACGGCGACCGTGCCGTCGGCACCAAGCTCGCCGCGGATCACCCCGCCCAGCCTGTGCTCGCACACGGTAACGCCTATTATGGTCCGGCGGACCTCTTCGGCCGCAAGTTCATGACGGGGTACTTCCCGATCAAGAATCCGTCCGGTGCGACGATCGGAATCCTCTTCATCGGCATACCCATGGAAGTCTACTACGAGCGGATGAACCATCTGCAGATGCTGGTTCTCAGCGTCGGCCTTGTGGTGATGCTGCTCGTCGGCGTGTTCGCATCCTATGCAATCCGCCGCTCCATAAAGCCGATGCTGGCACTGACATCGAGCGTCCACGCCATTTCGTCGGGCGATCTCGTCAGTGCCATCCCCTGCGTCGAAAAGAGGAACGAATTCGGTGAGATCGGCCGTGCGCTTGCTCTCTTCCGCGACAGCGCGATGGCGCGCCAGGAACTGGAAACGCAGGCCGCCGAACAGCGCGCCCTGAACGATTCCGAGCGCAGCCGCAACGACGCGGAGAAGCGCACGCTCGACGGCCAGATCGATTTTGCCGTCGATCAGCTTGCCGCCGGTCTCGGCCGCCTGTCACAGGGCGACGTCTCACAGACCATCGAAACGCCCTTTGTCGGCCGGCTCGAACAGCTCCGCATGGACTTCAACAGCTCGCTTTTGCGCCTTCAGGATACGCTCACGCGCATTCGAGCGAGCGCCGCTTCCATCCAGCGCAACAGTGGCTCGGTTTCGGCTTCGGCTGACGAACTCTCCAGGCGCACGGAATCCCAGGCCGCAAGCCTGGAGGAAACGGCCGCCGCCGTCGAGGAGATCACCGTCACGGTTCGCTCTTCCGCCGAGCGCGCGCATGAGGCAAACAACGTTGTTGCAGCGACCAAACGGACGGCAGACAGTTCCGGAGCCGTCGTCAGTGACGCGGTCGCTGCCATGGGCCGCATCGAGAACGCCTCGCAGCGTATCGAGCAGATCATCGTCGTCATCGACGATATCGCCTTCCAGACAAACCTGCTCGCATTGAACGCCGGCGTCGAAGCGGCGCGCGCCGGTGAGGCCGGAAAGGGCTTTGCCGTCGTTGCCCAGGAAGTACGTGAACTTGCCCAGCGCTCCGCAACTGCCGCCAAGGAGATCAAGACGCTGATCGACCAGTCGACGCGCGAGGTCAATGCCGGTTCCGAGCTCGTGCAGAAGACCGGCAGCGTGCTCGCTTCGATCAGCCATGAGATCATCGCGATCAGCGGTCACGTCGAGACCATCGCTACCGCGAGCCGCGACCAGTCGGCCGCCCTCCAGGACGTCAACAGCTCTGTCAACGCCATGGACCAGATGACCCAGAAGAATGCGTCCATGGTCGCGGAAGCCACCCAGGCAAGCCGTATGCTAGCCGAAGAGGCTGATATGCTGATGGCGCTCATCGAGCAGTTCCGCCTTGCCGAAAGCGCAGCAGGTCATGGCCGCGCGAGACAGGCGGCCTGACATCCGCATTCGTCTTCCACCGGCCGCACCTTTGTGCGACCGGTGGCCTTGTCTGCCGGCAGCGTCAGCCAGGCTGCAATTTGCACCAGGAAGCTGCTCCCGGCTTTGTTGTAAAAGGCGTCCTCTTCCCTTATCCGATCGCGTCTTGTTTGCTGCAGCAATGTTGCTCGCTGCATTCGGCCGGCAATGTCTGCGATTATGAGATTATCGATCATCGTGATGCCCTCTCGTTTATGGACATCAATTGATCTACACATCAAAATTCGCTTCTTGAACAAGTAGATTCCCATTATGTTTTTCATTCATGAAAAACAGCAATTGGGACTCCTATCAGCTTTTCCTGCAGGTCGCCCGCACCGGTGGCCTGACGGGCGCAAGCGCTGCCACAGCTCTCAGCCCAGCGACGATCGGCCGGCGCATGCTCGATCTCGAACAGGAACTCGGCCGCGCCCTGTTCCACCGCAGCCAGACCGGCTACCGCCTGACATCAGATGGGCAGACTCTCGTCGATCATCTGCTGGAGATGGAAGCGGCCGCCCGCAAGGTGGAGGTTTGGCGGCAATCGGCTGACGGCGGCGCCACCGTCAGGATTGCTGCCGGCACCTGGATATCCTGGCTGCTCACGGAGAATTTTGCGGCAATCCGCACGCCGGGCGATGCGTTCTCAATCTCTTTGACGATCGGCGAAGCGCGGGCGAACCTGAACTACCGTGAAAGTGATATCGGTATCCGGGCTTTCGAGCCGGAGGAAAGCAATCTCGCCGCCCGTCTGCTGGGCGAGGTCGCCTATGCCATCTATATCAGGCGCAATGCCAACCAGGACGATATCAGATGGATCGCCGTAGGCGAGGAGGATGCGATCTCCGCCTATCTGCGCTGGCCATACCGGAATGCTCGATCCGCGATCGTCGCAACGCTCAACCGTCCGCGCTCCCTGCCGGATCTGGTGCGTGCCGGCGTCGGCAAGGCAGTGCTGCCCTGTTTCGTCGGCGATCTCGATCCAGAGCTCGAACGTTGCGGCGGCGAGTTGCCGGAACTGCGCCATCGCCAATGGATCGTCATGAATGCCGAGGATCGCCACCGTCCGGAAATCCGCACGGTCGCCGACCGGATGACGAAGCTTTTGAAAAGTTACACGGATCTCTTCGCCGGCAAGCGCGCCAGCCGCGGGTAGCTGGACATGTTCTACGGCATCAGCCAGCGCACGAGCCCCACCTGGCTGTTTACGCCGAGCTTCGAATAGATGTTCTTCAGATGCGAGCGCGCAGTCTCGTAGCTGACATCGTTCGTCCGCGCGACTTCGCGCAGCGACAGGCCCGCAGCGATACCGGCAGCGATCCGCATTTCCGCCGCGGTCAGCTGGTCGATGCGGGGCAGCGCATCTTTGAAATCAGGGCGCAGTGGCAGGTTCATCCGCTCGATGATCAGCGCCGCTGTCGGTCCCTCGAGAAATTCGGTGATGAAATCCGACTGCATTTTCACCAGCGTGCATTTGAAGCTGGTATTTTTCATCCTGATCACCGTGCTCGCGGGCGGCAATGCGTGGAGATGGTGGCGCAACAGGGCCGACAGGCGGGAGGCAAGCGTATTGTCGTTGATGATGATCCGTCCGGTCGTGTTCACGCCGATCGCCTCACCCTCGGCGATCATCTGTTCGGCCGCGCTGTTGATGGAACGGATGGTCTGATCCTCGCTGATATAGACGATGCCGACACCGATCGCGTCGAAGAGCGACAGCCCGTTTTCGTTATGGTGGGGGTCGCTATGCTCGCGGCGGATGAAGTCGAAGGCGCGCCGCAGATGCGGCGCGAGATCGCTGAGAAGCTCGGCATTGCTGCGATTGAAGTCCGGATCGGAAGAGGAGGTCAGTGTCGATAGATTGAAGGAGCGGCCACGCTCCCGCATGATCGTCACGCCGACACTGCTCTCACAGCCGATCCAGCGGATGTAGTCATTGTAGAATTCCGTCTTCAGAAGCTGCTCCCGCGGCAGCATCTGATCGGCGATCACGCCAAGGCCGATTGGCCGGGTGGCAGCGCGCGGCATCCACGGGTTAATGGCGGCGTAATAGCGGTTATAGGCCTCGGTTTCTGCGTTTTCGAGGCCCGAGGACAGGGAAAGCCCACCGGTTCGCGCGACGGCATCGTGAAAAAACAGCGTGGACTTGGCGTCCGGCATTGTCGCGGTGAGGGCGTCGAGAAAGGCTTGCCACGACGTCTCGCCAAAGAGCGCGCCGTAGATCAGATCGGTCAGAACTTCGAGTTTTGCGTGCGGCGAACCGGGCATATGCAGTTCCGTGCGAAGAGATACTCAATTATGCCGCGACTCCGCTGTGCTGACAATTGCGCCAAATAGCGTAGGTCCGGCGCTAGGACGCCGGACCCTATTCTCAGTTTCTTTTTGCGACGATGACCGGGATCAATAGATCCCCCCAGTTGCCGTCGCCGCCGTGATGCCGGGCGGAGCGCACCAGCTCGACCGAAACGCCAGCCTCGACGGCCTTCATCACCGATTGATTCAGCCTGTGCAGATCATTGGCGAGCATGCGGGTCACCGTCTGCTGGTCGTCCGTCATGCTGCTTGCCTGTTCTTCCGTCCGTTCGCGGACGCGCGCAATGGATGCCATGTCGTTTCCTCCTCTACTCGGCAGCCGGTTTGAACTGGGCGTGTTCGGTCGATTCCCCCATGGCCGTCGTTGAAGCCCGGCCGCCTGATATCGCCAGCGATACCGCGTCGAAATAGCCCGTACCGACTTCACGCTGATGCTTGGTGGCGGTGTAGCCGCGCACTTCGGCCGCGAATTCCGCCTGCTGCAGCTCGCAATAGGCTTCCATCTGCCGCTCGCGATAGCCGCTGGCGAGTTCATACATGCCGTAATTCAGCTGGTGGAAGCCGGCCAGCGTGATGAACTGGAACTTGTAGCCCATGGCCCCGAGCTCGCGCTGGAATTTGGCGATGGTCGCATCGTCAAGATTTTTCTTCCAGTTGAAGGATGGCGAGCAATTATAGGCGAGCAGCTTGCCGGGGTGCACCTTGTGTACGCCTTCGGCAAAGCGACGCGCCTGCTCCAGATCCGGCTTCGACGTTTCGCACCAGATGAGGTCGCAATGCGGCGCGTAGGCGATAGCGCGCGCGATGCAGGGCGTGAGCCCGTTTCGCACCTGGTAGAAACCCTCGACCGTGCGGCCAGCATCATAGTCGACGAAGGGCTGGTCGCGCTCATCGATATCGGATGTCAGGAGCTTGGCAGCCTCCGCGTCGGTGCGGGCAATGACGAGTGTCGCAACACCCATGACATCGGCTGCAAGCCGTGCGGCATCGAGGTTGCGGATATGGGCGGCGGTCGGGATCAATACCTTGCCGCCGAGATGGCCGCATTTCTTCTCCGACGCCAGCTGATCCTCGAAGTGAACGCCGGCAGCCCCTGCCTCGATATAGGCCTTCATGATCTCGAAGGCGTTGAGCGGCCCGCCGAAGCCGGCCTCTGCATCGGCGACGATGGGCGCAAACCACGTTTCGACCGAAAGCCCGTTGGCTTCAGCCGTTTCGATCTGGTCGGCGCGCTGCAGCGTGCGGTTGATGCGCTTTGCAAGCTCCGGCCCCGCATTGGCCGGATAGAGCGATTGATCCGGATACATCGCCGATGCCGTGTTGGCGTCGGCCGCGACCTGCCAGCCCGAGAGGTAGATCGCCTTCAGTCCGGCGCGCACCATCTGCATGGCCTGATTGCCGGAGAGTGCGCCGAGCGCATTGACGAAATTCTCTTCATGCAAAAGGTGCCAGAGGCGGGCCGCGCCCATCTCGGCCAGCGTATGGCGCAGCGCTAGCGAGCCGCGCAACCGCTCTACATCATCAGGCGAATAAGGCCTCTCGATACCGTCGAAGCGTCCCTTGGGTATATTGCGGATGAGCTTGTTAAAATCTGTCATGCCAGTCTCCTCTTTAATTTCCAACGATTGAGCGCTGATGACAGGATTTACAAAATTGGTCGAACTATCCAGAAAAACCTTTGATTCCAAGCCGAGAAAGAGGTTAGGATGAGAAGGATTTACAGAGCAGTTTGAAATTTTGTCAAAATTTGTAAATCCAGAGTGTAAAGGATGTGACATGGCGGAAAGGAAGGTATTTGCGGGGCCGAAAGTCAGGCGCATCCGCAATGCGCTGGCGCTGACACAGACCGCGATGGCCGAAGCGCTGGAAATCTCGCCTTCCTATCTGAACCTCATCGAACGCAACCAGCGCCCTCTGACGGTGCAGCTGCTGTTGAAGCTCTCTGCCGTCTACCGCGTCGACCTTGAAGAACTGCGGGGCGAAACTGCCGGGGGCCTCGGTCAGTTGAAGGAGGTTTTCGCCGATCCGTTGCTGGCTGGTGAACTGCCGGGCGATCAGGAGCTTGTCGAGGTAGCGGATGTCGCGCCCAATGCGGCGGGTGGCATGATCAAACTCTATCGCGCCTATCGCGAGCAGGCTGCCCGGCTTTCTGACCTGACTGCTTTGATGGCGGGCGACGGCCATGCGGCAGTCGCTCCGGGTCGGCTGCCCCTGGACGAGGTGAAGGAGGTGCTGGAGCGCCGCTCCGCCTATTTCGCCGGGATCGAGGAGACGGCAGAAAATTTTGCGAATGGGCTCGCTGCAGGCAGCAGCCTGAAGGACTGGTTGAAGAACGAGCGCGGCATCAGCGTTCGCATCCTTCCCGTCCATGTCATGCCTGATCTTCGCCGCCGGTTCGACCGTCATTCGATGCGCCTGTTCCTGTCCGAGCGTCTTTCGGCAGCCGATCAGGCACAGGAAATAGCGATCGAGGTGGCAAGGCTGGTTCTGCGGCCCCAGGTCGAAGCCGAGCTTGGAGATCTGCCACTGTCGTCCGACGAGGCCCGGCGCATCGCCCGCTTCGAGCTGACCCGCAGCGCTGCTCTGGCCTTGATGATGCCCTACGGCGCCTACCTTCTTGCCGCACAGAGCACCCGCTATGACATCGATCTCATCCGCGCCCGCTTTGGTATGTCCTTCGCCCAAGCTGTATCGCGTCTCGTCATGCTGCAGCGTGCCGGCGCTGGAGGCATTCCCTTTTTCCTCATGGAGATCGATGCGGCTGGCCATGTCATCCGCAGGGCTGGAGCGCAGGGCTTTCCGCACGCGCGCTTCGGCGGCAACTGTCCGAAGCTTAATGTTCACATGGCTTTTCTGGAGCCGGGTAGAATACTGGCCGAGACGGTCGCCATGCCTGACGGTTCGACTTTTCTGACGGTGGCGCGCACGCTCGAAGGGCCGGTTGTGGAATTTGGCGAACGGGTGCGGCGCACGGCAGTGCTGCTCGGCTGCGACACTGCTTTGCGCGACAGTCTGGTTTACGGCCGAAGTGATGCTTCGCCGGTCGCGATCGGTCCCGCCTGTCGCCTCTGCGAGAGACGCGGCTGCCTTTCGCGCGCCGAACCGCCGGTCACGCGTCCACTCGCCCTGGACGAGACTGCTGCCGGCTTCGGTGCCTTCGATTTTCAGTGATTGTGAAATCATTGACACTGCAGGATTTTACGCTTGTCGGCTCCGAAAATCCTTTCTAGTCTGCAGCAAAACCAGAGGGAATAAGAGGTGTCCGGGGGCGCGATACCTTTACAAACAGGAGATATCATGAGGTCGAGAATCGCCAACCTGACGGCAGTTGCCGTTGTCGCTCTCCTTGCCGCCGCTCCCGCCTTCGCCCAGGAGCGTGTGGTCAACGTCTACAACTGGTCCGATTATATCGACAGTTCGATCCTTGAGGATTTCACCAAGGAAACCGGCATCAAGGTCGTATACGACACTTTCGATTCCAACGAGACCGTGGAAACCAAGCTGCTGGCCGGCGGCACGGGTTATGACGTCGTCGTTCCGACTGCCGACTTCCTGCAGCGCCAGATCCAGGCCGGTGTCTTCCAGAAGCTCGACAAGTCCAAGCTGACGAACCTTTCCAATATGTGGGACGTCATCCAGCAGCGTACCGCCGAATATGATCCCGGCAATGAATACGCGGTCGACTACATGTGGGGCACCGACGGTATCGGTTACAATGTCAAGAAAGTCGCCGAAATCCTTGGACCTGATGTCAAGCCCGGCCTCGAAGTGATCTTCGATCCGAAGGTCGCCGAAAAGTTCAAGGACTGCGGCATTTACGTGCTCGACACGCCGAAAGACGTGATGACGACGGCACTGCGTTATCTCGGCCTCGACCCGAATTCCACCAAACCGGAGGATTTCAAGAAAGTCGAGGAACTGCTGACGGCAGTTCGCCCCTACATCCGCAAGTTCCACTCGTCAGAATATATCAATGCGCTTGCCAATGGCGACATCTGCATTGCCTTCGGCTATTCCGGCGACATGCTGCAGGCCCGTGACCGTGCGGCCGAAGCCAACAATGGCGTCGAGGTCAACTACTCGATTCCTGGGCAGGGCGCCCAGATGTGGTTCGATATGATGGCGATCCCCGCCGATGCCAAGCATGTGGCTGAAGCGCATGAGTTCCTGAACTACATGATGAAGCCGGAAGTCATCGCCAAGGCGAGCGACTACACCTTCTATGCCAACGGCAACAAGGCCTCCCAGCAGTTCGTCAGCAAGGGCGTGCTGGAAGATCCGGCCGTTTATCCGACTGATGATGTGATGAAAGGCCTCTTCACCGTCAGGCCGTGGGATCCGAAGACCCAGCGCTCGGCGACGCGAATCTGGACGAAGGTCGTTACCGGCCAGTGATTTTGGTCAGGCCCGGACGGAAACGTCCGGGCCTTTCAATTCCCGGCCCGGGTGGAGGCCGACTGAAACCTTGTATTTTCGGGGAATAATATGAAGTCTCTCGGCAATATCCGCCGCGCATTCGCGCCCTGGACCGATCCGTCTGCAAAACCCTTCATTGCTTTCAAGAATGTCACCAAGCGCTTCGGTGACTTTACCGCCGTCAACGATCTGTCGCTGAACATCTATCATCGCGAGTTTTTCGCGCTGCTCGGCGCGTCGGGATGCGGCAAGTCCACGCTGCTGCGCATGCTCGCCGGTTTCGAACAGCCGTCATCGGGCGAGATCGTTCTCGACGGCACCGACCTCTCGGGCACGCCGCCCTACAAGCGGCCGGTCAACATGATGTTCCAGTCCTACGCTCTTTTCCCGCATATGACGGTCGAGAAGAACATCGCCTTCGGCCTCAAGCAGGACGGCATGTCGAAGGACGAGATGGCCGAGCGCGTGTCGCAGATGCTGAAGATGGTGAAGCTCGAACAATTTGCGTCCCGCAAACCGAACCAGCTGTCCGGTGGCCAGCGGCAGCGCGTGGCACTCGCTCGCTCGCTCGCCAAGCGTCCGAAAGTGCTGTTGCTCGATGAGCCGCTCGGCGCGCTCGACAAGAAGCTGCGCGAGGAAACGCAGTTCGAACTGATGGACCTGCAGCAGAGCCTTGGCCTGACTTTCGTCGTCGTCACGCATGATCAGGAAGAGGCGATGACCATGGCCGACCGCATCGCCGTCATGAGCCATGGCAAGGTGGTGCAGGTCGCGACACCGGCCGAAATCTACGAGGCGCCGAATTCGCGCTTCGTTGCCGATTTCATCGGCGATGTGAATATTTTCGACGGCAAGGTGACGGCAGCGTCAAACGGTGCCGTCGAGATCGCTGTCGAAAGCGGTTTTACGGTGCGCACGGCTTCGGCCGAGACGCCCGCCGCAGGGGCAGCACTCGGCTTTGCCATCCGCCCGGAGAAGATCCGCGTAACACGCGCCGCACCGGCAAATGCCGCGGTCAATGCAGCCAGGGGCGAACTCTGGGACATCGCCTATCTCGGTGACATGACGGTCTTCCACGTGCGGCTCCCGAGCGGCAAGACAGTCAAGGCTTCCTCTCTCAATGCGCAGCGCTCCGTCGAGGACCCCTTCACCTACGATCAGGAAGTCTGGGTTTCCTTCGCTGAAGATGGCGGCGTGCTGCTGAAGGATTGAGACCATGGGAATATTCGCTTCTCGCTTTTACAGCCGGCTCGTCATCATCATTCCCTATGCTTGGTTGCTGCTCTTCTTCCTGGCGCCGTTCTTCATCGTCTTCCGCATCTCGCTCTCGACGACGGCGATCGCCATCCCGCCTTACGAGCCGGTCTTTTCGCTTGCCGACGGCTGGAGCGGTTTCTGGGAAAAGGCTTCAACCTTTTCCTTCGACAATTATGGCTACCTCACGGACGACCCGCTCTATTTCAACGCGTACCTCTCGAGCGTCGTGATTGCAGGGATTTCGACCTTCCTGATGCTGCTGATCGCCTATCCGATCGCCTATGGAATGGCGCAGGCGCCGCGCACCATCCGCCCGACGCTGCTGATGCTCGTCATCCTGCCGTTCTGGACGAGCTTCCTGATCCGGGTCTATTCCTGGATCGCCATTCTGAAGCCTGAGGGCCTGCTCAACCAGCTTCTTCTGTCGCTGCACATCATCGACAGCCCGCTGATCATCCTCAACACCAGCACGGCCGTCTATATCGGCATCGTCTATTCCTATCTGCCCTTCATGGTCTTGCCGCTCTATTCGTCGCTCGAAAAGATGGATGGCACGCTGATTGAGGCGGCTCAGGATCTCGGCTGCACGCCGATCCGAGCCTTCTGGCGTGTCACATTTCCCTTGTCTCTCCCGGGCGTGATCGCCGGCTGCATGCTGGTCTTCATTCCGGCTGTCGGTGAATTCGTCATCCCCGATCTTCTCGGCGGCTCGCAGACGCTGATGATCGGCAAGACGCTCTGGAACGAGTTCAACGCCAACCGGGACTGGCCGGTCTCTTCGGCGGTGGCAACGATCCTGCTTCTGATCCTGGTGATCCCGATCGTGTTCTTCCAAAATGCACAGGCCAAAGCCGAAGAGCGGGGGAGATAAGTCATGCTGAGATGGACCCGCTTCAATATCATCTCCGTGGTGCTCGGTTTCGCCTTCCTCTACCTGCCGATCGTGCTTCTGGTGGTTTTCTCATTCAATGAATCGAAGCTCGTCACTGTCTGGGGCGGCTTCTCCACCAAGTGGTATGTGTCGCTACTCTCGAACCAGGGCCTGCTCGATGCGGCCTGGGTAACGATCCGTGTCGGCCTGTTGTCGGCAACGCTTGCCACCATCCTCGGCACCATGGCGGCACTGACCCTGGTGCGCTTCACGCGCTTCCGCGGGCGCATGCTGTTTTCGGGCATGATCTATGCGCCGCTCGTCATGCCTGACGTCATCACCGGTCTCTCGCTGCTGCTGCTCTTCGTGGCGATCGGTTTCGACCGTGGCTTCTGGACGATCACGCTGGCGCACACGACACTGACCATGTGTTTCGTGGCCGTTGTCGTTCAGTCGCGGCTCCTGAGCTTCGATCAGTCGATCGAGGAAGCCGCCCAGGATCTTGGCGCGCCGCCGGTGCGCACCTTCTTCGAGATCACGCTGCCGATCATTTCGCCGGCCGTGTTTTCCGGCTGGATTCTCGCCTTCACCCTGTCGCTGGACGACCTGGTGATCGCAAGCTTCACATCGGGTCCGGGCGCAACCACGCTGCCGATGAAGATCTACAGTCAGGTTCGTCTCGGCGTGACCCCGGAAATCAATGCGGTCTGCACCATCCTGATCGCCATCGTGACGGTCGGCGTCATCTGCGCATCCATCATCACCAAGCGCCGCGAAGTGCAGCGCGAGCGCGATGAAAGGGCTGCGGCTGCGACTGCTTAAGGCTGGGTTTTCGCCGGTGCGCTGAGCAGCGGCACCGGCGAAATGACTGGGTTCGGCCACGAGCCGCCGATAAAGAAGGGCAGGAGCGGCAGATCGACCGCTCTTGCCGGATCGGTCGCTTCCAGTGAGCCGGAGAGTGCAAGCCCGTTCGATTGATAGGTGACGATGCCGGACAGGGTCAGCGTCTGGTCGGAACCGGCAAAACGCGCGTCGTGGATTTCGGCGGTGCCATTGGCAAAGTCGGCCTGAAGATCGAGCTTGCTGAAGGCGAAGGCCCCGTTTGCGGCGGCGCTCAGCGGGAAGAACGGCTTCAGCGCTGCCTGTGTCCGGAGTGCGGAGACATCGACTCCAGGGATGGAGCCCGCCGCCGTCCAGAATCTGAGCTTGCCGGTCACATCGGCAAGTCCCGTCGTCCAGATCGCCTTCGGTGTCTCCAGCGAAAGATCGAGTGAGCCGCTCGCATGCGGCAGCGGCCCCTTGAGCTGCAATTTTTCGGCAAGTGCATTGAAATCCGCATTACGGATCGAAAGCTGCAGCTTACCGCCGCCATCGAAATCGCGGCGGGTCGCCTCCAGATGGGCAGTCATTTCGCCGCCCTCGAACTGGCTGTCGCCGATATCGAACTTCGCTTCCTCGCCGGCAACGATCACGCTGGCGCCGACATCCGCAAGCGAGAAGATACCCATCTGCGCCTGTCGTGCAGAAAGCCGCACATCGAGATCAAGGAGTTGCAGCGGTCCGATGGGGCTCTGCACGAGCAAATCGCCCAGTCCTCCGGCGGCAAGCCGCAGCGCAAAGGCATCGAGGAACGGCTTGAGGTTCATCTGGTCGAAGGCAAGCGTCCCGCCGATTTTCGGCCGCTTGCCGGGCGTGACGGTGAAATCCATCACGCCGGTCGCGCTCGCATCGTTCAGTGTCATACTGACATTGTTGAAGCGGAAACCGTTGGACGCCGAGGTCACATCCGAGGTCATCGATGCGCTCTTCAGCGACTCGATCCCCGGCATCGGTTTGCCGGACCATTTCAGGAGGGCGGGCACATCCGGAAAGCTGGCGCTGAAATTGCCGGATACTGCCGAAAGGCTCACCATGCTGCCGACGCCCTGGAAACGCGCGGTCATCAGATTGGAGGCGATCGAGGCCTTCATCTCCGCATTTTTGCCGGCGAAGACAAGCAGTGGCGCGGCTGAGGCAAAGTCGATCTTCAGGTCCTGGCCGTTGAAACGGGCAATGAGGACGGCCGAGATCGCCCTCGACAGCTTCGGCCAGGCGATATCCGCCGCGACGCTGTCGAAATGGTGGACATCGCCCGTCCGCGCATCGGTTATGGTCAGCGTGCCGTCCTCGACCGTCACGGCGCCGATATCGGCGTCGAGCTTCGGATCGAGAACTTCGGTGCCGTTGTCATCCCGCACGCCGCTGATCGCCCGCGCCAGAAGACCGGCATAGCTCCAGTCGATCAGGCCGTTCTCGTCACGCGTCAGTGCGAGGTTGGGCCGTAGCAGATGGAATTCGTGGAAGCGTGTGCGGCCGCGCAGCGCATCGATGAGGCTGAAATCGGCCGAAAGGCTTTCGATACGGCCGAGCAGCTTGTCGCCGCTTTCGCGCGGCTGGCGGATGGTGACGTCGTTGAGCGTGATGCGCGGCGTCGGCCAGAATTCAAGGACGGGCTTGCCCTTGATCTCGGCCTGATAGCCCGTCCACTTCGACAGAGCATCCTCGATGCCGGAGCGGACGAAGCCGGTTGAGATGAGATAGGGGGCGGCGAGCCTGAGTGAGAGGAAGAAGGCAAGCCCGATCAGCAGCACGATGGTGGAGATGCGCGCAAAGGCCGGCAGCCAGCGCGAGGCGGGGCCGATCCTTTTTCGCCATCTGCCTTGTCTTGACGTACCCATGAGCTCCGCCGGAATTTCAGCCGGTTACCCGTTATTTTCTGATTTTGCCGGATATATGAAATACCGGGCATATGCAAATCCCACGCGCCGCGGATCGCGCCGTTGCACACTTTATAACGCATTGCACCATGATATAAGTCCCGCATTGGGGAGGAGGAATGAATGCAGGAAAAACAGCCGCTTTGGAAGCCCACTGAAGACGGGATCGAAAATAGCCCGATCCACGCCTTCATGCAGCGCTGCAATGAAGACTTCGGTCTCGTCTTGAAAAGCTTTGAGGATCTGCATGCCTGGTCGATCGCCGATCGGGAACGCTTCTGGTCGAGCTTGTGGGATTTCTGCGGCGTGAAGGGAGAGCGTGGCGCAGATATTCTCGTGAATGGCGACCGCATGCTGGATGCGCGGTTCTTTCCGCAGGCACGCCTGAACTTCGCTGAAAATCTGCTGAACGGAAGCGGGCAGGGCGATGCCATCATTTTCCGCGGTGAGGACAAGGTCGAAGACCGCTGGTCGTGGGATCGCCTGCGCGCGCTTGTGTCACAGCTCCAGCAGGGCTTTCGTGCACTCGGCATCGGTGAGGGCGATCGCGTCGCCGCCATGATGCCCAATATGCCCGAAACGGTGGCAGCCATGCTGGCGGCCACCTCGATCGGCGCCATTTGGTCGTCCTGTTCGCCTGATTTCGGTGAACAGGGCGTGCTGGACCGTTTCGGCCAGATTGCGCCAAAACTTTTCATCGCCTGCGATGCCTATTGGTATAATGGCAAGCTGCAGGATGTGAAGCCGAAGGTGGTGAACGTCGCAAAGAGCCTCGATGCACCGACCATCGTCATTCCTTATGCCGGCGATGCAGAAGAGGTCGCGCGCGAAACCGCCGGTGGCAAGACGCTTGCCGAATTCATTGCTCCCTATGAGCCGAAATCGGTCGAGTTCGTGCGACTGCCCTTCTCCCATCCGGCCTATATCCTGTTTTCCTCAGGCACAACAGGCGTACCGAAATGCATCGTGCATTCGGCCGGCGGCACATTGCTCCAGCATCTGAAAGAGCATCGCCTCCACTGTGGCCTGCAGACGGGCGACAAGCTTTTCTACTTCACCACCTGCGGCTGGATGATGTGGAACTGGCTGGCAAGCGGCCTTGCCTCCGGCGCTACGCTTTGCCTTTTCGACGGATCGCCTTTCGCGCCCAATGGCGATGTGCTCTTCGACTATGCGGCCGAGGAGAAATTCGCCATCTTCGGGACCTCGGCCAAATATATCGACGCGGTGCGCAAGAGCGGACTGACGCCGCGCACGAGCCATGACCTTTCGAGCCTGCGATTGATCACCTCCACCGGTTCGCCGTTGTCGCCCGAAGGTTTCACCTTCGTCTATGAAGGCATCAAGAAAGACGTTCAACTCGCCTCGATTTCTGGCGGCACGGATATTGTTTCTTGTTTCGTGCTCGGCAATCCGCTGCAGCCCGTCTGGCGCGGCGAGATCCAGGGTGCGGGCCTTGGCCTCGCCGTCGATGTCTGGAATGACGAAGGCAGACCGGTTCGTCAGGAAAAAGGTGAACTGGTTTGCACCAAGGCCTTTCCCTCCATGCCGATCATGTTCTGGAACGATCCCGACGGCGCCAAATATCGGGCCGCCTATTTCGAACGCTTCGATAATGTCTGGTGCCATGGTGATTTTGCCGAATGGACCGAACATGGCGGCCTGATCATTCACGGTCGCTCGGATGCGACGCTCAATCCGGGCGGCGTGCGCATCGGCACGGCGGAGATCTACAATCAGGTCGAGCAGATGGAAGAAGTGGCTGAAGCGCTCTGTATCGGCCAGGACTGGGATGACGACGTGCGCGTCATACTCTTCGTGCGTCTGTCGCCAGGCATGACGCTGACCGAGGATCTGGCAAAGGCGATCAAGACCCGCATCCGCGTCGGTGCATCGCCGCGCCATGTGCCGGCCAAGATCATTGCGGTCGCAGATATCCCGCGCACCAAGTCCGGCAAGATCGTCGAACTGGCCGTGCGCGAGGTTGTTCATGGCCGGCCGGTGAAAAATCAGGAAGCGCTCGCCAACCCTGAGTCGCTTCAGCTTTTTGCCGGACTGGAGGAGCTGAAGGTTTGACAGAGGAAGCTAAACTACAAGCTTTTGCCGTTGATCAATTCCGCGTTTTGGAAACCTTTCGTTAAGAAAGGTTTGTCAAAGGTGAAGCCATCTTGGAGACCATACATGAAGAGATGGTCTGGAACTGCGGTTCCCGAAACATGATGTTGATCGACTAAGCTCTTGTTTTACCAGCACTAACTCTCGAAGGCAGCCATTGGCTGCCTTTTCTTTGGCAAGCATTCCCAGCAAAATCGTACAGCGGCTTTGCGCCTGGAATTGCATGAAAATAGGCGCCTAACCGGCAAGCACGCGCTGCGATGGGAAGGTGATCTCCACCAGGGTGCCTTCGTTCGGCGCGGAATTGATCGAGAAGATTGCCCTGTTCGCATCGACCATCGCCTTGGTCAGCGGCAGGCCGAGTCCGGTGCCGTCGCCACGATGACGCGACTGCGTGGACGAAACCTGGCGGAATGGCTTCATCGCCTGATCGAGCTCGCTACGCGTCATCCCAATACCCGTATCGCGCACCCGCATCGCCACGCTGCCGTTCGCCTCATAGGAAGTGGAAACGACGATCTGCCCGCCTGATGGCGTAAAGCGGATGGCGTTCGACAGGATGTTCAGTGCGATCTGCTTGATCGAGCGCAGATCGGCAACGACATCGGGCACCGACTGCGACAGGGCCGTGCGGATGATGACGCGCTGGCTGTTTGCCTGCGGCTGGACCAGAGCAACCGCTTCCGAGATCGCTTCATTGAGACCGACGGAGGCAAAGTCGAGATCCATCTCGCCTGCCTCGATCTTGGAAATGTCGAGCAGGTCGTTGACGATGTCGAGAACGTGCCGGCCAGAACGGCCGATGTCGTTTGCATATTCGATGTAGCGCGGGTGGCCGATCGGCCCGAAGCGCTCGCTCGCCATCATGTCGGAAAAGCCGATGATAGCGTTGAGCGGCGTGCGGATCTCATGGCTGACGCGCGCAAGAAAATCCGTCTTGTGGGCATTGGCTGTTTCGGCGGCACCCTTGGCATTGCGCAACTCGTCCTCGGTGCGCTTCCACTGGGTAATGTCGCGGATGACCGCGCAATAGCCGTTGGATGAGGTCAGGCGGCCCATGGTCATGAACAGCGGCACGAAACCGCCGGCCGCCTCGCGGCCGATCACCTCGCGCCCGTCGTTCAGTACGCTGGCCACACCATGGCCGGAAAGCCCATGCAGATAGTCGAGCACCGCCTTCTGGCTCTCATGGGCAAACAGCATGACGAAGGGTTTGCCGCGTGTTTCCTGTTCGTCGTAGTTGAAGAGGGCGCTTGCCGAGCGGTTCATCGAGCGGATATCGCCTTCCGTGCCGATGACGACGACACCATCGGTCGCTGTCTCCAGAATCGAGCGCAGCTCCTCCACCTCGACCTGCAGCTTGGCGACCTTCTCCACCATCCGGTCGGAGCGCTGGTCGAGCCTGATAACCTCGCCCCTGCCTTCTTCCCGGTTCTCGACCGGCATCAACGCCAGCATCAGAGCGTTGGAATCTTCCCAGCGAACCGATTGCAGACGGGCCGTGACCGGCACCAGCCTGTCATCGGCTTTGACGAGCATCATCGTGCCCGCACCGTTTTCAAGGTCGTGACGCTGCAGCAACGCATCGAGGCCCCCCACCTCGGAGAGTGCCTCGACGGAAGCGTAGCCCGTCAGCCGCAGGAATTCCGGATTGCCGTGGATCAGCTGGTCGCCGGCATGGATCAGCACGGCAACAGGCAGCAGATCGACAGTGGCAGCCGAGAGCCCGTCCGTCATCTTCACGCGCGGCGGGATGAAGCTGGTCAGAACCTCGATCTGGCTGACCGTCTCCTGCAGACCTTCGGTCACTTCGTCTTCGGCTTCACCTGCGGGGATCTCTTCGGCCTCGGCGGCAGCCTCTTCCGGCAGCGGCTCCGCAGCAGCTTCGAAAATCGCTTCCTGCGGAATTGCCTGCTCGACGGAAGGCGTTTCGGCAACGGCTTCTTCGGCCGCCGGCGCCTCTCCTACATCAGGTTCAGGCTGCGGCGTGGCGATCGGTTCTTCGCGGTGCGTGCCGAAGGCTTCGAGGCGTTTGGCGATCTCGCGGAAATTCGCCTGCTCGGCGGCTGTCAGGCCATTGCCGGCGCTGTGAAGCTGCACGACCTTGTCACTGAAGCGGCGGTTCGGCGTTTCGGAAATGCGCAACGCCGGCGGTTCCTCCTGTCTGTCGCGAGGCGGCTGATCTTCCCGCTGACCGGCAACATCACGCGCGGAGGCGGACTGTTCTTCGACGACAGGTTCCGGTGCTGACGCCTCTTCCGGGATGGCTATGTCCGTCGCTACTTCGACTTGCGGCACGGTGTCTTTTTCGACATCAGCGTCCGGATTCACAGCATCGTCGGTCCGCGGCATAACTTCGGCAATGGCTTCAGGCTGTTCTTGCGGCATTTCGGCTTCCGCCGGTGCCGTCGCTTGCGGCGCAGCTTCATTTGCCGGGCCAAGATAGGCATCATGGCCGATGCCGTCGGGTCCGAGCGCCAGGCCCAGCGCCAAGGGATCTTCCTGGGCGTCCGACAGGCGCACCACGCCGAAGCCGCGGAAACCATCGAAATCGCGGTTGCGCGTATAGGTCGGCAGAGCAGCCAGGTCGACGGGTACGACGAGGCTCGTGCTCTCGATCGGCCAGTAGATCGTCTTGCCGGACCAGGTATCACGCCGCGCCAGCGCTTCGGAGAGCTTCGATTCCGGATCGAGATTGAAGAGGGCGGCAACGTCGGAGAAAGCGCTGCCGATGATGTTGCTCGCATGCGGGCCGACAGCCTCGGCGAATTCATGGGAAACTTCGCTGAAGCGGCCTTCCGCATCGATCTTCCAGACGAAACGGGTGGCGCGGCTGTTCGGCTTGAAGACGAAGCTGCTCTTCCTTGGGCCGGCTGTAGGCTCTTCTGGGACAACGGGTGCTGCTGCGAAGTTTTCGGCAACGGAAACGGCCGGCTCAACCCGCTCGACGACTGGAGCCCCCGCGCCGGCCTCTACGATCTCTTCCTCGGAAGCAGATGCTTCGGTCCGCTGCTCGACCCGCTCGCTGGCGTCATCGACGACCACTGTTTCAGGCTCGGTAATGCTTCCATCTGCCGACGGCTCGGACTGGGCCTCGGGTTCGACCGGTTCGCTCATCTCAACCGGGTCTTTGGTCTCGCCGGTAATTTCCTCCAGCGTCTCCTCGACCTCTTCAATGCCGGAAACTGCGTCGATCACCTGGGCTTCCGTGAAGCCGGCCGCGGGTACGGCAATACTGGGAGTTTCGTCCGTTGCGGCTTCTGCTGGCGCACTCTCTTGAATATTGACGGAAGGTTCGATCGGGTCGAGATGACCGATCGCGGTTTCAACGGCGAAGAGAAGGTGGAGTGCCGGCTCGTCGTTGAGTTTGCCGACGGCAGCCGGCAAGTGGCCAAGGCCGGTCGCAACCGGGCGCTTTACCAGGCGGTCTGGATGGGCGCCGGCGAGCGTGATCAGCGTCCTTGCCGCCTGCTGCGTAATGCCGAGCGAGGCGAAACCTGGCGAAGCGGCAATGACTTCGCCCTCGGCTCCGATCACGGCCATATGCGTATCCGGGTCGTCGAGGCCTTGCAGCATTTGCGCAGCATTGGCGCCCGCCGTCAGCGGGGGCGTGGAGACCGGAACGGAAAACAGAATGGCCTTCTCGCCCGAAGCGAGACGGATAAGCTCTGACGACGCGGAAGCCTGAACGCGCTGAAAGCCCTTGGCGATGCGGATGACGAAGGTTTTCCGGGCGCCGATCTCGCCAAGCTGGCGGGCAGTCGCCTCAAGTTGGCGGAAGGTGATGTCGGCATGGCTGACACCTTGGTCGAGCAGATCATAGACCGCGGTATGGCCAAAAAGCTCGGCGCCGGCACCGTTCGCCCAGAGCAGGCGAGAAAGATCAGCGGAAAAGAGCACCATGGCCTCGCCACGCGAGAATCGCTCACGCACCCGCACATGCACGGCGATATCGATGAACGGATACTGGACTGCGGGCATGATCGAACCTGTCGCTTTTGGGCTCTTCAGAATTAACAGCTTATTAATAACTGCAGGTCTGCGACCGGTCCAGAAGAGCACGGAGCTTTCGGCCGAAAAGGTTAACGCATTGTGCGCTGCACAACGATGTTGCAATGCACAATAAGATGCTGTATATAAGATTTATCCAATTTATCGCGGGCACAGATTTGCCCATCTAAAAGGACGCGATCCGATGGCTACCATAAAGACCGACGACGTTTTTTCAATTGCCTCCTTCGACCCGAGCAAGTTGGCTGAGTCCTTCCGCGACTTCACCGAAAAGGGTGCTCAGCAGTCCAAGGAAGCCTATGCCAAGCTGAAGTCCGCCGGCGAAGAAGCAGGCAAGACGCTGGAAGCAACGGTCCAGACCGCGCAGGCCGGCAGCGTTGAGATCGGCCTCAAGGCAATCGATGCGCTCCGCGTCAATGCCGAACGCTCGCTCTCCCACATGGAGGCGCTCCTTGGCGTCAAGTCCGTCGCCGAATTCTTCGAGCTTCAGACCTCTTTCCTGCGCAAGCAGGCTGAATTGACCGTCGAGCAGGCGAAGTCGCTTCAGGAAACCACCAAGCAGGTTGCCGAGAAGGTCGCAAAGCCTTCGAAGGAAGCTGCTGAAAAGGCCATGGCATCCTTCAAGATTGGCTGATCCGCCGGGCTCGATAGATAATAAGGGCTGGACCGAATGTTCAGCCTTTTTGTATATTGAGCGCAAATCGGGGCTTGAATTAAAGTTCAAGTCCTCGTATGTGACCCCCGTCGCGGCGTGCGCGGCATTGTGCGGTTGTAGCTCAGTTGGTTAGAGCGCAGGTTTGTGGCACCTGAGGTCGGAGGTTCGAGACCCCCCAACCGTACCATTCTCTCCCATAAGTTGGTTTGCCAGTTCGGCAATGCACGGCATCGGCGCTTTTTGATGTCAAAATGATGCCTGCTCGCATTTTGCTATTGCCGTTAACACTAGTTTACCTATTTATGAGCAGTGCGATGCAGCAATTGCCCGTTGTTTTCGTTGCATTGCGAAATGCTGGCGGCTTGCCGCTTGGGGGTAGGACAGTCCACCGAGGCATTATAGGAGAATTCAATGTCCATTTCTGTACAGAATATTGAGGAATCGACCGCTGTTTCCCCGATTGACGTGGCAGCCGCGGTTAAAGGCGCACGTGATGCGGTTGGCTACAGTATTGAAGACCTCGCAGTTACCTGCGGTCTGGCCAATGGGGAAATCCTCGAAATCGAAAATGGCGAAAGTGCCGATCCGGCAAAGCTAAGGCGTATTGCTGCAGCGCTGCAGGTTCCGGTTTCTGCCTTTCTGCATATGTAGGTGCGACAAGGCCGGTCGGCATCTCCGACCGGCCGTCGTCCCTTTTAAGGGACATGATTGGAACTCTTGCGCCTCCCGCGCCGTTCAACGGTCGACGGGAGTATATGTATGTCCAAGACCCTTCTTTACGGCGCAACGAAGATCGACGAGACGAATGCAGCCTATGCGGCTGTCGCCAGTCTCGAACAGTTCCAGTGGAAGAACCGCATCTTCATTCTCATCGCCGACAGGGACAACTCCCGCGCAGCCCGCCAGGAAAACCAACTGCTTGCCGACCGTGACGCCCTTGAGGAACGGGATATGGTTATTCTCAAGCTTGTCGGATCGAGCATAAAACCGCTCTTCGGAAGCGGCGACGGGCTGAACGGCGAGGCGCTTCGAAAGGAACTGGACGTGCCTGACACGGGTGAATTTGCCGCCTTCCTGCTTGGCAAGGATGGCACCGTGAAACTGAAGGCCAGTCAGCCGATCACGTCAGGCGAACTCTTCGCCATCATCGACAGCATGCCGGTCCGTGCTGCCGAGGCAGTCAGAGACGACAAATAATCCAATATTGCAATCGTAAAGGAGCCGGCCATGTCCGTCCCGAACGACCCTCTTCCCGACCAGCCGCCAATGCCCTCGCCAGGCTGGAGACCGGTGCCGCTGATCAAGGAGCCGGAGCCCGATCGCCTGCCGGATGAAGTGCCGCTCCCCAATCCTGATGAAAATGAGGAACCGGCAAAGCATCTGCGCGCGAGAGAATACCAGCAAAAGTGAGCAGCGATTTTGCGTAAAGAATTTCGGGAAAACAAGGGGATGGAGCATGAAATGCTCTAAAGGAACATCTGCCTTTCTTCGTCGACGAGTTCTTGCAGGAAATCGATGACGCTGCGCACGCGCACCAGATCGCGCGCGCTTTCGTGGTAGGTTGTCCAGTAGGCGCGGCGGATGGATACCTGCGGCAGGATGCGCACCAGTTCCTGGTATTGCCGGGCAATATAGTCGTGCAGGATGCCGATGCCGGCGCCGGAACGTACGGCCTCCGTTTGGCCGATCGCAGTCGAGATTTCAAAACCTGCGTCCCAGCTGCGCATCACCTCGCCGGAGAAATTCAGCGAGGCGGTGAAGATCAGGTCTTCGACATAGCCGATGCGCGGATGCACCTTCAGGGCATCGACATCCTCGGGCTTTCCATGCTGCGTGAGATAGTCCCCCGATGCGTAGAGGCCAAGCGTGTAGTCGGTCAACTTGGATGAGACGAGCCGTCCCTGTTCGGGTCGTTCCAGCGTAATGGCAATATCCGCTTCGCGCTGTGACAGCGAGAAGGAACGCGGCACCGGCACGAGTTGGATCTTGAGTTCCGGATGCCGCTCGATCAGTCTGCCCATGCGCGGCGCAAGAAAGGAAACACCGAACCCATCGGGCGCGCCAACGCGCACCGTTCCGGCAATTGCCGTGTCGGTGTGGCCGAGATTGGCCTGCGCTGCAAGCATCTCCGTTTCCATCCGCTCGGCCGAGGCAAGAAAGACTGCGCCTTCGGCGGTCAGCTCGCAGCCATTCGTCCGGCGTATGAAAAGCCGCGTCTTCAGCGCCTCCTCGAGCGAGGTAAGCCTGCGCGAAAGCGTGGCGTGATTGAGCCCCAGCCGCTTCGATGCGGCGAGGATCTGCCCGGTGCGGGCGATGGCGAGAAAAATACGAACGTCATCCCAGTTCATGGCTTAGAACGCATCACGATGGGTTCGACGTCGACAAGCGTCAGTGACGTCACCATGCCGGCCGTCTCATTCTTGTATTTCAGGAAATGCGGCGTCCGCAGATGGGCCTCGTATGCCTCCTTGTCGGCATAGACCTCCAGGATACGGATCACGTGTGGACGATCCTTGATGGAAACGGCATTCAGCGAAAGGACGCCGTCCTCCAGCGCAACGGACGCCTCGATTTCCTCGGTAAGCAGCGCCCGGTAGGCTTCGAGCGTGCCCGGATCGATCTCCAGTTCCGCCATTCTGACGACAGGTTTTCCGCTCATCGTCTCGACCTTCCCTTTGACTTGTCCGCGTGCGATGCCAATTTTGAAGCAGGAGCATCAACCACCGCGACAGAGCTATAATTTACGCACAACGGTTGCTTATTATAGCGCATTGATTTGTGAAAATTGAAGTGCGATTGTTGCGTCATCCAAAAAGATCAGGAGGAACACCCATGCGTGATATCGGTCATTTCATCGGCGGCAAGAAGGTTGCCGGCACCAGCGGCCGCACCAGCGACGTCTTCAACCCCTCAACTGGCGAAGTGCAGGCAAAGGTCGCGCTGGCGAGCGTCGAGGAACTCCGCGCCGCCGTCGAAAACGCCAAGGCTGCGCAGCCGAAATGGGCGGCCACCAACCCGCAGCGCCGCGCCCGCGTCTTCTTCAAATTCGTCGATCTCCTGAACCAGCACATGGACGAGCTTGCGACGCTGCTTTCCAGCGAGCACGGCAAGACGGTCGAGGATTCCAAGGGCGATGTCATCCGCGGCCTCGAAGTCTGCGAATTCGTCTGTGGCATTCCGCATCTTGCCAAGGGTGAATTCACCGAAGGCGCCGGCCCGGCGATCGATATGTATTCGATCCGCCAGCCCGTCGGTATCGGCGCCGGCATCACGCCGTTCAACTTCCCGGGCATGATCCCGATGTGGATGTTTGCCCCGGCAATCGCCTGCGGCAACGCCTTCATCCTCAAGCCCTCCGAGCGCGACCCGTCCCTGCCGATCCGCCTTGCCGAACTGATGATTGAAGCCGGTCTGCCGGCTGGCATTCTGAACGTCGTCAACGGTGACAAGACCGCGGTCGACGCGATCCTGACCGACCCTGATATCGCTGCCGTCTCCTTCGTCGGCTCCACGCCGATCGCCCGTTACGTCTACGGAACGGCTGCAATGAACGGCAAGCGCGCCCAGTGCTTCGGCGGTGCCAAGAACCATATGATCATCATGCCTGACGCCGATATGGACCAGGCTGTCAACGCTCTGATGGGCGCAGGATACGGCTCTGCTGGTGAGCGCTGCATGGCCATCTCCGTTGCCGTTCCCGTTGGCGAGGAAACCGCCAACCGTCTCGTCGAGAAACTCACGCCCAAGATCGAATCCTTACGCATCGGCCCCTATACCGATGACAAGGCCGACATGGGGCCGCTGGTCACCAAGGATGCGTATAACCGCGTTAACGGCCTTATCGACCGCGGCGTCGAAGAAGGCGCAAAGCTTCTCGTCGACGGCCGTGGCTTCAAGCTGCAGGGTTATGAAAACGGCTATTTCGTCGGTGGTACGCTGTTCGACAACGTCACACCGGACATGGATATCTACAAGACGGAAATCTTCGGACCGGTTCTCTCCGTCGTTCGTGCCAAGAACTACGAAGAAGCCCTCGACCTCCCGATGAAGCATGAATACGGCAACGGCGTCGCGATCTACACCCGCGACGGCGACGCTGCCCGCGACTTCGCCTCCCGCATCAACATCGGCATGATCGGCGTCAATGTTCCGATCCCGGTTCCGCTCGCTTATCACTCCTTCGGCGGCTGGAAGGCTTCGAGCTTCGGCGATCTGAACCAGCACGGCACCGATTCGATCAAGTTCTGGACCAGGACCAAGACCGTCACCGCCCGCTGGCCGTCAGGCATCAAGGGCGGTGCCGAATTCGTCATGCCGACAATGAAGTGATCCAACTTATCTTTCGCCATCTGGAAACAGGCCCGAGAAGGGCCTGTTTTCGTTTGAAACGCTGCGGCGAGCAGTCGCGGGAAACGTGAATGTGAATTTCATATTTTGGAATTGTTCAAAACTGTGAAACCCACTATATACGGTCCACAAATGATTTAGGAGATCGGCATGCGGTTGACGAAGCAGACCAACTATGCGGTTCGCATGTTGATGTATTGTGCAGCCAATGAAGGACATTTGAGCCGGATTCCGGAGATTGCCAGAGCATACGGCGTTTCCGAGCTCTTCCTTTTCAAGATTCTGCAGCCTCTCAACAAGGCAGGCCTCGTCGAGACGGTGCGCGGTCGCAATGGCGGTGTACGCCTTGGCAAGCCGGCGACCGATATCACCCTTTTCGACGTGGTAAGGGTCACCGAAGACAGTTTCGCCATGGCGGAATGCTTTGAGGACGGCGCGGTCGAATGCCCGCTGGTTGATAGTTGCGGCCTGAACACGGCGCTGCGCAAGGCGCTGAACGCCTTCTTCGACGTGCTGACCGAATATTCGATCGACGATCTGGTAAAGGCAAGGCCACAGATCAATTTCCTGCTTGGCCTTACCGGCGAACAGCATTATCGCAAGCCCGCCATTCAGGCGCCGGCTGCCTAATATCAGAATATCCCGATATTATCATGAACCACGGCCATTTTTGATGGCCGTGGTTTTTCATTCGCGCTGGCGGCTGTTGATATATCAGAGCCCGTTGAAACCGCTCTCAACGCCCTTCCGCGACGCGAAATTATACCAAACGCGACAAAAATACGGTTGAACGTGCTTCAATATTGCAAATGTGGGCCTATTTTTGACCGAAAATTTCTAAAATTGCTTTCCTGGAAAAATTTTCTGCGGATGCCGTTGCGTTCAGCAAATAAATATCGTTCCATCGGCCCGCTGATCGGGGTAATGAGCGCCCGATCTTTAAAGATCAAAAAAGAACAAACCTGGGAAACGACATCATGAAAAAGTTCTCTGTCCTGCTCGCAGCGACAGCCCTGGCTTCGGTCATGGCTACCGCCGCGTATTCCAAGACGCTTGTCTATTGCGCCGAAGGATCGCCGGAAGGCTTCGATCCGAGCCTCTACACGGCAGGCACGACCTTCGACGCGTCTTCGCGTACGGTCTACAGCCGCCTCGTTGAATTCAAGCACGGCGGGACGGAGATCGAGCCGGGTGTTGCCGACAGCTGGACGGTTTCGCCCGACGGCAAGGAATATACCTTCAAGCTGCATCCCGGCGTGAAGTACCAGACGACCGATTTCTTCACCCCGTCGCGTGATCTCACCGCCGACGACGTCGTCTTCTCCTTCGAACGTCAGATCAAGTCCGACAATCCCTGGAACAAGTATGTCGAAGGCGGTTCCTACGAATACGCTGCCGGCATGGGTTTCCCTGATCTCATCAAGTCGGTCGAGAAGGTCGATGACCTGACGGTCAAGTTCACTCTCAATCATCCGGAAGCACCGTTCCTGGCCGACCTCGCCATGGACTTCGCTTCCATCGTTTCCAAGGAATATGCCGACAAGCTCGCCGCTGACGGCAAGATGGCCCAGCTCAACCAGCAGCCGCTGGGCACCGGCCCGTTCACCTTCGTCGCCTACCAGCCGGATGCTGTTATCCGCTACAAGGCTAACGAAAGCTACTTCAAGGGCAAGGAAAAGATCGACGATCTCGTTTTCGCGATCACCCCTGATGCCGCTGTCCGCGCCCAGAAGCTGAAGGCCGGCGAATGCCACCTCATCCCGTATCCGAATGCTGCCGACGTTAGTGAGCTCAAGAAGGATCCTAACCTCACGGTCATGGAACAGGCTGGCCTGAACGTCGGCTTCCTCGCCTACAACACCCAGCAGGCTCCGTTCGACAAGCCGGAAGTCCGCCGCGCGCTGAACATGGCGATCAACAAGCAGGCGATCATCGACGCCGTCTTCCAGGGCGCTGCACAGGTTGCCAAGAACCCGATTCCGCCGACCATGTGGTCCTATGACGACAAGATCCAGGACGACAAGTACGATCCGGAAGGCGCCAAGAAGGCTCTCGAAGCCGCTGGCGTCAAGGACCTTTCCATGAAGGTCTGGGCAATGCCGGTTTCGCGTCCGTACATGCTGAACGCTCGCCGCGCCGCCGAACTGATCCAGGCCGACTTTGCCAAGGCCGGCGTCAATGTCGAGATCGTCACCCATGAATGGGCCGAATACCTGAAGCTCTCCTCCGACGTGAAGCGCGATGGCGCCGTCATTCTCGGCTGGACCGGTGACAACGGCGACCCTGATAACTTCATGGACACGCTGCTCGGTTGCGACGCTGTCGGCGGCAACAACCGCGCTCAGTGGTGCAATAAGGACTACGACGCTCTGATGACGAAGGCCAAGGAAACGGCTGACGTTGCTGCACGCACGAAGTTCTACGAGGAAGCGCAGGCGATCTTCAAGAAGGAAGCTCCCTGGGCCCCGCTCGACCACTCGCTGGTATTCGTTCCGGTGAGCAAGAAGGTGTCGGGCTTCCATATGGACCCGCTCGGCATTCACCGCTTCGACGGCGTTGATATCGCCGAATAAGAAAAATGATAAACTGCCCGGCTAAAACCGGGCTTGACCGGCGGTCAGGCTTCCACCTGACCGCCGGAAACTATTGGACAACCTTGCTATGTTGCGATTTCTCATCGGGCGCCTCGCAGTCCTGATACCGACCTTCCTAGGCGTTTCGCTCATTGCCTTCTCGTTCATCCGCCTGCTTCCTGGCGACCCCGTCATGCTGTTGTCGGGCGAACGTGTCATGGCACCCGAACGTCACGCCCAGATCATGCATGATCTCGGTTTCGACCGGCCCATGTATGTGCAGTATTTCGATTATCTCGGAAAAGTGCTGCACGGCGATCTCGGCACCTCGATCGTCACCAAGCGCCCGGTTCTCGGCGAGTTCTTCACGCTCTTCCCGGCAACGCTCGAACTTTCTCTCTGCGCCATCCTGGTGGCAATCTTTCTCGGTGTTCCGGCCGGCGTGTTCGCTGCTGTCAAGCGCGGAACCTGGTTCGATCAGAGCGTGATGGGTGTCGCCCTCATCGGCTATTCGATGCCGATCTTCTGGTGGGGCCTGCTGCTCATCATCTTCTTTTCCGGCTATCTAGGCTGGACGCCGGTTTCCGGTCGCATCTCGCTGATGTATTTCTTCAAGCCGGTCACCGGCTTCATGCTGATAGATAGTTTGCTCTCCGGCCAGAAGGGCGCCTTCGCGTCGGCCGTCAGCTATCTCATTCTGCCGACCGTGGTGCTTGCCACCATTCCGCTTGCGGTTATCGCCCGCCAGACCCGCTCGGCGATGCTCGAAGTGCTGGGCGAGGATTATGTGCGCACCGCCCGCTCCAAGGGTCTCGCACCTCTGCGCGTCGTTGGCGTCCATGCGCTCAGAAACGCCATGATCCCTGTTATCACCACGATCGGCCTGCAGGTCGGCGTGCTGCTCGCAGGCGCCATTCTTACCGAAACGATCTTCTCCTGGCCGGGCATCGGCAAGTGGATGGTCGATGCTGTCTTCAAGCGCGACTATGCAGTCGTCCAGGGCGGTCTTCTCATGATTGCCGGCATCATCATGCTGGTGAACCTGATCGTCGACCTGACCTACGGCTTCATCAATCCGCGTATCAGACACTAGGAGCGGTCCATGAGCACGATAACTGCAAAATCCGACCAGCCCTCCGCCCTGACGGAATTCTGGTATTATTTCTCGCGAAACAAGGGCGCCGTCATCGGTCTCTTCGTTTTCCTCATCATCCTGCTGATGGCGATCTTCGCACCGCTCGTCTCGCCGCATGCGCCGACCGAGCAGAACCGCCAGCTTCTGCTCTCCGTCCCCTTCTGGATGGATGGCGGCAGCTTCTCCTATCCGCTCGGAACGGATGCCGTCGGCCGCGATATTCTTTCGCGCCTGATCTTCGGCGCACGTTTCTCGCTGTTCATCGGTGTCGTGGTCGTCACGCTGTCGGTGGTTGCCGGTGTCTTGATCGGCCTCGTTGCCGGTTATTTCCGGGGTCGCGTCGATATCGTCATCATGCGCTTGATGGATATCATTCTCGCCTTCCCGTCGCTGCTCCTGGCTCTTGTGCTTGTGGCGGTGCTCGGCCCCGGCCTGCTCAATGCCATGATCGCGATCTCGATCGTCAACCAGCCGCATTTCGTGCGCCTGACACGCGCCGCCGTGATGGGCGAGCGTGAAAAAGAGTATGTGGTAGCCTCCCGGGTCGCCGGTGCCGGCACCTTCCGCCTGATGTTCAAGACGATCCTGCCGAACTGCCTCGGACCGCTGATCGTCCAGGCAACGCTTGCCTTCTCCGCCGCGATCCTCGATGCAGCCGCCCTCGGCTTCCTCGGCATGGGCGCCCAGCCGCCGACACCCGAATGGGGCACGATGCTCGCCGAATCCCGCGAGTTCATATCGCGCGCCTGGTGGGTCGTAACATTTCCGGGTCTCGCCATCCTGATCACCGTTCTCGCTATCAATCTGATGGGCGATGGGTTGCGTGATGCGCTCGACCCCAAGATGAAGAGGTCCTGAGATGGCGCTTCTCGAAATTGAAAATCTCGTCGTCGAATTTCAAACCTCGACCGGGCCTTTTCGCGCGGTCGACGGCGTTTCGCTGAAGGTCGACGCAGGTGAGGTTCTGGCGATCGTCGGCGAATCCGGCTCGGGAAAGTCTGTCTCGATGCTGGCTGCGATGGGCCTCCTGCCGTGGACGGCAAAGGTGACGGCCGACAAGATGCTCTTCGACGGCCAGAACCTGCTCGGCATGTCCGGGGCCAAACGGCGCGAGATCATCGGCAAGGATATGTCGATGATCTTCCAGGAGCCGATTGCCAGCCTCAATCCCTGCTTCACCGTGGGCTTCCAGATCGAGGAAGTGCTGAGGATTCATCTTGGTCTCGATAAGGCGGCGCGGCGCAAGCGCGCGATCGAGCTTTTCCAGGCGGTCGGTATTCCCGATCCTGCCGAGCGGCTCGGCCACTTCCCGCATCAGATGTCGGGTGGCCAGTGCCAGCGCGTCATGATCGCCATCGCAATTGCCTGCAACCCGAAGCTTTTGATCGCCGACGAGCCGACCACGGCGCTCGACGTGACCATCCAGAAACAGATCCTCGATCTCCTGATGCGCCTGCAGACGGAACATCGCATGGGTCTGATCATCATCACGCACAATATGGGCGTGGTTGCCGAAACGGCTGACCGGGTGATCGTCCAGTACAAGGGCCGCCAGATGGAAGAGGCCGATGTGCTCTCGCTCTTCGAATCTCCGAAGAGCGACTACACGCGGGCACTGCTCGCCGCCCTTCCTGATAATGCGACCGGCGACCGGCTGCCGACCATCGGTGAACTTTTCAATCCGAATAAGACTGTGGAGGGAGCGGCCTGATGACGCCAGTTCTCGAGGGAAAGAACATCGTTCGCGACTATTACCTGCCGGGCGGCATGTTCAAGAAGGCGCGAACGGTCCATGCCGTCAAGGGCGTGAGCTTCAGTGTCGAGCAGGGCAAGACGCTGGCGATCGTCGGCGAAAGCGGCTGCGGCAAGTCGACGCTCGCCCGTATCATCACGATGATCGACCCGGCGACGGCGGGCGAACTCTTCATCGACGGTAAGAAGGTCGATATCTTCAAGGGTGACCTGACGCCGGAAATCCGCCGCAAGGTGCAGATCGTCTTCCAGAATCCCTATGGATCGCTCAACCCGCGCAAGAAGATCGGCGACATCCTGATGGAGCCGCTGATCATCAACACCAATACGCCGACCGCTGAACGCCGCGATCTCGCGATGGCGATGCTGAAGAAGGTCGGCCTGCAGGACGTTCATTTCAACCGCTATCCGCACATGTTCTCGGGCGGCCAGCGCCAGCGTATCGCCATTGCGCGCGCGCTGATGCTGAAACCACGGCTTCTGGTTCTCGACGAACCGGTCTCGGCGCTCGATTTGTCGGTGCAGGCGCAGGTGCTCAACCTGCTCGCGGACCTGCAGGACGAACTGAACCTGACCTATGTCTTCATCAGCCACGACCTTTCGGTCGTCCGCTACATGGCAGACGACGTGATGGTGATGTATTTCGGCGAAGCAGTCGAATACGGCACGCGGGATCAGGTTTTCAACGATCCCCAGCATAGCTACACAAAGACCTTGTTTGCAGCGACGCCGCGGGCGGATGTCGAAACGATCAGGGCGCGTCTTGCACGCAAGAATGCTGCGGTAGCTGCGGCCTCCTAGAGCAATTCCAGCAAAAGTGCGCAGCGGTTTTGCGTCCGGAATTGCGTGAAAACAAAGAGATAGAGCATTTCCATGTTTCGAAGAAATATGGAAATGTTTAAATGCCGCAGATATCCCACGTCGGAACGATGAGCGAGACGAGCAATGACCGAGAATAACCGAACGCTCCATGCAATTATCGTCATGGGGGTGAGCGGTTCCGGCAAATCCTCGGTCGGCGAAAAGATAGCCGAGGCTCTGCATCTGCCCTTCGTCGAGGGTGATGCTCTTCACCCTGCCTCCAATGTCGAGAAGATGTCGAAGGGCATTCCATTGACCGATGAGGACCGAATGCCCTGGCTCGACCGCATCGGCGAGGCGATGAAGGCATCGCTTGCCAAGGGCGAAGGCACCATCGTGTCCTGCTCGGCGTTGAAGCATATCTACCGCGAACGCCTGCGAGCGGCAGCCGGCGGCAACCTCTACTTCGTCTATCTCGAAGGGTCGAAAGAACTGCTGACGGACCGCATGGGCCACCGCAAGGGGCACTTCATGCCCACCTCATTGCTGGAAAGCCAGTTGGAGACGCTGGAAGTACCGACGGGCGAACCGGGTGTCGTCACCGTCGATATCGATGACACGATCGAGGGTATCGCGGCAGAAGCCCTGAAGGCTCTTGCCGCTCTCGGCGTTACGGGTTGAAGCGGTCAGGCGAATAAGCCGAAATATTGATGAACGGCGTCTCGCCGGTCATCAGTTCGGCCAGCACACGCCCTGTCACCGGCCCGAGCGTCAGCCCGTGATGGGCATGGCCGAAGGCAAACCACAGGCCCTGATGGCGCGGCGCCTTGCCGATAATGGGCATCATGTCGGGCGTGCAGGGGCGGGCGCCCATCCACGGTTCCGGATCCAGTCTCTCACCCAGCGGAAAGATCGTGCGGGCCACCACTTCGGCCCGGTCGAGCTGCACCGGCGTCTTCGGCGCGTCGAGCGTGGCGAATTCTGCAC
Source organism: Hyphomicrobiales bacterium (assembly GCA_900468805.1). Taxonomy (GTDB): domain Bacteria; phylum Pseudomonadota; class Alphaproteobacteria; order Rhizobiales; family Rhizobiaceae; genus Rhizobium. The sequence goes on along the minus strand of UEIF01000041.1, from coordinate 51,256 downwards.
CCGTCGTCAGACGCACACCGCGGTTCATCGGCGCCAGGAAATAGCCGCGCTCGGAATCCAGCGTCCAGTTGTTGAGCACTGCATTGCCCTGGACGCTGTAATGCATGTGATAGCCGCGTTTGACGCCGAGCGGGAAGGAATAGCCGAGGCGCCGGGTCGCGACCGCCGCCCAGGGGCCGAGCGCCAGCACGACCTCGTCGACCTCCAGCCACCCCTCCGACGTCATGATCTTCCAGCCGGACCCGATTGGCCCGAGCGATGCCGCGTCGCCGGTCACAAATCGTCCGCCGAGGCTTTCGAAATAGCTGCGGTAAGCACGCGTCAACGCATGCGGATCGAGCACCGACCAGGGATCGATCCAGCGAAGGCCGCCAACGAAATCCCCGGTGATATCAGGCTCCAGGCGAGTGATATCGGCCGAACTCAGGCTCTCGTAGCTGACGCCGAACTGATCCTTCCAGAGGGCCGCTTCCGTAAAGGCCTCGTCGCGCTTGGCGCCGGTGCGGAAGATCTTCATCCAGCCATCCCTGCGGATCAGCGTTTCGGCATGCGACGCCTCGATCAGGTCCTTGTGCTCCATGATCGAATTCTCGATCAGCGGTGCATAGGCCTTGGTGATCACCTCGTGCCGCTTCGGATTGGAGTTCCACCAATAGCGGGCAAGGAAGGCGAGCTGGCCGGGCAGCGCCTTCAGATGATAATGCGCATCGATGCGGTTGTTCAGCGCGTAGCGCAGCAGCAGGCCGAGCTGCTGGGGAAAGCCGTAGGGCATGACGCCTTCGCGCTGGATCAGGCCGGCATTGCCGAAGGAGGTTTCGTTACCCGGCTCCTTGCGGTCGATGAGTGTAACCTGCCGGCCGCGGCGTTGAAGATGAATGGCCGTCGAAACCCCGACGATACCGGCGCCGAGCACGATTGCGTTTTTCGTCATTTTCCCCTGCATTCCGCTATGTTTTAGGCCTTAAAATGCCCATCTCAATGCTGCGGCGCAAACGAAAAATCGCATTTCATTTCAAAATCATTGCGCTTTTAAGTGCGGCATTTTCGGCCCTGATGCGAACAGTCAGGACGGCGGCATTGAGGAGAGAAAAGACGAGCGCATAAAGCGGCATGCCGAAGGCAAGCGGCAGGGCGGCGATCTCACCTGTCACGATCATGTAGTTCGGATGTTTGAAAAAGCGGTAGGGGCCGCCTTCGACGAGCGGCGCACCAGGCAGGATGATGATACGCGTCGTCCAGCGCTCCCCAAGTGTGGTCAGAACCCACAGCCGCAGCACCTGCAACAGCATGAAAAGGCCGAACCAGAAGAGCTGAACTGGCTGTCCCGTTGCCAGCATCCACAGCCCGGCGAGCCAGCCCGTGTGGAGCGCCACCATGTAGGGGTAATGATCGGGCGCGATCTCGCGCCCCCCCTTTGCAAAGAGCGCCATCGTGTTGCGGCGCGCGATAACCAGTTCCGAAAGCCGCTGGGCGGTCACGAAGGCCAGCAATGTGATGGAAGGCCACATCATGCGACCCTCCGCAAGGTCACGCAGCTTGCCGTAAAGCCCGGCCCCATGGCGATCATCGCCGCCCGGTCCGGCAGACCTCTGCTGATAGCGCGCTGCAGAACGAAGAGCACGGTCGGCGAGGACATATTGCCGTAGTCTGCAAGCACCGACCGCTCGATGTCGAGCGTGTCTGGCCCCATCGAAAGCGTGCTCTCCATCGCCGCCACCACTTTCGTGCCGCCGGGATGACAGATGAAACGGTCGATATCGCCGCGCTTGAGGCCGCTGCGCGCCAGGATGCCGTCGATCGCCGGGCCGAGCTCCTTTTCCGCAAAGGGCGGTAGTCCCTGCGCCAGCAGGATTCCGAGCCCGGTATCGTCGATCTTCCAGCCCATGATGTCGAGCGTATCGGGAAACAGGTGATCGCCTGCCGATTCCACTTCTGCCATGCCGCCTTGGCCTGATCGTAGCACGCAGGCTGCAGCCCCGTCACCGAAGAGGGCGGTGGCGATGATGTTCGGTTTCGTCAGCTCATCCAGACGGAAGGCCAGCGTACAAAGCTCTATGGCGACGAAGAGCACGACGGCGCCCGGGCGGCTGCGCGCCAGGCGCGAAGCGATGCCAAAGCCGGAAACGCCGGCAGCGCAGCCAAGCCCAAAGACGGGTACACGCTCGATATCCGCGCGAAAGCCGAGCGGGCCGGCAAGCCGCGCATCGAGGCTTGGCGTGGTGATGCCGGTGGAGGAAACCGTTACCACGCAATCGACCTGATCGGCCGTCAGCCCCGCCTGACCGAGTGCGCGCGTTGCCGTCGCGACGAACAGCGAACCGGCGACCTCCTCATAGGCCTCCATTCTGTCCTGCCAGCCATGCGTCTCTTCAAACCAGGAGAGGGGACGGGCGGCATGCCGCTTTCCGATACCGGCATTGTCGAAGACGCGTGCGAGGTGGCGGAATTCCTTGAAGCGATCCCCAAAGAGGCGCGCGGATGCCGCGGCGGCTTGGCTCTGGGTGATGATATGGTCAGGCACTGCAGTGGCGAGACTTAAAAGTCTGACGGATTGAGTCACGGTATGCTCCTTGTCGTTCCCGGCGGAACGAGTGGAAAACACGCGGGCGCGAGGGTTTATTCGGTACGCTATTCTTCACGAAGCAGTGATCGAAAAATGCGAAAGCCTGTCGAATAAAGCTGCCAGCAGCGGTGTTCACTCCTCGCAACGTCATTTTTTGAGGAGTTATCCCATGACGATCAAGACTGTCCGCATCGCTTCCCTCGTATTCGGCAGCTGCATTGCCGCTTCCGTCTTCTCCGGCCCCGTCTTCGCAATCGGCAACGATAGCAGCACCATGCCGGTCTGCAAGAAGGGCGAGATCTACGACCAGAAGACCAAGAAGTGCGTCAAGCAGCAGAGCTCTAACGTGACGGACGAAAACCGTACCGATTATGCCTATTCGCTCGCCAAGGCCGGTCGCTATGAAGAAGCGCTCGCCATGCTCGACACCGTCAAGGATCAGAACACCGCTGAAGTGCTGAACTATCGCGGTTACGCCACCCGCAAGCTCGGCCGCACGGATGAGGGCATCTCCTACTATCTGCAGTCGGTGAAGCTCGATCCGCAATATGCCAAGGTTCGCGAATATCTCGGCGAAGCCTATGTCATCAAGGGCCAGCTCGATCTCGCCAAGGAGCAGCTGACGACGATCAAGGCGATCTGTGGCACCGGTTGCGAGGAATATCAGGACCTTAACGCCGCGATCATCGATCCGTCGAAGATCTAAAGCAATGCCAGCAAAAGCGTGCAGCGGTTTTGCGTCCGGAATTGCGTGGAACAAAGCTGCACGCTTGCGCGGGGCAGGAGAAAGACAAGGTTGATTGAAGGGTATTTCCGGATGTCGGTCGCACACACCACATTTCCTGCCTATAGTCGCGCCAGAACGGAATCGCCGGCCCGGCCGACGGTTCCGAGACAGCCAACACGCGCGGAGGCGGCCATCGCGAGCGAAGTGGATATCAGGAGTGGCCTGACGGAAAATCTTGCCCGTCTGTGGCGCTATGGCCTCGTCCTTTCGCATCAGCGCGATGTCGCCGATGATCTCGTGCAGGCGACCTGCGTTCGTGCGCTGGAGCGGGTCGATCAGTTCGTGGCAGGCACGCGGCTCGACCGCTGGCTGTTTTCGATCCTGCATTCGATCTGGCTGAATGAGATCCGTGCCCGCCGCGTTCGTCAGGGGCAGGGCTTCGTCGATGCCGACGAGACGCTGATATCAGATGGCGCCCGCGACACCGAAACGCATGTTATGGCGAACCAGGTTTTGAAACAGGTGAACGCGCTGCCGGAGGCGCAGCGATCGGCGGTTTTCCTCGCCTATGTAGAAGGGCTTTCCTATCGCGAGGTCGCCGCCATACTGGATGTTCCGATCGGCACCGTGATGAGCCGGCTGGCAGCTGCCCGCGCGAAGCTCTCCGAGACTGTATCGGCAGGGGGATTTGAATGAGCACGAAGCACAGAATGCCCTCCGACGAGGAACTGACCGCCTTCATCGATGGTGAACTCGGCGCCGAAGAGGCTGCCCGCATCGAAGCGCTGATCGAGGCCGACGAAGCTGTCGCCGAACGGCTGGAATTCCTGGCGCGTGCAAGCCTGCCTTACAAGCAAGCCTTTGCGCCGCTACTCGATGCCGCTCCGCAGGCAAAGCTCGAATCCATGCTATCGGCCATTCCTGCCGCCCGGTCTGCAAGGCCGGCTGCCTTCGTCAGCCGTCGAGGCTTTCTCGGCGCACTTGCTGCTTCGGTCGTGGCCGGCATCGCCGTCGACCGCGCCGTGATCGGTCTCGGCACTGGGCTCTCGGGCAAGGACGAAAACAGCGAATGGCGCGCCGTCGTCGCCGAATATATCTCGCTCTATACGCCGGAGACGCTCGCCGGTCCGGTCCCGCCCAGAGACGTACAGGCAGCACAACTCGCCAGTCTGGATGGCAACCTCGGCCTGCAGCTTTCTCCAGAGCAGGTTGCTCTGCCTGATATAGATTTCAAGCGCGCCCAGATCCTGCAATATGATGGCAAGCCGCTCGCCCAGATCGCCTATCTGGATCCCGAGACCGGTCCCATGGCGCTCTGCATCGTCGCCTCCGACGGCGGCCCCAAGGCCCCCGATATCGAAGGCCGCAAGGGCATGAATGTCGTCTACTGGGCGAACGCTGCCCACGCCTTCATGCTGATTGGTCACGCCCCGGTCGACCGCATGACCGAGATCGCTGACGCGGTGCGGAGCAAGATTTCCGTCTGACGCGCAAGTGACGATACTGGACCGTAATCCATCAGTTCACCGCGCTCGCAAGCCGAAGATTTGCCTGTGATACGCTGCCATCTGTTACCGGCGGCCGGGCGTTGACCTTGATGACACCAGAGGTTTTCGGCTTCAGGGCCGGCCGCGGCGCCTTGGCGGGCAACGGCGCGCCCGCCGACTTGCCGGGTGAGCAATTCCCCGACGTGCTGCTCTCGACTTGCGGCTTGCTGTCAGCGCTGTTGAAGTAACGGACACTGCGGGTGCAGACACCGTTGCCGGACATGGTCGAAACCATCGAATAGCCCTGCATGCCGGCCGGCAGCCTGTTGAGGCCGACATCAGTCAGATTTCCCGGAGATGCCAGCATCATACTGTCGGCCTGTTGCATCATCGCAGCAGCTTCGCGGTCCATCGCTGCGGATATGCGGTCTAGATCGGCAAAGGGAGCGGAAGGCCAGAACGGATCGAAAAAGCCCGAATCCGGCTGACTGTCGAACCGGACTTGCGGCGGTCGGTCACCTGCGTAACGAATGCGCTCAAGCGAACCATCCGGCAGTCGCACGACGAGCACATGGGTATCGGTTGATTTGTGGGCGACATCCTCAGCCGAAGCCGGGCCGGCAAGCTCGGCTGCTGCGACTGCCACGGCGCTTATGAGAAATGCGATACGAAGCCTCTGCACAATGGCCTCCTGAAACGGGAAGATCACCATCCGATTGCCCGCGCGAATGAAGTGCAGCGGGCACGACCAGGATGATCATTGTGGCGCGGGCCAAATTTGTGGCGCGCTGCTGCGACGTGGCGACGCAGAATGCGAACGCCGAAAGCATGTCGCGCAAAAGTGTTCAGCGGTTTTCCAATAACGACCTGCCTCAAACAAACTTGAAGCGTGGCGCGCAAATCTGAAAAATTGCAACACGCTTCAGAACGGTTGGGTCTTGTCGGAAACCTGGCTGGCCTGATTGGCGGGGACGAGGCGGTTCAAGCAATTGACGTAGGTCGTATACATCTGCTGGAGCCGCGAGAGGGGCACCACCCATTTCTCTTCATTTCCGGCAAAATCCAGCTCCATATCCGGCGTGCCGATAAAGGAATTCTTGAGCATCTTCTTGATCCGCGCAACGCCCGTCTTCTCATCCGCAGGCAGGACGCGAAGCGTCTTGCTGTCGAAGAATTCGGCCGCTACGGCCTTGGTGCCGGAATACCCGACAAGTGTCACCTTGGTTGTGGTGCCCTCCGGAATATCCCAGCCATCCTTCGAAACGAGCCACATGACGCTGTCGAGGCTCTGGCGGAATTCGACCGTCTTGCCGAGTTCATTGTTCCAGACCAGCCGGCAATAGGAGGGCTTCTCACCAACGAACCCGACCGACCACTGCCGCGCATCGCCCATCCATTCCGTCTCGCTCCGGGCGGTGGCCGGAATGAGAAGTGCCGTCAGCAACAGGACAGAAAAGGTTTTCATGGCTCGAACCGTCTCCAGGGAGTCAGGGCGATTCTACTGGCGGAAGGTTGAGGTTTTGCTACTGCGGCGGGTCAAAGCCATGTTCATTTCACTGTGCAGCTCCCTGGATCGGCGATGATGATCGCAGGAAACGAAGGAATTCTTCGGCATCTGAGCCTTTCCACAGCCTGTGGCTACAATTCCGGGCAACAGGTCGGCAATGACGCCAAAACGATATCCGGCCCGGCTGGAAAATCAAGGAATTAAGGGCATTTAGGGAGAATTTGGCTGGGGAACCTGGAGCCGGACGCTCGTTCCTAAAACCCGTTTACTTTCAGTCTATTGCCCGATGTTGCGTCAACAACGTGGGGGTAGTTTGTGGGGTTGTCAACAATTAGATGCGACGACCTTGTAAACGGCGTGAGAGCAACATGGGGGCATCGGCAGCGTGAGTGACAAAACAGCTCACTTGCTTCCAAGTGTGGCCCGCTGCTTCCTGTCCCGCATCTCGTCGGGATCGTCGATCGCCTCGACGGAGAGGATGCATTCCGCGACATACTCCTCCGGCAACCCATGCTCTCTAGCCCCTGCTAAGACGAAGTCCTTGTACCACCCATATGGTCTAAGACTCTCGTCGATGTAGCCTGGGACGGCGAGGTAGGTAAGAACCTTTCGCCTGCGACCTTTGTCGTTGATCACCGTGACGTTCGCGTGCTCGTAGCCGCTGCCGACACCCTCGGCTTTATCCAGCACGGCACGCTCTCCAGGATCGAAGCTGAAAAGGACCCCGATCACGCTATCCCCACCGTCAGTGGCAAACGCGTTGCACTTCCCTGACTTGTCGACGCTACGCTTATGAAAACGAAGCGCATGGCCTGGCAAGGTCGCGGTGCCAAGGGGCTTGCAACTCGGCATGCGCTCACGCAGCCGGGCAGTGGACATGTTCGACCCATAGGCAAAGTAAACGACGTGTTCGGGGGGGCCAGTCTCTGTGTCCTTCAAGGGCTCAATCGAGGCATCGCCCGGCCTGAGAACCGAGCGTAGGGGAACCGTCATGATGCTACAATCGTGAGATTCTTCGCCCTCCCGAGTTATGATGGCTTGGCCATCCTCGAAGTCGACAATCGGAACGGCTCGTCCAACCCATCCGCAGTCTGCGCAGCATGGCCGTTCCCAGAGCACGCCGGGTGCGGCAGTATTCTCGCCCTGTTGAGGTTCGAGATGCGGCGAGCCGCATTTCGGGCATTCCTCTGGCACTCCCCGTAGCTCGCGAAGTATCAATGAGGTTGCCATCCCTATGGCATGCTGCATCAAGGACGATGCCATGTCGGCATCAATCCAAGTCGCCGACTTTGAATGCGTCAGCCAGTTGGAAAAGGTCCAAGCGGACTCAAGCGCCCCCTTGAGTGCACTACGACGCTCCTTGTTGGTGTCGCTGGGGAGGAGATCGTTGCAGATGATTTCTGTCCACGCGCGGAAGTTGGCGCGCTGCGGCGGAGCGTCCATCTTCCACACTGCTGCGTCCTGTGCAGCGGCGATTAGTTCAAGCAGCGCCTCACGACAACGGACGCCGACAGCCTGATAGTCCGAGAGCCTGTGCGCCTGCGTTACGGCGGTGCCGGCTTCCTCCATCTTTTCGAATACGGGACCGAACGGAAGGATTCGGATATCGTCCGCCCGCTGCTCTTCCGTTCGCGGAATCCGAAGCATAAGACCTATGTGGAACGTCAGAGCGAGATCCATATTCGGGAACTGCTCCTGAGAATACAGGTTTGTGCCACCCGTGATGACCCACCAGCGATCCTTGTTCGTGTGTATGTCCCACACGTCATGGCGGGTGTTAAGGACGGTCTCCGAGTAGACCTTTTGCATGAAGGTCACCTCAAGGTCCGGTGCCTGCCATTCAAAGTATTCCCGGACGTTCTCGATCTCCTCATCAGTCGCTTTCAGCATGATCGACTCTCACAATCGCGGACATCACATGAACATCATTGCTGCTTCGCCTGAACGAAGTTGACGAAGCTGGCAACGCTCCATAGCCAAGCTTGTTGAGCTACCGTGTAGCTCTCCTGGATGGAAAGGGGAACAACAAGGCTTAGGTTCGCGCCGGCCATCTGATTTGTCTGCGCAGTGGAAATCCCCGGCTCCAGCGTGACTAGGTGTTTCTCCGGGATCTTTAACGCTTCCGGCAGAACCTGTCTCCAGCGGTCTTTGCAAGTCGATTTCGCGGCCAGCATCACTAGGTCTGGGGCGCCGACGTTTGCCGTCTGGTATGCCTCCTGGCTAGGGAAGAGGAAGTCCGGCTTGTTACCTGCCTCGGTGATCGCACCGCGCGCATACTGGATTCCGCATGCCTTGAAAACCGCCTCGAGATGGTTCTCAAGACTATGGCCCATTCGTGACTTGCGGCGGTTCTGAACGCTTAGCGAGAAGGAGATGAAACCTTCGACATCAACGTCGTCCCCTTTCACGAAACCATTCGTCAGGCGATCCGCCACGATCCGCCGTTCCAGGCGTCGGAACAGTGCTTCCTCGTGGTCGAGCCATGCTACAAGTGCCGCATCCGGGTCGTCCCCGGCGCGGACTTCAGGAAGCGTCAGCCGGGCGAGGTCAGAAAACACTGCGGTTGTCGGAAATGACATACCGAAGCGATCGATGATCGTGTCCAGTTCGTTCGCCTTCGGGTCTTCGAACTCGATGCCAAGCTCGTCCAAGATGAAGCGAGCGGCGAAGTCCAGACCAGGATCGTCGACCGCCGAGATTTCGCGGGAGATGAAGCTCTTCCCGGAGGGTTCAATCCCGAAGAGCCAAAGGAGCTGCGTTTCGCTGGTCGATCCAGCGGCCGCGACAATGAAATGCAGACGCCCGGAAGGTTCCTTAGCTAGGAAGAGTGTATCGCCTTCGTTCATCACCTCGGTGACGGGATTTGAAGGGTAGTAGAGTCGCCACTCTGCCGCCCTGTGGGTCTGCCGCTCCCGACTGTCGTACATCGTTGCGGTGCCTTCGACCGAGAAGCCGTCCTGCTCATGGCCGAGCCACACATACGACACCTCGAACACGCGCTTCTCTTGGCCGAGAAACGCTTCCATTGCTTTTGTTGTGCCGACTTCATGCTGATTGGACTTCGGTGTCGCATCGACTTTCGTCAGTCGTTTCACCGCAACACCTTCAAAATAGTCAGATAGATGACCTCGTTTGATGTCCATGAATATCCAGCCTCGAATCACTCGCCCGAAGCCAATCCGAACAAAGGCCTATCACAACGTCAAGTGGAAGTCTTTGCCTTCCCTTTAGCGCGCATTCCCAGATGATGCCGACCCGATATTCCATTTCGAGGAGTGCCTGGATCTGGGCTTTATCGCGCTCGACGTTCCTGCTGATCTTCTCGCGCCAGAACGCCTCCCGTGACTGCGGCCACCTGAATAGATTGCAGTCAGGTCCATGCCCGTGCCAGAAGCAGCCATGTATGAACAGGACGGCTCCGTATCTGGGAAACAGCATGTCGGGTTTCCCAGGCAACTCCTTGGCATGAAGTCGGTACCGGAACCCAGCTCCATGCAGTGAAGAGCGAATCAAGAGCTCCGGCTTCGTGTCCTTCCCCCGGATGCCAGACATCATCCGGCTCCGGACTTCAGGGCTGACTACATCAACCATTTCATGCCGCGATGCCCTGCGGCTGCTGGTCGGGATCCGGGATATGAAACTGCGCGCCGGCGGACTGAAGGGCGATCTCGATGTGGGGCATCATGAGGTTTGCCACGGAACGGACGACTGGAACGACGACGGCGTTTCCGAACTGGCGATAGGCCTGCGTATCGGACACCGGGATTATGAATTTCGTTCCCTGCGGCTCGTTGAAACCCATCAGGCGAGAGCATTCGAGAGGCGTCAGACGCCGCGGCCTTTTGCCGGGCTGCTCGACAAGAACCTCCGATCCGTCCTTGTAGTAGCGCGCGGACAAGGTTCGTGTAACGTCATTCGGTCCGAAGAGCCCGAAACCGAACCCGTTACCGGCCCCCCTGTGCTTGTCCTTATAATCCTGAAGATACCGCCACATGTGCTCGGTCAAGGTGTACTTTGGGTCCACGTCCTGCTCCAGGATATCGCCTAGGACAGGCATCCGGCCGGCCGGAACTTCGAGCTTGCTGAAGTCGAAAGCTGTGTCGTCACGGAATCCGACGATGAAGATACGCTGACGCTTCTGGGGCACCCACGGTTCCGAGCTGATAACCCGGAACTGAACCTTATATCCCAGTTCGACCTCAAGAACGTGCATGATCGTTGCGAAGGTCTTCCCGCCATCATGGGACTGAAGGTTGCGGACGTTCTCCAGAAGAAATGCTGAAGGACGACGATGAGCAATGATCTTCGCGAGATCGTAGAACAGCGTGCCCTGGGTATCGCAGAGGAACCCATGCGGGCGTCCGAGCGCGTTCTTCTTTGAGACGCCGGCAATCGAGAAGGGCTGGCAAGGGAACCCTGCGAGAAGAACGTCGTGCTCCGGAACGGATTCCGGGTCGTTCGCATACGGCCGTATATCTCCGACAGACTGGTGGATGCTGTCAGCGGGCTCCGGGAAGTTCGCCGCGTATGTCTCGCGCGAAAAGCGATCCCACTCGGCGGTAAACAGGCACTTGCCACCAAGCTCCTCGAACGGACGCCGTAGCCCGCCGATCCCGGCGAACAGGTCAATGAACGTGAACGCCCCCTTCACTCCTTCGGCCCTGCAGCAGCGTTCATCCGCCATCTTCCTGACGGTCTCGGCGATCAGCGCCGGCACACGAACCTCGCCGTCGATGTATCTGTGGATCGTCCGGACGCTTTTACCGACGCGTACTGATATCTGTTCTAGGGAAAGGCCTGTCCGACGGACTACCTCACTGAAGTCGGTGTCGATAGCGGTCACGAATCACTCCATCGCTGTGTCGATTTTTGACAGTATGTCTTAATCCTTCCCAGCAGATTAACAAGATCAAAACGTGAACAAGCAGGTTTTTTTAAACTACTGTGGTAGCGGCCTTGACCCATGCTCGGTATCCGCCGAGCATTGAAAAACCGCCATCTACGGGTTGGCCCCCTCCGGCGGTTTTTCATCAAGGTGTTCCCGAATGTTGAACGACATCGCTGACATTGTAAAGCCGCCGTTGACGAACGGTTGAGCCCCCGGCTGGAACATATTCCAGCCAAGCCGACGGAACTTCATAACTCACAGCGTCAACAAATTTGGTCCGACCTAACGAACGGCATGTCCGGGTTCGAGACGCGCTACGCCGAGGCGCAGCGCCTCGCTAGCCGCGAACGCATCAGGAAAGCGGAGCAGCGCGACCGACGTCGCGCCGACCGAGACTTGGACATTGACGCCGCGCGGTTTGCGCAACAGCACATCGAGCAACGCGAACTCGTCCGCGAGCGTTTGGCCGAGGGCTATGTTCAGCGCGGCGATCGTCAGGTCGGCGGTCGGTGGCGAAGGGGCGTCCATGAGAAGGGACTGCGATCGGAAGACAATCCGGTCCTGAAGTATTTCGTGACGCTTGTGCCGGCGCGCGGGAAGGCGCGAGCGTCGTGGGACAAGGGGCTTCTGGAGGTTCAGTGCCGCGAAAAAATTTTGACGCTCGATTATCCCTACATCGAGTTGAACCGCGAATTCATGGCGGCCCTACGCGTGGACTGCGACGGCATCTTCGCATCGCCGAGGTCATGTGTGGCTGCGCTGCAGGATTGTGTTCGGGACGGTCGCCTTCCATGCCTGCCACATATCATAGTCGGCGACAGGCTCGACGACGGACACTATTCGCGGCCGCATTTCGTCTGGCTGCTGCCGCAGGGGTCGGCAGTCTGGCGGAGCGATGACGAACGGTGCCGTCGGGCACCAGTGAAGCTCTTCGATGCCGTGGCGCGTGGCCTCTCCGCCGCTCTGCTGGATCTGGGAGCGGACCCGGCGGCTCCGACGATGACCGGGCGCATGAAATGCCCGACATCACCTTACTGGCATACGATCACGCCGAATGCCGACATCTGGCCGACGCTCTCGGAGTACGCGGACTATGTCGACACCAGTACGAGCCGCGCAATTCTGGCCCGGAAGGCCGCCGCCGTGCAGTCCGGCCTCGGCCTCGTCGCATCGAACGGGCTGTTCGACGCGCTACGTACGGAAGGCCAGCGGCTCCTAGCCGAATGGCATTTCGGAGCCGACGCCCGGATGCGTGGTAGCCGCGCGTCGTTGGCGGACAATCTCCACAACGCGCTTGCCGACTTCGCGACGCGGGCTGGGCTAGGCGAGGACGGCGTCAGCTACGTGACAGGCAAGGTCGCAGACTTCCTCGCCGCGCATTTCGATGCCGCGAAACTGGAAGGCCCGCGCCGCGTCCGTGGTCGGCTGCTCGACGTCGTGGAGAGCCTAGCGACGGTCAAGGAACGCCAGCAGGCGGGTGGACGGCATTCCGGTAAGGCGAAGGGCGCGAACACGCTCCAGCGGCTACAGGAAGCCCACCAGCGGCTCGTCGCATCCGGCGAGGTCGTAACGCGGGCATCGCTCGCTACTGCGGCGGGCGTTTCAGTTCGGACGGCGACGACGCGCTGGCGAGAGGTTGTTGATTCATGCGACAACAACCAAAAGGCGGTGAAAATAGGTGTATAGATAAAAAGGTAGGCCCTAGCCGGGCGAGCCAACTATACACCCTAACCTAACGTGGTTCCACGTTAGGTCTCGTCGCCCCCGGACGACGACACGGCCCCGCCAGGTGCTGCGCAAGCGCCCCTCGGGCGAGGCCCACGGCAGTGTCTCCCGGAAGGGCCGGTGCTAACGCAGTTAGCAGTAGCCGGTTACTACCATTGGACTTGTCCCTCTCTGCGCCGGCGCACACGATTCTTCCACCAGCATTGGAGGGGAGGAATGTCGTGCAGGAATACGAACGTCAGATATTTGTCACCAACGACGGCCCGGAGTTCACGGCGACTCTGAAGGTCGTCCGGCTCCCGACGTCGTGGCATGCCGTGATCTGGCAGAACCCGGAGCGGTACGCCACTTTCTCTTTCGCTCAAGAAGGCACCGCGCTGAACGCGGGCTTTTCTCGTATGGGAAACTACGACTTCTTGCGTACGGTACAGCTAGTTGCGGCCGCTGCGGCGGGCATCGATTTTGAGTTCGAGGTGACGCGATGATGCGGGCCTCTGCGATCTCCTTCGCCATGCTCCTTCTGTCGAGCGCGGCGGACGCCTCCGAACCGTCCGTCGTGTGGCGGTCGTCGACATCGGGCGTGCTGGCTGCCCCGGCTCCGGCCAGCGAGACACCTGCGACACCGCCTGTAACTCCGCTCGCCGTCACATACGGCGGCAACCCGTTCGCCTGGAGCACGAGGGAATCCGTACTGGTCATGCCGGACGTGTCAGGCGGCTCCGGGCAGTACGTCTATGCACTCGCGACGGCGATGCCTCTCCCGGCTGGTCAAGCCTTCGACAGCGCGACGGGCATCTTCTCTGGCCACGTCCAGGTCGCCGGGGATTTCCAGTTCTCGATCCTCGTTCGCGACGCCGCGACATCGGCCATGACGACGGCGGTTGCCCGGATCGTCGTGGTGAAGTGAGGGACGCATGGGCTATCAGTTCGTCCATCTTGAATCCTTCAGCCGCAAGGGAGATGACAACGGGCGCTCCACGAGCTTCGTGCTCGCTGAAGCTCGTCGTGACCCTGCAGCGTCCGTCCACGTCGCGAATCCTTTGCCTCCCGTCGTCGTCTTCGGCGTCGGGGTCGCCGAGGTCGAAGCCCTGCATGATGCCGCTGCCGATGCCGCCCGGACGATGCCGAAGGCGGGTAAGCCGCGCAAGCTCCGGCAGGACCACAAGACGCTCCATACCGTGATCGCCTCCCATCCCTACGCCATGGAAGAAGTCCGGGCCGATGCCTCGAAGCGGGCCGAGGTCGAGGTGTGGGAGCGGCGGACGGTTGCCTGGCTGCGGGCCCAATACGGCGACGATCTGAAGTGCGTCGTCCGTCACGAAGACGAGTCGCACTATCATATCCACGGATACGTCGTGCCGACAGGCGACACGGAAATGCGCGCGCTGCGGCATCATCCCGGCGTGACCGCAAAGCGGGCCGCGATGGCGGCCGGTCCCGAGGACGGTGAAGATTCGAAAGCGTTGTCGAAGCGCGGCGACGCCGCGTACAAGAACGCGATGCGCGCATGGCAGGATTCATATCACGAGACCGTCGGCGTGCCGTGCGGGCTGGCTCGTCTCGGCCCTCGGCGACGAAACTTGCCACGCGGCGAGTGGCAGCGAGAGAAGGCCCAGGCCAAGGCACTGCAAGCCGCCCTCGATCGCGCCGCCGCCGTGAAGGTCAAAGTCGAATCCTACGTCACGACGAAAAAAGACGAGACGGAATCCATGGTCTCTACGGCGACGTTGGAAGTCGCCAGGCTGCGTGCCGAGGCCGACGTCGCGAAGGCCGACGCCGCGCGACGTCTCTCAGAAGCCAAGGCGGTAACAGACGCCGCCAAGGCTGCGCACGACAAGGCCGTAGCCGAGCAACAGAAGGCGCGCTCTATGATGGGCCGTGTCCGACAGGAAGCCGCTAAGGTCCGCGCGGCAACGGCCAGACTTCAGAAATTGCCGTCGATACTACGGACGGCTCTCGACGGTCTTCGCCAGAGCCGTGTCGCCGACCGCATCCGCGCAACGGTCGCTGGGGAGATGGATCGGCTGCGCGACCAGGTGTCGTCTGCCGAGCGCCGCACGCGCGTCGCCGTCAGGCAAGCCAGTGCTGCCGAGATGGCACGTCGGAAAGCCGAGGATCGCGCTCGGACTCTCGACGCCGCTCTGACGGAGACAGCGGTGCAGCGCGACGCCGCGCGGCGCGAGGTGCAACGTCTCCGCCCGCAGGAGCCGGAACCGTCTCCAAGGCCGGGGGTCGGCCCGAGCATGAGGCCGACGCCGGGGTGGCGGTGAGTGGACGTATTGTCAACAATTACAGTCTATTAACCAGCGTCAACTTTCTTGCGAAAGGGGGTAGAACTACCCTTGCAAAGATTGCCGGCGGACGTCATGGTGATCTGGTCAGCGCGAAGGAGGCCCTCTGCTATCGCAGAGATGCTCACCTGAGCACTGACCGTTCGTTGCTATCGTGGGCGTTCTCTGCAAACGCAGAGATGTACCGTTCTACATAGAGAATTGCGAACGCCTCTGCATACGCAGAGACTATCTTTCTCTCCATTTCGGTGGGAGGAAGTGGATTTGAACCATTGTGTAAGTGGCTCTGAAAGTGCATGCGGCTATGAAGTCGTACTGTTCACCGTCGTGAAGGCGGATTGAAAGGGAGGCTCCGGCCTCCCTTTCTGCTTTCAATGCCGCGCGTGGCATCTCTGGCTCCGGGGTGCCCGGAGGTCGAAAACCTCCGGAAATCGCCAGAATCCAAAAATGAGGACGTCAGAAATGGCCTTCTAAGCGCGTTCGGGCAACGTCCCCGTATCCTAACCCAGCCGGAATCGGTGTCGATTCCTTCGTCCGCACATCGCGACGTCCGCGCTGGTTTGGCTTGAATCCCACCGCACGCATGTCGTCATGAGTGGAGGCATCGGCCTCTTCCCGCGTGCTAATCGACTTCACTGTGGCCGTAGTAAAGTCAATATGTTCGCCTGGAGCGATCTCTATGCGGCATCCGCCAACGGCTGGGGGTTCGCCGTCGGCTTCTGACGAATCTGGTGGGCATCGGACTGATACTCCGCCAATAGACGTAGCGCCTGTCGCAAGTCCGACTGTGTGTTCTTCTTCATCGCCCAGAATTCCTCGACGGATTCGAGCGCGGCCAGCTCCAGCGCTGGGACCGCGAACGTTCGACCGCCGAGCAGACGCCGAGCGCGGCCGGCCAGAGACTTGACGTTCCATGCGGATTGCGGCGATCGTCCGCGTGTCGTGATCAGCCAGCGGACAAACCGCCCTTCGATCGCCGGGGTCGTCTTACCGGATTCGCGATCAAGGATTACGCGACCGATCGAGGCAGCGACGGACGCGGGAACCGCGTTGGCGATCATCTGTAGGATATCTCTCTTCGCCGTCGCTCGCCATTCCCACCATACCGGGAAGCCTTGAATCCTCGAAATCTGAGGAATGGAAAGGACCGCGGTTTCGGATGCCGCTACAGGGTCAGCGGGATGCGGAGACGACAGGTAGCGCGCCGTCGGCCTTTCCCATGCCGTCCTGGTGATGGTCGGAAAAGGTTCGTCCACCGTTCGGACGCCTCGGCCGGCCCGGACAGGCCGGGAATAAACAAAGCCGTTCGCAACTAGGGCAGCATCGTCGGGGTGCGGTTTGTAGGAATCCGGAAGGGGGCGAATGCTTCGCTCGCGAATCGTCGGCGCGGGTTCATCTGGGGACCAGATCGAACGCCGCGCTTCTGAGGTCGAAGGGAAATACACGGCGGCCGGCGTAGTAGCGCCGAAAAGATCGCGGATCGTCATCGGCGTGGGTGCTGCCGCTGCCGCGATCGCCGAGGCTAGGAAGCCGTCGCGCTCGCCCTGTCGTCCGACGACGAACAGGCGTCGACGACTCTGGGGAACGCCGTAGCGGCTCGCATCGATCTTGGATTCGGTCAGGCCATATCCTGCCTGTTTCAGAACCGTCCGCGCTTCCCTCCAGGTTGCCGACTTGGCCGCCGTCGTCACGTTCTCCATAAGGAACCACCGAGGACGAACTGTCGCGATGATTAGAGCGAAGGCGAGAGTCAGTCGCGCATTTTCCGCCTCCTCGCGGCGGCCGGCGCTGGAATAGTCTTGGCAAGGAGGCCCGCCCGCGATCATGTCCGGCGCGAGCTTCAAAATGTCAGGCACGACGCCGAGGAGGTCCGTCAGATCTGCCACTCGGGCAACATTGCCACCAAGGTTGTGATTGTAGTTTTCCACCGCCACAGGCCACGCATCATATGCCGCGACGACATCGCATCCCGCTTGCGTCAGGCCGAGGGACATCCCGCCAGCTCCGCAAAACAGTTCAACTACTCGCACGAAAACCCCCGAATTTGCCTAACTTGATTTCACGTTAGGAAACTGGTCCATCAAGGCTTTCGAAATTCTAAACGCCTCTGAGCCTCCGCACGTACCCACGGCGTATTGCCTGGAAGGGTTTGCTCGGACTTTAGCCGGCGCGCATGCTGTCATCATGAGCGGGAGGCAAGGGCATGAGAGAGGAGTCAGAACACAGGAGAAAGCAGCGACGTCGGACATGCGCGGACGAATGGCGGCGCGATCTTGCTCGACATCGCGAGCGTCGGAGCGACCCGGCGACGAAGACGCTACTGCAACTCTTGGCGCTGCTCTCCGCTGTGCTTGCTCTCGCGCAGCCAAGCGAGCCGACGTTCGCCATCACTCCTCGTCCGCAACGCCGGACGCGGTTTGACCCGCCGTCAGGCTATACGCTGGGTCGCAATGCTTGGGCCCGCGAGCGTGGTCTGGACCCGGAGTCGGACGTGCTCGCGACGACGGAGAAACCCGTGCCACGGCTTCGGCCGACTCTGAAATCATGGCAGCGCCTGGTCCGCGAGCTCGACTCTCCGTTGCCGCGACGTCGGGAGTCCGCACGCGCCGCTCTCGAACAGCGCTTGCCGTCCCTTTGTCATGACTGGCTACGCAGGCAGGTCGCAGGCGACGACCATAGCCAGCTTCGAATGCTGGGGGTCGGAGCGGGGCCGGCGGAGCTCGTGCAGCGCGCTCTTGTTGCCGCTCGCGTCGAGAGCATCCAAGAGCCGGAGCCGCCGTTGTCCCAGGCTCCGGAAATGGACGTCGATCACGAAGAGGACGTCGGGCCGCAGCTCGGCAGAAAGTAGGAGGAGAACGTCATGGAATTGGAACTTCACGCAGACGCCGGAGCGCTCCTCGGTCGTCTGACGGCAGAGCAGCGGCAGCGCCTCGACGCGCTCGACGCCGCGTACACCGACCTGGTGTCGAGCGGCATCCCAGATAGGGCCGCCGTCGAGGCATTGGCCGGGACCATCGTCACCTTCCACGACGAAATCGCGAAATCGGGCGTCGGACACGAAAACAGGGCCTGATGGCCCCGTTCTCCAAATTCGAAGGCGATTAAACGGCCCGTACAGCGCGTCCGGCGAGCCGGGTGGTATCTTTACCCACCGGAATCCGGGACAGCTATCGCGGTCCCCGGCTGGCCGCTTCGTTGATCGCCGTCAGCATTTCCGAGGCGACGGTGGTCACCCAGTCCTCCGCGCGCTGGATTCGGCGGCCGGCGATGCGCTCGGCAGCATGCCACGCCGACGCCTCTGCGGCTCTCTTCGCATCCCGGAGCGTCGATGCCTCGCCTTCCGCCATCGTCTTGTCCGTGTCGCCGTCGAGGACTTCCCATGCGTATGCGCAGCCGTCGCCGCGCCGCACGATGAGCAATTCGAACCGGGCCTCCGTCTCGTCCTCGTCGGCGATCTGGCCGTCCCGGACGGCGACAAGCTCCGTCGTCATTCCGAGCGCCGACGTCTCGCTGCCCGGAAAGACGCCCGCGTCCGGCTCCCATGGGAACCTGGTCTCGTAGATGTATTGTAGGTTCATGTCAGGCTCCGTTGGTTGCTGAGGCTGAGGTGTGAAGGGCCGCTGCGCGGGCCACCGCAAGGGGGCTGCCGGGCGCGGGCTCTGCCCTGAATGTATCGTTGCCGCACTCTCGACAGTGCCAGCAGGTCATCATGAGGACGCCCGTGTGCGGGTGCAGTTGTTGCCACTCGGCAAGCTGCCCTTCGCACGATGTCCACACTCCATCCGCACCCGGCCACGTGTTCGCACATGTCTTCGTCGTCGTCCGCCAGGAGGGTGTCTGCATATCGGTCTCCTGTTGGTCTCTGGATCTGAATGACTCCGGGCGGCAAATGCCGCCGGGAGCTACCTCAGTATCAACGACGCGCCAGCGACCGGAGGCTATCGACCGTGTAGCCGTAGTCGCGCAGGTAGATGGCGACGTCACCAGATCCGATGACGAGGGAACCAATCCGCTCGCGCAACCCATCGTCCTCGATCTCGCTCGGTAAGGCGGTATCCACCGTCTGCACGTATTGGTCGTATGCTTCTCTGAAGTTGCCGAAGGCCTCGATGACCTTCTTGATGGCGCTCGATTTTGTTGTCATGGCCGTGTGGCTCCTTCCGTTGATGACGGGCGAAGGAAACCAGATGATAGGTGAAATGTCGTGGAATTTCATTTCACTAGCGTCGCAAACGACGTCCTCGCGTGCGTTCGGCTAAGGCCTCGAATCCCTGCCGCAGGAGTTCTCGAAAGGATTCGAAGAGACGCGAATCCTTGCCGCCGATTCTCGAATCCTTACCGACGTCTCCCGAATCCTTTTGGAAAAATATTTCACGCCTTGGTAGAAAATCAGTCGCTCAGCCTGTCGAGGGCGCGGATCCCCATCCGCTGGACCTCTCGGGCGAGGCTCTTCCCGGCTCCGGGGATGCGGGACCGGCGCGCGATCTTCTCGACGCCTGTCTTTTGCGACCGGATGACGATAGTTGCAAGGTAGAAGAGAATGCCGCGCGTGTCACGGTGCGTCGTCTCGGTGATGATGACATCTACCGCCAGGCCCTTGATCGTCGTAACTGCCGTCTCCATGAAAATCTCCATAAACCATTGTTTTGTAATGATTTTATAGCGCATTTGTGAGGTGGAGCCCAGGACGAAACCGGCTTTCCGGAAGCGTGTGCAGATAGATCTAATGAGGATCTAACGAAGCGAGGCGGGGAGACGGCTCCGCCGGAGCGGAAGGGCAGTCAAGAGGCCGCCCGGAGCCACGCGCAGGCCGCAGGGCGAGCATGGCGAGGACGGCGCGAAGCGAACCCTTGACGGACCGCAGCGACCCAAATCCTGTTGCCCCCGGTGATGGACTTGCAAAGCCCATTATCGGACTAGGCCGCGCCAATGAGCGTAGGGGCGGCCAAGCCAGAGGCGCGGCAGGGGGCTGAAGCCCCCGCGAGGATCAAAAGAACAATGAGCATATCGGAGCCGTCAGCATAGCGCCGCTGTCGGCGGGACGGCGGGAATTCGCGCATGCTTCGGCGGTTCCCGAGGCAGCCGCAGGAGCGTCAGCAAAGCGCCGCCAGAGGCGGGACGCGGGACCGACTGCCTCCGTCGAGGCATTCGATTTGGAGGCGAGGGAGCTAGGTCTTCCCTCGTCGCACGACCCTGCCATTCTCATCGAGAACCGGTGGTACCAGCTTCCTCTTCTTTACCATGATCTTCACCGGGGGTGGCGGGACATCGGTTGACCTGGACCCGAGGAAGGCAAGATCAAGAGGGGGCTCGAACGCTTCGACCACTTGCCTGAGCTTGGCGGTGCTGACGCGCTTGGTGTATGTGCGTCCCTCTCCGCCTCCGCCTTCATGTCCCATGACGGCATTGATATGTGATTCCTTCAGGTCGGTAGATTCCAGCACGGTGCGGAAGCTATGCCTGAACGAGTGGAACGTGGTCTTCGAGCCGACGCCTAAGTTGATCTTCAGCTTCGAGAACTCTCTGCTGAACGCCGAACTGATACTGCCCCTGTGCAACACCAGTTCGGGAGAGAATAGGTGCTCTGCGCCTCTGGCTCGCTGTTGTTTCACGAAGTCCATGATGCCGTGCCGGATCAGCCAAGAGTGTATAGGAATGATGCGCGTACCCGCCTCTGTCTTCGGATCCCATCCTTCGCGAGGGGAGATGTCGAAGCACGGCGCCCCGTCCTTTACAATGATGTCGCTGGCCGGCCGTAGACGACATATCTCCTCTAACCTCATCCCCGAGTGCAGGGAGATGAGAGGTAGCCAGTGGAGAGCGCTCGAAGCTGGTGCATCACGGTATTCGGGGGAAGTGAACAGGCGATGCAGGTCTTCACGCGACCAGTCATCGCGTGCGGACTTCTTCGACTTGGTGCCAGGAAACGAGTGACCCGAAAAGGGCTGAGAGCCGGCGGGAACCAGCTTTTTGAAAGTGAGCCATTTCCATATCGAATTCACGCCCGAGAAGTGGCGCTTGGCGGTCTTCATGGTGACGCGCGGCAAGGTCTTGTCAGCACGGGCGCGAGCAAGTTCCTTCTTCGGCGAGACCGCTCCGCCTTTTCCATGTGTAGACGGCATCTGGAGGATCAGTTCCCGAAACTCGGCAGCCGTCTCGAACGTGATCTTTCCCACCGGGAGGTCACCCATAAGGCCGATGAACAGCTCCACAGTTTTAAGGTACTGATCCGCGTCCTTTACAGCCTTGTTATGGTTGTAGCCCGCGATGATGTCCTTCTGCCATGCATCGAGGAAGGTGGACAGCTTAGCCATGTTCGTTGGTAGCTCAGGCGCGCTGGTTGCGATGGACGCGTGGGCTGCCGACGTCGTCTCCCCGAAAAGTTCTTGCATGCGCCGGTCGACGTGCTCCCGGATCTGCTTCTTGAGTTCTTCCTCGGTCCGCGTCTGCTCTTCTTCGCTGGCATGGTAGCCGTCATAGCCAGCGTGTTCGAGCGCCCACACTGCTTCCCGTCTGAGCTTCTCCCAGGCCGGGACCCGTTCATCTCCGAGCAGGTCCGGAAAGAGGTCAGGGAACTGCCCTCCATAGTTCTTGAGGTTGGCCGGGGAGTTTTTCCGAATGTACCTTCCGATCATGTTTTGCCATTCTTCCCGATCCAGCCAGTATCGGACGGCAGCGCGGACGTCGGCGTCGGATAGGATTTGCGGGTCATCACTCAACATCTCGAAAAGCCTTTCTGTCGCAAGATACAGGCTCGCTGATCGCTGCCGTGCAACTCTTCGCACGGTGGTCTTTAAAGACCTGTATATTTCCGACTGACCCAGGCGGGCTTGGAGAGACGCGGGGACGCGTCGACGGAAGAAGAAGGAATCGGCTTCGCGCCGGAGGAAGTTTGACATCGCCAAGACGCCCTTGTGGGGGTGCAGTGTGGGGGTATTCCCGGCACTGGCGACATGGAGCTAAGTTATTGAATATTAACAGGGAAAGTGGCTGGGGAACCTGGACTCGAACCAAGATTAACGGAGTCAGAGTCCGTCGTTCTACCATTGAACTATTCCCCAGCAGTTGCTGCCGAAGCATGGCTTGGCTGCTGTGCGGCGCTTATAACCAAAAGCAGGCGGATTGCAAATACCCGTTTTGAAAAAATTCGATCGTTCCAATCCGGGTGAAAATTGAAGGTTTAAAATCCGGAATCAAAAAGAATTTGGTGATTTCGTCGGTCGCTGATATCCTCGCCGCAACGCAAAAATCGAATGAGCGCCTGCGGCATACCTTTCTGGACTTGCGCGGCGCGATGGAAAAAGAACGTGGAAGACCCCGAAGGCGGCGCAAAGCCGCAATTTGACGGGGCGTCGGCGGCAGGGCGCAAGGACGGCAAGAAGTCCAGGCGCCGCAAGGGCAAGCGTGACGGGCAATCCCGCAACGCCGCTCATCCCGCTTCGCATGATCTCTCTGGCCATGCCGGGGAGGCTGCGCGCCCGAAGGAAGACCCGGAAAGCCCGGCCCGCAAGCGGAAACGCCGCCGTCGTGGTGCACGTGGCACATCCCAGCCCGACATTACTGTGCAGCCTCAGGCAGTCGTTCAGATTGCCACTCACGGTCATGGTTCGCGGCCGGAGGGCGATTCGTCGTCCAGTCGACGCAATCGACGCAAGCATCGCAGCAAGCGGGGCCTTCAGGGCAGGCCGCTGGCTCCCGTACACGCGCCGCCGTCCGCCAGGCCCGAGCATCGCACTGAGGCGCCTTCGCGCCCTGTGCTGCGCGAAGGGCAAGATGCTGAAGCGGCAAATCGCAGAAACCGCCAGTCGGGTCATGAAGAGGAGCGGGCAGGGGGCGAACATCCCTGGCCGGACGAGCTTTATGCCGCGCTCGATCTCGGCACCAACAATTGTCGCCTGCTGATCGCCCAGCCCACACGCCCCGGCCAATTCCGCGTCGTCGATGCCTTTTCCCGGATCGTGCGTCTCGGCGAGGGGCTTGCTGCCAGCGGCAGGCTGTCCGACGAGGCGATGGAGAGGGCAGTCGACGCGCTCCGGATCTGCGCCTCCAAGCTCAGAAACCGTGAAATCCGCCGCATGCGGCTGATCGCGACGGAGGCTTGCCGCCAGGCGGCCAATGGCGAGGATTTTCTGAAGCGGGTCGTGGCCGAAACGGGGCTGGAACTCGAAATCATCGATCGCGAAACCGAGGCGCGGCTTGCCGTTTCCGGCTGCTCGTCGCTGGTCGGCCGTGAGACGCGCTCCGTCGTTCTCTTCGATATCGGCGGCGGCTCCTCGGAAATCGCCGTCATCCGCATCGGCGACAGCCGCTTCGCCCGTCTTGCCAATCACATTACCCATTGGACCTCATTGCCTGTCGGCGTCGTCACCCTGTCGGAGCGCCATGGCGGCCGTGATGTGACGCCGGAAGTTTTCGAGGGCATGGTGAGCGAAGTCGCAGGCATGCTGTCGAATTTCGATTGCCCGGAGATCGAGATTGGCGTGGATGGTGATTTCCACCTTATCGGGACGTCTGGCACCGTGACCACGCTTGCCGGCGTGCATCTCGACCTGCCGCGCTACGACCGCCGCAAGGTCGATGGCATATGGCTATCGGATGACGAGGTCTCCGCCATGCAGGCGAAACTTCTCTCCTGGAATTTTGAAAGCCGCGCCGCCAATCCCTGCATCGGGCCGGATCGCGCCGATCTGGTGCTGGCCGGCTGCGCCATTCTGGAAGCGATCCGCCGCCGCTGGCCGAGCCCGCGCATGCGTGTTGCCGATCGTGGCTTGAGGGAAGGCCTGCTCACCGACATGATGGCCGATGACGGCGTCTGGCGGCGGCATCGCAACCGCCGCGGCCAGCGAGGAAACAAGGGGTAGGCATGACCAAGCCAACGATCGCGGGAAACCGCACCGGCCGCAAGCTCGGCCAGCGCGTCAAGAAAAAGAAGATGAAGGCCTCTTCGCGCCAGTGGCTGGAGCGCCATATCAACGATCCCTATGTGCAGCGTGCCCAGCTCGAGGGCTATCGCGCCCGCGCGGCCTTCAAGCTGCTGGAGATCGATGAGAAGCACCACATCCTTAAGGGCGCACGACGCATCATCGATCTGGGGGCTGCTCCCGGAAGCTGGTCACAGATCGCCGCGAAGGTGACGGGATCAACGGACGAGGATGTCCGTGTGGCCGCAATCGACTTTCTGGAAATGACGCAGCTACCCGGCGTCACGGTACTGCAGCTCGACTTCCTTGATCCCACAGCCCCGGAGAAGCTCTTGGAAGCCGTCGGCGGCACGCCGGATCTGGTGCTTTCCGACATGGCGGCACCCACGACCGGCCATCACCGCACCGACCATCTGCGCACCATGCATCTCTGTGAGGTCGCAGCCCACTTCGCCATCGAGGTGCTGGGCGAGGGCGGGCACTTCCTCGCCAAGACCTTCCAGGGCGGCACGGAGCGGGATCTGCTCACCCTGCTGAAACAGCATTTCCGTCAGGTCGTGCACGTCAAGCCTGCCTCATCGCGGGCCGAATCGGTGGAGATGTTCCTTTTGGCGAAGGGTTTCAAAGGCCGCAAGGTCGAGGCGGAGCCCGAGGACGCTTGATCTTTGGGTCAGTCCTGCGGATGATTGAATTCCCAGGACTGGATACCCGCCGATCCCATGCTTCTTTACGTCACGCTCGGAACCAACGATCTCTATCGCGCCCGGCATTTCTATGATGCCGTTCTGCCGGTGCTCGGCTATCGGCGCCAGCGCTATTCGGAGGAGGAGATCGGCTACTCTGCCGATGGCGATACGCGCTGCCGCTTCTGGGTCGTAACCCCTTTCAACAGGCGCCGGGCGGCGAGCGGCAACGGCTCCATGGTCGCCTTCGAGGCGGAAACGCGGGCGGCTGTCGATGCCTTCCATGCGGCGGCGATTGCTGCCGGCGCTGTCGACGAAGGCGAGCCGGGGTTGCGCTCCTATCACGCGCATTTCTACGCAGCCTATGTCAGGGATCTCGACGGCAACAAACTATCTGCCGTCTGCGAAAAAGACGAATAGCCGCCTGCTTACTTGACCGGCTGCTGCTCGGTGTTGATCGTCGGCGGCACGCGCTGGGCGCGGTGGCCGGATACGGAAGCCCCCGCGTCCTTGGCCATGCGGGCAAAGGGGATCGTCGCAATCACCGTCAGACCGGCGATGACGAAGAAGGCGATGTGGAAATCGATGACCTGCAGCTCGGCTCCGCGGAAATAGATCGAGGTTTCCAGGATCGAGGCGGCAAGGGCAACACCGAGCGCCAGGCTGATCTGCTGCATGACCGAGGCCATGGATGTCGCCTGGCTTGCCTGTGCATCATCGATATCCGCAAAGGCCAGCGCATTGACGCCGGTGAACATGAAGGAGCGGGAGAAGCCGCCAAGCAGCAGCACGCCGATGATGACAAGATGCGGCGTATCCGGTGTGAAGAGGCCGGTGACAGCGGTAACGACCGTCGTCACGGCGCCAGCGCAGAGAAGCGTGGTACGGAAGCCGATCGCCTTGTAGACGCGGCGCGCGATGAACTTCGTGGAGATGGCGCCGATCGCGCCGGCAAACGTAATGAGGCCCGACTGAAAGGGCGTAAGGCCAAATCCCAGCTGCAGCATCAGCGGCGTCAGAAAGGGCATGGCGCCGACACAGATGCGGAACAGCGTGCCGCCACTCGTCGAGGCACGGAAGGTCGAATTCTTGAATAGGTTGAGATCGAGGATCGGCGTCGGATAGCGCCTGGCATGGCGGACATAGAGAAAACCACAGACGATGCCGATGGCCGTGGCCGAGATGCCGATAACAGGCGGCAGGGCCGGAAGGCTGACGACCGAAAGGCCGAAGACGACGCCCGCAGCCGCAAGGCTGGTCAGGATAAAACCGTAGAAATCGAGCTTCGGCGGCGCTGTCGCCTCTATCTCGGGCAGATAGATCGTTGCGAGCCACACGCCGGCAACGCCGACCGGCACGTTGATCAGGAAGATCCAGTGCCAGCTGAAATAGGTGGTGATGAAGCCGCCGAGCGGCGGACCGGCGAGCGGGCCGACAAGGGCCGGGATCGTCAGTAGCGCCATGGCCGAGACCAACTCACTCTTCTGCGTCGTCCGCACCAGCACGAGACGCCCGACAGGCGTCATCATCGCGCCGCCCATTCCCTGCAGGAAGCGTGCGAAGACGAATTCGACGAGGCTGGAGGAAAAAGCGCAGAAGATGGAGCCGACGACGAAGACGCAGATCGCCAGCCGGAAGATATTCTTGGCCCCGAAGCGGTCAGCCATCCAGCCGCTGATCGGAATGAACACCGCAAGCGCCACCATGTAGGAGGTAAGCGCCAGCTTCAGGGTAATCGGCCCGACATGCAGATCGGCCGCGATCGCCGGCAGGGCTGTCGCGATCACGGTGGAGTCCATCTGTTCCATGAAAAGGGCGACGGCAAGGATCAGCGGGACAATGCGGTTCATAGGCGAATGCCTTGGATGGATGGGGATGAGGCTTGGGAGGCCCGTGCTGTGTAGTCCCAGTTCCGGGCTCTGCCAATCCCACAATCGGCTTCCGTTACACGTTTGGATCACGACTGCGTGAGACGGCTTGCCCGATACTTACGCCTCTCAAGATTGACATATGCTTACCTGACCGGAGCAAGAAATCTTGCAAATCTGGCCGGAATATATTGGGGGTCGTGCGGCGACGCACCGCACAGTGTCGAGGATGGATATATGACGAATTTTCATGGAATAAAGCGGCGCACGCTTTTTGCCGCAGGCCTCGGCCTGCTGGCCGCGCCGGTCATCTTGAGGGGAACGGCCCAGGCGGCCGCAACTGGAGAAACAGGCAATATGGAAGTCACACCGCAGCCGCAGATCAATCAGTTCAAGCTCGGCTCCTTCAAATTTACTGCCGTCCGCGACGGTTTCAACGTGCTCGAAAAGCCCTATGAGACCTTCGGTTCGAACCAGGATCCGCAGACGGTCCAGGCGCTTCTCGCCGCCAATTTCCTGCCGACCGACAAGTTCGCAAACAGCTATGCGCCAGCCGTTGTTGACACCGGTTCCGATGTCATCGTCGTCGATACCGGCTTCGGTGCGGCCGGCCGTGAACGGGGGATGGGCCAGTTCGCTGCTGGGCTGAAGGCTGCCGGTTATTCGCCTGATGACGTCACGGTCGTAGCGCTGACGCATCTGCATGGCGACCATATTGGCGGCCTGATGGAAGGCGGCACTCCGGCGTTCAAGAATGCCCGCTATGTCATCGGCCAGGCTGAGTATGATTTCTGGTCGGATAAGGCGCGCGAAGGCACGCCGGCCGAAGGCGGCCACAAGGCGGTGCTCGCCAATGTCGTGCCGCTCGCTGAAAAAGCGACATTCGTCAAGGAAGGCGATACGATCGCGCCGGGCCTCACCGCGATGCTTGCCACCGGCCATACGCCCGGCCACATGGTCTTCCATGTGGAATCCGAGGGCAAGCGGCTCGTCATGACCGGCGACACGGCAAATCACTACATCCTGTCGCTGCAGCGGCCGGATTGGGAGGTGCGCTTCGACATGGATAAGGCAAAGGCGGCCGCAACCCGCAAGAAAGTGTTCGACATGATCGCCACCGACAAGATCGCCTTCCTCGGCTTTCACATGCCGTTCCCGTCGGTCGGCTTCGTCGAGAAACAGGAGACCGGCTATCGCTTCGTGCCGAAGACCTACCAGTTCGACATCTGAGCCATACGCATAGCTCCCATGCATGCGCATCAGCCCGAAAACCGGAAACGATTTTCGGAAAGCCGGATGCGTAGATTCAAAGAGATAGAGCGTCCCTTGTGCATCCACGTGGACATATGGCGCTCCAGGCCCGGCCATGTGCCGGGCTTTTTTGCTATTTCCTTCCTGTCATAGACGTGTTACCAGCCCTCGCCAACTTCCATAAACTCATGCACACCGCCGGTGCGGACGATTCGTACCGGGTGGAACGCATTTTTCTTTCTTGAAGGAATTTGGCCATGGCTCGCATCATTGAAACGCCAACCGGATTGGACGCACTCACCTTCGATGATGTGCTGCTGCAGCCCGGTCATTCCGAAGTCCTGCCGGGTCAGACGAGTGTCGCAACACGCCTCGCCCCCGATTTCGAGCTGAATATCCCGATCATTTCTGCCGCAATGGACACCGTGACCGAAGGCCGCCTGGCAATCGCCATGGCGCAGGCCGGCGGCCTTGGCGTCATTCACAAGAACCTAACCCCCATCGAGCAGGCCGAGCAGGTTCGCCAGGTCAAGAAGTTCGAAAGCGGCATGGTCGTCAATCCCGTGACCATCGGCCCGGACGCGACGCTCGCCGATGCCTTGGCGCTGATGAAGATGCACGGCATCTCCGGCATCCCGGTCGTCGAGAAATCCGGCCGCCTCGTCGGTATCGTCACAAACCGTGACGTCCGCTTCGCATCCGACCCGACCCAGAAGATCTACGAACTCATGACCCATCAGAATCTGGTGACGGTCAAGGAAAGCGTCGATCAGCAGGAGGCCAAGCGCCTGCTGCACTCTCACCGCATCGAGAAGCTGCTGGTCGTCGATGGTGAAGGCCGTTGCGTCGGTCTGATCACCGTCAAGGATATCGAAAAGGCACAACTGAACCCGAACGCGTCCAAGGATGCGCAGGGCCGCCTGCGCGCCGCCGCTGCCGTCGGCGTCGGTGACGATGGTTTCGAGCGTGCCGAACGGCTGATCGATGCCGGCGTCGACCTGCTCGTCGTCGACACGGCCCATGGTCATTCGGCTCGTGTTCTGGAAGCCGTCGCCCGCGTCAAGAAGCTCTCCAACTCCGTTCGCATCATGGCTGGCAATGTCGCAACGGCCGACGGCACGAAGGCGCTAATCGATTCCGGTGCCGACGCTGTCAAGGTCGGTATCGGCCCGGGTTCAATCTGCACCACACGCATCGTCGCCGGTGTCGGCGTTCCGCAGCTTGCTGCCATCATGTCGGCTGTCGAGGCCGCAAGGGCGCAGGATATCCCCGTCATCGCCGATGGCGGCATCAAGTTCTCGGGCGACGTGGCGAAGGCCATCGCGTCAGGTGCTTCCGCCGTCATGATCGGGTCGCTGCTCGCCGGTACTGATGAAAGCCCGGGTGAGGTCTATCTCTACCAGGGACGTTCCTTCAAGGCCTATCGCGGCATGGGTTCCGTCGGCGCCATGGCGCGCGGCTCCGCTGACCGCTACTTCCAGGCGGAAGTGCGCGACACGCTGAAGCTCGTGCCTGAGGGCATCGAAGGACAGGTGCCCTACAAGGGTCCGGTCTCCGGCGTCCTGCATCAGCTCGCAGGTGGCCTCAAGGCTGCCATGGGTTATGTCGGTGGCAAGGATATCAAGGAGTTCCAGGAGCGCGCCACCTTCGTGCGCATCTCCGGCGCCGGCCTGCGTGAAAGCCATCCGCATGATGTCACGATCACGCGAGAAAGCCCGAACTATCCAGGCGTCGGCGTCTGATCATGGAAATGGGCAGCCGGGTTCCGCTCTGGATCATCGCGCTGCTCGCGGCCCTCTGCCTCGTCGTCCTCGGCTGGACCACCTTCGGGTTCACCATGCCCTTCGAGCATGAGACGGGGCAGGCGGTGCTCGATAGCTATTTTGTAGGCTACGACGAGGCTGCAGTCTTTCATATGCAGACGCTGCTCGACCAGAACGAGACGGCAAGCCGCATTCTCCGGGCCATGTATTTCGGCCCGGAACTCATCTTTCCGGCTCTGCTGACCGCCCTTCTATTCCTGATTTTTCTGCGGCTCGGACCGATCGAAACATGGCGCGGCCGGCAGGCACCCCGCCTGCTTGGCCGGATCACCTACATCCTGCCTTTCATTTACGGCTTCGCCGATTATGCCGAAAACATCTCAAGCCTGGTCGCCTTCAGCGACAGTGCCTCGGCAAGCTTTGCCGCGTATCTCCTGCCGTGGATGACCAAGCTGAAATTCGCAAGCCTCGCCGTCTGCGCCATTCTCATTGTGCGAGGCGCCGTGCTCCGGCAAGTGCGAGAAGACTGAACGCTTACGGCGACCAGCGCCATGCCGGATGGGCAAGCCTTGCCGCAAGGAAGTCCCCGAGCACTTCCACTTTTGTCGGCCGGGCACGCGCCGTTGGCGTGACGAAATAAAGCGCACCCTTCGGCAGGCTCCAGTCGGTGAGGATCGCTTTCAGGCGCCCGTCGGCCAGATATTCATAGGCCATGAATTCAGGCAGTTCGACGACGCCGAGGCCGCGCAACGCCATCGGAATCAGTGCTTCGGAATTGGTGGCCCGCAGCTGTCCGTTGGGTACCACGATCTCCTCTTCTCCAGCCTTGTTGCCGAAGCGCCAGACATCCTGCCGCGGCCGGTAGGCATAGCCGAGGCAATGATGGGCTGCGAGATCTCGCGGGTGTTGCGGGCAACCGTATTTCTCAAGATAGGCGGAGGCGGCAAGAATGAAGGGCGCGACCGACGTCAGCCTCTTCGCCACGAGCGAGGAATCGGGCAACACCGCAATACGCAGCGCTGCATCGAAGCCTCCGCCCACGAGATCGACCACCGCATCGCTCATATGCATGTCGATCGAAACCTCGGGGTAGAGTTCGAAGAAGTCCGGCAGGATCGGCGCCAGCCATTGCCGTCCGAAAACCATGGGAACGGCGAGGTGGATCAGCCCGCGCGGCTGGCTGGAAAGTTCACGCGCGGCATTTTCGGCCGCTTCCGCCTCGGCATAGATGCGCTGGGCGCGATCCACGAGCCGCAGCCCGAAATCCGTCAAAGCCAGTTGACGCGAAGTGCGGTTGAAGAGCCGTGCGCCGAGGCGGTCTTCCAGCCGGCTGACCGCTCTCGAGACCGTCGGCACGGAAACCCCGAGCGTCTTGGCAGCGCGGACGAAGGAGCGTTCCTCTGCCACTTTGGCGAACATGGCGAAGCCTTCGAAGTCTGGAAAGCCCATCGTTTCATTCCTGCAATGATACTTTTCATTTGTTTCTATTCAGAAATGAAACGCTCGTCCACATCTTCAATTCAGTCGAATACAACAGGAGACGACGACAATGACACTGAGACTGAATGGAAAGATTGCTGTCATCACAGGCGCAACGTCGGGCATCGGCCTTGCCACGGCAAAACGCTTTGCAGCGGAGGGCGCGCAGCTTTTCATCACCGGCCGCCGCAAGGATGTGCTTGATGCGGCTGTCGCCGAGATCGGCGGTAACGTCACCGGCATCCAGGCCGACTCGGCAAAGCCTGCCGATCTCGACCGTCTCTACGAGCTGGTGAAGGCGAAGGTGGGCCGCATCGACGTGCTCTTCGTCAATGCCGGCGGCGGTTCGTTTGCGCCGCTCGGGGCCATCACCGAAGAACAGTATGACGATACTTTCGGCCGCAACGTGAAGGGCGTGCTCTTTACCGTGCAGAAGGCCCTGCCACTGCTCGGAAACGGCTCCTCGGTCATTCTGACCGGCTCCACTGCAGGTGCATCCGGCACGCCGGCCTTCAGCGTCTACGCTGCATCGAAGGCAGCAATTCGCAGCTTCTCCCGCAACTGGATCCTCGACCTGAAGGATCGCGGCATCCGCATCAACACGCTGAGCCCCGGCCCGACGGAAACGACCGGTCTCGTTGAGCTCGCCGGTCAGGACAAGGCGCAGCAGCAAGGCCTGCTGGACTATATGGCGTCGCAGGTTCCGATGGGCCGCGTCGGCCGCCCGGAAGAAATCGCCGCAACGGCGCTGTTCCTGGCATCAGATGATTCAAGCTTCATCACCGGCGCCGAAATCTTTGTCGATGGTGGCCTCGCCCAAGTCTGATCCTCAAGACGGCCCGCTTCACGGCGGGCCGCCAGGGCTCTGGAATCCGCCCGGTCTTTCCGCTACTTCTCCGGCAGTCGCCGAAACGAAGGGAATGATCGATGACCGGCTTTCAGATGTTCTGGCCCCTGCTTGCCCACGTCCTGCTGGTCTATATCCTCTATGGGCTGCTTGGCCTGCGCCGCGGCAAGGTGGTTCATGAGGGCCGGATGAAGAAATCCGACTATCGCGAGAACCGTGACGAACCGCCCGAAAGCCTTTTCGTCAAGAACAGCCTCGCCAACCAGTTCGAGCTGCCGGTGCTTTTCTATGCCTGTGGCATTCTTCTCTATATCACCGAGGCGGATAACCTGGTGGCCGTCGTGCTCGCCTGGCTTTTCGTCGTCCTGCGATATGCCCATGCCTATGTGCATGTTACCAGCAACGACCTGCGCCTCCGCAGCCCTCTCTTTGCCGCCGGTTTTGTCGTGCTCGGCGCCATGTGGGCCTGGCTTGCCGGCTGGATGTTGTTTTCCTGATCCGGAGCCATCAGGTAACATAGTTTTGTTCCTCCGTTATCGGCCGCTGACCTATGTTCCCCCTTGCCGATCGGGCATGGGGTAGGGAACAGAGGAGGTCTGTCATGGAAAAGCCCACCATTACGCAGGCAATGATCAATGCCTATGACGAATATACGCATCTGACGCTGGATCGTCGCAGCTTCATGGACAAGCTGTCGAAGCTCGCCGGCTCGGCGACAGCGGCGGCGGCAATTGCGCCCCTTTTGGCTGCCAACAAGGCAGCAGCCGAAGTGATCGCCGAAAATGACGACCGTCTGACTGCCCAGGATGTCACCTATCCGGGGAGCGGTGGCGACATGAAGGGCTATCTGGTGCAGCCGAAAGATGCGATCGCCAAGCTTGGCGGCGTCATCGTCATCCATGAGAACCGCGGCCTCAACCCGCATATCCGCGATGTCGCCCGCCGCATGGCGCTTGAAGGCTTCGTCGCGCTCGCTCCGGATTTTCTCTCGCCGCAGGGCGGCACGCCCGAGAATGAGGATCAGGCGCGTGACATGTTCAGCAAGCTTGATGCGGCCACGACCGTTGCAAATGGCGAGGCGACCGTCGCCTATCTTTCCAAGCCCGATGCGACGAACGGCAAAGTCGGTGCGATCGGCTTTTGCTGGGGCGGTGGCGCGGTCAACAACCTCGCGGTCAAATCGCCCGAGCTGAAAGCAGGTGTGGCCTATTATGGCGCACAGCCGCAGGCCTCCGATGTCCCCAACATCAAGGCTGCGCTGCTGCTCCACTATGCTGGCCTCGATGACCGCATCAACGCCGGCATCGATGCCTATAAGAAGGCGCTGGAGGACAATGGTAAAAAATTTCAAATCTACGTCTATGACGGCGTCAACCATGCCTTCAACAACGATACGTCGGCTGCCCGCTATGACAAGGCGGCAGCCGATCTCGCCTGGAGCCGCACGATCGAGTTTCTGAAGCAAAACCTTGCCTGATCTGGGTTTCGGCATGCTACTGCAACGCGACGAAGGAGAGCGACAAGCGGCCAACCCGCCTTGCTGAACAGAGCGTTAACAGGCCTTTTTGCACAGGCCAAAACGGGGCATAAGGCCCCGTTTTACATAGGCTCTTGCCATTGCTTAAAATCCGACCATTTCCATTTACGACGGATGAATACCTGCATGTCATATCGGCCCGACGCGCCGGTATGACACATCACTTCCGCCGCTCAATAACGAGACAGATGGGAACCACATGGGCGCGGACATTTCGGATCGCATTGCTCTTCGTAGGAAGCCGAAACAGGAGCGCAGCATCCAGCGGCTGGATCTCATTCTCAACGCAGCCGCCACCATCATTGCGGAAAAGGGCGTCAGCGCCATGCGGATGACCGAGCTTGCCGCCGCCGCGAAGGTTCCGATCGGTTCGGTCTATCAATATTTCCCGGAAAAGGCGGCGATCGTCAAAGCGCTGTTCGACCGCCATGCGCAGGCGATCCAGCAGAAGACGGCCGAGATGTTTGCGGATGTTCGGTCCCTCGACGAAGCGCTCGACCTCATCTCCACGATAATCGACTGGTATTATGCCGAATACCGCAACGATGCGGCCTATCTGGGGGTCTGGATGGGCACCGAGACCGATCAGGATCTGCTACGCCTGAACATCGAGCATAGCGGTCAGGTTGCCGAGATCTTTCAGGATGCCGTCCGCCGTCTCTCGCCGGAACTCTGCGATGAGCAAATGAAAGCGCGCACTTACCTTTTCAGCCACTTGATCGGCGCTGCAATCCGCCTTGCGGTGCTGAGTGAAGATGGTTTCGGCGAACGCATTCTCGACGAATGGAAGCGCGTGATCCGCGCCTCCCTTTTTGCTCCGACGTCCGCCTCGGCAGCTTAAGACTACCAGCTCGGCATCATGCTGGCCGCCGCCTTGAGCCGCGGATAGTGACGGGCGTGACCGGTCTTCAGATCTTGGTCGAGGCTGTCTTCGATGACAGTCGGCGTGATGTTGTCGAGGCAGGCGGTGATGTGTGCGGTAATGGCATTCATCAGCGACAGGGAAACGCCGGGCCGTTTCATGATGCCGATCTGCACCGGCGGCAGCGCCGGGAAGCCGTCTGCCTGGCTCAATACCTTCATGCCTGTGCGGAGTGCCGATTCCGGCATGACCGAAACAGCCATGCCGGCGAGCACGGCGGAGGCAACCACGGTGCAGGACCAGCTTGTGAACAGGATCTGATACTCGCGGCCGACGGCATCGAGCGCCGAGCAGGCAAGCTGCCGCCATTGGCAGTCACGCCGGCCGACGGCAAGCGGCACCGGTGCATCGTCGCGGATCGGATGGTTGGCCGAACTCACCCAGCAAAGCGGTTCCGTCCGCACCACATCCGAAATACGCTCGCGCGGATTATGGGTGACAAGCGCGATATCGAGTTCGCCCTTGTGCATGCGCTCGGCCAGATCGACCGATGGCTCGCAGACGATGTATAGCTCCACATTCGGATGTGTCTTGGCGAAGCGGCCGATGATCTCGGGCATATAACGGTCGGCATAATCATCGGGCGTGCCGATGCGCAACGTACCTTCCAGCCTGTTGTCGTCGAAGGCCGCGATCGCCTCATTGTTCAGGCGGATCATGCGCCGGGCATAGTTGAGCAGTTTTTCGCCTTCCACCGTCAGGCGGTTGCCGCGACCATCCTTGATGAAGAGTTGCTTGCCGATGCGCTCTTCCAGCCGGCGCATCTGCATGGAGACGGCAGACTGCGTCTTGTAGACCTTGTCGGCAGCCTTGGTGAAACTGCCGGAGTCCACGATTGCGATGAAGGTCTGCAACTGGTCGATATCAAGAGGCGCCGACATGATCCCATCCACCCATAAAGATCTCTGATGTTAATCATTAGAAACATTCGTTGGACTGATCAATAGGTCTTTGGCATCTTCGGGATGCAAATCAAGCAAAGTGAAGGACAGACACCCTGCCTGTCCGCCTGTGACCAGCTTGACCCTTCCTGCACGACCTCGCAGGCGGGTGGGCTGTTCTGCGCCCCGAAGAAAGGAGAGTTCGATGCGCACTCATGAACAGACACTAGAACTCGACTGCGGCAAGCTCGCCCCGACGTTCCTGCAACGTCTCATGGCTGGCCTTGCGCCGCTGGCAAACGCCCTTCGCATTGTGCGCAATCGCTCGCAGGTGAACGGGCTGCATGAGCTCGATGACAATCAGTTGCGGGATATCGGCCTGACGCGGGCCGATGTCACCTCCGCTTTCCTCGCCTCGACCTTCTTTGAAGATCCGTCGGAGCATCTGACACAGGCGGCCAAGCGCCGCTGGCATATTGCGGTCATGCGCCCCTACAGGGACTGAGCGCACGCATTTCCCCGCAGGGCGATAGCCAATAGCCCTGCTGCTTAACCCGGTGATCGGCTTTCCCAAGCCATCTCCGGGTTTTTTTATTTTTTAGCCGCGGGGGCAGGGCTTTCGGGAGCAGGCGTGGGTTTCGGCCGATAGGCCTCGAAGATTGCCTCAAGGCTCTTCTGATAGTTTTTCTGCACCTCGAGACCGCTGTCGAACATTGAATTCAGCATCTGGGTATAGCTGTCATTGACCGCTTTCGGTTCTTCCTTCGGCTGTTCCGGGGTCTTTGCCGCCGGCTGCTGAAGTCCCGCCATCATTTCCTGGAATGCCTTGGCGAAGGGATTGTCGAGGAACGGGTTGGCGGGCTGCGACTGAGGTTCCGGCTTTGGCACGCTGAACATCAGCTGCATGGCCTGCGTGAAGGGATTATCGAAAATGCTGGGCTCGGGCGCCGCTTTCGGCTTCGGCGCAAAGCCGGTGCTCTCAAGCCATCCCTGGATTGTCTCGCCCATGGCGGTATTGACGAAGGGATTGACCGGCGAGGCCATCTGCCCGGTCGATTGCTTGAAGAGCCCGCCCATAAGCGTACCGGCCATGACCGGCAGCATCTGCTTGTAGATCTCCTGGCCTATGCCCGTCATCTGGGCCGCCTGCGCCGCAATGGCGCGCGAGACCTCCTTCGAACCGAAAAGCTGGGAGAGGATGTTGTTACCGTCAGAAACGCCCTCAGGCGTGAAAGCCTTGCTCACATCCTCGAAATATTTGGCATAATTTCCCGAGGCCACTGCCTGCATCAGGCCGACGAAATCATAGGGGTTGCTGGTGCTGCGCTTGAGGCCGGTGGAAAAAGCCGGCATCAGCGCGGCCATCGCTTTCGTTGCCTGTTCCTGGGCGAGGTTGAACTGCTTGGAGATTGCATCCATCGCCGCCCCGTTCTGCGCCTGCATCATCATGTCGAAAAGTGGCAGCATGAAAGTCCCTTTCCTGTATAGCGGCGCATGTCAACGCCACTATAGCCGGAAATGGGAATGCGCAAACGGCTTTTTGGAGGGGGAGAGCCGCCTCTTAGTATTGATATTCCTGGAAGACCGGCTCGACCGAGCCGTTCCAGCGGCCGTGATAGAGCGCCAGCAGATCTTCGGCGAGCGTCGCCTTCTTTGCCAGAACCTCATCGAGTGGTGCCAAGAAGATGCTCTCGTCGACGCCGTCGCCATTCAGCTTGTTGCGTGCCTTGAGGCCGGCGCGGGAAATATTCACGACCTCGCGCGCCGTATCGATCAGCGCATGGCCACGGAACCTGGCCTTGAGGCCTTCCTCCGGCACAGCATTGCGCAGGACATTCACTTCCTCGAAACGCCAGTCCTTGGTCAGTGCGTCGGCGGCCTCAAGAGCGGCGTCATCATAGAGCAGGCCGACCCAGAAGGCAGGCAGGGCACAGATGCGGCGCCACGGGCCCCCGTCCGCACCACGCATTTCCAGGAACCGCTTGAGGCGCACGTCGGGAAAGAGGGTCGAAAGATGGTTCGTCCAGTCGCCCATCGTCGGCTCATGGTCGGCAATCTCGCCCTTCAGCGCACCGTTCATGAACTGCCGGAAGGTGACGTGGGTCGCCTTGTGATAGTGCCCGTCGCGCATGACGAAATACATGGGAACATCGAGCGCCCATTCGGCATAATCCTTGAAGCCGAAATCGTCGCGGAAGGTGAAGTCGAGCAGGCCGCTGCGCCTGTTGTCCACGTCACGCCAGACATCGCCGCGCCAGGAGAGCATGCCGTTGGGCTTGCCTTCCGTGAAGGGAGAGGAAGCGAAAAGCGCTGTCGCCAGCGACTGCAGCTTCATCGAGACGCGCATCTTGCGACGCATGTCGTCTTCCGAAGAGAAGTCGAGATTCACCTGGATCGTGCAGGTGCGGTACATCATGTCGAGACCGCGGGTGCCGACCTCGGGCATGTAGCTGGTCATGATCTCGTAGCGCGACTTCGGCATTTGCGGGGTTTCCGCATAGGTCCATGTCGGGCTGCCGCCAATGCCGAGGAAACCGATGCCCATAGGCTCGGCGATCTCGCGCACTTGCGCCAGATGCTGGTTGGATTCCTTGCAGGTCTGATGAATGTTCTCGAGTGGTGCGCCCGAGAGCTCGAACTGGCCGCCGGGCTCGATCGAGATCGCGCCCATGCCGTTCTGCTCGCCGAGACCGATGATGTTGTCGCCATCCGTGATCGGCTCCCAGCCACTCTTGGCCTGCAGGCCTTTCAGAAGTGCGGAAATGCTGGCTTCGCCAAAATAGGGAACCGGACTGTTGTCCTTGCGGAAGAAGACGAACTTCTCATGTTCGGTGCCGATACGGAACCGTTCCTTCGGCTTGTTGCCGGCGGCAAGATAGTCGGTCAGCTCCTGAACCGAAGAGAGCGGTGTCTGGTCGGTAGTGTCGCGAGCCATGAAAGTACCTGTATTCGGAAGGCGCCGGGGGCCGGGGCAATTGGAAGGGTGATTAGTGCCCAAGCCAGCTAAGTTGCAAGTGAAATTCTTTCAATATGTCATCAAAAAATTAGCAGGCTTTCCAGGGAGCCGGCGTTCGAAAGTCAATTCCAGTCGCCGATGGCAGCCTGTATCATTGCCATTGCCGCGACCGCTGCGGTATCGGCGCGCAGGATGCGTGGACCGAGTGGAATTGCGGTCACGAAATCCAGGCTGCGCAGGCGCATTCGCTCCTCTTCCGAGAAGCCGCCTTCGGGACCAACCAGCAGCGCGAGTTTCTTTTCGGCGACCCTGGAAAGCAGCGGCAGCGGGTTCTGTCCGGCATCGCCCTCGTCGCAATAGATGATGCGCCTCTCTCCGGGCCAGCGATCGAGCAGATCGGAAAGTTTGATAGGCTCCGCTACTTCGGGAATGCCGAGGATGCCGCATTGTTCGGCTGCTTCGATGACATTCGCCCGGATCTTGTCGAGATTGCTGATTTTGCCCTGCACGTGCTGTGTCATGACCGGCTGCAGCAGACCGGCGCCCATTTCCACCGCCTTCTGCACCAGATAGTCCATACGGCCGATTTTCAGCGGCGCGAAGAGATAGTGCAGGTCGGAGGGCGCAGGCTGCGGTCGGGTCTGCTCAGTGGCTGACAGCAGGATGCGTTTGCGGGTCGGGAAGGTAAGGCTCGCCTTCCATTCGCCGTTGCGACCATTGAAGAGGAGGATTTCCGCACCCTCCTCCATGCGCAGCACGTTGGCGAGATAGTTGAACTGATCGGCGTTGGCCTCGACGGCGGCGCCCTTTGACAAGGGGGCGTCGATGAAAAGCCGCTGCATGCGGAAATTGGCGCGCATTCTGAGACCCTGACTCACATGAAGAGCGCGAACATAACCCAATAAATCATCGCCGCAAGCGCAGCCGAAACCGGCACGGTGATGACCCAGGCTGCGATGATCGTCATGAAGTGCGAACGGCGGACGAGATAACGTCGACGGGCTTCATGGACATTTGGCTCAGGCTCATCGATCTCGAAGCTTTCAGCCTTGCGGCGTATGAATTCGATGCGGCGCTTCGAATGGCGCGTGTACCATTCGCGGAAGAAGCCGACGCCGAAGACGGAGCCGACGGCAATATGCGTGGTGCTGACCGGCAGGCCGAGCCAGGAGGCGACGATGACGGTGAAGGCGGTCGACAGCGCCACGCAATAGGCGCGCATCGGGTTGAGCTTGGTGATTTCCTCGCCGACGAGCCGGATGAGGCGCGGCCCGAAAAGCAGCAGCCCGACGGAGATTCCAAAAGCGCCGATCAGCATGACCCAGAGTGGTGGATGACCGATCATGCTGTTGTCAGCGATACCGGCCGAGTGAACGATTGCCGAGAGTGGACCGACCGCATTCGAAACGTCGTTTGCGCCATGCGCGAAGGAGAGCAGCGCGGCCGAGCCGATCAGCGGAAAGTGGAACAGCGTGCGAAGTGAGCTGTTGCGGTTTTCGAGGTTCTCCGCCTGCCGCAGGATGAGTGGCCGCACAGCAAGCCAGCTGACGAGCCCGATGCCGATGCCGATCAGAAGGATCGTCAGCGACGAGTATCGTCCTTGCGGCGCAAGCTGCAGCACCATATAGGCCATGAAGCCGCTGGCCATGACGGCGACCATCACGGGCACCCACTGCCGGGCGGCAGCGATCTTGTCCTCGCGATAGACGATGAGGGTCTTCACCAGATAGAGCAGCCCGGCGGCGATTAGCCCGCCGATCAATGGCGAAGTTATCCAGCTTGCCGTGATTTCCAGCATCACCCGCCAGTTGACGGGTTCCGGTCCTGCAGCACCGAGGCCTGCCCCGATCACGGCGCCGACGATTGCGTGCGTCGTCGAAACCGGTGCATTCATCCAGGTGGCGAGGTTGATCCAGAGCGCGGCAGCCGTGAGCGCCGCCATCATGATCCAGCCGAGTGTCGCGGGAGGGACCTGCGCCGTATCGACGATGCTGGAGGAAATCGTCCTGACGACCTCGCCGCCTGCGATCGTCGCACCCAGCACCTCGAAGATTGCGGCAACGATCAGCGCCTGCTTCATGGTGATGGCACGCGCACCAACGGCCGCGCCGACATTGTTCGTCACGTCGTTGGCGCCGATGTTCATGGCCATGTAGGCGGCAAGTGCTGCGGCAGCAATTACCAGCACAGCGCCCGGCCTGTCGAACACGTAGACGCCGGCAAAAAGCATGGCGAGGCCGAGAAAGATCAGACCAAGTCCGGGTGTCACCAACCGTCGCGAGACGTGCTTGGCCGCATCCTCGACATGGGTAAATTTGTCGAGGTCCTTATCGAGCGTGCGTTTCGTGAGGACGGCGTTGCGTTGCGGCATTCTGTTTCCTGGCTAAGACCTGCTTTTGCGCCGCCTTTTATAGCAGCACAAGATGGCAGGACTTATTCCGCCGGAATTTGTTTCGGAAGGCCGCTGGAGAGCTTTTCGGCCATGCGCCGTTTAAAGGCGAGGAACAGGTTGCGCAATTCGGGTTCCTGGACGCGCTTGACCGCTTCGTCACAGGGAACCCACTCGATGGTTCGCTCGCCCTTTTCCTTGAAATTCTTCGTCGCACCGGTCACTTCGAGGACGTATACCTGAACCTTGCAGGTCACCTTCATGCCGTCGCGCAAAACCTTCTGGTAGGTATAGTGGCCGAGCGTTTCGGTTTCCACCGTGCCGCGCACGCCAGCCTCTTCCAGGGCTTCCTGCGCCGCAACTTCATAGGCGCATTTGCGGTTCATCGGCCAGCCCTTGGGGATGACCCAGCGGCCGGTGTCACGGCTGGTCATCAGCAAAACTTCGAGATCGCCCGACTTCTTTTTCACCCGATAGCAGAGCGCAGCATATTGCTGACGCGGCGGACGCCGGAACATGAGTTGCACATCAGAAGCCAGGCGGGCAAGAAGGGTCAATTGTCGGGTCACCTTTACGGTCGTTATCTGAGTCGGTTTAATATTAGTATCATATGAAAAGCTTGCGCGATCCATACGTGCAAAACGACGGACACGATTTAATCCATTGTACATAGGAAAATCGAAGCGGGGCAGGTTCGGAAATTCCGCCATTTCCTGTCCCGAACGCGTTGTCTTGCACAGCTGTACAATATGGTCCGACCTTGCATTCTCTTCAATGCCAAGATCTGGTGATCCACCGCGATTTTTTGGAATGTGGTAACTATGCGACTCCCGCCCCTCAACGCT
The DNA here is from genome assembly GCA_900468805.1 of Hyphomicrobiales bacterium. Lineage (GTDB taxonomy): Bacteria > Pseudomonadota > Alphaproteobacteria > Rhizobiales > Rhizobiaceae > Rhizobium. Next base: position 9,726 of record UEIF01000041.1, on the reverse strand, counting down.
ATCCGCGCCTTCGAAGCCGTCTGCCGCCATGGCAGCATTCTGAAGGCGGCCGAGGAGCTCGGTGTGGTGCGCGGCGCGGTGCGCCAGCAGATTGACACACTCGAAGACCATCTCGGCAGAAAGCTCTTCGTGCGTGATGGCCGCAGGCTGGTCCCGACCGAGAAGGCGAGCGCCTTTGCCGAGGCGGCAGGTGCTGCCCTTACCATTTTGAGACGCGCCGCCGCCGAATTCGAGGAGACAGGCAGGAAGCGCATCCGCCTCGGAGTGCCCTCGGCTTTCGCTGTCTGGTGGCTGATGCCGCGGGCGGCTGACATGCAGGCAAGCCTTGGCGATATCGAGATCGATATCGTACCCATGCCCGTGGTTGAGCCGCTTTCCCATCATCCGGATTTCGATGCCGTCATCATGGGCGGAGAGCAGCGCTCCTCTGCTGGGATGTCGGAGACGCGTTTCATGGAGGATGAGTTTGGCCCAGTCGCCACACCGGAACTCGCCGCCAGGCTTGCCGGCAACCCCCAAGCCATGGCGGCGGATATGACCGTGCTCGTCAGCCGCAGTGCGCCGAAGCTCTGGGCGGAGTGGTTTGCCGAAAGTACCACGCCGCCGGTTGCCTTTTCTCGCCGGCGCGAGTTTGAGGATCTGCTTCTGGCGCTGGGGGCAGCCCGCTCCGGTCTCGGTATCGCGCTGGCACCGAAAGCCTCGATCGAAGACGATCTTGCCCGCGGCATTCTGGTTGCCCCTTACGGCTTCATTCGCCGCCCGGCAGGCTATAGCCTCTGCTGCCGGACGCCGGATGCGAAACGTCCGGCCTTCGTGGCACTCCGCAACTGGCTGCTGCGCTCCGGCAGCGCGTGACGAAAGGGCAGTTTTTCTGCCCTTTCGTCAGAAATATCTCCATGTCGGCCCTGTCTTTTGCTCGCTAGATCAGGGCAACGAAAGGGCATGAGATGGAAAAGCTTGCGACACGCATCGACTGGATCGGCAATAGCTGCCGCCTGCTGAAGGAAACGGCGGCGGAATTTGAAAACACGCGGCCGTTTGAAGGCTTGTCCATCGGCACCGGCATCCATCTGGAGCCGAAGACGGTCGCTCTGTTGCTGACCTTGCGGGCCGGTGGCGCGCGCCTGATCTGCACCGGTAATCTGAACAGCACCCAGCCGGCGACCGTGGAATTCCTGCGCGCGCAGGGCATCACCGTCTTCGCGACCCAGACGACCGATCCCGTCGCCCATCACCGGAGCCTTGAAGCCGTCGTTGCAGAAAAGCCCGATCTCTTGCTGGACAATGGTGGTGATCTCTTCGCCATCGCGGCCGAAAGGCCCCACGCCAATTTGCTCGGCGGTACGGAAGAAACGACCTCCGGCCGGACCCGCCTGCTGCCGATGCGCGACAAGCTGGCAATGCCGATCCTCGTCATCAACGACAGCCCGATCAAGCAATTCGCCGAAAACAAGCATGCCGTCGGCCAGAGCCTGTTCGAAAGCTACATGCGCTTCACCAACCGCTCTACCAATGGCAAGCGTGTGACCGTCTTCGGTTACGGCGCCTGCGGCAAGGGCACGGCCGCCGCCTTCCGCAACGCCTTCTCGACGGTACGCGTCGTCGATATCGATCCTGTTACCAGCCTGGAGGCGCATCTGGACGGCTTCATCACGCCGCTCCGCGAACAGGCGATCCGCTCGGCGGACGTGATCGCAACTGTCACGGGTTTCCCTGATATCGTCACCGCAGCCGATCTGCCGCTCATCAAGGACGGCGCGATCCTGATGAACGGCGGCCATTTCCCGCGTGAGATCGATGTCGCAGCCTTTCGCAGCCATCCCGATGTCGCTGGCATCGACCGATATGAAGCCGATCATATCGAGACTTTCCACCTGAAGGATGGCCGCTCCTTCCACGTGCTTGGCGGCGGCCATATGGCCAATCTCGCCGGTCCACGACCCCTGGGCAACTCGGTGGAATCCATGGACCTCGGCTTCACGCTGCAGGCCCGCTGCCTGGAGCGTGTCGCAAAACACGGTGTTGGCGCCGAATCCTGCATCGTGCCGGTGCCCGCCGACATCGATGCGATGGTGGCGAGCGCTTATCTCGATCTGGCGCGTTAGATCTCGACGACTACCTTGCCTTCGCCCTGCCGGCTTTCCAGCCGACGATAGGCCTCACCGACCTCGGCGAGCGAAAATTGCCGCGGGTCGAGGTTCGGCATCAGCGCTCCGGCTTCGACACGCAATGCGACTTGCTTAAGAATCTCGCCGTGATGGGCGCGGTCTTCACCGATCAAGAGCGGCGCCAGCGTGAAGACGCCTGAATAGCTTGCTCCCTTGAAGGACAGCGGCGCCAGAGCATGTGTGCCCCAGCCGAGGCTGCTGACGACGTGGCCAAACTTGGCGACCGCCTGGAAGGCGGCATCGAGCCCCTTTCCGCCGATCGTGTCGTAGACGACGTCGAAGCCTTTGCCTTCGGTATACCGGGCGACGTAGTCCTCGACTGTCGCAACTGCATAGTCGATCGGCGTTGCGCCTATGCTACGGATATAGTCGGCCTTCGAACCGCCATCGACGGCATAGACCTCGGCACCGGCAGCAACCGCCATCTGCACAGCGATGTGGCCGACGCCACCACCACCGCCGATGACCAGCACCTTCTGCCCGGACCTTACCTGTGTGCGGTCTTCCAGCCCCTCCCAGGCGGTGATCGCGATCAGCGGCAGGGCTGCCGCTTGGCGCATGGAGAGATTGCGCGGCTTCAGAGCGACGAGATCGGCATCGACAGCTGCAAATTCGGCAAGCGATCCCTGCAGACCACCGACACCGCCGGTCATGCCATAGACTTCGTCGCCGGGGCGAAAGCCTGTCACACCGGGGCCGACCGCTTCGACGATACCGGCCATGTCGATGCCAAGGATGGCGGGCAGGGGGTGGCGGGCATGTGCGGCCTCGCCGGCGCGGATCTTAAGGTCCAGCGGATTGAGCGCCGCGGCCTTGATGCGGACGAGGATCTGGCCAGGTCCGGCAACCGGCCTGGCGATATCGACGACCTGGAATTCGGCATTCTGCGTTTCGACCAGCGCTGCTTTCATCGTGCTCATGGAATTCTCCTTGGTTTGTGGGCCGAAGAATGCGGCATTGAATTTCGAATGGAAACTAAAGATAAAGACTATCGATCATGCATTTTTAATTGGGTGTAAGCCGTGGAATGGAGCGACCTAAAACTCTTCCTGGCAATCGCGCGGCTTGGAACCCTTGGTGCAGCAGCGCGCAGCCTCGGGCTGACGCAGCCAACCATGGGTCGCCGCCTCCGGGTGCTGGAAGCCTCGCTCGGCCAGACGCTTTTTCAGCGAACGGCCGATGGTTTTGTCCTGACGGATGAAGGCACGACCGTCTTTGCCCGCGCCGAACGCATGGAAGAAGAAGCGCTCGGGTTGGAGCGTGAACTCGCCGGCCAGAACAGACAACTCGATGGGTTGCTACGGCTTTCCTCCTCGGATTGGTTCGGCGCTCACGTGCTCTCGCCCATCCTGGCGGAGTTCTCGGCTGCCTATCCCAAGGTCGTCATTGAGCTTTTGACCGACAGCCGCTTGATGAGCCTCTCACGTCGCGAGGCCGATATCGTCTTCCGTATTGCGCCTTTCACCGAGACCGAGGTCATATCCCGCAAGCTCGTGCATATCGATTACGGTCTCTATATCCGCCGTGGCCTGACTCATCCTGAAACCGGCAATGGAACCGGCGTGCGGCTTATCACCATGGATGAGGCCTTCGGCGGAATGCCCGATGTCGGCTGGCTGAGGCGTCTGCTGCCGAAGGCCGATATCGTCATGCGCAGCAATAACAGAGATGTACAGGCGACCCTTTGCGCCAACGGTGCCGGCCTTGCCGTGCTGCCGCGTCCGCTCGGCGATTCCATCGCGGCCATCGAACATGTCGATCTCGGCGAAGCACCACCCGGCCGCGATACATGGGTCGGCTATCATCGCGACATGAAACGGCTGGCCCGGCTGCGGGCGCTGCTTGATCTCGTCATCGAACGGCTGGCACATTAGCCAGTTGCTTGCCGGAACTCGTTCGCTCAGTGCTCCCAGTAGGGATCCGGGCCGTAGAGCTCGGCCAGATAGTCGATGAACAGACGTACCTTGGCCGGCAGGAACTGGCGGCTGGGGTAGACCGCAGAGAGAGTCACATTGTGCGAACCTTCATAGGATGGCAGCACCTGAATCAGCCTGCCGTCCTTCAACTCCTCACCGATATCCCAGGTGGAGCGCAGGGCAATGCCGAGGCCGGCAATGACCGTCTCGCGGATCACCTCGCTCGAATTGGTGATCAGCGTGCCCTCGGGCCGCAGGCTGAATGCTCCGTCTGGTCCGTCCAACCGCCAGACGTCATTGTTGTGGGCCGGCAGACAGCGATGCTGTTTCAGTTCTTCGATATGTTCCGGCATGCCGTGGGCGGCGACATAATCCGGCGAGGCGCAGAGTACCCGGCGCACCGGAGCCAGGCGGCGCGCGACAAGGCTGGAATCGGTCAGTTCCGCAATGCGGATGGCCAGATCGAAGCCGCCGCCGACGATATCGCTGAACTCATCGGTCAGCACCAGATTGATGGTGAGTTCCGGATGCGCCTCCATGAAGAATTTCAGATGTGGCGCGATATGCATGCGGCCGAAGGAGGTGGGGGCGGAGATTTTCAGCGTGCCATGCATCTGCGCCGAGCGGCCGGAAATGTAGAATTCCGCTTCCTCCAGCCCTGCCAGAATGCCGAGAACACGGTCGTAGAAACCTTGGCCCGCTTCGGTCAGCGAGATCTGCCGCGTCGTGCGCTGCAAAAGCCGCGTGCCGAGCCGATCTTCCAGCCGCTTGATGCGCTTGGAAACGACGGCAGGGGAAAAGCCGAGCGCGCGGCCGGCGAGCGACATGCTGCCGGTCGAAACGACCTTGGCAAAGATTTCGAGATCACCCAGATTGGTCATAAGCTTTTGTAACTTTTTCCCTTTTGGCATAAGTGCTTAACATTTGCGCCGGTTTCGGGAAAGTGCTAAGCCCAAAGAACCGGTGACCGGGAGGAATTGCCATCGGTTTCCGTCATGTTGGCCGAGGGAGAACGCCATGTCCGACGCCATTTCGTTTCTCGCTCCACGCCCCGATGTTCTGGCGCGCCGCCGGGAAATTGTCGCCGATCTTATCGATCTCCTGCCGCCGGAATGTCTGATCCATGAAGCGCGCGAGCTCGTGCCCTTCGAGACGGATGCCTTCGTTTCCTACCGCCGCCTTCCGCTCGCAGTCGCCCTGCCGCGATCGACGGCGGAAGCGGCAGCTGTCATGAAATACTGTCATCGCTACGGCATTCCGGTCGTCCCTCGCGGGGCCGGCACCTCGCTTTCGGGCGGCGCGATCCCGCAGGAAGACGCCGTCGTGCTCGGCCTGTCGAAGATGAACCGTATTCTCGACATCGACTTCGCCAATCGCTGCGCGGTCGTTCAGGCCGGCGTGACCAATCTTAACATTTCGGAAGCCGTCTCCGCGGACGGTTTCTTCTATGCGCCCGACCCGAGTTCTCAGCTTGCCTGCACGATCGGCGGCAATATCGGCATGAATTCCGGTGGCGCTCACTGCCTGAAATATGGCGTGACGACCAACAACCTGCTCGGCGTCAAGATGGTGCTGACCGATGGGACGGTGATCGATCTCGGCGGCAAGGCGTTGGATGCGGCGGGCTACGATCTGCTCGGCCTTGTCTGCGGCCATGAGGGCCAGCTCGGCATCGTCACCGAAGCGACGGTGCGCCTGATTGCAAAGCCCGAGGGCGCCCGCCCGGTTCTTTTCGGTTTCGAAAGCTCGGAAGAGGCCGGCAGTTGTGTGGCCGATGTCATCGCCGCCGGCATCATTCCCGTCGCCATCGAATTCATGGACAAGCCGTCGATCGAGATCTGCGAGGCCTTTGCCCATGCCGGTTATCCGCTTGATGTCGGTGCGCTGCTCATCGTCGAGGTCGAGGGATCGGAGGCGGAAATGGACGACATGCTGAAAAGCATTGTCGAGATTGCCCGTACCCATGGCGTCAAGACGGTACGTGAATGCCAGTCGGCAACCGAGGCGGCGCTGATCTGGAAGGGCCGCAAATCGGCCTTCGGCGCGACCGGCCGCATCGCCGATTACATCTGCATGGATGGCACCGTGCCGCTGAGCCAGCTTTCGTTTGTGCTGAAGCGCACCTCGGAGATCGTCGCGAACTATGGGCTGCGCGTCGCCAACGTTTTCCATGCGGGCGACGGCAACATGCATCCGCTGATCCTCTTCAATGCCAACGACGCCAAGGACGCGGCAAACGCCGAAGCGGCCGGCAACGAGATACTGAAGCTCTGCGTCGATGCCGGCGGCTGCCTGACCGGCGAACATGGCGTTGGGATCGAAAAACGCGACCTGATGCGCCATCAATATTCCGAGGCCGATCTCGCCCAGCAGATGGCGGCGCGCGCCGCCTTCGATCCGCAATGGTTGCTGAACCCTTCCAAGGTTTTCCCGCTCGAGGGGCGTCCTGCCGCATGATCGATCTGGTGCCTGCAAGCGAAGAGGAAGCCGCGGCGGTCATCCGCGCGCATGCGCAAGAGGGCCGAGCGCTCGCCATCAGCGGCGGCGATACGCGGTCCGGGTTCGGGAATGCGGTCGAGGCGGAAGATCGTCTGGGCTCGACCGGCCTTTCCGGCATTGTTGCCTATAATCCCGGCGAGATGGTCATGAGCGCAAGAGCGGGCACGCCGCTTGCCGACGTTGAGGCGGCCCTTGCCGAAAACGGCCAGATGCTCGCCTTCGAGCCCATGGATCATCGCGCCCTGATGGGTACGTCGGGTGAACCGACGATCGGCGGTGTCTTTGCCGCCAATGTCTCCGGTCCGCGCCGTTTTGTTGCGGGTGCGGCGCGTGACAGCCTGCTCGGCATCCGCTTCGTCAATGGCAAGGGCGAGATCATCAAGGCCGGTGGCCGGGTGATGAAGAATGTCACGGGTCTGGATCTGGTGAAGCTGCTGGCTGGCTCGCATGGCACGTTGGGTTTCCTGACCGAGGTCACCTTTCGCGTGCCGCCGCGCGCGAAGACCGAGGAGACCGTCGTCATCTCCGGTCTAAATGATGCCGAGGCCGCAAATGCGATGGCAGCGGCCATGGCCCTGCCGATGGACGTCACCGGCGCGGCACACCTGCCGTTGACCGTGACGTGGAAGTTTCTCGGTGGCAAACTGCCCGAAGGAGAGGCGACGGTGCTGCGTATCGAAGGTCTGCCGGGTTCGGTAGACTCACGCGCGGTAAAACTTCTGTCGGCGATGGCGTCGTTTGGCCCAACTGCAAGGCTGGATCAGGCCGCCAGCCGGCAGCTCTGGCAGGAGATCCGCGACGTCGCACCTTACGCTGACGGAACGGCACGGCCGGTCTGGCGGGTTTCGGTCGCGCCCGGTACTGGCCATCAGCTTGTCGCGGCCCTCAGGCTGGAAGCCGGCGTCGATGCTTTCTATGATTGGCAGGGTGGCCTCGTCTGGATGCGCATGGAGGCAGATCCGGAAGCCGGTCTGGTCCGCCGCTTCATCAGGGCGCTCGGTGGCGGCCATGCGACGCTGATCCGCGCCTCGGCTGAGGCAAGGGCGGCGATATCAGCCTTCCAACCGGAGGAAGAGGCAGTGGCACTGCTTTCGCGCCGCGTGAAGGAAAAGTTCGATCCGACGGGGATATTGAATCCGGGGAAGATGGCGGGACACTGAAATGCAGACCAACTTTACTCTTGCCCAGCTTGCCGATCCGCATGTAGCCGAATCCGAACAGATCCTGCGCAAGTGCGTGCATTGCGGATTCTGCACCGCCACCTGTCCGACCTACGTCACTCTCGGCAACGAGCTTGATAGCCCCCGCGGGCGCATTTATCTCATTAAGGACATGCTGGAAAACGACCGCGCGGCGGATACGCAAGTCGTCACCCATATCGACCGCTGTCTGTCCTGCCTTGCCTGCACGACCACCTGTCCTTCGGGCGTCGATTACATGCATCTGGTCGACCATGCCCGAGCCCATATCGAAAAGACCTACAAGCGGCCGTTCATGAACCGGCTGACGCGCGCCATCCTTGCGGCCGTGTTGCCCTATCCCGGCCGCTTTCGGGCAGCCCTGACGCTTGCCCGGATCGGCCGCCCCTTTGCCGGCTTGATGCGCGGGCCGGCGCTGAAGCCGTTCGCCGCCATGCTGGCGCTTGCGCCATCAAGCATTCCCGCACCATCGCCCTTCGCTCGGCCCGGGCGGCATGAGCCGCAGGCCGAGCGGCGCGGACGCGTGGCGATCCTCACCGGCTGCGCACAGCCCGTTCTCGATCCCGCCATCAACGAGGCGACCATCCGGCTGCTGACCCGCCTTGGTATAGAGGTCATCGTCCCCGAGGGAGAGGCCTGCTGCGGCGCGCTGGTCCACCATATGGGGCGCGAGGAACAGGCTCTGGCTTCGGCCCGCGCCAATGTCGATGTCTGGACCCGCGAGATCGAGGCTGGCGGCCTCGATGCGATCATCATCACCGCGTCCGGGTGCGGCACGACGATCAAGGACTACGGCCACATGCTACGCCTTGACCCCGCCTATGCGGGCAAGGCGGCACGCGTCTCGGCCCTTGCCAAGGACATCACCGAATATCTCGCCGGCCTCGAACTGCCTGCGCATATGCCGAGGGGCATTACCGTCGCCTATCATTCCGCCTGCTCCATGCAGCACGGCCAGAAGATCACCATGGCGCCGAAGCATCTGCTCAAGGCGGCAGGTTTTACCGTTCGCGATCCGGCCGAAGGCCATCTCTGCTGCGGCTCGGCCGGCACCTACAACATCATGCAGCCGGATATTTCCGCGGTCCTGAAGGCCCGCAAGGTCAAGAACATCGAGGCGACGAAGGCCGATATCATCGCGACCGGCAATATCGGCTGCATCACCCAAATAAGGTCGGGCACGCCAACGCCGATCCTGCATACGGTCGAGCTCCTGGACTGGGCTTACGGGGGCTCTGTGCCTGAAAAATTAAGAGGTTTGCCGCTAGTTTGAGATCACCGATTCATCGGTCGATCTCAGGGAGTTATGGCTATGTGGCGCGGATTTATGGTGCTTGGCATATTGCTTGGCGCGGCTGGTGCGGCGCACGCCGACAGCCGTTATTTCTGTTCTGCCGATGACAAGGACGTGCGCTTTACGCTCGAAAGCGCTTTTGAAGATGGAGGCGGCCACAAGCTGATCCATTTCCGCGGCGCGCTGATGCTCAAGGATGCTGCCAAGTCCCCAAACTTCAACAAGCGGATATTCGAATCGAAAGATCTCACGAACCGCTGGTCGCGCGATGGCGATCTGCGCCTGGAAGTCTTCGATACGGAAGGTGGTGATACCGCAAGCGAGACGCTGGATCTCGCGGTTCTCGCCGGTGGGCACGACAAGCCTTCGCCGAATTTCGGCGGCACCTACGCGCTACGGATCGAAAGCGGTGCCAACTTCTTCGTTGTGGAAGGCAAGGTGAGCTGCGGCACGAAATAGTCCCGCAGCTCCAATTCTAGAGAATTTCCGTCTTTCTTCGAATTCCGGAAAAGCTCTATCTCTTTGTTTTCACGCAATTCTGACGTAAAACCGCTGCACACTCTTGCTGGAATTGCACCAGATCACCAGTGGTATGAAATACCGACATTGACCGCGTTTGTGACGATGTTCGTCTTCAGGCGGTCGCCGCT
>UEIF01000073.1 GCA_900468805.1 Hyphomicrobiales bacterium | reverse complement strand
CCCAGTTGCGATTAGACAACTCCATCAGCAAATGCTTAAAATGCCCTCTATGGGGAAGAAACGCAAAGCGAACGGCAGGGAACGTTGAAGGTAGCCGCCGGCGGAAAAACGGGATCGTGACCACGTCTCGGAATTTTCGATCTTTGCGGTTGATGGAGAGTTGTGTTTTCACCATTCATTTGGCGGTCGCGGAACACGCGTACGCACAATATAGATCCGAAGAGGGATAAGAAGAATACATGCACCGAAGAAGCCGAGCAGCAAGTACGTAACCCACCCGCCCCAGTGATAGCCGGCCCTCTCGGCCACCGCGTTCAAAATAAAGGCGCCGGACATGCCAATAGCTGCCCAACCGAACGGCAGGTGGGTGTGCATGAATTTATCGGCCATCCAGCCTGCAATAAAACCCACGATGATCGCAGTGATCCAGCCAATCTCGCCTTCCGTCATCGTAGCAACTCCTTTAGACAGATATTCGCGGGAAAGAGTAGCTGAAACAAACTGCGTCAGCATTGCGCTAGCGCAGTTTGAAGACCCTTTAAAGCGGCATTGAAGGGTCTTTTAAGAGGGCCTGTTTTTGTATTTGCGCGGCGGGAACAAGCTATTTGAGTATATGCCGTGGGACCGCGCGGGGGGTAGCTCGCCTACCTTTCCCTTTAAAGAAACCGTGCGGCCCCACCAGCATCCCTTTGGGGGCTCAAGCCTAAATGCTTGACAACACCTAGGGCTCCTCCATCATCGGGTGATCAACGAAATTCAACCGCCTACCGTCGACGAGGGCGACCCCGACCGCTTTATCAGCTGTCGGGACGCGCTGCACATCGAGTTCCAGGGTCTCGTCGACCGTGCGGTCGTGGCGGGCTGGAGGCCTCAAGAGGTGCTCGTCGCACTGATCGCGCTTGCGGATAATGAGGCGCTGATGATGGAAGCCAACGCCGAGGTCGAGGCGGCTTTGAAAGTGCTGAAGCGGAAGGGTCTCTTATAGCACACTCGGCTGCGTCGGTTCACCGGCCTTTGATATGATGCTCGATCCGTACGCTTCCCTTGATGTCACCATTATCGCATCGTCGGGAAGCGGGCGGGCGAGAGCCCTCGCCTCTTCCCATGGCGCCCGCATCCACACGTCCACCTCCTCCTGCGTCAACAGGAGCACGGGCATCGCTTTCTGATGGATCGGCTCGACGACGGCGTTCGGTTTGGTCGTCAGAAACGCATAGAGGTCGTCGGTCGTCAGTCCGTCCTTGACCTTACGCACGCTCTGCCACTCCGGGACGTGGACGCCGGCAAAGAACATCAGCGGCTTGCTCTCGTCACGGGCGAACCAGGCATTCGGCGTCGCGCCTTCGCCTTTGCTGGCAGGGTCCGGCTCGGCGAAGCTCGTTACCGGCACGATGCATCGATTCTCAACGCCGAACCATTTCTTCCAATGAGGCAGGTTGAGATTGCGAATATTCGTCACCCCCTTGTCCCGCTCCATGCGGATCAGCATTTCCATGTCGATCGGCTGACCCTTTTCGCGCAGCTTTTTTGCGCGCGCTTCAGCCGCCTCCTTGGTGACAAAGAACGGTGAGGGCACACCCCATCGCGCATGAACGAGCTGCTTTCGGCCGTCAGGCCTATTGCGGACGATTGGTCCCATCTGGTCCGAGTTCATTTGATAGGCAGGCATGATGTTGATCAGGCTTTCGACCTCCAGCGCCCACTTTCGAACCCAGTCTTTGTCTTCCATGCGATAGAGATTACACATCGAAAATCTCACTTTCACCCGGCAGAACACGCCCAAACATCTCTAGTGGCGTTGGATATTGTCAAGTAACCACCAGGCTTTTCCGGCGTCCTCGACTCCTCATGCAATCGGAACACGGCCGTCGGCTAGACCTTGCTTAAGGAAGGTTTTGCGCGAAAATGGCGCCCAAAGCACCACAACGATTGGTGTAGGTAAGAGCCGGCAGGAGGGGAGCCATGTTTTTTTCAAATTAGCGAGAGTGATAGCTGTACTGGGATTGGTCTTAGGTCTTGTTAACACGGGCATCGTCGTGCTCGTCATCACCCAACCAACCCCTGAGCAGCGCGATGCAGCATTCAAGGCGTTTATTCCGTATTCATCAACCGGAAAGGCTTTGGATCGTGCGATCTATGTGATCCTCGCGTCTTTAGCTCTCGGCACACTGGCTGAAATCGGAATCCTGACGGGCCGCAAGGTGGACACTCTCTCAGGGCCAAGGTAGACGACCTACGATCCGCGCGCTCCGCAAAATGGAGCGTGTCAAAGGCGTGACGTAGCCGCGCCATAATGAGTTCAGTAGCGCTATTTCGGGATGGCCTTGACTCCTGCAAAAACGAGAACATAATAAGAACGCCTTGCAAGGTGAGCGGGCCGTGCAACTACCTCCTTGTTTCGACACCAAAGAGTGCTGTGCGGCCCCGCTATTGTTTGTAACCCGTCACCTTAGATCCCAAATGAAACGCTTCGATGAAATCCGCCTGCCCAACAAGCAGGTTGTACGCTGGCGTTTTCTCGATCGAGAAAACCGTTGGCAGATTGCAGCTTATGCTGCCGTCTGAGTGACAGTACAGGTTTCGTTTTTTTTATAGACCAGAGTAACTTGGCCAATAGGAAGCACGCAGCTGTACCGAGAAACTGGGCAAGCATAATCACAAAAAAAGGTTGAAAGCGGGTTTGACGATGTGGGCAGTCAGTGCAGCCAGAAATGCCACCACCCCCAGTATTGAAACTGCGGACACCCACGTAGGCCCGTCCCGCGTCACAATCGCACGGTAGAGCCCGTACGACGCCCAAGCGGTCAGGGCTATTGGGACGGGACCAATGGGCCAAGGAAAACGATAGATCAACCATGCTGGGACTATGCCTGATCAAATGCATTACTCAACCGAATAGTGACTAGATACAAACAGGACCAATGTTCGCGCCGCGGCTGCGTGGCGCGCCTAATCGATCTTCAGCCAATGCCCAACGGTAACTACCGCCCAACTAAAAGCACTCCATAGGTGATAATATCCCATGAGCGTTTTGCACGGGGAAGCATATAGCTTCTCAAGACGAGCTGATTGTACATATACAGTCGCTATCTCTATGTGATGCGTTATAGCAACAACGGGAAATGTTCTCGTAGAATCGGACTTTAGTCCCACTTGATGACGAAGGGCTCGCCGCTAGCTCTACTGCGTTGGGGTCAATCAACTAGCGGAACATCATGCCAATTATTGAATCAGATCGAATATTGTTCAAACGGGTTTGGACTGCCGGCGCTAAAGCGGTGACAGAAAATCGCATTTCTGCGCTGCTCGACGTCACGCTCAATACCCCTACGCTGGAACAATACCAAGACGGCTACGGCCAGCGGATGACCGATATGATCAAAGTCGTTCAGCTAGGCATCGCGCAACTTCGCGGCAGTAAGGAACTCGCCGAATCCGAACCCGCGCATACGCCCGCTTCGTCGTCCCACCGCCCCTTGAAACGCGCCAGCTAGGAAGATGCACGGCTGGCGCCGTCCCTTGGCTCTTCACCTCTTGTTCAGGTTTGACCTGGGAGGATCAGCAATAAACGCAGCGTATTGTAAGTGGTAGGCAAAGTGCACGAAGTCAGATCTGCCAGTTTTCATTTCGGCCTGAAAGCTTTGCTCGATAAGCATCCAGAACTCCGACCGTATGCTCCAATGGCAAACCATTTGACCGAACTAATCGAGACCTATGGCGATGCCGTTAAGTCCAAAGAGAAATACCTAAGCGACGACGGTGATCACGAAATGATTCTCGTCCATTATATGAGCGTATGTAGCGAATTAGAGGAGCACTTCCTGTCGAGCCTTGGCTGCTCAGTTAATCTTCAGCCAATGCCGGATGGAAGCAACCGCACCTTCTCCGATGTATGCGACAATGCCGCCGATCGTCAGGCCAGCGAACGCAATCAGCCCTGAGATTCCTACCCCGAGCGTCTTCATTCGCTTCCACTCCTCCAAGGCAGGCTGGACTGAAGCATGATTGCGGTCAACGGTCTCCTTGAGGGCTTTGATTTCCTCGCGGATATGGGCGTCGACACCGCCGCTAATTGCGACCGTGGTGTCGAGATGGCCGATCTGCTTGGCTTGGCTGTCCAGCCTGGCGTGAATGACGGCCCTGCTTTCATGAGCGTTGTGCTTTTCCTCCTGGAAATCTTCTCGTATCCGCTTCACGCCCTCCTCAACGCGACCATATCATCATTCGAAGTCATCAGCCGCCTGCCCTTTTTCCACGCCATGCGAATCACCGGAACGAATCACCCCGGTGTTGTGTTGAGTCGCAAATCAGTGATGCGTGAGGTGTCGCGATGAACGCTGCGACTGGGGTTCCAATTAAACCGGTGACTATTCAGGTAGGTAACAAAGGCCCCGGCCGCCTTGGCGCTACCGTCGAGGACCTCATGGGGATGCTCATGAGCGACAGGTGGCCGGATAGGTCATCTCCCAAATTCAGCCGCGCAATGAGCGCCTGCATTGACGCCACGGTCGGTGGCAGCGGCGATAGAGCCCCCACAGCCTTCGTCGATGCCGCCCATGATGCTGGGATCGCCGCTTCGCCCGATGATGACAGGAAGACTAATCCCCACCGCACCGATAAAGTTCGTAGCGACCGCGGTGCTGAGCGATCGAAACAGCCGCTTGCCGGTCATTTGCGATAAGGTAGCTGTTGGTCGCCGGCTTCGGGTTTATCGCGACAAGGACGTCGCAGGGTTCAGTGATCTTGGCCGTCCGGCAGCTCGCACCCGCCGAGCATAGCGCAAAGGCCGGGATCATCAGCAGCAAGTGCTTTCGCATCGATTGTCTTCCCATCTTTGAGGATTTGAACACGGTTGGCTTGGAGGTCGGCGTAGACGGCTGATCGACCGCCGGAGTAACCGAAGCCGTAGCCGATCAAAAAGGCGATGCCCGACGCAGCCAGCGCGCCGAGGGCGAGCTTAAGCAGGGTTCCGATGGTCATGACGCCACCGGGATATCGAGGGCATCTCTGAGCCGGTCCTTCTTGCGCTTCGCGTACCAGCGATAGGCAAGGCCACCGATCGTCAGGACGGCGCTCACGATGATCAAGCCGGCAAACACCTTGCCGATAAGCTCGCTGAGTAGCTCAGGGGCGAAAGCTGATCCTGCACCTGCTGGAGGGTCACAGCGATGCCACCAGAGCCCACGCCGCTGCCAGTCGAAGCATCTGCCACGGCCAGCGTCGGCGCCGCCTTGGCGCTGGATAGGAAGGCCTTGGCCTCGCCGCCGGGCTGGTGGCTGACTTCACGGCCGACAGATCCGGTGGCCCAAGCCTGCCCGACGGCCTTCACGTCCCTGATGCGGCTGATCCAGCCCTTTCCGAAGGTCTTGAAGGTCTTCAGAGCTCGGAGGAACGCTTCACGGCGCTCGATGATGCGTGCGACCAACATATCGTTGTCGTTGACGCCAGCCGCCGCCAGGATCGTCCCCTGCCCGATGATGCCGTCAATCGCGCCCTGATAGAGCCCAAGGCCCTGCAACGCACGCTGCAGCCATTTGATGGACTGGCAGACGCCGGAATTCACGTTGCCGTCGAAGACGACATAGGAGACACCGGGCGCCAGCTTATCGAGCCTGGCTACATTCGTGGGCGCGCCAATGTGCGCCGGCTGGAACTGAATCCCCGACGGCCCGTTGCGACTGATCACTGAAGGAGAAAAGCAATGAGCGACGTCACCTCGGTCCCGAGCCTTGATTTAAACCGCTATCTTGGGCGCTGGTATGAGATTGCTCGCCTTCCCATTAAGTACGAAGACGAGCTCGCTACCGATATCACAGCGAGTTATTCCCTAAATCCCGACGGTAAGGTTCGGGTTGACAATCGTTGCTTCGACGAAACCAACAAGCCAACCAACGCGGTCGGCGAGGCCAGTGCGGTTGATAACACGAACGCAAAATTGAAAGTCAACTTTCTCCCGGCTGCTCTCCGGTGGCTACCATTCACGGACGGGGACTATTGGGTGCTAAAGATTGACCCTGATTATCAAATCTCTCTGGTCGGGACCCCGGACCACAAGTTTCTTTGGGTTCTCGCTCGACAAAGCTTCATCCCGGAAGCCGCTCTCCAAGAATACCTGGACGAAGCTCGCCGACAGGGCTTCGATCTTGCGAAGCTCGTTAGAACAACCCACACAGGGCGTGAGGTAAGCGACGCTTTACTAAAAAGCCTATAAACCGAGCCTCATACCCTTCCCAGTAGAATGAAAACGAAGTTCGTCATGCCGTCATAGTTGTTCGGATCGTCGTGGATGACGTGATATTCCGTGCCGTCAACGCCGATCGCCACGTCTCCAACCCTCGGCGGGACGCCTAGCCCGATGGAGCCGATGTAAAGCTGCTTGTCCGAGGCCAGGATGTTCGTGCCATCCACGTATTTGCGGTCATAGGCGGCCGGGAACATGCGGCAGGGATAATCCGTCGGCACCATCCCCACCGGTGACCGGATCGCGCGGCGCGATGCGACGGATTGTGCCAACTTGCCCATACTTAGTGATAAGGCGCTGCGCTGTGCCCTGTAGGCGAATATAGAGCGGGCTGTGCATCTGTATGTCCTTGCTTCACCTCACGATGTGTGATGCGATGTATTGGGGTCGTAAGGGGCGAAGATGGATGAGAATGGACAAGTAAAACCAAAATCAAGCAACAAGACGATTCTGCTACTCTATGGTCTATCCTAGGGATATGGCTGCTGGTTCTGCCGTTCCTATTAATACTTCTTGCGTTCGGGCGCCAGATCTCGGAGTGGTTCACAGCTCAGTCTCCGAGTGGGAACACGCTTGGATCGGTAATGACCGATAAATTCCATGTCATTTTCGGCCTTCCTGCCGCAGCACTATTCTCCCTACTCGTGGTCAGCACGTTGCGCCAAACCGTTGGACCTCTCGAGTTCAAAGCCTTCGGCATTGAGTTCAAAGGGGCTTCCGGTCAGGTAGTCCTTTGGCTGATGTGTTTTTTGGCGATCGTTCTAGCTATCAAGACTCTTTGGTAGCTACAGGGCGCCTAATTCATACCCGATACGCCTCGCCCACGGGCGCGTTACCGCCGCCGGCCTTGGGGAACTGCCCAATCATGTCGCGGACCGCCATCAGGACCGGGCGCTGCGCATCGGCGGAAATCCACGCATTCGCATACTCGACTTTGAGCTTTCCGACCTTCTCCCGTTTGACCGTGGCAGACGCCGTGAAATCCGGGTTCATGCTGCCAGGCGCCACGAGTTCGCGAAGGGCAACCTCTGCTGTGGCGTTCTTCACCTCGATCGGGATCTGGTCGATGTGGATGCCGTAGCATTCCGCATCTTCGACGCCGGCCCGGGGCCAGGCGAGCGATTGCGCCCTGCCACGAGTAGGAATTGCTCATGAACGCCGTCGCTCGACGAATGGCGCCTTCCTTTGCAGCCTCATCGCCCGTCCAGGACGTGTTCCCGAACCCCTGATGATAGGTATCGGCGAATGCGACTGACATCAGCGCATCGGCATTTGGAAGGCCGGCGCCTGTTTCGACGATCAAAGCCACTTCTTGCCCTTTCCTTGCGTTGATGTGCACCCTTGCCGGTCCAAATCTCGTAGTGGCAGACGATGCTCGGGTGCGGGCCGCCTGGCTTGAGCCAAACGGCCCGCGATACAGATCGCACTGTGATCGAAATAAATGGCATCTGAACATGTCTACGGCCTGATGGTCATCCATGGCCGAGATACAAGGCCGTCAGGGAAAGGGCCAAAACAGCCAATCGCGCTGCATCGTCGCTATGTGCGCTACGGCCTACTTTTCCTCGGTTTTCGCCACCTTTGTGAGCGGGTTAAGCCCTATTGGCGACTGTCGCCGAAAGCTCGCCTCTGTCATATTTTCCTTGCCGGCTCGGACCTCGAGAGTAACCAGCGATCCGCTACCAATCGCTCGCTGGTCTCGCGGGGCCGGTACCCGGTCAAGTGCCGTCGCCTTTCATGGGGACCGAAGGCGACGGTTCCGAGATATGTGAGAATGGGCGGGCGTTGCCATACCCGAAATATGGTGTTTCAATCGCCTTGGCTGAAGTCAATCAGCCATCTGGATTCCATCCAGCTTAAGACCCGCTTGGCAACCCTCCGGCGGGTCTTTTGCTTTAAACTTCGTGCTAGCACCCCGTCAATTTATGATGGTGTTGTCTAATCGCAACTGGG
>UEIF01000039.1 GCA_900468805.1 Hyphomicrobiales bacterium | reverse complement strand
GTTAAAAACAGCGACAATCCATCAGTTCACCTATGCAATATGCGCATATCTCACTCGCCCTCAGTGGAAAATGCCTGCTTTTTGAGCTTAACGCCATCTGGCATTCTGGCCGTGGCAGCGTCGCAGGATGCCGAACCCGGCCAGCTGACAGCCTTCGAACTGCCCGTCCGTCGCGGGCCGTTCATCCGGCGTTCCGCAATGCCGTATCCCGCCGCCCTGGTCGTGATCCCCACCATGCCGTATTCCAAACGTTCGGCGACACGATGGGCCCTGGCCAAGTTTTGAGTGTTGAAATATCCTGCCAGCCCAAATTCCGTATCATTGGCAAGCGCGATTGCTTCTTCTTCCGTGAACGGAAGACCGGCGCAACAGGGCCAAAAATCTCCTCCTTCATGACGCGCATCTCGACGCTCGCGTCTCGAACGACTGTGGATTCGAAGAACAGGCCGCCCATGGAATAGCGGTGACCGCCTGTCGCACCCGTTGCGCCCTTTGTCGTTGCGTCCTGCAGCAATTCCTCGACTTTGCGCACGGCGTGTTCATCGATCAGTGGTCCCTGTTCCACTCCAGGCTCCGTCCCCGATCCAACCCGAAGACGTGAGACCTTTGAGGCAAAACGGTCGATGAACGCATCGTGGATGCCCGACTGAACGATAATGCGGTTCGTGCAAACGCAGGTTTGACCCGCATTACGGAACTTGGAAAGAAGGCCCCCCTTCGACGGCGCGGTCGAGATCGGCGTCATCGAACACGATGAAAGGGGCATTCCCGCCAGGCTCCACGTGCCATCAGTTCCGAGTAAAACTGCGGAGTCGCCAGATTAAGAGACAGGATGCGCCCGGAAAAATGAGGCAGCACTTCGCCTCTAGGCGGTCGCGAGGATTGTTTGCCGTTTCCCAGAGGGCAAGCACTGATCCCGAAACGAAGTTCAGCAATCGTTATTGCGGAAATGAACAGCGTTTCGATGACCTGGGGGTCCAACCAAGTGACCCACTACCTCATCGGGAACTGATTTCGACGGCTCGAATATAATGTTGGTGTCCAGCAAGATCATTCGAAGCTCATCGGTCCCGCAGGCGTCTTATCACGACTTTTCTGCAGGGCTTCAACGTCGCTGTCGGAAAGCTCAGCGTCGCGACCAATAGCCGCCAGTAAAGAGCCGAGCTTCACACGGTCAGGGGGACGAACAGCGGCCTCAATAATGTCACCGATCTCGGCCTCGGTGCTTCTGCCCTGATGAGCCGCCCGCGCCCGCAGAGTACGATAGCGAGGACGATACCGTCTCCGTTCAGGCCTCGTCGCCTTGATTGGATTCGAGCCAAATTACCTGGGAAACCACCAGATTGTTAAAATGCGACGCCCGCCGCATCGGTAGATGCCACGCCCTCGGTAAGCATCAAAAAGTGATGCCCTGCCCGAGCGCACGAAGAATTTCTTTCCTCCACATCAAATTCATATGCCTGGACTTGCTTTGCGCATCGGTCGACCGTCCGTGCCACGACGCGGCCGGAATTCCCGGCGCCGGTAAGCGCGGAGGTGATATGTCGTTCGAATTTGACGTTGAAGATCCGCTTCTGGCAAGGGCTGCCGAGTTGCGAAAGGCGTTCCATCAGGATGCGGTCGAGCGGGACAAGCAAGGCGGCAGGCCCCTCGATCAGATCAGGCTCCTCAAGGAAAGTGGCCTGGCTTCCGCTCAAATCGCAAAGGCATATGGCGGACAAGGGGCTTCCTGGATGACAACCCTTCGCATCGTCAGGGAATTCGCCAAAACCGACGGGTCGCTCGCGCATCTCTTCGGTTACCATCATCTGCCGCTGAACCTCATCCTCTTTCGCGGTTCGGATGCTCAAAAGGACAGGTGGCTGGGCGGATCAGCCGCGGGCAACTGGATCTGGAGCAATTCCGGCAATGCCATGTCGAAGACTTCGACAGGTGAGAAGACGGAAGGCGGCTGGACGATCAACGGCAGCCGGCCCTTTTCCTCGGGCTCGCACATTGCGGACTATATCCAGATATCCTGGGAAAATTCGTCGGGCGAACGCCTCACAGCGGCGGTCCCCGCCGATCGCGAAGGCATCGTAATTGCGGATGACTGGGACGGTATCGGGCAACGGCAGACCGGCAGCGGCACCGTCCATTTCCGCGGCCTCCACATCGGCGACGATGAGGTCATCAGCGCCCCTTCCGTGCCACTGACGCCTTACGCATCCCTCACCTCGCTTCTTCAGCAGAGCGTCCTTCTCAACGTGTTCGTCGGCAGCGCCCAGGGCATTCTGGAAGAGGGCCGGGACTACACGGTAACGTCATCCCGACCGTGGATTTATTCCGGCGTGGAACGGCATATCGACGATCCCTGGATCAAACGCCAGTATGGCGAGCTCTATATTCGCACCCTTGCGGCCGCTGAACTTGCCGACAAGGCTGCGCGCAGCCTTGATGCGGCTTATGCCCAAGGACCATCCTTGAGCCATAACGATCGTGGTGCCGCCGCCATCGATATCGCCACGGCCAACCTTTATGCGGGCGAGGTCGGCCTCGCCGTTTCGAGCGAGGTCTTCGAGGTGATGGGCGCGCGATCCGCCACGCAGGCTAACGGCTTCGACCGTTTCTGGCGAAATGTCCGCACTCACACACTGCACAATCCCGCCGAATACAAGAAGCGCACGGTCGGCACCTTTCTGCTGACCGGCGAGTTCCCCGTGCCGGCCATCTACCGCTGAAAGGATATTCCATGGCGAGACGCAAGGACCAGATCAAGCTCGGCGCCTTCCTGCTCTTCACCGGCCACCATGTCGCTGCCTGGCGCCATCCGCAGGCCTCGGTCGGCACGGAATTTGAAAACTATCTCGAACTGGCTCGTCTTGCCGAGGCCGCGAAGTTCGATGCGATCTTCTTTGCCGATGGCGTGGCGGCACGGTTGAAGGACGTGGAAGCGGCAAGCCGCAAGGCTCATAGCGGCATTTATCCCTTCGAACCGATCACGCTTCTTTCGGCTCTTTCCTCTGTCACCCGCAATATCGGCCTGATCGCCACCGCCTCGACGAGCTTTTCCGATCCGTTCAATCTCGCACGGCAGTTTGCGTCCCTTGACCGGTTGAGTGGCGGGCGGGCCGGCTGGAACCTCGTCACCTCTTCCGATCCGGACGCCGCCTATAATTTCGGGCATGATGCGCAGATCCTGCATGGCGACCGTTACGAGCGCGCAGAGGAATTCGCCGATGTGGTGCTCGGCCTCTGGGACAGTTTTGAAGACGACACTTTCATCCGCGACAGGCAGTCGGGACGCTATTTCGATCCTCAAAAGCTGCACCGGCTCGATCATAGCGGCAAGCACTTCAAGGTGCGCGGCCCCCTCAACATCCCGCGCTCACCGCAGGGACGGCCAGTCCTGATTCAGGCGGGCGCCTCCGAGCCCGGCAAGGAGCTTGCTGCGCGTACCGCAGAAGCCATATTCGCCGCCCAGATCACCCTCGAGGAAGCAGTGGCTTTCTATGCTGATGTCAAAGGCCGCCTTGCCAAATTCGGCCGTTCGCATGACGATCTGAAGATCTTGCCCGGCATTTTCCCTGTCGTCGGCAGGACTGAATCCGAAGCGAAGGAAAAGTTCGGATCCCTGCAGGCGCTCATTCAGCCCGAAGTCGGACTGAACCTGATCTCCCAGCTTTCCGGCGTCGACCTTTCGGCCTATCCGCTCGATGGGCCGGTGCCCGACAATCCACCGGCGACCAATGCGGGCAAGAGCCGCCAGGCTCTCGTGCTCGATCTTGCCCGACGCGAAAATCTGACCATCCGCCAGCTCTATCTGCGTATCGCCGGCGCCCGCGGCCACTGGCAGGTCGTCGGCACGCCGATCCAGATCGCCGATGTGCTCGAGGAGCGTTTCGAAAACTATGGGGCCGACGGCTTCAATATCATGGCGCCGCTGATGCCGGGCGGGCTTGCCGACTTCATCGAGCTCGTCGTTCCGGAGTTGCGCCGCCGCGGCCTCTTCCGAACGGAATACGAAGGCACGACGCTGCGCGAGAACCTCGGCCTCAAGCGCCCGGCCAACCGCTTCGCAGATACCGGCAGTGCTGCGGCGGCCGAATAGGAGAAACCAATGAGCCACGACAAGCTTTATCTCATCGAGCCGGGTTTTTCCGACCCCAAAGAGCCGGGCGTCAGCTTCGTCTGCCCCTATTGCAACGCCATCGAGGGACTGCTGGCGTCCTTCCCGGATCTTGCGAGCAAGATCGAGGTGGAGCGGGTTCCCTTTCCCCGGCCGCGCGCAAGCGTGATCGCCGCCGTCGGCGAGGAGCACCAGTCGTTGCCGGTGCTGGTTCTCGCCGAGAGCGCGCCTGTTGATGCCGAACACTGGAATGGCGTGCATTTCGTCAACAAGACCGATCGCATTCTCGAACTGCTTGCCGAGCGCCATGGTTTCCCGCGGCTTCATAACTGAAGGAAGAGCACCATGACCATGAAGCCTGCAACGTTCGAGCCGAGTCAGCCGGAGCCGACCTCAAAGCCGCCCGCACTCTTCCAGGCGGATCGCGATAATCCCTATCTCGCCAAGGCGGCCGAACTCACGGAGATCTTTGCCAAAGATGCTGTCGAGCGCGACCAGCTCGGCGGCCGCCCCTCCGAACAGATCAGGCTTTTGAAGGAGAGCGTCCTCGTCAATTTGCTGATCCCGAAGGAATTCGGTGGTGAGGGGCAACCCTATTCGACAGCGCTTAAGGTTCTGCGTGAATTTTCCAAGGCCGATGGATCGCTTGGTCATCTCTTCGGCTATCACTTCAGCCCGCTCATGAACGCGGCGACGGCAGGCGACAAGCGCTCGCATGAGATCTTGCGCCGCTCAGCGGACGGCCGCTGGTTCTGGGGCAATACGACCAACAGCTTTTCGAAGAGCCTGTTCGGCCGAAAGACCGCCGGTGGTGCCATCCTGAACGGCTTTCGCCCCTTCGCCTCGGGCTCGCATGTCGCTGACTATCTCATGGTCGCCTGGGAAGACGAGGAAACCAACCAGCGCAGCTTTGCCTATATCCCGGCCAATCGTCCGGGCATTACCATCGCGGACGACTGGGACGGAATTGGCCAGCGCCAGACGGGCAGCGGCAAGGTTTTTTACAAGGATGTCCAGATCGACGGTGACGAGATCCTGGCGGAACGCCCGCGCGATCCGATCGCGCTTCTGGCACCCCAGCAGCAGCAGAGCGTGCTCCTCAACGTCTTTATCGGCACTGCCCAGGGCGCGCTCGCGGCGGCTCGCGACTATACGGTCACGAAATCACGGCCCTGGATCTATTCTGGCGTCGAGCGACACGTCGACGATCCCTGGATCAAGCGGCAATATGGCGAGCTCTGGACGAAAGTGCAGGCTGCAACCGCGCTTGCCGACCGCGCAGCGCAGGCGATTGACGCCGCCTACGCTAAAGGTGCTGCGCTGACGGCGGATGAGCGCGGCCGGACGGCAATTGCCGTTGCTTCCGCCAACGTGCTGGCCGGCAAGGTGGCGCTCGAGGTCACAAGCGAGATCTTCGAGGTCATGGGCGCGCGTTCGGCGGTGCGCGCTCATGGTTTCGACCGGTTCTGGCGCAACGTGCGCATCCATACGCTGCACAATCCGGCCGAATACAAGACACGCAATGTCGGGGCATGGTTCCTGACCGGCGACTATCCCGAGCCGGGAATATTCCAGTGAGCAGACGCGAACTTCATCTCAACATCAATATCCTGCATTCCGGCTTTTCGCCCGCGGCCTGGCGGATGGAAGGCAGCGATCCCCGCGCCTCCTTCGATGTCAACCACTATGTCAATGTCGCCAGGATTGCCGAACGCGGCACGTTCGATGCCGTGTTCCTCGCCGATCAGGCGGCGATTTCGGACCGGGTGGATTTCAGGCCGCTGACATCCCTCGAACCAACGATCGTACTTGCGCTGGTCGCCGCCAACACGCAACATATCGGTCTCATCGCCACAGCCTCGACGACCTATAACGAGCCCTACAATATCGCCCGCCGCTTTGCGACACTTGACCATGCGAGCGGCGGCCGGGCCGGCTGGAACATTGTCACCAGCGCCGACCTGTCGCAGAGCCGTAATTTCGGCCTCGAAAAGCCGGTCGCCCACTCCAGCCGTTACGAGCGCGCCGGCGAATTTACCGCCGTCGTCAAGGCGTTGTGGGACAGCTGGGAAGAAGATGCCTTTATCGGCGATGCAGCGACCGGCCGTTTCGTCGATCCGGCACGCGTCCATGCGATCGCCCATCGCGGCAAACATTTCCAGGTGCATGGGCCGCACAATATTCCCCGCCCGCCGCAGGGCCATCCGGTTCTCGTGCAGGCCGGCGGCTCGGACGATGGAAGAGAGCTTGCGGCCGAACATGCCGAAGCCGTTTTCTCTGCCTCGCAATCCTTCGAAGAGGCGCTCGATTATGCCGGCGACCTGCGCCGGCGTGCTGCCCGCTTCGGCAGGACGGAGGGCAGCATTCTCGTGCTTGCCGGCCTTGCGACGATCATCGGCAGTACCGAGATCGAGGCCAAACGTCGACAGGAAGAGCTGAGCGAGCTGATACCGCTCGAATATAGTCTCGCGCGACTTGCGGGCGTGCTGCAGCTCGACGCCAAGAACCTCGACCTCGACGCGCCGCTGCCGGACGACATTCCGCTGCCGCCGGATGGTGGCCATACTTTCTTCCGCGCCACATTGGCGCTCGCCAAACGGGAGAGGCTCAGCGTACGCGGCCTTATCCGCGCCTTGAACGGGGGCACCGGCCATCGCACCATTGTCGGCACGCCACAAGACGTTGCCGACGACATCGAACAGTGGTTTGTCGCCGGTGCAGCTGATGGCTTCAACCTCATGCCAGACGTGCTGCCGCACGGACTCGAAGTCTTCGTCGACGAGGTCGTACCGATCCTGCGCAATCGCGGACTGTTCCGGCAAGCCTATAGCGGCCGGACGCTTCGCGGACATCTCGGTCTTGCGCGCCCGGCCAATCCTTATGCGGCCGCGGCGGAATAGCGATCGGCAATGACAGCAGGCAAGGGAAAATCGATATGACGCCATCAACAGCAGCGGAAAGAAACGTCGGCAACGACAGGCTGAAGGCGCTTGCCGGCGAGCGCTATCGCAATGAGCAGCAACTTTCGGGCGATTGGACCGAAACCGTCGAGACCATCCTCTCACATCGGAGCGTGCGTCACTATCTGCCGGACCCGGTACCGGCGGAGGCTGTCGAGCTTGCCGTTGCCGCCGCCCAGTCGGCACCGAGTTCCTCGAACCTCCAGGCCTGGAGTGTGGTTGCCGTCGAAGATGTGGAACGTCGCAGGCGTTTGAACGCGGTTGCCGGCAATCAGCGGCAGATCGCCCAGGCTCCGCTTCTGCTGGTCTGGCTCGCCGATCTTGCCCGACCGCGCAAGATTGCAACGGAGCGTGGCGCGACGGCCGAAGGGCTCGACTATGTGGAAAGCTTTCTTCTTGGCGTGATCGACGCGGCACTCGCCGCCCAGAACGCCGTTGTCGCCCTGGAATCTCTTGGCCTCGGCACCTGCTATATCGGAGCGATCCGCAACGACCCTGAAACGGTCGCCCGCGAACTTGCCCTGCCGGATGGGGTCTTTCCCGTTTTTGGCCTGACGGTCGGTTATCCCGATCCGGCGGTGCCCGCCGGCGTCAAGCCCCGCCTGCCGCAAACGAGCGTCCTGCACCGCGAACGCTATCAGGACAGCGCACCGGCCGACGATCTCGCCGGTTACAATCATATTCTCAGAACCTTCCAGACAGAACAGACAATGCCTCTGATCGACTGGACCGATCAGGTTCGCAATCGCATCGGCACGGTAGAAGCGCTCAAGGGTCGCCATGTGCTTGGCGAGGTGGTGCGCAAACTGGGGTTCCGGCTGAAATAGGCCGTCCCGGCCTACCCCTGCACGACGCACAATCTCACTCGGCGGCGATCATGTCGAAATCGGATCGAGGGCCGCGGGATGAAGCGACCTCGATCGTCTGCGCGGCGCGCGCCTCGGCAAGCAGCCAGTTGCGGAAAAGATCGACCCGCATCAGCCGCGCCTTGTGGGCCGATGTGACGAAGAAATAGGAAGAGCCGACCGCCTGCGGGCTACCGAAGGGGCAGACGAGCCGCCCACTGCGGATCTCGGCTTCCGCGAGCCTTATCTTGCCAAGCCCGAGCCCCTGGCCGGCGACAGCCGCATCGAGCACCAGAGAGGACTGGTTTAACCGGAAGCCACCGCGCGCCGGGCGATAGGAAAGTCCCTCGGCGCGTAGCCAGGCATGCCAGTCGGGGCAGGCATGGTCATGCTCAGCACCCTCCTCATGAAGGAGCGGCACGTCTTCGATCGTCTCCGGTCGCTCCCAGAGCCCGTGGTGGTCGGCAAATTGCGGACTGCAGACCGGCACGACCGCTTCGGAAAACAGATGATCGACTGCAAGGCCGGGATAGGCGCCGCTGCCAAAGCGGATCACGCAATCGGCGTCACCCGCGTCGAGGTCCGTCAGATCTGTCGAGGCTTCGACCAGAACCTGCAGGCCGGGTGCCGCGCGTCGGAGCGCATCGAGCCGCGGGATCAGCCATTTGCTGGCGAAGGACGGCGCGACGGACACCCGGATCGGCTGCTCGTGATCGCTCGTCGCAAATTGCGTCATGGCCGAAAGGACGGCATCGAAGGCATCCGTCAGACCTGGCATCAGGGCATGGCCTGCCGGTGTCAACTGCAGCTGGCCGCGCACACGGTTGAACAGCGGCTGGCCAAGGTAGTTTTCCAGGAGCCTGATCTGCTGGCCGACGGCGGCCGAGGTGACATGCAGCTCTTCGGCGGCACGGATGAAATTGAGATGACGCGCCGTCGCCACGAAGGCGCGCAGCGACGTCAGCGGCGGCAGACGGGCAAGCGTCGGATTGATGGTCTTCCTGCGGTGGGGCGCGAGCGTGTTCATGAGCTGATTGCACCACAAACAGACCAGCCAAGACGAGAACCCGCTTTGCGCCGATAACCCGGCCGGAAACATTTCCTTGCGCGTGACCACCCTGCCGGGGAAGCAAAAACTAAAATCCAAAAATTGTCTACCAAAAGACTAGATTATTACTGCCCCGGCACGCCCGCCGATTTGCGCGAAGCTTTTCTTTCGGGCGCTGCGAGAAAAACATTCTTCTCGATTTCCCCTCCCCCGACCGATCATGCGCGCTCACCAAGGCTTGGGCCTCAGTAGGCCGAAACGGACACGGAGGGTCGTTATGGATATCAACAGACGTCAGCTCAATCAGCTCTTCGCGTTCACGGCGCTCAGCGCCGTCGTGCCCATCGGCCGCTTTGCAGAGGCAGCGGAGCCGGTCGCCGGCGGTACGCTCAATCTGCTCGTCCAGCCGGAGCCGCCCACACTCGTCACCCTTGCGCATACGGCAGGCCCGACCACACGCGTGTCCGGCAAGATCACGGAAGGATTGCTGGCCTACGGGCTGGACTTCAAGCCGATTCCACAACTTGCGACCGCCTGGCACGTCAGCGACGACGGGCTGGAATATCGTTTCGAACTCAGGCAAGGCGTCAAATGGCATGACGGCAAACCCTTTACCGCCGAGGATGTTGCCTTCTCGATCCTGGCGCTGAAGGAAGTGCATCCGCGCGGCCGGGCCACCTTCTCCAGCGTCAAGGAAGTGGCGACACCGGATGCCCATACCGCCATCATCCGCCTGTCGAAGCCGGCGCCCTATCTGATCGGCGCCTTGCAGGCGAGCGAATCCCCGATCGTCCCCAAACATGTCTATGAGGGCGCCACCGATCTTGCCGGGCATGCAAACGGTCGCGCCCCGATCGGCACCGGTCCTTTCATCTTCCGTGAATGGGCGGTCGGCAGCCATGTGATCCTGGATCGCAATCCCGACTATTGGGACCAGGGCAAGCCCTATCTCGACCGCATCGTCGTCAAGTTCATTCCCGATGCCAGCGCCAGACTTGCAGCACTTGAGACCGGCGAAGTCGATATTGCTCCCGATACACCGGTGTCGCTGAGCGAAATCGACCGGCTGAAAGCCTCGCCCACGCTTGCCGTCGATGATCGCGGCAACGATTATTCGCCGACTGTCTATCGCATCGAATTCAACCTACAGAACGAGTATTTCAAGCACGACAAGGTCCGCCAGGCCGTGGCGCATGCGATCGATCGGCAGACCGTCGCCGATATCGCCTTTTACGGCTATGCGGTCCCGGCGCCGAGCCCGATCAGCCCCTTCCTCAAGGCTTTCTATAATCCCGATGTCCCGGTCTACGCCCATGATCCGGCAAAGGCCGAACAGCTTCTCGACGAAGCCGGCTTCCCACGCGGGCCAGACGGTGTGCGCTTCGAGGTGCCGCACGATGTCATGCCCTATGGCGACACCTATACTCGTATCGGTGACTATCTGCGCGACTCGCTGTCCAAAATCGGCGTCAAGGTGACGTTGCGCGGACAGGATGTGCCGACCTGGCTGAAGCGCGTCTACACCGACCGCGATTTCGCTTTCGTCACCAACGGCATGGGCAATACATTCGATCCGACCATCGGCGTGCAGCGTCTCTACTGGTCGAAGAACTTCAAGAAGGGCGTGCCTTTCTCGAACGGCTCGGGCTACAACAATCCGGAAATCGACGCGATCTTCGAACAGGCCGCGGTCGAGAACGACAGGGCCAAGCGCGTCGAACTCTTCAACCGCATGCAGGTGATCATCGCCCGCGACCTGCCCGATATCACGCTCGTCTCCTTCCGGCAGCTGACGATCTTCAACAAGAAGGTCCAGGACCATACGGTGGTTGCCGACGGTCTCTCGGGTAGCCTCTCCTCCGCTTATCTCCTCAAGAACGCCTGACAGGGACGATCCTCATGAGCATTAATCGTCGCACCTTCAACCAGCTGCTGCTTTTATCCACCGCCAGCACGCTTGTGCCCTCGTTCGGCCTCAGGGCCGCTGAGGACAAGCCGAAGCCGGGCGGAACGCTGAACTTCATCGTCGAGCCCGAACCGCCGACAATCCTGGCGCTCGCCCATACCGCGGGCGGCACCCAGAAGGTCAGCCCGAAGATCACCGAGGGGCTGCTGACCTATGACTTCGACCTGACCCAGAAACCGCAGCTTGCGACCGAATGGTCGATTTCCGACGATGGCTTGAGCTACACGTTCAAGCTACGCCCCAATGTGAAATGGCATGATGGCAAGCCCTTCACCGCCGATGACGTCGCCTATTCGATCGAACTCTTAAAGCAGGTCCATCCGCGCGGGCGCGGCACCTTCGCCAATGTCGTCAAGGTCGAGACACCCGATCCGTTGACGGCGGTCATCCGCCTGTCAAAGCCCGCGCCTTATCTGCTCAGCGCGCTCTACGCGGCGGAATCGCCGATCGTGCCGAAGCATATCTACGACAATGTCGCGATCGCCGACGTGCCGCTCAACAAGAACGGCAGCGCACCGATCGGAACCGGCCCCTTCGTCTTCAAGGAATGGACGCGCGGCTCGCATATCATCCTGGAGCGCAATGCCGACTACTGGGATGCAGGCAAACCCTATCTCGACCAGATCGTCATCCGCTTCGTGCCCGATGGAGCAGCACGAGCGGCAGGATTCGAGACTGGCGAATTCGATATCGGCGGCGACAATCCGATCCCGCTCAGCGATCTCGAGCGCATCAAGGCACTGCCGAATATCAGCGTCGACTCCCGCGGCTACGAAACCAAGGGCGACCAGACGCAGCTCATCTTCAATCTCGACAACGAGTACCTGAAGGATGTGAAGGTTCGCCGCGCCATCGCCCACGCGATCGATCTCGACGTCATCCTCAACACTGTCTGGTACGGTTACGGCCATATCTCGCCGACACCGATCAGTACCTTCCTGTCACGCTACCACGACGCGTCGATCAAGCCCTATGCCTACGACCTCAAGGCAGCCGAACAGCTTCTCGACGAGGCCGGCTACAAGCGCGGCCCTGACGGCACCCGCTTTGCCCTCAGGCTTACCCACAATTCCTACAATGAAGGCTTCAAGCGGGTCATCGAATATCTGAAGCAGAACCTCACCCGCATCGGGATTGCCGCGACGATCGATTCATACGATTTCTCGACCTATATCCAGAAGGTCTATACCGAACGCGTCTTCGACGTGACAGCCGAATATCTCGGCAACCAGTTCGATCCGACGCTCGGCGTCCAGCGCATCTACTGGTCGAAGAACTTCAAGCTCGGCCTGCCCTTTTCCAATGCGGCCCATTACGCCAATCCGGAGGTCGACCGGCTGCTGGAGGCGGCATCGGTCGAAATCAACGAGCAGAAACGAAGACAAGAATTCAACGATTTCCAGAAGATCATCGCCGACGAGGTTCCAGTGGTGAACCTGATCGCGCTGGAAAATGTCACGGTCTTCAACAAGCGGGTGAAGAACCACACGATCGGGGCCGAAGGGGTCCAGGCCAATTTCGCCGAGGTCTATATCAAGGACGGCGAAGGCTGACGGTTCCGGGGGTCACGACCAGCCTTCACGGATCAGGGGCGCATCATCAGATGCGCCCCTGATCCTTTCCGGTCTATCGCACGAATGGCCGCTCAAGAGGCGGCGCGGGCCGGCGTGAATTTCGCCAGGATGCGGTCGGCGAGCGCGATCCCCTGCGTGCGCTGTTCGGTGATCGAGCTCGATTCCCAGGCCACGCCGCGCAGCGGATGGCCGATGGCGCTCAAGTTGCGATGAATGCGCCCCTCCTCATTGATGAGGTCGCCTTCGGGAGTGGCATCGATGCCGAAACCGGTCGAATGCGGGCGCACCTCGCCGCTTGAAAGAAGCTGGCGAACGAACGGATCAGCAATTTGCCGCCAGTCGTGCAGCTGATGTCCGCGGCAATCGATCACACCGCCGAACACAGTCTCCTCGAGGCCTGCCGCGGTCTTCAGGGTTGCTGCAATACCGTTTTCATCAGGCCTCAGCGCCAGCAGGCGGGCCGTCCCATGGATGAGCCGCCCCTGTGATCGAGCTTCTTCGACG
The DNA here is from genome assembly GCA_900468805.1 of Hyphomicrobiales bacterium. GTDB lineage: Bacteria > Pseudomonadota > Alphaproteobacteria > Rhizobiales > Rhizobiaceae > Rhizobium. Next base: position 124,871 of record UEIF01000039.1, on the reverse strand, counting down.
CTACGGTGGCTTTCCGGCGCGGATCGATGTGCCGTCACGTCCCAGAAGGCCCTCAGATGACGGGCAAAGCGCAGTCTTTCCCGATCGTTGGCATTCTGCCAGAGCGGCAGGATGTGGGGGCGAATGGCAAGCGGCAGCCCCTGCCAGTCCCCACCGGCGGCGGCAAGCTGGCGCCGTTCCGCCTTGACGCGCGTAAGCAGGCCGCGTGCCGTCGAAGGAAGCGGTCCCTCAGCGAGAAAGTCACGGGCCGGCTCGGCATTCCTGCGACCCTCGACAAACTGGCCCCGCCGCGAAATCACCCGGTAGCGTCCACGAAACCCCCTCGCCTCCATGCTCGCGATCGCATCGACCATCGAGAGACTGGCACCGATGATGAGGATATTCGAACTGTCGCTCAACCGGTCGAGCGCTGCCACGTTCCAGGGATTTTCGGCAAAGCGCGGATGTCCCGCCACAGCCGCCTCGGCAGGGCGCAGATCGGGCTGGAATACCCCGAGTGCCAGTACGGCTTCGTCCGCTTCCAAGACAGTGCCGCCCGTGGTCGCTACACGGACCCGGTGTGGCGATGATGACAGATGTGCTGCCGACGAGCGGACATGCTGCAGGCTCGATCCGGAGCGTGCCTGTGCAACCGCGCGCTTCAGTTCGTCGCGCACATAGGTCCCGTAAAGATGGCGCGGCGGGCTGCTTGCGGCAACGTCTGCGGGCGGCTGCCAGCCGTTGGCGGGGCCGTTTTCGGCAAGCCAACGGGCCAGATGACCCATATCCTCGGGATAGAGCGAGAAGATCTCGGCCGGTCCGTTGACGAGATGGGCCGGGTCGCTGGTGCTATAGGCAACGCCGCGACCGAGCTCAGTACGTGGCTCGATGATGGTGATCGACAGCCCCACCGTCGTCCGGTCAAGCAGTTTGAGCGCCGTCAACGCGCCGGCGAAGCCGCCGCCGATAATGATGACGGAATGGCCTGGCTTTGGATCGAAATGCATGAGACCTCCCTCCCCGTCACACAGATCCGGGGGATGACAGCAAGAAAGGCGCACAGATCTCCTGTCGGCGCGGCGGCCGGACATCAGGGTGACCTCGGGTGATAAATGGAAGCGACGCGACGGGCCGGGTTCTAGAAGACCTTGCCTTCCTCCAGATGCGTCGTCGTTCCGTTGATGTAGAAATCGCCGACCACACGCGCCTTGTGCAAAAGCGGATTATGGTTGAGCACTGTGCGGATATTGCGCCAGTGGCGGTCAAGGTTGAGATGTCTCGATGTCGCCGAACCGCCGCCGAGCTCGAAGACGTTGGTTGCGGCAGAAAGCGCGATCTGAGAGGCAACGATCTGCGTACGCGCCGTCGTCAGGGCGCTTTCGACAAGAGCCGCTTCCAAGCGTTCCGGATCTCCTGCGCCAAACGCCGCGACGGAACGGTCAAGCGCACGGGCCGCCTCGCGGATCAGCGTATCGACCGCAAAGGAGCCGCTGGCGATCTCGCCCAGGATTTTCTGCACAAAGGGGTCGGCATTGGCCGTCTCGGCCGCACTATGGGCGGCCGAACGCGCCTGCCTGCGCACGTAATCGGTACCTTCCGCCACTGCACCGCGCACCGCACCGGCCATGGAGGCGGCAAGGTGGAGTTGACGCAGGGTCGATGTATGGCGCCCGACAAGTGAATTGAGGCCGCGCGTGGAAATCTCGTGGGGCAGGACCTCGACGTCCTCAAGCAATACGCCGCCGCTTGCGGTCAGCCGCTGGCCCATGCCGTCCCAGTCGTCGAGAATGGTGATGCCCTTGCGGTCGACCGGCAAGAGAACACCGACGAGTTGGTCCTCGTCACCTTTCGCGCTGAAGGAAGCGAAATCGGAAAAGGCCGTGCCCGTCGCATACCATTTGCGGCCGTTGAGGCGGTAGCTGTCGCCGGATTTCGAAAGCCTTGTTGTCACCTCGCCGGGCCGCCTTGTGCCCTGTTCCGTGTGAGCGCCGCCGAACAGCTTGCCGGCAAGCACTCTGGCAAGCTGTGTGCGATCAAGCGCAGTATTCGAATTGAGAATGAGGCTCTCGGTGAAATTGAAATGGCTGCGAAGCGCATGTGCGACATTGGAATCGGCCGCACCGATCGCCATGATTGTCTCGATATAGTCGAGGACACTGCCGCCCGGTCCGCCAAGCGAGACGGGAATGCGCAACGCTCCGAGACCGGCCTGCTTGAACAGGCGGAAAGCCTCAAACGGGAGCTCGCGATCGAGATCGCGCCGTGCCGCTTCCTTGCCGATTTCGGCTGCGAGCGCCGGTACTGTCGAAAGCAGGGCTGCAAGATCGGAATCGAGCGTTGATCCACCTGCAGATAACAGCACGGAAGAGGTCGGAGTGGCCATGGTCAAGCTTTCAACGGCGGATTTTTGAAGAATGGGGAGGATCCACGCGAGCGGATCCTCCCTGACGGCCTCAGGCGACGGCGCGCGTCAGCGACACGACATTGTCGGTCCCTACTTCGCTGACACGCGGAACGCGCCCTTCGACCGGATGGCTTGGATCGTTGAAGCCCGGCGTCGACGGATGACCGGCCGTCACCAGCCTATCGACGAGGGCCTCGTCCTCGGCATCAAGCTTGACGTCGAGCGCGCGGATATAGCTATCCCAATGCTCTTCGGTGCGCGGACCGGTGATGGCGGCCGAGATCAGCTTGTTGTTCAGCACCCAGGCGAGCGCGAACTCAGTCGGCGTAATGCCCTTCCGGTTGGCATGGGCAGCGATCTCCTTGGCGATCGCAATCGATTCCGGACGCCATTCGGTTTCGAGGATGCGCTTGTCGCCACGGCCTGCACGCGTATCGGCACCCGGTTCCTTACCCGGCTCATATTTGCCGGTCAGCACGCCGCGGGCGAGCGGCGAATAGGAGACAACGCCGAGGCCGTAATGGTGGGCAGCCGGCAGTTGTTCGGATTCGGCCGTGCGGTTGACGATATTGTAGAGTGGCTGGCTTGCGACCGGCCGGTCGATGCCGAGCTGATCGGCAAGATGGGCGATCTCGGCGATGCGCCAGCCACGGAAATTCGAGACCCCGAAGTAACGAAGCTTGCCAGCGCGAATAAGGTCGGCAATAGCACGCACCGGCTCTTCGAGTGGCGCGTCGAAGACAGCGCGGTGGAAATAGAGGATGTCGATATAGTCGGTGTTCAGGCGGCGCAGCGAATTCTCCACCGTCTCGATCACCCATTTGCGCGAGTGGCCGCCAAGGTTCGGGCCCTTGGTGTGCGAGTTTACGAACTTGGTCGCCAATACCCAATGATCGCGGCTTGACTTGATGCCGCGGCCGACAACCTCTTCCGACTTGCCGTCGTGATAGACATCGGCCGTGTCGATGAAGTTGATTCCCTGCTCGCGGGCCTTGTCGATGATGCGGAAGGCGACCTCATCGGGCGTCGGCCCGCCGAACATCATGGTTCCAAGGCTGAGCGGTGACACTTTGAGCGCGCTGCGCCCGAGATAGCGATAATCGACCATTTCATTCTCCATTCATTGAGCGTGGTGACAGGCGACGGCATGGCCGGCGCCGAACTGGCGGAATGCCGGATCCTCGGCCCGGCAAATATCGGTGGCAAACGGACAGCGCGTGTTGAAGCGACAGCCGGACGGTGGATTGTGCGGACTTGGCAGGTCGCCCGTGATCGGGGCGGCCTGTTTGCGGCGCGACGGGTCGGGCACGGCGGCAAGCAGGGCCTGCGTATAGGGATGTTTGGCGCCGTTCCAGAGGTCGGCGGTCGAGGCGCTTTCGACGATACGCCCGAGATACATGACGAGCACACGGTCGGCGAAATAACGAACGACGGACAGATCATGCGAAATGAAGAGATAGGAAAGCGACAGCTCCGTCTTCATCTCGACCAGAAGGTTGAGGATCTGGGCCTGGATCGACAGGTCAAGTGCCGAGACCGGTTCATCGCAGATGACGAGCTCGGGCTGCAGGATCAGCGCCCGGGCAATGCCGATGCGCTGGCGCTGGCCGCCGGAAAATTCGTGCGGATAGCGCTCCAGGGAATCGCGTGGCAGGCCGACATGCTCGACCATTCCTGCAGCGATCGCATCGCGTTTCCTGCGATCGCCAATGCCATGCACGGCAAGCGGCGCCGTCAATATCGTGCGAATGGTTTGACGCGGATTGAGCGAGGCGAAGGGGTCCTGGAAGATCATCTGGATGCTGCGGCGGATCGACTGCAGCTCTCTGTTCGACATGGCGGTAACGTCGCGGCCGCGAAAGCGGACCTGCCCGGAAGACGGCGTGACGAGGCGCGTCAGCGACTTGCCGAGCGTCGACTTGCCGCAACCGGATTCGCCGACAAGCGCAACTGTCTCGCCTTCAGCGATTTCCAGTGACACGCCGTCGACGGCACGCACCGTGCCGGCGCTGCCTGGATAGTGGGTGGAGAGCCTATCGACCGACAGGAGCGACATGAGCGACCTCCGCGTGGACTGAAATATAGGGGCAAGCGACTTCGCGGCCCGCCGAGATGGAAAACAGCGTCGGCACCGCCTGGGCGCAGGCGGGACGGGCGACCGGACAGCGCGGGCGGAAGGAACAGCCCTTCTCGCCGGCGGCCGAGACGATGGAACCCGGAATTTCGGCAAGCGGCCCATCGCGATAATGATAATCGGCCGTCAGCCGCGGCGAGGCCGCCAGCAGGCCGCGTGTATAGGGATGATAAGGCGTGTCGAAGACCGGGCCGGGAAGCCCCTCCTCGATCTTGCGGCCGGCATACATGACGACAACGCGATCGGCCCATTGCGCCACGATGCCAAGATCGTGGGTGATGAGGATGACCGCCATATTCAGCTTGGCGCGCAGATTATCGAGAAGCTGCAGGACCTGCGCCTGGATGGTCACGTCGAGCGCGGTCGTCGCCTCGTCGGCGATCAGAAGTTTCGGGTTGCAGGCAACGGCAATCGCGATCATCACGCGCTGGCGCATGCCGCCCGATAGTTGATGGGGATAGTCGTCAATGCGGCGGGCCGGCTCCGGAATACTGACGAGGTCCAGAAGCTCGATCGCCCGGGCACGCGCCTGGCGGCGGCTGAGATCCTCATGGATCCGCAGCACCTCGATGATCTGGTCACCGATCGACAGAACCGGATTGAGCGAGGTCATCGGCTCCTGGAAGATCATTGCGATGTCGCGCCCGCGAACCTGTCGCAATTGCCGTTCCGACAGCGTCAGCAGACTGCGACCGTCAAACAGGATTTCGCCACCCGGCCGGGCGTGCCGTGGCAGGAGCCCCATCAGGGCAAGGGCTGTCAGCGATTTTCCGGAGCCTGATTCTCCGACGATCGCCAGCATCTCTCCGGGATTGGCGTTGAAACTGACGCCCTTGACCGGCTCTGCGGTCGCAAAGCGGACGGAGAGATCGCGGACTTCGAGAAGATGGCTCATCAGCGTTCCTCCGAAAAGCGCGGATTGAGCGCATCGTTGAGCCCATCACCCAGAAGATTGAGTGCCAGTACGGTAAAGACGATTGCCAGGCCCGGCAGCGCCGTCAGGTACCATGCAGTTCGGATGACGTCACGGCCGGCGCCGATCATCGATCCCCAGGAGACGCGATTGGGATCGCCGAGCCCCATGAAGGACAGTGCCGACTCCATCAGGATGGCACTGGCGACCATGACCGAAGAGGTGACGATCAGCGGCGGCAGGGCGTTCGGCAGGATTTCGCGAAAGATGATGCGTGCATGGCCGAAGCCGAGGCTTCGCGCCGCAAGCACATAGTCCTTCTCGCGGATGGAGCGGAACTCGGCCCGCGTCAGGCGCGCCACCGTCGGCCAGCTGACGATGGCAATCGCGATGGTGACGGTCGAGGTCGTCGGCTGGGCGATGGCGACCAGCACGACGAGCAGCACGAAGCTCGGGATTGTCTGGAAAATCTCGATGACTTTCACCAGGATGTCGTCGACGATCCCGCCGAAATACCCCGCCATCGCGCCGATCGTGATGCCGGCAGAAAGCCCGAGGGCGGTCGCCGCGATTCCGACCGTAAGCGAAATGCGCGCCCCGTGTAGGATGCCTGCGAGAACATCGCGTCCCATCGAATCCGTACCGAGCGGATAGGACGGGTTTTGGCCCGGCCAGAGGAACGGTCGCGCCACCATCTCCATCGGATCGCCTGGATAAAAGACGGGAGCAAGAAGGGCAGCGAGTGCGGTGGCGATCAGGAAAAGGACGCCGAATAATGCGGTGGGATTGGACAGAAAAACCTTGAGCTCACGCCGCAGACCGCGCCAGGCAACACCGGGGACGGCGGCGGCGCGCACGTCGGGCGCATGGATATGCGTCCAGCGCGGCTCGGTGGGCTTTTCGGGCAGCGGCCGCGAGGCGTCGCTATCGTGCTCGGCCAGATCGATTGCGCTGCCGGCGTAGGTATGAAGCTTCTGACTGGTCATCGGCTGGCTCCGATTCTGGGATCAATCCATGCCTGCAGCAGATCGACAGCCGCATTGGCGACGATCACCAGGAAGGAAGACAAGAGCAGGATGCCGAGCAGCACGGAGAAATCGCGTGCCATCACGGCTTCGAAGGCAAGTCGGCCGAGCCCCGGCCAGCTATAGACGGTTTCGACCACGACGGCCCCGCCGAGCATGCCCCCGAAATGCATGCCGGCCATTGTCGTGATCGGGATCAGCGCATTGCGCAGCACGTGACGCGTGGTCAGGAAGAATGGCGACACGCCCTTGGCGCGGGCGGTGCGGACGAAATCCTGCGACTTGACCTCCAGCATCGCCGCGCGCGTCAGTCGCGCATAGATTGCCAGATAAAAGAGGGAGAGCGAGGTTGCCGGCAACACCATGTAGCGGATCCGGTCGAGGAGTGCCGGTAGCCCGGTGAGCCGCGATCCGATCGTGCTGTCGCCGCCGCTCGGCAGCCACCCGAGCTTGACGGAGAAAAACAGAATCAGCATTAGGCCAATCCAGAAGCCGGGAATGGAATAAAACAACAGCGAGACGACCGATATCACCCGGTCGGCAAGCCTGCCGGAAAAGGTTGCCATCAACGCGCCGAGCAGCAGACCGACGGCAATGGCGATCAGCAGCGCGGCCAGCATCAGCGTCAGTGTTCCGGGCAGCCGCTGACCGATGAGATCGGCAACCGGCATCCCGTAGCGCGGTGAAAAGCCGAGGCTGAAATGCGCCAGGTTGTCCAGATAGTTGGCGAGCTGCACGAGAAGAGGATTGTCGAGCCCGAAACGCTGGCGCAGAGCCGCCATGGTTTCCTCAGTGGCCGAACCGGATTCGGCCGCCATCACGTCGGCTGCATCGCCCGGCGCGAGTTTGAGCAGGAAGAAACTCAGTATGACGATGCCGAGCATGGTCGGCACGGCCTGAATGACGGTCTTTCTGATCGTGCGGGCGACCCGCTTGAGTGCCGACATGGATTTCCACCTCGCGTCGCCGGAAGAATTTCATCGTGCTGTGTTGCGATAGTAGTTGACTAAATCTGTGGGTTTTGTCAAATCCATATTAGTAAATAATTCCAAGAAGAGTTCGAATATCGAAGTCTTTTGAAATTATTTAACGCCATATTAGAATACATTCGAATTTCTTACCGAAGCAGGTCCGGAATTGGGTAAAAAACTCTACGGCTGCGCCGAAGTATGGAAAGGCGAACCCAGAACGCCCGGCAATGGGCACGCACAATCATCGAGGGACCGACCATGCCAGCATTTCCTGCTCCGACACGCCGCAATTTCCTTCTTGCTTCCGTTGCGCTCACCGTGGCGTCGGCAACACGCCTGCCGGCCTTTGCCGCTCCGGTGCGCGGCGGCACAGCGACGCTGCTCCTGTCGGCTGAGCCGCCGGTGCTGACGACCATTGCGAACACTGCCTTCAATTCCGTCTATGTCTCGCCGAAGGTCATTGAAGGCCTTCTGACCTATGATTTCGAGCTGAACCCGCAGCCCCTTCTGGCCAAAGAATGGTCGGTGAGCCCGGATGGGCTCGTCTACACGTTCCACCTGCGCGACGGCGTAAAATGGCATGACGGCCAGGCCTTTACCTCGGCCGACGTTGCTTTCTCGATCAAGACGCTGAAGGAGGTTCATCCACGTGGCCGCAACACGTTCCTCAACCTCGTCGACGTCGAAACGCCGGATCCGCTGACGGCGATCCTGAAACTCTCCAAGCCGGCGCCCTATCTCATCACCGCCCTTGCCTCCTCGGAGACGCCGATCGTAGCGCGTCACATCTATGAGGGGACGAAGGTTGCCGAAAATCCTGCAAATCTCGCGCCGATCGGCACAGGTCCCTTCAAGTTCAAGGAATGGGTCCGCGGCAGCCACCTCGTCTATGAGCGCAACCCCGATTACTGGGACCAGCCGCGTCCCTATCTCGACCAGCTCATCGTCCGCTTCATTCCCGACGCAGCGGCGCGCTCGATTGCAATCGAAACCGGCGAAATCGATCTTGCGCCCTCCACGCCCGTTCCTCTCAGCGATCTCGAACGTTTGAAGACGGTCCCCGGCATCGCCTTCGAGGAGCGCGGCTATCAATATGCAAACGGTGTCAGCCGCATCGAGTTCAACCTCGAACGGCCCTTCTTCAAGGACATCCGCGTTCGCCAGGCCTTCGCCCATGTGATCGACCGCAAGGTGATCCTCAACACCATCAACTACGGCTACGGCGCGGCCATTCCCGGCCCGATCAATCCCAATCTTGCCAAATGGTATGATGGCGACCTGAAGACCTATCCGATCGATCTTGCCGCCGCCGAGAAACTGCTCGACGAGGCAGGCTATCCACGCGGCAGCGACGGCGTGCGCATCCGCATCAATCTCGACTATGTGCCGAGCGGCGAAACCTATCCGCGTGGCTCCGAATATATCCGCCAGGCGCTTGCCAAGGTCGGCGTCGATGCCACGGTGCGCAGCCAGGACTTCGCCACCTATACCAAGCGCATCTATACCGATCGCGATTTCGATTTCGCCTTCGAGGGAATGAGCAACCTCTTCGATCCGACCGTCGGCGTTCAGCGCCTCTACTGGAGCAAGAACTTCAAGCCGGGCGTGCCCTTCTCCAACGGCTCGGCCTACAGCAATCCGAAGGTCGATGCCTTGCTCGAGGCCGCGGCAATCGAGGTCGATGCCAAGAAGCGTGTCGATCAATGGCGCGAGATCCAGCAGATCCTTGTCGAGGACCTGCCGGCGATCGACATCGCCAGCCAGCCGGAGCTGACCATCTACAACAAGCGCATCGCCGACCACACAGTGGGTGGAGAAGGCGTCTCGGGCAGCCTTGCCTACGCTTATCTCGCCACAGCCTGAGCCAAGAGGAAAAGGAACACGGATCCGTCATGTCCATTCAACACCCTCCCGGCTCTATCGTGGGTCTCCCGAAATTCTCCGCCCCCACCGACTTTGCCGAAAGCCCACTGTCGCAGGCGCTCAAGCAGCCGGTGCTGCTCGGCCTGTTCCTGCCGATCCAGGCCGGCGGCTGGACGCAATCCACGCTCGAGCGATCCACGGATTGGAGCTTCGATTACAACAAGGCGCTGACGCTGAAGGCCGAAGAACTCGGCTTCGATCTGGTTTTCGCCCTGTCGCAGTGGCTGCCGAAAGGCGGTTACGGCGGCGTCTTCAACGGCCAGGCGCTCGACAGCTTCACGACGACGGCAGCGCTTGCCGGCCTGACCAAGAAGATCATGCTGATCTCCACCATGCATGTCCTTTACGGGCCGTGGCATCCGCTGCATCTGGCAAAATTCGGTGCGACGCTCGACCACATCACCGGTGGCCGCTGGGGCATCAATGTCGTGACCGGTCACCGTGCCGTCGAGCATGAAATGTTCGGCTGGCCACGCATCGAGCACGACAGGCGCTACGAACTGGCGGCCGAATTCCTCGAAGTCGTCCAGCGTCTTTGGAGCGATACCGAGAATTTCTCCTTCGAGGGCGAGAGCAGCTGGAAGCTCGGTGGTGGCTTCGTGACGCCCAAGCCGAATTTCGGCCGGCCGATCCTCGTCAACGCCACGGGTTCGGATGCGGGCATTGCCTTCGCCGGCCGCTATTCGGACATTGTCTTCATCACCAGCCCGACGGGCGCCGATATCAACAGCGCGCTTCAATCGCTGCCGGCCCACACGAAAAGAGTGAAGGATGCGGCCAGGGACGTCGGACGCAGGGTGCGCACCCTGCTCAATCCGATGGTCATCTGCCGGCCGACCGACAAGGAGGCCTGGGAGCTTGCCGACCGGATCGTCGCCCATGGCGACCAGCGCTCGCCGCAGGGCTTTTCGTCACTGAACTCGGATGCGCATGCCTGGAAAGGTCGGGATCCGCAGGATCCCTACCGCTTCGTCGGCGGCAATATCCGCGTCATCGGCTCGCCCGAAAGCGTGGTCGACCAGTTCCTGAAACTGAAAGCCGCCGGTATCGATGGATTGCAGCTCAGCTTCTTCGATTTCCGTGATGAGCTCGAATTCTTCGGCACCGACGTGCTGCCGCTGATGAAGCAGGCCGGCCTGCGCCACTGAAAGGGACGATCATGACCAGCAATGCCATTTCCGAAATCTGGTATACGCGCTGCCCGGTGCCGACCCCGGTCGGGCTTGCCGCCCAGCTCGGCTATCTCGAGGAAGGCTTCCGCAAGGAAGGCGTGACACTGAAGTCGATCATCGACTCTCCCGACCGCGCCATCCGCCAGAGCCATTTCAACCATACGCTCGACTGGTCCTTCCGCCACGGCGGCAATGTTCCCCCGATCCGCGCCCGCTCGGAAGGCCGAAAGACAAGGCTCGTCGGCATCACCTGGACAGATGAGTTTCAGGCGATCATCACCTTGCCGGGAGCCGGAATCAACACGACCAGGGATCTAAAGGGACGTCGCTTCGGCATCGCGCGACGGCCGGAAGGCATCGTCGATTTCATGCGCGCGACGGCCTTGAAAGGTCTCCTGTCGGCTCTGTCGCTGGAAGGCCTGACGCTCGACGACGTTGAGATCGTCGACATTGCGCTTGCCGATTCTGTGCTCTCCACCCAGGAGGGACCATCGCTCTTCGGTCTCAAGCGTCGTCAGGCCTATGGCGAGGAAATCGCAGCTCTACTGCGCGGTGATGTGGATGCGATCTATGTGAAGGGGACGGCCGGCATAAATGTCGCCAATCTGATCGGTGCCGTTCAGGTGGCGGAGTTCGGTTTTCACCCCGACCCGAAGATCCGCATCAATTCCGGTTCACCCCGAATTCTGACAGTCGACGAACTCCTGGCAGACGAGCGCCCTGATCTCGTCCACCGGCTTCTGGAAGCGATCTACAAGGCGGCCGACTGGGCGCAAGCCCATCCGGACGAAACGCGCCGCTTCGTTGCGCGCGAGGCCGGCGCAACCGAGGAGCAGGTGCTGGCGGCAAACGGGCTTGAGATTCACCGCCATCTTGGCCTCGGCCTGGAGCCCGAACTGGTCGAAGCGGTCGGCCACTACAAGGACTTCCTGCGCGACTTCGGCTTCCTCGCGGCCGATTTCGACATCGCCAATTGGGTCGACCGCCGTCATATCGACGGCTTCGATGCCCGCGCCGTCGCCTGATAGGAGGTGCAATCATGCTGCAGGAAAAGATTGATCCCCTCGACAGGGCACGAAGACTTGCCAAGGATTTTTCCGAACGCGCCGACCATTTCGATGCAAGCGGCGAATTTCCCTTCGAGAATTTCACCAGGCTCTACGAGGCCGGCCTGCTCGGATTGGTGACGGCATCCGAGCATGGCGGTCATGGCGGCGGCCTTGCGGATGCGCAGGCAGTGATCAGCGAGATCGCCCGCGGCGAGCCATCGACGGCGCTGGTACTCGCCATGCACTATAACAGCCACTATACGCTGCGACGGTTCGGAAAATGGCCGGCCCACCTTGCCGAAAGGGTGCTTCTCGCCAACCGGCTGGGGCCAGCCCTGATCAATGCCGCTCAGGCCGAGCCGCGTATCGGCTCTCCCGCCCACGGCGCCTTGCCCGAGACGATTGCAAGGCGCGCGGGCAACAGTTGGCGTATCACCGGTCGCAAGACCTATGTGACCGGCATTCCGATCCTCAAATGGGTGTCGCTTCTGGCGTTGACCGATGAAGCCGAGCCACGGCTTGCCTCCTTCCTCGTGCCGACCGACAGCCCCGGCTTGACGATCGAGAAGACCTGGAACGCCACCGGGATGCACGCGACCGCCAGCGACGACATTATTCTTGAGGACGTCACCATCCCCTTCGAAGACCTGATCGAAGCGCAACCCGCTTCAGAGCCGATCCGGCGCGAGGAGCATGCGACGGCCTTCTTCTTCTCGCTGATCGGCGCCGTCTACCATGGGGTGGCGCTATCGGCCCGCGACAAGGTGCTCGCCTTTTCGGCACACCATGCACCGGCAAGCCTCGGGGCGCCGATTGCGACCGTGCCCCGCATCCAGGATGGTCTTGGCGAGATCGAGGTCCGCCTGTCGACGAACGCCAGGTTGTTGCGCTCGCTCGGCGACGATGTCGATGCCGGCAGGCCCGTCGGCGTCGACGCCATGGCCGTGCGCCATGTGGTGATCGACAATGCGGTGGCCGTCACCAGTCTGGCGCTCGATCTTGCCGGCAATCCCGGGCTCAACAGGGATTTCGGGCTGGAGCGCCAGCATCGCGATGCCATCACCGGCCGCTCGCATGCACCACAGAACCACATGGTCCGGGCGATCGCTGCGAAAAACGCCCTCGCCCGTCTGGAGGCGGGGCGTATCTGAAACTCAACACGAGACGGGAGCGCCCGGCCAGCGCACTGAACTGGCCGGGCATCCGGAAAAATCAGGCATCCGGGCTCAGCCAGATCTGGCCGAAACTGTTGTTGATACCCTGCGCTCCGGGCGCGAAATTCCTGACCTTCTTGCTGGCGACGATCTGCGCGCCGGCGGCGACGAGATCGACCGACACGACATCCTCGTGAATGATGCGCTGGAACTGGTACCAGAAATCGCGCCGCTTGGCCTCGTCGGGCTCGACGGCGGCGGCTTCGAGCAGCCTGTCGATCTCCGGGTTGGCGTAGTGGCTGGCGTTTGAAAACACGAGGCCGATCTTGAAGTTCTTCGACCAGTAGGCGCGCTGCACGCCGAGCGTCGGATCGAAGGTATTGGATAGCGATTCAATCACCAGATCGAAGGCGCGATCCGTGTAAACGGTCTTCAGGAAGGTCGCGAGGTCGAATTTGAGGATCTCCGCGTCGATGCCGACGGCCGCCAGCGACTGGCGGATGAAATCGGCATAGGAGGGCTGCAGAAAGGAATTATAGGCAAGGCGCAGCTTGAAGCGTACGCCGTCTGCCCCGCGTGGGTAACCCGCCTCATCGAGCAGCTTTTCGGAAAGCTTGGCGTCCGGCTCGCGCGCCTTGATGCTCGGATCATACCATTTCGGCAATGCCGTGCTGATCGGGCTCGGCGAGACATTCGCATAGCCGAAGAGCGCGATATCGACGAGCTTCTGCAGGTCGATGGCATGCGCGATCGCCAGGCGGACATTGCGCTTGGTGAGAATTTCGTTTTCGTAGTTGAAGAACAGCTGCTGCTGAGGCCCGGAATAGGCATAGGTCGTCGTGTCCACCACCAGATTGGGATTGGCCTTGAGGCGCTCGATGTCGGCCAATGGAACCGGATTGGCCCCGATGTCGATCTCGCCGGTCTCGAGTGCTGCAGCGCGAGCGGACGGATCGAGGATGACACGCAGGATGACACGATCGAGATAGGGCTTTCCTGTGTCCCAGTAATTCGGGTTGCGCTCGAAGATCAGATGGCTGCCCGGAACCCATTCCTTCAGAAGAAAGGGGCCTGTTCCGATCGTCTGGGCAAGCTTGGGCTGCTCCTGCGGCTTGAAGGTTTCGTAGACATGTTTTGGCACGATCGGCGATTCCGAGCTGGAGAGCGCCGTGATGAGGTAGGGAGCGGGCTTGGTGAGAACCACGATTGCGGTACGCGGATCGGGCGTCTCGACGGCCGTCACATTCTGATAGGTGATCCGGCCGCGCGGATGAGCTTCCTTCAGTCGGAAAATGGTGAAGGCGACATCCGCCGATGTGAAGTCGGCGCCGTCATGCCATTTGACCCCCTCGCGCAACTTGAACGTATAACGCAATTGATCGTTGCTGACGGACCACTCCGTTGCGAGAAGCGGGATGGGATTGAGATCATAGTCGAAGTCGAAGAGGCCTTCGTTGATCTTCGGCCCGATCGCCTGCCCCGTACCCGAGGACGTATTGATGGCGATCAGGGCGCTTGGATCGGGATAGTAGGCCCAGTTGAGCGTACCGCCTCTGACAGGCGTCTCGGTTGCTGCGGCAGCGGCAAACTGGGGAACGCCTCCCAATGCAAGCCCGGCTGAACCCGCAAGGAGGAATCGATTGAACTGGCGGCGATTGATCGACATTGAAGGCTCCTAAGGCGGTGACGCTCGAAAAGCGTGCACGGAGCCCCATGCCCCGCTGCCAGAATGATCCCTTTGCGACCCGCTGAAGCAAAGGCAGATTTTCTATCCGCGCGGAGAAGCAAAGCTTGTCACGGAGGAGCGTCAAGTTCGAACGTCAATTGCGTCCGCTGCAAGAGACAGCGGACGTGCGCGACGACGGTGATTGCTGAAATAAGAGGTCTATCGACCGAGGTGTCCTAAAAGCCGGCGCGCGTTGCCGCCGGCGACAAGGGACCGCGCCGGAGCGTCCAGACCGGCGGCCGCGAGATTCTGGGCCAGAGCCTGCTGCGAAAGGGCGGATAGGATCGGCCAGTCCGTTCCGGCAAGAATGCGCTCCGCGCCAAAGAACTCCACAAGTATGGCGATGATCGACGGATCGTCGCCCATCGTATCGAAATAGACGTTCGGACGGTGCCCAGCTGCGCGGTTTTGCCGTGAGTAATGGCCGCCGCGCGCAGCCTGCACGACCGCCCCGAGGCCAAGGGTTGCGAAGACGAAGTTCAGATCCGGGAATTCGTCCAGCAGACCGTTTTCCAGAACCGACAGAAACGCCACGCCATTCATCAGCCCGCGGCCGAGGGAATTGGCGAGCTTGCCGGCGCCGGCAATGAGAATGTCGGCTTGCGGCGCATTGACGGGATGCACGAATACCGGCTTTCCAAGACGGGCAGCAACCGCGAGCGCGGGTCGGGCAACCGGATCTCCGATGAACTTGCCGTCCCGGTAGGAATCGACGACGAGGCCCGCCAATCCGAGCTCGCCAAGCGCCCGCTCCGCCTCGCGCGCGCCTGCCTCACCGGAAAAGGGATCGATCGTCGCCAGCGCGGCCAAGCGATCGGGATGGGCCTTGACCAGTCCGGCAAGCCAGTCGTTGACCTCGGCGATCACATGCGGATCGGCAGCGCCCTCCATCCCGAACAGACTTTCGATGGTCGTGCTCAGAACGGCCAGCGAGACACCGGCCGAGGAAAACTCGTCGATTAGGGAGGCCGGATCGACAATCTTCTTCAACACGGTATCTGCAAGTCCGGCGGATATACGCCTGCTGCCATCAGCACCCCATTCTGCGGGCCAGAGATGTGTATGAATGTCGACGATATCCAGTTCATTGCTCATATGCTGCCGCTCTCCTTGAATAACGATTCTCAGTGGTAGATTGTGTTCCGGCCTCAGGCTCTTGGGAGCCTCGTGCGATGATGGATCTCAAAGACGAGGCTGAAGAACTTACGGGCGATGAGCAGGCCCCATGCTTCTAAGCGGCCTCAAGCCCGTGGATACGCCTGATCTCCTCGGCGACCAGGGCCTGGAGCCGCCAGAGATTGCGATCGCGGATACCCTTCTCTTCGAGATGCTTGACGGTGAGATAGAGATATTCGGCGCACGATCCCATATGTCCGCAAGCCCTTGCCAGGACCTGCGCGACGCTTTCGAGCGGTAGCCTGCGCAGCACACGCTTGCCTCTCGGCCCGGCCCAGAACGCCAGGGCGCGCAAAGGCCCCTGTGGAGTTTCGATCACTACCCAGCGGATGAAGGACGAGTCGGTGATCGTGCCGATCTCCCTGCGGATCATGCGACGGATCTGCCCCATGCGGTCCTCCTCCGAGAGCCTGTAGGCGACGCCGTTGCATTGTCCACCCTTCTCAAGCGCCATCATCAGGCCCGGTACGGCATCGGTTGCCCGCCATCGCGTCATCTGCAGACAAAAGGACCTGTGCCACCCGTGGGCTCGGGCGCGGCACCATTCCACCGCATCGAAGTCCGGCTTCCAGATCAGCGAGCCATAGGCAAAGACCCACAGTGGCTCGCCCGCCGCTTCATGAAACAGTCGCTCCGAGAGCGTCTGAAGTTCCTCGTCGCTCAGCGGAACACGATGGGGATCCGGTCCGGGGTCGGCTTCCAGCCTCAAGCTGAGTGAAACGAGATCGGCCGTCAGCGCCATCGTCCGTAAGCCCGCAGGATGGCCCTTTTCTTCCGAGCCTGCCTCCTGGATCGATGAGACCGTCGACAAGAGCACCTGCATCCTAATGGACCGTGAACTGGCTGAAATAGGTTTGTCGCTCACGCACTGCCCGGATGAGCAAGCCCGCCTCACGCATGATTGCGGTGAAGGTCGCGTCGTCGGCCGATGCGATACTGCCCGACATGGTCTGGAGAATTCCGATCAGGCGTCCGACCGAGGCCCGGGACACCTCGTTCTGGCCTTCCAACCCCTCGGCAAGAGCGCCGAGCGTTCTCACAATCTCGCCGATGATTTCGCGGCGACGCACCTGACCTGCAGGCGGATCGCCCGCCGCGTCCAGGACCGTGTCTTCCAAGTCCCCATCCATCATGGCCCGCCGCTTCATCGCCGTCGATCAAACCAGTCCGAGGACGAGTGCCAGAATGAAGGCAAACGAACCGGCTGCCGCGGCCTGATGCAGGCGCAGACAGAGGGGAGTAAGCCAACTGCCATGATGTCGGGGCAGGAAACGCTGATGATCGTTGGCAATTGCCATTGTCGCCTCCACTAGTACCAGATCGGAGCTGCCGCTCGCCAAAAGGACAGTTCGTAGTCGAGAGCCGTCTGGCGGTCGTCGCCCGCAAGAACGCCCGGCGCGATCATCTGCCCAATCCCTCGCCCGTTGCGAAATCGGCTGAGTCCTGTGGCCAAAAGCCGAAGCATGCGTCGTTTCATGGCGAGCCTCTTTGATTATCTGCGCTAGGAAAACAGTTCCGCTCGCCTGGCGCTCAACAACAGGTCGCGAGGCGATGCCGTCGTTCCAAACAGGGTCAGCAGACGGTTCTCCTCGGACTTTGCCAGGCGATAGCGCCGCGCGAAGTCAGAGACGTTCCAGAATTCCTCGCCCACCGGCTTGGCTTCAGTCTTTTCCTGCAAGCTCTGATACATGGCCGCTCTATTCTGCCGCGCTGAGCGCCGGCCGGGAGTGCGGGAAAAATGCGTCGATCTCGCCGATGACTTCGTCGACGCGTCGTGAAAGCTGCTCGGAGGAAACGGTGTAGTCGACAAAATCCCGATCCGACGCATAGATTGCAGTTGGCAGGGTGTGGGACATGAAGAACCCGAACAGGGGGCGCAATTGATGTTCGACCATTAGCGCGTGTCGGTCACCGCCGCCCGTTGCAGTGATGATGATCGGCTTGGCCCGCAGTTCATGCGGTTCGATCAGATCGATCAGGTGTTTGAAGAGCCCTGGATAGGAGCCCTTATAGGTGGGCGAGCCGATGATCAGCAGATCCGCATTGACGATCTCGGAAACGACGGTTTCGGCCTGTTCATCCAGATCCTTGCGCCATGTGGCTTCACCGAGCGAAGGGCCGACATCGAGCATATCGTAGACCTTGGTGGCGAAGCCGTGTCTATCGCTCGCAATGCGGGCGATGTGGCTGACGAGGGCCAGGGTCTTGGACGGACGGTTGAAGCTGCCTGCAATACCAACAAGTCTGGGAACGGCCATGGGTCTTCCTTTCATCTGAGGCAGTATTGTCTATAAATTTAGTGGACTAAAGGAATGACGGTTCGCAATCGCAGGCATGCGGAAAAAACTTTGCTGCGTTAAAACTCGACCGCCAACACCGAACAGGCCACGGACGCGGCGGGAACCCATGCACCAAGCCTCATGCGCCACGATCATCCGCAGTCTTAGCCTGCTTGCACCTGACGTTCGGCAATCCCCTCGAACGTTTCGGCTGGATAAGGCAGTCCGTATCGATCGCGAACCGTCTTGCCGTCATATTCCCGCCGATAGACGCCGCGATCCTGCAGGATCGGAACGACCTTCTCGACAAATTCCTCGATATCGTCGGGCGCGCGGGGTGGCTGGAGCGTATAGCCATCCACGGTCCCATCCGCCCAGAGATCGATGATATCGTCGGCCACCTGTTCCGGAGTCCCAAGCAGCAAGCGATGGTGCCCCTCCGACCGGCGTACCGCCTGTCTTGCGGTGAGCTTCTCATGTGTCAGCAGATCGGAAAGGCCAAGCCCCATACCGACAGCCTGGAGGCGATTGGGATCTGGAATGAAGCGTTCGGCATCCAGCACAGCGTCCGGATCGAACCCCTCCGGATCGATGCCATGCTCTTTGGCGAAGCGTGCAAGCAATCCGTCTTCCGAGCCGGCGCCGCTATAAAGCTCGTGCTTGCGCAACGCTTCCTCCCGGCTTTCGCCGAGGATCACAACAAGACCAGGGACGATGCGGATGCCGGAGGGATCGCGGCCGACCGCGGCCGCGCGATCCCTCACCTTCGCGCCGAAGACCCGGCCGGCACCGCGTGAAAGGATGTTGCAGTAGATGATTTCGCCGTGGCGTGCGGCAAGCTCGATGCCCCCCTCGGATGCGCCGGCCTGTGCAATGACCGGGTGGCCCTGCGGTCCTTTTGGCACATTGAGCGGCCCTCTGACGGAGAAGTAGGCACCCTGATGTTCAATCGGGTGGGCGCTTGCTGCATTCCAGAAGCGGTTTTCCGGCACCTCTCCGTCGCGCGCCGGATCCCAGCTCGCCCAGAGCTCCTTGGCGACATCGAGAAACTCGGAGGCCTTGGCGTAGCGTTCGGCTCGTGGCGGCAACGGCTCGGAGCCGAAATTGGCGGCGACATTCGGGTTGAAGGAAGACACGACGTTAACGATCAACCGGCCTCCCGAGATGATATCGGTCGATTGCACGCGCCGTGCGAAATTATACGGCGAATTGTAGGTCGAGGACATGGTGACAACGAAACCGATATCGGGAACCTGTGCCGAAAGCGCGGTACAGAGGATCAGAGGATCGATCGTGTGGAAGGGCCGGCTCGCCGGATCGGTCATCAGTGCAGGATGGTCTGAAAAGAACACTGCATCGAAACGTCCCCTATGTGCGAGCTCGGTCAGCCGGTGATAATAGTCCGGATCGTTGATGTCATGGCGGCTGCCGCTTCTGTATTTCCAGGCATTGGCGAGATAACCGGTCGTGTTGATGCCGACATTCAGATTGAGTTTGCGATTGATGGACGTCATGGCTCAGGCAACCTCGCTCGTGGTGCCGAAAGGCGTGATGATCTTGCGGTAGCCGACGGCCGCCGGCTTCTTTCCGGAAACCGCGTATTCACCGACCACACGGTCGTGATAGATGCGCGGATTATGCGAGGTGATCGTGCGGGCGTTGCGCCAATGGCGATCGAGCGCGGTGGCACGTTTGGCGGCGGAGGCCCCGAGGGCGTCAAAAAGGATCGTCGTCGCCTCGAGGATCAGTGTCGAGACGACCGTGACGGACTGGCTCGTTTCGATGTCTGCGAGGAGATGAAGATTCGTCTGCTCCGGGTCGATGCCCGAAACATTGGCTTCGAAGGAGCGCTGCAAAGCCTCGGCGACGTTCAGCACGATCGCGCCGGCCGAGTAGGCTCGCCCCCTGACGCGCCCGACCACTTCGAGCACCTGCGGGTCGTCGGCGCTCGTAGCGCCGTTGCCGCGCGGATAGATGCGTGCCCGGGCGCCGACATGCTGGGCAAGCTCGCTGGCGGCGGCCCGGCCGATCCCGGCAAGGCTTGCCAGATGCACAAGCTGGAAGAAGGCCGGCGTATAGGGAAAGCGGGCTGCGTCCGGCTTGATGTGGTCGGGCTCCAGCCTGACATCCTTGAACCGCGCCGTGCCGCTGCCACTCATAGCCTGTCCAAAACCGTCCCAATCGTCGAGGATATCGACGCCCGGCGCCCGGGTCGGCACGAGAGCGGCGATGGGAGAACCTGATCCGTCGACGGCGGCGAGATTGATCCAGTCCGCATAGATCGAACCGGTCGTATAGAATTTCTGGCCGTTCAGGCGATAACCGTTTCCATCATTCAGGATCGTCGTCGAATGATCGCCGACCTTGACGGTGGAAAGCTCCGAAAATCCGCTTCCGATCATCTCGCCGCGACCGAGGCGGGTCAGCCATTCGTCGCGCCAATCACCCTGCGGCGCATTGAGCAGGTCCTCGGTAAAGCCGAGCTGGCTGCGGAAGATGTTGGTGATGTTCGGATCGGCGGCGGAAAGTTCGATCAGCAGGCCGAAAAGCTCCGGCAAGGTGAGTTCGAGGCCACCATGGGTCGACGGTATCCGTAGGGCGCCGAAGCCGGCATCCCGCAGCCACCGGACCTCCTCGAAAGGCAGGCGCCGTTGCTGGTCCCTCTCGATCGCCGCCTGCCCTATCTCACGGAAGATGGCACGGAACGGCCCCGCGATCTCCTCGTAGCGCGCCGAAGGGCCGCGACCCCAGCCTTCATCGATCCTGGTCATGGGTCTACTTTCTCACTGTCATCGATTGCTCTGATGTTGATTTTACAGCCGGCTCGATCACGCCGAGCCAGTCCAGCAGTTGCACGCGCAGGCGGTTGACGTTCGCATCGCCGGCCGAGCGTGGCCGCGGCAGGTCGACAACGACCTCATGGGCCAGCACGCCGTCGCGCATCACCAGAACCCTGTCTGCAAGCAGAAGCGCCTCGTCGACATCGTGGGTAACGAGCAGCACGGCCTGGCGATGTTTCTGCCAGAGATCGGCGACAAGCGCCTGGGCCTTGAGGCGGGTCAGGGCGTCGAGCGCTCCGAACGGCTCGTCGAGCAGCAGGAGATCCGGGTTGCGCACGAGTGCGCGCGCCAGCGACGCCCGCTGCGCTTCCCCGCCCGAAAGATCCTTCGGCCAAGCATCGCCTCGGTGGGTCAGTCCGACCTCCTCGAGCGCCGCATTTGCACTTGCCCGGTCAGCGCCGCGTGGGAGACCGGCGACGACATTGCTCCAGACCCGTTTCCAGGGAAACAGCCGAGGCGACTGGAAGGCCACGCCGCGACGCGGTGAAACGAAGACGTCACCCTCGATGTCGTGGTCAAGATCGGCGAGGATCCGCAAAAGTGTGCTCTTGCCGCAGCCGCTTGCCCCGAGCAGGGCAACGAATTCTCCCCGACGGATGTCGAGATCGAGACGATCGATGACGTTGCGCTTTCCGAAACGGCGCACCAGCCCGCGCACACTGACCGAAAGCCCCGTCGGGGTCGAAGCGGGAAGCGACATGTTCATGCTCCGTCGAAACTCTGGCGCCAGCTGAGCAGGAAATGTTCCAGGAGCCGGACGACGAGGTCCGCGCCCAGGCCGAGAAGCGCGTAGATGGCAAGGCAAAGAATGATGATGTCGACGCGATAGACCTCGCGCGCATGGGTGATCAGGTAGCCGAGGCCGCCCTGAGCGTTGACGGTCTCGGCAAAGACGAGCGCCAGCCAGGCCGATCCAAGTGAATAGCGCAGCCCCACCAGCAAGTTGGGCAAGGCACCCGGCAGGATGACCTCTAGGATCAGCGCTGCACGGCCAAAGGATAGCGTGCGCGCAGCCTCGACCAGGGTCTTGTCGACATTGCGGATGCCCGCGAAGGTGTTGATGTAGAGGGGAAACGTGACGGCAAAGGCGACGAGCGTGACCTTGGGCGTCTCGTCTATCCCGAGCCAGATGATCAGCAGCGGCACGAGGCCGGCCCAGGGAAGCGTTCGCGCCATCTGCATCGGCGCGTCGATCATATCCTCACCAAGGCGCAACAGACCGGAGATGATGGCAAGACCGACGCCGGTAACGAAGCCGATGCCGAAGCCGATCACGACGCGCTGGAGCGACAGGAGAAGCGCTTCGGCAAGTTCGCCGCTTGAAATCATCTCGAGCAATGTCGCAAAGAGCGTCGCCGGACCTGGAAGCAGGTCCTCGGAAACCAGGCCGTAGCGAATGCTGAGCCACCAGAGGACAATGAGCGCCGCGGGGCCGAGGCACTTGCCAAGACCGCGCGGGACACTGCTAATCTTTTTCCTGCCGGCCCGGCTCCTCCCCGCCGGGACGATGCGCTCCAGGCCGGAAAGGAGCGGCTGCGGTGGAGCCGCTCCCCTTGCGGGAACGACCGGATGCGCGTTTGAAAACCGCGTGACCGTCGCCATCAGTTCGTCTTTGCCAACTTCTTGTTCTCGTCGCCGATCAGGTCGCCGAAGTCCTTGACGACATAGTCGTCGACCTTGAATTCGCGCTTGAACTGGCCGGTCCCATGAAAATAGGCGACCTCCTTCTGCCAACCGGCGAGCACGTCGCTATCGGTCGCGGCAACATATTCCACCCGCGAGCGGCTCGCCTGCAGCTTGGCTGCGTCCGGCGAGATCTGTGACAGCTTGGCGACCTGTTCGGCCCATTCGGCCGGATGGGCATTTACCCAGGCCTGGGCCCTGATGATGCGGCGTGTCAGGTCCTGGAGCGCTGCCTTGCGGGCCGGGTCCTCGACGGAGGACGTCGGCGCATAGAGCACGCCTGCCGTGTCGATCACCTTGCTGAGAGATTGCAGGATGCGCGCGCCGTGCTGCTGCTGGGCGATGGCCGTGTTCGGATCCCAGACGACGAAGGCGTCGACCTGGCTATTGACCAGCGCCGACAGCCCGTCCGTCGTGTTGAGGTTCAAGATCAGCTTGTCGTCAAAGGCGATACCGGCCGCTTCGAGCGCCTTGGCGAACTGATAGTGCTGCTTGGTGAAATAGGGCAAGGCGACCTTGTGCCCCTTGAGATCAGCGACGCTTTGCAGCGTTGAATCGCCGCGCACCAATATGGCGCTGCCACTCTCCTTGCGCTCAAGGGTGGCGGCAAGGATCGTCACCTTGACCCCGTTGGCGATCGCCGCAAGCACGCCGGTGTCCCCTCCGGCGGCGATATCGACGTGACCGGCACGCAGCGCCTCGACGAGAGGCGGCGTGGAATCGAAATCGGCCCATTTGATCTTGTAGGGAAGGTTTTCGATCTCGTTTGCGGCAATCAGCTGCCGATGCAGCCCGGTCTTGTTGGGCGTGCCGACCGTCAGCGTGAGGTTCGAAAGATCAGGGCCGCTTTGCGCCAGTGATACTGTCGCGAACAAGCCCGCAAGGGCAATGCCGATGCCGACGCGACGAATGAGCCTGGCAATGCTGCTGAACTTCATAATTTCTTCCCTCCTGGCCGAGCGGCGTGGCCCCGCGTAGATTGACGTGGCGTCCTTCAATGACGGCAGGAAGCCTACGAGAGCGCAGAAACAGAGATAAGAAAATAATCTCTATAGATTTTATAGATAATGGAATTGCTTTTCCCGATCTGGGGCCCTTACCGCATCGAGCGACTTCGAAAGCACCTCGTCCTGCCGCTAGTCTTGCGCCATCACCCACCGTGAACAAGGAGACTGACGATGAGCCAGAAGACGATTTCCCGCGACACGTTCAAGGAGTGGCTTGCAGACGGAAGCGAACTCGCCGTTCTCGACATTAGAGCCCCCGACGTCGTCGGTTACGCCTCGCCGCTCTTTGCCACCAACCTGCCGGCCGAGAAGGTTACAGGCGACCTGTCGCGCTTCGTACCCCGCAAGGTCGTACGCACCGTGCTTGCCGATGGTGGTGACGGTGCTGCCGAGCGCCTTGCGGCAGACCTTGCCGAGGCCGGTTGGCCGAACGTCTTTGCGCTCGAGGGCGGCATTCCGGCCTGGACGGCGGGCGGCGACGGCATCGCCCTGCCGACATTCGATACGCCCGGTGTCGATTTCACTCTCGCGGTCAAGGACGAGAAGGGCACGCCGGTGACGTCGGCCGAAGAGTTGAAACGGCTTCGCGATGAAGGAGAGGATCTTATCGTCATCGATACCCGCACCGTGCCTGAATTTGCGCGCGAACACGTGCCAGGCGCCATCAGCGTTCCCGGTGCGGAACTGGTGCTGCGTTTCAAGGATGTGGTGCCCTCCGAAAAGACGCGGGTCGTCGTCTCCTGCGCCGGTTTGCCACGCGCCATCCTTGGGGCGCAGACACTGATCGACGCCAAGGTTCCCAACAAGGTCTCCTATCTCCACGACGGCACAAAGGCATGGACTGCGGCCGGCCTCAGCCTGGAGACCGGCAAGACGCGCACCTATGGCGAGGTCAGCCAAACGGCTGTCGAATTTGCCCGTCGGCAGATCGAGGTCTTGGGCAGTGCCGACCGGTTCCCCGAGATCGACATCGAAACGGCAAGGACATGGGCTGCCGACCCCGACCGCACCACCTACCTGCTCGACGTGCGCACACCGGAAGAATTCGAAAGCGGCCATCTCAAGGATAGCCTGTCTTCGGAGGGCGGCCAGTTGCTCGGCGTCGCCTATCGCACGATTGCGGTCAGAGGGGCACGCATCGTCCTCATCGATGATCTTCTTGGCGCACGCGCGCGCATCGTCGCCCATTGGCTGCAACGGCGCGGCTATGAAATCGCCATCCTGCTTGTCGATTTCAATTCGCAGGAATTGAGCAATGTAGCCTGAGACCAAGGCCCGCGCAGTCCATGACGGCGTTTAGATAGGCTCGAACTACCGACGACACCAGAAATATGGGCCGACTGGCCCATATAGTCGTCGGGTCGCAACCATCAGACCGGTCACAGCTCCTTAACCCGCACCAAAAGCTTGCCGAAATTGCGGCCCTTCAGCATGCCGATGAAGGCCTCCGGCGCATTGTCCAGGCCGTCGACAATATCCTCGCGGTAGCGGATCTTGCCTGATGCGACGAGGGGGCCGATTTTAGTCTGGAAGTCAGCGTAGTGTTCGCCCACGAACTCGGATTGGATGAAGCCACGCACCCTGAGGCTC
This sequence comes from Hyphomicrobiales bacterium, assembly GCA_900468805.1. Classification (GTDB taxonomy): domain Bacteria; phylum Pseudomonadota; class Alphaproteobacteria; order Rhizobiales; family Rhizobiaceae; genus Rhizobium. The sequence continues at coordinate 99,846 of UEIF01000039.1, read as the reverse complement.
CGGCGGAGGATCGCCGACATCGTGCCGGCGAGCCGGTCATGGCCGGCAGCATTTTCGCCATTATAGGTCGCGACGAGGCCACAGACTGGAACCCGCGCATACGGATTGAGGAGCGGAAGCACCGCGTCCCAAACATGGCCCCCGACATTTTCGAAATAAACGTCGATACCGTCGGGGCAGGCCAGCCTGAGATCGTCGGCGAAGGTTCCGGAACGATGATCGACGACGGCGTCGAAGCCAAGCTCGTCGCGGACATAGGCGCATTTGTCCGCCCCGCCGGCAATGCCGACAGCCCTTGCGCCAGCCAGTCTCGCGAGCTGGCCAACCATCGAGCCGACCGGTCCGGACGCAGCCGCAACGACGACCGTGTTGCCCTCCTGGGGCTGACCGATCACCTTCATGCCGGCATAGGCGGTAAAGCCCGGCATCCCAAGGGCGCCAAGGGCTGACGTGAGGGGGGCGCCATGCGTGTCAAAGTGGCGAATGGCATCACCCTTGATGACGGCATCGGTGCACCAACCGGTGCGTCCACGGACCATGTCGCCGGGCTTGAAATCCGAATGCCGCGAATGCGTCACCTCGCCTATGGTCTCGCCTTCCATTGTCCCATCGACCGGGACCGGTGCGGCATAAGATTTGGCGTCGCTCATGCGGCCGCGCATATAGGGGTCAAGCGATAGATAGATCACGCGCAGGCCGACCTCGCCTTCCTTGATCTCCGGCAGATCGAAAGTCTCGACGCGAAAATTGTCCAAAGTCGGAGCCCCCTGCGGTCTGCTTGCAAGAACTATTCGTTTTCCGGTCGCCATATCGATCTCCCATGTTGTCATCTATCGAACGGTCGCAAAGCGCCGACTTTTCCAGCCGGGCCATCCCAACGGTGCGACCACGGCGCACCGACGGAAGCCGGGTCTTTTAGCCCACGCCCGATCGTCGAACCGGCCTCTCATATTAGAAGGATTTATCACCTCAGGAGAAAATTCTAGCACAGGCAGGAATTTCTTTCCCACCTTATCGACGATATAATCCACTAAATTAATAGACTATTATCGATATCGGCGGCTCAAGTATGAACCTTGTCCCGCTCGGAACTATCGATGCACATCGGAGGCAGGCCATGGCCAAGCAGGTTATCGAATATGCCGGAATACAGGTCGGCATCATTGTCCCGGACGGGGCCGGTGTGCGGTTCGTTGCCGTCAAATACGAGGTCTACGATCTCGACGAACAGCGCTTTGCATCCGCGCCGGATGTTCTGCGTGCCATCCACGCTTTGATGGCACCCGGCATGAAGCTGCCGGGACGGGCAGCCTGACAGGGACATGTCCGATGGGCCGACTGCGACGCATGCTTCGATTGTCCGCACGCCATAACGAGCTCGAAAGGGCTCTTGTCATCAACGAGTTTCGAAGTCTGTTTCTCGATGATTTCGACGAAGCAATCGCGCAGGCGGACATGCGGACAAGCCTTCGTGAAGTCGGCGACGAGATTTCTGCCCTGGAGCGCCGGTTTCGCTGGCGATGAGCATGTAACGACCGCGGACCGAGATCCTCAAGCCGATCGCGGCGGACACCGCGTCCGTCCTGCAACTGGCTGACGCGTCGCGCCGTTCGCCCGCCGCCTGCCTTATATTACGAGACGGACGCAGCTGACCGCATGATGCCCTGCCCGAGGGCCGCGAAAGGCCGAGGTTCTCGCGCAGGCTTGCCCATAGGCAGTGCGGAAAAGCCCTCGCTTTTGCAATTCCGGTATCACTGCGTCGATGAAGTCTTCCAGGAGCCATGCGGGGATCAGCACGAAACCATCGGCGGCACCCGCCGTAAACCGAGCCGCCAGATCGTCAGCCGTGCCGCTGATGACGCGGTGGCCATTGGCGCAGCAAGCGCGCTGATAAAGCCCTGAGCTTTCTTCACGGCAAGGTGAGACTGGATAAGGTCCGGTAAGCCAGACCCCACGCCGCGCCTGGAAGACTATCAGTGCTGAACCGGCCTTCCCGCGATACCGCCGCGTGGGGCTCAGCCCTTTCGAAGTTGGGCCGCCCGAATGACGGCACTAATGTCGAGGCCCGATGCCAGATTGAGGGAGTTGATCTCGTTTAGAGACACCCATCTAGCTTCGACAGCATCGTCGCCCGCGCTAGGCAGTTGATGGGATACGAACCTGAGGCCCGTTTGTTATCGAAACCGTCGAAGTTTCAAGAATGATCGGATCTGGAGACTGAAGCGAAATTCTCACGCGCTAACGCCACAATGCCGAGATTGGAACAGCGGACAAGCGTTCCCCGAAAGGGATCATCTTATGATGGTCATACAAGACCATGCCCGAAACAAACCGTTCTCCGGATGCTTCGGCCAAAATTCGCAATCCTGAAAAATCGGAATTCGAGACGGATGCTGCCGCTTTTATCTCGATACCGACGATCCGCCCTCTTCCATCTTCGATGACAATATCGACTTCGTTCTGCTGCTTGTCACGAAAGTGCGAAAACTCGAAGCGGGTTTGCCCGCCGCTGGCGAGTTCAAGGATTTCGCCAAAAACGAAAGTCTCCAGTAACGCCCCGGCAGACAGCGGGCTCTCCCTGGCGACCGCCAGCAGGTAACGTTCATGGACAATCGAGAAGAAGCGTAAGGAACCGATATTCTCCACCGGCCGGATGAAGCCGAGATTGATGCGGCCTGCCTCGATATGACGGATGATGTCATCGGTGGTGCCGCTTTCGATATGAGGACGAAAGCTGGCCGTCGACCATTTCGCATGATGTCCAAGCCGACCAGCAGAAATAACAGCGCCATGACCGCGCCACTGATCCAATGGCACAGGCTTAACGGGCCGTTCCCCCCTAGGACGCAGAGGCAAATCCATGGCTCACGCAGTGATGCCGGCGCGAAGTTTCAGCGCCAGATCCGGGCTGTCCGAGGTCAGGCTGCCGATGCCGCGCTCCAGCCAGTGGCGGATGCCGGGCTCGTCGTTGAGGGTCCAGACACAGAGGCGGTCGAGCGGCAGCCGGCTGCGGATCAAGTCCCATTCGGCTTCCATCAGCTCGTGATGAATGGCTACGATCTCCACCAGCCCGTCCAGGCGGTCGATGAAGGCGGCGAGCCCACCCTGCTTCTCGGCCCAGGCGGCGTTGACGGAGACGAGGCGGGAAACATCTGGCGCGTGAAGGCGGCACTCCTCCAGCACCGACGTATCGAAGGAGGTCAGGTAGGAGCGTTCGCCGACACCGACGCGAAAAAGCTCGGCTGCGACGCGCACGGCAATGTCAGGATAGGGCGTACCCGTCTCGTCGATCTTGATCTCGACATGTAGGTCGATGCCCTTGTTGACCGCAAACACATCGAGCACATCGGCGAGCGTCGGAATGGCCTCGTCCGTGCCTTTCAACCTGACGGACCTGCGGGCTTCCACCGACAGGTCCTGCACCGGGCCGACACCTTCGGCGGTGCGTTCCAGCGTCGCGTCGTGGATGACGACGAGTTCGCCCGAGCGCGTCAGGTGCACATCGAATTCGATGGCGTCGACGCCGAGCGTGATCGCATTGCGGAAGCCGGCGAGCGAGTTTTCGGGCCAGAGGTTGCGGGCGCCGCGGTGGCCGGTGATCAGCGTCATGGAATATCCTTCAGTAAATCGATTTGACAGCATTAGCGGATCGTCGGGTCGAGCTTGTCGCGCAGCCAGTCGCCGACGAGCGAGATCGAAAGCGTCGTCAGCATGATGACGGCGGCGGGCGCCAGCATGATCCAGGGCGCGCGCGTCAGATATTCGCGCCCGAAGCCCACCATGTTGCCGAGGCTGGTTTCTGGAGGCTGCACGCCGAGGCCAAGGAAGGAGAGCCCGCTTTCCATCAGGATGATTTCCGGGAAAGTGAGGGTCATGGAAACGATCAGCGTCGAGGCGACGTTCGGCAGGATATGATGCAGGTAGACGCGCGAAGGTGTGGCACCAAGCTGAACCACCGCGGCAGCATAGCCCTGAGCGCCGGCGGCAATGGCAAGGCCCCGGGCGATGCGCGCATAGCGCTCCCAGCCGTAAAAACCCATGAGGCAGACGAGCAACAGCATTGAGGAACCGAAGAAGGCGAGCACCGCGAGCGACATGATGAGAAAGGGAAGTGCCGCCTGGAAATCGGCGAGCATCAGGACAAGATGCTCCACGAAACCGCGTAACTGCGCCGCGAGGAACCCGAGCAGCGTGCCGAAGAGTGCCGAGAGGATCGTCGCACCGAAGGCGATGACGAGCGAGACGCGGATCGACTGGATGAGACGCGAAAGCACGTCGCGGCCGAGTTCGTCCGTGCCGAGCAGATGCTTGAGGCCGCCCGGCGCTGAAAGCCGGCTGCCGAGATCCATGGCCGTGATGTTGAACGGGCGGATATAGTCGGCGAAAATGGCGGTCAGCACCATTGCCGCGAGCCACAGCATGCCGAATGCCACCGAGAGCGGCACGTTGCGGCGCAGAAACGAGACGAGGCGGTTCGGCTTTCCGGAAGCCGATGTCCCAGCGAGATCGACAGTTGCCATTGGCTTTCTCCTCAATGTCCGGCCGCGTGTGAGCGAAGGCGCGGATCGAGCCAGCCGTAGAGCAGGTCGACGACGAGGTTCGATACGACCATGACGGCGGCGATGATCAGCAGGATGCATTGAACGACGGCGAGGTCGCGATTGCTGACGGAGACCACCAGCAGGCGGCCGATGCCGGGCCAGGAAAAGATCGATTCCACCACAACCGCGCCTGCAATCAGCGAGCCGACCATGAAGCCGACGATCGTGACGATCGGCACTGCCGCATTGGGCAATGCGTGGTTCCAGACCACGTCGCGCCATGTCAGCCCCTTGGCCGAGGCGGTGCGGATATAGGGCTGGCCCATCACCTCGATCATGGCACTGCGCGAAAAGCGGGCGAGGATGCCGATGCCGCCGATGCTCATGGTCAGCGTCGGCAGAATGCCGTGCACCCACGTATCCTGCCCGCCCGATGGCAGCCAGCCGAGGATGACCGAGAAGAGCAGCACGAGCAGCAGTCCCATGACGAAGGAGGGAATGGTGAAGCCGAGGACGGCTAGCAGGATGACGCCGCGATCGGAGACGCTTTGCCGGTGCAGCGCCGCGTAGACGCCGGCAGGAATGCCGAAAACGAGCTTAAGGATGAGGGCCGGCACCGTCAGCTGCAGTGTCGCCGGCACACGTTCCAGCACCAGCTGGATTGCGGATGCCTTGTCACGCATCGAGACGCCGAAATCACCGGTGAAGATCGACTTGATATAGGCGAGATATTGGATCCAGAGCGGCTGGTCGAGGCCCCATGCCTTGCGGAAGGCATCGACCGACTCCTGCGGCACGTCAGGCCCGAGCATCACCATGGCGGGATCGCCCGACATGCGCAGGACCACGAAGGCGAAGGTGACGACCGCCATGATGGTCAGCATCGCACGGAACAGGCGGACGAGAACAAAACGGATCATGGAACCCTCCCCTATGCCGCCACTGGCGTGGTCTTGCCCGCCACGACATGGCATGCGGCGCTGCGGTACTCGTCGATTCCTTGGAGCTCCGGGACTACGGAACGGCAAATGTCGCGGACCAGCGGACAGCGCGGATGGAAGGCGCAGCCAGAAGGGCGCTTGGCCGGGTTCGGCGGCTCGCCCTGCAGGATGACGCGGCCTTCGAGCGGCTTGCCGGGAATGGGCACGCTGGATACCAGCGCCTTCGTGTAGGGATGCTGCGGGGCGCGGAAGATGACGTCGGAGGAAGCCTCCTCGACGATGCGGCCGAGATACATGACCGCGACACGGTCGGCGATGTTGCGCACCACCTTCAGGTCGTGGCTGATGAAGACCATGGCGATGCCGTTCTTTTCCTGCAGGTCGCGCATCATGTTGACGACCTGCGCCTGGATGGAGACGTCGAGCGCGGAAACCGGCTCGTCGCAGACGAGCAGTTTTGGCCGCGAAGCCAGCGCCCGGGCGATCACGGTGCGCTGGCGCTGGCCGCCCGAAAGTTCGTGGGGATAGCGGTCGGCCTGGTCATCTAGCAGGCCGACGGCCCGCATCAGTTCCGTCACGCGCGACCCCTGATGCTCCCTGGGAATAAGCTTGTGGATATCAAGCGGCTCGGCGATCTGCTTCGCAATCGTTACGCGGCGGTCGAGCGCTGCGAGCGGGTCCTGGAAGACGAGTTGCATCTTGGCGCGCAGTGCCCGCCATTCCGCGGTATGGCGCGCCGGCATCGGCTGCCCCTGGAAACGCACGCTTCCTTGGTCCGCGTCATCTATGCCGAGCAGCATGCGCCCAAGCGTCGATTTGCCGGAGCCGGATTCGCCGACGATGCCCAGTGTTTCGCCCGGCATGACCGAGAGCGAAACGCCGTCGACGGCGCGCACCGGCGTCGGACGGCCGAAGAGACCGCGACGGATCTGATAAATGCGGACGAGATCATGGACTTCGATGAGCGGCGTCATTGCAGCAGACCTTCGGCGATGCGGGACGACCGGGTCTCGACGGAAACCGCGACGGGCACCGGGCGCGTGCAGGCGAGCTTGCGGCCGCCATCGAAGGAAACGAGCGGCGGGCGCTCGCTGCGACAGGCCTCGACGGCGCGCGGACAGCGCGGTGAGAAGGAACAGCCGTCCGGCAGATGTTTCGGATTGGGAACGGTGCCGGGAATGGGTATCAGCCGTTCACGGCCGCCGTCGAGGCGCGGAATGGCATCGAACAGGCCGCGCGTATAGGGGTGGCGCGGCTCGGAGAAGAGCTGTTCGACACTGCCCTCCTCCACTATGCGTCCGGCATACATGACGCAGACGCGCTCGCAGACTTGGCTGACCGCGCCGAGATCATGGCTGATGAAAACGGTCGCCATGCCGGTTTCGGCACGCAGGCGGATCAAGAGATCGAGGATCTGCGCCTGGATCGTTGCATCGAGCGCAGTGGTCGGTTCGTCGGCAATCAGAAGATCGGGCTGACCGGCGAGCGCCATGGCGATCATCAGGCGCTGGCACTGGCCGCCGGAAAACTCGTGCGGGTAGAGGTCGAAGCGGCGGCGCGAATCGGGAATACCGACCATATCGATCAGCCGCAGCGCCTCGGCCTTTGCCGCCTCGCCGCGCAGGCCGCAATGGACCGACAGCGCCTCGGAAATCTGCCGGCCGATGCGCAGCACCGGATTGAGCGAGCTGGACGGGTCCTGGAAGATCATGGCGATGCGGCTACCGCGCACGCTTTCGAGCACCGCGCGCGATCCGCCGATGAGCTCGCGACCTTCGATTTGCACCGAGCCGGAAACGCTCGCCTTGCCGGGCAGCAGGCCGAGGGCTGCAAGCCACGTGACCGACTTGCCGCAGCCGGATTCGCCGACGAGGCCGAGCGCCTCGCCTTTGGCGACATCGAGATCGATGCCGTGGAGAACCTGCACGCCGTCGAAGGCGACCGTCAGGTCACGCAGTTCCACGAGATTGGAGCCGGTCGTGCCCATCTTTCATCCCCGCTCTTTGTTGCATCAAAAACAGGATCTCCGGCAGCCCTTCAGCCGCCGGAGACCGAGGAGCCGATCAGATCGACCAGTTGGTGGCGCGGAAGTCCATGGCGAAGGCCGGAGCGGCCTTCCACTTGAGCGACGACTTCATGCCGGTGAAGACGGCATTCTGGTGCAGGACCTGATAGACGGGGTCTTCGCGCTCGGCGATTTCCAGCATGCGGGCAATCGCCTTTTTGCGCTGCGCCCGGTCGGTGGAGGTTTCCATGACGACGGCGAGCTTGTTCATCTCCGCGTTCGTCCAGTCCTTCTTTTGCTGCGCTTCGCCGTTCGGGCCGAACTGCACGACCATCGGCGTGATCGGATCGTTGATCGAGTTGCCAGCAGACCAGTCGCGCACGCCCTTGATGCCTTGGGGATCGTGGATCTGCGCCCAGTTCTCCTTCATCTCGATCTCGACGTTGAGGCCGACCTGCTTCCACATCTCGACCATGATCTGGCCGTTGGCCGTCTGGTTCGTGTAGTAGTTGTTGAGCAGACGGTAGGGGATCGCATCGCCTTTGTAATTGGCCTGCTTCAGGAGGTCCTTGGCGAGATTGGGATCATAGGCCGGGGGCGTCCAGCCATCGATGAACATGTCGCTGTTGCGGAAGGATTCGAACTGCAGGCCGGCCGGGATGACCGTCTTGCCGGCCCAGAGCGCATCGACGATCGCCTGGCGGTCGATGGCATGGGTCATGGCACGGCGAACCAGCGGGTTGGCGAGGATCTCGTTCTGGGTGTTGAAGACCGAAATGCGGTGGTTCCAGATCGTCGAGTTCTGGATCTCGTAGCCCGGAGCGGCCTGAACGGCGGCGATCTGATCCGGCGGCAGGTCGCAGGCGAAGTCATATTCGCCTGACAAGAGGCCGTTGACGCGCGAGGCGACTTCCGGAACTTCCACGAAGCGGATCTGCTCGAGCGGCGGGCGGCCGCCCCAATATTCGTCGAAGGCAACGAGGGTCAGCGAAACGTCCGGCTTGTACTCGCCGACCATGTAGGGGCCGGTCGTGATCGGCTTGCGCGACCATTCGGTGAAGCTTGCGGCCTCATCCCAGGCGCGGCGGTTGGTGATCTGGCTGCCGCCGGAATAGAGGCGCCCTTCCAGCGTCACGTCGGGCGTCGTGTTGTGCAGGCGCACGGTGTACTTGTCGACGATCTCGATGCCGGCGAGCGCCGGCCACAGGCGACGTCCGACGCCGGGAACGGTTGCCGGCAGTTCCTTGGCGGTCGCAGGCTTGTGGTCGGCTTCGAAAATGGTCTTGCCTCCAGCGGGCTCCGTGTTGCCGAACACGCGTTCCTTGGAGAAGGAGAAGGCGACGTCCTCGGCGGTCATTTCATCGCCGTTGTGGAACTTGACGCCCTGGCGCAGCTTGAGCTCGAGCGTCTTGTCGTCGATGCGCTTCCATTCGGTGGCAAGACCCGGAACCGGACCCTGATTGCCCATCCAGTCACGAAGGATCAGGCCTTCCCAGAGGTTGGGGAAGAAGATGCGCTCGCCGACGTTGGACTGCTCGTGATAGACGTCGAGCGAGTTGTTGTTGGTGATCTTCTGCACCGCGATGGTGATGGACGGGCGCTTGCCTTGGCTGAAAGCGAGGCGTGGCAGAACGAGCGTGCCGGCGGTGGCGCCGATAAGGCCGAGCGCGCCGCGTCGATTGATCGAAATCATCGGAAACTCCTTGTGTCTTGACCGACGAGCCCCCGCTCGTGGTCTGTGTTGTTAAGATCAGCGAGATGTCGCCGGATTGACGGCTTTATGAATTTTTCAATAAAGGCGCCCGTCGCGGATGCCGCGAAGAGCCGTTCCAGCGCGTAAGCAAAGCCCGGCGCGACAAGGTCAGCCGGCGGCGGGAACCGCCGGTTTGCTTGCAGGCGAAGCGGCGGTTCCCGCCGAAAACGCGTCGAGCGCGAGCGCCAGTTCGCCCGCTCCCTCCACCGTTTGCAGAGCCCCTGACGCCTTCAGCGCCTCGTGCCGTCCGCTGCGCGGATCGGCCGGGTCGACGAAGCCGATTGCCGTCATGCCGGCCGCCACGGCACCGGTAATCCCGAGCGCGCTGTCGTCGACGACAAGGCAGCGATGCGGCGCCACGCCGAGATTTTCGGAGCAGAGAAGGAAAAGGTCAGGCGCAGGCTTGGGCCTCGCCACCATCTCGGCGCTATAGATATGCGGGGCAAATTCCGTCCACAGATCCAGAAGACCGAGGCTGCGGCGCAGCCTCTCCATGTCGCTGTTGGACGCGACGCATTTGCGCTGCTTCACATTCCGCACCAGCTCTTCCATGCCGGCCATCGGCCGCAGCGAACGGGAAAATTCCGCGTAGAGCGCGCTTTTGGCATCGGCGAAGACACGGTCCGGATCGGCAAGGCCGAGTTCCTCGCGACAGAGGCGGCCGGCCGCCTCCCCCGAAAGGCCGGTGAAGCGACGGTGGACCTCAGCCTGACTCAAGGCAATGCCGGCGCGCTGCAGGGCCTGCGCCAGCGTGCTGCTCGCCACCGGCTCGCTGTCGATCAATACGCCGTCACAATCAAAGATCAGAAGTTCTATCGTCATGCAGACGGCATTACGTTACATATGTTACACCAATGTGAAATATGTAACGCTAAGGCATTTAGGGTACGTTGGGGATGGGGATTGATGGAATCGCATGAACTGAAAATCCGGGCGGCCTGGCTCTATCACGTGGAGGGGCTGACGCAGGCGCAGATCGCCGAGCGCATGTACCTCACCCGTCGCCGGGTGAACGAGTTCCTGGCCGCAGCCCTTGAGGAAGGCATCGTCAGGGTGAGCTTTGCCTCGCCGCTTGCCGGCATGGAGCTGGAATCGCGCCTGCAGGAACGTTTCGGCCTGGAGGCGGCAGTCGTCGTGCCCACCCCTGCCGATCCGCAGCTCCTGCACCAGGCGCTCGGCCGTGGCGCAGCCGCCTATCTCGACCGGCTGATCCAGGCCCGCAAGCCCCGCTCCATCGGGGTCGGCTGGGGCGCGACGCTGCGCGAGACCGTCACCAACATGACGCCGGCAAGCGAGCCCGGGATGGAGCTGCGCTCAATGATGGGCGGGCTGACACGCGGCTCGGAGATCAACACGTTCGAGATCGTGCGCGCCTTCGCGCAGGTCCTGAAGGCGCAATGCCACTATTTCGCGGCACCGATCTATGCCGAGAGCCCGCAGTCGCGCGAGGCGATCATCACGCAATCGGTCTTCGAGCGCATCTTCCGCCAGACCTGCGAAGTGGATATTTCCTACCTGAGCGTCGGCGACGTGACCAGGCAATCCCTGCAGGTGCGCTACGGCCTGCCGGGCGGAACCGACGTCGGTGACCTCATCGCCGTCGGCGCCGTCGGCGACCTGCTCGGCCACTATATCGATGCCGGGGGCCGCCCCGTCGCCCACCCGCTGAACGCACAGGTGCTAGCCCCCGACCTCACCGACTATCTCAAGATCCCCTGCCGCATCGTCGCCTCGGGCGGCATCCACAAACACGCCATCCTCACCGCCACCGTACGCGCCGGACTCGCAACCGCACTGATTACGGACGAGGAGAGCGCAAGGGCGTTGCTGGCGGGTGGATGAGGTGAGGTGCGTGCCTGCGGCTATTGGAGGCGACCGGCCTGCGTGCAGGGTTTGAGGATGGTAGGTGGAATGTGGGACGTGTGCCTTCCACCCCTTCGGCTGCACCTCGCCGAATGTTGTTGCAAATGCCACCAACCGAAAGGCACCGATCTTAAAGCTGTTGAGTGGGTTTAGACCGCCGACCCGCTTACTTCCGTCTCGGATATCTCTTCTTGACGTCTTCGAACCGGAGATCGAAGCGCGCGAGATACTTCGTCAGAGTGGACCTCGCCGCAACAGATTTTGGGACGTAAACACCGCGCCATGCCGTTGCGTCGCCCATGCTTGAGCCTCAAGGCGCACAACAACCGCAGCTGCCAGCCTCGCGCTTTCCTATGCCCTGCCACTGATTACAGCGAACCGCCAGGCTTTGAAGCTGCAGTCGACGTCCGAAAAGCCCACATCGCGAAGCCAGCAAAGTTGATCTTCAACGGAGGCGCATTTGTCGTGGAGCATGCGCTCAGCAGCCTTATCGATCTCATGATCCGAAACTCCGAGCCGGCGAATTCCTTCGAGCCATATCTTCTGGTAGCGTTGATCTGCGGCCGCTCCAGGTCCGGCTACCTGTTCGGCGTTGACGAACAGCCCGCCGGGCTTCAGGGCATGGCGGATGCGGCCATAGAGTACGCGCTTACCTTCGTCGGAAAGATGATGGATCGCCAGCGCCGATACAATGAGATCCCACGGCCCACCCAAATCCGCAACCGCCATGTCAGCGTGATGAAGCTCCACCTCCACTTTTGGCCCAACACGCGCGCAGGCCTGCTCCAACATCGCCGAGGATCCATCTAGCAGGCAGAGGCGCTCGACCGGACATGCTTCCAAAACCATCGCCGAAAAGAGGCCGGTCCCGGCGCCGACATCCAGCACCTCAAGATTTGCGCCCGATTGCCATTCCTGGATGAGCTTTACGGCGGTGCCGTAGAACTCATCGAAAGAGGGAATTAGGCGGCGGCGCAGATCGTCGTAACCTCGAGCATCGCGGGTAAAAAGTACGGATGCAGCAGTTTCATTTGTGGTCATCTCAGAGTTCCTCGGAGCGATTGTTGTCATTGGCCGAGCTGTTTGGTGACACTCGGACAGAGGGAATAAGTGGCTATGGCGTTTCCTTGCGCGAGAACATGACCTCGCATTGCGTTCTCCACTGACGAACCGTCGAAGGTGCTGTTCAGGCCGAGTGACGGGACGTTCAACGCATAGACCTGAACAACGTACCGGTGCGGGCGCTCGTCGTTTGTCGGAGGGCAGGGACCATCATAGCCACCATAGGTCCCGGCCATTTCCGGATCAGATGCCAGGAAGCTTGAGTAGACATTCGTCCCCCGGCGTCCGTGTGCCGTCTCGCCAACAGGCTTTCCGTGGGGAACCAGCCCTTCGCTTTCAACACCTTCCGCGAGCGATTTCGTGTCAGGCGGAATGTCGGCAAGTACCCAGTGGTAGACCGAAACTCGCGGGTCGTCGCGCCGGATCATTACAGCTGCCTTGTTGATCCGGCTGAAATCCCGGGGGACATCTGGATCCGTCATCAACAGAGCATAAGATCTCGTGCCTTGCGGTCCTGACGACCAGGTGATGGCAGGGCTAATGTTTCTCTGTATGGTAGCGGATGGCGGACAGAAGGCGGCCTTGTCCGGCAGGCGTCCACCCTGCTCAACTCCTTCGATCTCGACCTTCAAACTCTTGATGTCGGATCCAGCCGCCGTTGTTGCAAATGCCAAGGCGCAAACCGCACCCACTGTCGGTAAATATCGATGCATGTCGATTGATCCTTCTCGGTTGATGAGGTGAGGATAGCGACGATCATGTCTGCAGATGATCCGATACCGATCAGGTTTGAGCCGACTCCAATCAGGAGCTCGACGGCGCTCCTCTACCGAGACGGACCTCGTTGGGCGTTGCTCCAAAGCGCACCTGGAACTGTCTCGAAAAGTGCGCGCGCGAATGATATCCCGTGGCCGCCAGCGCGTCGGCAACATCCGCGTCACGATCCTTCAGGATGATGAAGGCCGCCTTCATCCGCTCATCGAGCAGTAGACCTTGGAACGTATGGCCCTCCGCTCGAAGCCGCCGACGCAGTGTTGCTTCAGACATGGAGAATTCGGAAGCCACCGCTGCCGTGGTCCAATTCAGATGAAGACGATGCCGCACCAGGAGACGCACCGCCGCCACAACCGAATCCTCGATGTATTTGGGCGCGAGCGAAAGCACGCCCTGTTCGGCCAGCACCAATACCACCTCGAGAAGGCGGTGCTCGACCACCCGACGCGACACCGGGAAGCGATGGGCTAATGCTTGCGCAGCATGAAGGATCGCTGAACACAGATCATCGGTGATCCGAGGCTCCGTCGAACGTGTCTCCTGGTTTACGAACTGCGGCCACAGCCGGGCCGCCTCAATGATGAATGCGCGGTCGAAGCGAATGAACAAGGCCCGATAGTAACCCGTCTTGTCATCTGGTTCATTGACAACGTCGAAATGTTCGTTGGCCGAAAGAACGAAGATGTCGCCGCTCCTGTAGACCCGGCGTTCTGCACCGGAGGTGAGCTCCTTTGCTCCCTCAAGGATGATGACAAGACCGGTCGTCGACATGGCAAGCTGCGTTATCGTTTCACGTTTGCGGGCGACGAATGCAGAGATGACAGGAGGCTGGTGTTGCCCCTGCGGCGCACCCCGCGTGTCGCATTTAGCAAGCGTCAACAGCCTCGCGGTGATAGCGGCCCTGCGCAAAACGCCTCCAGGTGTACCTGTCATGTCGAACCCTCGCTGTTTCTCCAGGCCTTTATACGCTGGCGGAAGGCGAGGAAAAGCCGTTCACACGCGTAAATTCAGCCCGCGACCGTCGTACTGATGCCTTTGCCGTCTGTGGACCGATCCGTCATTTCGGCCGCCGCGAGAAGCTGGGCCTTCTCGATGTTGACGAACTGTCGATGTCCGCAACCGGGCTGCCAGGCGACATCGACGGACTGATCGCCCGCTGCAGACGAACATGATTCCCGATCACGGCCACTCTCTCGCGCTCAAGTCAGGCGTAAAGGCGGGGTTTGCGGACTACCGGGCGGCACCATATGTTGGTTTTATGATGAAGCGGCATCGAAATCGTGAGGAAGACGGCGTCGCTCTCGGCTCGGTTCACGCCTTTTCTCACGACCTGGCATGCGATCGGCATCAGGCTTCCTTGCAAGATCTTTCGCTGACACGTGGGCTTCAGCGGACACCCGAAAACGGGTCGGTCTGCGCCTCGAAAGACGGGAGCTCACCCAGCATCGGCAACGCGCGCTTGAACACCGCCCCGCCGAGCGGCGCGGCATTCCACCCCGACGTGCGGAACCCGTGTGTTTCCGGCAGTCCCTTGGGCTCGTCGAGCAGCGTCAGCAGGAGGTATTGTGGATTGTCGGCCGGCACGATGCCCATAAAGGAAGTGATGTTCAGTTCCTTCGAATAGCGCCCGGCTACCACCTTTTCGGCCGAGCCGGTCTTGCCGCCGATGAAATAGCCGGGGACCCTGGCCTTTTTGGCCGAACCTGCCGTGGCATTCAGCGACATCAGATAGCGTATCGCCTGGCTCGTCCGCGCCGCGACCAGGCCGGCGGCAAATGTGCGGGCCTCGACCGGCGTGTCTTTCACGAATGTCGGCCGGATCAGCCGCCCGCCATTGACAAGCGCGGCAACGCCCATGCTCGCCTGCAGTGGCGTGACGGCAATGCCATGCCCGAAGGACACGGTCGCCGTTTCGACTTCGTTCCAGCGTCTCGGCAGGATCGGCATCGCTGTCTCCGGCAGTTCGGTGCGAAGCGCGTCCATCTGCCCGAACTGCCGCAGAAACTGCTGCTGGCGCTCCTTGCCGACGGCGATCGCCATTTTCGCCATCGAGATATTCGAGGAGTAAATGAAGGCCTCAGCCACTGAGAGAGGCCGGTACTTGCCCTCGAAATCATGGATGCGCATCCGCCCGAAGGCGAGCGGCTTACTGGCATCGATGACCGAGTGGATAGAAAACATTCCGGAATCGAGCGCCATCGCCGTCGTCAGCGCCTTGAAGGTCGATCCCATCTCGAAATCGGCCGCCACGATACGGTTGATTCTGTCGGGCTCCAGCGCATCGGCTGGCTCGTTCGGATCGAATGTCGGCAGCGATGCCAGCGCCAGAACCTCGCCGTTTTCGACATCAAGCACGAGGCCGGCCCCGGCCTTGGCATCATGTTTAATGATCGCCTTGGCGATCTCGTCTTCGAGCGCGTGTTGCACCCTGATATCGAGCGTCGTCACGACGGGGCTGAGATCTTCGCTCGCAAGCTCCATGCCGCTCTGGCGCAGGTTTGCCAGACCATCGGTCTCGATCCATTTTTCCAGGCCGGAAATGCCAATATTGTCGATGTTGACGGCGCCGAGCACATGCGCTGCCAGCGTCCCCTTCGGATAGAAGCGTTTCTTCTCCTTCTGGAAGCTCAGGCCCGGAATGCCGGCATTCCACAGCGCCTGCTCTTCGCGCGGTCTGATATGCCGTTTGATCCAGGCAAACTGCGCGCCGGAGGAAAGCCGCCGATAGAGCTGACGCCGGTCAAGCTCTGGCAGAATGGCGGTGATACGCTCGACCGCCTCGTCCACATCGACGATCAGTTTCGGCGAGGCATAAACGCTGGTAATCGGAATATCCATCGCCAGCGCCTCGCCGTTACGGTCGAGAATGGCCGGCCGGCCGTTGATACTGCCCTTCGGCACCCATTGCGCTTCTGGGAACACCTGCAGGCCGAGATAGAAGAGCCGGCCCACCACGATGAAGAAAGCGACGGAAAAGCCGATCATCAGGATGAGGATACGAGAGCTCGCAGAGGCAGTGCGCCTGGACGCGTGGAAGGAGGCCTGCTGCATCAGTAGAGGCCGCCTGTATTGCGCAGAAGTTCGGCCCGCGTCGTCTCGTCGAGACCGCCGGGATCGCTGGCAATATTTCCCTGCTCCTCATCGCCGATGACCGCGCAGGCGCCCCTGCAGGGCGCCGTGCCCGGCTTGAAGGCCTCGGAGATCCCGGCCCCAGCGGCCACCTCCTGCCCACTTTTCCGGTTGACCCTGTGGAAGATCAAACCGTTAGGCGGAATGAACTTCGAAGCAGGACGCCCGGCGAGCGCGACCTTCATGAAATCGATGAAAATGGGCGCAGCAAGCCCGCCGCCCGTCTCACCCGAGCCGAGGTGCCGTGGCGTATCGTAGCCGATGAACACACCGGTCACGAGATCGGGCGTATAGCCGACGAACCAGACGTCCTTCTCGTCATTCGTCGTGCCCGTCTTGCCGGCAATAGGCACGCCAAGCACGCTGACGCCATGCGCCGTGCCCCGCTCAACCACGCCCTGCAACATGGAGGTAATCTGGTAGGCAGTCATCGGGTCGAGAACGTAATCCTTGTCGTCGATAACACCCGGCTCGGCCTGGCCATGCCAATTTGCGGCGCGGCAATCCGGGCACCCCCGGTCATCCTGCCGGAAAACCGTATGGCCCGTCCGGTCCTGGATCCGGTCGATCATCGAGGGCCGCACCTCCCGCCCGCCATTGGCGATGACCGAATAGCCGGCCACCAGCCGCATCAGCGTGGTCTCACCCGCCCCGAGCGCCATCGGCAGATAAGGTGTCAGCTGGTCGTAAAGGCCAAAACGCTCAGCGTAATCGGCAACGACCTCCATGCCGACGGCGCGCGCCAACCGCACGGTCATCTGATTGCGGCTGTTTTCAAGCCCGACGCGCAAGGTCGACGGACCGTCGGATTTACCATCGTAGTTCTTCGGGCTCCAGATATGGCCGGCGCCATCGGGAATGGCGAGCGGCTCATCGAGCACCAGTGTCGAGGGCGTATAGCCGGTATCGAGCGCTGCCGCATAGACAAATGGTTTGAAGGCCGAGCCCGGCTGTCGGAAGGCCTGCGTCGCCCGGTTGAACTGCGACTGCGCAAAGGAAAAGCCGCCCGCGATCGCCACGACCCGGCCCGTACGCGGCTCCATCGAAACCAGCGCGCCCTGGACATCAGGCGGTTGGCGCAGGCGGAGGCCCGCAGGCGTCTCCTCGACATAGACGATATCGCCCGAGGCAAACACCTCGCCTGGCGTCTTAAAGCAGCGACGACCGGCCTCGGAGATCTTGCAAAGCGTCCAGCTATTCGCCTTATCCATGCGCAGCGACTTGCCGGCTTGCCCATCGATCCGAAGCTCCAGCCCATCGGCCGTCACACCTGTCACCAGCGCCGGCCGCCACTCTGGGACGTCGGCAAGCCCCTGCACCCTCTGGGAAACCTGTTCAGCACTCTCACCTAGAGCAAGTTGTGCCACCGGCCCGCGATATCCCCTCGCCTGATCGTATTCGACAAGCCCGCGCCGCAGCGCCTTCATTGCAGCCCGCTGCAGGGCGGGATGGAGGCTGGTGCGCACCGTCAGGCCAGCCGTGTAGAGTCCTTCCTCGCCATATCTGGCCAGGAGGAAACGCCTGATCTCCTCCGTGAAGAATTCGCTCTCGGTAATCTGTACCCGCCGCTCTTTCAGCATCACCTTCAGCGGCTCATCGGCAGCCTTGCCGGCCTCCGCCGCACTGATGAAGCCGTTCTCGCGCATCTGGCCGATCACCCAGTTGCGCCGGGCCAACGCCTTCTCATAGGAGTGGATGGGATTGTAATTGTTCGGCCCCTTGGGAAGCGCTGCCAGATAGGCGGCTTCGGCTATATCGAGTTCGCCGACGCTCTTGCCGAAATACGTGAGCGCCGCCTGTGCCAGACCATAAGCGCCCGAGCCGAAATAGATATCGTTGAGATAAAGCTCGAGCACCTGGTCCTTGCTGAAACTCTGGTTGAGGCGGATCGCAAGCAGCGCCTCCTTCAGCTTGCGTTCCACCGTGCGATCAGATGTCAGCAGAAAGTTCTTCGCCACCTGCTGGGTAATGGTGGAAGCGCCGACGAGCCGGTCGCCGGAGACCGATTTGGCGATGTTGGACATCAAAGCGCGCGCAATGCTTTCGAGATCGATGCCGCCGTGCTGGTAGAAATTCTTGTCCTCGGCGGAAAGAAATGCACCCCTCACTCGCAACGGCACGGAGCCGATCGGCTGGAACAACCGCTTTTCCCTGGCAAACTCGGCAAGTGCCGAGCCGTCGCTCGCATAGAGCCGCGAGGTCAGCGCCGGCTGCCATTCGGCAAGCGCCCGGTAATCCGGCAAATTTGCCGTCGCGCCCTGCAACAGCACGAATGCCACGATGGCCGCGGCGAGCACGAGATTGGTGAGCACATTCAAAAGCCAGGTGAATAATCTTAGCACGTTCCGGACTCCCGCTGCCCCTGCAAGCAACGAGACCTGGCCGTGATACGGATGCCCTGGCGCGCGGATGCACGCACCGGAACCTGCGACCTGATCTCATGCTTGGCTGGAATGACCGACGCCTCCGAACGGCATCAGGCATGGTCTGACGAGCTTCGATACAGTTCTTGAAAACCACACACAAACGACGTTATTTGGTATCAGGCATAAATTCAGTTAGGGCATCGCGGTCCGTCCGGACGTGCATCGCGGGCTCCTCGTTGCTGAAGTTCTCTATTTGTTACGCAGGCCGGCATGTGTCAGCATCCGTAAAGACGTGATAAAGGCGTTGGCAGAACTTTATGGTGATTGCGCCATCATTGGCCACGCAACGACGGAAGCGGGTCGGCTGAGGCTTCTCGCGATGTTCGTCATGGACGAGCGACAGAGCAGAGATGCCGGCTTCGTTCGCGGCGCGCAGGATCACCCGGCGAAGCACCTCAGGGCTGACCCGCCAATGAGGGCATCGGCGCGGGCCTTGCCGGCGGTGATAACTCCTCGCCATCGTCCAGAGGCTATCTCCGAATGAGGACGCGCGCCGCGTCTGTCAGAGTGCGGATGATCATTGTCGGCCGATTGTTATGGAATGTGAGCTCGATCGGCGCAAAGGGAGAATATCTATTCGCTGCCATGCCTTCATTCTGCCCATTGAGAGACGTTATAGCGCCGGCCCTGGGACGCCTTTCGGCGATGCGCTTTTCATAGGATTATCTCTATGTATGCCCCCACGAGCACCAATGGGGCAACGGTCTGTCCACATTTCCCAACGGAAAGGGAGGTCCGAAGGACCTCCCATCTTATCATCCGAGATCAAGGGTCGGGCATACCCGCAGCGCAGCGCTCGCCGTGCCTCTCACCGCATCGAGACGACTATCTTGCAGAGGCTTGTCAGACCTGCATCATAGCCACCGGAACGCAGCACATCCTTGCATCGGACCTTTGCCTTGGCGCGCTCGAGGGAAGACATGTCTCTGATCGCCCTGACATGACGCTCCGTTGCGGGATTGCCTATCCGCAAACCGCTGGAGCTTGCAATGCCGGATTCGCCGGTGTCATTGCCGCCATTCGCGTCGCGATCGACTGTTGGCGGAGAGCCGAGCAGGATATCTGCAAGCGTGGTGCCAGTGGAACCGACCGTTGCACGCGCGCTCCCAAGCCTTGTTCCCCCGACCGTCGCGTCAACATCGGCCGCCACGCCCCGAGAACCATTGACCGTGGCATCGGTTCTCGTCGTTGCGAGGCTCGATCCACCGAGAGTGGCGTTCGCAGTGGCACGGACATTGTTCGACCCGCCGATGCCTGCCCGCGTACCGACACCGAGCCCGCCGTTACTGCCGCCGACCGAGGTGTTGCTGTTGAGGCCGCTCGAGCCGCCGACGGAAGCGTCGACCCCGAGCGCGCCGCTCGGTCTGCTTCCAACACTGCCGTTAACGCCAGTGCGGCCCCCGACTGATACGCCGAGGCCGCCGCTGCCATTACTGCCGACACTGATGCCGTTCTGTCCACCGATATCGAGTGCAACTGCCGCAGCCGACATGCCAAGGGTTGCGCACGCAAGCGCCGTCACGGCGACGCCCAATTTATAAGACAACATTGAAGTCCTCCAAGACCAATTGGCCGGAACACGTTCCGGCGACATGACAATGAAGGAGGCGCGCGCTCTCCTGCGATCCGCATCCGCCGAGTGCGGGACTAGAGGCTGAGGATCTGCGGATCATCAACTTATTAGCAAGATCGAATGTTCCATGCTACCACGCGTAAATGGTTAATTTTCTGCTACTTTTTGTTGATGGCTTGCGAGGGACAAGATTGTCGTCTGCTAGTGCCCGACGTCAGTTGCGCGCATCGGCAAAACGCTTGATGGCCTCACTTCGAACGGGATTCCATTCCGTCGGAGTAAACAGTCACCCTCCACAACTTGCACATATGATCCGGTCACGAATGCGCACATTCGCGCCGCCTGGCCAAATGGAAAGTGGCTGCGACGGCGGGAACACGACGCGTGGAATCACTGTCACTTCGATGCCAGGGCGTGGGCAATTGGGAGATCTCCGCCAGTGCCGGCCATCTGTTCCTCGCTCACCGTAAGCCCGTTCGTGCCTGCTCGGCATATGACGAGCCACGAAAGGGGGACTGCGAAGCGCGTGCAGTTATGTCAACGAGTGGGCCGCCGCTTGAGAAGCGCGGCTCGCGGATTTGTTCGTTCTTTGTCGGTTCAGACGCAACGGCAAAGGTGCGGCGGCTCAAACCGGTACAGAGCCGCGGCAAACCCAAACAGTAGATCGGACAGGGCATGCAGAGCCGTGGATTTGCCGGCCTCGTTCGTGCCGTAGACGATATGAAGTTTGGCGCCCGGTCGAAACGACAGAGAACGGGCGGACAGAGACCGTATCGCAGCAGATCCAGTCTATCGAAGCGCATGTCTCACCTGCAGACGACATTCGAGCCAAAAGAAGCTCGCGCGCCTCCTTGAGCAAATCGCCGTTCGATATCCCGAGTGGCAGATCTTGCGTTGCTAAGCCACCGGACATTTCGTGACGATCTCTGCAACAACGGCATCGATCTCTGCAAACTTTGGCGCATCATCGCCGTCAGCGATCGCGGAAAATTCAAATGCGGCTGGAGCGACGGCCTCGACGGAGGTTGGCAAGGAAAGCTTCAGCTCAAGTTTTTCGATCCAGAGATCTTCATAGGCTCGCTGGCACGCCCCTGAAGATTTCCCGGATAGACGATCAGCGGTCGCTAGAGACGATTTCGAATTCGTGGAGGTGGCGGAGCGCCCAATAGTCGTAGGCTCTGGAGCGCAGATCATCGACCGAACATGGCGCATAGGATTCATGCCCGTCTCTTCCGGTCATAGAGGTGTGTAGGACCCCGATGTTGAACCAGCCGCCAACCGGGGATGGAGGTGATCGCCAGATTATCGAAAGCCGCCCGGTGTCGGTGCGAACCGGTGGAAAAGCCGCAAATAGGCTCACCGATCATTATGGCTGCGGGATGTGAAACAGCCTTGAAGGCATCCGAACTCATGGCCCCCATGTATCAGGAGGCGTCCTTAATAGACCTGGGATCGAAGCCTATCCCGCACAGGGGCAAGCTTCAACCATCAAGCATTTTTAGAAGGTCCGGGATTTTGATGCTCGAGAAGTTCGAGAACGTATCGCAGACGGCGTAAGGTAAGATGATGTGACCATTGTGGCGCATCGCGCCGCAAGTATAAACGACGTTCGGCACATATCCCTCGCGCTCCGACCGTTCCGGCCGCACTAGTGGCTCCCGTGAGCGCGCGATCACTTTAGATGGATCATTCTTGTCGAGAAGTGCGGCGCCGATTGCATATTTGCGCACGGGGCCGACGCCATGCGTCAGCAGCAGCCATCCCTCATCCAGTTCGATCGGCGAGCCGCAATTTCCCATCTGCACGAATTCCCATGCGAACTTCGGGCCGAGGATCAGCTGTCCGCCGTTCCAGGTGTAGAGGTCGTCCGACTGGATGAGATAGAGGTTTTCGTTGTCCTGCCGGCCGATCATCGCGTAACGATCGTCGATCCGGCGGGGAAACAGGCCCATGCCCTTGTTGCGGGCGGCGGTGCCCGATAGCGGGGTCATGCGGAACGACATGAAATCCTTGGTTTCCATCAGCTCCGAGCGGATGCCGGTTCCGCTATAGGCCGTATAGGTCGCATAAAATGTCTTCTCATCGCCGTCCTCGAACACGACGAACCGGGCGTCCTCGATGCCGTTGGACTGGGATGGCGTGATGGGAAAAATGACCCGCTCGCTGATCGACTGTTCAGGGCTGAAGCTGACGTCGATCTGCTCGCCGGTCAAAACGGACGCGCGTGAGGTGATGGTCGGCGTCGAGGCGAGCCTCGCGGTCGGTTCGATGTCCACGCTGCCGTCGGGCGCGATCACGCCGGTTCGAAATGTAAGGGAAGACACATGTCCCTCGCCGACCGCCCGCAAGCTGACGATGAAGCGCCGGGTCCCCTTCTCAAGACCGCTTTGATCCGGATGCGAAACGATGCTGGGATTAAACAGCGCCGATGCCTCGAAGGAATATTCGTGCAGGAAATAGGCGCCCACCAGCCGTCGTTGCGCTTGGGAGAAGCCGGCATGCGGTGCGAATGCCTCTTCCATCTCCGCAGCTCGATTTTCGAAGGTCGCGAGCAGGTTTCGGTGGCGGCCTTCAAAATTCTCCAGGACCTCCGCAAGCAGGCTTTCCGCCGCCTCCGGATGGAGCGCCAGAACGCGATCGACGATATGATTTGCCCGTGTTTTGTCGGTCGGATTGAGATCCCGCGGTTCGGTTGCCGGTTTGAACGGGCGGACGACGACGCGCGATGCGTCGGGGCGCAGGAACAGGGCCTGCCGGTTTATGAACGTGGCGTTTGACAAAATAACCTCGACCGAATTGCTGATGCTTTCAGAAAGACGTCCGTCAGGCGCGTTGCGCGTGAAGATCGGAGAGCCTGACGGTTTGATCGAAAATGCGAGAAAACCTGCGAAACTCGATGAGCCCCAGCAGATAGGAAACCACGGACTCTCCGCCCCTGTTTTCGTTGACGCGCAGTTTGTGCAGCCCATCGCGGCAACTGCCCGTATCGACGTCGACGAGCGTTTGGGACAGATCGTTGGCACCAAGGAACCAGCCGAATGCGCTTGCAGCACCGGCTATCCATTCCGCACCCTGATCGGCACGCCACGCAGTCAAGCAGGCGGAAATAGTCGCTGCAGCCTCAAGCGGCTGCTGATCGAATTTTTTGGGCGCTGCACGTCTGTCGCCGAAGCCTTCGGTCCCGACCGGCCGGAAGTGACCGGCCGGCGCCGTCTGCCTCAGCATCAGCCACCGCAAGGTGCGGATACCGGCATCGACATAGGCAGACGAGCCGCTGGCAAGGCCGGTCAGGATCAAGGCCTCAGGCAGGCGTGCATTGTCATAGGAGAGCCCCTCCTCGAACCAGACCCAATCCGCCGTCTCGACCTGAGCAAGAAGGCGCAGCAGCCTTTCCGCCAGAAGACGGCGAAGTCGTTTGGCAATGAGATCTTCTGCTCTGATGGCGCAATAGCCATCAAGGCCGATCAGAACGAATGCCCAGGCACGTGGCGACCGAAACGTTTCGACCTTAGGCAAGGCGTCAGCAAAAAGCGCGGCCGCCCAACTGCGGCGCGACGCATTGGTGTCGCTGCGCGCGCATTCCCCTAAAGCCCAGAGCGTCCGGCCGTGACTATCCTCCGACCCCTTGTCCTCCAGCCAGCAGCGATCGAACCCCATGAAGTTGCGAAACTGCTTTTCGTCGGGATTCCAAGCATGCTGCACGAATGACGCGAAACGGTTCGTGAGGGCGTTTGCCAGTGGCTTCTCGCCCGGCGTATTGAGCGCGCTTGCCAGCAGCAAGGCTCGCGCATTGTCGTCCACACAATAGCCATGCGACCGGTCCGGCACTGAATGCACGGCATGCTGGAACAATCCGGTGTCGTCGCACATGGACAGGAAATAGGCGAGTTGCGTCTGCGGCAACACCAGAGGCGTGCCTACGGAGGATTTGCCGCTGCTGGGCACCCGCCAGACAGTAGGGATTCGATGCTGCGCAGCCTCGAAAGTGGCAAGATAACGCTCCGCGGTCCTCTGCCAGGTCATCGACCTGCTACTGGCATAGGCGCGTGTCCGCATGGCGGTTCGCCGGACGTCGTCTGTCAGCAATCCGGCGATCTCGGTGCCGATGGCCTGAGCATCGCCGGACGGAACGAGAATGCCGCGTCCTTCGGCCAGGAGCTCTTGCGCATGCCAATAGGGCGTCGAGACCACCGCTTTTCCGAGGCCGAAGCTGTAGGCCAAGGTCCCTGAGGTCATTTGCGCCTCGTTCAGATAAGGCGTGGCGTAGACATCGCACATAGAGATAAAGTCCAGCAGTGTCGCCTGCTCGACGAACTGATCAAGGAAAACGACGTGGTCTTCGACGCCCAAGGCCTTGACCCGTGCCACGAGGCTTTCTCGATAGGCCTCGCCCTGATGGCGGATGAGATTGGGATGGGTCGCGCCGAGCACGACATAGACTGCATCCGGGCGGCTTTGAAGGATCAACGGCATGGCGTCGATCATCACCTCGATGCCTTTATTGGGTGAAAGCAGCCCGAAGGTCAGGATAACCGATCGGCCTTCAAAGCTGAGCTTTGCCTTCGCGAGATCGGGTTCCAGGAAGGCCAAATCTGGAATGCCGTGGGGAATGACTTCGATTTTTTCTTTCGGGACATCATAGACCTCGGTCAGCAGCGCGCGTGCCTTTTCGGCCATGACGACGACCTTCGCTGATGCCTCTATGATCCGGGCAAAAACATGCCTTTGGGCGGCATTGGGTTCGGCGAGCACGGTATGCAGCGTCGTGACGACCGGCATGTCCAGCCGGCTCAGCAACTCCAGGATATGGCTGCCGGCCTCGCCCCCGAAGATGCCAAATTCGTGCTGGAGACATACGAGATCGACCCGGTTGGCATTCAGCGTCTCTGCCGCTTGGATATAATCTCTCAGGGTCTCATCACCGATCTGAAGCGAGACACTGGCGGGGTAGTCATAGGCGTGGCCGTGGTCATTCATCGCCACAATCATGGTACCGATGTTCGCGGGCGATCTGGAGATTGCCTGCTGCAGATCCGTGGTGAAGGTCGCGATACCGCAGCGCCGCGGCAGCGAATTGCCGATAAAGGCGATGGTCTTGAGTTCGGTCATGGGCGTGTCTCCGGTAACAGGACTGGCAAGCCTGCCGATTGTTGATGATGAAAGATGGCATGGTCGATGATCGATGCTGCCGGTTCGACCTGTTCCATTTTGAGATCGCGCAACAGACCGGGTCTCGGCTCTGCGCTGGCATAGGCGAGGAGAAGCGTCAGGCCGCCGCGCCCGGCCACAATAGGGATCCGTGCGTTATCGACGAGGAACGCTTCTCCGATGACCGCATGCGTCGACCCGATGGTCGCATCGCCCGAGATGACGAGCGCCCACGTCTCGCATTCGGCGATCAGCTCCCACCTCGAACAGGCAGAAAGATCGGCCTGTTCCAAGGTGAAGTATGGGCAGGAGATCAACTGTCGCCGCATCTGCGTGAGATCGACTGGATCGGCTAGGGCGTCTGCCGGCCATCGATCAGCGATGGCGACAGCCTGATCCACATGAAGCTCACGGTCCCGCCCGTAGTCGAAAAGCCGGAACGTTGTATCGCTTCTCTGCTGGATCTCGGCGATCACTAGCCCCGCCCCGATCGCGTGAATGGTCCCTGCGGGAATGAAGATGACCTCTCCCGCCACCACACAGCGCCATTCCACCATCTCGGCTATCGATCCGTCGAGAATTGACTGGCGCAGTTGTGGGCGCGTCAGCTCTCGCTTTAGACCTACGGCCACCCGAGCATCCGGTTCCGCTGAAAGAACATACCAGCCTTCGGTCTTGCCATTTGGAAGGCCGAGCGATTGCGCGAAACGATCGTCGGGATGAACCTGAATCGACAGCGCTTGTTCGGTGAAGAGCAGCTTCAGAAGCAGCGCAGGATCGGGCCCGACTGTATGCTTGCGCTCGAACCAGATTTCTCCCACCGCATCACCATGATGCGCGGCAGCCCAGGGTCGAAGATCGCGGCGGCCCCAGGGTTTGAATGCAATCCGCAGTGAGGCTTGCTCGACGACCATGATGCAACTCCTTGACCGTGCCGCTAAGACCGGGGCGATCTGAGGTCGGAGTATGCTGCTGAGAATGTCAGGCCATCGTCTGCGGCTGACCGAATGCGAAAGTGAGACAACTGGCGCCGGGATGCGCCTCGTCGGCGGGGCCGGAGATAGGGAATGCTAGAAACAAATAGTTGCGGCTGAATAGCCTGCACTAAATATATATCGGATGAAATTTCAGAAATTCAACGGTCGGGGTATTTAACGGACTCAGCCAGCAATAGCGATCTTCAATTGCCGATACTTAAGTCCGATTACCAACCGGCATTCAAACATGGTCCCACTGACTGGGCTAGGCCAGTGATGGCAACAGTTCTGCACAAGCTTGGCGGTCACCGCGCCGTCGAGGCAGAGCGCGGGATGATTATCGTTCTATCCTCAAGAAGACCGCCAGCCGGCGGCACACGACGATCATCCCTTGCAATCCGGTATTTTGGCACGAGCTATACAATAGTGGCGGCTTGTCTTCAGGGCGCTGTCATCAAGGGAGCAAAACCTTGCCCCAACAAAGGAGGACGACATGTCTTCCAATATAGCAGCATCGCATGTCGAGCTGACCGGTTTCAAACTGGTCAGAGACGTTTTGAGGACGACCGGTCTCCAGGGTTCTGCTTCCGACGCGACGTCCGACATGAAACGCGACGCCTCGACATTCCTTTCCTCTGAGTTCTGGGGTGGTGTAAGGCCCAAATCAGCTCTCCTGAATTCTCTCGCCAACCGCAAACGGGCAACGCAAGGCGCGCGCTTTAATCGACTACCTAAGGACAGTGCTGTGGATCGGTGGCAGGATGAGGGTGCCGCTGACTGGCATTGGTTTCCGAACAAGGCTCGCTGTTTTGGCGACAGGAATCGGTGTGTCCGCTTTACCGGATGTGACGGGGTGTTCGAGATTAAGTTCGACTTGGCGACCGAAGCTCTGGCTGCGAGAAGTCGCATCAGTGCTAGCGAGGGTGATTATCTCACATCCTTCGATGCGTTACGGCCAAGGATTCTGTGGGCCGCGAGATCTGCCTATACCAACACCAAAAACAGCGCCATCACGCTGGATCTTGGGCATTGTCGTTGATGATACCGTAATTCCTGAAAGGATACGACCGTGCATCATCCGACCAAATCAGATCCGCCGGTCCAATCAGCCACGGCGAAAACCGCGCTTGTCAGCGAATTCCCAAAAAGGTTGCGGCTAGATGAGGTCGAGGAGAACCGACTGCGGAAACGACTTGGCCCCATCGCCAATGAAAGAGACCTCCTCCTCAGAGATGCGGGCAGATAGACGTTGAACCCGGCGGTTGTTACTGTCGCTTCCACGGCCTTCGCCGAGCAAGACATGGATATCATGACCTTTCACAACTTCGTCTCTATCCTGGTATCTCCTGAACGATGGAGCGTTCGCGTTGTTGAGCACGGCGTCATGATCGAGCGCGAGTTTTCGTTCGAAACGCAAGCTCTCGCTTGGGCGTCGGGTCAACGCATCAGGCTGAACCTACCCAACCCACCGGTCCCTTTTCCGGATCAGATGCCGCTGGCTTAGGTGGAAGAGACTTGCTGTTTCCACATGCGCCCACGCCTATGATCGTCGGAAACGCCGACAACTCGGTGCTCCAGACCCCTGAGGTAATACTTGTAGGCCATCATATTTTCCGGCCGCTTGAGCGCGCCGCCACGAGTTCCGACTCCTCCACGCGCCCTGGCCGCCCCCCGCAATCACTTCGTTCATCACATCAATCCACCCTCAGGCATCGGATATCAAGTTGCCATTCGCAGCCTGACGGACTGCGCGCGGAGCGGTAGCGACGTAGATGACGTACCGTTCCGCGGCGTCTGCGAGAGCTATCGAGGCCTCGCTTTCGCGCCAGCCGGCCTCCACCGCCCGAAGTATGATTTCTTTGGTCAAATTATCGAAAATGCGTCTACACTCGCCGATGCGTTGATTGTCGTCGACATCATAAATTGGTGGCTTCATCTTTATCTAGCGCCTTTGCGTGCATTCTCAGTGAACTGTAGCCCGGCAGTCTTGTTGGAAGACCTCGGGTTGAGGCGTGAAGCTGCAGGCCCTCTTGGGTTTGCCGAAATGTCCCTCGAATTGGACGGTTAGGTCGGCAGGATCCGTCATTCCCTCTTGGAAGAGGCGGACCATCACTTGATCGCAAGGCTAATGGCTTGACGCCGTTCCAGAAGAGTATCGCCGGTGTAGCCGGCATCACTCCCGCACCCGCGGCACCATTGTAAGGTCTTGGCTCGTTAGATACCCAACGAAATTCCTAAGGAAATGAGGTCCTGCTCTTGGTCGGGCTATGGTCTGGAGGCCCTCAACAGCTGCGCTCGTAGTGATTACTGCTGGAGGCGGGACCATGCGCCGTCGTCGGTGACAAAGCAAACAGTATCTTCCGCAGATGCTAATACGCCGCTGAGGGAGCGGTGAACGAATGTGCGCGCCTCTTGTGCTGAACCCATATAGTTTCAAGAAGTGCTCAGGCATGGACTTTCGGCTTGCATGTCGGATGTGGCGTAGTCGGCGCGCTTGAGAACTCGCCGGAGTGTCGAGCGTTCGCTGTTTATGGTGCGCTCCCCGAGGGAGGGAATCGTCACCACAGCCAGCCCTCCAGGATCACATATAGAACGACGGCGAAGCTTAGAACGAGCAAAGTTCTGATCGCCGTGTCGTGGCCGTAGTCGCGAATATGGTTGATTATGGAAGACATCACGTCCTCCTTTGGTTGGGGCGAAGGGCATAGCCTTTTACGGCAGCGCCCGCTTCAAATGCTGCCGATTACTCATAATGCGCGCCGATTGGATTTTAAGCAAGGCGCGCCACACGCAGTGACACAAAGTCGCCCGCGCCTGAGGAGGAACGCGCACTATCGCTCAAGCCGCGCAGCTTGAACGCGCGCATGAGCCGGACTTAAGAACCCAGGCATCTCAAGGGCGAACGGCGATTGCCTCCTCTGCACTCGCCATCATCTTGTCCATACTGTCTCGAAGCTCGTTCTCATCCATACCTTACCTGCAGATCAAACATCAGCGAGGATTTTTGCCACCACGCCGTCGTCTCCCGCTGCTGTGAAGCGAACGTCGATGATTTCGGCGACGTAGGCTTCGATATCGGTAATGCCGATCATTTCCGACACCCATTGGGCGAGAAACCGGTCTCGACGAGAGTTCACCTTGAACGCCATCTCGGCGTCCAGGAAGTATTTTTCCTCGAGCGCTCTTTTCCGATTTTCCAACACATTCATGGTGTGGACTCTCCATGTGAAGGCACCGCACTCAATAAATGTTCGAGAAGAGTAGGATCTATTTTGACGAATTGCCGCCTCCGGTTATCGGCAGAAATCGACGGCAGATGAATGAATGTTGCGACACGCTGATAGGCCAGTTGTGAAAGCCCTTCGATCAATTCCTCATCCTGTACAATCTTGTAATCACCTGCCGGATTGATTCCATCGATATCCGGCAATTCAAACGGTTGAGAAAAGTGAACGATGGTATTCGTTGTGCGCGTTGACATCGCGATAATCTCCAAAAACGATCTGACTACTTTCTGACGAAAAGCGGGTTAATCGCTTCATCCGGCCAGCAGCACCGGGCGTTGCTATCGGAATTCGGGAGGATGGGGTCAAGGGTCTCTGACACCGCGGAAAGCCATAGCGGCCAAACGACGACCGATTATCATTACTCCCGAATTGCGTCGCGTTTAGGTCGGTCAAAGCACCAGGACTTTGCGCCGCACGCTCTGCAATTCAGGAAGCCGCCTCCAGAGGCTATGCAAATCGACGCGGAGATAATTTCACGCTCACCGCTCGCAATGTTCGTTGATCGTAAAATTGCGCATCAGCGACCGGCCGATCAAAGCCTGCAAAGTCCCGCGGATGGTCGGCCAGTTCACCATTGGCTTCAGCATTCCGTGCCGCGACCCGTTCATCGGCCCCCTTTTCGCACCATTCGCGTCCAGCACTGAGGCCGCATTTTGTGCAGAAGATCACCACACAAGTACGGCAACCTTAGAGCGATCCCCCACATGCGCGGCGAGCTCGGCGTTGAGAAGTTCGTCGAAAGATACCCTCTCAGTCTCTGCAGCCCCTGGACTCGAGCGATGGCCGCGAGCCGATTGTCGAAGGACTCCGCGAACTCGTCGAGTAAAATGCTGGCATCCCGGGTCTTGGCGGAGACCGAGCGAATAACGGCGATGAGGTTTCGTACGGTGCTGCAACTCGGAAAGCACCACGTCCTGGCGGCTCTGCAACTCCTTAAGCTCTTGCACGTCGGTGCAGGTCCCGAGCCACTCCGTCTCGTCGCCGTTGGGGGTAGAAAGCGGCTATGATGCCAGACGTACTCGCCGTCCGAAGCTCGACGAAATCTGTACGCGCATTGGAGACCGCCGTTCGCCTCGGCGACCTCCAATGCCGTCTATTACCGAGTCCCGGTCGTCGGACAAGCGCCCACCATCCCATTCCCACGCTGTCTTTGACGGGTTGACCCGTGAACATTTCCCACAGGGGACTAAACCGCAGCCTCTCGCCGATCGATTTCTGAGAAAGCCTAACCTGCCCGCTTCCGTCATCGTTCTTGCGGAGGCTTGTCAGCTCCATATCCGCATCTTGCCGTGACTATTGTGAGGATAAGGCCTCACGTTCGGCGCTCAACTTGCGATGAAGCGCATTGAGTTCGGCGTGCTTCGTTTCCTTAATATTGGGCGATGCCATCTCGGCATCGATCTTCTTGAGCTGCTCACCGATTTCCGCTGATCGCTCTTTGCTGCCGTTGATCTGCTTGAATTTGATCATGTCAATCTCCTCAATGAATATGCACAAGCTGCCCTTCCGGCAGCATTAGCAAGGGCTTTATTTTGTTTCTCGCTCTACAAACGCTCCGCGTCACGCGCTAGCGGTTGAGAGAGAACCGAACATTCATCGCGCGATATCTGCTCGTTGACAGCAAACGCCGTGAAAGGCGGGGACCGGCCCTCACCTGGCGCGAGAGATGCCCAGGTCCGCCAAGGAACTTAAACCTTCTGAACCGGTTGTCTGGTCACGGCCGTGTGAACCCGGTCTGAGAAAGAGAAGAACCTCAATGAAAAATATAATCCTGGCCGCGGCGCTCCTTGGAGCGTCGGTCCTGACGGCTGCCGCACAGACGGCCCCCGCCCCCTCCAGCGATGCCGGGACGCCGGCGGTCGCGACGCCAGAGACGAAGAACCCGGCTGCACCCGTCGCAGGCGCGAACAGCTTCACCGAGGCTCAGGCCAAGGACCGCATCGAGAAGGCCGGCTTTACCGAAGTCAAGGACCTCAAGAAGGATGACAGTGGCATCTGGATGGCGGCCGGCATGAAGGACGGCAATGCCGTCATGGTCGCCCTCGACTATCAGGGCAACGTCGTGGCGAAGTAACACCCCTCCTCAAATCCGAAGGATACTTTCATGAAAACCATTACTGGACTTTTCGACGACTACACCGATGCAAGCTCCGCCGTCAGCGCGCTTGAAGCAACCGGCGTTCCATCGAATGACATCAGCATCGTTTCCAACAACGCGGACGAGCGCCATTCCGACAAGCAGTCGGGAGCTGCGACCGGAGCAGAATCCGGCGCGGGCCTCGGGGCCGTTGTCGGCGGCGCGGGCGGTCTTTTGACCGGTCTCGGTATCATGGCGATTCCAGGCGTCGGTCCCGTGGTTGCTGCCGGCTGGCTTGCGGCGACCGCAATTGGCGCCGTTACAGGTGCCGTAGCGGGCGGGGCGGCCGGCGGATTGATCGGGGCGTTAACGGGCTCTGGTGTCTCCGAGGACGACGCCAATTTTTACGCGGAAGGCGTGCGTCGCGGCGGCACCCTGGTCACTGCCAAGGTAGACGATGCTCTTGCGCCCGAAGCCGAAGCAATCCTGAAGCGTTCGAACTGGGTCGATCCGACAGAACGCAAGGCCGTTTACAACGAGCAGGGCTGGACACGTTTCGACGAAACGCTCGACCCGTACGGGCCAGAGGAGATCGAACAGGAACGTGACCGCTACCGTCGCCCTCCGGCGGCCTGATCACAATACATGGCAGCCGTGAACGTGAGCGGAAATCTGATCCCATACCTAAATTATTCCAAAACAAAGGAGCCAATCATGGCCAAGCAAACCAAAACACTCGACGTCCTGTTCCACGATACCTTGAAGGATGTCTATTTCGCCGAGCACAAGATCGTTGCGACGCTCCCGAAGATGCATGAAGCGGCCACGAGCAAGCAGCTTAAAGACGCCTTCATGAAGCACCTCGCCGAGACCAAGGTGCACGTCACCCGTCTCGAAGATGTCTTCAAGATCATCGGAAAGAAACCCGAACAGAAGACCTGCGACGCTATGATGGGCATCGTCAAGGAAGGCGCTGAGATCATGGAAGAGTATGCCGGCGCACCAGCCCTTGACGCCGGCCTTCTTGCCGCAGCCCAGGCGGTCGAACACTACGAGATGTCGCGCTATGGCACCCTGCGCACATGGGCGCTGGAGTTGGGCATGAAAGATGCCGCCAAGCTCCTCCAGACGACGCTCGACGAGGAGCAGGCGACCGACATCGCCCTGACGTCCATTGCGACGAAGGTCGTCAATCAGAATGCCGAGAAGGCTGCCTGACACTGACGCAGCCGCGTGAGGTCCGGTCACGGCTCACCACCGCAGTGACCGGCCAACGCGGAAAGCCAAAAGAAGGAACGCATCAATGACCGAATTTCAGGATATCAGCATCATCGAGTTGAACGAGGGCGCATCCGGGGCCTCCGTAGGGCCGCTCACGACAATGGTCCTGCAGCTATCGGACGTTACGCCCGAGGCCTGGTCAAACGCCTTCAACGAGAGATGGAAAGGCCGCGCACCCGTGATGAGACGGGCCGCAACGGCTTCCGGGAACACGATCACCTCGGCCTGCATGCCCTATGAGCTGCAGAGCCAGATCACGGAACTCAACAAGATTATCGCCGAGACCAATTCTTCCTATCGAGATGGTGTCGAGCAGGCGACAGCCCGGCAGGATGCCGATCTCAAGCATTTGAAGGCTACCCTGAAATACGACTAAGGACAGAGGCGCTCGACGCAGGCATTTCTCGTTTGTCGTCCTCACCTCAGCGTCATGCCGCCCCATGTCTTATTGAAATGACTTCCCCGCTTCGAAGCTGTAAGATCACAGCTACAGAAGGAGCGATACCATCGATGACATCCAGGTAGACGTCCAGGCGATCAGCCGGATGGCCGAGGTTCCCACAATCCTCGAAGTGATCTGCAAGACGACCGGGATGGGCTTTGCCGCGGTCGCTCGTGTCACTGACGATCGCTGGGTTGCCTGCGCCGTTCTCGACAATGTTGATTTTGGACTGAAAGCTGGCGGCGAGCTGAAGGTAGAGTCTACCATTTGCCACGAGATTCGGCAAAGTCACGAACTCGTTGTCATTGATGACGTCGACGAAAGCCCTCAGTACCGCGACCACCACACGCCGGCGATCTATGGTCTGAAGAGCTATATCTCAGTCCCGATCATTCGTCGCGACGGCAGCTTTTTCGGAACGCTCTGTGCCATCGACCGAGCACCTCACAAGGTCGACAATCCCGAGACGATTGGCATGTTTCAGCTCTTCGCAAAGCTGATTGCTGCCAATCTGGATAGCAATGCAGATCTCGTTCAGGCGCAGATCGACCTTGCCGAGGAGCGTGAGCTCGCAGTCGTCCGAGAGCAGTTCGTCGCGGTCCTTGGTCATGATCTGCGCAATCCGATCGCTTCCATGATGGCGGGCATCCGACGCTTAGGTAGGACGGCAGAGATGAGTGCGGAAAGCCGCAACGTTGTTGTTCTCATGCAGTCGAGCGCCATTCGCATGCGCGATCTCGTCGACAACGTGCTCGATTTCGCAAGAGCCCGTCTCGGCGACGGACTGAGGATGGACGTTTTGGCCGAAGCGCCTCTGCGGCCCGTTTTGGAAAATGTTGTCGAGGAGATCCGATCCGTGCATCCAGATCTTGATATCCGGACTGATTTCGAACTCGATCGGGACGTCCGCTGCGACCATCCCCGCATATCTCAGCTTCTTTCGAACTTGATCGGCAATGCCGTGACACATGGCGACCGCACAAAGCCGATCGAAATCGGGGCAACGACGACTGGAGGCCACCTGAAACTCTGGGTCGCCAACAGTGGCGAGCCGATATCAGAAAAGGTCAAGCCGACCCTGTTTCGGCCCTTCTTCCGAGGCGAAGTCAGAAGCAGCCAGCAGGGTCTGGGTCTGGGTCTCTACATAGCGAGCGAGATCGCCAGAGTGCACGGCGGAAAACTCTCTGTGCACTCGGACGAATTCGAGACCCGCTTTACGTTGACGATGCCCTTATAGTCTAGCCGGCACTGCTGCCTTGACCGAGGGGCGATCCGCGCACTCAGCCGAAATCTCGGGGCTTGCTTGGTCCGTCGGGAAAGTGCGCTTTCAGAGCTTCAAGAACGGTCTCGGCAGAAAAGGGCTTCTGAATAAAACTCGCGTTGCCCGGAAGATCACCCTCTTTCGGTATTCTCGCTCCGGATGCGACGACCACCTCTATGTTCGGCCACCGCTCGACGACCTTCCTGGCCAGTTCAAAACCGTCAAGGTCCCCGCCTGTCTGCACATCCGTGAAGAGCAATTGCAGGGAGCTGTATTTTTCGAGAAACGCGAAAGCTTCGTCGGCCGTTGCGGCTTCTACGACATAATATCCCGCGTCGGAAATGAGGTCAGCGGTACCATCCGTATCAAGGGTTCGTCGTCTACAACGAGTGCGATAGGTTCCAGAACCGTGTCGAGTTTCTCGCTATCCATGCTCGGTAACACCATCCGCGAATGCTTGTTCCAAGCTTTTGATATGATTCCGAAAATAACCGCGAGAGAAGGTGAGAATTTGGAAAATAGGGCCCCGCAGTGAGCCTCTTTCTGTCGGTGAAAAGAGGCCAAACCTCGTTCAAAGGAACAATCGCGACCCATGGGTGGTAGGACGGATCGACCCTTGAGCGTCACAACGAAGATGCCCTCATCCCCCTCTCTCCTGGCCGAAACGCCCGGCTATTTTCGATTTCCGCGCCGCGGCCCTTGAAAAACATCCCCACGCCATCCACCTGGCATCCAGGAGGATGGATAAAACATGTCTGACAATGTTTACAAGCTTCGCGACAAATCCGGCGAGTCGGAAAAAATCACAATCAATCTCGGCTATGTCGACCTGGGCCGTATCGACCTTCTCGTGCAGGAAGGCTTCTATTCCAATCGCAGCGATTTCATACGGACAGCGATCCGAAACCAGCTCGCCAGCGAGGGTGAGGCGGTCAAACAATCCATCATCAGACAAACGCTGGAACTTGGCTTGAGGGACTATGCCAAGGCTGATCTGGAAACGGTGAGGGCCTCTGGAGAAAAACTTGAGATCAGGGTGCTTGGGCTGGCCCGCATTGCCCCGGACGTCACACCCGAACTCGCGCTCGCGACAATCGAATCGATCACCGTGCTCGGCGCCCTTCACGCCAGTGCTGAACTGAAATCGGCTTTGGCCGACCGTATTCGCTAGGCTTTGGCCCGACCACAAGGACATTCGATGAACAATTTCCTCATGGCCATGAGGCGGGCAACGTCACTGACAAGAGCCTCGAATCTCGTCGAGGCGACCCGCGTGATCCAGGATTTACTTGCGGGCCGTCCGATGACCGACCCTCGCGCCCCAATAGAACCCGCTATCGTGAACGCTCCGCGAGCGCGTCAAACAAAACCGTTTCAGATCGATCCCAACGCCGAAATCATCGAGCCGGGCAAAGAAGAAACAACTGGGTCGATGGAACGGCCTGACGATGTTGGGTCTCATCGACTGCGAAAGCCGCTTGGCGAGACACTCCGTATCTTGCGCGAAGGACGGGCGGGATCGGGAGAATTCGTCTCAATGCCAAGCACAGGCCTGCCAGGACTTGCGAAACGCAGCGCCTCTCCTGTTGTGGCATCCGGGGCACAATTCCTCACACGAGCCCATGCATGCGCGGCCGGCAGCCGAGGCTACAAACTCTACATACCAGCAACCACACAACGCCAGCCACGTGGACTGGTCGTCATGCTCCACGGGTGCAAACAAAATCCCGACGACTTCGCCACAGGAACCGGCATGAACGCCGTTGCCGAGGCACATGGCCTCCTCGTTGCCTATCCCCATCAGACCGGAACTGACAACGCGTCCTGCTGCTGGAACTGGTTCAGGCCTGCTGATCAGAAGCGCGATGCTGGCGAGCCTTCGATCATCGCAGGAATTACCGCGAAGATCATGGCGGAATTCGACCTCGATTGCAGCCGGGTTTTTGTTGCGGGATTGTCGGCAGGCGGCGCGATGGCCGCGGTCATGAGCGAGACATATCCAGAACTCTACGGCGCCGTGGGCATCCATTCCGGGCTGGCATACGGTTCGGCAAACGACGTCATGTCGGCCTTCTCCGTCATGCGAGGCGATGCGAGTGTTTTATCCCACCTCAAACCGCACCACCTATCCACCGCTGACGTTCGCACGATCGTGTTTCAGGGTGGCGCGGACCGCACGGTCCATCCTTCCAATGCCGAGCGGATAGTCGCGATGGCAATTCCGCCGGGCCCAAACGTCACAACTCAAACAGAGACCAACTGCTCTGCCGGTAAGCGCCCCTATACGAGGAAAATTTTCACGAATGCGGAAGGGCAACCAGCACTGGAATACTGGCTTGTCGAGGGCGCCGGGCATGCATGGTCTGGCGGCGATGCGCGCGGATCCTATGCAGACAAGCACGGGCCGAACGCAACTAAAGAGATGGTGCGATTTTTCCTCGAAACTGGCAACGCTTCGTAGGAGCGGGAATTGGTTTCTATGCAATTACCTGGCAATTGCAGGTTAGCGTGACCATTTCCGGACCCCAAGCAGAAAGACGCCCCAATAACCCGGTAAGCGTGGGCTGTCGGCTACAATCTTTCCGAGAGAAATACCGGGCCTCGAAATAGGAAGTTCACAATGGGTTGGAAAACGCCGAAAAATGAAGAGGTGAACGGCTACAAAATTGTTGAAGTCGATGGGCCAATCTTCAAAGTCTTTGAAGGTGATCGTCAGCTCGGCGATGACTCCGCCTACTCCGGCGAAGCGGCTGCGCACGCGAACTCACTACCGAGGCAGGGCCCTCGACATCCCTACGGTGGCCGCAGCGATATCCCCGGAAAGCTCGAACATCCTGTCGTTCATGTCGCCTATAGCGACCCCAAGGCATATGCAGACTGGGCGGGAATGGAATTGCCAAGCGAGGCCGAATGGGGGTTGGCCGCTCGTGGTGGCCTCGAGGACGCCGAATTCGCCTGGGGCGACGAGTTGAACCCCGAAGGAAAGCTCATGGCCAACACCTGGCAGGGCACGTTTCCCACAATCAGCACAAAGGCTGCGGGCGCCGATAGAACATCGCCTGTCGGGTCGTTCCCGGCGAACGGGTACGGAATCCACGACATGATCGACAATGTTTGGGAATGGACGTCGGACTACTGGTCGACCCGCCATCCCGAGCCTGCGGCGAAATCGTGCTGCATTCCTAAGAATCCTCGTCGCGGGGATCGGGAGGCAAGCTTCGATCCCCGCGAA
This sequence comes from Hyphomicrobiales bacterium, assembly GCA_900468805.1. GTDB lineage: Bacteria > Pseudomonadota > Alphaproteobacteria > Rhizobiales > Rhizobiaceae > Rhizobium. Next base: position 62,074 of record UEIF01000039.1, on the reverse strand, counting down.
CCGGAAATACGTATTCCACGGAGGGTACTGAACGGTGGATCGCATCTTTGCGCGCCGAACTACTGGCGCTTGCCATCATCCGCCTAGAGGATCCAACCCGGCGTGCATTTCTGGTCCCGGGGCCTAGCGCCAGATATCGTCGATATATTTCTGCTTGACCCAGTTGTTTCCGCTTTTGACGGTGATCGTCGTGCCCGATCCGGCCTTTTCGATCCTAGCGAAGGCGATGTAATTGCCCTCGTAGATATTGAGCATGTCTACCTCGGTCTTCGCTGGAGGGCGGCATCCTCATCTCCTCGGTTCAAAGATCGTTGGAGGTTTCTGCTGCGAAGCTCACACAGACACCTCGATTTCCACACCCATCGATATGAACGCGTCGAAGGCACCGACGAAGCTGCCGGCCACGGGAACGGATTGCGCGATATCTCGGGTGACGGCGACGGGGATAAGATTGGCCCCGCCCATGCTACGATTGGTCGGATCAAATGTGATCCATCCAGCGCCTGGGACGAATACCTCGACCCAGGCATGGGTCGAGCCCTGATCCTGCGAACCAAGCAATATTCGATCGGGATTGAACAGGTATCCCGACACGATGCGGGCTCCAAAGCCCAGACAACGAACAGTTTCAACAAACAGCACCGCGAAGTCACGGCATGATCCCCAACCACGTTCCAGCGTTTGGGTCGGCGTCTGTGTGCCTTCCGCCTCACGGCCTTGATAGGAGATCGATGAAGACACTCCCGCACTTATGTCCTTGAGAAGCGACAGCGTGTCCGTCGAATTGCTTGCGACAAATCCCTGTGCCCACCGCTGAAGTTGCTGGAACGGGTCGGCATACTGCCGAGCCGTCAGCGCGCCGAGATCGGTCCATTCCTCATCCGAATAGCGGAATGGAAAGGTAATGGCGGAGCCTGCAATAGCAAAGACCGGCCATGCGGCAGCTGTGAGGTCGACCAAGGCGACGCTGTCGACGGTCAGGACATCAGTCATTTCGCTGAACACCGCGGTGGCAACCGCGTTGCCGAATACATCGGTCGCCCAACTGATCTGGGCTTGTGGCGTTGTCGAGACTTCATGCGAAAGCAGCCGGAGATCGCAGCCTTCGCGTGGCCTCAGCATCAGGCGGTGAGGCCTAAGCTTAACCGCATAGCGGTAGTGATAGATCGTGCGGTGGTGGATACGAATTTGTGCCATGATTGTTCCGCGTTCTCCGGGCGTCGGCGTGGGAACGATCCGCCGCATCTATCGGACAGGCTCGCAGCTCGTCCATCACTTGCGCTTCGTCACTCCCGTCCGTTGTTAAAGCGCCGGGAAGCCGGTGAATTCTCATCCAATACTTTTGAACTTTGCTCTTCAGCGCTCTGTTGTTCGGCGAACAGCGACCACGCCGCGATAAACAAGGCGGCGATCAGGGGGCCAATGACGAAGCCATTGATGCCGAACAGGGAGATGCCGCCGACTGTCGAGATCAGCACGACGTAGTCGGGCAGCCGCGTTCCCTGGCCGACCAAGGGCGGGCGCCATGTCCTCTGCAAAGACAGAACCCGCTTTTGCGACCTGACGGCCTTGCAGATTCGGGGCACTCTGGTTATATTACCGGTTATAGTCCGGAGAACCAGAATGAGCAAGAGTCCTCAGCGCCGAGCAATCGATAATTACAGGAGCCGCCTGACGGAGCGGGGCATGGCGCGCTTCGAGGTGGTCGGTCGGGATGACGACCGTGAACTGATCCGCTCCGTCGCCAAGCGCCTGGCCGAAAGTGGCGCTGACGCCGATCGGCTGCGCGCGGCAGTCAACCAGACGATCTCGGGCGAGCCACCCAAGAAGGGCGGCATTCTCAAAGCTTTGCTTGCGTCGCCCCTTATCGGCTCCGAACTCGACCTGACCCGTCCCCGCGAGGAAGGACGTAGGGTCGACATCTGATGCGGTATCTTCTCGACACCAACATCATCAGCAACTTCACAAAGCCGGTCCCCTCGGAATCCTTGATCGCCTGGATGGCAGAGCAGGTGGACGACGACCTCTTCATCGCCTCATTCACGGTCGCCGAAGTCCATCGCGGCGTTCTGGAGAAGCAAGCCGGAAAGCGGCGTGACCAACTCGAATTCTGGTTTGCTGGCCCAACAGGGCTGCAGGCGCTCTTTGCCGGGCGGGTGCTGTCCTTTGACGAAAAGGCAGCCCTCGCATGGGGAAGGCTCATGGCAAACGGCAAGACCAAAGGCCGGCCGCGAAGCGGCCTCGACACCATCATCGCGGCAGTGGCAGAGGCGAATGGCTGCGTCGTCGTCACGGACAACGAGAAGGATTTCGAAGGCATCGAGATCCTCAATCCGCTGCGCAGTGCGCCTAGCCGGGAGGCCGATAGATGACGATAGCACGAACCGTCCGGCCCATTCATTTCGAGGATGCGCCCCGTGGACGTCAGCGACCGTATGAGTCAGCACATAAGGACCATCCTGAATCGCCCGAACGGTCTTGAGCGGGCTGGGCTCACGCGGGAGAGGAGCGACCCAATCCTTCCTGCCCGTACAGCACGGATCGCCCTTGCTGTTAGCTTCGTCGATTTTCCGGTTTTGCGGCATTGTCGGGCGGAGTTGGCAGAGATCGGCTGCTTCGCTTGCGAGGACGCGGTTGGCACCTATGCTTGGCCGGTAGCCACTTTGTGCGACGTTCGGATTAAGGGCGGGCAGCCAAGACGAGGCGGATGAGACCCGCGCGGCGGCTGACACCCATCTTCGCGAAGATCGCAGACAAATGCTTCTTGATGGTGTTCGGCGAAACCCCTAGCGCGCTCGCCATCTCCGCGACGGTGTGAATGTCCAGCGCGGCTTGAAGAACACGCATCTCGGAGGGCGTCAGGCCATAAAGGTTTGCACAGGCCTCAACTCCGGATCTCGGCACGGCCTCCGCGCGGCGCACGAACAATGCTGCGCGCGCCGACCGACCGACCCGCTCGAAGGCGGCTTGCGTTTGCGAATGCGGCACCAGTTGCATCAGAGAGGCGATCCATTCGCCGCCCTGACTGTCGATCAACTTGATCAGCGCAGGGCGGTCTAGAAGAAGTTGCTCCGGCTGCCCACGATCGCCCGACAACACCTCGCGAAGCAGGCGATGGGCGTTTGGGTCGGAGAGTGTTAGGCCGAACGCGTCGTCGCGGACGATGTCGCCCATGGCTAGAAGCGATTGCGCACTCTGGTTAGTCCAGGTCACTCGGCCGCCTGGATCGAGAATGAACACGCCGGCCTCCACCCGGTTCAGCGCCGCTTCCAGCGAGAGAATACGCTTTTCGTGTCTGCCAAATTCGCGGCGAATTAGGGCGGAGCGTTGCAGATGCGGCGCCAGCCTCTTCAGCCTCACCCGCAAGTTCTCGTCCACGAGACCATAGCCATCGCCAGTAATGACGGTGAAAGCCGCGGCGCTGGCCTCGTAGCGTTGAATGTTGAAGATGGCCGCGTCCAAAAAGCCTTGCGGAGCTGCCCATTCACGAAAGAAACGGCTGGCCTGAAACTCTTCTGACGGAACGAGATCACGGCTCGAAAACACGTCTCCCGGTTTGATGAAGATTGACGCTGGGTAAGTGGGATTGAGGGTGACGAATTTCTCACGATACAAGCGGAGAAAATCTGGCGCGATCCCCCAGGAATAGACGGTCTCGCCCATCCCGTTGGTCGCATCACGCCAATAGATGCGAGAAGCGCTGCCGCCAGTATAGTCACAGATCTTCTGTAGCGTCTCCTGCCAAAGCGTCTCATCGAGAACAGTATCGTAGATCAGGCCGATGATCTCCGATAAGCCGTCCAGCTCCGATGTTGAAGGTTTCATCCAAACGCCCCGACGCGTGACCGACGCTAATCTTGCCGTGAGACGATAACGTGGTGCTGAAATTTTAACAAGCACTACTCGTTCAGGTGATGCAGAGCCGGAATCGGGATGATCTTCTTCTGTTTGTGACGTGTCGATCGTCAAAACAAGAATGCCAAGGAGGGTGCCATTTAAAAGAGCGCATTCTCAGGGAACACCGAGAGGGGTGGGTGTGGATCATTTTATCTCAAGCTTCGTCTTCGGGCTGTCGATCGCTATGCCGTTCGGGCCGGTCAGCATGATGTGCCTCGAGCAGAGTCTCGTGCGAGGGGTGGGACCTGGTTTGGCAAGTGGTGCAGGCGCAGCAACGACCCATGGTCTCTATGCGACCTTGGCGGTATTTGGTGCCCATATCTCGGCCGCACCCTTCGCCGGCTTTCAAACGCAATCTCATGTCTTCTCCGGGATGGTCTTTGTACTGATAGGTATATGGACGCTATTCCGACACCCTAGTGCCCGGGACAACAAGACACTAACCAAGGGTGAATTTGGTTCATTTTTTGCCGGTGCGGGGTTGGCACTGGCGAACCCTATGACGCTGCTGCCCTATCTCGCCTTCGCCGGCTCCCTCGCGCTGACCGATGAAATCGGCGGACTCTTCCACATCCTGATCGTCTGCGGTGTGGGCCTCGGCACGCTCTCCTGGTACTGGACTATGAGCGGATCAGCGTGGCTCTTGCGCCAGCGCCTCCCGAGCCAGCTTCTCACGCACCTCCACCTCGTAGCGGGGCCGGCCTTAATCGCGATGGGCATCGTGACGGCACTGCGGTAACTCTTGCCGTTTCGATACATGGCATACCGTCCTGCCAGGCATCGCCTTGGGGCTTTTAGAATCCGAACGACTGAACATTATGAAGAGAGGTTGGAACTGGGTGTATTCGGCGACCAGTTTCATGGGTTCGTCGGCGGATTCGAACTCGCCTTTGATAAGAAGCAATCGCTCACCCTCTTTGAGGGTCAGCCCCTCGTAAGTAACCGTTATCAGTCCAGGCAGGATCAGGCCGTCGACGCGGCAGCCAAAGCCATTTCGCTCGACCCAAGCGATCCCGCCGCCTATGAAGCGATGTCCAACGCCATGTCTTTCGCCGGCCGCCCGGGCGAGGCCTTGGCTTTTGCCGAAGCCGCCGACCGCGTCGATCCGGTCTCGAAAAGTCGCAAGCCTGGTGCAGCTCGACAGGATGGATCAGGCGTCGAGCACCGTCGCCCAGCTAAACATCCAGGCACAAGAGATGCATGGCATGGATGCAAACCTCCTGCTTGCCCTCGAAACCTTCCCCTACAAGAACCCCGCCGACAGTAGCAGGCTTCTCAATGCTCTGGCCAAGGCTGGCATCCGGCGATTGCCAGCAAACTTTGACAACAACGGCGCTGAGCCTTTAACGGATGACGAGATCAGGGGTCTGATCCTCGGACACACCGTCGAAGGCGTCAACCTGCTGGATGGCTCAGTGATCCGGAGGACGACCGGCGCCGACGGTGTCTCCAGCTATGTGTACAAGGGAGAGACCGTGAGCGGCGGCATGGCGACGGTGGAGCAGAACGGCCTTTGCGACTGGTGGCTCACCGGGCGTAATTGTGTCGCAATCCTCAAGGACCCCGCTGACCCGACAGGCGAGCATTATTTCTGGATCGATTCCATGGATCAATGGGGCTTTCACGTCGTGGAGACCTTTTGAAGATTCGGCGACCCGGCTTCCTTGCTTGTTGAGAGCCTCGATCGTTTATTCCGAAGAGCTGCAATCGGCCACATGATCTCCTCGCGATGGGAAGCATCGAAGGACTGCTGGAAAAAGAGGATTTTGCCGTTGATTTGAGGCGATGTCAGCCCAGTTGGTTCTGCTTTTCTTGCTCTTGATGAGATACGAACTGGCGCCCCCGTCTAAGGTCAGGGACCATCAACTCGAATACGCAATAACGCAGGAAAGGGACCCATGTCGTTCTATCGGTCGGGAAACAGGATTCTGACAATCAGCTCCAAGTGGCGAGGCACTGGGATGTCATGCCGCTATTGAAGTTGTTCAAACTCCGAACACGCGTGGATTTTATGCTGATTCACTCAAGTCGGGGCAAACAACCATGGAAGGCGCGCAATTCCTCCGGTTTGTCATTCAAATGTCTTGCCTAGCCTTTGATAGCCCCCGCCGTCATCGAACCCGAAATCTGCCGATACATCAGCAGGCCAAGGAAGACTGGAGGCAAGGCGCCGAGGACCATGACCGCAGACGCTGTGCCCCACTGGACGCCGCCGCCGCTTGCCGCAAAGAAGAACGATGCACCGACCGTCATCGGAACAGCCTTGTTTGTCGTCAGCATCAAACCGAAGAGGAACTCGTTCCAGGCGGTGATGAAGCCGAAGATGAAAGTCGTCACCAGTGCAGGCCGCACAACCGGCCGGATGATGCTGAGCATGATCTGCCACGAACTTGCCCCGTCTACCCTCGCCGCCTCGTCCAGTTCGAGCGGAACGTCGGAAATCGCATTGACGAGGATGACGAGCGCCAGCGGCGTGTTGACGATGGTCAGGATCAGGCCGAGACCAAGCTGAGTGTCGAGCAGGCCCAGAAACTGGTACATCATATAAAGCGGGATTGCGAATATGATGAGCGGTACGGCACGCAGATTAATGACGATCGGCAGCAGCGTGTGTTTGCCCACCTCGCTCCTTGCAATCGCATAGGCCGCCGGAAAGGCGAGCAGGATCGCAAGTCCGGTGCCGATCAGGGAAGCGACGGTACTGTTCCAGAGGTAGGAATAGATGTTGAAACGATCGGTCTGTGTCAAAACCCGCAGGTAATTTTCAAAGGTCGGCTGGTTGATCCATAAACCGGGATTGATTGAAAGTTCGCGCGCGCTTTTGAACGACGTGACGAGCGTGACGATGACGGGAAAATTCATTGCAAGAGCGGCGATAGCAAAGACGATCCAGCGGAGCGCGTTCATCATGGCTTATTTCCCCCTGCGGCGGGCAAGCCAGTTGAGGCCATAGAGTACGGCCAGCGACGTCAGGAAGAGGACGACGGAAGCCGCCACCGCCTTGCCGATCGCGCCCTCCTTGAAGAACGCCTGATAGATGTAGATCGACAATGATGTCGTCGAGCCGCCTGCACCGCTGCCGGTCAGCGCATAAACGTTGTCGAAGACGCGAAAGCCGTCGATGAAACGGATGAAGAAGGCGATCACTAGCGTCGGCAGCATCAGCGGCAATTCGACGAACCAGAGAACCTTGATGGCCGAGGCACCGTCGAGCGTGGCGGCTTCCCGCACGTCGATCGGCACTGCGATATAGGCCATGTAAAAGAGTAGAAAGGCGAATGGTGTCCATTGCAGTGTTTCGACCACGATCAGCGTCCAGAACGCATGAGCGACATCGAGGAAAGCCGGACTGTCGCCGAACCACGCGAAGAGATAATAGGGCACCGGCCCGGCAAATTCGTGCAGAACGAGCCGGTACATTAGGCCGATCATGGCAGGCGCCACCATCAGCGGCAGCATAAGTGGCGCCATCAATACCGATCGCTTGGAAAGAAGAGGTGCCAGGAAGATCGCTAGAAACAGCCCGAGCAGGCATTCGATAAGCGCCGTCAGAATGCCGAAGCGCAGGGAAAAGGACGTGGCGCGCCAGAAATCTCGGTCGGAAAGCACGGCAAGGTAATTGCCGAAGCCGCTCAGCGTCGGACTTCGCAGGGTCTGGAAGTCGACGGTCGAGACCGAATAGATGAGATTGATGACTGCAGGAAAGCCGAGAAACAGCAACAGGAACCCCACGAGCGGCGTGAGATAGGCCCTTGCCTCGGCACGTTTTATGATAGCCATTTCGATCCGCTGGATGGGCCGGACGCCTTGCAATGAGGCAAGGCGTCCGGCGGGTATCACTTCTTCAGGAGGTCCTGCATTCCGGCCTTGGTGTGAGCCAGCGCATCGTCGAGGTTCTGCTGACCTGACCAATAGCCGGTGAACTCCTTCGCCTGCAGTTCATAGACGGAGAGTGCGTTGGCCGACGTCGCACCGTTCATCACGTAGCCGTATTTGCTGGCGAACTCGCCGAGCTTGACGAGATCCGGTCGTTCCTTGGCCACTTTCGCCACCACGTCAGGCGTGAGGGCTGGAGAACCGCCCTGTCGGGCATAGAGCAAGGCGGCATCCTCGGTCGCCAGCCATTTCAGGAATTTGACTGCGCCGTCCTTGTTCTTTGCGTTCTTGTTCAGGCCGAGGCCGAGGCCGTGAATATGATCGGCGCGACCATCCGGCCCAGCCGGCGGCGCTACGATGCCGGTGACTTCAGCAACGGCAGGGTTTTTCTCCGCACTGGTGAGATCTGCGGCAGCAGCGTTCCACTGAAGTGCTGTTGCGGCCTGCCCGGAACCGAAGGCTGCATTTGTCTCGGCATATTCGTAACTCAATGAATCCTTAGGCGAAGTGCCGGCGTCGTAAAGCTTCTTGTAGAGTTCGAGACCGGTCTTGTAAGCGTTGGAATCGACAGTGATATTGCCCTCCTCATCGGTCCAGTTTCCACCGTAGGAGCGTGGCAAGGACTGAAACACCATCATGTTGAAAAGCAGGTTCTTCATCTGCAGGACGGTGCCGTAACGGACGGGGCTTTCGGAATTCACCTGCTTGGAGAAATAGAGAGCCGTCGCCGCCCAGTCGTCCCAGGTCCAGCTGTCTGGATCCTTCGGCTGCAATTCCTTGCCGAGATACTGCTTGGCGATTTCTGCATACTTCTTCTTGGCCGCATCGTCCTTCATCAGCGCATCGATCAGATCTTTGCGATAATACATGAAGTGCAGCGACAGGTCCGTCGGCACGCCGTACTGCTTACCGTCGAACTGCATCGTCTTCAGAACGGAATCGCCGAACGTCTTCGCAGCGCCATCGCCGAGATCGACAGGCTCCATGTAGGGCGCGTAGCGGCCGATCGAGTAGGTAGCAACGAGGTTGATGTCAAACGCGGTCGATCCCGCTGCCATGTCGGCCTGCAATTTGTCGAAGAAACCTTCTCGATTGAAGAACAGGAGCTCGACCTTGTCGGCGTCGCTGATGCCGGCTGTTTTATTGTACGTTTCGACAGTTGCGCGGAGCGCCGTTTCTTCCGAGCCGCCAGGCCAGCCGAGAACGGTCACAGTCGCATTCGAGGTCCCTGGTAGAGCAACGCTTGCCAGAAGCAGGGCAAGCGCGGATAAGGTCTTTCTTTTCAATGTCATCGTAGTTCCCTCTTTTTTGTTAGGTTAGGATCGATGTCTTCCGGAATTCATCAGTTACCCAGCACTGCAAGGCTCGCCACGCCAATGATGCCTGCACGGTTACCGAGCTTGGCGGGCACGAGAGAAGGCGTCAGCCTGATATCGACACCCACGAAGCAATCACGCATGCGATCGAGATAACCCGCTGCAAGGCCGATACCGCCGCCGATGACGATACGTTTCGGATCGAGCATCATCTGGATGTCACGGCAGAGCGTAGCCGCACGAAATGCCGATTGCGAGACGATCGTGGCAGCCCAAGCCTCGCCTTTGTTGGCATGTTCGAAAACCTCGGCGGCAGTTCCCGGATGCCCTGCTTTTGAGGCCTCGGCAGCCATCCACCGGCCGGACGTCTGATCTTCAAGCGGCGATTGCCCCGCGGACGGACCGCGGATCAGCCCGAAATGGCCGGCAAGCCCGGTCAGTACGCGACCATTGACGATAATGCCGCCGCCGATGCCGGTCGAGATGGTGAGGAATACCAGATCCCCACCCTCGCCGGCACCGAACCGATACTCTCCCCAAGCCGCCGCCTGTGCATCGTTGATCGCAAAAGCCGGTTTGCCGAAAGCAATCCTTGCCTTGTCAACCAGTGGGTATCGGTCGGGAATTCCGAGCGTTGCCGGATTGAGCGCAGACCAGCAACCGTCTTGGATGAAGCCGGTAACCGCAATGCCGACGCGGGAATAGCGATCGGCCCATGATTGAGCAGAGCTGGCGATCGCGGCAAGCCATGTATCGGGACCAGCCTCCCGTGCTGTCGGCACCGTCATTTCATCCAGCACTTCGCTGCCTCTGACCAGCGCTGCCATCGTCTTCGTGCCGCCGATATCGATGGCAAGGGTCGTTTGCGTACCTTCGGCATCATAGGCCGTAGTAACGGCATCGCGGAACCACGACGTGACGTGCTCGGTGCGCGTGATCGCCGAGCCCACGACCACGGCGAAAGCCCCGGCCTCGGCTGCGCTTGCTGCCTGCTCAGGCGTGCGGATGCGGCCCTCGGCAATGACATAAGGTGTGAGCGTGCGCATCGCGGTGATCAGGTCGATATCCGGATCGATCGGCTCAGGCCCGCCAACATAGCCGGAAAGCGTCGTGCCGACGAAGTCGACCCCGGCCGCCAAGGCGCTCCGCGCATCTTCAAGGCTCGAGCAGTCAGCCATCGTCAGCTTGCCGCGTGCTCTGACCGCCTTCACCAGAGCCTCGATGGACGCCGGTCGCACACGATCCGTGGCATCGAAGGCGACGATGTCGGCGCCGGCATCGACCAGCGCTTCGGCATCGGCAACGAAGGGCGTGATCCGCACGGGACTGTCATCGAGATCGCGCTTGACGATACCGATGATCGGCACGTTCACGGCGGGACGTACAGCTTTTACGTAGCCGACAGATTCGATCCGCAATGCGCTAGCACCGGCATCGACGGCGGCTCTCGCAAATCCGATAACGAAGTCAGCGGTGTCCGTCGGCCCGCCGGGAACCGGCTGGCAGGAAACGATAAGGCTTTTCTTGATGTCGTCGCGCTGCAATCGTGACACTCCCTTTCAGCATCACGATAATTGGAAAGCACCAGATTACAACCAGTTTATAACTGGTATCATCGCGTCAGCTCGAACACGAAGTCGTAAACGTCGCCCTTGTAGCGGCTCTCGCAATATTCGACGATCTGACCATCACCAAGGAAGCAGCGGCGCTCCGTCATCAGCAGAGGTGCCCCGGCATCGCAATCGAGATATTGCGCATCCTCCGCCGAGGCCGCCCGCGAGCGCATGCGCTGAACGGCGCGCTGGGGAAGAAAACCGCGCGCCTCCAGCGCTTGGTAGAGGGAGTCGCCGACCAGATTCGCCGAAGGGATAAAGCGGACCGGGACAGTGGATATCTCGACTGCTATTGGCACGCCATCGGCCGTGCGAATGCGCTTCATGCGTAGGATGTTGCTGTTTCCAGCAACCCCGAGTGCCATCATTTCCGTGGGAGAAGGCCGGCTTATCTGCTTGGAAAGCCAAATACATCCGGGAGTAAGCCCACGTGCAATTATGTCTTCCGAAAAGCTGGTAAGCGTGGAAAGAGACTTTTCGACACGCGATCCGACCTCGGTCTTGAAGCCGTGGCGGCGATTGAGGAAGCCCTCTTCCTCAAGCAGCGCCAATGCCTTGCGTATCGTCACACGCGAGAGCGACAGCGTCTCCGCAAGCACGCGCTCTCCCGGCAAAACGGCACCGGCCTTGAGCGTATTTGAGAGGATCGCAGTTTCCATCGCCAATTTCAGCCGCTTGTAGAGCGGCAGATCGGATGCCGATGCCTGTAATTCCCTGCCGATCACGTCGATCAGTTCATCCGTAGCCATGACTTTTCTGGTGCCCTCAAATTTTTTTTGCGCAACCCGTCTGGATCTATACTGGTATTAAAGTGCGAGGGCAATTCCCTCACTGCCGATCGGATTCAAGTCGGAAATCCAAACTTGCCCATTTGACAGATATCCTACAAGTGGATATGTGGTTTTCATCTTATCGGTGAAGCGAAGAGAAGATCAGGCATGGCGTTGAAATCGATGAAGCCGCTGACACGCGCACCGCTGCTGCATGTATCCGTGCAGGAAAGCCTACGCGCTTACATCCATGACAACGGCCTGGCACCAGGGACGCTGCTGCCGGCCGAGGGAGAACTTGCCACCCAGCTCGGCGTGAGCCGCAATTCGCTGCGCGAAGGCATCAAGGCGCTGGAATCGCTCGGTGTGCTGGAGACGCGGCGCGGTGTTGGCATCTTCGTGAAGGCCTTCTCCTTCGAGCCACTTCTCGACAACCTCGCCTACGGCCTTGGGGGGGCATTGCGACAGATCGAGGAAGTGATCGAAATCCGCCGCACACTTGAGGTGGGCTTGATCGGCAAGACAATCGACAGGATCGGCGAGGAAGACATCGCCGAGTTGCGTGCGGCCGTCAATCGTATGCGCAAGCATGCCGAGCGCGGCGAAACTTTCGCCGAGGACGATCAGCTGTTCCACCGGCTGCTGTTTCGCTGCCAGGACAATGAAACCCTTGTGCGGCTGATCGATGTCTTCTGGCTCGCCTTCTACAAGGCGTCGGATTTCGTCAACCTCGACAATGCCGATCCAATGGCGACCTGGCGTGATCATGCCGCGATCGTCGATGCGATCGAGGCAAAGGATCTGGAGGAGGCGCGCAGGCGTCTGGATCGTCACTACGAGGGGATTGCCCGGGTGATTGCCAACAACAAGACAAGTTCAAACGTGGGAGGAACACATGAAAAGACTGTCTAGATTATCCATTATCGCGCTTGGCGCCATGCTGTCGACGGTTGCCGTGCCGGCTCTTGTCGTTTCGGGTGTCGCAACCCGGGCCGAGGCCGCCACCTTGTCCGGCGGCTTCGATGTCGGTCCCGGCGGCTTCCAGGGCAACTTCAATCCGCTTGCCGCGACCTCCGGCTTCACCTGGCTCAGCGTCTACTATGAGCCGCTGATCACCTATGACCAGAAGCTGCAAAAGGTCGTCGGTGCGCTGGCAAGCTCCTACGAGGTCAGCCCGGATCAGATGACCTATACGTTCAAGCTGGCAGATGCCAAATGGCATGACGGCAAGCCCTTCACCGCCAAGGACGCGAAATTCACGATGGGCCTTGCGATGGATGCGAAAACCGGCTCGGTTCTCGCTGCGCGACTAAAGGCCGTATCGTCCGTCGAAGCGCCTGATGACCACACTGTCGTTATCAAGCTCAGCGCACCGAGCGGCAGTCTGCTCGATACGATGACCAAGGTGATGATGCTGCCGGAGCACGCTCTCTCCTCGATACCGGCCGACCAGTTGGCAAAAAGCACGTGGTGGTCCACCACGCCGATCGGCACAGGAGCGTTCAAGTTCACCAAATATGTCTCGGATCAGTATGTCGAACTTGCCGCCAACACCGATTATCGCGGTGGCAAACCCGCACTGGAACGCGTCATCAATCGCTATTTCGCCAATCCGGCCGCAGCGATTGCGGCGCTGAGATCCGGCGAAATCCAGTTCACCTATGTCGATTCCAACGACGTTCCGACCTTCAAGGACAACAAGGACTTCAACGTCATCGAAGGCGAGTCTTTCGTCGTCAACTATCTCGGCTTCAACCACGATTCTCCGATCTGGAAGGATGTGCGGGTCCGCAAGGCGGTGATGTATGCGATCAATCGCGATGCCATCATCCAGAGCCTTTACGGCGGGGCAGCCAAGCCCGCCAACTGCGCTTATGTCGCCGAACAGTTGATCCCGCAGGGCATCGACGCTTATGCCTACGATCCTGAAAAGGCCAAGCAGCTTCTGACTGAAGCGGGCTGGGAGCAGATCAACGGCGGCAAGCCGATCACGCTTCTGACTTATTACACCACACCGCTTGCAACCAACGTTCTTGCCGCTGTCCAGGCGATGCTCGACCAGGTCGGCATCAACATCGTGCCCCGCGCCGTTGATACACCGACCTATAACAGCATCGTCCTTAACCCGAAGCCGGATGTTGCCCAGTTTCAGATGGTCTACGCCGGGCTGCAGAACGGGCCGGATGCGGGAAGCATCAATGTCGGCCTCAATGAGAGCCAGATCCCTCCGGCCGGACCGAACGTCGCCAGGGTTCGCATGCCCGACCTCAGCAAGGCGCTCGATACCGCACTTGCCGAGCCGGACAGTGCAAAGCGGGCTGCCGCCTATCAGGACGTCTGCAAGGTCATGAACACGAACCTTCCCTGGGCGACGCTCTGGGTGGCAAACCGCTACGGTGTCGTCTCGGCCAAGGTGAAGGATTTCGTCTGGACGCCCGCGCCGGGTGGCGGCCCATATCAGGCCGATCCGCAGAAATGGTCGATCGCCGAATAGGCGATTCCGCAAAGCTAAAGGGTGGCTTCGGCCACCCTGACAGACGGATTTACGATGCTCCGATACAGTCTCAAACGCCTGATTATAGGAATAGGCATGCTCATCGCCTTGAGCATGCTGATCTTCCTGATGCTGCGCCTGGCGCCAGGCGATCCGATCGATGCCTACATCGATCCGAACATACCGATGTCGCCATCAGACCTTGCCGATCTGCGTAGCAGGCTCGGGCTCGATCAGCCTTTGCCCCTTCAGTATCTCGGCTGGTTGCAGCAAGCGTTGATGGGCAATCTCGGTTATTCGATCAAGCGTCTCGATCAGCCGGTTCTAGGTCTTGTTTTGTCGCGGATTGGTCCGACAGTGCTATTGATGGGCACCGCACTCGCCTTCGCTATCGTCGCCGGCATCGCCTTTGGCGTAATCAGCGCCGTCCGCCGTAATTCTTTCGCCGATCTCTCGCTGTCTGTGGTCGCGCTCGCCGGCATATCGAGCCCTGCATTTCTCAGTGCACTGATCGGCCTTTATATTTTCTCAGTGCGGCTGCACTGGATGCCTTCAGGAGGCATGCTGACGCCGGGCGAGGAATTCTCCGTCAGCGATCTCCTTCACCACCTGATCCTGCCGGCCGCCCTTCTGTCCGTCGCGCAAGCTGCGTTGATCATGCGCTACATGCGCTCGTCGCTGCTCGAAGTCCTCAATCAAGACTATGTCCGTACGGCGCGCGCAAAGGGCGTTCACAAGTTTTGGGTGATCACCAAACACGCGTTGCGCAATGCGCTTCTTCCGATCGTCACGCTGGTCGGTTCCACCATCGGCCTAGCAATCGGCGGCGCCATTTTCATCGAGAGTGTCTTCAACTGGCCGGGCATGGGTCTCCTGCTCGTCGATGCTGTGCAGACCCGCGACTATCCGGTCATCATGGGGGCAACGCTCATCATTGGCGCTTGCGTTATTGTCGTCAATCTTCTGACCGACATCACTTATGCGGTCGTCGACCCGCGCATCAAGGTGGGCTGACCATGCTGGCACGTTCTCCTCAGCGCCGTAGCCCCGGGCCACTTGCCCGCGCCCTCGGACGCTTCCTGCACAACCGTGCCGCCGTTGCCGGCATCTTCATCGCTATCCCGATCTTGCTGTTGATCCTCTCCTATCCGCTGTGGTGGACCTTCCGGCCGAATGACATCGATCTTCTGGCGATGAACAGCGGCCCGACGACAACGCATTGGTTCGGAACCGACGGTGTCGGCCGTGATGTCTTTGCACGGGTGCTGGAAGGCGGCAGGATTTCGCTCCTGGTCGCCGTCGCGTCGACCGCCCTTTCCGCTGTTATCGGCTTTCTCTTCGGAGCCATCTCGGCGCTTGCGGGGCGCTGGGCTGATGCTGTCTCCATGCGTTTCGTCGATCTGGTGATGACCCTGCCGCCCGTGATCTTTCTACTCGTGCTTGCCTCGATCGCCGGCACCGGCATCTGGCCGACCGTGATCGTCATCTCGCTGCTTTCATGGCCGCTGCTTGCGCGCATGATCCGCTCTCGACTGCTGGAATTACGCGAGCGCGACTTCGTCATGGCCGCCCGCGGCATGGGCGCCGGCATTAGCCACCTGCTCTTCCGTCACGGCCTGCCGAACTCGATCGATATCCTTGTGGTCTACGCAACGCTGCAGATCGCCAATGCCATCCTGCTCGAGGCGGGCCTGTCCTTCCTCGGCCTGGGCATCGCGCCGCCGGCGGCAAGCTGGGGCAACATGCTGAATGCGGCCCGTTCGACGGCCGTGCTCGAACAATACCCGTGGCAATGGCTCTTCCCCGGCGCCGCGCTGATTCTTGCCGTGCTTGCGATCAACTTCATTGGCGATGGCCTCAGAGACGCCTTCGACCCACGTGCCGAACTGAACTGACAATCGAAAGAAAGAGAAAATGACCAAATTCAAGGGTGTTGTTCCCCCCGTCGTCACGCCGCTCAATCCGGATCTCACTGTCGATTACCCCTCTTATACACGGGTGCTGGAACATCTGATCGATGCCGGCTGCCACGGCGTATTCGTGCTGGGCTCGACGAGTGAAGTCATCTTCCATGACGAAAAGACCCGGCGGGAAATCATCGAGCATTCCGCCAAGGTGGTAAACGGGCGCGTGCCACTCATCGTCGGCGTCATCGATCCGACCACGGATCGTGTCATCGCTCATTCGAAGGTCGCAAAAGCAGCCGGCGCCGATGCGGTCGTGGTGACGGCACCCTTCTATACCGTCACCAGCCAGCCCGAGATCCTCGATCATTTCCGGTATATCCGCGACGCGGTGGACGTTCCGCTGGTCGCCTACGACATTCCTGTCTGCGTGCACGTCAAGCTGCAGCGCCAAACGGTCGTGACCCTTGCCAAGGAAGGCACCATCATCGGTCTCAAGGATTCCAGCGGTGACGACGGTAATTTCCGCTATGCGCTTCTCGACCTTGCCGAACACAAGGATGTCTTCCTGATGACCGGCTCCGAGATTGTCGTCGACAACGCCCTCCTGATGGGCGCCCATGGCGTAGTTCCCGGCATCGCCAATGTCGATCCGCACGGATATGTGCGCCTTTGGGATGCCGCCCAGCGTGGCGACTGGGTCGCGGCCAAGAAGGAGCAGGAGCGGCTTTGCCGCCTCTTCGAAATCGTTTGGGTCGCGCAGGGTCGCGTCAGCGGGGGCGCTTCAGGCATCGGTGCCTTCAAGACCGCCATGCACAGCCTCGGCATCATCAATTCCGCCGTCATGCCGCGGCCGCGCGCCTCTCTGAACGAAGCCGAGACGGCACGCATCGACGAGATCCTGCGTGCAACCGGCCTGCTGAACTGAGCGAGCAGATGAGACAGACCGCCGAACCCGTACTCGACATCAGGGGATTGCGAACGATCTTCCGCATCCGCGGCGGCGAGATCACGGCGGTCAACGATATCGATCTGACTGTTGCCGCCGGCGAGACGCTTGCGCTCGTCGGCGAATCCGGTTCCGGCAAATCGGTGACCAGCCTGTCGGTGATGCGGCTGCTCACCCGCAACATCGGCGTGATCGCAGCCGGCAGCATCCGTCTGACCACACGATCCGGCGCGGTCCAGGATCTTGTGTCCCTCGACGAGGAGAGCATGCGCAGGATCAGGGGCGACGACATCGGCATGGTGTTCCAGGAGCCGATGTCGAGCCTCAATCCGGTTTTCACGATCGGCGACCAGATCGCCGAACCGATCCGTATCCATCGCGGTACAAACCGTAAAGCCGCGTTGGATGCTGCCGTCACATTGCTTGAAAGTGTCGGCATCCCGGACGCCAAGCGCCGCGCCGGCCAATATCCGCACGAACTTTCCGGCGGCATGCGCCAACGCGCCACGATCGCCATGGCGCTGGCCTGCGATCCGGCGCTTTTGATTGCCGACGAACCGACAACGGCGCTCGACGTGACGATCCAGGCGCAGATTCTCGATCTGCTTCTCAAGCTGCAGCGCGAGCGTGGCATGGCGATGCTGTTCGTCACCCACAATCTCGGCGTCGTCGCCGAAATCGCCCATCGCGTCGCGGTGATGTATGCCGGACGGATCGTCGAAGAAGGACCGGTCGGCGAGGTTTTCCGCAATCCGAAGCATCCCTATACGATGGGCCTGCTCGCTTCCATGCCGCGCCTTGGCGACGCGTCGCGGATGAAACAGGCCGGTGAAAAGCTCTCGGCCAATCCCGGCATGGTTCCGAGCCTGATGAACATGCCGAGCGGCTGTGCTTTTTCCCCGCGTTGCAAATTCGCGGTCGATGCCTGTCGCGCCGCGGTTCCCGCCCTTGAAGAGATCAATTCGCAGCATCGCAGCCGCTGCATCAGATGGCAGGAGATCTAGATGAGCGAACCACTGCTCTCTGTCCGCGACCTTTCGAAACATTATACGTCCCGCGGCACGCGGCTGAATATTCTGCAGGGCATCTCCTTCGATATCGGCAAGGGTGAAGTCGTCGGGCTTGTCGGCGAATCCGGCAGCGGAAAGACCACGATCGGGCGTTCCGTGCTTCGGCTGGTCGAACCGTCATCAGGCAGCGTCCGCTTCGACGGGAAGGAGCTGACTGACCTTTCGGCTTCGGCGCTGAGACGGCAACGGCCACGCATGCAGTATATTTTCCAGGACCCCTTCGCCAGCCTGTCACCACGGATGACGATCGGCGAAATCCTCACGGAAGGCTTGAAGATCCAGGGGATCGGATCGGCGCGCGACAGGCTGGAACGAGCGCAAGCAGCCCTGACCCAGGTCGAGTTGCCGGCCGATGCGATCAATCGGTATGCGCATGAGTTTTCCGGCGGGCAGCGCCAGCGCATCGGAATCGCCCGCGCCTTGACCTTGGCGCCGGAATTCATTGTGGCCGATGAACCGGTCTCCGCGCTCGACGTCTCGATCCAGGCGCAGGTGATCAACCTTCTCCGCGAATTGCAGCAACGGCTCGGCCTGACCATGCTGTTCATCTCGCATGACCTCGCCGTCGTCGAATACATTTGCGACCGGGTGATCGTGCTCTATCTCGGCCGTATCATGGAGATCGCGCCGAGCGCAGACCTCTATGCGAGACCGCAGCATCCCTATACGCGCGCCCTACTTTCGGCCATTCCCTCGCCGGATCCGGATGCCAGACGCGACCGGCAGATCCTGAAGGGCGATATTCCAAGTCCGGCCAACCCACCGAGCGGTTGCGTCTTTCGCACGCGCTGTCCGAGTGCGCTCGATGCCTGCGCCGACGCAGTTCCTCAACTGCGGGAAGTCGCGCCGGGCCAGTTCAAGGCCTGCATTCGCGACGATCTCAACTGAACTGAAGTCACAGGGAAACAAGAGATGAACGCGAAGACGTCGCAGCCGGCCATGCGCGGAAACTGGGCGAGCCTGCTTCTGCCGATTGCGGCCGACGACAGCATCGAATTCGACAAGCTGAGTGAGGAGATCGATATCCTCATCGAGGCCGGCGTCGACGGCATTTATTCGAACGGCACCGCCGGCGAATTCCACAATCAGACCGAGGAGGAGTTCGACAGGATACAAGCGTTGCTAGCCGAGCGCTGCGGCGCATCCTCGACGCCATTCGTGATTGGCGCCTGCCAGCCGGACCCGCTGATCATGCTCAACCGCGTCCGGCGCGCTTCTGAGTTCGATACCCTAGCCATTCAGGTAATATTGCCGGACTGGTGGCCGCTCACCGATGCTGAGGCGATCGATTTTCTGAGCCGTGCTGCGGAAATAGCCGATGGCATCCCGCTCATTCTCTACAATCCGCCACACGCAAAACGCGTCCTCACGCCCAAGGAACTGGGCGCCGTCTGCGCGGCAGTGCCCGGTATTGCCGGCATCAAGCTCGCCGATGGCAACAGCTCATGGTATGCCGAAGTCCGCCAACATCTGTCGGGGCTATCGCTCTTCGTTCCCGGCCATCATCTCGCAACCGGCACGAAGGAGGGTGTTGCGGCAGGCTCGTTTTCTAATGTCGCCTGCCTCAGTCCCCGTGGCGCGCAGACGTGGACGGCTTCAATGCGTGACGATATCGACGCCGCTCTCGATCTTGAGCGGCGGATCTGTGCGTTCATGGACAGGCACATCGTTCCTTTCCGCCAGAACCATGGGTATTCGAACGCCGCGCTCGACAAATTGCTGAGCGCGATCGGCAATTGGGGACCCGTGGGGACTCGTCTGCGGTTTCCTTACCGATCGATCGACGCCTCGGAAGCCGTGAGGTTGCGAAGCATTGCAATGTCTGAGCTCCACGAGCTGTTTTACTGAGTCACAGTTTGAGGCGCGTTGGCGGTCTTGATCGGATTCGCACTCGCGACCAGCACGTTATGAATTCGGCGAAGGCATTGATTAGAAAGTGTCTCCCGCCCAATCTTCATGGCCGTGCCGGATACGGATCACGAATACGCTCCCGTCTTCAATGATGCGATACACTACAAGGTGCGCCTTGAACGGATGGATCCTGACAGGAGGAGAAATCTCATAGCGTTCGCGCGCCATTCTTGGGTTGGTGGCGATGAGTTCGAGCAAGGCAAAAAGCTCATCGTGATATCGCCTGGCAACGAGTACTCCGAAGATGCGGATGCCTTCTTCTGCAATGGAAACAACGTCCTCTTCCGCTTGGATCGAAAGGCTGAACGGCATCAAGCGCTTCCACGGTCGATCTCGGCTCGAGCGGTGGCTGCAGCAAACAATTCGTCCCTTGAACGGCTCCCAACGCCGCTTCTAATCCCGTCGTCGACAAAGCGCTGCATCTCGGCAATCTTATCCGTACGGGCTTGGTCTCTACGGATCAGGTCCCTGACATAATCGCTCGCGTTTGAGTATCGACCCGTCTTGGCCTGTGCTTCGACCCAGTCTTTCATGGGCGCTGGCAGAGATACATTCATCGTCGCCATTGGAGTCTCCTTGTTGCCTCACGATAGTTGCTGATGGCAAAGTTTGTCAAACTGATGGTGAGGTTTCAATTCACGTTCTTGAGAAGGTTCGAACCAACGCTCAGCCATTATCAAGGCTTCTGGCCTGAAACGCGCCAACACGCACGTCAGTTTTTCCAATCCGCACCCGCGCGTCCCGGACAGTCGCCGCGATTTCCTCGACCGGCCGCCGAGGATCTCAGCTTTCACGCATCACGCACACTATTCTGATTTCTTTGATGAGGGGCAACGCTTTCTCTCGAGCATGTCGGCGGTCCCCTCCCTCCCGACAACTCGATGATTGCTTTCCGGGGGAAGGTCGAGTTTGCGCTGGCGAGATGTCGGCAGATCGCTAGGATCGTGACACATCCGCTTTGACTGCGGTTTTCCTGCCAGGTTTTGATTTCAAGGCAGGGACCGAAATGAGGTTTGTTCTGTTCAATTCGGCGGGTGTATTCAGAACGTGCTGGAGGAGCGCTTTATGAATTCGATTGACTTGAAAGACAGGGTGACCGTCATCACGGGCGGGGCACAGGGGATAGGTTATGCCATCGCCGAAAGGGTGATCCAGTCCGGCGGGAAAGTTGCTCTCTGGGATTCAAATGGCAGTCGTTTGGCCGATAGTGTCCGGACACTCAGACCGAATGCCCGCGCATTCGAGGTCGACGTAACAGATTTCGAGCTCATCGGCAGCGCGGCGTCGGCGACAGAGGAGGTCTTCGGAAGGATCGATTGCCTGGTGAATTCGGCAGGGATTACGGGAAAGGTCAAACCGACGATCGAATACGATGTCTCGGAGTGGCGCAGTGTCGTAGACGTTTGCCTGACGGGCACATTCAACTGCTGCCGCCACGTTGTGCCGGTCATGTTGAAACGCAATTACGGTCGGATCGTCAATATCTCATCTGTGGCCGGAAAAGAAGGCAACCCGAATATCGCGGCCTATAGTGCTGCCAAAGCAGGCGTGCTTGGCTTCACCAAGTCTTTAGGCAAAGAGCTTGCAAAGACCGGAATTGCCGTCAACGCCATTACACCCGCGACAGCGAAGACGCCGATACTCGATGGCCTGACGCCCGAATTCATTGAATACATGCTGGTCAGGATTCCGCGAGATCGCTTCGCCGAACTTACGGAGATCGCGGCAATGACGGTATGGCTCCTGTCGGAGGAAAACTCGTTCACGACGGCGTCCACATTCGATCTTAGCGGCGGAAGAACGACTTACTAAATGCATCAATTGCCGCCTCGCGGCATTCTAAATTGGCACAAGGCCCCGCCCTTACCTTACCTAAGCTTACCTGCCCGGCCGCGCCAGCGATCGCGCGATATCGATGATGTCGTCGCGGCCGGCCGTCGGGTCTTCCCGGTTCCAGGCGACACCCAGCCCGATCTTGAAATCGACGCCCCTCACCTTCTTAAGCTCGAAGCCCCGGTTCGGAAGATCCTGCGTCCATTCCGGCACGAAGCCGATGCCAAGACCGGCCGAGACCAGCGACACCAGCGAGAAGGTGTCGTCGCAGGTGTAGGCGACATTGTCGGTCAGATCATGCTCCTCGAACTTCTCGGCGAAATAGCGCTCGCTGTAGAAGAAGTCCTGCCGGGAAAAGGAGATGATCTTCTCACTTCGTTGCTACATCTGCATGTACCGGGCCTCTCTTGGCAGTTGCAGCGCGATTGAAAATCGAGTGATTCAGTGACAGGCTGTTGCTTATGACGACAACAATTGACTTTCAGGAGATGGAAGCCTTCATCGCGGTGGTGACAGAAGGTTCTTTCACTGGAGCGGCAGAACGCTTGGAAACAGACAAGGCACGGGTGAGCCGGATCGTGCGGAGAATGGAAGAGAAGCTCGGCGCCCGGCTTTTGAACCGATCGACCCGGCATCTGAGCGTTACAGAGGTCGGACGCGACTATTTCGAACGCATCTCTTCGATTGTGACCGCTGCAGAAACGGCAGAAGCCGCGGTGGCACAACAGACGCAGGAGCCGAAAGGGCGGCTCAAGGTTACAGCAGGGGCCGAATTCGGAACTACGCGGGTCGACTGCTGGATTGCCTCGTTTGTGCGGAAATGGCCGAAGGTCAGCGTCGAAGTGGAATACACGAACCGCATCGTAGATATCGTTCACGAAGGCGTCGACGTCGCAATCCGCATCGGCCCGCTGCAAGACTCCGAACTCTCGGCTCGCAAGCTCGGCGAGCTAAACTATGGCTTGTATGCTTCCCCTGACTATCTGCAGAGTGCTCGGCCGGTTACCAAGCTCGATGATCTAAAGCATCACGATTTGATCATGCATGTTCCGCGTGGTCGACCCGCTTGGACGCTGGCGAATGGCGCGGAAACACGAAAAGTGCTGCACGAGCCGCGTTACGTCGTGAATAACACGAGGCCGAGCTTGCGCGCGGCGGTATCGGCAGCCGAGATCCAGCGTTTCGACCCCGATTTGGAGATGACGACGAGCGGCTGATCAGCTGGCACGGCTCCCTCTCCATGTCGACGTATCCGGTCTGTTGGCAGAGTGGGGAAGTAGACACAGACGACCCTTGGCATCACAGGCTCCAATTTCGAACTCGGCACACTCGCCTGCTTTCACGCGCATCAACTCGGCCAGCCATCGTGGGCGGCCGACGCCCGCGACTGGCAGTTCCTCCGACGGCAGCACGCTCACCCTCCACCGTGTCGTCGAGGCCGTCGGATTGCCGAAGTCCGACGCTTCCGTCTGACGCCGCCATCTGCGGACAACGAGCCCCATGGTTCCTGTCTTTTCGGCAGCCAGCTGCAGCCGCCGGGATGCCACCATCGGCAATCGAACCAGCTCCCCGACCACCGCTGCCAAGCCACCGAAAGAGAGCCCTTCTTCCATGGACGCCAGGACATCCTCCTCCTTGTCGCCTTCGCAGAAGATCACGCGGTCGGGATGCAGGCCGGCCTGGGCGATGGCGGGGAAAAACAGGTCAGGTCTCGTCAGGCACCAGAGCACCTTGCCTTTCGAGCGCGCAGCAATGCCGGCGGCGAACAACGCTGCCGCCGCGCCATCCACGGTGCCAGAGCCGCCACCGGCAATTTCGTGCACGGCGCCGTAGGCCAGCCCGCCGCCCGGTAGCCGTTCATCCATTTGGCAAACGCCGAAGGGAAGCACGACGGCTTTTCTTGACGCACTCCCCTCCAGATGCGCGATCCGGTCTCTGAGTTCCTCGATCATCCGAGGATTGTAGGCGCGCGACATCGTTCACGGACCTCCTCGGTTCGCGTTGCATGGACTTCATGTCCCCGAAAATTGTTGACGTTCTTCTTTTGTTCCGTGTTCTTGAAGGAGTCAAGCCGGTCTTAATGAGCTTATTTAGGCTCCGCTAAAGCGGTGTGGGCGAAATGATGAAACGAATCAGGAGCCTAGGCTGTGGGAGCCAAGTGACTCTGCCGCCTCATTTTTTTCGCGTTTTGCACAAGGACCTGAAAGATGCCGCGGCTTGACACCGGCCGAAACGAAAAAGCCTGCCGCGGGAGGAGGTGCGGCAGGCTTTCCGAAAATATCCGAACAGCAACTGGGAGGAGGAGTGTTGCTGTTCCCGCAAACGCCCTTGGGAGGAGGAGAGGACGTCTGCCAATCGAACCGATGCGGGAGGAGGTGCATCGCTTCGATAGACACATCATACGGGTTCTCCCCGCCTATTAAATAGACTTTACTGCAGCGCAGTTATGCCGAGAGCGCATACCAATTCCGGCTGGGCAAGGTCGATCGTTCAGAAGAGATGGCGCTCCTGCCCAACTCCTCTTGCTTAACTCCGTGGAACAAAACGATTACCTCTTGCCTTTTGCTTGTTGAGGTCGCGTGCTGTGTCAACCGGACGTGACAGGGATGACGAACGCGATGATTTTTCCGGTTTCTCATCGCGGCCAACGAAACGGCAGCCGAGCGTCTTACCTGTCCGGCCCGCGCCTCGTCCCCGTCTTCATCCGAGACGGGAGGGGGATTTTACCGGGGACTGCCATGGCCAGCGACAAGCTCTCGACCTACAAGCAGAAGCGCGATTTTCAGAAGACGCAAGAACCGAGCGGCGCAACGAAGCTGAAGGCATCGAACCGCAGGCGCTTCGTCATCCAGAAACACGACGCCACGCGGCTGCATTACGATCTGCGGCTCGAACTCGATGGCGTCTTCAAGTCCTGGGCCGTCACCAAGGGACCATCGCTCGATCCGCACGACAAGCGGTTGGCGGTCGAGGTCGAGGACCACCCGCTCGACTACGGTGACTTCGAAGGCACGATCCCCAAGGGACAGTATGGTGGCGGCACGGTGATGTTGTGGGATCGCGGCTACTGGGAGCCCGAAGGCAGCAAGACGCCGGAGCAGGCCCTCGCCAAGGGCGATTTCAAGTTCACGCTTGAGGGCGAGCGGCTGCACGGCAGCTTCGTGCTCGTGCGGATGCGCAATGACCGTGACGGCGGCAAGCGCACCAACTGGCTGCTGATCAAACATCACGACGACTTTTCCGTCGAGGAGAATGGCGCCGCTGTCCTCGAGGACAACGCAACCTCCGTCGCCTCAGGCCGGACGATGGAAGCGATCGCCGCCGGCAAGGGCAAGAAGCCGAAGCCGTTCATGATCGAGAGTGGCGAAGTCCAGGCGGATGCGGTCTGGGACAGCAATCACGGCCTTGCTGCTGAAGAACGCAAAGCCGAAACCAAAACCAAGAAGAAAGCGCCGGCCAAAGCTGCCAAAGCAGCGAAATCCGCAATGCCGGACTTCATCGCGCCGCAGCTCTGCGAGACGCGCGAGCGTCCGCCTGCCGCCGATGGCTGGATCCACGAGATCAAGTTCGACGGATACCGGATCCAGATGCGCATCGAAAACGGCGAGGTCAAGCTCAAAACCCGCAAGGGCCTCGACTGGACGGCGAAGTACCCGGCAATCGCCGAATCCGGCGCCGCGCTTCCGGACGCTATCATCGACGGCGAGATTTGCGCGCTCGATGAAAACGGGGCGCCGGACTTCGCAGCACTTCAGGCGGCACTGTCAGAAGGCAAGAACGACACACTGGTGTATTTCGCGTTCGACCTCTTGTTCGAAGGCAATGAGGATCTTCGAAAACTGCCGCTGACAGAGCGCAAGAATCGGCTGCAGAAACTGCTCGACAAAGCTGGCGAGGATCCGCGCCTGCGCTTCGTCGAGCATTTCGAAACCGGCGGAGATGCCGTCCTGAAGTCAGCCTGCAAGCTGTCGCTCGAAGGCATCGTCTCGAAGCAGGCGGATGCTCCCTATCAATCCGGCCGCACCGAGACCTGGGCCAAATCCAAATGCCGGGCCGGCCATGAAGTCGTCATCGGCGCTTACGCCACGACCAACGGCAAGTTCCGCTCGCTGCTGGTCGGCGTCAACCGCGGCAGCCATTTCGTCTACGTCGGCCGTGTCGGCACGGGCTATGGCGCCGGCAAGGTCGACGTCCTGCTGCCCAAGCTGCGCGCGCTGGAAACGGCCAAGTCACCATTTACCGGTATCGGGGCGCCGAAGAAGGATCCTAACGTCGTCTGGGTGAAGCCGGAACTGGTGGCGGAAATCGAGTTCGCCGGCTGGACCGCCGACGGGCTCGTCCGCCAGGCGGCCTTCAAGGGACTGCGGGAAGACAAGCCAGCAGGGGAAGTCGTCGCCGAGAAGCCGGTCGAACCAGCTGAGGTGGAAACGCCCGATCCGGAGACACAGGCCAAACCCAAACGGCCCGCAAAGACGCCGCGCAAAGGCGGCAAGGAAGATGTCATGGGCGTGTTGATCTCCAACCCGGACAAGCCGCTTTGGCCGGACGCCAATAATGGCGAGCCGGTCACGAAAGTGGAACTGGCTCGTTACTACAAGGCTGTCGGCTCTTGGCTGATCGATCATATCAAGGGCCGGCCGTGCTCGATCATCCGGACGCCTGACGGTATCGGCGGCGAGCAGTTCTTCCAGCGACATGCGATGCCGGGAACGTCGAACCTGCTCGAATTGGTAACGGTCTTCGGCGACAAGAAGCCCTATCTGCAGATTGATCGCGTCGAGGGTCTTGCGGCCATCGCCCAGATCGGCGGCGTCGAGCTCCATCCCTGGAATTGCGAACCGGGCCAACCGGAAGTGCCCGGTCGTCTCGTCTTCGACCTTGATCCCGGTCCGGACGTCCCCTTCTCCACCGTGGTCGAAGCCGCTCGGGAAATGCGCGACCGGCTGGAGGAACTGGGCCTTGTCAGCTTCTGCAAGACCACCGGTGGCAAGGGTCTGCACGTCGTAACACCGCTGGCGGTGGCGAAGGGCAAAAAGCTCACCTGGCCGGAGGCGAAAGGGTTCGCCCACGATGTCTGCCAACAGATGGCACGCGAAAACCCTGATCTTTATCTGATCAAGATGGCCAAGAACCAGCGCAACGGCCGGATCTTCCTCGACTACCTGCGCAATGACCGCATGGCGACCGCTGTTGCGCCTTTATCTCCGCGTGCCCGTCCCGGTGCCACCGTATCGATGCCGCTGACATGGGCTCAAGTGAAGACAGATCTCGATCCGAAGCGTTTCACCATCCGCACCGTGCCGGCTCTTCTTGAGAAGACGAGCGCCTGGCAGGATTATTGCGACGGACAGCGTTCGCTGGAGCAGGCAATCAAGCGGCTCGCCAAGTCGATGAAGCAGGCCGCCTGAACGCGCAAGCCATCAAAAACCGTAGCGCCGATCGAGCTCTTCCAGCGCAGCCTGCACCTCATCGATCGAGACTGGAGTTGTTCCCGGTAGCTGACGAAGGGCAGGCTTGGAATCGACGGCGTAAAAGTCCGAAGCCCAAGCGGCGAGGACCGCACGCTTATCGTCAACTGAAAGAGCACGCACTCTCACTACGTCGATCGGTCGCCGAAGCTGCATGCCCTGAAGCAGGACCGTCGGTCCCATCGCCATCGCATTGTTGGTGGCCTGCTGGAGCAAATCGTGCATCATCCCACAACCTCACTGCACATGAGGATCTTTGTCTCGCCGCAAGCGCGTTGCGGCGATCACATTGGTTTCAGGCGCAAGCAGATCATGCTTTGCGGCAAAAGCTGCGAACAAGCCCCGCGCGGTTTCCGCTTCGATCTCGCCGCGCAGCGCGGCACTGCATGCCTTGAGCGCGATCGAATGCGCGGTGTCCCGGCTTGAGGCCGGCCACTCTGAAAGATGCCGGTAGGCGTCCATCACGCCGCGAACCTCTGCCGGAAAGCCGAGGCCGACTAGAATGGAAACTGGCTGTCTGAACATATCGGGTTTCATCGTTCTCTCCTTCCCAACCCGGAATGTCGATGGGCGCCGTCGCGATGGCGCCCCTGTTGAGGGACAGTGTCGATTAAGCCGCCTGCTGCGCTTCGATCTGTGCCGGAGGTGCAGATGCCAAAGCTGGGGCGCTTTCGATGGTAATTTTTCGCGGCTTTAGTGCCTCCGGGATCTCGCGAACCAGATCAATCGACAGTAGACCGTTGCTCAGGTCCGCTCCGTTTACCCGGACATGGTCGGCAAGTTCGAACCGGTGTTCGAATGGACGGCCGGCAATACCGCGATGCAGATAGCCGTCAGCAGCCGCCTCCTGCTTCTTGCCCGTGACGGTCAGAAGGTTGGACTGGAAGGTGATGTCGAGATCGTCCTGGGCAAAGCCTGCCACAGCGATAGAGATCCGGTAGGTATCATCGCCCGTCTTGACGATGTCATAGGGCGGCCAGTCACTGAACGAGCGGGCGCGCTGGGCATTTTCCAGAAGGTTGAAGACCCGGTCGAAGCCGACGCTCGAGCGGAAGAGAGGTGCATAGTCGTAAGATGTTGCCATAGCCATATCCTCCTTGAAGCAACATGGGTACAGAAGCGCCGAAAGCGGCGCTCCCAGCAAGGCCAGCCCTGTCATCAGCGGCTGGCGGCAAAAGATTTGGTTTTGGAGAATTTGCGATTCAAGAGCGGACAGAGAAAAAATTCGGCACTTTTTTCGTCACCAACACTGGCTCAATCAAGCTCATGGACTGCGGCATTATCCTGGACCTCGCGCAAGCCCTTGTAGGACGCATGCCGAAGGTTGCCGTCGTCGGTCCAGCCGCGGAATTCGATCTCGGCGATCAGCGTCGGCTGCGCGAAGACATAGTTCTTGCCTTTCAGCGGAACGACCGGCGTCCTCGTTTTCAGCATGTCGAGCGTCTTCTTCAAATAGGTGGCGTCCTTTTCCTTGAAGCCTGTGCCGACGGCACCGACATAGATCCAATCATGGCCGCGCCGGGCAGCCAGCAGCAGGCTGCCGATCCCGCCGCGTGCAACGGCTGACTGTTCGTAGCCGACGATCATGAAGCTTTCACTCTGAATACATTTGATCTTCAGCCAGTCGCCGGTCCTGCCCGAGCGGTAGGGACGATCCCGGTGCTTGGCGATGATGCCCTCCAACCCAAGCGAGCGAGCGTTCTCCAGGAGCTCGGCGCCGTCACCCTGCACCTCCTCGGAAAGCTGTATCGCGCCAACGGCTCCGTCGAGCAGATCTGTCAGGAGATGCCGGCGGACAGAGAGTTCGGTCTTCGTCAGATCATGTCCGTCGAAATACAGGAGATCGAAAGCAAAGAGAACGGACTCGGTAGAGGTTCGTTTACCGCCACGTCCGCCGAGCGATCGCTGAAGGGCGCCGAAGTCGGAGCGGCCTTGCGCATTGAGCACGACGGCTTCTCCATCGAGAATCGCGGTTCCAACCCCGAGCTCTTTGGCAGCTGCCGCAATCGCGGGAAAGCGATGTGTCCAGTCATGGCCGCCCCGCGTGATGATCCGCACGCCCTTCGGCTCGATGTGGATCGCCAGACGGTACCCGTCCCACTTTATCTCGTAGACCCAATCCGGTCCGACCGGTGGAGCTGCCTTTAGCAAGGCCAGGCATGGCTCAACCCGATCGGGCATCGGATCGAAGGGAAGGTTCGGCTGCGCCGGATCGCGCTTTCGACGCGGCTGCGATTTGGCGGAAAGACTGTCGTCCCGCAGGAGGGGCTTGGAGGGTCTTTTCATTTGCCCGTCCGGGCTTCAGCGGCGACCGACTTCTTCAAGGCATCCATGATGTTGATGACGTTACTCGGGGCGGGCGCCGAGGCCGGTGCTTTCGCCTTGGCCTTCGATGGCTTCTTCAGCGCCTTCTTCTTATCGGCAATGATATCGAGCAACCGATCCTGCACCGGATCGATCACCATCTTCGGATTCCAATGCTGGGTCTGCTTTTTGATCAACTGCTGCACCAAGGGCATCATCTCGCTGTCTGCCGTCTCATCACCGATCCCTCCAAAATAGGTGTCCTCGTCACGGACTTCATCCCCATAACGTAGCGTCCAGAGAACGATACCCTTGCCGCGTGGCTCCAGCATGACGGCGCGCTCCCGGCGGGTGATGACCAGCCGGGAGATGCCCACCATGTCCTGGGACTCCATTGCATCGCGAATGACCGAGAACGCCTCCTGACCAACCGGATCATTCGGGGACAAATAATAGGGAGTGTCCAGCCAAATCCACTCGATGCTGTCTCTCGGTGTGAAGGTGGAAATATCGATGGTCTTGGTGCTGTCGAGAGCGACGTTTTCGAGCTCCTCGTCTTCCAGCATGACATAGTCGTTCTCGCCGCGCTGGTAGCCCTTGACTTCGTCCTCGTCCTTGACCTCTTTGCCGGTCACGGAATCCACGTAATGGCTGACCACGCGATTTTGAGTTTCCCGATTGAGGGTATGGAAGCGAACCTTCTCGTTTTCGGAGGTCGCCGGCATCATCTGCACCGGGCAGGTGACCAGCGATAGCTTGAGATAGCCTTTCCAGTAGGGACGGACAGCCATGGTATCCTCCGATCAGCCGGCGCGGCGGGTTGGCGCAACGGCCTGTTTCGCCTTGGCCGCGGCAGCAGGCTTTGTCGCCTTCTGCCGGCCAGCACCCTTGTTGACGTTGGCGGCTGTGGGCTTCGATCCCACCTTGCCGCCGATACCGGCGCTCTCGCGCAGGGCCTGGAGCAGATCGCTCTGTTTGGAAACCGCCGGCGCCTTTTTCTTGGGAAGCGACCGACCCTCGATCTTGGCCTTCACTAATTCCGCGACGGCGGCCTCATAGCGGTCATCGAAGGTGCTGGCATCGACGCTTCCCGTCTTGGTGCCAATGATATGCTGGGCAAGCTCCAGCATTTCGCCTTCGATCTTGAGGTCGGGCAGTTCCTCGAAGGCCTCCTGAGAGGAGCGAACTTCATAATCGAAGTTGAGCGTCGTGGCGATCAGACCTTTGCCGTGCGGCCGGATCAACACTGTGCGCATGCGGCGAAAGAGTACTGTGCGCGCGATCGCAGCGACCTTGGCCTTCTTCATGCCGTCGCGGAGCAGCACGAAGGCATCGGTGCCCATCTTGTCCGGCGCCAGGTAATACGGCTTGTCGAAATAGACGTCATCGATCTCGTGGCAGGGGATGAAGGCATCGATCTTCAGCGTCTTGTCGCTGTCGGGGACGGCAGCCGCGACTTCGTCCGGCTCGAGAATGATGTACTGGCCGTTTTCGATCTCGTAGCCTTTGACTTGGTCGTCGCGCTCGACGGGATCGCCCGTCTCGCTGTCGACGAACTCGCGTTTCACCCGATTGCCGGTCTTGCGATTGAGCGTGTTGAAGGCGATGCGTTCCGACGAGGATGCCGCTGTGTAGAGCGCCACCGGACAGGCGACCTCTCCGAACTTGATGAAACCCTTCCAATTCGCACGCGGGGCAACCATGACGCAGGCTCCTGACACAACCAATGCGATTCAAGCGAATCGACATGTAATTGTTCCGAGTCGAAACGAATCATTTTTCAATGACTTAGCTCCTCGGTCGCACCCGTTTTGAGAGTCTTCCCTAGAGTCCTGATTCACATGCATCTTTTGGTGAAGACGCACGTTTCTTCCAGCAGCAACCACAAAGGAGTCCTGCCATGACTAAGCGCGAACTGATCGATACCGGTACCGACAAACGTTACGTCCGCCGCGATGAAGAGGGTAAGTTCAAGGAAAGCGTCGACGTTTCGCGGTCACTATCGGCCGATGCTCGGCATGACGCCAAGCATGATGCGAAACCCGGCCAGGGCGACAAGGGCGACCACAAGCGCTGAGCAAGCCGGTGAAGCTCGCCACCTACAATGTCAACGGCATCAACGGCCGCCTCGACGTGCTGCTTCGTTGGCTTGAGGAAGCGCGGCCAGATGTCGTCTGCCTGCAGGAACTCAAGGCGCCGGACGACAAGTTTCCGCGCCGAGAGATCGAGCGCGCCGGGTACGGTGCTATCTGGCACGGCCAGAAAGCTTGGAATGGCGTGGCCATCCTCGCATGCGATCAAGAGCCGCGCGAGACGCGTCGCGGCCTTCCCGGCGATCCCGACGACAACCACAGCCGTTATATAGAGGCGGCGATAGACGGAATGGTGATCGGGTGCCTGTACCTCCCGAATGGCAACCCAGCGCCCGGCCCGAAATTCGATTACAAGCTTCGCTGGTTCGAGCGGCTGCACGCCTATGCTGCCGAGCTGTTCGAACTCGAGGTGCCGGTCGCCCTTGTCGGCGATTTCAACGTCATGCCGACGGATCTCGATGTCTACGCGCCGGAACGCTGGCGGGACGACGCCCTGTTCCGGCCAGAAGTACGGGCCGCCTATGCTGAGCTGATCGCCATGGGCTGGACCGATGCTATCCGATCGCTGCATCCCGACGAGCGGATTTATACGTTCTGGAAATATTTCCGGAACGCATTCGCTCGTGATGCCGGTCTGCGCATCGACCATTTCCTGCTCAGCCCTTCCCTGCGTGAACGGTTGCAGATCTGCGGCGTCGACAAGTTCGCCCGCGGCTGGGAGCACACCAGCGATCATGCGCCAGTCTGGATTGAACTCGATGACGACTAAGTCGTTATCGCCGAGAGCATGTTTGCACATGAGGAACCAAAACGCCATGGTCGAGCGACAGGATTTCGATGCAGCGGACTTCGCGGACAACCTTTCAATGATGACGGATGAGGAGCTGTTTGCTCTCATGCAAACGCTCGAACAGGAGAGCGAGGA
This sequence comes from Hyphomicrobiales bacterium, assembly GCA_900468805.1. GTDB lineage: Bacteria > Pseudomonadota > Alphaproteobacteria > Rhizobiales > Rhizobiaceae > Rhizobium. The sequence goes on along the minus strand of UEIF01000039.1, from coordinate 29,651 downwards.
CGTCGCGGTCGATGTCCGGGAGACAAGCGATGTGTTTTCCAAGATCGCGCTCGTCGAGACGGCGATCGAAGATCGCTTTCCCGGTCAGTTGCTGGCACCTTACAAGGAATGGCAACAACGGCGAACCACGGTTTGAAAGGGGCGGTCCATGACCAACGATCCTGACACCTCCGAACGATTGTTCAAACAACTCGACGATCTCGTGGCCGATGTCATTGACCGCTTCGCCAGCGAGGGACATGGGACGGCCGTGGTGATCGAGACCCTTCAGGACGTGCTGGCAAAGCGCCTGCTTGCTTATGATCGGGATCCCGACCCAGCGGAAGACTCAATTGATGAGCCCTCTAATGACTGGCCCGCCGCCGATCGGCGTCCCGACCAGAAGGAATGATCGCTTGCTTCACCCCGAACACCCGAACACGAGCGAAACACTCAAAACCCTCACCCGGGCACAACGGGAAGCACTTGGGGCGATCGCCTTTTTCCGCCGGCAGCGCAAAGCCGGCAGGGGCTGGTTGGTCGGCGACAAGCGGCTGTCCGAAAGGGTTGTCGAGCGTCTGGAGAAGATGCAGCTTGTCGAAGAGAGCTTCCTCGGTGGCGAACCGAGGTTGCAGCTTACGATCGTCGGTCAGGCGATTGAGGCGAAGATGCAGTGAGTTAACGCACCACTCCTTTCCTTAGCCCATCTCGCGCAGTTCGCGCATTGCACCCGCGAACACGGTCGGGACTTCCTGTGGCACGTTGTGACCGACACGCGGCAGCACACGACGGATGTATGGCCCCGTGAAATGCTTGGCCTCCTCGTCTTGTGAGGGCGGAGGATCCACGCCGTCGTCTGCACCGAGCAGCACGATGGTCGGAACCGAGATCGGCGGCTGCGTCGCTAATAGCGCTTCGAGGGCCGCGTAAGCGGGATCACCCGGCACCACGCCGTAACGGTGCCGGTACGAATGAATCACCACGTCAACAAAGTCAGGATTATCAAAGGAAGCCGCGCTTTGCTCGAATGCGTCGACTTCGAAATGCCAAGATGGCGACCATGTCTGCCAGAGAAGCCGGGCTATCTCGCTTCGCTTTTGCTCAAGGCCCTTCCGCCCTCGATCGGTATGGAAATAGTACTGGTACCAGTCCCGCGCCTCCTGATCCGGCGAACCCGGGTTCCCGGCGCCGGCGATATCCTGGATGTTATAGGTCGCCCCGGCGCTGACCAGCCCCAGCACCCTTTCCGGCCATAACGCGGCAACAATGCAGGCAGCACGTCCGCCCCAGTCGTACCCTCCGAGGATCGCCTTTTCGATCGACAGACTGTCCATCAATGCCAACAGATCCGCCCCAAGCGCCGCCTGCTCCCCGGAGCGCATTGTTGTTGAGGACAGAAACCGGGTTTGACCATAGCCGCGCAGGAACGGCACGATGCAGCGATGGCCAGAGCCGGCTAGCCGAGCAGCGACCTCGTCATAGGCGTGAGCATCATAGGGAAAGCCATGAAGCAGGATCGTTGCAACGCCATCCGCGGAACCTGAATCGTAATAGGCAATATTCAGGACCCCCGCGGAGACATGTTTCAAAGTCGGTGCTTGCGCCATGGACAACCTCCGAAGTTGGTTCGATCAAGCGACGCCCTTACCGCCGGTTACACCGTAGACCTCGCCGTTGATGAAGCTCGCTTCCTGCGAGGCGAGGAGGACGAAGACCGGAGCGAGCTCGACTGGCTGGCCGGGGCGACCGAAATCGCTGTCCTTGCCGAAGTTCTTGACCTTCTCGTCCGGCTGGCCACCGCTTGGCTGAAGAACCGTCCAAACCGGACCGGGCGCGACGACATTGGCGCGAATGCCTCGCTCGATCAGTTGCTTGGCGAGCGCCTTGGTGTAGGCGACGATACCAGCCTTGGTCGTGGCATAATCGAGCAGGATCGGCGACGGCTGATAGGCCTGGATGGAGGCGGTCGTTATCACTGCAGATCCCGCCGGCATATGGGGCACAGCGGCTTGAGCGATCCAATGTAGCGCATAGAGATTGGTCTTCATCGTCTTGTCGAAATCTTCGGTCGACAACTCTTCGATCGTTTCGCGATATTGCTGCCGGCCGGCATTGATGACGAGAATATCGAGTCCGCTAAGGCCGGAAACGGCTTTCTCGACCAGTTCGCGGCACCAAGTTTCGTCTTTGATGTCGCCCGGGAGCGCAACGGCCTTGCGCCCCTCGGCTTCGATAAGACCGATCACTTCTTTGGCGTCGGCTTCTTCGTCAGGGAGGTAGGCGATGGCGACATCGGCGCCCTCGCGAAAAAAACGATGGCGGCGGCGCGGCCGATACCGGAATCTCCGCCGGTGATGAGCGCCTTGCGGCCAGTGAGCCTTGCCGACCCGCGATAGCTTTGCTCACCGTGATCCGGGACGGGATCCATTTTGCGAGCGAGACCGGGCGCAGGCTGTGGTTGGTCGGGAAAAGGCGGCGCGGGATAGAGCTTGCGAGGATCGTTCAAGGATGTTTTGTCGTGCATGGTGACACCCAATGGTTTCGCGGTTGCGTGAAATGCATGTTTGCGAACGCCCGCTTCCTACCATTGTTCCTCGAAGCCTGTTGCCGAATGGATTTTCTGAGCCGTTACGCTCGTCCTGGCTTCGACAAAGGCGGAATGTCATGTCCGCATAGTCAAGCAGGAACCCACACGCCGCCACATTGGCGAAAAACTCTGAAGACCGCAGCGGTTAAGCAAGGAGGCCGAAGACCGAGCATGCCTGCTAGGCGGCGAGAAAATGCAGTAAACCCGGAGCAGTGCGGAAGTCGCCACGTACTAGCCTACCAACAGCGGACATTCGATTCCCGGCGAGGTCACAAGGCGCCAGCGTGCGGTCGGCCCCGCATAAGTGAGTCTCAGGAGTAACACGAAGCGAAAACAATATGTGGAAGGATGGAAAGTGGAATGGCGCGCCTGCATCTAACCCGGAGCACTTCCTCAGGCCAATCCTTCTGCGATCTTATACGTTCGAAGGATCCAAAGGAACTTCGACGCGCCATGGGTGTTATTCGGGTCCCCACTCTCGAAATTGTGATCGGAGCCCACCATGGCCACTGAAAAGACCCTGAGCGATCTCTTCCTCGACACTCTGAAAGACATCTACTTCGCCGAAAAGCAGATCCTGAAGGCTCTGCCGAAGATGGCCCGCGCCGCCCAGTCAGAAGAAGGCAAAGCAGGTTTCCTGCAGCACCGCGACGAAACCCAGGGGCAGATCGAACGTCTCGAACAGATCTTCGAACTCCTCGGCAAGCCGGCTCGCGGCAAGACCTGTGAAGCGATCCAGGGCATCCTCGCCGAGGGCGAGGAGATCATGGAGGAATATAAGGGCACCGCGGCGCTCGACGCCGGCCTGATCTCATCGGCTCAGGCCGTCGAGCATTACGAGATCGCCCGTTACGGCACCCTGAAGTCCTGGGCGAAGCAGCTGGGCATGAAGGAAGCCGTCGCTCTGCTAGATGCCACCTTGCAGGAAGAAATCGCCACTGACCAGAAGCTGACGGCACTCGGTGAAAGTTCAGCCAACGCCAAGGGCGAAGGTTCGACCAGCGCCAAGGGTGCAATGAAAAAGGCCAGTTAAACTGTCCGCGTAAATGATCAGGCCGCCTTTCGAGGCGGCCTTTTTGCATTGAGCGTCCCGAACGAACCCCGCCGCACTGAGGAGCCCATCCCATGGCCAAGAAACCAGCTACCGCCTCGTCCGCGCCGAAACTTGCGACAGCGACCGTCCATGACCAGAAGCTCCAGCGCGGCGCTGGAGGAGAACTTCACCAGTTTGCGGAAGGCGAGACGCCCGTCCTGACGACCGCCCAGGGCGGGCCGGTGGCCGATGACCAGAATTCGCTGCGTGTCGGGCCGCGCGGTCCGCTTGTCGTAGACGACTTCCATTTCCGCGAGAAAATCTTTCACTTCGACCACGAGCGCATTCCAGAACGCGTCGTGCATGCGCGCGGCTACGGCGCCCATGGGTATTTCGAGACCTATGAATCGCTGGCGAAATACACCAGGGCCGACGTTTTCCAGCGTCCGGGCGAGAAGACGCCCGCCTTCGTGCGCTTTTCCACGGTCGCCGGCAACAAGGGCTCGGCCGATCTGGCCCGCGACGTCCGCGGCTTCGCCGTCAAGATCTATACGCAGGAGGGCAACTGGGATCTCGTCGGTAACAACATCCCGGTCTTCTTCATTCAGGACGCCATCAAGTTCCCCGACCTGATCCATGCCGCCAAGCAGGAACCGGATCGGGCTTTCCCGCAGGCGCAGACAGCGCACGACAATTTCTGGGATTTCATCAGCCTGACGCCGGAAAGCATGAACATGGTCATGTGGATCATGTCGGACCGCACCATCCCGCGCTCGCTTCGCTTCATGGAAGGCTTCGGTGTCCACACCTTCCGATTCGTCAACGCCAGGGACGAATCCACCTTCGTCAAGTTCCATTGGAAACCAAAGCTCGGTCTTCAGTCGGTTGCCTGGAACGAAGCAGTCAAGATCAACGGCGCCGATCCGGATTTCCATCGCCGTGACCTTTGGAACGCAATCCAGTCAGGCAATTTCCCTGAATGGGAGCTGCAGGTCCAGCTCTTCGACCAGGCTTTCGCCGACAGTTTCGACTTCGACGTGCTCGATCCGACCAAGATCATCCCCGAGGAAGTCCTGGCGCCGATCGCAATCGGCCGGCTGGTGCTCGATCGCATGCCCGACAATTTCTTCGCGGAAACCGAGCAGGTAGCGTTCATGACCCAGAACGTGCCGCCGGGCATTGATTTCAGCAACGATCCACTGCTGCAGGGCCGCAACTTCTCCTATCTCGACACGCAGCTGAAGCGGCTGGGTGGTCCGAACTTCACCCATCTGCCGATCAATGCCCCGAAGTGTCCCATGCACAACTTCCAGCAGGACGGCCATATGGCGATGCGCAATCCCGTCGGCCGAACCAATTATCAACCGAATTCGCGCAACGAGGGACCGCGCGAGTCGCCGATGCAGGGCTATCGCCATTTTCCGGCCCAGGAACAGGGCACCAAGGCACGCCTGCGTCCGGAAAGCTTTGCCGACCATTACAGCCAGGCACGGCAGTTCTACATTAGCCAAACCGGCGCAGAGCAACGCCACATCGCATCTGCTTTGACCTTCGAACTGAGCAAGGTCGAAGCACTCGTTATCCGCGAGCGCATGGTCTCGCATCTCCTAAATATCGATGAAACTTTGGCAACCACGGTTGCGCAAAAGCTCGGCTTCAAGTCCATGCCCAAGGCGGCCGATGCGGCGATGCCGACCCGCCAGGATCTAGAACCGTCGCCGGCGCTCAGCATCGTCGAACGCGGTCCCAAACGCTTCGAAGGGCGCAAGCTCGGCATTCTGATCACCGATGGTGTGGATGCCAAGCTGTTGAAGGGGTTGACCGACGCCATCACCAAGGAGAAAGCAGTCTTCGAACTGATCGCGCCGAAGGTCGGCGGCGTGACGGCGTCTGACGGTACATTGATAGCGGCACATCATATGATCGATGGCGGTCCCTCGGTTTTGTTCGATGCTGTTGCCATCCTGACTTCGGCCTCTGGCATAGAGGATCTCGTAAACGAGGCGGCGGCGCGCGACTTCGTGGCGGACGCCTTCCAGCACTGCAAATTCATCGGCTACGATCACTCAGCAGTCCCGCTGTTGGAGAAGGCCGGGATTGCCGATTCACTTGATGAGGGCGTTCGTTCCCTGCCGGGGGAAGAAGGACTTTCCACCTTCGTTGCCGAACTTGGCAAATTGCGTGTCTGGGGCAGGGAGCCGTCGGTCAAGCTCGGCAAGACATCGCCCCCGATCAAATAACATTGAAACAGTGCGTGGGAGCAATTTCCACGCGCTTTCACCTCTAAGATCACCGTTTTAATGCTGAAAAACGCCTCGGCAGCGCGCTTGATGAGCCGGTACCCATGGTCGATACCTAGCTGGGCCGTATTTCGAGCGTGACCGCCAGGCTGTCGTCTCGCCAATCGCGGGTAATGGAGCCTCGGAGTTGTTTTTCGATGAGCGCTCCAACGATAATGGTTCCGAAGCCTTTGATTAGCTCCTGCGGCCTGGGAGCACCCCCACTTTCGGTCCATATCAAGATGAGGCGACCGTCCTCCGGGCTTGGCTCCCACGCTATCGCGAGACGTCCGTGACCGTGCCGTGACAGAGCTCCATGGGTTACGGCGTTGACCGCGAGCTCGTGGATGACCAGCGAAAGCGGCTGGACGGCTTCGGGAACAACGAGATACCCTGGTCCACTCATTGTGATGTGGCTGCCTGGATAGCGTGAGATCTGCGCCTCGATGACATTTCGTATGTCGATCGCCTTCCAGGAGTTCTCGGACAGGAGCGCGTGCGCCCGCGCCAGCGATTGAACACGCTCCTGTACGGCGGAGGCGTATGCCGCAGGATTATCAGCGTTGCTGAGCCGCACGATACTGTCGACGATCGCGAGAACATTTTTGGCTCGATGGTCGACTTCCATCAGCAGCCGATGTTCAGAGGCTTCCAGCGCCTGGACTTTTCGGTACTTCGTCACGTCGATCTGAGACGCGAAGAAATAAGCGACTTCTCCGTCGTCGTCGAGGATAGGGCTAACGTGGAGCTGGTTCCAAAACGAAGACCCGTCCTTCTTGTAATTCAGAAGCTCTACATCCACGCCCTTGCCGGCCGTCAACGCGTAACGGACTTCGGCCACTGCAGCAGGCGAGGTCCCCGTCCCTTGCAGGAACCTGCAGTTACGACCGACGATCTCGTCCGCTGCATAACCTGTCAGATCGAGGAATGCCTGGTTGGCGAGAACGATCGGATATTCGGGTTGTCTTGCGTCGGCAGCGACCATCGGCATCCTGGTGCGCTCGAACGCTGCCGCGCTAAGCTCCTTGTGATCCCGCTGGCCCGTAGGGGATGCGACGGTCGGCTGATCACCGTGGACCGGGGTCTCTGATACTGCCAACTGCTTACCTCATTGTTTCGGTGAGCAGGTAACATCTTTGTCGGGTAAAGGTTTCACTGTGCAGATGAATGGCGATCCGGCTTGGGAATAGTCGACGCCGTAATATGCCCGCTGCACGCCGACCTCATGCCGCGCTGTTTAGTTCGCGGAAGGTGATCGAATAACGAAGCTGATCGACCGGCGGGATAGAATGCTCCCAAAGGGTCCTGGCCTCGCCGGCCATCACATAGGCCGATCCTGGTTCGACTATGACCGAGCTGCGCTGCCACTTGCCGCCCTGGCGCCGCCTTAGTCTGAACGTGCAGGGTGAGAGAAGCGAAATACCGACCACGCGACCGAAGACGAATTTGTCTTTGTGCCAACCGATCGGAGCGCCGGGACCATATTCGGTCACCAAGGCCTGTTCCAACCGGTTGGGGTCGATTCCAGCGAAACTGCCTGCCATCGCGCGGACGGGAAAAAGAAACGGCGGGATGTCTTCGCCTTTTCGGACACGCTCCGTATCGAAGTCGTATTTCCAGCCATATGAAACTGTCCTGCGTTTGCCCTCGAAACCGTGGAAATCGAAAGCTTTAAACGGCAGCCCGGGCATCTTTTCGAGAAGGGCCTGCTGCAGATCGTCGGGGATGACATCGGGTGCATAGCGAAAACCGTCCGGAAATGCCGGCTCGATCGCGCCGAAGAGGTCATGCTGTTCCATCTCGCACATATCTGGTTCTCAAGCTGCCTGTCGTCTCAATGGACGCTCGGCGTTTTCATCACGGTCGCAAAGTCCTCGGCGACCAGTTCGCTGACGGCAATCAGGATTTCTTCGCGCGAGAAACCCGCCCGCAGCGCATCCCGGATCAAATCCTGCAATTCAGGTTCGATGACGTCACGACAATCCTCCAGAGGCTCTTCGGAAATTGTTATGCTGGTGAGCTCTTCCATCTTTTACCCTTCACGGAATGCCGCTCCGCCCATGGCGGAGCGATTTCTATAGTACTAACGCACGGATGCTTTCCGCTTTGGTGTGGCGATGAGGCCTTCACGCTGCATCTTCTTACGTGCGGCCTTTCGGTGGCGGCTGATTGCCTGCGCCTTTTCGCGAACGCGGCGCTCAGACGGCTTTTCGTAAGCGCGCCGTTCCTTCATTTCTCGGAACAGCCCTTCGCGTTGCATTTTCTTCTTCAGCACCCTGAGGGCTTGGTCGACATTGTTGTCTCTGACGAGCACTTGCATCGAATTCTCCTTTTTTTGATCCAGTCTTCTCCCGTCAGCCGAGCTGCTCAGCGATCAGCTCCTGCAGTTCACGACGGGTGAGGAGACAGGGAGAGATTTTCCTATTCTTAGTCGGCCGAGTAACGGCCTCATCGCGCTCGCGCGGCTTCGCCGCCGCGGGCGCGGAAGCGATGTTTATTTTTTTCAATGGGTTTCCTTTGCCGGCCAGTCGGCTGGCATCAATTTGATTGGGATTCGCCCGTCACAAAACATGGAGGGTAAGCGTTTGCTGCCGCAGGCAAACTCTGCAGTCAAACCCTAGGGTTTGCTCAGCAAGTTCCGCATATGGGGATTCGCAATGGCGATTACAATCTTCCGAGGAATGTAGTACTAGCGAAAGCAGAGGAGAGCCTCACTCAGGTGGGGCCCTCAATAGCACCAGACCTCCCGAAACCGAGCAGTGGTGTCTGCTCAGTTCTTTGACGTTCCCGGCGCCGCCATCTTCGCATGCTGAGCCGCCAGAACTGACGCCGGCGTGACGTTGGCCATCGCCGCCTGGAATTTGTTCTTCCAACCGGCGACCACATCGCCCTTCCCATCCATCATGGCATCGAATCCGACCTTGGCAACGTCGGCCGGATCGTCCTTCTCGGCCTGGCCGACGTCGGTATCCAGCATGTTGGCGCGCTCGAAGAAGCGCGTGTCCGTCGGGCCCGGCATCAGGCACGAGACGGTCACGCCGGTATCCTGAAGCTCGTTGCGAAGGGCAAACGAGAAGCTGTTGAGGAAAGCCTTGCTGCCGTTATAGACGGCTTGATAACTGCCCGGAATGAACCCGGCGATCGATCCGGTGATGAGGATTTTACCCGCGCCCCTTGCCCGCATCTGGTTGCCGATCTGCTGGATCAGATAGACCGTACCGACGACGTTCGTATCGATGACCTTGCGAGCCTCTGCGAAGTCCTGGTCGAGGAAGCCCTTGCCCAGCCCGCGCCCGGCATTTGCCAGCAGCAGATCGACAGAGCGGCCGTCGGCCTCGATGCTTTCGGCAAGCCGATCGACGCCTTCGACAGTCGAGAGGTCCGTGACGACAGCATCGACGTTTGCTCCCATCCGGCGGAGTTCGGCGGCCGCGTCATTGATCTCCTCCTCGTCGGCAGCAATGATCAGATCGTAACCCTTCGATGCAGCAATCTTTGCGAGTTCAAAACCGATACCACTCGAGGCGCCGGTGACGACGGCGAGGCCGGTTTTCTGTTGTGCGCTTCCCATGATCATGCTCCTCTTCCTCAGGGTTTCAGAACGACCTTGATGCAGCCGTCCTTTTTCTCAAGAAACGTCTTGTAAAGATCCGGTCCATCTTCCAGGCTTCCCGTGTGGGTGATGATGAACGATGGATCGATCTCGCCATTCTGGATGCGGTCCATCAGGATCGGCAGGTAGTGCTGCACCGGCGTCTGGGCCATCTTGAAGGTCAGGCCGCGGTTGATCGCCGAACCCATGGGAATCTTGTCGAGGAAGCCGCCGTAAACGCCGACGATCGAGACAGTCCCGAAGTTGCGGCAGCAATGGATCGCCTGACGCAGCACATGCGGACGATCGGTGCCCATAAAGGTCGCGACCTTGATGCGATCGAGACGCGCGTCCCAACTGGCGGATGGGTCTGACTCCGTTCCGACAGCGTCGATGCAGGCATCCGCGCCGCGGCCGTTGGTCAGCTCCATGATCCGGTCATAAATATCCTTGTCCATGTAGTCGAGCGTGATGGCTCCGGATCTTTCGGCAAGCGCCAATCTTTCCGGCACTGTATCGATGGCGATGACCCGCTCGGCGCCGAGAATGAACGCGGACTTGATCGCCATCTGACCGACGGGACCGCAGCCCCAGATGGCGATCGTATCACCCGGCTGGATGTTGCAGAAATCGGCCGCCATGTAGCCGGTCGGGAAGATGTCGGACAGGAAAAGGACCTGCTCGTCTGTCAGTCCCTCGGGCACTTTGATCGGACCGACATCGGCATAGGGCACGCGCAGATATTCTGCCTGCCCCCCGCTATAGCCGCCGAGCAGATGCGTGTAGCCGAATAGCCCCGCAGGTGAGCTTCCCCAAAGCTTCTTCGCTTTCGATGGATCGGGATTGCTTCGTTCGCAGCCAGAAAAAAATCCGCGTTTGCAGAAGAAGCATTCGCCGCAGGAGATGGTGAAGGGAACGACGACGCGGTCGCCGACCTTGAGCTTCTTGTTGTCCTTGCCGACCTCGACAACCTCGCCCATGGTTTCGTGTCCCATGATGTCGCCACTATGCATATCGGGCATGATCCCATTATACAGATGGAGGTCGGAGCCACAGATTGCACAGGCGGTGACCTTGATGATCGCGTCGCGGCCTTCTTCAATCTGCGGGTCAGGAACGCTTTCGCATCGAATGTCGTGCTTGCCGTGCCAGGTTAATGCTTTCATATCTTCCTCCCGCGGCCGTCATGCCGTGCTGCGACGGAAACCACGACTTCGAGAAGTTGTTCCCTTTCGCATGGTTGTAAGAGAGCAGAACCTGGAGGCAGGCTGCGCATTTCTCCGCCATGGCCGGACGATCACGATTTCTTCGGATCCAGAGATTGCCGTTGCACTCGCGCGACATCGTCATGATGTCGCGGCAGCTGCCCTGTCGGCGGCGGGTTGGTGCGCGGTCGGTGTCGGGCTTGATTTTCGGCAGAAATGGTTTCTTCTCACAACATGCTCTGACCCTTGTCGTTTTGCTCCTCTTGCTTCTGATGGAGCATTCTCAAAACCTAAACCTGAGGGCGCTCCAGGCCAAAACTGACGAAATGATCCGTTCAAGCGATAGCCAACATAACCGATGATCGGCGCCGAGCAGCGTGAACCACATGAACTCGACGCGAATTCGGGTTAGACTGATTGCAAAAATTCCTCTGTCATGAGGAGTTCGAGCTGCACCGAAAAACGGTCGCCCAGCAGTTCGAGCGACGCATCATGGGTCTCGTCGGCGCCGGAACAGACGGCGTCACGAAGAACGATAACGCTATAACCGAGGTCAATTGCTCCTAGTGCCGCCGATAGAACGCAGACGTCAGTCTCGCCGCCGGTCAAAACCACGGTGCCGACGCCCTCGGCCGAAAGTATCCCATGAAGCGTGTCGCCCATCCACGGCGAATAGGTCATCTTGTCAAAAACGCGCGCGGGAGGGACCAGTCGTTGCAGGATGGGCAGAAGATCGAGCATCTGGGGGTCTAGACGCTCGCGCGTCATTTGCGACCACTTTTCATAATAGTCCCGCCACATGCCGGGCATGTCACTGGAGCGCGAGGGGGTAATGAACCGGGTGAAGATGGTGCGCTCCGGGAAGCGCCCTGCAAGTTCCTCGACTTGCGGACAAACTTCCTTCATCCACGGCACGTGCCAGGGCGTTTCCTCTGCAAAGATCCGTTGCATGTCGATGCAGAGATGGATCCAGGGCCCTCTCATTCTGGTCTCCCTACGCAGCCATCGCCACAAGCGTTTTTGTGACAGCAATGGAGTCACAGGGTTTGGCGAAAAATACGCCTCGCGACGGCAGTTTGTCTGGGCGCGGCATTTTCATGCCGGAGACCACGATGATCTCCATTGGCCAGCGGTCGCGGATGGAGACGGCGAGTTTCAGGCCGTCCATCCAGCCCGGCAGGTCGATATCGGTGAACCGGATAAAGACTTCTGGCACAGTCTTCAGGATCCGCACCGCATCCGCGGTGTTCATTGCCTCAAGCGCCTCGAACCCGGCTTCTTCGACCAGATCCACGGCGGCCAGGAGCAAGAGGGGTTCGTCTTCGACGACCAGGACTTTGGGCTTCATGCTACTTCCTAATTTTACAGTTCTACGGCAAAATTCCCGTCGGCGGCACAAGTTCCGGAGCCCACTTTTTACAGCCCCGGCCTCAAACGTGCGTACGGCGGTGGCAGGAGATTCATGTGTCCACGATCCTCATCCTCGAAGACGAACCGTTTATCGCGCTGGACCTTGAGGAGACGCTGGTTGAAAGCGGCCATCAGGACCATGTGACACTTTCGACGTGCAAGGACGCCTCGGCCTGGTTGGACGCCCACACACCAGCCGCCGCGATCATCGACCCGCGACTGTCGGACGGGATCTGCACCACCGTCGTTCGACGCCTTTCAGATCTTGGCGTTCCCTTTGTCGTCTACTCCGGAGAACCGGATTCGCTGATCGAAAACGAGCCGGTCTTTGGCAAGGGCGAAATGCTCGGAAAACCGGCGTCGCCCGACCAGGTCAGTGCGGCCCTTAGCCGAGCGCTCCAAACGGAATAGCCTCTGCATAGATCCATCGACCGAGACGTCTGATGCCCTTGCCAGGGCGTCTTCCTCTTGTCTGACCGATTTGCTTGCGACCTTGTTCTGAAGGGTGATTTAATAGGTCCACAGACACTACCCGTCGCTCTTTCCGGGAAGCACCGAGCTCAATACCTGCCGCACCGTGCCGCGGATAATGCCTCCTTCATTGGGATCACCTTTTATCAGCGTCGAGGTGAGGTTCTTGACCTGCTCGAACGTCAGGTGTGGCGGCATCGGCGGGACTTCAGGGTCGGTCTTGACTTCGAGTAGCACCGGCCGGTCCGAGGCAAGTGCTTCGTCCCAAGCATGCCCCAGGTTCTCCGGGCGATCGACAAACAGGCCTTTGAGGCCAATGAGTTCGGCGAACCGGTGGTACGGCACGTTCGGAATGCCTTGTGAGGCCTCGAACTTCGGATCGCCCTCCATCACCCGCTGCTCCCAGGTCACCTGGTTCAGATCCTCGTTGTAGAAAACGCAGATGATGAAGCGGTGGTCGGCCCAGTCACGCCAGTATTTTGAAACGGTGATCAGCTCCGCCATGTTATTCATCTGCATGGCGCCATCGCCGACGAGACCGATGACAGGACGGTCCGGATGGGCGTATTTGGCAGCAATAGCATAGGGAACTGCGGCACCCATCGATGCCAGTCCGCCCGAAAGCGACGCCATCATCCCGGGCCTAATCTTGATATCGCGCGCATACCAGTTCGCACAGGAGCCGGAATCGCTGGTCAAGATGACGTTGTCAGGCAGGCGTGACGACAGCTCCCAAGCGACCAATTGCGGGTTGACGGGATTGGCTTCGGCGTGGGCCCGTTCCTCAAGGAGCTTCCACCAGGCGGCAACGTTCTTTTCTATGCGGTTGCGCCATTTGCCATCTTTCTGCTCAAGCAGGGGCAGCAATGCGTTCAACGTTTCCTTCGCGTCGCCGACGAGATTGACGTCCATTGGATAGCGGAGCGACAGCATGCCCGGCTGGATATCGATCTGGACCGCCTTCGCCTGTCCTTCCTCGGGCAGAAACTCCGCATAGGGAAAGCCGGAACCGATCATCAACAACGTGTCGCAGTCGCGCATCAGGTCCCAGGAGGGCTCAGTTCCGAGAAGACCAATCGACCCTGTGGCCCAGGGCAAGTCGTCGGGAAGTACGGCCTTGCCAAGTAATGCTTTCGCAGCCCCGGCACCAAGCCGATCGGCGATGGCGATCACCTCGTCGGTTGCGCCGAGCGCGCCGGCACCCACCAAGATTGCAACCTTTTCGCCGGCGTTGAGGACATCCGCTGCGGCTTGCAGGTCCTCTTGGTATGGCACGATCTTGGGGGCTCGATAGCCAAACCCAGAATGGACGGTCCCGTGGGCGCGCGCCGGTTCTTCGTAAGCCATTTCCTGTAAGTCATTGGGCAGGATCAGCGCCGTCACCGTTCGATTTGCCAGCGCGATGCGTACGGCGCGATCGATGAGATGGCGAACTTGCGCAGGTGTCGATGCCTGGTGCGCGAAGTCACCGGCGACATCCTTGAAAAGAGCCGCGAGATCGACCTCTTGCTGGTAGTGTCCGCCAAGTGCACCCCTTGCCTGCTGGCCGACGATGGCAAGAAGCGGCTGATGATCGGCTCGCGCATCGTACATGCCTGTCACGAGATGTGCCGCCCCTGGGCCTGAGGTCGCGATACATACGCCGAGCTCGCCGGAAAATTTCGCATAGGCAGACGCCATGAACGCGGCCATCTCCTCATGGCGTGCCTGGATGAACTCGATCTTGTCGCCGGCACGGTTCAGCGCGCCGAACACGCCGTTGATGCCATCGCCGGGATAGCCGAACATGCGGCGGACGCCCCACACGTGAAGACGGGAAACGACGAAATCGCCGACGGTCTGTGTCATATCGATGCCTCTTGGGTCACATCAAAATAGGTCTGCAACAAACCCTTGTTTCCGGGTGTTGGTTCCGCAATGGCGGCAGATCCCTTCTGCTCCGAAAATCCGATCTGGAGCGGTTCGATCCGGACGTCCTGAGCGTCAGTCGCAGAGACGCGATCACAATTCACAGTCAGCGGAACTTTGGTCGAAAACCGCAGTTTTCCCTGCGTCAAATCTCATGTCAGTCAAGGAGATGTTCCATGCCCCAAGGTGACAAGTCCGCCTATACCGACAAGCAGAAGCGCAAGGCCGAGCATATCGAGGAAGGCTACGAAGATCGTGGCGTTTCCGAAAAGGAAGCCGAGCGCCGCGCCTGGGCCACCGTCAACAAGGAGAGCGGCGGTGGCAAGAAGTCCGGATCGGGCCGTGGCCATGCCGAAAACCATGCATCCTCCGAAAAAGGCGGGCGCAGGGGTGGTGCCGCTGCTGCATCGCGGACCAAGGAAGAGCGTTCCGCTTCGGCCAAAAAGGCCGCTGCCACTCGCAAACGCAATGAGCACCACGCCCATCATTGACCCCTGATATGGCGCCCGACCCAGGGCGCCGCTTCACATGCGGAGGATCCGATGCCGAAAAAGAAACCCAAGCAGAAATGGTCGCAGGACGTGACCGACAACAGCGATGCGATGGACCTCGAAGGCGGGGTGTTCAAGCAGCGCAGCGCCAAGAAGATCGCGGATTCGCTCAAGCATTCCGCGGAGGAAAGCCCGCGGCGAAAGGCCAGCCCTTTCCAGTCTGCGATGTCGATGCTTACCTTCTATATCAATCGTGCCGGTAAGCAGTTGTCTCGATCACGCCTGGCGACCCTCAATCGCGCCAAGGACGAGTTGCGCAAGGACTTTGGCAAGCAGCCGAAGCGCTAAAGAGCCTCTCGTTTGATGCTGAAGGGAGAGTGGCTATGCCGGTCATAAAAGCGCCGAATGACAATCCGCGCGACGACGATCTCGAATGCCAGCAGGCTTTGGAACCGTCGTTTCTGTCGATCATCGAGGAAGCCGTTGCTGCCGGCTGGCCCCGCCGCCTCGTGCTGCAATCGCTGGGCGATCTCGCCGATAACCTTTGGACCGATGAGGAACAGCTCGGACCGCAACCGGAACTACCGGCCGTCGGGAGTTTCGATCCTTAAGCATTTTGCCGTGCCGTCATCAGTGACGCATTCAGATGGTCGCCAATGCTCTTGAGGTCGCTGATAAAGCGCTGGCGCTCGCTCTCACGATCATCGTGATCGCGGATCCGGAGCAGATAGGACGGATGGATCGTGACCAGGATAGGCGTCCCGCTTGCTGCAGGTAGAACGTGTCCTCGTTCCTTGGTCAGTCCGACCGATCGGCCCATCAGAGTGTAGAGGGCTGTCGCCCCGAGCGCCACGATGAGGTCAGGCCGGAGGAGCTCAAGTTCGCCGCCCAGCCACCAGGCGCAACGTTGTATCTCACCGGCGTTTGGCTTGGCATGAAGGCGCCGTTTGCCGCGTCGTTCGAATTTGAAGTGCTTGACCGCATTGGTCACGTAGCAGAGTGATCGATCAACGCCGGCTTCCTGCAGACATTCGTCGAGCAGCCTACCCGCGGGGCCGACGAAAGGCTTGCCGGCGATGTGCTCCTGATCTCCCGGTTGCTCGCCAATCAGCACAACCCTTGCCTCGGACGGGCCTTCGCCGAACACGGTTTGGGTAGCATCCCGGTAGAGATCACAGCGTTCACAGGCCTCAGCTTGGTGCCGCAACGCGCTCAAACTTGTTGCCTGTGGATGGGGTTCTGCAAGAGCAGGCGGGACCTGCGCCTTGCGGGTGGTCGTCGGCATTGCCTGCTAGCCCTCCTCGCCCGGATATTGGGATTTCTTCAGAAGCTTGGCGAGATGAACCGTATTGCGCGCCAGCATCGATATCATCGTCTGAACCGCCTCCGGGGTCTTTTTGAGATCGACAAAGTTCGTCGATCCCATGGCCTCGCCGACCCAGTAGGCAACCGCATTGGCCGGAATCGTGAAGCCGACATCGTTGAGGGCCTGAAACACTTCCGCGGAAACGTGGTGGGCGCCATCCTCGTTACCGACCACCGCAACTGCTGCGACCTTGCCATAGGACACCATGCGGCCCTGATCGTCGGTCTCTTCGAGAAACGCGTCCATCCGCTCGAGAGCCCGCTTGCAAACGCTTCCCGGCTGCCCGAGCCAAATCGGCGTGCCGATCAGCAGAATATCGGCTTCCAGAACCTTTTTGCGGATGTCGGGCCAAGCGTCGCCTTCGCCTTCGTCCGATGTCACGCCCGGCTTGATGTTATGATCGGCAAGGCGAATGGTCTCGGTTTCGACCCCGTGCGTCTTGAGCTCGTCAGCAATGAGTTCGAGCAATTTGCCGGTGGAGGATGGTTCGGAAGAATCCGAGGATTTTAGAGTGCCGTTCAAGGCAAGTGCTTTCAAAGACATAGTTGCTCCTGCTGTGAAAATGGCCGGCTGTTCCAACAGCCTAATAACTCGCAAAGCGAAACCGATCATCAGCCGAGTTGTTCCCTGCGCGCCGACTGCAAGGGAACAATCGCATTGCGGTGCGGTTCCCGTTTTGAACAACAAAAATCCCGAACATCAAAGGAGTTTCATCATGCAGGCTGTGCGCATTCATCGCTTCGGCGGACCGGAGGTCATGGCAATCGAGGAAATTGACCGTCCGATCCCGTCTGCCAACGAAGTCCTCATCAAAGTCTTTGCCGCAAGCGTCAATCCGGTCGATGCCAAGATGCGCGAAGGGAAATATCCTGTGGTCACCGAGAAGGATTTGCCCTATGTGCTCGGGCGCGATGTCAGCGGACAAATCGCGGCCGCCGGCGACGATGTCTCAAGCTTCCTCATCGGCGACGAGGTCTTTGCGTTTCTCTCGCCAGAACATGGCGGCTACGAGGAATTCGTCCTAGCAAGAGTTGACGAAGTCGCCGCGAAGCCAAAATCACTGGATGCGGTCGGCGCGGCCGCCGTGCCGCTTGCCGGCATCACCGCCTGGCAGGGTCTCTTCGACCATGGCAGTCTGCTGCAGGGCCAGCGCGTTCTGATCCACGGTGGCGCCGGCGGGGTCGGACATTTCGCCATTCAGTTCGCCAAGGCAAAGGGCGCCTGGGTCGCAACCACGGTATCTGCGGCCGACAAGGAGTTCGTCAGCGACCTCGGGGCCGATCAGGTGATCGACTACAAGTCCGAAAAGTTCGAGAACTTGATCGAGCCCGTAGACTTGGTGTTCGATCTGATTGGTGGTGAGACGCAGGAGCGAAGCTTCAATGTCGTCAAGCCAGGAGGCGCGCTGATCTCCACGCTTCAGGAGCCGGACAAGGCGCGCGCCGCTGAACGGGACATTCGCGTCGGCCGCTACACCGCGCAGCCGAACGGCGCTCAATTGCAAGAGATCGCGGACTTGATCGACCAAGGCAAGGTCAAGGTGGTGATCGCGAGCACCTTTGAGCTTCGCGAGGCCGCAAAAGCGCAGGCAGCCCTCAAGGAGAACCATATCCGCGGCAAGGTCGTTCTGAAAGTCGTCGACTGATCCCGCGATCGGGAGGCGCTCCTGGAGATCTTTAAACGGATGCGTCTCCCGCGTCGACGTCTTCGCAGCGGGCACCGCGCTCCGCTCGGTCGATTTTCCTTGGAACAGTCAGGCTGGCAAATCCGTTTTTAGGCGAAGACAATTCAGGAGATCCCTATGAAACACCTTGCTATCGCTTCGCTTGCCCTCGTGCTTGCCGGTCCGGCCTTCGCGCAATCTGCCGCCGAGAAAACCGGCGTCAATTCGCTGATGGGCGTTGCTCCGAAGACGGAAGACTTCGTCAAGGAAGCCGCCACCAGCGATATGTTCGAGATCGCCTCGAGCAAGCTTGCCCTAGAGCGTGGTGACGAAGCAACGAAAGCCTTTGCCCAGCAGATGGTCACCGATCACCAGAAGACCACGGATGAACTCAAGGGCTTAGTGACCAGCGGCAAGGTCAAAGCACCGCTTCCGGCAGCGATGACATCCAGTCAGCAAAGCATGCTCGACAAGCTGAACGGCCTTCAGGGCGCCGACTTCAACAAGCAATACCACTCTGATCAGGAGTCCGTGCATGAAGATGCGGTCGATCTGTTCAAGCGGTATGGCGAGGAAGGCGACAATGCCGATTTGAAAGCGTGGGCCGCCACTACGCGTCCGGCTCTGGAACACCATCTGATGATGGCAAAGGACCTTAACAAGTAGTGCTGTGATAAGTCAGGAGGCAGGTCATGATCGACGAAGAGGAAAAAAGACTGCGCGCCTATCAGATCTGGGAAAGCGAGGGGCGGCCGGAAGGACGGGATCTTGCGCACTGGTATCAGGCGGCAGACGGCGAGGCCAGCGCTACCGGCGAAGGCGCTCACTACATGCCTTACTCTGCTGGCGCGGCGTCTGCCGGGTCACTGGTGATCAAGTTCTATCATTCCGGCGATCAAGTTCGCGGATATGTCCGCAAGATCGCCGAGACCGGGCAAGACGATTCGATATTTCCTGGTGAGGAGATGGAGCCGGAGGCTGCTTTCAAACTGGCCCAATCCCACAATGGAGGTAGCGG
The DNA here is from genome assembly GCA_900468805.1 of Hyphomicrobiales bacterium. Lineage (GTDB taxonomy): Bacteria > Pseudomonadota > Alphaproteobacteria > Rhizobiales > Rhizobiaceae > Rhizobium. The sequence continues at coordinate 10,649 of UEIF01000039.1, read as the reverse complement.
CAAGCCGATCTTCGTGGAGCTGACAGAAGGCGTCGAATGGGATCCGTCATGGGGGGCACTCGGAAATAATGATCTCGAGACGGTTCCAGCTGAAACGGATGCTTCTCGCGCTGCGGATGATCCGACCGCCGCCCGGCGTCGCACGCGTCTGGCTCGAGAGGCAGAAAAGGGACTGCGCCGCGCGGTGGGCGAGACGCAGGCCGAGGAGGATATGAGAAACCGCCGGTCCGAACGCTCAGGAGCTCAATCATGACAAAAAATGGCAAACCGTCCAAGGCGCAGATTGAACAGGACGCCAGAGGGCAGTCCGAAAGCAACCATGCTGGTGGATCCAACAACGGCGTCAGCAGCGCCAAGCCGCGCGTGATCACTCATTCCGACGACGCGACGGTCAACAAGAAAACGCCGGGCAAGGGCAAAGACTCCAAGGACTGGGACATCAATTATGACGAGCGCGACATGAACGAGGGCGAGTTTCGAGGATAGAGCTATGAAGCAAGCTGCGCCTTCCCGGCGCAGCGGAACTTGGTGCGACATCGAAGGTTTACTGTAACCGAGGAGCCTCAACCGAGATGGCTCGCCTCGTGGTATCGCTTGAGGCATCCATGACGTCGAAAACACGCTCTCCCAAAATCAAGCCCTATAGCGGACCTGCGGGCGGATGGGGTTCTGCAAAATCCGTCGGTGAGATCACCCTGAAAGAGCATGTGGCGCTACGTGGGCCGAAGCTGCTGTCGACGCAGAACAAGCCGGAAGGTTATATGTGCGTGAGTTGCGCCTGGGCGAAGCCTGCCAAGACTCACCCTCTTGAATTTTGCGAGAATGGGGCCAAAGCCACAGCCTGGGAGGTGACATCGCGGCGTGCCGACCGAGCATTCTTCCATAGACATCCTCTTCGAGAACTGGAGCTTTGGAACGATCACGACCTCGAAGAACAAGGTCGTTTGACGCATCCGATGCGCTGGGACGCAGCCACCGATCGATATGTTCCGGTCACCTGGGCCCAAGCGTTCGAAGAGATCGGTCGGGAGCTACGCGCTCTCGACCCGCATCAGGTCGATTTCTACACGTCGGGTCGGGCATCGCTCGAAACGAGTTACATGTACCAGCTGTTTGCGCGCATGTACGGCAGCAATAACATGCCCGACAGCTCCAACATGTGTCACGAGAGCTCATCGGTCGCTCTTCCGGAAAGCATCGGGGCCGCTGTTGGAACAGCCGTCCTTTCGGACTTCCAGAATACCGACTGCATCTTCTACATCGCGCAAAATGTCGGTACGTCGTCGCCGCGCTTGCTGCACGATCTCCAGGATGCCGTCGATCGCGGCGTCAAGATCGTCACCTTCAATCTGTTGCGCGAACGCGGCCTTGAGCGGTTCGTCAACCCGCAGTCGCCGACGCAGATGCTCACCGGCAACGAAACGAAGATTTCCTCCGAATATTATCAGGTCAACAACGGTGGCGATATCGCCGCACTATTTGGCGTCTGCAAGGCGCTGATCGAAGCCGACGATGCCTTGAAAGCCTCCCATCAAAGCCGTGTCGCCGGTGACGACGGCAAACCAAAGGATCCAGACAACGCAGCAATGATTGCCTTTGCGGCCTCGATTGCGGCGGCCGACAAGAAGCATGTCCTCGACCATGACTTCATCAAGGAGCACACTACCGGCTTCGAGGAATTCGCCAACGCCGCACGCGGCCATCGGTGGAAGGAGCTGGAGCGGGTTTCAGGTCTCAGCCGTGATGAGATGACGCAGGCAGCGGCCACCTACGCCAAATCCGAGGCGGTGATGCTGGTTTATGGCATGGGTTTGACGCAACAGCTTATGGGCGTCCAGAACGTCCATATGGTCTGCAATCTGGCACTGTTGCGCGGCAATATCGGCAAACCGGGCGCCAACATCTGTGCCGTCCGCGGTCACTCCAACGTCCAGGGACAGCGGACTGTCGGCATCACCGAGAAGCCGGGCTTAGCGCCGCTGGACAAGCTCTCCGAACTCTACGGCTTCGAACCGCCGCGCTGGACGGGCCGCTCGACGGTGGAGACCTGTGAGGCGATCATGAGCGGCCAATCACGTGCCTTCATCAGTCTCGGCGGCAACTTCCTGAGAGCAGTCCCCGACACGACTGTTATGGAAGAAGGTTGGCGTAGGCTGCGGCTTAGCGTGCAGATCGCCACCAAGCTCAATCGCAGCCATGTCGTCCATGGCGAGATTGCCTATCTGCTGCCGTGTCTCGGTCGCATCGAACTGGACGAGCAAGCGACCGGTCCGCAGGCCGTATCGATGGAGAGTTCGATCGCGCATTTCCACGGCTCGCGCGGCAAGACGAGACCAGCAAGCCCGGAGCTCCTTTCGGAGCCGGCAATCGTCGCCGGCATGGCCAAGGCAACCCTCGGCGAAACCAAGGTTCCCTGGGACAGCTGGGTCGGGAATTACGCGGAGATCCGTGATGCGATCGAGCGAACCTACCCGGAAACGTTCAAGGATTTCAACAAACGCCTGTTTACGCCAGGTGGATTTGTGAGACCGCTGCCGGCGCGCGAACGCAAATGGGTGACGAAGAGCGGCAAGGCGAACTTCCTGACACCGGAGAAACTCTTTCCGGAATTTTCGACGGCGCGGAGCACCGACGTCCTCCACCTGGCGACGCTGCGATCTAACGACCAGTTCAACACCACGATTTATGGGTACAGCGACAGATTTCGCGGTGTGGAAGGCACTCGCAAGGTGGTATTCATGAACCCGGAGGATATCCTTCGGTTTGGTTTCAAGGATGGCGACAGTGTCGATCTGACCACTGCGATCGATACAGACAACGTTCGGACTGTGACGGCGTTGAGGATCGTTGCCTATGATATTCCCAGGGGATGTTGCGGCGCGTATTATCCTGAGACGAACCCGCTCTTTCCGCTGGCTCACCATGATCCGAAATCGAAAACGCCCTCCTACAAGCTCCTTCCGGTGCGTCTCGGTCGATCCTCAGAAGTTCCACATGATTGAGGGGGTGACCGGGTGAGCACATGATGTTCGGGAGCATCAACGACGCAAAGTGGTCGTTTCTGGCAACCTTTCTGCTGGTCGCCGCCGGGGCCGCGCTTCTCGGCTGGGCTCGGCAGCCGCGGGAACTCCGTACGGATCCACCCGTCGTCGCCGACCTCGACCGGTTCCGGCTAATGTCCAATGGCATCAGCGGTGCGCCGCCCGAGAGTTATTTCGCTGAGGGGAAACCTTACGAAAGCGACGCTTATAATCTCAGCCAGGGCCAGCGACTCTATAGCTGGTTCGGCTGCCAAGAGTGTCACGGCGATGGGCGCGGAAACGTAGGTCCTTCCTTGCTCGACGGTTGGTGGCTGTATGGTCCGGAGATGGTGTCGATTGTCGCGTCGATCCGCGACGGTCGCCCGCACGGCATGCCGGCCTTTCGTGACCGGATGACGATCGAGCAAATCTGGCAACTGGCCGGTTATGTCCAGACCATCGGCGCCTATTCGGCCAAAATGGCGGCGACGGGTCGCAGGGACGACCGCCACACGCGGCCGGCCGAAAACCGGGCGCCGGCGAAGATCCTGTTCAACGAAGGACCGGTCGGCGCCCACCCAGACCAGGGGCCCTCCCATTGAGAACCGCTCGGATCCTTGCGCTGTCGATCATTGCTGCTGTCGCTGGCTGTAGCGGCAACCAGTCGGCTCTGGATCCTCAGGGCGCTCCGGCGATCCATGTCGAGCACCTGATCATCGGCATAACCGTCATCTGCACGGTCGTCTGGCTCCTGGTCATGATCGTGCTCGGCTGGGCACTGCTGCGGAAACGGTCCGGCGACGGCGGCGAGGCCCGTGAACGGCCCTTGACGATGAGCGTTGGCAGTGCCGTTGCCGCGACGGTCATGATTATCGCAGGTCTGACGATCGCAAGCTTTTACACCACACGCGGCATCGGTTTGCCGGAAAACGCACCGCTGACGATCACCGTCAGGGGGCAGCAGTGGTGGTGGCAGGTCATCTATGCCGACGCCAATCCGGCGCTCAGCTTCCAGACTGCCAACGAAATCCATATCCCGGTCGGTCAGGATGTTCGGATCCAGCTCGAAAGTGCGGATGTTGTGCACTCGTTCTGGGTGCCGAGCCTTGCGGGCAAACAGGATCTCGTGCCGGGCCGCAGCAACAGTCTTCTTCTGCGAGCGGAACGGCCCGGCAACTATCGCGGCCAGTGCGCCGAATTTTGCGGCCTGCAGCACACTCACATGGCGATGATGGTCATTGCCGATGAGCCTGCGGATTATCAGCGGTGGATTGCGGTCCAACGCGAAAACGGCGTGATGCCGACGGACCCCGACGCTGCCGCCGGAAAGCTCGCTTTTCTGTCAAAACCTTGTGCTGCATGCCATACGGTTCGCGGTACTCCGGCCATCGGCACCACCGGCCCCGACCTGACCCATGTCGGCAGCCGTCAGACGATTGCGGCCGGGCTTCTCGAAACCACACGCGGGTCGCTCGCGGCCTGGATTGCCGATCCGCAGACCCTCAAGCCGGGCAACAACATGCCGATGGTTCCCCTAACAAGCGTGGAGCTCCGGAATATCTCCGCCTATATGGAGAGCCTTAAATGACCATCAAGGAGGACGGCCAGGATCTGCGCGATACCGGATTGGGCGAGATCGAGCTCGACCGCCGTCTCTCACAGACCTGGTCGACACCTGCGGGGGTGTGGGGCGCGCTTTCGACCGTCGACCATAAAATCATCGGCCGCCGATACATCGTGACGGCCTTCGTGTTTCTGGCGCTCGGTGGGCTCCTGGCGATGGCGATGCGGCTGCAACTATCCGAGCCCGAAGCGCGGTTTATCGGTCCCGATCGCTACAATCAGATTTTTACCATGCACGGCACGAACATGATGTTTCTGTTTGCCGTGCCAGTCATGGAGGCGATGGCGGTCTATCTCGTGCCCCTGATGGTCGGCACCCGCAACATCGCCTTCCCGCGCCTCAACGCGTTTTCCTACTGGATGTATCTGGCCGGCGGGCTGCTGCTGTGGATCGCCTTTGCGGTCGATACTGGCCCTGACGTCGGCTGGTTTGCCTACGTGCCGCTATCTGGACCGCAATATGCTGCTGGAAAACGCGCCGACATTTGGGCGCAGATGATCACGTTTACCGAAGTCTCGGCGCTGGCCGTCGCGGTCGAGATCGTTGTCACCGTGTTCAAGCAACGCGCACCCGGCATGTCGCTCGACCGGATCCCATTGTTCGTCTGGTCGATGCTGGTCACATCGTTTCTCATCATCATGGCGATGCCGGCAATCATGATCGCTAGCTCGGCGCTGATCCTCGACCGGCTTGTCGGCACGCACTTCTTCAATCCGGCCGAGGGCGGCGACGTACTGCTGTGGCAGCATCTGTTCTGGTTCTTCGGCCACCCGGAGGTCTACATCATCTTCCTGCCGGCCGTCGGCATGGTCTCGACGATCGTCGCGACCTTTACGCGGCGCCCCGTGTTTGGTTATCTTGCCATGGTAATGGCTTTGGTCGCGACAGGGGTTCTGGCCTTCGGACTCTGGGTGCATCATATGTTCGTCGCCGGGCTGCCGCGTCTGGGCGAAAGCTTCTTTACGGCGTCGAGCATGGCGATCGCCATTCCTGCTGGTCTGCAAATATTCTGCTGGCTGGCGACGATGTGGGCCGGCAGACCGGTGTTTAAGACGCCGTTCCTGTTCGTCATCGGCTTCATGGTGATTTTCGTCATCGGCGGGATGACAGGCGTCATGGTGGCCTCCGTGCCCTTCGACACGCAGGTTCACGACACCTATTTCGTGGTTGCTCACTTCCATTACGTTCTTGTGGGTGGCGCGGTCTTTCCACTGCTCGGGGCGATTTATTACTGGTTCCCAAAGATCACCGGCCGAATGATGAGCGAGAGGCTCGGTCGCTGGGCGTTCGGCCTGATCTTTACCGGCTTCAACCTGACCTTCTTTCCCATGCATATCCTCGGGCTGCAGGGCATGCCGCGCCGCATCTATACCTATCAGCCGGAAATGCCGTGGTCTGGCTTGAACATGTTCGTTAGCCTGAGTGCCGTCATCCTTGCGGCCGGTTTCCTGCTGTTCTTTATCGATGCCATCCGTAGCGCCGTCTCCGGTGCGGCCGCGCCTGACAATCCCTGGGACGCATCGACGCTCGAATGGTCGACCTCGTCGCCGCCGCCATCCTATAATTTCTCGCGCTTGCCGGTGGTCAGTAGTCTCGCGCCCTTGTCAGAGAAATCAGAAACGCTTCCCGTTGCCTCCGGCCTGTCGGTCGACCGCCGCGACTTGATCGTCAGCAGCGTCGTCGAAGCGCTTCCAGAGGCGCGCGAGTCGTCACCTGACAACTCGATCTGGCCGCTCTGGTCGGCACTCGCAACCACGGTGCTGTTGATCTGGTCGATCTTCACGCCCTGGGCAGTCGTCTGGGGATCGATCCCTGTGTCGATTGCCCTGATCGGATGGTTCTGGCCGAAAGGCACTCCGGAGGACGACTCATGAAACAATCCGTCGTACTCGATCTCACGAAACTGCCCCCGCATGGGCTTGGCACCGCAAGCCTGACCTGGTGGGGAACGCTTGCCTTCATGCTGATCGAGGGAACAGGCTTTGCGCTTTCGATCGTTGTCTACCTCTACCTCATGAGCCTGGCACCGCACTGGCCGTCGAATGCACCGCCCCCCGATCTGCTGCCCGGAACGGCCTTGACGGCGTTGCTGATTGCCAGCCTGCTTCCCAACGTCCTGATTGCCCGCTGGGCACGGCAGCAGAATTTGGCGAAGGTCCGTGTCGGCCTGATCATCATGTCGCTGCTGGGGGTGGCGCCGCTCATCGTTCGTATCTTCGAATTTCCGGCCATGCACGTCTCGTGGGACCAGAATGCCTACGGCTCGATCGTTTGGGTGATGCTTGGACTGCACACGACCCATATCATAACCGACCTGATCGACACGCTGGTGCTGACCTGCCTGATGTTTTCCAGGCATGGCGACAATCCGCGGCGCTACGGCGATGTCAGCGACAACGCCATGTACTGGAACTTCGTGGTGGCAACCTGGTTGCCAATGTATGTCTGTCTCTACTGGGTACCGCGCCTATGACCAGAACCTGGATGCGATATGGCGGACTTGTCGTGCCGCCGCTGGCCTGGGCCGTGGGGACGCAGCTTGGGCAGATCACCCCCTACCTCGATTGCCGGCGACAGATGGTTTGGACACCCGCCCTTTGCTCGGCCCTCTTGTTGATGTCGATTGCAGGGGCTGCTGCCTCTCGTCTCGCGCCAAGACCCGTCGGCCGGACCGAGCGGTTTGTCATCGATGCGGGATTTGTGATCGCCTCCGCCTTTGTCTTTGCGCTGCTATTGCAGGGGGCGGCGTCGATGCTGCTGGACCCATGTCAGCGCTGATCTGCACCTTGATCTCACTGATGATGGCCGCTCCGGCGCTGGCCCATGGAGACGATCCTCATACGGCTGCGTCGGCATGGACATTCGATCCGTGGATCGTGCTACCAATCACCGTGATCAGCGCACTCTACACGTTCGGCATCGTGAGGCTTTCAGGTCGGGCGCGCCGGCTTGGAGCGCGGCACCGCCAAAGCTTGTTCTTCTACAGCGGCATGCTGACTCTCGCGGGCGCGCTGATCTCGCCGCTCCACTGGCTCGGAGAACACCTTTTTACCTTTCACATGATCGAACACGAGATCGTCATGGCCGTCTCGGCACCGTTGATCGTGCTTGCGCGCCCGGTCGGCCTCCTTCTATGGGGTCTGCCAAAACGAGCGCGTCTTGGCTTAGGCGCTGCCATGCGAACTCCTCTCATCCGGCGGTCATGGGACTGGAGCACGGGAGCGACCAGCGCCACCGCCATCCATGGTGTCGCCATCTGGGGCTGGCACCTGCCCTTCCTGTTCGACGCAGCCGTGACCAATACCGCTATGCATCGCCTCCAGCACCTCAGTTTTTTTGCAACGGCGGTCCTGTTCTGGTGGGCGGTCGTTTGGAAAAGCGACTACGGCGCCGCTGCCTGGCACATGTTCCTGACGATGTTACACACGAGCATCCTCGGCGCCTTGATGGCGCTGGCACCGCGCGTTCTCTATATCGCCCAGACGCAAACCGATTCTGCCTGGGGGCCGACACCCCTGGAGGATCAGCAACTGGCCGGCATGATCATGTGGGTGCCAGCCGGTACCATCTATGCAGCTGCGGCGATGACGATGCTGGCGCTCTGGATCCGCGGTTCCAGCGAGAGAGGAGCGCGAAATGCCTGATGTTGCCGGCTTGGCCCCTCGCCCCATAGTCTGGGTTGCCGCCGCTGTTGCTGCTGGGCTGAGCGCCTTTGTGGTTACCAATACAATACGCGACAGTCAGACAAGGACAGCCGCAGCTGTGGCGCTGACCGGTGGCGATCCCGCGCGCGCTCCCGCACTCTTTCGTCGCTATGGCTGTTCGGGTTGCCATACCATTCCGGGCATACCGTGGGCGGACGGCCAAACCGGCGCGCCACTCGTCGGGTTATCCAAACGCGTCTATATAGCCGGTGTGCTGGAAAACCGCTCCGACAACCTTGTTGCATGGATCGTTTCGCCGCAGAGCTTTTCGCCACAGACCGCGATGCCGAACACCGGCATCTCAGAGCAGGAAGCTAAGGACCTCGCCGCCTATCTCTACGCACATTGAGGTTAGGGACGGGGCGTCGGCAAGGCCGGGAGGGCCTTGATGTAGCGCGCAATCGCATTACGATCGCTGTCGGGCAACATGGCCGTGTTGGTCACGACGTCTGCCATCGACGATCCGACACGGCCATGGTCAGGCGTGTCGCCTGTTTTTAGCATCGTTGCAATGTCTCGCTCGGTCCACTTGCCCAGGTTCTGCTGCGTGATGTTGGGCACGAACCCCGTCCCTTGCGGATCGACTCCTCCGGCAAACCGGGTGTCGGGTTTGATGGCACCGAAGACGTTCCGACTGGAGTGGCATTCGGCGCAGTGGGATACGGTCTCGACTAGATAAGCGCCGCGATCATGGATCGGCTCGCCACTCAGTCGGGCCTCCGATTGGCCCTCACAAAAAAACAGCAGCTTCCAGAATCCGACGAACCGGCGAATGCGAAACAGGATCGAAGGGTGATGCGGCGGTGCCCGTCCCGAGACTTTGGGAAGCGTCATGAGATACGCGTAAAGGTCCCGGATGTCGACAGCCGTCATTCCAGTGAAGCTCGTATAGGGAAAAGCGGGATAATAATGCTCATGCTCAGGCGACACCCCGCCGACGAGCGCGTTCGCCAGATCGACGGCCGTCCATCTGCCGATGCCGTCCACCGGATCCGGAGAAATGTTAGGCGGTCGAAAGGTGCCGAATGGTGAGCCGAGCGCCATGCCGCCCCCAAGCCGCAGTCGATCGGGTTCGCCAGGGGTCGCATGGCAGGACGCACAATCGCCAGCCGCGAAGATCAGTTGCCCGTGCACCGCGTCACCGGCACCCTTGAACTGCGGATCGCCTTGCGAAAACGGCGGGCGGGCTGCGCTTATATACCAGCCGGCCGCAACCACGGTGCCGGCGCACAAAATGGCGACGAGAGCCATTTTCCCGAGCGTGGCCGGGGCAACATTCACAGCCCGGGGTCGCGTAGCTCCCGAGTGTGCCAAGATCAGTCGTCTTTCGTCTTGAAAGCGTCGGAAACCTTCTTGACCTCAGGGTCGCTGTTGCTTTCGCCATTGGCATCCCGGTCCTGGTCGGGATCGTCCTTCGCGCGAAGGTAGCCCCTCGGCGTATTTTCCTGTGGACCTTCCCAGCGTGGTGACTGATCCGTCGTGCCCGGAGCCCCGTCCTTTGGTGAATTCATACCCATGTTCGCTTCCTCCTATGATCGAAGCTAACTGAGGCAGGAAATGAAAGTTCCATCGTCCCCCGCCGCAGCGCGTTTTGACTGTGTCCTGCAGGGGTTCAGCCGGTAGACTACCAACTTACGACTGCCGGGAGTGGCAACCGGCCAAAAATTCTCGAATTCAGGGATTCACAGATCTGAAGCCAAAGCGTACCAAGAAGCGCTCCTTGAGCTCGCGGTGGACCTGGGGCGACGGCCGATGCGCGAGGCACCGGTCGTCGCCACTCAGCCGGATCGTCTGCTGATCATGCATCTATATCCAGCACCGCGTCGATGTCGCAGACGACCCCGGCGGGGTTGTAACTGATTGTCGACCGGCCGTTCAGCTCGGCGGCAAGAAGCCTCTCAACCAGACGCGATCCGAAACCCTTTCGTTGGGGGCTTCACTGCGGGACCACCGTGTTCTGCCCACCTGAAATGTAGCCTTGCTTTCGTGCTCTCATCACCGTCGCCAAGCCGCCAGGAGATCGAGATCTTGCGTTGAGCAACCGACAATGCGCCGTACTTTGCAGCATTCGTCGCGAGCTCGTGGATAGCCAAAGAAAACGAGACGACTGCCTTCTGCGGCAGAAGCAAAGGGATGCCTTCGATCTCGAAACATTCTGCGGGATAGGGCTCCAGGACTTGCCTGACCAGCGCTGAAAGATCGGCGCGCTGCCAGTCTCGATGTGTAAGGAGATCATGCGCCTTCGCCATAGAGGTCAGCCGTTCCCGGAAGGCGTCTACTTCGTCCTGCCCCGTCCCCTCC
>UEIF01000066.1 GCA_900468805.1 Hyphomicrobiales bacterium | reverse complement strand
CCCCTGGCTCGTGCAGGGCCCCCCGCCCTACACCTCGCCCTGCGGCCCCCTCAGTTCGGCTCCCGGATCGCGCTATCCAGCCCGCGCAGCAGCGGATAGAGGAAATACGAGATCACCGTCCTGTTCCCCACCTTGATCTCCGTCGTCACTGTCATGCCGGGCAGCAGCCTTACGGGCACGTCCGACGCATTCAGCCGCGTGTCGGCGAGCAGGATCCTTGCCTTGAAGAAAGGCGCTGCCGGCTGGCTCGGCGTGGCGGTCTGTTCCGGTTGGCCGGTGAGGAACGTATCCTGGCTGATGGTTCTCACCTCGCCCGAGGCGGTACCGTATTTCTGGAAGGGATAGGCGTCGAGCTTGATGCGGGCGTCCTTGCCGACGGCCACACGGCCGATGTCGCGGGTGTTGATCGAGACTTCGGCTTCGAGCGGCACGTTGATCGGTACCAGCGTCACCACCGGTTCGGCCTCGCGCACGACGGAGCCGATGGAGCGCTGGGCGAGATCGAGCACGACGGCATCGGCAGGCGCGGTCAGCGACACCATGTTGCGGCGCAGCTCCATCTTCTTCAGTTCCTCGTCGGCCATGTCGCGCTGGCCGCGCAGTTCCACCAGCTGCTCCATCGCGGCGCGGCGGAAATCCTCGATGAAGGCCTGGCGGTCGGCCCTGAGCTTGGCATAGGCGTGCGCTGCCTCGTCGGCCTTGCCGCGAACGGCGGACAGGCTGGACTCGACGTCGAGGCGGGCGTCGCGCGAGCCGAGCAGCGTGATCAGCGAGCCGCTCTGCTTGTTATAGAGCCGCTCCCGCGCTGCCTCGATCTGCGAGAGCCCGTCGCGCCTGTCGTTGAGCACGGCCTCCTGGTTCTTGCTCGCCGCAAGAGCGGCCGACTGGCCGGCGATCTGCTGCTCGAAATTCTGCAGCTGCGCCATGTAGAAGGCCCGTCGCTGGCCAAAAAGCTGCGCCTGCAGCGTCTGGTCGGGCGTGTTTCCCGCCAACTTCGTATAGTCGTCGCCGGCAAGCTCGGCCTCGATGCGCTTCACCTGGGCGTCGAGTGCGGCGAATTTCGCCTGCTGCTGGTCGACATCGGCCTGGCTGAAAGTGGCGTCGAGGGTCGCCAGCGTCTGCCCGGCATGCACCACCTCGCCGGCCTTCACTTCGATCGTGCGGATGATCGAGGTTTCGAGCGGCTGGACGACGATGGTCGGCTGCGTGGTGACGAGCTTGCCGGGCGCGATCACCACCTCGTCGATGGAGGAGACCGAGGCCCAGATGATTGCCGCGGCAATCAGCGCCGTCACGCAATAGAGCGTCATGCGCGCCACCCGCGGCGGCGCGCGTTCCTCGAGCTCGACGGCATCGGACTGGAATTCCGCGATCGCCGGCGGCAGCGGCGGGCGGGCGATCAGTTCCCTGCCCTGACCCGATCGCCCTTTGTCTGAAGGACCTTTGTCTGATGGCACTGGCAGGTTCTCGCTGGGTTTTCTGGCGTGCGCGTTCATGCGACCTGCCTCATCTGCTGGGACCACAGGTGGCGATAGGTCATGCAGCGCGATACAAGCTGATCGTGCCGGCCGATATCGGCGACCTTGCCACGCTCGACGACGAGAATGGCATCGGCATCGACAAGCGTCGAAAGCCGGTGCGAGACGATGATGACGGTGCGCCCGGCAGCGATGCGGCTGAGGTTCTCGCGGATGATCGCCTCGCTGTCAGGGTCGAGCGCGCTGGTTGCCTCATCGAAGATCAACAGCTTCGGATCGGTGATCAGCGCACGGGCAATCGCCAGGCGCTGCTTCTGGCCGCCGGACAGGTTGGAGGCATTTTCCTCCAGCATCGTGTCGAAGCCGCGCGGCAGGCGCTCGATGAACTCCTCGGCGCCGGCGATGCGCGCGACTTCCATGATTTCCTCGATGCTGGCATCGGGCTTGGCGGCGGCGATATTCTCGCGAACCGAGCCGCGGAACAGGAAGTTATCCTGCAGCACGACGCCGATGCTGGTTCTCAGATGCACGAGGTCGATCTCGCGGCTGTCATAGCCGTCCATGCGCACGAGGCCTTCCTGGCTCTGATAGAGCCCCTGGATGAGCCTTGTGATCGTCGTCTTGCCCGAGCCGCTCTTGCCGACCACGCCGAAGACACAGCCCGCCGGAATGGCGAAGGAGACATTGTCGAGCGCCGGCGCGCTGTCCGGGCCGTAGCGGAAGGTTACCTTGTCGAATTCGATGCGGCCCTGCAGATGCGGCCGGACACCGCGCCCGCGGCCCGCCTGCTCCGGCCGCTGGTTCATGATCTCGCCAAGCATGCGCACCGAGAGCGCCACTTCCTGATATTCGTGCACCATGGTGACGATCTGGACGAGCGGTCCCGAGACGCGGCCGGCGAGCATGTTGAAGGCGACGAGCGCGCCGATCGTCATCGTGCCGCTGAAGACATCGAGCGCGCCGAGACCGATGATCGCCACACTCATCAGCTTCTCCAGCAATCCCGTCATCGCCTGGGCGATGGTCGAGATCTTGTCGACCCGGAAACGCACGGAGATCGATTGGGCCGAATAATCATCCCACACCTTGCGCTGGCGTGGCTCCAGAGCCAGCGATTTGACGGTGCGCATGCCGTGCACGGTTTCCACCAGCAAGGCCTGCCGGTCGCCTTCGGCCTGGTAGAGCGCCTGCAAGCGGCGCTGGAACGGCCCGACGAGCATCATCACCACCAGCCCGACAAGGGCTGCAAAACCGAGCACCACCAGCGTCAGCTTGACGCTGTAGAGAAGCAGGATCGGAATGAAGACGAGAAGCGACACGCCGTCCAGAAGGGTCAGGAACAGCCGGCCGGTCAGGAATTCACGGATGCGCCCCGTCTGCTGCATGTGCTTGACGAGAACGCCGGCCGAGGCCTGCTCGAAGAGCGCGATCGGCAGGTTCAGCAGATGGCCGAAGGTGCGTGTCGCGACGCGGATGTCGATCCTGTTCGTGGCGTAGAGCAGCAGGTAGCGGCGCAGGAAGGTGAAGGTCGCGTCGAAGATGAGCGCGATCGCAATGCCCGCCGTCAGAACCGTCAGCGTCGCATAGCTCTGGTGCACGAGCACCTTGTCGATGACGAGCTGGAAGAAGATCGGCGTCGTCAGCCCGAGGCCGTAAAGCACGAAGGCGGCGAGCGCGACATCGCGGAAGAAGCTGCGCTGCTTGATGATTTCGGGGACGAACCAGCGGAAGCCGAAGGGCCGGTCCTCGTCGGACATGCGATAGTTGCGCTTCAGCAGGATCACCGATCCGAGCCAGGCCTTGGCGAACTGCTCTTCGCTGAGCATCATCACTTCGGCGCGTGAGGCGAGCGGGTCGAGAACGCGGATCCTCTCATCCTCGCCCTCCCCGACAGCCCCGGCGATGACCACCCAGTTGCCGTTCGAAAGTTCCGCGAGCACCGGAAAGGCCTCGCCGAGCTGGAACAGGCTTCGCCAGTTGAGCTCAAGATGCCTGGCCCTCAGGCCGGCATCCTTGGCCATGCGCAGCAGCTGCCGCACGGCAACGGGATCGTTGCCGACGGCATAATCGTGCTGCAATCGCTCAGGAGCGAGATCGACGCCGTGATGACGCGCGACGAGAGCAAGACAGTGAAGATTGGTATGCAGAAAACCACTCATGGCCCACCCGAAACAATACAAGACCGAGGCGATATTTATTTTTATCAGTTGAAGTTCGGCGAAGCGTTCGAACCGCCGCCCTGCACCGACTGGATATCGGCAGCGGCCGCCGCCGACATGTCGCCGATGCGGCGAACCGCGCCCGCCTCGACCAGCCCGCCCAGCGCCTTCTGCATGAGATCCACCGCATTGGCGAAGGCATCGACAGGCATGATGATGCGCTGGCGGAAGACCGGCTTCGGATTGTTGTTGGCGTCACGATCGGTGGCCGACAGCGACATCAGGTCGATGCGCACGATCGTTCCCGTGATGGTGATTTCGCCGATACCGTCTGCATAAAGTTCGTTGCTCATTGTTCTCTCCTCTGGTTGATAATCAAAACGTCTTCACCTTAGGGCATCCTACGTCCATCAGGACGCTCTAACCGCTTGAATGTGCATGCATATGTGCGTGCTGCCAGGCCGGGAACGGGTCCCGAAGGCCGGCGGCGGCCTGCGGATCGAAGCCTGTCTCCCCACCGGTCAGGCAATCGTCGAGTGCGGCGCGGATTTCGTCCTCGTCGAAGCCGGCGCCGATGAAGACGAGCTCCTGGCGGCGGTCGCCCCAGGCATCATCCCAATGCCGGTCGATGAGCTGGCGGAACGGCTGAAAGCGCGGCCATTGCGCCTTCGGCACGCTAGCCCACCAGAAACCCTTGGTATCGATACGGCACTGAGTGCCGGCAATCGACAGCAGGCCGATCTCGTCGGGCCTTGTCGCCAGCCAGAAATGCCCCTTCGCGCGGATGAGGCCCGGCCATTTCCTGTCGAGGAATTGGTTCAGCCGCGTGGGATCGAACGGCCGGCGGCTGCGATAGACGAAGCTCGAAATGCCGTATTCCTCCGTCTCCGGCACATGGTCGCCCCAGCCGAAGAGTTCCTTGTGCCAGAGCGGATGGCGCGCCGCTTTCGCCTCGCTGAAGAGGCCGGTATTCAGGATGGCGTCGAGCTCCAGCCGGCCGAAGCCGGTCTCGATGACGCGGGCATCGGGGTTGAGCGCGGCAACGATGCGGCGAACCTCGCCAAGCGCTGCGGGCGTGACATCCTGTGCCTTGTTGATGACCACGACATCGGCGAATTCGATCTGCTCGACGAGCAGTTCGACGAGCCTGCGCTCGTCATCTCCGTCCCGGCTCTGGCCGCGATCCCGCAGGAATTCCGCGCTCGCATAATCGGCCAGCAGATTGACCGCATCGACGACGGAAACCATCGTGTCGAGCCGCGCGACATCGCAGAGTGCGGCCCCGCTCTCGTCGCGGAAGGAGAAGGTTGCCGCCACCGGCAGCGGCTCGGCAATGCCGGTGCCCTCGATCAGCAGATAGTCGAAGCGGCCGGCGGCGGCGAGCCGGCGCACCTCGCTCAGAAGGTCGTCGCGCAAGGTGCAGCAGATGCAGCCATTGGTGAGCTCCACCAGCGTCTCGTCGGTCCGCGACAGGTTGGCGCCTCCGTCGCGCACGAGATCGGCATCGATATTGATCTCGCTCATGTCGTTGACGATCACGGCGACCCGGCGCCCCTCGCGATTGCGCAGGACATGGTTGAGGATCGTCGTCTTGCCGGCGCCGAGAAAACCGGCAAGGACAGTCACCGGAAGTCTGTTGTCTGCACGCGTCATCGGTACTCCCCGCCCGCTTCCTTTACGCCGCGAGCTGCGGTCTGAATGCCACGTCCACGTAGTAGTTCGTGCTGTTATAGCTGGCGCTCGGGAACAGCCCGCTCGACCCATAGGCATAGACGCCGTTGCTGCCGCCGAGCCCCCTCAGGTCGCCGTTCGTCACATCGGCGCTGAAGTAATTGCCGGTCGCCGAATAATTGCCGTTGGTGCTGTAGGAAACGACGTAGGTCGTATCTGCTGCGACCGCGACCTGATGGGTGAGCGTCGCGGTCTGCCAGCCGCTTGCCGTTTCGTTGTCGAAGCTGACGCTGCCGAGCAGCGTGCCCGAGGAGGTCCAGAGATAGCCGGAATGCGGGCCTGTATTGTCGGCCCCCTTGTAGAAGCGGATGCCCGTGACCCAGCCTGCGGTATCGGCCTGGAATTTCATGCCGAGATTGACCGGCTGGTTGTCGTTGGTCGAAACGATTGCAGGGGTCGCGCCGGCGCTGAAGAGGTTCTGCTCAGGGCCGGGATTGTTGATGGCAAGCGAGACATCGGCCGTTGCCGTGCCGCCATGGCCGTCGGCGATGGCATAGCTGAAGCTCGCAGGCCCGGTATATCCCGCAGTCGGCGTGAAGGTGATGGTCTGCGCCTGGCTGTCATAGGAGACCGAGCCGTTAACCGCGCCGCTGACGCCGGTGATCGAGATCGTATCGCCATCGACATCGCTGTCATTGGCGGTGAGCGCCGAGGCCTGGATCGTGATCGGCGTGCCGGCATTGGTCGAGAAGCCGCTGTCGTTTGCGGCGACCGGACCCGCATTCTGCACCGGCTCCCGGTAGAGCACATCGACCCAGTAATTGGTCGCATTGTAGCTCGCCGTCGGGAACAGGCTACCCGTGCCATAGGCATAGAGGCCGTTGCCGCCGCTTGCCGTGCTCGAAGGCGCCGTCAGCGCGCCATTCGTATGGTCCGACGTGAAGTAGTTCGCGGTTGCCGAGTAGAAGCCGTTGGAATGGTAGCTCGCCACATAGGTGACGCCTGCCGAAACGGCGATCGGCTGCGCGAAGGTCACCGTCTGCCAGCCGCTTGCCGTCTCGCTGAAGAAGGTCGCCTGCCCCAGAAGCTGGCCGCTGCTGGTCCAGAGCGAGCCGACATGCGTGCCGGTGTCCTGCGCGCTCTTGTAGTAGCGCAGTCCGGTGATCTCGCCACGGGCCGACGCGATGAACTTGACGCCGAGTTCGACGGACGAATTGTCGTCGGTAGCGCTTGCCGGTGCGTCGGAAGCCGAAAACAGGCCCGTGCCGTCAGGCTGCTGTCCGACATTGAGGCTAACGGTCGCCGAGGCCGTGCCGCCATGCCCGTCCGAGATCGAATAGGAGAAGCTTGCCGAACCCGTATAGCCTGCTGTCGGCGTGAAGATGACGGTGTTGTTCTGGCTGTTGAAGGTCACCGTTCCGTTGACCGCGCCGTTTGCGCCGGTGATGCTGAGCGGATCGCCATCGGCATCGCTGTCATTGGCGAGCAGGTTGGCAGCGGCAATCGACAGGGCCGTGTTGGCATAGGTCGTATAGCCGTTGTCATTGGCCGCGACCGGCACCATGTTGCCCGTCGACTGGTTGTAGACGACATCGACCCAGTAGTTCGTCGACTGGTAGCTCGATGTCGGGAAGGTCGAGCCCGATCCGACGGCGTAGACGCCGTTCGCACCTGCTAGCGCCGTCAGCGAGCCGTTGGTATGGGCCGTGTTGAAATAACCTGCCGTCGCCACATAGCTGCCGGTCGTGTGGTAGGAGGCGACATAGGTCGCACCCGCCGTGATCTGCAGCGGCGTGGAGAAGATCGCCGTCTGCCAGCCGGAGTGCGACTCGTTGATAAAGGTAACAGTGGCAACGAGTGTGCCGTCCGCCTTCCAGATGGAGCCGGTATGCACACTGGTATCGCCGGCAGCCTTGTAATAGCGGATGCCCGAGATCGTGCCGCTTGAGGAAGCGACGAACTTCATGCCGAGTTCCATCGCCGTATTGTCGTTGAAGCCGCCGCCGGTCGGTCCTTCGCTCCCCGTAAACAGCGTCTCGCCGGCCGGACCCGGCTGAACGGTGAGGCTGACACTTCCCTGATCCGTGCCGCCGCGCCCGTCCGACAGCGTATAGGTGAAGCTTGCCGGGCCTGAATAATTGTTGGCCGGCGTGAAGATGATCGTTCCGGTCTGCGTGTTGAGAGCGACCGTGCCGTTCAGCGCATTGCCGACGGCGGTAATGGTCATCGCATCGCCGTTGGGATCGGTATCGTTTGCCACGAGCGCGGCGATGGAGATCGTCAGGTTCCCGTTGTGGCCGATGATCAGCCCGCTGTCGTCGGTTGCGACCGGCTGGCTGTTGGGGCCGGCATCGAAGACCACGTCCACCCAGTAATTGGTGCCGCCGGGGCTCTGGCCTGGGAATGTGCTGGCATTGGTGCCGTAGGCGAAGACGCCGCCGCCATCGACGGCCTTCAGCGCGCCGCTGGCATAGGGCTCGTTGAAATAGTTCTCGGTGACGGAGAAGAACCCGTTGCTGTGATAGGAGGCCACATAGGTCGTGCCGGCCGCGATCTGGATCGGGCTGGAGAACATCACCGTCTGCCAGCCGGAAAGCGATTCATTCACCGACACGCCCGTTGCCAGCAGCGTTCCGTTGCTCGACCAGAGGCTGACGACATGCTCGCCGATGTTGTAGAAGCCCTTGTAGAAGCGGATGCCCTGCACGGCGCCAGCCGTCGTTGCCTGAAAGCGCAGGCCGAGCTCAACCGGATCGCGGTCGATCGCCACTTCGGTTGCCGGCTTTTCCGCAAGCGTCCACAGGCCCTGGGTGCCCGGCAGCACGACGGTGACCTGCTTTCCGACCGAAGGCGTTTCAAGGTTCACGCTGTCGTCGACGGCGCGCGACATGATCGTATAGGTGCCACTTGCCTGGACGACCCAGTTAAAGCTCCAGCTCTCGCGGCCGGTCGCCTTGAACCAGTGCTGTCCGCCATCGGTGGAGACTTCCACGCCGGCGATGATGCCGCCGCCGAAATCCTGCGCCGTACCGGTGATCGTCACGTGCTGGCCTTCGAGGAAGCTCGCGCCAATGATGGGCGAACTGATCGACGAGGTCGGCTTCAGCGTGTCGGTCGATTGCGTCGCCAGGATCAGGCTCGCATCGAGCGTCGTCGGCTGGATGCCCATGTCGGCGAACATGTTGACCATCGCCTGCTGGACGTTGCGATCGGTCGATGTCGTCGGCCCCTGGTGGTTGTCGCTGAGCCCCCAGGACCAGAAGACGGTGCCGGCGCCGAAGACGAGCGCGCCGCTTGCCGCCCGGTACATGGTGAGGCTGTGGGTGGCGACGGCCGAACCGACTGTCGCGCCGTAATCGCGCAGATAGGTGTCCACCGAGATGGACGAGAGCGACAGGTTGACGAGCCCATCCGGCCGGAAGCCGTTCTCGACATCGGAATCCCACTCGTAGCCGAGCAGGTTCTGCACGAGATTGTAGGTATCCCCTTCGTTCAGCTGGGAGACTTCGGTATTGCGCCAGAAGCGCAGGTTCGAATAGTCGTAGGGGATGGAGATCGTATCCTGGCGGTAGCTGTCCACCTGGAACATCGTGCCCGTCAGCGAATTCTCCGGCTCCTGGCCCGCATCGGCATAGCGCGGATCGCGCCACGTGCCGGTGCCGACATTGCTCGGGTCTGTGCTCGTGCCCCAGGTCTCCTTGTAGCAGACCATCGTGCGGTAGGCCTGGCCGCTGCCATCGATGCTGCTTTCCCAGCGGACCTTCCAGTAACACTCGTTGCCGCTCCAGAAGGCGAGATTGACGCCGGAATCACGCGCGGCCTCGACATTGGCGCGCTGCTCGGCCGACCAGTATTCGTCATGGCCGACGGAGAGATAGGCATCGTGGTTGAGCAGCAGCGCGCCGTTGCGCGTCGCATCGACGCCCGAAATATAGGACACGTCGTAGCCGTTCTGCTCCAGCCACGAGATGGCGGAGGATTCGACGCCGAAGATAAAATCGTGCGAGCCGCCGATCGGGCTCGTATTGGTGATGATCGGCCTGTTGTAGCTGACCGCCGAGGCGCGGCCGATCGCGGTCAGGCCGCAGCTGCAGTTCGGCGGCAGGTAGCCGATCATGTCGGCCGGATCGACGGGCACTTCGCCGTAATAGAGGCTGGCGCCGCCCCAGGCATTATAGGCCTGCCATGTCGTATCGGACGTCTGGAAGACGATATCGCTGGTCGAGGCGTCGTCGCGCACGACGAAGGGGATGATGCTGGCATCCTCGACCCCGTCCTCGCGCACCAGCTTGGCGAAATAGACGCCCGAGACAAAATCGTCAGGAATCTGCCAGCTCGCCGACACGGACCAGTTGCCGCAATCGATGAGGCCGAGCGACATGTCGACGATCGGATGCGGCTGGATCTGCGCCGTGGTCAGCGATTTCTCGATCGAGTCGACCTTGCGCGCCCCGTCCCCGCCATAATAGCCCATGCGGTAGATATCGATGCGGTAATGGGTGGAATCCGTGGCGATCTTGAAATCGACCGTCCCGCCGATATTGGTGCTGATTTCAGTGGCGAAACCCTGGATCGTGCCGTTGCCGTCGCCTTCGATACCCCACTCGCTGATCGGGTTGCCCTGCTTCAGGTTTTCGAGCGCGATCTTGTTGGGGCCTGCCGCGGCCGCAGCCGTCGCCATCGGTGCCACCAGTGCTGTCGGGGCCGCCTCGGTCGTCTCGGCGGAAACGTCCTGGCTCGACTCCACCGAGATGGAGGCTATCGAGGCCTGAAGGCGCACCGCAGCAATGTTGACACTGCTGGCAGAACCCGGCGCCGCCGTGCTGGTGCTGCCGGTACCGGCATCGCCGGTAATACCCGTCAGCGCCGGAGCGACAGGCAGTGTCGCAGCCTCCTCGAGCGGATCCGGGCCAAGCACGGTGCGTTGCGATGTCGAGGAAGGTGTCTGGAAGACCGTCGCAGCCGACGCCGTCTTCGTGGACGTGTCCTGCGTGCCGCCATCGGCCGCAGGCGCCGGCGTCACCGACGATGATGTCGGGGACGATTGCATGTCGCCTGATGGGATCAGGGAAGATGTGACCGTGCCGGTAAAGGAGGATTGGACTGTTGCGCTGCCCTGTTTGGCAAAGCTTGGGGAACCATCGGTACTCGTGGAAGATACGACCGTCGCGGATCCCAGAACTGCACTCCAGGCAGAGGGTGCACGACCGATACTCAACGCTCCACCAAATGTACTCAGGTACTCACGGTTACTAACATGAATTCTCCGCATCAGCGGCGTCCCCCTTCCGCATCGCCGGCCCTTCGACCGCTATTGCAAGACGCTCATTCTGGCACCTTTCCTAAGGGAACGTACGACAGCAATCCGGGGTATGAGGGTGGTGCCTCCCTACGTCCATGTGATGACCCTCCCGCCTGCCCGAGCTGGCATGGCGGCATGGCCTTCTCCAGCGCCGGTCATCCCGCCCGTCAGCGCAAAGCGCCTCAACGATGGGACGGGCTTTTCGGAAGCGCCAGAAGTGCGGCGACGCAGAGGACGACGGCTGTTATCGCACGATCAGGCCGGAACGTAGGTCAGCCTGATCACGTCCTCGTCGAGACGATCGCTGGCGACAAGGCGAAGCGGCGGCCGGGGGCCGGCGAAGAAGGGCGTGCCGTGGCCGAGCACGACGGGGTGGAGGTACAGTTGATACTCATCGATAAGCCCAAGATCGGTCAGGCTTCGCGCAAGGTCCGATCCGCCAACGCCGATCTCCCCGGTAAGCCGCGCCTTCAGCCCGCGAACCGCCGCCTCCAGGTCATCATCCACAAGCGTGGCATTGGGTCCGACCGACGTCAGCGAGCGCGATACGACCCACTTCGGGTGGCCCCGCCACGCCGCCGCGAAGTCGCGGGCTGCCGCATCCCAGTCGGCATGGTCTTCGTCCCAGTAACGCATGATCTCGTACAGGCGGCGACCGTACACGCTGCCCGTCAGGTCGCGCACTTTCTCGACGAAATGACGGAAGAGCGTGGGACCGGGCGCAAATCGCTGGTGGTCGATATAGCCGTCCAGCGACTGGTTCATTCCGAACACAAGCTTGGCCATGCCCTTTTCCTCCTCCCAGACGCCGCGCCACGGCGGCTCTGATTGCACGATACAATCAGCTGCAGAATAGCTTGACTGGTTTCAATCCGCAATCGGTTTTTGGGGTGCGCATGAACACTCATTTCTCGCGCTGCCCGATCAATCCACTAGAGCAATTCCATCAACAGTGAGAACCGGTTTTGCATCCGGAATTGCTGAGAAAACAATAAGCTAGAGCATTGAAGGCGAGTCCGTTTTCGCCGGAAAAGCTCTAGATATCGGCAAGCCTGAGTTCGATCAGCTCACGCGCCAGCTCGTAGGTTCCGTCCTCGTCGTCGCCGGAAGCCTCTTCGATCAACTCGGCGGCGGCGCGATAAACTTCCCGCTCTTCTTCGGGGGAAAGCAGGCCCTTATTGCCAAGAGCGGAGATGAGTGAGTTCAGAACGGCCGCGGCCGACAGTGTAATGGCCTCGGATGTGAGACGCGTGGATTCTGAAGACATCTTTATTCCTCGATCGGTAGAACAACGCCTAGACAATACGTTGGGCCTGCAACAAGTTCCAAGTGGAGGCCCCACGCGAGATCGGCTTGATCTTATCGCGACAATAACGGCTCCACCACCCCTGATGATTGCAAGAATTGCGCCGGACCTCACTGGTAGATTTTATCTTGCGGACGCCATCATTTAGGCCATCCTGCCGGGGAGTTTCCGTAGTGTGCAACTTGGCCTGCGTGGGAATGGCACAGTCTTTGGTAGCGGATTTGTGTCATGGAGTTGATGGTGTGCGCTGCCTGTCGGAGGATGGGCTCTATCCATTTGGAGGGGAAACATGGAATCCAGTCAGGATCGCTTCTTTCAGGCCGTGGCATCGAGGCAGATCCCGAGGATCAGGGTTGCGGGCATCGTGGTGGAGGACGGAAAACTGCTGGTTCAGCAGCCCGCCGACGATCCATCCTCCTGCTATGCCTTCATCGGCGGCGAATATGAGATCGGCGATACGTTCGAGACGCGGCTGCGCAGGGAATTCGAGGAGGAGACGAATGCCAGGGTGACAGAGGCACGTTACCTCTTCTGCGTCGAGAACCATTTCCGCTATCGCGGCCGGATCATCCAGCAGGCCGAACACTATTTCCTCGTGTCGCTGGATCGCCATGACGTCGTCAGCCGCGAGACGCACCTGAAACAATATTGGCTGCCGCTATCGTCACTCGCCGGCCTGGACCTGCGGCCTTTTGTGGTGAGAGATGCGGTGGCGCGCGGAAGCTACCGGACGGACAGGCACCTTATCCAGATGCCGGATTGATGCCGTACAGCCTCTTGCCGGGAGGCACCCGGCAAGAGGCATGGCGTGACAACCGGTAGCGGTCAGTAGTCCCAGAAGATCGGCACCCAGCGAAAGGCTTCGCCGTCGACTGCCACATGGCCGATGGAGGGGAACGGCAGATGAGTGGCCACCAGCAATTCGCCGGTCGCCGCCAGCTCGCGCAGAAGCCGGATACGGACGCGGACCGCCTCCTCGGGGTCGTGTTCGAAACCGTTGAACCAGTCGGGATGTTCGAACCCGACTGCAAACACGGCGTCGCCGGCAAACATCAGCTTGTCGCCGCCGGATGCCACGCGCACCACGCTATGCCCGGGGGTATGGCCGCCGGTGCGGGTGACGACCACGCCCGGCGCCACCTCGTATTCCTCATCGAACAGCCGTAGCTGGCCTTTATACTCATCGGCAAAGCGCTTGGCGGCCGCCCGGAGCGCATCCGGAAAGCCCGGCGGCATGGAGACGTGGGAGAAATCGGGCGACTCCCAGAATTTGACCTCGGCGGCAGCCACGTGGATGCGCAAGTCGGGACGCAGCCGCTCCTTCACCCCTTCGACGAGCAGCCCGCCGACATGGTCCATGTGCATGTGGGTCAGCACCACGTCTGTCACCGATGCCAGATCGATGCCTGCGGCTTCCAGCCGCTTGATCAACTGGCCGGCCCGCGGCAAATTCAGGTCCGGGTCGATCCCGAGCCCGGCGTCGACGAGGATGGTCTGCTTGCCGCTGCGCACCACGACCACGTTCAGCGACCAGTCGAAAGCGTCCGGCGGCAGGAACATGTCGCCGAGCCAGGCGGCGCGGACGGCCGGTTCGGCATTGTGTCCCAACATCGCGGTTGGCAGCGGCAGCACGCCATCGCTGACCACCAGCACCTCGATATCGCCGATATCAAGCGCGTAGCGCGACGGAACCAGCTCGCCGGATGCCGGTGCACCGGACTGCGAGGTGTTCTGCGAGGGCATATTTGTCTGCTGTGAACCCGAGGGACGAGTTTTTGTTTCTGATTGCGACATGACGCGCTCCTGTGTTGTGTGGACACCAGCCTGTCACTCTCCATTCGGCAGCACGCTGATGTTGCATGCCGCCATGGATCCGGCGCTCGAACCTGTGCTTGCGGACGTTTCCGTTTTCGAGCGCTTCTCGAGTGGCGGCCCTCAACACCTACAGCCGCCCTCAGGCCTCCGTAATCCAAACTTACGTTTGGGGGAGTGGCGGCCGGCCGCAGATCACCCTCCCGGTCATCTCTCTCGATGAGCCGCATGCGGTTAAAACAGGCAATGAAACCAGTTCCTTGCGGCTGCAGCCAGGCCGGAGCAGCGTTCCATCGAATGCTGAACCGTTCGAAGGGATCGACGGTGGGAGAAAGCGTTTTGCCGCTCGGCCCAAGGGCAATCCAGCTATCGCTCGTTTCAGCTGTCTCCGGTTTTGCGGCCGCGCGCGCTCGGTCTCGCCGGCACGCTTTTCCCATGCTCCGTCCACCAGGCCGTCAACGCCTCCATCGTGGGGCCGAGCCCGCGGGCCTTTTGCGTGATCTCATATTCGACGCGCGGAGGAACCTCGGCAAAGACGGTGCGGGACACCAGCCCGTCTGCTTCGAGCTCGCGCAGTTGCGCAGTCAGCATGTGCTGGGTGATGCCGGGAATAGCCTTGCGCAATTCGCCGAACCGGTAGACCCGCTGATTGAGCAGCCACATGATTTCCAGCTTCCATTTGCCGGAAAGCAGGGCGAACGCCCGCCGCATCTCCTCATGCATATTGACTTCGTCTTCGGCCATGGTCTGCTTTTCCATACTAACCGCAAGTAATTCATCCTACTTGCAAATATAGATCTCAGACGACATTTTCCCGGCATGCACAAGGGAGCGCGGTAAAAGCGCCTCTCAAGAAAAACCGACAGACTCGACGAGAGGAATGTTGCTGCGCGGGCAGTGACAGGGATGAACCTATGACTGAATTTTACCTGTACTGGATCAGCACGGCCCTTCTATCCGTGCTCTACCTCGCTTCGGCCTGCATCTATGTCACCAGGGGCGACTGGGTTCGCGGGGTGCTGGCGGAGCTTGGATACAAGGCTCCCTATCTCGTTCCGTTCATGATCGTCATCAAGGTTCTCGGCCCGGTCGCGATCCTTTCACGCATCAGCGTGCCGCTCAGCGATCTCGCCTATGCCGGCATCTTCTTTCACCTGCTGCTGTCGGGCCTCGCCCATATCGGTGTCCGGAAACCCGCCGGCGCTCTCCCGGCGGCGATCGGCCTGGCGCTGCTGGCCACCTCCTTCATGACGCAGAACGACGCCCGCGACATACCCTCCCCCTACCTGCAGGCGGCAGCGCGCTGACGCCCGATAGCCCAATCCAAATCAAGGAGATAGAAATGGGTCGACTCAATGGAAAAACTGCCATCGTCACCGGCGCAAGCCGCGGCATTGGCCGCGCCACCGCAAAGCTGCTTGCGGCCGAAGGCGCGAAGGTCGCGGTTCTTTCGCGCACGCCCGAAGGCGTCGAACGCGCTGTCGCCGAGATCGTCGAAGCCGGCGGCACGGCACTCGGCGTCGTCTGCGACGTCGGTAAGGCCGACCAGATCACGGCTGCGGTAGACAAGATTGTCGCTACCTACGGTCGCATCGACATTCTCGTGAACAATGCCTTCGATGGTTCTGCGGTCCTGTCTTCGATCATCGATCTCTCGGCCGGGCAGCTGCAACGCAACTTCGACACAGGGCCGATCGCCTATCTGCGCTTCATGCAGGCTTGCTATCCTCACCTGAAGGAAAGCGGCGAAGGCCGGATCATCAACTTCGGTTCGATGGCCGGTACCGTCGGATTGGTCGGTTATGGCCCCTACAACATGGCCAAGGAGGCCGTGCGCGCGCTGACCCGCACGGCGGCGCGCGAATGGGGTGCCGACAAGATCACCGTGAACAATGTCCTGCCGATCGCCGACACCTGGGGCGCTGCGCAAAAGGATGTCCCGCCGCCAGCCAATGCGCTTGCGCGTTTCGGCTCGCCGGAAGACGACATTGCCCCGGTGGTCCTGTTCCTTGCCAGCAGGGATTCGCAGTTCATCACGGGCTACAGCCTCACCCCTGATGGCGGCGCAATCATCGACAGCGCTCGCTGACGACCCGAGCGGAGGGGCGCAGCCGATTGCGCCCCTCCCGTCATGCTCCGGCCCGACCACCGGTCCGCTGCCCGCCGTCCAGCCCTTTCGCAAACGCCTCGAACCGCCGGTCATAGGCCCCGAACGCACCCTCGCCTTCAAAAATCCCCCAATATTTCCGAAATGATGGCTTCTCGATCTGCCGGCGCAGGAACGTCTCCCAGCCCGGCCAGAAATGCTCCGATATCTCGGGCGTCTTGTGCCGCTCCAGATAGGCGCGCTCGAAGATCGAGATCATCATCTCGTAGAAAATGTCGCGCCTGACGAGGTCGTCGGCTGAGAGGTCGGCGGGTTCTTCCTGCCAGGGAAAGATGCCGAGATGGGGATATTCGACGGAGAGTTCGAGCAGCCGGTGATAGGCATCGCTGATCGTTAGGTAGGAGCTGTTGAACTCCTGCTCCTTCTCCTTGACATGGTCGCGGCGCACCTTGATGAGCTCGACGACGCCGGCGACGATCGCGACGAAGGTGCCGACGGCCGTCAGCAGCGAAATGAGATCGGCATATTCGATCAGCGTGTCGTGCATGGACACAGGCTACATCTTCGCCCTGGCAGGTCAATTGCTGCCTGTCACCCGGCCTGACGAACGCCTTCCCCGTCCATGCCTGCCGATCTCACGGAATGGATCAAACGCGATCCAGAAACGCGCGCACCCTGATCGTGAGCAGCGCTGTGGCATCCGCATCATAGGACGGGAGCGAGCTGTCGGCGAAATAGTGCTGATCGCCGGGATACAGGAAAAGCTCCGCGTCATCGACCGTCTCGACGATTTCGCGGGCGGCGTCGATATCGCCCTCGCCGACGAAGACCGGGTCCTTGTCCATGCCGTGAATCTGCACCGCAACGCCCTCCGGCCAGGGTCCGAAAGCCCACTCGCCGCTGATCGGCAGGCAGGAGTAGAAAAGCAGGGCTCCGCGGGCCCCTGCCCGTGTCTGCGCCAGCTTCTGCGCCGGCAGCACACCGAACGAGAACCCGGCATAGACGACACCCGCAGGCAATCCGTCGGCGAAGCGGACGCCGCGCTCCCGCATGGCGTCGAATCCTGTCTCGCCGATAAAGGCGAGACCCTGATCGATGCTCTGGAAGGTGCGTCCGTCGAAGAGGTCAGGCGTGTGCACGATATGACCGGCAGCCCTGATATCGTCGGCGAAGGCACGCACGCCCGGGGTCAGCCCCTGTGCGTGGTGGAACAACAAGACCTCGGCCATAGTGAGCCTCCGGGTGAGATGATCTGGCGCGCGTTCGGCCACTCTACCGAACCACCGCTTTGCCGGGAAGAGTGAGGCCGTTTGGTTCGGCTCGATTGCTGCCGCCATCAAGGCAGCCGGCGGTGCGGGCTCAGCCCCTCATCCCTGCCCGAGCTTGCCGGCCAGGAAATCGACCAGCCCATAGGGTGCGCGCTCGCCGACGCAGAGGTCCAGGATAAAGCGAGCGCCTTCCGCCTCGGTGGCGCTGCGGGCAAACATCGGCTCTTCATAGGCGGCAAGCGCCGCTTCGATCTTGTCGGGCTGCGCGGCGATTGCCTTTGCGAGCTCCGCGCCGTCGAACATGGCAAGGTTTGCTCCCTCGCCTGATGGCGCCATCAGGTGGGCGGCGTCGCCGATGAGCGTCACGCCAGGTAGACGCGGCCAGCGGTGCGCATCCGGCAGCGCATGGATCAGGCGCGGGGCGAGCGCCGTATCGCTTTCGGTGATCAGTGCGGTAAGCGCCGGCGCCCAGCCTTCGAATTCCGCGGCGATCCGGGCCTTTGCCGTGGCGGTGTCGGAAAAGTCGATGCCGTCGATCCATTCGGGCGAGCGGTTCATCTGGATATAGGCGTGAAGCACGCCGCCCGCCTCGCGATGGGCGACGATGCCCTTGCCCGGCGACAGCGCAAACATCGCGCCGCGGCCGACCGCTTCCGCCGCGGCCCTGTGGCTGATATCGGCATCGTGGAGATAGGCCTCGACAAAGGCCGTGCCGACATAGGCGGGCGTTGCATCCGAAAGCAGCGGGCGGACCTTCGACCACGCGCCATCGGCCCCGACGAGCAGATCGCTGATGACGCCGGTGCCATCGGCAAAGCGCAGTTCGTGCCGGCCGGCGCCGAGCGCTTCAACGCCGGTGAGTTTCTTGCCCCACCGGATCGTGCCATCAGGCAGGGAGCTGATGAGGATGCGGCGCAGATCGCCGCGCAGCACTTCCGGCCGCGACAGCGTGCCGTCATCGGCCTTCTCCAGCAGCACCGCGCCATGCTGATCAAGCGCGCGGGCCGCCTCTGCGCCGTGATGGATGATGGCGCGGAACGCTTCGGTGAGGCCGGCAGCCTCCAGCGCCCGCTGGCCGTTATGGACGTGAATATCGAGCTGGCCGCCCTGTGTGCGGGCCTCGGACGAAGGCTCCGCCTCGTAGATCGTGGCCTTTATACCGTTGACGGCGAGGACGCGGGCAAGCGTGAGGCCGCCGAGGCCTGCCCCGACGATCGTGACTGTTGCAGTCATTGTCTTCCTTTCCGAAGGCGATTGGAACAGCGTTCCATAGCTAGTAGTTGGAACGTCGTTCCATTCATGTCAAGATGCGGCCCATGAAAATAAAGACTCAGCAGACACGGACCCCGCGCGGCGAACGGCGCACCGACGCGCTCTCCAAGGAGCGCATCGTCGAAGCGGCCATCATGATCCTCGATGCCGAGGGCGAAAGCGCCCTGACCTTCCGTGCGCTTGCGGCGCGTCTTTCAACAGGCAGCGGGGCGATCTACTGGCATGTCGCCGACAAGAACGAATTGCTGACCGCCGCCACCGACGCCATTATCGGCCGCGTCCTGACCGATGTCGCTGTAGATGCCGAGCCGGGCCAGGCGATCCGCACCTTTGCCCTCGGCCTGTTTGACGCCATCGACGCCCACCCCTGGGTCGGCACCCATCTTTTTCGCGAGCCGTGGCAGGCGGCGATGCTGGAGATCTTCGAAGCGATCGGCGGCAGGCTGCAGGCGCTTGGCGTTGCCGAAGAGGCGCTGTTCAATGCCGGCTCGGCGCTGGTCAATTACATCCTCGGCGTTGCCGGACAGAATGCCGCCAATGCCCGCCTGCTGCCGCAAGGCACGGACAGGACCGCCGCCCTCGACGCCATCGCCGCCAGCTGGACGGAGCTCGACCCGGCACGATATCCCTTCATCCATCACCTGGCGACGAAGCTGCGCGACCATGACGACCGCGAACAATTCCTCGCCGGCATCGACCTGATCCTCGCCGGCATCGGCACGATGGGCCGGGCGGGTAGAGGGAGTTGAGGCGTTGAGCGGGCGGCCTCGCCTGTGGAGATGTCCTGAAAATCGGCTATCGATCTTGTCCCGCCGGCGCTTTCATCCTCACTAACCGACTGTAAATGAATAAGAAATCGGGAAAATGCGGGAAAAATGCCCGAAATTCCGGCTAAGTCATTGATTCTGAATAAGTGATCCACTTACCCCTGAAAATACGCGTAAAGAAACTCAATTCAGCAAACAGCTCGGGATGGCGAAAAAAATATATAAGTTTTTTGGCCTTCATGCGTCACTTATTCATTTTCAAGGACTTAGTGCACTTTGTCGACATTCCGGCACCGCGCGGCCTCATAACGAAGCCTTCCCGACAAGCCTTCGGACGCCAATCTCCCACCCAAACCGACAACTCGATGAGCAAAGACATCGCCGGCCGCAGGCACGGCTCGTCGGCGAACATGTTTTGATCTCGATCGGAGCAGGTGGCCTTAGGGCAAAGGCGCCACACGAACGCCACCGACGGTTATTCAACATGCTCCTCTGAGACGCGGGCTCATTGGCCGATAAGAATCACGTCGCTCGGCCCCGAAACTTCATGCTCGCTCCCGGCTTTGTCGAACGAGTCATCGGGACGTATCCGAATTACCATGTCCTCTATTTGAGAAAGAGAAATGGTCGGGTCCGCTTCGAGCCTCGCTTGGATTGTCTCGAGATCTTTCTTGAAGCTAACATCATTGTACCGATCCTTCTCGACGAGCACTAAGTCGCTTCCAACCTTATTTACAGTCGAGAGCCCCTTGACGGCATCGTAAAGGCATTGAGGTCCGCAGCTTTCACCCGGGACCAGCCTTGTCCATCTCGGTCCTCCAAGATAGACGGCCGCATACATCAATTTGGCTTTGGGATCGGGCACGTTCAGGGAAATCATCGCGTTGTAGAACATGCGGTGAGTTTCACGCCAACTCCGAACGTGATTTTCTTTGTAGCAATAGTGATCGTGTATTACCGCGGCTTTCAAGTATTCGTCGCTGAACGGTTCACCGACAAGGAACTGCGCCCAAGCCGGTATTGAGGCACCGTCCGTCTTTCCGGTTTCAATGCTTTCCGACGAGCCCGGAGTCCATTTGCCGGCACGCCAACGAACACCACGGGCATCGGTAAATGTCAGATCATTTTTTAGGAAGCATTGACCTTGCTCTTTGCATCCATCGGGTATCAGCTCAAGTTCGCCGTCGAATACCGGACTCACCGGATCATCTGCGGCCAGACCATATATCTTGCTGATTGTTTCGATATCGCAGGATGCCAGCTTGATACGCTGGCCTATCGGAAGGTTCGGTGGGACAGTTTCGATGGTCTTCAACACACCGGGATTCTTAGAAAAAGCATACTTCCCATAGTGCGTGATCGAGTCATAGCAATAGGTGCCTATATCTTTATAAGTCGTTGGATCGGTTTGAAAATTACCCTCGGCCCCATCTATGATATTGTTTCCGTAAACAATAACATGCTGATTGCGGTCCTCCCTTGCTTGCTCATGATGAAGTCCGAGGACATGGCCGATCTCGTGAATGGTATTGCCGACAGTGCAATCGTTCCCGAGCCTGACGACCTGTCGCCCGCCGACCATGCCAACGGCGGAACTGCAGCCGCCGCCGGCAACGAAATCGACAAAATTTCCCTTGGCGGTGGTTATCTGCTTGAACCGGATAGGCGTCGCCGCCTCCCATGCAGCGATGGCACTTTGAACACGCCCCGGAGCGGGTAAATCCTTGTTTATCCGATACAGGACTTCCCCATTTGGCCAGCGGGTGTCCTTATTCCGAATTGCAAGACCGAACAGGATGTCCGATCCCAGGTCCTGGAGTGCCACGTTGTCGGAATCGCGAAGCTTTTCAATGGGCCCCAGGATTATGTCGCCCTGGTAAAGCGCCTCTCCTTCATCCCCCTCATGGAAGCTGATGCGATACCCGATACCACCGACTGTCAGCGAGATGGTATCGGTATCCTGACTGACTCCCTCTTCGGGGCGCGCGGCCTGTTCATCGGCTGACTGGGCATGGCATGCGCTCCAGCCCATCAACCCCATTACCAAAGCCGCAAGGGTTCTATTCATGGTTTTTTCACCTTCAGCACCATGTCGACAACCTCGTCGAGGTTGAGCACGACATCTTCCCCAGTCCCTGTCGTGAACGCCAGAAAACCCGGCTTGTGTTTGCAGGTTCTCGAATTGTCGAGAATTCCGTCCCGCATGACGTAGACGATGGAATCCTTCTCGCCTGCCGGCGTCGGATCGCGTGCGAACTTCAGCAGCTGCACATCTCCCGGAGGCGTTCCAAGTCCTTCGCAAAGTTCGTTGATCGTCACGTTGCTTTGAAGGGAGCCGATCAGTAGCTCGCGCGATCCCGCCTTTTCCACCTCGACCACATCCTCATACAGCGAGACCGTCTTTATCGGATTGAGCAGCCGACCATCCTCGACGCCGGTCACTTCCTTGGTAAGATCCGCGCCGGCCAGTATCCGGGCTCGCACATATCGAGGCTCGGAGAATTGCTGCGGCATAAGCGCTTTCACGATCGCCGCGACGTGCGCCACGATCGGCGTCGAGAATGACGTGCCGGTAACACGCCGTTCCTCGTATTTCGAGTTGTCGTCAGTCGGAGCCCAACTGGCGACCGCGCAACCCGGGGCGGCGATCGACACGTAAAGATCCGAGTAATTCGAGAATGTTGCGAGCTTCTTCCCGTCATAGGCGGCGACGGCAATCACGTTCGGTCCGCGGTCGTTACCGCCGAGCCTCTGTGGATAGAGCTCCGTATCGTTGATATCGGCGCCTTTTACGTCATTGTTCAGATTGTTGTTGCCGGCCGCGACGATGAATAACTTGCTGCTTGCCTTGCCGACATAATCCCGAAAGGCGTCTGTCAGAGCCTGCTGCTTTCCGGCAAAACTGATGTTGAAAATATCGCCGCCAGTGCCGATGGCATTCTTGAGCCATTGCTCCCGAAAAATGGGCGTCGCAACGTTGTTTTGCATGCGCACATCGAAGATGGTTGCGGGCGTGATCCTCACATCGAGCCCAAGCGCCGGGGCCATGCCCCACAGATCCGGTCCGCCCAATGCCAGGCCTGCAACGATCGTGCCGTGCGCCCGCTTGGGGCCAAGTGCTATCGTCGCATTCTGCTCATGCAGAAGTGAGCCCCCTTGCGTGAAGGCGCCGCGGAACGCGCCTTCTTCATTGGCACGCACGAAGCCGGAATCCACCACGACAATAGTCGCCTCGAATTTCTCGACCCCCATACGAAAGGCAAGCCATCGGGTGCGCATCGCGGCTGCCGCAAACTCGCGCGCGAAAGCTTGCGTTCCCCAGTATCTGTAGCTGGCGCTATCGCAGGTGCCGGCCTTGACGTCGTCGATCGGCTGGGCATCCAGCAGCATGACTTCCGCCTTGCTCTCCGAAGCATCGCTCGTCGGGCTTGGCGGTGGATTGGTCTTCAGGAATTCGGCGGCCTCCGAAGGATTGGCTTTCGAGAGCGACGCATAATCGACAGGAATCTGAACGTTCTGAACGGCGATGGTCGGTATCGCCACGATGTTGCCGGTTTTCAGCGCAGCCGGATTCTTCTTGGACGACGGGCTGGGATCGAACCAGGTGACCTGCTTTGAAAAATCCGCATTCTGATCGAAGCTGGTTTCCGCCAGAAGCGTCGTCCACTCATCCGACGAAAGCTGGTTTGCACCGCTCCACTGCTTTATGGCCGCATCGACGCCCTCCTTGAGTTTTGGCGATGCCGTGCCGATGGAATCGTAGACCGTTTTCTCGATCTGATCGTCGTCGAAGCCTGCGCGCTTCAACTCGTTTGCCGCAAGAAACACATCCCAGGCGACCTCGCCCTGTTCTTTGCCGGAACTGCCCGGCTGCTTGAGATAGCGGTCGGTGACATAGTAGCCGACATCGGCAATTCCACCCGCAAGCCCACCCTTCGCAATCTCAGCCGCAATCGCGTCCGCAATCCCGGTCAACGCTGAGGAGAGGCCCTTGTCGGCCGCAACGGTCGTCGGTGACAGGGAATCGATGCCATCAATCTTGAAAGAAGGAGCAGTGCCGCTTTTTTTGTAAAAATCCCAGAAGCTTTCGTCGCGCAGCACGACACGCGCGACAGTGGTCGTAGACGGGACTGGCAGACACGGCGGCAGCAGCAACGTGCCGCGTTCGGCCTGCTGGACGCGATCGTCGCTGTTGACGACCAGCCCCTGATCCGCAAGGCTTTGCTTGAACAATTGAATGTTGATGCTGGCGACATCGCTGCACAGCATTTTCACGTAGTCGCTGATCTTGGCATTCGGGTCAAACTTAACGGGAGCGCGCGCCCCGAACTTTGCAACCCAATTCAGAAAATCCTGGCTGATGGTGCCGTTTCGATATTCAAATGTGACGGCAGCTGCCTCGCTAGGCTCCTGCGCCTGGACCTCCGAACCGAAAAGAGATGGACCTATGAGCCAAGCTACGGCAACAAAAATTCTCGTTCTGCTCATCGCTTCCTACCTCCTGAAGGTTCATCCAAGGTGGCTTTTACGCACGGCCCAACAGTCTCTTTGCCCGTGCATACGCGCGTTGGCTTGAAGTTCGATTTGCTCATGTCCGCCGTCGCAATGTTCTTGAACTTGATCGTGACGGTGTTCCCGCGGTTACCTAGACTGACATTCTGAGTCTGGCCGTTGACACCGAACGTTCCGCCGACGCCTGCCAACGCAACATTAGAGATCGTCAGTCCCGCCGTATTGGTGGTGGTTGATGTCGCCGCGACGTTAAAAACAACAGTGACTTCGTCTGCCAACAAGCCAGTCCGTCGCTCTAGCGGAACGCGATCCTGCACTTCGTTCAGAGCATCTGCGACCTCGAAAACGGCTTCCTTAAGAGAAATAGCCGAAGGCTCGGCAACTTGCCGCGGAGTGTATGTTCCACATCCGGAAAGCAAAACCGAGAAAGGCACAAAGATATATAGCAACCGCATTTGTCCCTCCACGAATGCGATTGTGTTATTAAATCACAATTCACGCGAAAGTCGAATTAATAAAGATTATTTATAATTCACATATCCGAACAATATTCGAGCGATGCTATCTATAGAAAATAGGTGGAAATCCATATTCGAGCGGAAAGCATACAAAATTTTATATTCTACAAAATTTCGGGATGGCATTTCAACGATGTGCAAGATAACTCGCCATAAGACGGAGATTATCTGAGAAAGGAATTATTAAGGGAACAAGAGGCGATTGGCTTCAATAACAGTCAAAGTCATGGAGGCTCATCCGCGCATTTTTGATCTTCACAATCTTAAGCCCGCCTGCCATCAGTGATGGCGGCGGATGCTGAGCCAGGGAAAGGAAAAGCGCTTGCGGGATTTGTCGTCGGCGCGGGGGAAAGCATCGCGGATGTGCTGCGTGTAATACCAGCCGGGCGACGCCGCGGTGATCAGGTTATTGAAGACGGAGGAAGGCACGTTGAAAAAGCGGCGGCGGCCTTTCAGGCGGAGTTCGACCTCCAGGATCTGCGTCGCCGGATCATAGGTGATCTCCTTGATCAGTCGTGATGAGACTTCCATGGTCGCTACTCTGAAGCGGACGCAGGGACCTCAGGTGAGATCTCAGGACTGCGCCCTGCGCTTTTCGGAAACGGCCGCCGCTCTCGTTCCCATGCTCATAGCCCTCTTACTCGTGCGCCCAATACTCATTGATCCCATACTCGGAGCCCCCATGCTCGTAGCCGCCAGACTCGTAGCCGCCAGACTCGTGGCCCCCAGGCTCATGAACCCCGCGCTCACATTTGGCCTGATATGGATGCTCGCTTTCGTGCTCGTATTTGCAATGGTCCTTGCGCCTGCGATTTCGAGCGCCAGATTGTCGGGCGCAATCTGGGATTCGTAATAGTGAAGCTTGTCGGCCGCCACCCGCAGGCCGACGATATGGCCCGGCAGGACATTGAGATGGGTGCGCGTGGTGCCATCGGTAAATTCGATGACAAGCCTGGATGGCTTTTCGGCATAGCCGATCCAGTTTATCTCTCTCTCACGGCGGTCTTTGGCGGACATACCAAGAGATCTTCTGAGTTTTTCAAGCATCGTA
Source organism: Hyphomicrobiales bacterium (assembly GCA_900468805.1). Taxonomy (GTDB): domain Bacteria; phylum Pseudomonadota; class Alphaproteobacteria; order Rhizobiales; family Rhizobiaceae; genus Rhizobium. The sequence goes on along the minus strand of UEIF01000066.1, from coordinate 8,304 downwards.
AAGCTCCCTCTGGTCTCTGTTGCAGTATTATCAAATCGATTTTCTCTGCAACGAAGAGCTTTTCTTTCGGTTAAAAGCTGTGGTTAGTCCCTGTGGCCGCGATCCCGATCCACGCCGGGGCGAGCATCGTCCGGACACGACATGCTCAAGGGCTCATCCTTCCAGAAACGCAGGGAACGAGGTCTGGCTGGAGCGCACAACGCCGCTCATCCGAAAAAGTTCCCGCCCGGCTGTTCCGGTGTGCGCTTTCGCCTCGACAACCATTGCCCGGCTATCTCTCCGGCAAACCGGGGTATGCGGCATGATGGAACTGACGGCGCGGCAGCAGCGCTTTGTGGAAGAATACGATGTCGATCTCGATGGAGAGCAGGCGGCAATCCGCGCCGGCTATTCCACGCGCAGGGCGAAAGCGACGGCGCGCGCGCTTTTGCAGGAGCCGGCCATCTCCGCCGCCATCGAGGCCGGCAAGGCGGAGCGCTCCGGACGGATGAAGGTCGATGCGGACTGGCTGCTGACGCGGCTCGCCGCCGAGGCCGAGGCCGATCTCGGCGATCTCTATGACGAGAATGGCGACCTCCTGCCGATCAGGGAATGGCCTGCCATCTGGCGCCAGGGGCTGGTGACGGATCTGGAGATTTCCGCGCTCTACGAGGGCACGGGCAAGGAGCGCCGGGAGATCGGCCATGTGAAGAAGGTGAAATTTGCCGAGCGGCTGCGCCGGCTGGAACTGATCGGCAAGCATATCCGCATCAATGCCTTCAAGGAGATCGTCGAGCACAAGGGCCTGAGCGCGCTGGCCGAACGGCTGGAGCGGGCCCAGAAGCGGAATGACGAGCGCAATGACGAGCACAATGACGGCGAGGCTGAGTAGGTGACCATGGCCCTGCCCGCTTCAGGCGAAAGCCGCGATCCCAACGACGATATCATCGAGCTCGCCGCTTCCTGCCGTTTCAGCCCGAAGCGCTGGAGCCGGCTTGCCTGGGACTGGGGCATGGGTGAGCTAGCAGGCTACGACGGCCCCCGCCCCTGGCAGGACGAGATCAACGAACTGATCGGCGCTCATCTCGCCGACCCCGCCACGCGCTACCAGCCGCTGCAGGTATCTGTCGCCTCCGGCCACGGCATCGGCAAATCGGCCGAGATGGGCATGCTGTCCAACTGGGCGATGTCCTGTTTTGCCGATTGCAAGGTGGTCACGACAGCCAATACAGAGGGCCAGCTGCGCACCAAGACCGCACCCGAGATCGGCAAATGGTTTCGGCTTTCGATCACCGCGCACTGGTTCGATGTGCAGGCCATGTCCATCAAGTCACGCGACCCCGAGCGCAGCGAAAGCTGGCGGCAGGATTTCATCTCCTGGAGCGAACACAATACGGAAGCCTTCGCCGGCCTGCACAACAAGGGCAAGATCATCCTGCTGCTCTTCGACGAAGCCTCGAAGATCCATGACAAGGTGTGGGAAGTGGCCGAGGGCGCGCTGACCGATGAGGACACCGTCATCATCTGGATCGTCTTCGGCAACCCGACGAGAAACAGCGGCCGCTTCCGCGAGTGCTTCCGCCGCTTCCGCCACCGCTGGACCGGACGGCAGATCGACAGCCGCTCGGTGCCCGGCACCAACAAGCAGTTCCTTCAACGTCTCGTGGACGATCACGGCGAGGATAGCGATATCGTCAAGGTGCGCGTGCGCGGCCAGTTTCCGAGCCAGTCCGCCATGCAGTTCATCTCGTCAGACGATGCCGACCGGGCGCGCGCCGTGCATCTGCGCTCCGAGCAATATGCCTTCGCGCCGGTCATTTTGGGCGTCGATCCCGCCTGGACCGGCGACGACCCGACGGTGATCATGCTGCGCCAGGGACTCTATTCGAAGCGGCTGGCGACCATTGCCCGCAACGACAACGATATCGAGGTCGCAAACCTCATCGCCCGGCTGGAGGATGAATATCAGGCCGACGCGGTCTTCATCGATGCCGGCTACGGAACCGGCATCGTCAGCGCCGGCACGGTCATGGGCCGCTCCTGGCAGCTCGTCTGGTTCGGCTCCACCAAGGTTCTGGACGCCGGCTACTACAATATGCGCGCCTATATCTGGGGCCAGATGAAACGCTGGCTGAAGGCCGGCGGCGCGATCGATCCCGCCAATGAACTGCTCTACCAGGATCTGGTCGGGCCCGAGACAGTGGCGCGGCTCGACGGCAAGATCCAGCTCGAGAGCAAGGACGACATGAAGGAGCGAGGCCTGCCCTCGCCCAACGAGGGCGATGCGCTGGCGCTGACCTTCACGCAACCGGTGGTGAAGAAGGCGCGTCACCGAGCGGGTGATGGGGTGAAGGCGGCGGTGGAGTATGATGTCTATGGGTAGGTGCGTAGCGGATTTGCGGAATTCGGCAGCAGGTGCGACAGGATATCATGGCCGCTTGGCGCCGACAGCAGGCATTGCCGGCATCGCAAAACCGTCTGTTCTGCGAGGTTGCAAAAGTCAGGAAAACAAGTGTCGCCTAATCGGGACTTCCGCGACAATAACGGGTCAAACAGGCAACATGGTATCTGGCTTCACATCAGCAACGGAAGCATAGGTATGTGTCTCTCTCACGCCGGGTAGCGGAAGGATCACCCGTTGCAGGAAGTCCTGAAACAGAGACATGTCGGCTATCCTCGCCTTCACCAGATAATCGAAGCCGCCGACGACCATATGGCATTCCAGAACCTCCGGGGCTTTCGCCACCGCCTCGGCAAAGCGGTCGAAGACGTGAGGGGCTGTCTGATCGAGCCGAACCTGAATGAAGACCAGCGTTCCGCGACCGATCTTTTGCGGGTCGAGAACAGCTCTGACCGCCGTGATGAAGCCTTCCCGGAAAAGACGTTTGACACGCTGGCTGGTGCCGGTCGGGGATAGTCCTACCCGCCGTGCCAGATCGAGGGTCGTCCGGCGGCCATCCTCCTGAAGCAGGCGAAGGAGACTTCGATCTACGCTATCAAGATCGATCATTTCATCATTCACGCTTTTGGCCCATAATTTGTGTGATATTCACTCAAACGTCCGCAATTGAGCATATTTCATAGCGCCAGATTCCACAATAACCTGTGCTTTCGCAAGGCATGGGGTCGAATGAAAGCAATCCTCCACACGCCCGAATCAACGTTCCGATGGAGGATCAAATGCGACCAGCGGCCGAGCCGGAGAGCCGTAACACAAAGCTTGCCATCATCGCGGGATTGATGATGGTCATCATCACCGCCATACAATTCGTCGCTGCGCGGTTCAGCTTGAGGGAGCATCTGACAGCCTCGGACATAGCCAGCCTGCGTTTTGCGGGTGCCGGCGTGATCTTCCTCCCGATCATCTGGAGAACCGGCCTTGCGAAGTTGAAAGCTCTCGGCTGGCGGCGGGCTTCAATCCTGACCCTCCTTGTGGGGCTGCCCTATCCGCTCATCATCAATTGGGGCCTGAGCTACGCACCCGCCGCCCACGCTGCCGCCCTTTGCCCGGCCTCGATCGTCTTCTTCTCGTTTGTGCTTTCCCGGATCGTTTTCAAAGATGGGGTTTCAAATGCACGACTGGTGGGGATCGCTGCGACTATCGTGGGGTTGCTGATCTTCGTCCTTCATTCGGGGATCGAAATTGGCGACACCCTGTCCGGTGATCTGTTGTTCAGCGGATCGGGCATCATGTTCTCTGCCTATGCCGTCCTTGTGCGGCGATGGGCTGTCGATCCCGTTACAGCCACGGCGGCAATCGTGCTGCTGTCCTGCCTGCTGCTCCCATTCCTGCATATCTTTGCAACGAGCGGCCTGAACGCGGCATCAGCAGCGGAAATCGGCGCGCAGATTGTGATACAGGGCTTCCTCGCCGGCGCGGCGGCGATGTTTCTCTATACCTACGCTGTCAGGCGGTTGGGACCACAGATTGCATCGCTGTTCATGCCCTGCGTGCCGGTCGCCACAGCCCTGACCGGCATGATCGTGCTGGGGGAGATTCCCGCCCCGGCCCAGCTTCTGGCCATCACCATCATGACGGCGGGCATGATCCTTCCCGCATTGCAGAGGTCGTGACCTGTCGCGGAAATCCTGACTTTTGCGACACTCCGGTCTTTCCTGAAAACGTTCGAGGATTCTCGCCACAAAACTTTGTCGCAAAAGTTGGAGTTTCGCGGCGGATTTTTGCGACGGCCAATCACCGGTTTGGGCCGATAGCCGCCTTCACAACGCAACGATGATGGTCATCCACTCGCTTATCGGCCTTTGCACGCGTTCTCTCGGACCCTCCTACTGCTGGATGTCCTCGGCGGGAGGAGCGACCACACGAGTGGCGTCGTAGTCCATGGTTGCTGATAACGTCTTGGATGGAAGCTTAGGATGATCGCTGGCAAAGCGTCGAATGACCTTGCTTAGCCTCTGGGCGTCGGGAGTGAGCCAAACCTCGGCGCTGGCGACGCTACTTGGATCGCGGTTGTGCCAATACGCGCGAAAGTGCGGCCCTTCACTGTTGTCGACGTAGGTACAGGACGTGTACCTGGGATAGTCTTCCACAGCCTCTGGAGCAGTCGCCGCAGTCCATTTCAAATCGCTTCCGTTTTTCTCAAAAGCTCCCGACTTAGTCATTCGCCCTTCCAAGAACGGAACGAGACCGGTTGGCTCCACATAGCTGATTGTCTCGCTGTAGATGTCAGTCTTTCTGGTCCTGATATAGGCTCGATTGACGATGTGACACATGTTGTCCGGCTTCTTCATGTCAAACGCGTCGTCGGGTTCCCCGCCTGCCTGCATCGATGCCTTGGCAACGTTTTTGCCTCTGACCGCCCCCGGCTCATCGGAGACCGAGTAGACTTTGGTAACGATGGCTGTTTTCAGCGCTTCGGCGTCCTGCACGTGGTAGAGCCCGGCAGGCGTGGCCAATCCCATCATGGCAAAAACGTCCTGACTGCTGACACCCATCTCGTGCAGATAGGCGGAGAGCATCCTCTTCAGCGCCGGATCGGGCACCGTCGATATCTCATCGAGGTTCCGCCTTGCCGCCTCCGCACGGCTGAGTTTCCTTCTTCCGTTCGCTATCTGATTGAGGCCAATGGAGGCACCCACGGCCGTAGCGCGGACGGTGCCTCCCGCCAGAGCCAGCGGGCACGTCGAAAAACAGTACGCTCCTCCAGCACGAACTTCGCCCTGCGACCACCCGCCAAGGACAAGCTTTTCCACGCAGCGCGGATCCAACATCGGGCAGTCGTTCAACCGTGTCCTGCCCACGGCCGTTTCGAGACCGGCTGCCCGGATCATGCGCCCAATCGAGATCGCGGCGTTTACGTCTCCGCCAAAAGACTGAAAGACGACGGGAAGCTTTTGGCCCTTGAGGCTCCTCAGCAGCTTCTTCAATCGCCTGGGCGCGTCGGGCGTTATCCAGCCTTCGGCAGATATCCACTCTATGCAGGTTTCGCTGCAATTGCCGTTCCGGACGAGAGCGAAATTCATCGGTCGCTCTTCGGCAACCGGCTGGTTCGCTGCCGTTGGCGTGATCACAACCAGCGGAAGAAGAAGGAGTGCGGTGACAAAATAACAAACAGGCAGGATGGCGGAGCGAAAAGTCATCGAAGTTTCCAGAAACAGCAGAATAATTCCTATCGTCTTCGCCTCGAATAATGCAACCAGTTTTAGAAGTCCGCGGGAGAAGCAGCAAATGCGCAGCCCCAAGCATTTACGGCCCGTTCGAGACATTTGCGGTCATTCGCGAGGAGCTTTTCAGCGATTTGCAACCGCACGACGACAAGGGTGACGGCAGCGGTGGATTATGATCCCTATGGGTAGACGGGCGGCATCGGTGCCCAAGGATTAGACCGGTGCTCGCATCAGGCTAATCACAATGAACCGGTCCGATTTTATCCACAGGTATATTCCGGGCTCCAGGCGTAAAAAATCCCGCAGAAGCTGGATTCCCCTGCCGCCAACTGCCGAGCTAATCCCACTGGTCGAATTGCTGCGCTTCAGGCGCGGGGGTCTACTCGTGATGTCGCGGTGGAGGGCTTAGATGACAAAAACACCGGGGCTGGGGCTCGTCTTTGTGCTGGGTGGCGAGCCCCACAGTTTCGCCGGCCATCTGACGAAACTGCGTTGGGGAACACTGCCTCAGGGGGGACTTAAGGATGAACTCCATCTTAAAAGGTCCGCCAATGCCGCCCTTGCCCGATGCCGACGACCCGAACAGCCTCGATATTGTATGCGATGTCATCCTGTTTGACTGGTTCAACGCAGGCGTGGACAGCTTCGATATCAGAGACTTCAGGGAAGAAATGGAGTCGCATTACAGGGAGATGGGCAGGCCCGTCCCCGCTGGGATTGCGGACCCTCGAAAGCTTGTTCCGACGCTGCGGCTGTTGCAGGCGCGCATGCACCTCGTCAAGCCGACGCGGATTACCGGGATCGAGTGGCAATTCCTCAGAAATGGTGACCGGGATTGACGGCGCCCGTCGTCAAAATATCGAGCCTCCTGTCCGTCGCTCCCTGGAAGAGTAGAGAATGTCGCGGCGAAAATCCCGGCTTTCGGACGCGGCCAAAGCCGGGAGATCTGCGTCAGGCTGCGAACACTCTCAGCAATCCCCGCCCCTCGGGCCAGTCCTCCAGGCCGCTCTGCCCGTTGATATGGCCGAAGGCGCCGATGATTTCGAGGTCGCTTCCCCATTGGGCCGCCCGCATCTCGGCATAGGGGAGCGAGCCGTAGGGATCGTCGGTGCTTGCCACGATCAGGGATGGAAAACGAAACCGTTCCTGCGGCACGGCTGCAAAGCCCGCCGCCTTTGCGGGGAATGCCGCCGAGGAAGGATCGGGCACGGCCACCAGAAATGCACCCCTGGCTGGCGCGTCCGATACCTTTTGCCAATGCGCGACAAGCAGGCATGCAAGACTGTGGGCGACCAGAACGGGCGGGGTTGCGGCAGACCGCACGACCCGTTCCAGCGCCGCGATCCAATCGGAAAGATCAGGCGCATCCCAGCTTGCCGGCGAGAAGCGACGGATGGACGTGTCAGCCTCCTCCCAGCGGGTTTGCCAATGGGTATTTCCGGAATTGCCAATGCCAGGCAGATGAATGAATTCGCTCACCGCTTAACCTCTTCGTTGCGTTCGGCTCATTCTGGCCGTTTACAGGCGCAAACAGAATTGGCATTCATCGGAAAAGAGAAGCACAAACCGATGGATTCAAGGCAGATGGCGAAGGTCACTGATAATCGTACCGCACTTGATCCGACAGATATCGCCATGATCGAAATTCTTCAGGATGACGGACGCATCAGCGTTTCGGAGCTGGGCAGAAAGGTCGGCCTCTCCCAGCCCGCCGCCTCGGAACGGCTCAAGCGGCTTGAGGAACGCGGCATCGTCACAGGCTACAGGGCGGTCGTCGACCCTGCCTCTCTCGGGTTCGGAATGATGGCGGTGATCCGCCTGCGCACGACGCACGAACATATCAAACCGTGTTTGAAGCAGTTTTCCGAAATGCCGGAGATCATCGAGGTGTTGCGGCTTACGGGCGAGGACTGTTTCCACCTTAAAGTCATCGTGCCCTCGCCGGCCGACCTTGAAGGCATCGTCGATTCGATTGCCCGCTAGGGCCCCGTGACGACAGCGATCGTCCTGCGCAGCGAACGCCCCAAACCTATCGGCCGCGATCTGATCGCGGAACGTTAGCCTTGCACGATTCCAAGGTTCCACGACGAAACCGGGATCACGGTTTTCAAGGGAAATCCGCCTTGCGAACCTCTCGCACAAGTCAGCACCTCCAGGCCTGATTTTGCGGCAGCCATGTGCCCGGCCTGGGCCGAAAGCGGCCATGGTGGCGCTGCCCATACGGCATGAAAAAGGGCTTCATCGCTGAAGCCCCGTTTCGGTTACGTATGTCGGCTCGAACCGATCCTGCTATGCCTCCCTTTCCTCCCTCGTCTCCGTGTTCCCGGCCCAGCCCGGGTTATCTCACGGAGACCCAGCGCGCCCGCTCCCCTCGGGCGCAGATGACTCCGACGCAATACATTTGAGCCATCACCGCGCCGAGGCGCGATGCCTGGATTCCCGTGACTTCCTTCGCGCCAGCACGCAGGCACAGGAATGAGGAAGGAAAGGGAATGCGTCCTTTGGATGATGGCAAGAAGTCACCGTCACCGGGCCGCATTTCCGATACCGCCATTGAAGAAGGGCTTCACTTCTGAAGCCCTTCCTCCGGTTCAGGATGCCGGATCAGCCGGGTTTGTGTCCGCCCTTGTCGGAGCCGCCGTTATCAGAGCCACCCTTGTCTGAGCCACCCTTGTCTGAGCCGCCCTTGTCCGAGCC
>UEIF01000046.1 GCA_900468805.1 Hyphomicrobiales bacterium | reverse complement strand
CGTCAGGCGATCTATTGCTGTCGCAACTTCGGCACGGTCTCCATCGTCGGCGTCTATGGCGGCTTGCTTGACAAGATCCCGATGGGCTCGGCGATCAACCGCGGCCTGACTTTCAAGATGGCCCAGACACCGGTGCAGCGCTATCTGCCGCTGCTGATGGAGCGCATCCAGAAGGGCGAGATCGACCCATCCTTCATCATCACCCACCGCGCATCGCTGGAGGATGGCCCTGACCTCTATAAGACCTTCCGCGACAAACAGGACGGCTGCATCAAGGTTGTCCTCAAGCCATAAAGAGAAGCAAATGCGCGGCGCTGGATGGCTCTGATGTCATCATCGCGCCGCCGTCACTCCCGCCGGGATCTTGGCCCATCAACATGCTAAAATGCCGGCCGGGCTCGCGTGTAAAGTGAGGCGTTTCCATCGCCAAGCAAGCAACGGAGATAAATGACATGAACGAGACCAACAAGGATACGGAAACCAGGAGCCTGCGGATCGCCAAGGAATATCTGCGTCTCGGTGGACACCGCCGCTCCAAGATCGACGACAACATCACCACTGTACGCCAGTGGGAGAAGGATCCGCCCGCAGCCGAACGCTTCTGGCAAGAACAGGTGCAGTCGCTTTCTGCAGCTGACCGCAAGCAGGTCGAGGATTTTCTGCCCAGCATCAATTCGCCCTGAATGCTTGAGCTGCAGATTCCATGCCCGACAACTGGATCCATCTCTGCATCGATATGCAGAGGATGTTCGCGGAGCAGACGCCCTGGCATGTGCCATGGATGGCGACGGCGTCGCCACAGATCGTTGAACTCTCGGGACGGTATGCAGAGCGAACGGTTTTCACACGTTTCGTTCCCCCGCCGAACGCTGATGCCATGCCCGGCATGTGGAGGAACTATTACGAAAAATGGCCAATGATGACCGGCGAACAATTGCCGTCGGAACTCATGGATATCGTGGCCGATCTGAGGCCCTTCGCACCGCCTGCCCGCTTCTTCGACAAGCGAACTTATTCTCCCTGGATCGACGGGCGGCTACATGAAACCCTTGCGCGGGAAAAGGTCGAAGCCATCGCCATTACCGGCGGCGAGACCGATATTTGCGTGCTCGCCGCAGCCCTTGGCGCAATCGATCTCGGCTATCGCGTCATTCTTTTGAAAGACGCCGTCTGCAGCAGCGCGGACGAAACCCATGACGCTACCCTCGAATTGCTGGGCGGCCGCTTTTCGGTGCAGGTGGAGATTACCGACACAGATGCATTCCTCTCCGGTCTCTGACCTGCCTCTATCCCTTCTCACTCCTTCGGAATGATGCTGATGTTGCCGCTCACTTCGAGAATTGCAAACCGGATATCTTTGACACTTGCGATGCCCTGCTGTGTTCTTGCGGCCTGCATCACATCGTCTCTCTGAAGTCTCGAACCCTTGAGGGCAGCCTCGTCATAAACGCCGTTGGTAACGAGGACGGTTGGAGCGCCGTCGATCAGTCTGGCCGTCCGGCGCGACCAGCGCTTCAGGTAGGAAAGCGCGATGTCGGTCGTAAACAGCGTCAGAATCAGCAGCACGGAATTGGTGATCGAGAAATCGTCGCCCAGCATGGCCTGCTGTGTCGTTTCCGAAATCACCAGCACGATGACGAGATCGAAGGGTGTCATCTGCGCCAGCGTGCGCCGGCCCGACAGCCTGATAATCACCAGCAGGGTGAAATAGATAGCGACACCGCGAATGACTGCGTCCATTGGCACCTCAAGGCAAGATGAGGACCGAACGTTCGATGACGTCCTGGTCGATACCGATGTGGAAGGAATGCAGCCCCGGCTTCTGCGTATGAAGCCTCAGGATCACCTGGCTCGTCGCGCCAGGATCGGCGGGAAAGACATAGCCGATACGGCCGTTCTCGTAATCTGCCGCTTTCTGCGGCGGGTCGATGCCTTCGACGGAGAAGATCGTCAGAAAGTTTGGATCGACAACGAGCCTGCGGTCCGAAGCCGACGGCGAAAAAAAGACGCGCAGTTCGTCGGGCGCATTCCAACGCGTGATGATCGGAAGCTCGAGGCTGCCGCCGGCAAGCTTCAATTCCTGCTGGGAGAGAAGCCCGCCGCGCCCAAGCGCTCCGAAAAGCGCGGCAACGAGAATGGCGGCAAAACCAAGCCACGCCCAACGCTGTGCACGCCAGACGCGCTGCTGGAAGCGAGTATGATCCTCGATACCTTCGGGAAGGCTGCTGCTCGTTTTCGGCATGTCAGTACCTGAACGAGCAGCCTTTCCGGCTGCTGTTGAATTGCCTCATGATGCCTCCGGCTCAGTCGCCCTCTGAGTTAGCGCAGCCGGTGCAGGCGACAAGACGTTATGAATGCAAGGAAAAGCCCCCGGGCTCAGGCTGTTCAAGCTCGTGGCCTCTATTAATGGCAATCCTGCTGGCTATTGGGGCTAAGTTGCGCCGTGTTGTCGTTCTGTGTGGAGGAGGCGCCGCTCTGCGGCCGGCAATTACCGTCGTTGGTTTTGCTGTTGCCGAGCGAGTTGTTGCCTGCGTTGCCGCCGCCATTGACCGAACCGGTCGAATTGTTATCGGTACCACTGCCGTTCTGCGAACCCGCGCCGCTCTGGTTATTCGTGTTGCCGGACATGCCCGTACCGTTACCTCCAGAATTGCTGCCGGCAGCGCCGGTACCGTCGCTGGACTGTGCAAAGGCTGACGTTGCCATGCCGAGGGTCAGCAACGAGACTGCAATAATTTTCATGCGCATGATTTTCTCCTTCGGTTACCAGAGGTGAACCATGCGGCCATGAGAATGTTCCGATCACCAAAAAATCAAAAGCTTTGGCCTTTTAGAGTTTGCGCCACCAGTCGCGGCTCTCGTCGGCGATCTCGATCCCCGCGATGTCGGCGCCGGCTAGCCAATCAGCAACCGTCCTCCCCCCGACCACCAGTTCGGGCGCGATATCCGCAAGCGGCATCAGCACGAAGCCCCGCTCCGTCATTCGTGGATGTGGCAGTTCCAGCCGCGGCGCATCCTGCTCGACGCCTTCATAGGTCAGTACATCAATATCGAGCGTGCGTGGCCCCCAGCGCTCGATGCGCTCGCGCTTCATGTCCCGCTCGATCGAGAGGCAGAGATCGAGCAGCGCTTCCGGAGCAAGGCGTGTTTCCACGGCCGCACAGGAGTTGAAGAAATAGGACTGGTCCGTCTTGCCCCAGGGCGGCGTGCGGTACAGCCGCGAGACGGCGGCCACCCGGCAGTCCGCGTTGGCGTCCAGTACCGCAAGTGCTGACGCCATGGACTTGACCGGATCTCCGATATTGCCGCCGAGGCCGAGCGTTGCGAGACGGAATGGATTATCGGGCACGATGCTCAACGGTCACCTGCACGAAATCGAGCACGCCGGGGATCGGCGCATTCGGCTTGCGCACGGTGATCTTGGCCCTGATAATCTGCGGGAACTTCTTGCTGAGCCCCTTGGCGATATCGAGCGCCAGCGCCTCGATCAGGTAGCGCCGCTGGCCGACGACGATCCCCTCGATGATGGTGAAGGCGGTGCCGTAATGGACGGTCTCGTGTATGGAGTCGCTTTCGAGCGCGCTGCCCGCCTCCACCTCCAGTTCGGCATCCACGAAAAAGCGCTGGCCGAGGAACTCCTCCTCGTCATGCACGCCGTGGCGGGCGAAAAAGGCGCAGTTCTGCATCAGGATCGTATAGGTGCTCATGACGGCCTCCCCTAAAGCATGTCGTGCAAAAGTGTATAGCGGTTTGCGATGACGACATGCGAAACAAAGACTTAAAGCATGTCACGTAAAAGCGCGTAGCGGTCTTGCGATATCGACATGCGGAAACAAAGACTTAAAGCGTGGCAAGCGGATCTGAAGGATCGCGACACGCTTTGGAAGCGTCGTTCCGGGCGGCCAGCATAGCATCGGCCACGGCAAGCGCATCCCTGTTGATTGCGACATTGTGTACCCGGAAAACTGCCGCGCCTTGAATCCGCAGCAACGCGCTTGTCGCGGCCGTCGCCGCATCGCGCTCCGCCGGTTCGCGGCCGGTGACCGCGCCGAGGAAGCGCTTGCGCGAGGTGCCGGCAAGAAGCGGCAGGCCGAAGCGGTGCAGTTCTTCGAAACGTGCCATCAGTTCCAGATTTTCACGCGGCGTCTCCTTGGCAAAGCCGAAGCCCGGATCGAGCACGATACGGTCACGCAGGACGCCGGCGGCAGAAGCGATCTCCAGCGAGCGATCGAGAAAGAAGACCTGGTCCTCGATGATATCGTCAAGTTTCTGCCGGTCGCGGCCGGTATGCATGATGCAGAGCCCTGCCCCGGTCTCGGCAGACAGCGCGGCAATGGCCGGCTCCTTCTGCAGGCCGAAGACGTCGTTGACGATATGGGCGCCGGCACCGATGGCAAGCCGCGCCGTTTCCTCGCGATAGGTATCGATGGAAATCAGTGCTTCAGTACGGCGGCTGAGCGCCTCGATGACGGGCAGGACACGCGCCTGCTCCTCCGCCGGACTGACGGAAGCCGCATCCGGTCGCGTCGACTCGCCGCCGATGTCGAGGATCTCGGCGCCGTCTGCGATTGCCTGCAGCGCGTGCTCGACGGCCCTGTCGACCGTCTGGTAACGCCCGCCGTCGGAGAAGGAATCCGGCGTCACGTTGACGATCGCCATGATCACCGAGCGTTTGTGAAGCTCGATCTCGCGATCATGGGCCACACGCCAGAAACTGCTATCGAGCTGCTTCACCAGTCTAATCCCGTCGCTAGCCAAAAAAGCCGCTATCCGATATTGCTCTTGCGGTGGCTATGCCCCAAGCTCCGCCAAACTTCAACACAGGTTCAGTTCAGAATGCCGCTTGCGTTGCGTTATATGCGCCTTCCCATCGCCCTTTCCATGATTGCCTTTTTGCTCTGCGGCCCCGCGGCTGCCGAAGTCGTTGCAACGAAAAGCTATTCCTATTTCAACATCAAGGGAAAGACGGCCGACGAGCTGGACGATGAACTGAGCCGCCGCGGCCCGACGGCGAACGGCTCTTCCGCCCGCCATCCCGGTGCTACCAAGATCCGCTTCGGCGGTGAGGCAACCTATATCCAGGAAAATGGCCGCTGCCGCGTCGGCAACGTCAAGGTCACCGTCCACACACAGATCATCATGCCGCGTTGGGCCAACCGCAAAGGCGCAAGTCGCGAGCTGTCGATGATCTGGGATGCGTTATCGAGCGATATCAGGCGCCACGAGGAGCGCCATGCCGAGATCGCCCGAACCCAGGCGCGCGCCATGGAGCGCGAACTCAAGGCACTGCCTTGGCAGCGCAATTGCGAGGCCATGCAGGAACTCGTTTCGGAGAAGTCGGCTCGCGGAATAGAGGAGCATGACAAGCTGCAGGCCCGATTCGATCGCGTCGAGGCGGTCAATTTTCAGAATCGCATGCTGAGATTGCTCAACAACAGACTCAAGGGCAAAGGCGGCGAAAGATAAGCCCCTTTTGCCCTTAACACGAGCCGAGATCGTTAGCTGCACAATGAAACTTGTGCGAAACTTGTGCGCTTCCCAGCCTTTTATCGATCATTTTTCATTCTGGTGGACTCAACCGGAACGCGGTAATATGACTATATTCGAAAGTGCAGTAAGGCAGCTGGCTTTCGTGATTGTGTTCTCCTGGCGCGTTCCGAAGCCGCGGGTGTTCCTCCCTCATCCGTAGGTAATGCGCCCGCCTCGCCTCGCTCGCCTCTGGCGTGCGAGGCTTTCTTTTTGGCAAGAGCCCGACTTTTTCAGGAATATGAGAGTTTTTAAGCCTGCCGTTCCGGCACGTGCACGGTGAGGCCGTCATAGGCAGCCTTCATCCTGATCTGACAGGAAAGGCGTGAGGTCGGACGCACGTCAAAGGCGAAGTCCAGCATGTCCTCTTCCATCGCTTCCGGCGGACCGACGACCTCGGTCCACTGTTCGTCGACATAGACGTGACAGGTCGCACAGGCGCAGGCGCCGCCGCATTCGGCCTCGATGCCGGGAACGGAATTGCGGACAGCATTCTCCATCACGGTGGAACCTTGATCGACATCGAGATCGAAGCGCGTTCCGTCAAAGGCGACGATGGTAAGTTTGGGCATCAGGATTATTTCCGGTCTTTGTAGCAGGTGGGCGGATTTTTCTTCCGACAATTCGGCGCATCAGTCAACATTGCCGGATCGCCCGAGCCTCGCAGATTGGCCAGGACTGCGCCATTCTCTATGCGTCATGGGGGAAGTCGCAAAAAGACCCGCCGTTCCCTAATGGAACAGCGGGCCTAGGTTAGCCCCTACCTGCTCTGCCTTATCCGCGGCAGAGTTTCAGAATGAAATTTTCGGCGTCGACAATGGCCGCACCCAACGCAGCCATGGCGGTCGCGTCGCCATTGTTCTCTTCCACGGCTTCCGCAGACTGCGAAACCCGGAAGGCGCCGACGGAGCTTGCTGCACCCTTCAGGCGGTGTGCCGCTGCGCCCACCTTGGTTGCCTCGCCGCTTGCAATGTCCTGCAGGCAGGCGCGCGCTTGGCGCGCAAACATTTGGAGAACTTCGATTTCCACCGTCTTGTCGCCCATCGTCTGGCGCGCAAGATGGACAAGGTCGATCGGCCTGATCTTGGAGGGCGAAGGGCCCTTGGAATTATCAGGTGCTTCGAACGCAATACTCACTGCTGCCATTTGCCAATTCTCCGGTCTTATATCGCCCGCGGTTGCATCTGTTGTGCGGTCGGAGAATGGCGATCACGTTAAATTCCGGCGCATTCAGGGCGAAAATCTAACCGTATGGTTAACGTCCCTTAAATATCGCTAAAATATCGGCTTTTAGGCCGCTTCCAAAATTTAAAGGTGTTAACAACGGGTTAAGAGGGGTGGAAACGCAAGGGTTCATTAATTGTGTAGGCAGCCCAGATGTGTCACTACGATACTGTTGAGGCGGGCTCATGCCGCGCGCCTTTGCCGACAGAGTGGATAATGGTAGTGTTTTGATACCTTTCGTTTGAAAAATCGGCTATCTACTCTGAAATGACATGCTTATCCGTCCGTTCTGGATGGAAGGCTGGCACGGCAAAGGTTCTTTCCGGGCGAAGGCGGTGGCCCGGATGCGCTGCCGGTCTGGCCGGGAATTGCGAGGCATATCGGAATGGCGAATAACAAGTACAATGAATCGATAGAGGACAAGGCGTTCAAGGCATTGGACGAGGCGCTTCAGATCGATTTCGGCCAGGAGAACGTGCCGCCTCGCCGCGGTAACGCGCCCCACGCCCCGGAGGCTAATGTGACTGACCCATCCAATGCCCGTAATCAGTCCCAGGAAGAAGCACAACGCCGCCGAGGCCGCGCCGCCCGCACAGGCGACCAGCAGGCTCGGGCACCGGCCTTCGCCCCCGCTAATGATGCCAGCCGCAATTCACCCGCCTCGCTTCTGAAGTCATTGGAAAACGGCTCCAGCCGCCCTGCCCTGCGCATGGCCACTTTCATTTCCATCCTGTGGGTCATCATCGGCCTCGGGCTGATGTTCATGCTCTATGGGCCGCAGATCTCGCAGATCCGCTCGCTGACCGATCTTGCCGCTCTACCGGGCGTGATCGCCGGCGTCGTCGGCATCATCGTGCCTGTCATGATGTTCTATGCCTTCGCCATCATGATCGCGCGCGCCCAGGAAATGCGCAACGCCGCCCGCTCCATGGCTGAAGTTGCGCTGCGCCTTTCCGAACCGGAAACCATCGCCTCCGAACGCATCATGACGGTCGGCCAGGCCGTGCGTCGCGAAGTCTCGGCGATGAACGAAGGCATCGAGCGCACCATTGCGCGGGCCTCCGAACTCGAAACGCTCGTGCATTCCGAAGTGAATGCGCTGGAACGTTCCTACGCGGATAACGAACTGCGCGTACGCGGCCTCGTCCACGAGCTCGGCTCCGAGCGCGAAGCGATCGTCAACCATGCCGACCGCATCCGCTCCTCCATCGCCGGCGTCCACGACCAGCTCAAGGAAGAGCTGTCGCTTGCGACAGAAGAGATCGCCATCCGCCTTGCGACCTCGGGCGAAGCCTTCGCCTCGCTGATCGATACGCGCGCTGCCGCGATCATGGAGAAGTCGGACAGCGCCATGCAGTCGCTCGGCACGCTTTTGGCCGCCAAGACCGATACGCTGCTCCATACGCTGACCGCGTCCGGCCTTGCGATTGGCAATGAATTCGACAACCGCCTCGACTCGCTGACCAACACGATCAACGAACATGGCGAGCGCCTGCTCACCCAGTTCGAGACGCGCGCCTCGACGATGGATGCGAGCACCGAGCGCCTGAATGCCGCGCTGCAGGAGCGCACCCAGCAGCTCAACGAAATCCTGATCACCCGCACGCGCGATATCAATCAGAGCCTGACATCGGGCGAACGCACCATCGGCGGCACGCTCGACGACGTGCTCTCCAGGCTGAACGCCGCGCTCGACGAAAAGGGTGCAAGTTTCCGCCAGAGCCTGCAATCGACGGCCGACGATGCCGTCATGGATCTCGACGTGCGCTCCGGCTTCTTCGAGGAACGTCTGCAGACGACCGTTGCCCAGCTTTCGACCGCCTTTGACGAACGCGTCGCCGAATTCACCGATGCCTTCGACAAGCGCGCTGGATCGCTCGACACCAAGCTCATCGAAAGCCTCACCCGCATCAACGAGACGCTGTCGGGCAACGCCGATTCTATCGATAACATCCTCAATTCCAATATCGATCGTCTCAGCATCTCCATGAGCGAGCAGTCGCTCACACTGGCGACCGCCTTTGCGACCGGCCAGGAAGTGCTGGAAAGCACCCTTGCCGGCCGTTCGGAGGAGATCACCTCGGCGCTGACGACCCGCACCGGCGAACTGGGTTCGGCGCTGAGCAACGCCACGTCGGAAATCTCGCTGGCGCTCGCAACCGGCACGTCCGAACTGCAGAACAACCTCGCCGCCCGGGCAATCGAATTCCGCGATACCCTGCAGACGACCACGACCGAAATCGCCACTGCCGTCGATAGCGGCACCGAAAAGGTCACGGGCGCATTCAGCGGTCGCGCCGAGGAGTTGAGCAGCGTTCTCGCCGCTCGTGCTGCCGAGATCACTGATGCGCTGAAGACTGCCCATACCGGCCTCGACAGCGTGATGGCGGAACGCGGCGGCGCGCTGATCGGCGCCCTTGCCGACCATCACACCCGCTTCGACGAAGCGCTCACGAGCCGTTCCGACGCCATCATCAATGTCGTGTCGGGCACGCATGACCGCCTCGCCGAGACGCTCGACGAGAAGGCGATGGCGCTGGCGATCTCGCTGAACGAGACGCAGTCGCGCATCGAGGATACGCTCTCGACCCATTCGGAATCGCTCATCAATGCCGTTTCCGGCACCAATGACCGCCTCGCCGAAACGCTGCAGCAAAACCAGGCCCGCATCGAGGATACTTTCGCGACCCGGTCCGAGTCCTTCTTCAATGCCATCTCCGGTACGCATGATCGCCTCTCCGATACACTGGATGAAAAGGCGATGGCGCTTGCCATCTCGCTGAACGAAGGCCAGGCCCGTATCGAGGATACGCTTGCGACGCGCTCGGAAGCCATCATCGATGCCGTCTCCGGCACGCATGAGCGTCTCTCCGAAACACTCGACGAAAAGGCGATGGCGCTTGCCATCTCGCTGAACGAAGGTCAGGCCCGTATCGACGATACGCTTGCGACCCGCTCGGAGGCGCTGCTCAGCGCCGTTTCCAGCACGCATGACCGTCTCGCCGAGACGCTTGATGAAAGGGCGATGGCGCTCGGCATCTCGCTGAACGAGGTGCAGTCGCGCATCGAGGATACGCTCTCGACCCATTCGGACGCGTTCATCAGTGCCGTTTCGGGCACGCACGACCGTCTCGCCGAAACGCTCGACGAAAAGGCCATGGCGCTTGGCATTTCGCTGAACGAGACGCATTCGCGCATCGAGGATACGCTGTCGACCCGGTCGGAAGCGCTGATCAACGCCGTCTCGGGCACGCATGACCGCCTCGCCGAAACGCTCGACGAAAAGGCGATGGCGCTTGCCATCTCGCTGAACGAAAGCCAGAGCCGCCTGGAAGACACGCTGACGGCGGGCGCCGACGCTCTCGTCAATGTGGCCACCGGCACGCATGACCGGATCGCCGCATCGCTCGGTGAAAGCCAGTTCCGCATCGAGGAAGCGCTCACCAGTCGCGCCGAATCCATCGTCCATGCCGTCACGAACAGCGCTGACCGCCTGTCCGATACACTTGACGAAAAGACCATGGCGCTCGCCATTTCACTCGATGACGGCCAGAGCCGCTTCGAATCCGCGCTCGAAAACCGCAGCAACGCCATCATGGACACCGTTGCCAGCGCCGAGGAGCGTGTTGCCGGCGCCTTTGCCGACCGCACGGAAGCGATCCGCGCTGCCTATACGGGCAATCAGGCGCGTCTGGAAACCGCGCTTGCCGAGCACACCTCCACCCTGTCGGAAGCCCTCGATGCCGGCAGCGCCCGCATGGAAGGCATTATCGGCGGCATGACGGGTCGCATCGAGGTTGGCATGACCGACGCCCAGCTGCGTATGGCCGCCCTTGCCAACGATGCCGCGAGCAACGTCGAAGGTGGCCTTGCCGCCGCCCATGAGCGCATCCGCGCCACGCTTGACGATCGCACCAATGCCATCAACCTGACCCTGAGCGAGGCCCATAACCTCATCAACGACACGCTCTCCGAACAGGCGACCTCGATCGGTACGTCGGTTGCGACGAGCATCGGCATGCTCGAAATGTCGCTGGAAGATCGCGAGGCTGCGATCCGCAATGCGATCGACAAGAGCGCACAGACACTCGAGGATCGCATGCGCGAGGGTGCCGGCCATATTGCCGGCCGCTTCCAGGAAGCCGCCAACACGATCTCGCGTTCCGCTGCAGATTTCTCCGGCCATCTCGACCATTCCGTCGACAATCTCACGGGCCGCTTCACCGAGACCGGCGCCCGCGTCGAAGCTGGCCTTGCCGCCATCGAGGCCCGCATTGCCGATGGCGTCGGCGGCGTTGCCGATAAGGTCGATGCTGCCGGCAGCCATCTCTCCGGCGTGCTCGAGGACGGCATTTCCCGCCTCGGCGCGCTCGGCGACGACACAACGCAGCGCATCGCCGCAACCCTCGGCAACAGCGCCGCAAACCTGACGCATGCGCTCGACAGCCGCACCGCCAGCCTGACCGAGGCCCTCGACAGCCGCGCCGCCAGCTTGACGGAAGTCTTCGACGGCCGCAGCGCCAGCCTGACGGAAGCACTTGATGTCGGCAGCGCCAACCTCACCCAGGCCCTCGACAGCAGCAGCGCAAACCTCGCGCATGCTCTCGATAGCCACAGCGCCAATCTCACCCAGGCTCTGGACAACCGCCGGGCGCATCTTGCCGAAACGCTCGACAGCGGCAGTGCAAACATGGCGCAGTCGATCGACGGCCGCACCTCGGCGCTGAGCGACATGATGGATCGCGGCAACGAGCGTATCACCGAACGCTTGTCCACCATGGACCGCGCTCTGACCGTCGGCCTCGAGGCCGTCAACCGCACGATCGAAGGCAAGGCCGCCGGTCTGGCCGCAAGCCTGCGCAGCGCCGTTGCCGAAGCTGCCGAAGGCATGGATGGCGAAGCCACCAAGTCCTCGGAACTGCTCAGCCGCACCGGCCAGCAGTTCGCCGAAGCCATGGACGAGCGCTCCTCGCAGATCGTCAACCGCGTCGCCGAGGCACAGAGCCGCCTCGCCGGCCAGGCTGCCGCCGTTGCTCAGACCTTCTCCGAGGCCGGCAATGTCATCGTCAACAAGGTGGCGGAAGCAGAAAGCATCGTCAGCACCCAGGTCAACGCCATCAATCACGCGCTCGCCGATGCCGGCCAGACGCTGGAAGCGCATGGCAACTCCATCCGCTCGACGCTGACGGATGCCGGCGGCCAGATCACCTCGAGCATGGCCGATGTGGACCGCGCGCTCGAAGCCCGCACCAGCATCATCCGCTCCAGCCTGGAGCAGCGTGCCCGCGAAATCGACACGACGCTCACCGATATCGACAGGGCGCTGGAAGCACGCGGCAACTCGATCCGCGCAACGCTCGACGAGCGCACCCGTGACCTCAACTCCATGCTGGCCGGCCGCTCCACCGAGCTGACGCGCATCCTGGACGAGACGGCCCGGCCGATCATCGACCGCTACACCGATGCCGGCCAGGAAGCTGCCGCCCGCATCACCGCCGCCGCAAGTCTCAGCGCCGAACGCCTGCGTGCAGAAAATGACGCTGTCACCCAGGCCATCACAGCGCGCGCCGAAAACGTCGCCAATGCCGTCGCCGCCATCGAGAACAGCCTGACGAGCAACGTCAACGGCCTCGTCCAGCGCATGTCGGAAAGCAGTGCGGCAATGGCTGTCATGATGACGCGCGCCGCAGACGAGCTGACCGGCGTCGACGGCCGTCTCAGCGACACGACCTCGCGCTTCACCGACTCCGCCGCCAAGGCCGCCGAAATGGTCTCTGCCTCCACCCGCCTTCTCGAAGGCAAGGTCGACCGCCTGTCGGATATATCCGGCCAGACGCTCGCCCAGGTCGGCAGCATTATCGGCCGCTTCGACGACCACTCGAAGGTCCTTGGCCAGGCATCGCATCTCCTTGCCGCAGCCCAGTCCGGTCTCGTCTCTACGCTGGAAGAGCGTGAAGGCGCTCTGCAGACCCTCGCAGCTGGGCTCGTGCAGCGTTCGGCCGAAATCGAAAAGACCATGCGCGGCCTCGGCGGCATGATCGAAACGGTCTTCGAACGCGCCGAGCAGCGCTCCAACCAGGTCACCGGCACGCTGCGCCAGAGCGTCCAGGCCTCCTTCGCCGATATCGGCCGGGTGCTCGCCGATACCGAAAAACGCGCCGAGGATGCCGCCTCCACCATGCGCGACGCGATCAACCGCGCCGGCGAGGAAGCCAATGCCACGATCGACACCAGTTTTGCCAATGTCGAGCGACGCTCCGGCGATCTTTCCAACCGCCTGCGCGGCGGCCTGACGGCTTCGCTGTCGGAAGTCGAACGCATGCTCGGCGAGGCAGGCCGCGCCTCCGACAATGCAGCACAAAGCCTGCGTGAATCGCTGCGCGATGCGATCGACGAGGCGGTCGGCCGCTTCTCGGGCGCCACCGAAGAGATCCGCCGCTCGGCAACCGATATCCGCAACGAACTCGATGCTACCCGCGCCGAACTGAAGCGCGGCGCCTTCGACCTGCCGGAAGAAGCCAAGGAAAGCGCGTCCGCCATGCGCCGCGCCGTCGCCGAGCAGATCAAGGCCCTGCAGGACATCTCGCAGATCGTCGGCCGCTCCAGCCAGCGTCTGGAGCTCTCCGAGCCGGTTGCCCGCACGCTGGCACAGGCCGAGCCTGCTCCGCGTGTTGTCCAGCCGGTGATCCCGACCGCACCCGCCCCGCAGCCGGCACCAACGGCGCGCCAGTCGATCGAATCCATGGGTCTGCGTGGCACCATCACACCGACCCCGGCGGCAGCGCCTGCGCCCGCTCCGGCTCCTGCTCCGCAGCGTCCGGTTGCCCAGGCCCCCCAGCCAGCTCCGACCCCGGCTCCGGTTCGCCAGGAAGCTCCGCGCACGGAACCCACTAGCGGCGGCTGGATCAGCGATCTTCTACGTGGCGCCTCGCGTGACGAGACAGAGGAAGCACCGCGTGCCCCGGCCCGTCCGGCAGCGGAAGCCGCCGCTCCGGCCCCTGCTCCCACCCAGCGCGCCAATGACAGCCGCAACCCGCGCCATGTCGTTGAATCGCTGAATTCGCTCTCGGTCGATATCGCCCGCGCCATCGATCATGATGCCTCGGTCGACCTGTGGCGCCGCTACCAGCGCGGCGAGCGCGACGTCTTCACCCGTCGCCTCTACACGCTAAAGGGCCAGCAGACCTTCGACGAGATCAAGCGCAAGTATGACCGCGAGCCGGAATTCCGCACCGCTGTCGACCGCTACATCGGCGATTTCGAAAAGCTGCTCGCCGATGTCGCACGCACGGATCCGAACCGCACGGTAACGCAGTCCTACCTGACCTCTGACACCGGCAAGGTCTATACGATGCTTGCTCATGCGGCAGGTCGTCTGAGCTGAGTTGTCGGGCCGTAAAGGGCACGTCATGGGATAGTGAGACAAAAGGGGTCATCTGTGGATGGCCCTTTTTTATTGCCCCGGCTCCTTCATTCCGTCACAAACATTCCCGATCCGCATTCATCAGATTGGGTCGCCAGATCCGCCAGACCCTCGCCAAGCCACTTGCCAAGCCAGTAGCTTGCCACGACAGAGACAGTAGACATTGATGACCAAGACGACCTCCCGGCTGATGGCCGCCGCCTTCTCGTCCGTATTTCTTCTGGGCGCGTTCATTCAGGCCGAAGCCGGCCAGGCAAGCTTCCTCGTGGACGTGCAGACCGGCCAGGTTCTGGAAGCATCCAATCAGGACGATCTGAATTATCCGGCATCGCTCACCAAGATGATGACGCTCTATCTCACCTTCCAGGCGCTGCATGACAAACGCCTGACCTGGGACCAGAAGATCACCATGTCGGAAAATGCCGAGAGCAAGGAACCCTTCAAGCTTGCCATCGGCGCCGGCCGCAAGGTCACGGTCAAGGAAGCTGTCGAAAGCATCGTCGTTCTTTCGGCCAACGATTCCGCTGTGGCGCTTGCCGAACAGCTCGGCGGCTCCGAACAGACCTTCGGCACGCTGATGACGGAAAAGGCCCGCCAGCTCGGCATGAAGGACACCGTCTTCAAGAATCCGTCAGGCCTGCCGGATCCGGAGCAGGTCACCACCGCTCGCGACATGGCCACACTCGGCGTTTCGCTGATGCGTGACTTCCCCGAGGAGTTCAAGCTCTTCTCCATGCGCGGCTTCCAGTTCCGCGGCATGAAGCTGCGCGGGCATAATAACCTCATGTACCGCTATAGCGGTGTCGATGGCATCAAGACCGGCTTCACGGATGCTTCGGGCTACAATGTCGTAACGTCAGCGGCAAAGGACGGGCGCCGCGTCGTCGGCGTCGTCATGGGCGAAAAGACCGCCAGCCTGCGCGACGACAAGATGGCCGGCCTGCTCGACAGCTACCTGCCCTCGGCTTCGACGGCGACGGCATCTACTACGGGCAGCAACCCGACGATGACGGATGCCCAGCCCACCAAGTAAGCCCTCCATAAAGGCAGGAACGAAAAAAGCCCGAAACCGCCTGACGGTTCCGGGCTTTATTCTTAAGAAGAGAAGGTTCAGATCGACTTCAGCGTCCAGCCGACGATCTGGTCGGTGACTGCGGTAAAGGCTTGGCCTAATCCCTTGACGAAGCCCACGTTGTCGCCGCCGGCCGGAGCCGTTGCGCGGAAGACCTGCTGGGCGCGCACCGTGCCGTTGCGATCGTTGAGGATCTTGACGGATATTTCCACGACGGCCCTGTTACCCGCGGACGCGTCGATCTCGAAGGATCTGATATCGCTCACGACCTGATAGTCGATCGCCAGTCCCTGCCCCGGCTTTCCGACGCCGCCCACCTTGCCGGAATTCTCGAAGGCCTGGACGAGCTTCGACTGCACCATGCGCGGCAGCGTGTCGCTCCACTGGGCGCGCGACAGATACTGGATTTCGGAGGGCGAAACGCGGATGACGATCTGGTCGCTGTTCAGCGCCTTCAGCGCCGTCGGATCGGCAATCAGGATCTGTCGGGTCTTGGCCGATGGACCGGTACCATCCACAGTGGCTGCAGAGAGATCAAAGGTGTCGTTCTTCGCCGCCGTCCCGCAGCCTGCCAGAAGCGCTGCCGTCAGCGGCAAAATAATCGCCGTCCCACGGATCCAGGAACGGCGCGACATCGAATGCGATAAACCCATATTACGCTACCTCTGAATTCCGTTTAGCGCCGCGTGCGCCCGTCATATTGTTTAACCGTCGGTCCGCCGAAAATGATCCGCTGCGGGTTCTGGTCGAAATTGGTGATGGCATTGTTGAGGTTGTTCGCGGTCCCGCGCAACTCGTTGATCAGCGTCTCGACATCACGCAATCCGCTGCCCGAGAACTTCTGCAGATTGTCGGCGATCGGCCCGATGCGGGCATTGACGTTGTCGGCGACCTTCTTGAACGATTCCAGCGTGGCGCGCGCCTCGGTGAAGAGCGAATTCGTATTGTCGGAGCCCAGCAGCGCGTCGACCTTGATCAGGATACCGTCGACGCGGGTCGAAGCAGAGTTCAGCTTGTTCGCCATCTGCTGGACGTCCTGGATCGTCTGGTCGATATCCTTGCGGCGGTCCGACACGGTGTTGGTCACGTCGCGGATCGAGGCGACGGCGGCGCGCGCATCCTTTGTCGCCTGGGCAATATCGTCGACAGAACCCTTGACCTTGTTGGCGTCGATCGCGGCGACCAGCGTATCGACACGATCGAGCGTCACCTGCGCCTTCTTGCCGAATTCGTTATAGGTCGTGACCGTCTGATCGAATTTGGCGACCAGGCCCTTGAGATCGCCCGAGGCGTCGGCCACGTCGCGGCTCACCTTCTCGGCATTGGCCAGGATCGTGTTGATCTTCTTGGCATCGACGGCCTTCACCAGATCCTCGACGGCAGCGAGGGTCGAATCGACGCGCCCTGAAACGTTCCGAACGGTGTTGGAGAGATCGCCGACACTCTGCAGGAAGCTGTCGATATTGCCGGAATTCTTGGCGAGCGCATCCGAGAAGGTCTCGGCATTCTGCAAGGTCTTGGTCAGCGGTCCGCGCGCATCGCGCACGAAGCCCTGCACGTCACCGACGGCATCATTGGCGCGGTCGAGGATCTTGTCGGCCGTTGCAAGCAGGTTGGTCACGCTCGACTGGTCGGCGACAATGACCGCGCGCTTGCCGCTTTCCAGCGCCTGCTGGAGAATGTTCTTGTCTTCCTTGCGGCCGCCCGACAGCTCGATATAGGCCGCGCCCGTCAGGCCCTGGATTTCAAGGGCCGCCTTGGTGGAGGGATAGATCGGCGCATCCGAGCGCACCTCGGTGAAAGCCAGCGAATATTGCGGATCGTCGGCATCGATGGACAGCGTCTGCACCGAACCGACCTGGATACCGTTGAATCGAACAGGCGAACCGACGCTCAAACCGTTGGCGGAGCCCGGAATGCGCACGATCAGCTCGGCCATCGGACCGCTGCGGCCATATTCGGCCATCCAGTAGACGAAACCGAATGCGGCTGCGATCACCAAGACGGTGAAAAAACCGACGATCGTGTAATTGGCTTTGGTTTCCATCGTCTCCGGTCACTTCCCGCTGTCATGCTGCGCCCGGGCCGCCGGCGCGTCGTCCTGCGGCACGATCGAACGCGCGCGCTTGCCCTTGAAGTAGGCCTGAACCCACGGATCGTCGTAGGCCAGCATGTCGTCGATCGTTCCTTCCACCATTACCCGCTTCTTTCCAAGCACGGCAATACGGTCGCAGACCGAAAACAGGCTGTCGAGGTCGTGGGTCACCATATAGACGGTTAACCCCAGGCTATCGCGCAGATTGGCGATCAGTTCATCGAATTCCGCAGCACCGATGGGATCGAGGCCCGATGTCGGCTCATCGAGGAAGACGAGTTCGGGGTCGAGTGCCAGGGCACGGGCAAGCGCCGCGCGCTTGATCATGCCGCCCGAAAGCTCGGAAGGATATTTGTCGGCAGCGTCGGCGGCGAGCCCCACCATGCGGATCTTCAGATGCGCCAGTTCATCCATCAGCGTAACAGGCAGATCCAGATATTCGCGCATCGGCACCTGGATATTCTCCTTCACCGTCAGCGAGGAGAAGAGCGCGCCCTGCTGGAACAGCACGCCGAGCCGCATGTCGAGCGCATTGCGCTCCGGTTCGTCCAGCTCGTCGAAATCCTGGCCCAGGATCTTGATGGTGCCGGAACGGCGCGGCAGCAGGCGGAGTACCGTGCGCATCAGCACCGATTTGCCAGTGCCCGAAGCGCCGACGAAGCCGAGGATTTCACCGCGGTAGATATCGAGGTTGAGCTTGTCGAGAACCACTTTAGGCCCGAAACCGACCGTGACGTCGCGCGCCGACAGCACGACATCGCGTTCCGCCTTCCCGGCCTCGTTTCTGGTCGTTTCGATTGGTTGCTGATCCACGCCGCCCGCCATGTCAGAAATCAATCGCTGCATAGAACATCGCAAAAAGCCCGTCCATCAGGATGACGACGAAAATCGCCTTCACGACGGCGGCCGTCACATGCTGGCCAAGCGATTCGGCACTGCCGCCAACCTTCAAGCCCTCGACGGCCGCGACAATGCCGATGACCAGCGCCATGAAGGGCGCCTTGATCATGCCGGCCAATATGGTCGAAAGCGTCACGGCCTCATGCAGGCGCGACAGGAAGGTGGCAAACGTAATGCCCGAATAAAGATAGGCGACCGCAGCCGCTCCCCCGAGCGAGGCGAAGTTGGCAATCACCGTCAGCAGCGGTAGAGCGACTGTCAGCGCCACCAGCCGCGGGAAGATCAGCACTCCGATCGGGTTGAGGCCCATCACCTTCAGTGCGTCGACTTCCTCGCGCATCTTCATGGAGCCGATTTCGGCGGTGATGGCGCTGCCCGAGCGGCCGGCGATCATGATGGCGGTCAGAAGCACGCCGATTTCGCGCAGTTGCAGGATGCCGACGAGATCGACGACGAAGATTTCTGCACCGAAATAACGAAGCTGGAAGGCGCCCTGCTGCGCGATGATCGCGCCGATCAGGAAGGACATCAGCAGGATGATCGGAACGGCGCGCACGCCCATATGGTCGATCTGGTTGACGATCGAGGCCGGCGAAACGCCGCTGCCGCGGCCGAACTTCATCTGCGCGCCGCGCACCGCCGATCCCAGGATATACATGGCGGCCGCCACATTGTCCCAGACATCGAGCGTCATCCGGCCGATCGGCGCGAAGATGAGCTGGGCGATCGAGAGCTTTTCCTTCTGCTCCGGCTCCTGCTTTTCAGGATCCTTGGAGAAGGTGGCGATCAGCTCGTCTATATGCTCGTTCGTGCCCTCGAAACGAACCGCGCGGCCCGCCGCTTCCTGCTGTTTCTTTAGCCGGCAAAGTAACCAGATGCCGGCCGTGTCGATATCGGTGACACTGGAAAGATCGAGCGTCAGGTCACCGCTGTTGCTGCGCGCCAGTTTCTCGAAATCCTGCAGGACGAGATGGATGTTGGCGCTGCGCCAATTGCCTTCAAGATGCACATGCTGCCCCGAGCCCTCGGCTCGGTCGTCCACATGCAGCGAGGCGGCGTTGCGTTTCTCGGACTTCAAATGACTTGTGTCTTTCAATGCTTGCAGCGACAGTTCCGACTCGCGAACCTTATCGTTCGCCGCCCAGCGCGTTAATATACAGAAGCACCGCGCAATTTCCATGCTCGCAGGAGAGCAATTATGCCGCGTCACCTTGATATCCAGATGAATTCATTCCCGATTGCCGGCACTTTCACCATTTCCAGAGGGGCGAAAACCTCCGCCGAGGTGATTACCTGCACGCTGAGCGAATCAGGCAAGAGCGGGCTTGGCGAATGCGTGCCCTATCGCCGCTACGGCGAGACGATTGAAAGCGTGCTCGCGCAGATCGAATCGGCCCGCCCGCTGATAGAGGAAGGCATTTCGCGCGCCGAACTTTTGCATGCCATGCCACCCGGTGCGGCGCGCAACGCCGTCGATTGCGCCCTCTGGGATCTGGAGGCCAAACTGTCAGGCAGGAGCGTCGCCTCCCGCCTCGATCTCAGGCATCTGAAGCCGCTGACCACGGCCTATACGATCTCGCTCGGTGAGCCCGACGTCATGGCAGCGCAGGTCCGCACACACGCGCAGCGCCCGCTTCTGAAGGTCAAGGTCGGCACCGGCGACGACGAAAGCCGTATCCGTGCGGTTCGTGAGGCGGCCCCCAATGCGGCCATCATTCTCGATGCCAATGAGGGCTGGCCGGAGGATCGGCTGGAACATCATCTGCGTATAGCGGCCGAAGCCAATATCGCGCTGGTCGAACAGCCGCTGCCGGCCGGTCGCGACGACATTCTGGCCGAGATCGCCCGCCACGTTCTCGTCTGCGCCGATGAAAGCGTGCATCACACCGGCGATCTCGCAAGCCTCGCCGACCGCTATGACGCGATCAACATCAAGCTCGACAAGACGGGCGGCCTGACTGAGGCGCTGGAAATGAAGGAAGAAGCGCAGCGCCTCGGCTTCTCCATCATGATCGGCTGCATGGTCGGCACTTCGCTTGCGATGGCGCCCGCCGTTCTGTTGGCGCAGGACGCCGATTTCGTCGATCTCGACGGCCCGTTGCTCCTGGCCCGCGACCGCGAGCCCGGCCTGAATTATGCTGGCTCCCTGGTATTCCCGCCCGAAGCCAACCTCTGGGGCTGAAGGTAATAGGCGATGATGACAAGGGTGAGCCCGAAGGCGGCGACACAGGCCATCACGTAATAGCTGTAGAGGCCGAGCGCGGCGTAGATATAGCCTGACGCAATGGTCATCAGCCCCGAGGCCATGCCGATATAGAAGAAATAGGCGCCCTGGGCTGAAGCTTCCTGCGTCTCCTGCACCGTGGCGACGATGCGCCGCTGCACGCCGGTATGCACGAAGGCATAGGTGAAACCGTGCAGGCACTGCAGCGTGAAGAAGCCGAGGAAACTTGTCTCCGTCGGAAAGAACACCCAACGGCAGACGCTGACCGCACAGCCGAAGCGGATCAGCGTCCAGGCATTGAAGCGGCGGTTGAGGTGTCGGGAGAGGAAGAAGACCGTCACTTCCGAGGCAACGCCGGCACTCCAGAGAATGCCGACCTCTGTTCCCGAGAAGCCGAGATGGTGCCAGTAGATCGAGGAAAAGGCGTTGAGCAGCGCGTGGCTCGCCTGCTGGATCGAAACGCCGAGCAGCAGCAGGAGCAGATGCGGTTCCCTCAGCCCGCTGCCTGTCGTCGCCGGAAGGTTGATCGGCTGGCCGCGCCGCCGTGTCGGTCCGATGCGCGGACAGAATATCGCCATGGCGATAGTCAAAATGAAGCCGAAGATCATGATTGGCAGCACCATGCCGCCACCCCAGCGGCCGACCAGTTCGCCGCCGAGCATCGTCGAAACGATGAAGGCGATGGAACCCCAGACGCGCATCGAGCCATAGTCCAGCCCCCAGCGGCGTACGCCTGATATCACGATGGATTCGACGACAGGCACATAGGGCGCGAAAGTGGCGCCCTGCAGCGCAAAGACGATCAGCACCGACCAGAAGCTCGACGTCCAGTAGAGCGCCACCGCCGTCAGCAGCGATAGCGCCCCCGACCATAAGAGCACATGTGCCCGTTCCCGCATGCGGTCCGCAAAGACAGCCACGATCGGGGCGACGAGAACGCGCACGATCATCGGCACGGCGAGGATGGTGCCGATCTGATGATCGTTGAACTGGTGGGTCGAAAGCCAGACGGGGAAGAAGGGCAGGACGATACCGTTGACCAGCAGCGGCGCGCTGTAGCAGAGCGCGCTGAGCAGCCGGAAGCGCGGCGGCGCTCCCTCACCCGTCGAGGGATTTTGTGCGGGAATCATGATGGACCTGAAGGAAACTGTGCGTTGCCTAACACATCCAATCAAGCACGACTATGGCGAGAAATAGCCCAATCGAAACGATTAAAAAAATAAACCAAAACGATTTAAAAAATAAATAGGGCCTGTCGCAAAGCGGCGGCGGGCTAAATTCCTGGATGTGCCGGCAGAAAGCCGCCGGCACGGTACGCGCGCAATATTCAGGCGGCCTGCGGGGCGAAATCACCCTCTTCAAGCAATTCGATGGAGGTCAGTGCCGGCACGTTGCTGGTCAGCGCGCGCCAGGTGATGAGTTCGAAAGTGCCGTCTTCATGCTCGACGATTGCCGTGCAGCTTTCGACCCAGTCGCCGGTGTTGATATAGCGGATGCCTTCCATATCCTCGATCACGGCGTGATGGATATGGCCACAGATGACACCGTCGGCGCCGCTCTTGCGGGCTTCCTCGGCAACCACGCGCTGGAACTCGCCGATGAAATTGACGGCATGTTTCACCTGCAGCTTGGCCCAGGCCGAAAACGACCAGTAGGGCATGCCGAGACGGCGGCGGATCGCGGCAAGCACGATATTGATGCGGATCGCCGTGTCATAGGCCCAGTCGCCGAGATAGGCGAGCAGTCGGGCGTTGCGCACAACGACGTCGAATTCGTCGCCATGCAGGACGAGGTACTTCTTGCCGTCGGCGCCGTCATGGATGATGCGGTCGACGACTTCGATGCCGCCAAAATGTGTGCCCGGAAAGGCGCGCAGGAATTCGTCGTGATTGCCGGGGATATAGACGACGCGCGTACCCTTGCGCGCCTTGCGCAAGAGCTTCTGGACCACGTCGTTGCAGACCTGCGGCCAGTACCAGCTGCGCTTCAGGCGCCAGCCATCGATGATATCGCCGACGAGGTAGATCGTGTCAGCCTCGTGATACCTAAGGAAATCCAGCAGAAAATCTGCCTTCGCAGCCTTGGAGCCGAGATGCACATCGGAAATGAAGAGGGTGCGGAAGCGCCGGGGTTCCATCATGTCTATCACAAGCCTTTCCGCTCGTGTCCCATCGTTCTTCGTCTAGCCTTCCAAAATCAGACTCGTGTATCAGGAAGATGACAAAACGCAGGAAAGCCCTGCGAAGCCGATCAATCCACCGGTCAGAGCGTCCCTGGTGAAGTGCCGCAATCCGATCAGGGAAGGCTCTAATGTCAGCTCCCCTTTACCGTCCGGGTCAAAAAGTTCCCCTGCGGCCATTTCCGTACTGTCCAGGCCGGTCGATTGATGTATGGAGGAGTCTTCAAAAGACTTTGAAGGACGATTGGAAGCGGCGATGGATCACCAGGAAAAATCCCAGGAAAAAGCCAAGACGGAAACGAATCTGACGGGCGGCAGCCTCGACGAACAGGCGCTTTTCTTCCACCGCTATCCGCGCCCCGGCAAGCTGGAAATCCAGGCGACCAAGCCGCTCGGCAACCAGCGCGACCTGGCGCTCGCCTATTCTCCCGGAGTTGCCGCTCCCTGTCTCGCCATTCGTGACAATCCGGAACAGGCGGCCGACTACACGTCCCGCGCCAACCTCGTCGCCGTGATTTCGAACGGTACTGCCGTTCTCGGTCTCGGCAATATCGGCCCGCTTGCCTCCAAGCCGGTCATGGAAGGTAAAGCCGTTCTCTTCAAGAAATTCGCCGGCATCGACGTCTTCGATATCGAAGTGGATGCTGCAAGTGTCGAGCAGATGGTTTCCACCGTCGCTTCGCTGGAGCCGACCTTCGGCGGCATCAACCTCGAGGACATCAAGGCACCGGAATGCTTCCAGATCGAGAAGCAGCTGCGCGAGAAGATGAAGATCCCGGTCTTCCACGACGACCAGCACGGCACCGCGATCATCGTTGCCGCCGCGATCCTCAACGGGTTGGAACTCGCCGGCAAGAAGATCGACGAGGTCAAGATCGTCGCCTCCGGTGCCGGTGCGGCAGCACTTGCCTGTCTGAACCTGCTCGTGACGCTCGGCGCCAAGCGCGAAAACATCTGGGTCCACGATCTCGAAGGCCTCGTCTATGAAGGCCGCGTCGAACTGATGGACGAGTGGAAGGCAATCTACGCCCAGAAGAGCGACACCCGCACGCTCGCCGACAATATCGGTGGCGCCGATGTCTTCCTTGGCCTGTCCGCCGCAGGCGTGCTGAAGCCGGAACTGCTTGCGCAGATGGCCGACAAGCCGCTGATCATGGCGCTCGCCAACCCGACGCCGGAGATCATGCCGGATCTCGCCCGCGCCGCGCGGCCCGATGCGATGATCTGCACCGGCCGGTCGGACTTCCCGAACCAAGTCAATAACGTCCTCTGCTTCCCCTATATTTTCAGGGGCGCGCTGGATTGTGGCGCCGAGACGATCAACGAGGAAATGAAGATGGCCGCCGTGCGCGCCATCGCGGCCCTCGCCCGCGAGGAGCCTTCCGACGTCGCCGCCCGCGCCTATTCCGGCGAGACCCCTATTTTCGGCCCTGACTATCTCATCCCCTCGCCCTTCGACCCGCGCCTCATCCTGCGCATCGCGCCTGCCGTCGCCAGGGCCGCTGCCGAAAGCGGTGTCGCGCGTCGCCCGATCGCCGATTTCGATGCCTATCTCGACCAGCTGAACCGCTTCGTCTTCCGCTCCGGCTTCATCATGAAGCCGATCTTTGCGGCCGCGAAGACGGCAGAGCGCAAGCGCGTCATCTTCTCCGAAGGCGAAGACGAGCGCGTGTTGCGCGCCGCCCAGGTGCTGCTTGAAGAAGGCATTGCCGAGCCGATCATCATCGGCCGTCCGCAGGTCATCGAAACGCGCCTGAAGCGCTACGGCCTGCGCATCCGCCCGCTACAGGATTTCGAGGTCATCAATCCCGAGGACGATCCGCGCTTCCGCGAATATGTCGATCTTTATCTGCAGCTGGTCGGCCGCCGAGGCGTCATCCCGGAAGCCGCCCGCACCATCGTGCGCACCAACACGACCGTCATCGGCGCCCTGGCGTTGAAGCGCGGTGAAGCGGATGCGCTGATCTGCGGCCTCGAAGGCCGTTACGAGAAACATCTGCGCGACGTGCGCCAGATCATCGGCAAGCGTAAGGATGTCTGTGATTTCTCAGCCCTCAGTCTGATGATCTCGCAGCGCGGTGCGACCTTTTTCACAGACACCTATGTGACCTTCAATCCGACAGCCGAGGAAATCGCCGAGGCGACGGTGCTCGCTGCCGAGGAAATCAAGCGTTTCGGCATCACGCCGCGCGCTGCCCTCGTCTCTCATTCGAACTTCGGCTCGCGTGAATCCGAAAGCGCTACCAAGATGCGCAATGCGCTGCAGTTGGTGCGCGAGGCGGCCCCCGATCTCGAAGTCGACGGCGAAATGCACGGTGAAAGCGCGATCTCCGAGGAGCTGCGCCGCCGTGTCATGCCGCACACGACGCTGCATGACGAAGCCAACCTGCTGGTCTTCCCGAACCTCGATGCGGCCAACATCACCCTCGGCGTCGTCAAGTCGATGACCGACGGATTGCATGTCGGCCCGATCCTGCTCGGCACGGCAATGCCGGCCCATATCCTGGCGCCGTCGGTGACTTCGCGCGGCGTGGTCAACATGGCGGCGCTTGCTGTCGTCGAGGCATCGCAGCCGGCGTGAGCCGGTTGCCCGTTCTCATTTGAAATCAGGCCCATCTCAAAATCAGGGACTCCGTATCGACCGGCGTCCCTGATCAGCCAGCGCATCGGCGCGCTCATTGCCATCGGTGCCTGAATGGCCCTTGCACCAGGCGATACCTATCATCGGGTTCTGCGTTAGCTGGACATCGAGGGCCTTCCAGATCTTCGCATCTGATATCACCCGGTTTCTGGCCTTGCCGTTCGGGTTGCTTTTCTTCCAGCCATTGTTTCTCCAGATCGGACGCCAGCCGTTGCAGCCTTCCACGGCATAGACGGAATCCGACCAGATGACCGCCGCTGCATCAGCTGCTGTGCGGTTGATCCATATTGCCGCCTCGAGCACCGCGGTCACTTCCATCGTGTTATTGGCCGTATCCTTTGCGCCGCCGAAGCCGGATGCGATTTCGACGCCATCGCGATAGGCGACAAAGGCCCATCCCCCGTGGCGGGAGCCGGGCTCAAAACAACCGTCCACGAAAACGTGAAGTCCGCCTCGGGCATGCGGTATTGCCGAAGTCGTTTCCGCGGCGGCAGCTTCGTCAGAAATATCTGTCATGTCAGCTGTTTAGCTATGAACCTTTTTCCGGGCGGGTGCAGGAGAGATTGGAATGGAACCATCAGGCTTGCTGGATAAGGTCTCAAAAATGCGCTAGGAATTACTGCGAGCTTATTAAGGGAAATACGTTAAGACAAAGCGCGGTGGATTGAAGCCGCAATCGACAGATAAATGCTTTTCTCTTTCCGGAACGACGTCGTGAAGCGCCGAAACCTGTATCTCGTTTTCTATCTGGCATTCGCGGCTCCTGCGGTGGCGCAGACCAATGCGATCTGCGAGGATCTGCGCGGGCGCCTTGCCGACTTGCCGCAATCGATCGGCAATAACGGCCCGGAGATGCGCCAATATGCGGGCGCGCTTGCCGAACAGAACCTGGAATTGCGCAAGGTGCGCGGCGATCTGCGTCGGTATGGCTGTACCTCAGGCAGCATGGTGGTCGTCGGCGGCGAGAATGCCGGCTTCTGCACCGAGCTCGAGCAGGCTGAAGCCAAGATGGTGGACAATATCAGCTTCCTTCAGGATCGCCGCAACGAATTGCGCCAGTCCGGTACGGATGCGGCCCGCGAGGGCCTGATGGCCGCACTCGAGGACAATGGCTGCAACAGCGACAGCTTTGGCGAACCCGCTCCGAGCGACGTCTATGCTCCAGCTCCGAGCATCGAAGAGCAGGCCATGCGCGGCGACACGTTCATTCCGCTCGGCGGCGGCGAGCACTATGGCCTGCCGCGCGCCGAAATGCTCTCGCCTGTCAGCACCATCTGCGTGCGCACCTGCGACGGCGGCTTCTTCCCGATCAGCAACAACGCCACTTCGGTGGATTTCGGCCGCGATGCGGCGACCTGCTCGAAGATGTGCCCAGGCGTCGAGACGGAGCTCTTCTATCGCGACGTTTCCAGCACCGAGACCTCGAACATGATCTCGACGGCGACGGGAACGCCCTACAGCGCGATGAAAAACGCCTTCGCCTACAAGACCCGCGCGCCCGGCGAAAAATCCGCCTGCTCCTGCAATCTGACTGCCTATTACGAGCAGATGCGCAAGAGCCAGGCTGCCTATGCGCCGGCGCCCGAACCGAAGGGCTCGATTACGACGATCAAGACGGAAGCCCCGAAGGCCGCGAGCGCGCCGCCTGCCCCGCAGCCGCAGGTGGCGGATCGTCCCTATGACCCCACCGGTAACAAGGTCCGTCAGGTCGGCCCGCAATTCCTCGCCGGCGATCAGGGCAAGATCGATCTCGCCAATCCTGCAACATCGGGCCCGCAGCCCCAACAACAGCAGCAATAGGGCACGATCTCCGCCGTCGGGACAGCGTCTTCAGTTTGAGGCGCGATGCTCCCTGAACGCTGCCGCCAGCGTGCGCAGCGCCGCGCGCGATTTGGCATCCGTTAGCGTCGAGTGCAGCACGACCTCCGAGGATGGTAGCGACGGCAGGCCGAACCGCTCGCTGACCTCGACCGTACCGACGGGTGCCAGGCGATAGGAAAAGGTCGAGACGGCAAGCCCGGCTGAAACGGCCGCCGTCACAGCCGAAGAGCCGCCGCCGAGGAAGACTTCCGCCCAGGGAATGCCCGCCGCATCGAGCGCCCGGGTGCAGACATCCCGCACCCCGCAGTTGGGCGACAGTGCTGCAAGACGCAGCGGCTCACCGCGGCGATATTCGAATTGCGGCGTTGCGAACCAGCCGAAATGCTCCGGTGCCAGAACCTCGCCGTCGCGCCGGTCCTCGTCCCGACGAACTATCGCCGCATCCAGATCGCCGCGGTCGAAGGCTGCAAGCAACTCGCAGGAATTGTCGAGCCGGACCTCGATCGTCAGCCCCGGATCATGGGCATTGAGGCGCGCAAGCAGCGTCGGCACTTCCGGGCCGGCGACATGGGCCGCAATGCCCAGCCTGAAATGACGGCGCGAGGAGGAAAGTGCGGCGACCGCCCGGTCATGGGCCGCGAGGAATTCCCGTGCGGCATCAAGAAATACCGCGCCCTGTGCGGAAAGCCGCACCAGCCGCGGCGTACGCTCGATCAGCCGATGGCCGAGCCGCTCTTCCAGCCGTTTCAGCTTGACGCTGATCGCGCCCTGCGTGCTGCCAAGCTCACTGGCGGCGCGGGTGAAGCTCCTGTTCTCGGCGATCGTCACGAAGGCCTGAACGGAATCGACATCGAGCATGGTCATGGCATCTATCCGAAATTGTTGTGTCTGAAATAGTTAATCATCCAATTCTGTAATGTTCAAGCTCTGCTTATGCTGACGCAAATGGACGACATCGGATGTCACCGTTGTATGTCTCAACGTTGAAAGGCCAAAGCATGACCCCTGCCTCCCCTCCTTCCTCACGTATCAGAGGCATTATCGCCCTGATGGCCGCTTGCCTCTCCTCGCTCATGTTCGGCCTTGAAATATCGAGCGTCCCGGCAATTCTGCCGACGCTTGAAAAGGTGCTGCATGCCGATTTCAGCGCGCTGCAATGGATCATGAACGCCTACACGATTGCCGTCACCACGGTGCTGATGGCGGCCGGTACCTTTGCCGATCGTTACGGCCGCAAGCATGTCTTCCTGATCGGCATTGCCGCCTTCGGCTTGACCTCGCTCGTCGCCGGCCTTGCGCAGGATGCCTCGCTGCTGATCGCCGCCCGCTTTCTGCAGGGCATGAGCGGCGGCGTCATGCTGATCTGCCAGGTCGCCGTTCTCTCCCATCAATTCCGGGAGGGCCGCGCCCGCAGCATGGCCTTCGGCTGGTGGGGCATCATCTTCGGGATCGGCCTCGGCTTCGGCCCGATCATCGGCGTTGCCATCGTGGCAGCCGCCGGCTGGCAATGGGTGTTTCTCATTCATGCGGTCCTTGCCGTCATCACGATAGCCCTCGCCGTAACCGGCATTGAGGAATCTCGTGACCCAAGTGCGAGACGGCTCGATATCGCCGGCATCGCCACCCTTTCACTATCGGTCTTCTGCCTCGCCTTCTTCATCACGCAGGGGCCGGCCCTGGGCTTTGCCAGCCCCACGGCACTCGCCATTATCGCTCTTTGCGCGGTAAGCCTTATCGCCTTCGTCATTGCCGAGTGGCTGAACCCGCGGCCCATGTTCGATGCCTCGGTCTTCCGCATCCGCACTTTCTCGGGTGCGATCATCGGCTCGGCTGCCATGAACATCAGCTTCTGGCCCTTCATGATCTATCTGCCGATCTGGTATCAGGCCGGCCTCGGCTACGGCAGCCTTGCCGCCGGTCTCTCGCTGCTGGCCTATACGCTGCCGACCCTGGTCGTGCCGCCGTTTGCCGAGCGTCTTTCGCTCCGCTACCGGCCGGGCCTCGTCATTCCCGGCGGTCTCTTCACCATCGGCCTCGGCTTCCTGTTGATGAAGTCTGGCAGCGCCGCCACCGAGCCAAGCTGGCTGACCATGATGCCCGGCGCCCTGCTCTCAGGCATCGGATTGGGCTTCACCAACACTCCGGTCAGCAACACGACGACGGGTGCCGTCTCCAGCGATCGTGCCGGCATGGCCTCCGGTATCGACATGAGCGCCCGTATGATCTCGCTCGCCATCAACATCGCCGTCATGGGCTTCATCCTCTTCAACGGCGTCTTCTCGCATCTGAAGAGCGTCCTGCCGTCATCGACGGCGGCGGACGATCTCCGCTTGGCTGCCGAACGCATTTCCGCCGGCAATATCGCCTCCCTGCCCGATATCCCGGCCGCGACGGTGCATGATGCGCTCGTCCAGGGATTCGGCGCAGTCATGCTCTATGGCGCCGTCGGCGTCTGGCTGATGGCCGCCGCAAGCTTCCTCGTCTTCGGCCATTGGAAAGCCCCTGTTTGCGCCAGGGAATGCGATAGCCAGCCAGCCCAATGATGCAGACCCGCGCCGGCTCAACCCGGCGCGGTCTAGCCTTCAACCTGCCCCCAGCGGTCATGGAAGACCAGTTCTTCCAGCGGCATCCTTTGCCGCCAGCCTTTGACCGCCAGTTCCGGCTGATCATAGAGCCGTTCGACGAAGCCGGCGCAGAGCCAGGCCACCACCTCGATATGATCGGGAATGCCGAAGATTTCCTTCAGGTCGCCCTCGCGAAAGATGCTGACCCAGCCGATGCCGACGCCTTCCGCTCTGGCAGCAAGCCACAGGTTCTGGATGGCGCAGACGGTGGAATAGCTGTCCATGCGCGGATTATGCGTGCGCCCCAGTACCACGCTGCCGCTGCGGGTAGGATCGCAGGTCACGCAGATGCCGAGTGGCGCCTCGACGATGCCTTCGAGCTTCAGCGAACGGTACTTTTCCTGCCGTTCGCTGTCGAACATGCGGGCCGCTTCCTCATTCGCCTTCACGAAAACATCGCGCACCCGCGCCCTGACCTCGGCACTTTTCACCAGAATGAAATTCCACGGCTGCATGAAGCCGACCGAAGGCGCGTGATGCGCCGCCGTCAGCAGCCTTGTGACGAGATCATCCGGCAAGGGATCGGGCAGGAACTGGCTACGCACATCGCGCCGCGTCATGATCGCATGATAGACGGCCTCGCGTTCGGCCGCAGAAAAACCGGATGCCGGGCAAACGGCATCATCAATGGGTCGCATCGTCAAATCCCCAACAACGCAACCGCCCGCCGTCCGCGCGGGTTGGGTCTATCTTGCCAGGCCGGTCTTCTGACTTGGCGTCATTCGCTTCGCCGCAGCCTTCCCGGCCTTGCGGCCAGTGGCGTGATAAGCGGCAAGCGTCGGCCTTACAGCGTTGGGCACGTTCCGGTCTCGCACCGGATTCCCGATTCTCCCGCCTGTGAAAGCGGGCACCTGACGGGTGATCTATGGCGTGGAAACGGCATGGCGGCAAGCTGCATGCGACATTCATTTCGTGGACAGGCTAAGAATGCTGGCCTAGAACGAAGCCCGAATCCAACCGACGCCGATGGCGCCGAATCCTATCTCATTGCATTCCGGTTGCCCGTGTCCCGTCTAACGCCGATGATCCTCGCGGTCGCCCTGTTCATGGAACAGATGGATTCGACCGTGATTGCCACCAGCCTGCCTGCGATTGCTGCCGATATCGGCACTTCGCCGATCGCGTTGAAGCTTGCGGTAACGAGCTACCTCGTGGCGCTGGCGATCTTCATTCCGATCAGCGGATGGATGTCGGATCGCTTCGGCGCCCGCAATATCTTCCGTCTGGCGATCTTCGTCTTCATGGTCGGCTCTGTCGCCTGCGCTTTCTCCAATTCCATCGCCGCCTTCGTCATCTCCCGTCTCATTCAGGGTGCCGGCGGCTCGATGATGACGCCGGTCGGGCGATTGCTGCTGGTACGCGGTACGCCACGTCACCAGCTGGTGAATGCCATGGCCTGGCTCACCATTCCGGCGCTGATCGGCCCGATCATGGGACCGCCGATCGGCGGCTTCCTGACGACCTATCTCAGCTGGCACTGGATCTTCTGGATCAATGTGCCGATCGGCATTATCGGCATCATCCTCGTCACCCGCTTCCTGCCGGCTGTCGAACCGCGCAGCCCGAAGCCGATGGATTTTCCGGGTTTCTTCCTGTCGGGCATCGGCTTTTCCGGTTTCGTCTTCGGCCTTTCGGTCATCAGCCTGCCGGCGGTTCCCGTCATCTACGGTTATGTTACCGTCGCTGTCGGCATCCTTTCCGGCATCCTCTATTTCATCCATGCCAGGCGCACGCCGCATCCGCTGCTCGACCCGAAAATGTTCCGCTATCCGATGTTCCGGGCATCGATCCTCGGCGCCTCGAATTTCCGCATGGGGCTCGGCGCGTTACCCTTCCTCATGCCACTGATGCTACAGCTCGGCTTCGGCATGACCCCGCTGCAATCAGGCTCGATCACCTTCGTCAGCGCGCTCGGTTCGATGGGCTCGAAATTCGCCGCCACCCGCACCTACAATGCCTTCGGCTTCCGTAACGTCATTGCGCTGACCACCTTCCTCGCCGCGATCTTCCTCGGTGTGAACGGCCTCTTCACCGTCGAAACGCCGCTCTATGTCATCATGGGCTGTCTTCTCGTCGGCGGCCTGTTGCGCTCCATGGCCTTCTCAGGCGTCAACGCCATGGCCTTCGGCGATGTGGACGAGGCCGACAGCAGCCAGGCGACCGCCATCAATGCGGTGGCGCAGCGCATCTCCATGGCCATGGGCGTTGCCGTCGCCGGCACGATCCTGGAAATCTCATCGAGCTTCCACGGCGGCAAGCTGCTGGTTTCCGATTTCCATATCGCCTTCTTCATCGTGGCTGGGATCTCCGCCCTTGCCTGCATCACCTTCCTGCGCCTGCCCGCCAATGCCGGAGAGGAACTGACGACGCGCCGCCGCAAGAACCGACATGCAGAGCCGGAAGAGGCACAAGGAGAGGCAATGGCGGAAAGCCGCTGAAAACCTCACGGATCGGTCATTTTCTCTCACAGATTCCGCGTGACAACTCCCATCGGCATAGCTACATAGGCTGCATGTCGATTTCGTCCGTTTATGCATCGCGATTTTATTCGTACCGCTGCTTCCAGCGGATGCGGGTCTGTGCGTAGACGAAACTAACGCAACGACAAACCCGAACAGCCGCTAGTCAACCTGGCGGCTTTTTTGTTCCGCACGGTATGACCAAACAGGAGAGCATACCGTGACTGACACTATTGATGATCTTCGCATCGTCGAGATCACCCCGCTGACCAAACCTGCCGATATCATCTCGGAAATCCCGCGTGACGCCGCCGTCACCGAGACCGTGACCGGTACGCGCGACACGATCCACAACATCCTCACGGGCAAGGACGACCGCCAGCTCGTCATCATCGGCCCCTGCTCGATACATGATCCGGCAGCCGCTCGCGAATACGCCTCCCGCCTGGTCGAGCAGCGACGACGCCTCTCCGGCGATCTCGAAATCGTCATGCGCGTCTACTTCGAAAAGCCCCGCACGACCGTCGGCTGGAAGGGCCTGATGAACGATCCGCATCTCGACGGCACCTATCGCATCGAGGAAGGCCTGCGTCTCGCCCGCCGCCTGCTGCTCGACATCAACGCCATGGGCCTGCCGGCCGGCTGCGAATTCCTCGATACGATCACGCCGCAATACATCGCCGACCTCGTCAGCTACGGCGCCATCGGCGCGCGCACGACCGAAAGCCAGATCCATCGCCAGCTTGCCTCGGGTCTCTCCTGCCCGATCGGCTTCAAGAACGGCACGGATGGCGGCGCGCGCATCGCGCTCGATGCGATCATGGCGGCTTCCCAGCCGCACCATTTCCCGGCCGTCACCAAGGACGGACAGGCAGCGATCGCCTCGACGCGCGGCAACGAGGACTGCCACATCATCCTGCGCGGCGGCAAGCGCCCGAATTACGAGGCTGCCGACGTTCAGGCCGTCATCGCCGAGGCCGTCAAGCTCGGTGTCGATCCGCGCATGCTGATCGATGCCAGCCACGCCAACAGCGGCAAGGATCCGATGAACCAGCCGAAGGTCGTCCGCGCCGTCGCCGGCCAGATCGTCGCCGGCAATGACCATATCAAGGGCATGATGATCGAGAGCAACCTCGTCGCCGGCCGCCAGGATCTCGTCCCCGGCAAGCCGCTCGTCTACGGCCAGTCGATCACCGACGGCTGCATCGGTTGGGACATGTCGGTCGACGTGCTCGAGGATCTCGCCAAAGCCGTCCGCGACCGCCGCAAGGCAGCTGTCGCTGCCTGAGTTGCCGCGGGCAAACCCCGCCGCCCATTCACAGGGCGGCGGGGGGGCAGCCAAATCAGGAACGCATCGCTGCGGCAGGCGGGATCTTTGCACGCGGCTTTGCGACCGGTGCCTATACCCGGAGCGAATCCCGTCACGCATTCGTAACCGGCAACAAACCTCTCGAATACATCCGCTTGATCTACGCTAATAAATCGGCGGATGCGTCGGGTGAATTGGACAATGCCTCACAACTCAATCTGTTTGCTGGCGTGGAACTCGGTTCGCAGACGGTACCGGTAACGTTCGACGGGCAGCTCACGCGGGTTTGGCAACCCGGTGAAATTGTCGTGAGTGATAGAATTGTTGCAACCCAGTTTACCGGCTTATCGCAGTTCGCAGCCGCGACCAGCGGCTTTATACGATCTGGCGTAACCTTCGCGTCTGGGGCAACCTGGCCCGCATGCGTGCCCTGTGACGTGTCGGTTAAAACCAGCAATGCAGGATCATCGCAGGTCTATGTAATGGAGCGCTCACAACGCCATCGGGTGGCTCTTCCAGCCTGTATGGTGTCGTTCCCGTAGCTATCGTTGGCAAGTATGTCGGCGAACAGGATATTGCCGTCCTGCAAGTCAACGACAGCATCTTCATGTACCGCAACGACGGCAATTTCGGCGACATGGCAGGTACGGGCGGCGGTCAGTTTTCGCGCGCTATGTTCTCGGTCAATGGTCGCATGGTCCCCTATGCCAAGATGGCCGTGTTCGGGCAAGGCATTACGAACTTTGGTGACAACGCCAGCTGGTCGCTTCGTCGCTTTCTTATGCAATACGCAACGCACCTGATAGACGACTACGGCACTAATGATGATGCTGCCGGGGCTACAGCCACCGCTGTTCTCGTTGCAAAGAAGGCCATGTGGGCTTATTTCCGCTCGGTCGCGCAAGGTTCGAAGCACACGGCAACCACGTCAATTCTTCCCTGAATCCAGAGCACGACAAACAGTTGCGCAACGCCGGGCGGCATAACGATAAGGGCAAACTTCCAGCCAGGCGGTTCATTCCGAGACCCCCTCAACGCTGCCATGCTCGCGGCAGTCGGGCAGGCAGACGGCGTTTCTGAATATATCGACACGTCATTCCCGATCGAGGATCAGTCCAACAAGGGTAAATGGATCAGCAACGGCACGGCCAACTACGCAACCAATGACGGCTAGGCAATCCCCCAACCTCCCATCATCAAGCGCGTCGGGTCATCGGCGCAGCGCCCGCATCACCACCCGCTGTAGCGCAAGGAAAGCCCCTGATGCGTGCAGGCCTCCCACTAAGCTGGCAAGCCAAAAATTTGCGAACAGCCTTGGTCCAAACAAAGCGTCGCTGATCTTGCATTTCGCAGTAAAGCAATGTTCTGGAGTGTATGTTGCCAAGGCGACCCACATCGCTGCGCCGGCCAACATCAGGAACAGATGTTGCACTGGTTTCGCATCTGAAAGAGTTTCTCTGTTTGGATCGGTCACGCCCGACAGTCGCTGTAAGACAAGCGCAAATACTAAACATGGCAGGACCGTCGCTGAGACCGCCAACAATATCGAAGAAAGAGTACGGGCGAGATAAATTGGGAAAACATTGGCGTGGATGAAGGATAGGATCGGGATTCCAATCAACGCACTAAGCCAATGTTTCGGCCGCTTGAATAGCAAGATCCACAGGCTCACTAGCGCGAGCAGCGCCGGCACTGGTGGGAAGTATACGTGGGTGACAATAAAGGTCAGCATGGAAATCCGACGTTGTGCTTTGTCGGTATGTATACGACCAGCCGGTCGTGCGAGCCAGACCCCACCGCCCCATCATCAAATGGCGGTGTGCCCTCTCAAGATCCTACCGGGAAATACCGCACATAGGCGAA
Source organism: Hyphomicrobiales bacterium (assembly GCA_900468805.1). Taxonomy (GTDB): domain Bacteria; phylum Pseudomonadota; class Alphaproteobacteria; order Rhizobiales; family Rhizobiaceae; genus Rhizobium. The sequence goes on along the minus strand of UEIF01000046.1, from coordinate 69,930 downwards.
TTCCTCGCCATCCGGCGACCAGTTCGGCACATTGATCGTGCCCTGCCCGCCGAAGAGCTCGAACAATTCCGTCAGGTTGCCGCCATCCATGTCCATCATTCTCAAACGCACATTCAGATCGCGCGGATGGTCGAAGACATCGGGGTCGTAGGAAAGGATCAGCACCTTGTCATTATTCGGTGACGGATGGGCGAACCAGTTGCCGTAATTGTCCGATGTCACCTGTTCGAGACCCGTGCCGTTGGGATGCACGCGCCAGATCTGCATCAGCCCGGTGCGGCTGGAATTGAAATAGATCCACTGTCCGTCGGCCGACCAGTCCGGCCCGTCATTGCGGCCCTCGCCATGCGTCAGCCGCTTCTCCTCGCCGCCGTCGACGGAGATCGTATAGATATCAAAAACCTGGTCGCGGATGCCGCAATAGGCAAGCTCTCGCCCATTCGGTGACCAGCCATGCCAGTAGGACGGCAGGTTCTTGGTGATCAGCCGCGGCTTGCCGCCTTCGATCGGCAGGATGTAGATCGCCGACTTGCCGAACTCGGTCTTGTCGGAAACGACGATCTCCTCGCCATCGGGCGAAATGCCGTGGTCATTGTTGCAGTGGACCGCAAAGCCAGTGTCGACCTTCTCGACAAGATCGCTGCCGTCGAGCCGCAGGCGGTAGAGCAGCCCGTCGCCGTTGATCAGCAGATAGGCGCCGTCGCGCGAGAAATTCGGCGCCTCCACCAGCGCCTCTGTCTGCCAGACGACGCGGCTTTCGCCTCTCTTGACGTTATAGATCTCTACCGAACTGCGCATTTGTCCCCTCCCGGAAGTCTCAAATCAGCGATCCCGGAACCGGTTGGTGATCGGGTAGCGCCGGTCGCGGCCGAAATTCTTCTTGGTGATCTTCACGCCCGGCGCCGACTGGCGGCGCTTGTACTCGGCGAGATAGAGCAGATGCTCGATGCGATGCACCGTCTCGACATCATGGCCGCGCGCCACGATCTCCTCGACCCCCATTTCCCGCTCCACCAGGCATTCCAGGATATCGTCGAGCGCGGGATAAGGCGGCAGCGAATCCTGGTCCTTTTGATCAGGCCGAAGCTCGGCCGACGGCGCCTTGTCGATGATATTGTGTGGGATGACCTCGCCCGAGGGGCCGAGCGCATCCGGCGGCACATTCTCGTTGCGCCAGCGGGCCAGCGCATAGACCTGCATCTTGTAAAGGTCCTTGATAGGATTGAAGCCGCCGTTCATGTCGCCATAAAGCGTGGCATAGCCGACCGACATTTCCGACTTGTTGCCTGTCGTGACCACCATCGAGCCGAACTTGTTTGAGATCGCCATCAGGATGACGCCGCGCGCGCGGCTCTGCAGGTTTTCCTCGGTAATACCGCTGTCGGTGCCTTCGAAGAGATTTGATAGCGCCGAGGAGAACCCCGTCACCGGCTCCTCGATCGCCACGATATCGTAGCGGCAGCCAAGCGCCCTGGCGCAATCGGCCGCATCCTTCAGCGAGTCTTCCGAGGTGTAACGATACGGCAGCATGACCGTGCGCACACGCTCCTCACCGAGCGCATCGACGGCAATCGCCGCGCAGATCGCCGAATCGATACCACCGGATAGACCAAGCACGACATTCCTGAAGCCGTTCTTGTTCACATAGTCACGGAAGCCGAGGAGGCAGGCGCGGTAATCGGCCTCCTCACTCTCGGGGATTCGCGCCATCGGTCCCCCGGAGCAATGCCAGCCGTTTTCCGTGCGCTTCCAGGTCGTGACCGCAAGCGCGGTTTCGAACTGGCTGAGCTGGAAGGCGAGCGACTTGTCGGCATTGAAGGCAAAGCTTGCGCCATCGAAGACGAGCTCATCCTGGCCGCCAAGCTGGGCGGCATAGACCATGGGCAGGCCGGTTTCGATCACCTGCTTCAGCACGACCTGATGGCGGATATCGACCTTGCCGCGATAGTAGGGAGAACCGTTCGGCACGAGCAGGATTTCCGCTCCGCTTTCGGCAAGCGTCTCGCAGACACCGAGATCGCCCCAGATATCCTCGCAGATCGGAATGCCGATGCGCACACCACGGAAATTCACTGGTCCCGGCATCGCGCCCTGGTCGAAGACGCGCTTCTCGTCGAACTCGCCGTAATTCGGCAGATCGATCTTGTCGCGCACCGCCACCACCTTGCCTCCGTCGAGCACGGCGATGGAGTTGTAGCGCCCCGTTTCGTCCTGGCGCGGAAAGCCGATGACGATGCCCGGCCCGCCATCGGCGGTATCGGCAGCGAGGCTTTCGACAGCTTTCCAGCAAGCGTGGATGAAGGCCGGCTTCAGAACAAGGTCTTCAGGCGGATAGCCCGAAATGAAAAGCTCGGTCATCATGAGGATATGCGCACCCTGCCGCGCTGCATCGGAGCGCGCCTCGCGCACCTTGGCAAGGTTGCCGGCGACATCGCCCACCGTGGGGTTCAGCTGGGCGATGGCGATGTTGAACGTATGGGAGAGAGCGTTTTCCTGTGTCATGTCATTCATTTAATCCGCCCTTTCGTGCACCGCAATAAGCCGCTTCAAAAGCCGTAGCCATCTGCGGCGAAAATTTGATGAAGGGCAGCCCCATGCCTGTGCCTATCCCTCTGTTTGCCTTGCGCGACGCCGATACGCATTGCAATTTGCGGCAAGGGCGGAATACTGCGCGCCAATTCGATCCATTCCCGGGACAATGCCATGTATAATCTTCCGAATTTCGTCCACCTGCATTTCGGCAAGCCTGCCGATGAGCTCGGAGACATCGAAAAGCGTGTGATCGCCAAGGCGCATGAGCGCAAGATCATCTCCACCGATGTCAACGCCGCCATTGCCGCCGAATCCTCCTTCGGCGAACGTGTAGCCGATGGTATCGCCCGCGTCGGCGGTTCCTGGTCTTTCATCATCACTTTCCTCACTTTCCTTGTGATCTGGACGATCATCAACACGGTCATCCTGATGACCAGGGCCTTCGACCCCTATCCCTTCGTCTTCCTGAACCTGATCCTCTCCATGCTCGCCGCCATCCAGGCGCCGATCATCATGATGTCGCAGAACCGTCAGGCCGAGCGCGACCGTTTCGAGGCCGCCAAGGATTACGAGGTGAACCTGAAGGCCGAGCTGGAGGTGCTGTCGCTGCACCAGAAGATCGATATGCGCGTGCTCACAGAACTCACCGCGCTGCGCGAGGATGTCTCCCGGCTGAACGCCATCCTTGCAGAGCGGGGACAAGGCTAAAACAGCGCGGTCTTAAACACCTGAAATCCCGTCGCAATTTCTGCCCCGCCGCAGCGTTTCATTTGACAGAACGCAGGCATTTGGCTCAACCTGCCGGCATTACGCGAGGGGCCGTGCTTGGCAGAAGAGTTTCATTTCGGCGCGTTTTCGATCGTACCTGCCAGGCGAAGCCTGATGCGGGAAGGTTCTGCCGTGCCGCTCGGCAGCCGCGCCGTCGATATTCTGCTGTTTTTGTTGCACCATCCCGGCGAGCTGAAGACCAATGCCGAGATTGTCAGGCAGGTCTGGCCGGATACTTTCGTAGACGAGGCCAATCTGCGTGTCCATGTCTCGGCGCTGCGCAAGGCGCTGGGTGATATCAAACGCGAGCCGCAATTCATCGCCAATGTCCCGGGCCGCGGCTATACCTTCATCGCGCCCGTCAGCCGTCGCAGCAATGGCGCAGCGCCTGCCACTGTATCTCAGAGATTTCGTTCCGAGCGCCTGCCCGCCCGCATCTTCGGCCGCGAGCAGCCGATCGCTGCCATATCCGGCCAACTGGCCAAGGGGCGCCTCGTGACGATTGCCGGTCCTGGCGGGATCGGCAAATCCACCGTTGCCCGCGCCGTCATCGCGCAAGGCGGCTTCGACGGTGAGATCGTCTGGATCGATCTTTCGGAGGTCGCAACCGGTAATTTGATACCGACCGTCATCGCCTCCGCCCTCGGCATCCTCTCCCGTAGCGACGATATATCAAGGGAGATCGCGGCTCATCTGCAGCCGCGCAAGCTGCTGCTCGTGCTCGACAGCTGCGAGCATGTGGTGGCCGATATCGCCGAGCTCGCCGAGGACCTGCTGGCCGAAGCGCCCGATCTGTATATCCTCGCGACAAGCCGCGAGCCGCTTCGCGCCGAAGGCGAGCGTGTCTACCGTCTCCTGCCGCTTGATTTGCCGCAGGGTGCCGTCACCGCGGAGGACGCCCTCGTCTCGCCCGCCGTGCAGCTTTTCGTCGAACGCGCCGATGCCTGTCTCGGCGGCTACACGTTGACGGATGCGGATGCCGTCGACGTCGTCGATATTTGCACCAGGCTCGACGGCATTGCGCTGGCAATCGAGCTTGCCGCCGGCCGGCTGGAGGCGATGGGTGTCGCCGCCCTCTCCCGTTCGCTGTCGGATTGCTTCCGGGTGCTGACGCGCGGGCGGCGTACCGCGTTGCCACGTCACCAGACGCTGCGCGCCACGCTCGACTGGAGCTACCTCATCCTGTCACTGGAGGAACAGCAGGCGCTACGCGAACTCTCCGTCTTCCGCGGCCGCTTCACCGGAGAGGCAGCCGCTGCCGTCTTCTCTGGAGGCGAGCCCGAGGACCTGCTGGCCGCCCTCGTCGCCAAATCGCTCGTCGCGGTCGAGACCACGACGGACAAAACCCTCTACCGTCTGCTGGACACGACCCGTCTTTATGCCGGTGAGAAACTGGCTGATACTGGCGAGCTGCCCGATGTCATGACTCGGTTTTCCGGCTATCTTTGCGCCGCACTCGAAAGTGCCGAGCAGGATCTCTATTCCGCTCCGCCGGACCAATGGCCTGAGGATTTCGCCCAGCAGGTTCCAGGCCTTCGAGTAGCCCTCGACTGGGCCTTCGGCACTTCGGGCGATGCGCTTCTCGGTGTGCGGCTCACGGTTGCCGCTCTGCCGCTCTTCTTCCGCCTGTCGCTGCTCGACGAATGCCTGGCCGCACTCACCCATGCCATCGCCTTCCTCGACGCCCGCCCCGGCCTTGACGAGAAAAGCCGGATGAAACTTTACGCCGCGCTCGGCTGGCCGCAGCTTCGCGCCACCCATGCACCGGAACTCGGCGTCGCCGCCTGGACGACGGCATGGCGGATTTCTGAAGAACTCGGTGATGTCGACCATCAGCTTCGCGCCATCTGGGCACTCTGGGTCGATCTGGTGAACCGCGCTGAACCACGTCAGGGCCTGGAACTGACGAAGCGTTTCGCAGCACTCGCACCCTCTTCTTCCGACCCCACCGATATCATCATCGGCAAGCGCATGAGGGCCGCGACACTCCACTGGCTTGGTCGCCATGCCGAGGCCCGCAGCGAGCTTCTGGCGATGCTGGCGGAATATGAGCACGTGCCGCAGGCCCGCCATTCCGTGCGCTTCCAGTTCGACCAGCGTGTAACGGCGCGCATCATTCTGGCCCGATGCCTCTGGATGCTGGGCGACGAGGACGCTGCTATGCGCGAGGTCGAAGAAACCATGCGTTACGCTCGCGATATCCGCCACAACCATTCGATCAGCAATCTGCTTGCCGAAGCCGTCTGCCCGCTCACGCTTCTGTCGGGCGATAACGGCGAAGCGGCCGCGGCCATCCAGCTGCTGCGCGACCATACCAAGGCGCTATCACTCGATGTCTGGCATACCTATGCCGATTGCTTCGAGGCGGAACTCCACCTGCGGGCCGGCGATTACCGGCTGTGCCTCGCAAAGCTGCGCCTGGCGATGGACATTCTGCGGCATGCCGGCTTCAACCTCTTCCGCACCTTCTTCCAGTCGGTGGAAGCCCAGGCGCTTTCCAGTATCGGCCAGCATGCGGAAGCCCATGGCGTCATCGATATAGCGCTCGCCCATTGCGACGCATCAGGCGAACGCTGGTGCCTGCCCGAGCTTCTGCGCATCAAGGCGCTTGTCACCGCGAAGGGACAAAGCCCGGAAGCGCTGGATGCGGCTTCAGCCACCCTTGAGGCGGCGCTCCATGCCGCAAGGCAGGATGGCGCCCGCGGCTGGGAGCGGCGCATCCGCGTCGATCTCGAAGCCCTCGGCCATGAACCGGCCCACTTCTCGGACGCCGCCAGCTGAGGCCTTTACACCGATTTACAACTCTCAACTCGTCCGCTTCCCGACCTCCATGCATGATCGCATCAAGAGGAGCATGCCAATGGACGGTCAACTGCCCATCCGCTTTCTGATCGTTCTTGCCGCGGATGGGGCCGACAGCGAAGTCAGGATCATCAGCATTGCGCCGGCCTATTACCTTTTCAAGGATGCGCCGGCAGAGGTGGTGCTTGCCACACCATCAGGCGGCTTTCCCAAGCTGACGGACGAGCTGCGCCGGACCACCCATCAGGACCCGTCCACCCGCCGCTTCCTCGCCGATCGCACCGCGCGCGACGATCTCGCCGATACGCTTGGCCTCGACCAGATCGTCGTCGAGGATTTCGACGCCGCCTTCTGCATCGGTTTTGCCGGTGCGCTCTGGAGCGCCGGCAATAACGGCATTGCCCGCACCCTCAGCGCCCTCCTGAAATCGGGCAAACCCGTCGCCATGATCCCCGGCCGGCATCTGGACATTGCCCCGCAAGGGGCTGCGGCCGGTCTGCTGATCCTCGGCGACAGCCAGGCTTCGCCACTTCTCGCTGCCCATGCGCTGCTCAAGGCTGTGGTCGAACGCCGCAAGGGCATGGCGCCGACAGATTAAAAGTCGCTGGACGGAGATACAGCAGCATTACTATTTGCAAAGGAATATTTGCAAAGAATTGTTTGCGATGGTAAGCTATTTTTATGAAAGCGCCCGTCCCTACATCAACGTCAGCGACATCCCGCAACGTCAGCCGCGTCGTTCCCGATGTCACCGCCCTCAAGGCGCTCGCCCATCCCGTGCGCCTGCGCATGCTCGGCATGCTCCGCATCGACGGTCCCGCCACCGCAACCCAACTCGCCACACGCCTCGGCCTCAACAGCGGCGCGACGAGCTATCATCTGCGCCAACTCGCCCAATACGGCTTCATCGAGGATGCGCCGGGACCATCCCGCCGCGACCGCTGGTGGCGCGCAAGCCACGAGCTCACTTCGGTGCCCGCGGTCGAAACCGAAGGCGAGGCCTTCGACATGGACGTCGCCTTCACGCAGGCGATCCTCTCCCTGCAGGTCAGCCTGATGCAGAAGGCGGTCGAGGAATATGCCGAACTGCCGCTCGCATGGCGCAAGGCGAGCACCGCAAGCGACATCATCATTCCCCTGACCTCGGAAAAGGCTGAGGCGCTGACGAAGCGGCTGAGCGATATCGTCATGGAAGCAATGAGCGAGGCCCCGCCCCTCGGAGAACCGTTGCCGCCTGATATGGTGCCCTTCATGGTGCTGCTGCACGCCTTTCCCTATCCGGGCCGCGTGCCGCACGGCGAGGAAGAGAGCGAGCGATGAGCCGAGGCAAGCCTTTCATCGCGCTCGCCATTGCCGAAACGCTTTCGATTTCGGGCACACGGCTCTCCGGCGTCGCCATCCCTTGGCTGGTGTTGAGCACGACCGGCAGTCCCGTACTGACCGGTCTCGTCGCCATGATGGAGATGCTGCCCTATGTCGTCGCCAAGGCTCTTGGCGGCCCCTTGATCGACCGCCTCGGCCCCAAGCGCATCGCCATCATCTGCGACAGCGCCTCGGTGATCGCGGTCGGTCTCGTGCCGCTGCTGCATCTCCTTGACCTCCTCACCATGCCGATCCTGCTGCCGATCGTCTTTGCCATGGGCGTGCTGCGCGGCCCATCGGATGCTGCCAAGCAATCCATGGTTCCCGACATCGCGGAACTCGCCTCCGTGCCGCTGGAGCGCGTGACCGGCGTCGTCGGCGCGATCGAGCGCCTGGCATCGACCGCGGGAGCAGCCGCCGCCGGCGCGCTGATTGCGCTTGTCGGACCGAGCCAGGCGCTTGCCGTCAACGCCCTCACCTTCGCCGCTGCCGCCCTGGTCGTCGCGATCGGCATTCCCGCTTTGCGCCATGCCCCGAAAGCTGAAGCTGCTGGCATCTCCGCCTACGGTCGAGAGCTGGCGGAAGGTTGGCACTTCATGCGCCGTGATGCGGTGCTCGTGGCGATCGTGCTGATGGTGGCGACAACCAACCTGCTCGATCAGGCCTATTACGCCGTACTATTGCCGGTCTGGACCCAGCATTCCGGCCACGGCGCCGCCCTGCTCGGCACCTTGTTCGCCGTCTTCTCCGCTGCGTCCATGATCGGCGCAGCGATTGCGGCCCTGATTGGCGAGCGCATGCCACGCCTTCTCGTCTACACGGTGGCCTTTCTGCTCACCGGCTTTCCACGCTTTTTCGTCTTTGCGATGGATTCGCCCCTCACCCTGATTTTCGCAATCCTCGCGATCGGCGGTTTCGCCTCCGGCTTCCTCAATCCCATCATCACGTCAGTCCTATTCGAGCGCATTCCGAAGCCGCTGATGGGCCGCGTCACCTCGCTGAATGCCGCCCTCTGCTGGGCGCTCATTCCCTTCGGTGGCCTCGTCGGCGGCGCGTTGATCGATGCCTGGGGCCTGTCCGCCGCAATGCTTCTCACCGGCATCGCCTATCTCGCAGCCACGCTCGCTCCCCTGGCGCATAGCAGCTTCCGTGGCTTCGACAGGAAAAAGCTTGCGGATAACATACAGTCTTCATGATGATAACCTGGGGGCCGCCGGGGGAGCAGCATGCCGACATCAGATGACGAAACGCCGCTCGCAGGCGGTAATATCAATACCGGCGTCGTCAGGGTTGGCGATACGGTACGCCGTTCGATAAGCCAGAATAGCCGGAATGTGCATCGGCTGCTGGAGCAACTGGAACGCCGGGGTTTTGCTAATTCGCCTCGTTTCCTGGGTGTCGACGATCAGGGAAGAGAAATCCTCTCTTACATGTCCGGCACCGCGACAATCCCGCAGACGCTCTGGACGAACACCGTCGCCCTGATCGAAGTCACCAAAATGCTGCGGAATCTGCATGATGCGACCAGAATCCGGGACTTCGCTCCGGACGGTAATTGGGCTTACACCTACCCTCTTGCCGAACGCAACGACGTGATCTGCCACAATGATTTCGCACCCTACAACATGATCTTTCGAGATGGTCTCCCGGTGGCGATCATCGATTTCGATCTGGCAGGCCCGGGACCGCATTTGAGAGACGTGGCCTACCTCGCCTATTGGTTTGCGCCGCTTTCCTATTCATCCGAAGATCTTGCCGAACAATCCGCCCGCGAGCTTGCCGGCGGCAATAGCCGGCTCAAGTTGCTCTGCGCGGTCTACGGCACCAGCGATTATGCCGCCCTGCTGGATATGGTTTCCGAGGTTCTGGAACACATGGGCGACGAGACGGCGGTCGAAAAGATGGTCGGTCGAGACGCGGCGGCCAGACTGCGGGAGGGCGGGCATTTCGAACATTGGAAGCAGGAGGCTAGGTCCTTCAGGGAGAACCGGCCGGCCATCTGGCGCAATCTGCAATAATGGTCGTGAGAAATTCGACGCACGGGAGGCCCTCGTGGCTTAGACAGGAAAAAGCTTGCGGATAACATACTGTCTTCATGAGGTTAGTACGTCTTATAGCGCATTGCCGTCATTATAGCTTTGCATCAATTTACGACGGTTAACTCGTACCGCTGGCTGAAGTGAGGCAGCTTGTTCTCGTCGAAGAGGCGCGGAGAAGCCCGCAAGGAGGCAAGCATGCCAAACGGAGGCAAGCATGAATGAGCGCAGCATTGCACTGACGGCAGATGCCACACGGCGGGACGTTCTTCTGGCAGGAGGCGCCGCCATCGCGGCCATTGCCCTGCCGAAAGCCACGCTTGCCGCAACCAGTTCAATATCACCAGAAAATCGGAGCCAGACCATGCCTTTCATCAAGACCACGGACGGAACTGAGATCTTCTACAAGGATTGGGGCTCCAAAGACGCCCAGCCTATCGTCTTCCATCACGGCTGGCCGCTCAGCGCCGACGATTGGGACGCGCAGATGATGTTCTTCCTCGAAAAGGGTTTCCGCGTCATCGCCCATGATCGCCGCGGCCACGGCCGCTCCACCCAGACCTTCGAAGGCAACGAGATGGACACCTATGCGGCCGATGTCGCCGCGCTGACCGATCACCTCGACCTCAAGAATGCCGTCCATATCGGCCACTCGACCGGCGGTGGCGAAGTCGTCCACTATGTCGCCCGCGCCAAGGAGGGCCGTGTCGCCAAGGCCGTGATCATCGGCGCCGTGCCGCCTGTTATGGTCAAGTCCGAGAAGAACCCCGGCGGCCTGCCGCTTGAAGTCTTCGACGGCTTCCGCGCAGCCCTCGTCGCCAACCGTGCCCAGTTCTTCCTCGATATCCCGACCGGCCCCTTCTACGGCTTCAACCGTCCGGGCGCCAAGGTCAGCCAGGGCGTCATCGAAAACTGGTGGCGCCAGGGCATGATGGGCGGCGCCAAGGCGCATTACGATTGCATCAAGGCCTTCTCGGAAACCGACTTCACCGACGATCTTCAGAAGATCACCGTGCCTGTTCTCGTCATGCACGGCGATGACGACCAGATCGTCCCCTATGCCGACTCCGCTCCGCTTTCCGCCAAGCTGTTGAAAAACGGCACGCTGAAGACCTATCCCGGCTTCCCGCACGGCATGTGCACCACGCATCCTGAAGTCATCAACCCGGATCTTTTGGCCTTCATCAAGGGCTGAGTTTTTCTACTGACGACCAATGGAAGGCGCGCCCTTGCGGCGCGCCTTTTTTTGTTTTGAAAGGCTTCCCCGCACGCGCCTTTTTCATCTCGATATCAGTTTGTCAGCATCGACAACCCGGATAAGATCACCGCTACACGGCCAGCGTTCGGACGCTGGCTGGTCGGCCATGCTGCCGAACTGGCAGGCGCCAGGATCGATATCGTGACGCTGCGTGAGGATGCCACGAACTTCGGTCCTGCGCTGAAAGAGGCGGGCCGCGCTGTCGTCAAGGAATGGCTGTGGGATACTGCGCTGTAAAGATTTGAAAATCAATGTAAATCATTGATAATATTGAATTTTAAGCGCGAAATCCCGTCGCTTTCCTGCTATTGTCTCTTCACGGTGAAAAACGGGAGACGAGAGATGAGCAATCCGGATGATCTCGGCCTGCGGGCCACGCGTCGCGAGCTGCTGGCCGGCGCCCTTGCCGGTGCTGCGGCGTTTTCCTTGCCGCGCGCCACTTATGCGGCAGATTTTCATCGCGTCACGCATGGCGCCTTCGATATCACCGTCGTCAGCGACGGTTTCATCACCCTGCCCGCCGAAGTCCTGCTCCCCGATGCCACGCCGGAGGAACGCCAGCCGATCCTGGCCCGTCTCGGCGGCGATGCGACCGGCGCCCCGGTGCAGGCCAATATCCCGCTCATTCGTCACGGCAACGACCTGATCCTCATCGACAACGGCTCGGGTATGAATTTCCAGCCAAGTGCGGGCAAGCTTGCCGCCAACCTGAAGACGCTGGATATCGAGCCCGAGGCAATCACCAAGGTGATCTTCACCCACGCCCATCCCGATCATTCAGGCGCGACGACCACGGCCGATGGCAAGCTGCTCTATCCGAACGCGCAGTATTTCGTCAGCGAGACCGAATGGAATTTCTGGACCGACAAGGACTACGAAACCCATATGCCATCAGCTCTTCATGGTTTCGCCCGCGGCGCGCAACGCGATCTATTCGCGGTCAAGGATAGGCTCACCCTCGTCAAGGCCGGCCAGGAAATCCTGCCCGGAATGCAGGTGATCGAAACATCAGGCCATACGCCGGGCCACATTTCCTTCGAGCTTGCCGGCGACGGCAGTCTCCTCATCACGGGTGACGCCTGCACCAATGACGTGATCTTCTTCGAACATCCGGGCTGGCACTTCGGCTTTGACACCGATCCGGAAACCGCACTGAAAAACCGCCGCATGCTGCTCGACCGCGCCGCTTCGGAAAAGATCAAGCTGCTCGGCTATCACTGGTCCTATCCCGGTGTCGGTTATGCCGAGCGCAGGGACAGCGCCTATCGCTTCGTGAAGGTTTAAACTTGACCCGCATGTTGCGGAAAGGCGGGCAGGTTTGACCCAGCGGCAGCATCTTCGGGCGCTACCGCGGCTCCACTCTCAAGCTCAAATATGTGTCATCGAATTCCGCAATCTCCTGCAGGCGATCCCAGTTGATGATTCTCAGTATCCGGTTTTCCCAGGTGAAGACGTCTTCGCGTTTCAACATCTGGAGAGTCTTGTTGACGTGGACAAGTGAAATTCCCATCGCATCCGCAAGTTCGGCCTGGGTCAGCGGAAATCGAAACGACCAGTTGTCAACTTGCTCCACCGTTCGCAAGCGGACATACAATTCGCAAATCAGGTGCGCGATATGAGCCCGCTTCGATCGGCGCCCCATCGAGGAAATCCACTCGCGATTGATGGCGGCGTCGATGATCGTATTCAACCACAACAGCCGCGCCAGATGCGGCATGGTTTCGGAAATTTTCTTCAAGTCGGAATGATCAGCGAATGCGACACGGCAAGGTGACAAGGCGACGATGCCATGATCGAGCTTCTTCAGCAGGAAGGCGTGCAGGTCGACGAAATCACCCGGCACCTGCAACGCGGTGATCTGCCGTGAGCCATCAGTCATGTCCTTGTAGCGGGCAGACAGGCCTTCGATCATCAACGTACTGTAACCCGGACGCGACCCCTCAACGACGATGTCTTCACCAGGCATGAAGGAGCGGCCGTTGACAATTATTTCGCGCAACCGGGTGCTCTCTTCCGCAGTCAGAACATCGCGGCTTCGAAGATTCAGCAGAAGAGCTTCAATCATCAGATTCCCGTTCGGATCGGTTCATGATCCGATGGAATTTGTGCGAAGGGAACATTTTTCAATGCAAGGCTTTAAGCCTATCAAAATATAGGGAGCCTTCGATGAGCCGATATTACTTTGATCTCCGCAATGGCGACGGTCCGCTACGGGATGACCATGGCCTGGAAATCGGCAGGCGTAGCGACATTGTGCACGAAGTGGCGAAGATCTTGGTGGGAGTCGCAGGCGACGAGCTGCCAACGACGGATCGCGCGACAATTTCGGTCACGGTGCGAGACGAGGGCGGAAAGGTCCTTTCGGTATCGACCCTCACGTTCAACCACGAGTGGACCGACGTGCGACCTGATGCGTAGATTAGAGCGTCCCTTGTGCGTCCGAATGGACGCGGCGCTTTAAGGGCGTTCTGCATATTGCGGAACGCCATCAGGGATCTCGTAGAAATCGCTCTTGTCGGCGCAGAAGATATGATAGCCGAAGCGGAGTCCGCTCGGTTCGTCGAAAGCGCCGGCCAGGATGGAAATGACCGGCCGGCCGAGCCCCTGCCAGAACAGCGCAGAGCCGCATTGCGAGCAGAACCCGCGTCTGGCCTCATCGCTCGACTGATACCAGCGCAAGCTTTCCTCGCCGGTAATAGTGACGGCCGAAACCGGCACGTCGGCCGCCGCATAATAAAGCCCCGTCTGCCGCCGGCACTGCGAGCAATGGCAGCCGACCACGACATCGGGCTTCTCCCGCGCTTCGAACCGTACCGCGCCGCACAGGCATCCACCCGCATGATGTTCGCTCATTTCCGTTCCCCCTGAAGCGATCGGAAGATTGACGTCGGGACACCCGCCAGTCAAATCCAAAGCGCTGATCGAAGGCTTCAGTAAAACTGATGCTGAGGAAGACGCACGGCACTAACTCGTCGGCGTGCCCTGATGGAAGACGATCTTCCAGCCTTCATCCGTTCGGCGCCAGATGGTCGACCGGCGCGTCACGCGCCAAGGCTCTTCCAGTATGTAAGAGAGCAGGTAGAGCTCAGCCGCCAGCGGCATAATGCTGAAATCGCGGCATGGCCAGTCGTGCGGCTCCGGTTCCTTATTGTAGCGTTCCAGCAGCGTCTCGATCACATAGGCGCGGTGGTAGATCTTTCCACTTGCGCCGATCTCCCAGAATGCATCATCGATCATGCGCTCGAGATCAGCCCGCGTCGTCCCGAACTTCCGCCTATGGAAGATCGGCTCACGTTCGGATAACTCCCCGAGAATGTTTTCCAGCTGCAAATCTGTCATTCCACGAACATGTCTCGATATGCTGGTCTGTACAATGCGCAATCCGGCAGCGCGTATGCGGCACACATGCGACCCGTTTGACAAGCGCCCGCCCCGCAAGTACGAAGCCTGGCATGAGCTCCAACAGCGCGCCCATCTCCCGTCTTGACCGCACCTGCCTGCAGGTTGCCGTTCTGCGCACTTTTGGCGGACGAGGTCTCCGCGTCCAGTCGTGACGTCCGGATGCCCCAGGTGTCCGGCGAACTGCTGGACGTAAAGCCCTCCGCCAAAGAGCAATTCCAGCAAAGCAGCGGTTTTGCGTCCGGAATTGCGCGAAAAAACAGATAGAGCCTTTCTGTGTTTCGAAGAAAACGGAAATGCTCTCGGGCTGCCAGGGAGACAGGCACCGTGCTCAATCTTTTCAATGTCAATTCGCTCGTCCACTGGGAAGAGCGTGAAATCAACATGCGCGACCATATGGTTCGCTTCTTCTCCGAGGAGGTGCGAGGCTTCCTCCGGTCAGCAAACCCGGCCTGGGATATCAGACGGATCGAGGCCCCGGCGCTGACGCCGCGCGCCCTCGTCTCGGACGCTTATACCAATGCCGATATCTGGGTGCAGGAGCAACTCGCCGAAACCGACGCACCGCTTGTGCTGAGGCCGGAAACGACGCCGTCGACTTACGTCTACATGCAGCACATTCTCGGCAATCATTCGAGAACGCGCCTGCCGCTCTGCGTCTGGCAGGCTGGCCGATCCTATCGCCGCGAGCAGGAACAGCCGTCCAGGCATATGCGCCTGAAGGAGTTCTGGCAGCTGGAATTCCAGTGCGCCTATACGGCCGACAGCGGCAACGACTATCACGCTGCTGTCCTTGAACCGGTGCGCCGTATGATCGCTGCGCTCATCCCGCTGCCGACCCGCATCGTGCCCTCCGACCGGCTGCCGGCCTATTCGCAGACGACGGTCGATGTGGAAGTCGATAACGGCGACAAGTGGATGGAAGTCTGCTCGATCTCGCGCCGCACGGACTTTCCGGAGCGCTACAGGACGCAGCCGAAGAAGGGACCGGCCATGGAGCACCACGTCCTCGTGCTCGAAATCGCCATCGGCCTTGATCGCTGCGTTTACAACTGGAACATGGCAACGAGCATGTAAGGAAATGCGGACCGGATTCACGGGGGATCCGGTCCGTATGCAAAATATAGTGAAAACAATATGTCTTTAGTTCTGGGCGATGGTTATGGATATCGGCATAAGACAGGCAGAGTGCGGCGATGCCGAAGCGATAAGCCTGATAATCGTGAGTGCCTTGCGGGAGTCCAACGCAAGCGACTACTCGCCCGAGATCATTACCCGCCTTGAGAAGAACTTTGACCCACCTGCGATCGAAGCCTTTCTGGAAAACCGCAGGGTCTACGTCGCACTCGTGTCCGGCAGTGTCGTCGGCACGGCCAGTCTGGAGGCAGGTTATGTGCGAACCGTCTTCATTGCTCCGGACATGCAAGGCTGCGGCGTCGGCAAGCGACTGCTTCAGGAAATCGAGAACGCCGCGCGTTCCGCCGGGCTTTCCGTCTTGCTCGTCCAATCCTCTGTGACGGCCGAACCGTTTTACGCCAAGCTCGGCTTCACCGCGGTTGGCGATCGCTATCATGGCGATGAACGCACCATCCTCATGCAGATGTCCCTGTCAGGCTAGTCCCGAAGCCCGTCGAAGATCGAACACCATTGCGGGTGCCCCATATCGTAAAGGGCCGCAGCTTCATCAGGGGTGACCCATTGCATCGCCGTATGTTCATCGCCGAGCAATGCAGGCTCTCCGCCCTGCCATTCGCTCACCAGAAAGAGATGAAAGATGGTATCCTGCTCGCGGTGTTCGGCGACTTTGCCAAACCGCAATGGCGTCAACCCGATCTCCTCTTTTACCTCGCGTATCATTGCGGCTTCGGCGCTCTCTCCGGGCTCAACATGGCCGCCGACCAGATCCCAGCAATCCGGAAAGCGCGCCTTGTGCCCTGCCCGCCGGACCAGCAGAACCCGGCCTTCCCGCCAGAAGATGGCGCATGCAATATCAGTCAAAAACATGTCCCCTCGATGCGTCCGCAATCTGCCTCGACAACAGGCGAAAGTCACGTCCCCTTGCCCTTGTCGAAGCATGTCATCGTCGGCCACAGTGCGAATCCGTGCGGCTGCCCCACGCGATGGAGAAACAGTCCTTGGAAATTCCCCCGCAATTTCATGTATCCGAAACGCCTGGCTGGCTGGTGAACCATCGCATCAATTCCGCCCTGCCCGGCTATCTCGTGGTCAGTTCCCGAAGCTTCACCAATGACCTCTCCGAGCTATCGGCCGAAGCGCTTGGCGAACTCGGCCCGCTGCTCGCGAAGGCGCAGACGGCCCTTGGTACGATGCTCGGCGCAAAGCGCGTCTATATCGGACGCTACGGCCACACGCCGGGCTATCCGATCCATTTCCACATCATTCCCGTTTATGACTGGGTGGAATCGCTCTTCTGGCAGGACGAGCGCTACCGTCTGCTTCAGACCTTTGCCGAAGGCACGGGCGAAACCCTGACCGACGGCGCGGAATTGACCTTCTTCATCTGGCGGGAATTCTGCGAGCGCGCCGAGCCGCCGCCGATCCAGGGACCATCCCTTAACGAGACCATCGAATTGCTGAGAGAGGCAATGCGCGCATGATATTTGCAGATGAAGCATTCAGCATCCCCGTTGACCATATCGAATGCCGGCTTTCAGGAAGTTTCCAGCTTTCCGATGCGCTGGAGGCCAGGCGGAAGGCAGGTTGGGAGAGCTTCCTTGCTCGCCATCCCGCCGCCTTTGATGGCACCTTGTTGCGCCTTGCCGCCCATCGCATCGAAGGTGGCAGGCTGATGATAAACGCGGCGAGCACGTCCTTTTCCGCCTATGTTGAGACCCGCCATCCGGGTTTTGCGGACGAGTATCCGCAGGCCGAGCGCGCCGATCCGCTTGGCCTGACCGCGCTTGTGGTAACGGCAGACCAGCGCGTCATCGTCACGAAACGCAGCCTCACGGCCGAGCAGAACCCCGGTGCACTCTATTTCGTCGGCGGCTATGCCGAGCCCGCGACCGGTGAAAACATCGACCTCTTCGACGAAGCGGCCCGCGAAATCGCCGAGGAGATCGCCGTCACCGATCTCCAGCGCCCCGAATCCTTCGCCATCGGCCTCGCCTACGATCCCGTCTTCTGCCACCCGGAACTCTTCCTGCTGACGGTCAGCCGCTCCACCGCCGCCGATATCCTCGAAGGCGCCCGTCACGCGCCTGACCGTAACGAAGCTGCAGAACTGTTTACGTCACCGCTGAGTGATATCCTGAACGACGAAGGTCCTCTTGTCGGCGCGCCGCGAACATGGAGTTTTCTCAAGGGCCAGGGCTTTCTGCAGCAGCATTTCCGGCAACGCCATTCACTCTAGCGTTGCCGGCTGATAGCGGCCGTCCGATAGCGTCATCCTCCGGGCTGCAAAAGCACGTGTCTCTTCCTGCCGACGGACAGGCGGATGACACCGTCCTCAACATCCGTATCGACCAGCCGTACGGTTTCATCGAGAACGGCACGGCTGTTGACCCGCACTCCGCCGCCGATGATCAGCCGCCGCGCTTCGCTTTTCGACTTTGCAAGCCCGGCGGCGACAAGGGCGTCTGCCAGCGGAAGACCCTCGCGGAAGGTATCCAGGTTCAGAGCGATCGTCGGCAGCCCGGCAGCGGTCTCGCCGTCTTCGAACATGCGCCGCGATGTTTCGGACGCTTCCGTCGCTGCACCTGCACCATGGCAGAGCCGTGTCACCTCATCCGCCAGCACCTTCTTCGCCACATTGATCTCGGAGCCGCGCAGCATTTCCAGCCGTGCGATTTCATCGAGCGGCAGTTCAGTGAAGAGCCTCATGAACCGGCCGACATCGGCATCCCAGGTATTGCGCCAGAACTGCCAGAATTCGTAGGGCGACAGCCGGTCGGCATTCAGCCAGACCGCACCCGACGCACTCTTGCCCATCTTCGCGCCCGAGGCGGTCGTCAAGAGCGGTGCCGTCAATCCGAACAGTGCGCGCCCGCCGGCGCGCCGGCCGAATTCGACGCCGCTGAGGATATTGCCCCACTGGTCGGAACCGCCGAGTTGCAGCAGGCAGCCGTGCCCTTCTGCGAGCACATGGAAGTCGTATCCTTGCATGACCATGTAATTGAATTCGAGCAGCGAAAGCGACTGCTCGCGCTCCAGCCGCTGGCGCACGCTTTCGGATGTCAGCATGCGGTTGACCGAGAAATGCGGGCCGACATCGCGCAGGAAATCCAGGTATTTGAGACCACCAAGCCAATCGGCATTGTTGACCATGAGCGCATCGGTTGGCCCATCGCCGAACGTCAGGAAACGTTCGAAAATGCGCCGGATACCGGCCAGATTCTGCGCAATCTGCTCTTCGCTGAGCAAGGGACGCGACGTATCGCGAAAGCTCGGATCGCCAAGCCGCGTCGTGGCGCCACCCATCAGCGCGATCGGCCTGTTACCGGTCTTCTGGAACCAGCGCAGCATCATGATGGGAATGAGGTGCCCGACATGCAGGCTGTCGGCCGTCAGGTCGAAGCCGTTATAGGCGGTGCCGATCCCGGCGCAGAGCCTGTTGTCGAGCGCTTCGAGGTCGGTGCATTGCTGGATGAAACCGCGCGCCGTCAGAACGCGCAGAAACTCCGACCGGGGACTGGTGGATGGTTGAAAATTGATGGTCACAAGGGTCTCCATTGGGGCCGATGAGGCCGGAGACCTTCTGTTGAAACACACGCCGCCGACCGTGCGGCGTTTCGGGTGTCGTAGATGACCGTCGCCGCTCTATGGGAGCAGCGCGTAATACAGGCCGGAAAGGGTCAGAATACGGGTCATGCAGCCTGCATACAGGGCCTGCGATGCGGCCACAAGGGCTTACATCACCGACGCACGGCACTCGGCACTGCGGACTGAGAGGCTGCCACCTCCAGAAGATCGAAAATTCCGTCCGGAAAGATGATGTCTGTACTGCCGAGCAGCTCCTCTACGGACCACCAGTGATGGTCGGCCATGACCTCGCGCTCCAGCTCCGTCCAGCCGCTATCGGAGATCGCACCGCGTTCGGCGTGCACCACAAAAAACTGCTCCTCGGCGCGCACCAGTTCGCCATCGGGTAGCCGCAGCTCGAAAGACCGGCTACCGATCGACGCTCCCACCCGATCCGCATGAAGGCCTGTCTCCTCCCTGAGTTCACGCAGAGCAGCTTCCTCGTAGGTCTCACCCTCTTCAAGCCCGCCCCCTGGCGTCGCCCAATATTGCCGCCCCGCAAGTGCGCCAGATGTGAAGACGAATTTGAAGAGCAGGACGCAGCCGAACTGATCGAGCAGAAGCAGCCGTGCCGACGGACGTATTCGCATCAAACTTACCTCTTGTGTCATCGCTCATGAGAATGGCAATGGAAGATAATCGCAACTTCCGGTCTAAAAAAGTATCAGATGCTTCGTTTCGCCTTCCGCTTCCAGCCTACCGGATTGAGGAGCAACGGACTGTTGCCGCGATCGATTGGCTGACCACCGAGGGGGTGACCGGGTTCGGGGTAGAAAAGATTTTCCTGGAACCTCACCTGAAAGATGCGCTCGGCATTACTGACGATCATGTGCGTTTTCAGGGGTGTCGTGCCGCTCGTCACGACGACCATCTGCATGTTCAAGTGCAGTGATATCTATAATGGCTGACAGAGGATCAGGCTCAGCTTGCCGACAAGCCTGCTCTTTACTCGACGTCATCCTCGGGCTCGTCCCGAGTATGACGACAGTGCAATCGGCAGATTTCGTTGGAACAAAAAGCCCGGCGCTCGGCCGGGCTTTTCAAATCTATTCACTGCTCACTAATCACTACCCGCCTCGCCTTACGCGTTGACAGCAGCCATCCGCTTTTCGTCGCGGCCGCCCTTCATGCGCTCGGCCAGCAGGAAGGCCAGCTCCAGCGCCTGGTCGGCGTTGAGGCGCGGGTCGCAGTGGGTGTGGTAGCGATCCTGCAGGTCTTCGGCCGTTACCGCGCGGGCGCCGCCGGTGCATTCGGTGACGTCCTTGCCGGTCATCTCGATATGGATGCCGCCCGGATGCGTGCCTTCGGCGCGATGGATCTGGAAGAAGCTTTCGACTTCCGACAGGATCCGTTCGAAGGGGCGCGTCTTGTAGCTGTTGAGCGTGATCGTGTTGCCGTGCATCGGGTCGCAGGACCAGACGACCTTCTTGCCCTCGCGCTCGACGGCGCGGATGAGCTTTGGCAGGTTGTCGGCCACCTTGTCGTGGCCGAAGCGGCAGATCAGCGTCAGGCGGCCGGCTTCGTTGGCCGGGTTCAGCGCCTCGATCAGTTCGATCAGGTTGTCGGGCTGCAGCGACGGGCCGCATTTCAGACCGATCGGGTTCTTGATGCCACGGAAATATTCCACATGCCCATGGTCGAGCTGGCGCGTGCGGTCGCCGATCCAGATCATGTGGCCCGAGGTGGCGTACCAGTCGCCCGAGGTGGAGTCGATGCGGGTCAGCGCCTCTTCATAGCCGAGCAGCAGCGCTTCGTGGCTGGTGAAGAAATCCGTCTCGCGCAGGCTCGGATTATTATCCGGAGTGATGCCGATCGCCTTCATGAAATCCATGGTTTCGCTGATGCGGTCGGCAAGCTTGCGGTAGCGCTCGCCCTGCGGGCTGTCCTTGACGAAGCCGAGCATCCACTTGTGCACGTTGTCGAGGTTGGCATAGCCGCCCATCGCGAAGGCGCGCAGCAGGTTCAGCGTTGCGGCAGACTGGCGATAGGCGTCGAGCTGGCGTTCCGGGCTCGGAATGCGGGCTTCCGGCGTGAATTCGATGCCGTTGACGATATCACCGCGATAGCTCGGCAGCGACACGCCATTCAGTGTTTCCATCGGCGACGAACGCGGCTTGGCGAACTGGCCGGCGATGCGCCCGACCTTCACGACGGGAAGCTGTGCGCCGAAGGTCAGCACGACGGCCATCTGCAGGAAGGCGCGGAAGAAGTCTCTGATATTGTCGGCGCCATGCTCCAGGAAGCTTTCCGCGCAGTCGCCGCCCTGCAGCAGGAAGGCGTTGCCTTCGGCCACATTGGCGAGAGCGCTCTTCAGGCGACGGGCTTCACCGGCAAAAACGAGCGGAGGATAGGTGGAAAGCACAGCTTCCGTCGCCGCCAGCGCAGCCGCATCGGGATATTCCGGAACCTGCTGGACGGGCTTGCTCCGCCAGCTGCTGGGGGTCCAATTCTGTGCCATGTCACTCATCTGCTTCCCCATCCGGTTTGCCCGGATGCCTGCCCGTTAAATAGTGCGGCGGCTTATAAACCTTTCGGCTCCCCTTGCCTAGCGCATTCAGCGCCCTACAGAGTTTCCGTCGGCGGCTCGCAACGCCGGTCCGGCCGCGTCAATATGGCGCCGAAACTAGCGTTAAGACGACGTATACCATGCTGTTTTCCGGCTAATTTAGATTTTGAACGTACAGAATACCCTAATAAAATAGGGGTTCAGCATGGGTATCGTTTCGTCCGCTTTCCTATCGGACCGGTCTGGCAATTTCGGCATCATGACGGCGCTTTTGATGGTGCCGCTGGTCGGCACCGCCGGGCTGGCGCTGGACTATGCCCATGCGCTGAGCCTGCGCACCCAGCTCTACGCCGCCGCCGATGCCGCCGCCGTCGGGTCGATTTCCGAAAAATCGGATGCGGTGGCAGCCGCCATGATCATGCAGGGCAATGGCACCATCTCCGTCGCAAAGACGGATGCCCGCAGCATCTTCTTCTCGCAGATGTCCGGCGAGCTGACCTCGGTGCCGGTGAATTTGAGCATCGACGTCACCAAGACGGCCAACAAGCTCAATTCGACGGTGACCTTCAGCGCCACCGTGCCCACCACCTTCATGCACGTTCTCGGCCAGGACGCGATCACCATATCGGGCACGGCGACGGCGGAATACCAGACCGCCTCGTTCATGGATTTCTACATCCTGCTCGACAATACGCCGTCCATGGGCGTCGGAGCGACCCCGACCGACGTTTCCAAGCTGGAGGCCAAGACGGGCTGTGCCTTTGCCTGCCACCAGATGGACCAGAGCACCAATAACTACACGATTGCCAAGAGCCTCGGTGTGGCCATGCGCATCGACGTGGTACGCCAGGCAACCCAGGCGCTGACCGACACGGCCAAGAACGAGCGCATCAGCGCCGACCAGTTCCGCATGGGTGTCTACACCTTCGGCACCAAGGCCGAGGACGCCAAGCTGACGACGATCTCGGGCCTCACCTCCGATCTCAATAAGGTGAAGAACTATACCGACGCCGTCGATCTGATGACCATTCCTAAGCAGAATTACAACCAGGACCAGCTCACCAGCTTCGACGGCGCCATGACGCAGATGAACACCATCATCGATCCCTCGGGCGACGGCACGTCGAATATCAGCCCCGAGAAGATCCTGTTCTTCGTGTCCGATGGTGTCGGCGACAGCTATAAGCCGTCGACATGCACCAAGAAGACTACCGGCGGCCGCTGCCAGGAGCCGATCGATACGTCTTTCTGCAAGCCGCTCAAGGATCGCGGCGTCAAGATCGCCGTGCTCTACACCACCTACCTGCCGCTACCGAGCAACAACTGGTACAATGACTGGATCAAGCCCTTCCAGAACGAAATCCCCTCGCGCATGGCGGCCTGCGCCTCGCCCGGCCTCTATTTCGAGGTGTCGCCGACCGACGGCATCGCCGAGGCGATGAAGAAACTGTTCCTGAAGGTCATCCGCGCGCCGCGCCTGACCAGCTAACCACGCTCGCCTGCCGCTCGTGCGGCAGGCTCTATCCTGTCAAAAGATCAGATCCGCTGGCCGTCGCGGATGCGGTAGCTCGGCGCATACATCGTCACCAGTTCTTCGGCCGCCGTCGGGTGCAGCGCCATGGTGCGGTCGAAATCGTCCTTGGTGCAGCCGGCCTTCAGCGTGATGCCGAGAAGCTGCGCCATCTCGCCGGCGTCGTGACCGAGGATGTGGGCACCGACAACCTTGCGACTTGCGGCATCGACGATCAGCTTCATGATCATCTTTTCCGCCCGGCCGGAGAGTGTAGCCTTCAGCGGCCGGAACTGGGCGCGATAGACTTCCAGCTCCTTGTAGCGCTTGCCTGCCTCTTCCTCTGATAGCCCGACAGTGCCGATCTCCGGCTGCGAAAAGACTGCCGTCGGGATCAGGTCGTAATCCGGTTTGGTCGGATTGTTCTTGTATTCGGTCTCGATGAAGCACATGGCCTCGTGGATCGCGACCGGCGTCAGCTGTACCCGATCGGTGACATCGCCGAGCGCATAGATGTTCTCGACATTGGTGCGCGAATAATCGTCGACGAGGATGGCGCCGCGCTCGTTGACGGCGACACCGGCCTTGTCGAGCCCAAGCCCCTGCGTATTCGGGTCGCGGCCGAGCGCCAGCATGACGATACCGGCATTGAGCGTGCCGTTCTTCAGCGTCTCGATGACGAGGCCGTTTTCGCCCTTCGTCACCTGCTGCATCACATCCTGACAGAGGATGCGGATGCCCTTTGCAGCCATCGCCTCATGCAGGCCGCGGCGCAGGTCTTCGTCGAAGCGCGAGAGGATTTCGGCGCCGCGATAGATCAACGTCGTCTCGACGCCGAGGCCATGAAAGATATTGGCGAATTCGACGGCAATGTAGCCGCCGCCGGCAATCAGGATGGATTTCGGCAACTCTTCGAGATGGAAGGCCTCGTTGGAGGAAATGCAGAGCTCATGGCCGGGCAGCGCCTCATGCGGGTTCGGCCTGCCGCCGGTCGCGATCACGATGGTCTTGGCCGTCACCGTCTCGCCGGTCTTCAGGAGCTTGATCGTATGCGCATCGACGAGCTCGGCACGCGCCTCCAGGATCTCGGCATTGGCGCCGGCAAGCCCCTTCTTGTAGAGCCCTTCCAGCCGCGCGATCTCGCCGTCCTTGGCGGCAACCAGCTTCTTCCAGTCGAACGAGCTTTCGCCGACCGTCCAGCCGAAGCCGGCTGCATCCTCGAAATGTTCGTGGAACTGAGAAGCGTAGACGAAGAGCTTCTTCGGCACGCAGCCGCGGATCACGCAGGTGCCGCCGTAGCGGTATTCCTCGGCGATCGCCACCTTCTTGCCGAGCGAGGCTGCGACGCGCGCGCTGCGCACGCCCCCCGAACCGCCGCCGATGACGAAGAGGTCGTAGTCGAAGGTGGGCATGATGATCTCCGGAGGGAATCGCTGCGTGGGTGGTTCACATATAGGAGTGAGCTGTAGAAAAACAAAAGCCCGGACGATGCCGGGCTTTTGCGAAAGGTGAAGGCGGCCTTACGGCTTGGCTGGTGCCGGTGCGGCGGCCGGAGCCGGGGCAGCCGGTGCAACCGGGCTTTCGGTTGCCGCCGGCGGAGCCTTGATGACCTTGGAAAGCTCGACATTGCTCTGCTTTTCGAGGTCGCGGGAAATGCCCTGCGCCCAGATATCGGCAGCCTTGGCGGTTTCGCGCGAGGCAACCGGGCCGTCGCGCAGCAGCTTCTTGCCGATGTCGGAATTGTAGAAATCGGCGATCGCCTTCAGCTCTTCGACCGTGAAAGCCTTGGCATAGGTCAGAGCTGCTTCCTTTTCGAGGTCGGCACGGCGCGGCGCCAGAGCCAGCGCTTGCGCATCGACGGTCGCGGAGATGACATCCTGATAGTTCGGCGAATCCTGGATGAGACCGGCCTTCAGACGTTCGGCCAGACCCGGCAGGATGTTGTCGTACTGGGTGGTTGCGCCAATCGCGTCCATGGCCGCGCGGGCAGCCTTCAGCTGCTCCTCGGATGCTTCCTGCGCTCTTGCGGCAGAGCCGAAGGCAAGCCCGGAAAGAACGATGGTCGCAGCGGCAAGACGGCCAAGGCCTGCAATGTTCATCATGAGTTTCTATGCTCCTGTTATCTGTTTGCCTGCAGCGTGCGGGCACCTGCAGGACCGGCAATGATCGCAAGCGCCGCCATGTTGATGAAAAGCCCGTGCTCCACGACACCGGGTATGGAATTCAGTTCCCTCGAAAGCGCCTCTGCATCAGGAATGCGGCCAAAAGATGCATCGATAATGAGATGTCCGCCGTCAGTGGTAAACTCTCCGTCACCGGATTGGCGAAGCTTCAGTTCGCCCGTCAGACCGAGGCGCGAGGCGGTCTTTTCGATAGCCATGCGCGTCGAAACGAGGCCGAATGGATTGACCTCGATCGGCAGCGCGAAGGCGCCGAGTGTATCGACGAGCTTGCTCTCGTCAGCGATGACGATCATCCGCGTCGAAGCTGCAGCGACGATCTTTTCGCGCAGCAGCGCACCGCCGCCACCCTTGATGAGCCGCAAGCCTGCATCGACTTCGTCAGCACCGTCGATGGTGAGATCGAGCTGTGGTAGCTCGTCCAGCGATTTCAGGGGAACGCCGAGTTCGACGCAGAGCCGAGCGGTGCGTTCGGACGTCGGGACGCCCTCGACCCTGAAGCCGGCTGCAACCTTTTCAGCGAGCAGACGGACGAATTCCTCTGCCGTGCTTCCGGTCCCGATTCCAAGGCGCATGCCATATTCAACATGGACAAGCGCGGCCTCGGCGGCCTTGATCTTCATTTCGCGGGCATCCATGCGCCGCCAGCTCCTGATGTTGCGTTGGATGTGCTGTTTACACGGCTCGTATTGCAAACGAAAGCCAAAATCATCGTCTTTGGATTGAAAGCCACCCGTTTCGGCTGCGACGTTTCTCTCTGATATCCTGGCGTTGCTTTTCGCCCGTTCATCGCCTACTCCCGGATGATCCTACCCGCAAAAAGGCACCACTTTGGCCACCGCTCCCGAACATACCGGAAACGCCCTTGTCATCTTCGATCTCGACGGCACGCTTCTCGATACCCATGTCGATCTGGTCGAAAGCCTGAACTACACGATCGCGGCGCTTGATCTAGCGCCTGTCACCTATGACGACCTCACGCACCTGGTTGGCCAGGGCGCCCGTGTGATGATAGAGCGCGCCTGCAAGCTGCAGGGTCACCCGATCTCGCCTGAAGCCCTGCCCCCGCTCGTCGAGCGCTTCGTAGCCCACTACAGCGCAAACATGCCGGGGCATACCGAGCCCTATCCCGGCCTCGTCGCTGCGATGGATCGCCTGAAGGCATCGGGTTATAGGCTTGCCGTCTGCACCAACAAGCTCGAGGGCCTGGCTACCGGCCTGCTGGAGAAGCTCGGCCTGACGCATTATTTCGACGCGGTCACCGGCGGCGATACGTTCGAACACCGCAAGCCCGACGCCCGCCACCTCACCGGTACCATCGAGCGCGCCGGCGGGGACATTGCCCGCTCCGTGATGATTGGCGACAGCATCAACGATATCGCCGTCGCGAAAAATGCCGGTGTGCCGGCGATTGCCGTACCCTTCGGCTATTCGGATGTGCCGGTGTCCAGCCTCGATCCGGATGTGATCATCACGCATTTCGATGAGCTGACGGTGGAACTCGTGGAGAGTTTGCTGCGGGATTCTGCTGCTAAGGTTGCTGTCTGAGGCAGGGCTCACTCGGCCATCCGTGCCGATGGAATATCCCTGAAGACACTCCCCATACAGCGTGCAAAGTTGCGCTCCGCTTCATCCGACCGTGTCCTCTCGCCATTCAACCCGAAATCCGTTACATCGAGCTCAATTGGAATGGTTATGTCCTTGTTGCCGCCTCGCTGGTTGAAAGCAACAGCGATTTTGTGAGAGGACTTCGCCGCCTCCTTCAATATTTTCATCGTCGGATCGGCATCAAGCATCAATGTCACGCTTCCGGGCGTCTCGGTATTCCTGGGTTTGTAGAGCCTGTCCATATGGCTCTGCATATTCTCACCCAGCAGGTAGGCTCGCGAGGGAGCCGATGGCGTCAAATTCAACCGGCCGTCGGATGAGATGGCAACCTCGTTGACAACCAGCTTTAACATCGTGTTGACGGCATGTTGCGCAGGTGAATCCACGAAATCGCTCGTTCTTATGACACTGACCGATCCGGCAATCCTCAAATACTGCCCGTGCCGGTAGACCCGATCTCGCGTGAGAACAACGAATGTGTACTGGCAACCAGCGTGTCGGCCGTCTTCCAGGAGCAGTGGTTCCCCTATTACCTTCATTGTGCCGAGCGCGGAATCGAGCCTATCTTCGCTTGCATTGGCTGACCCCACGGCGAGGGACGCAGCAAGCGCCAATCCCGTCAAAAAAGTCCATCTCATCTGATCCCCTCAACCCCGGCATGTTGAAGCCGCACCATAGGGCGGTATGCGAATCTGTTGAATATCAAAGTTAGCGATCATCCGATGGATAACGGAGCTATCCGTCCGTTTGCACTCTCATTCACCTGAACTATCTCGATCAAGAAGGGACCGCCCGTCGAAGCGCAGCGCTTTCCCGCCAGCATCCCGCAGGCACCTTCTCCCGCTGGGTAGAAGGGACGTTGTCGCGACGCCTCGCTCCCAATCAAAGTGTCTCATGTCGTTGTAAGCCAAGGGGCGGATGAGAGGCCCACGGTACACCCTCTCCTCAGATTTTTCGTGCGCAGACGCCCAAAACAAAAGGGCGGCCCGAAGACCGCCCGCCCAATTACCCATCCAACGCTTGGAGTCAGATCTGCGCCCCACGCGACTTCGTCGTCGCATCAAACGCCTTGTCCACAAAAGCATCGCGACCATACACATCGTCGAAATACTCGATCACGCCGTCCTTGTTCGGCCATGCGGTGAAATAGGACACGTAGACCGGGATCTTCTGCGGCACCTTAACAGCATGGTTCTGGCCGGTGGCGATCTGTTTCGCAACATCATCGACCGTCGTACCGAGAACGGCAGCCGCCATGGCGCGCGGGTCGGCAAGGCGGACGCAGCCGTGGCTCAGTGCACGCATGTCACGCTTGAAGAAGCTCTTCGAGGGCGTGTCGTGCATATAGATGGCGTGGCTGTTCGGGAACAGGATCTTCAACTCGCCGAGAGCATTGTCGCTGCTCGGCGGCTGGCGCACCGAGACATTCTGCGTCGAGCCGTACCAGTCGACGCTGGAGGACGGAACGGCGCGACCGCCGACTTCGACTTCATAGCCCATCTGGTCCAGATAGTTCGGGTCGGAGCGCAGCTTCGGCAACATCTCGTTGATGATGATCGACTGCGGCACGCCCCAGAACGGGTTGAACTCGACCGTTTCGATCTCGTCGTCGAAGAAATAGGTCTGGTTGTTCTTGCCGCCGACCACGGTGCGCATCGCAAGCTGCTGCTTGGAGTCGTTATAGTAATAGGCCATGAAGGCCGGCTGGTTGATCATCACGTAGCGCGGGCCGAGATCGTCAGGCAGCCAGCGCGCCTGCTCCATCGCGACAACGAGCTTGTCGACCTTGGACGCATTGGTGTCGCCGCCGGTCATGGTGCGCACAGTCGCCTGGCCGATCACGCCATCGGGCTTCAGGCCATGTTCTTTCTGGAAGTCCTCGACCAGTGACACGATCTCGGGCGAATAGTCGCTGCTGCCTGTATAGGCCGAGAAGGTGGCCGCATGCGCGGTCTTCAGCTCTTCCGAACCGTGCTTCTGGATCGCCTTGACGATGTTGGCGACTTCCGTCGAGCTGTCGCCCGGGCGCAGCAAGGAAGTGAGCGAAATGGTGATCGGCGCTTCGTTCCCGCCGTCGGCGGCGCGCAGCTTGGCAAGCTCGGCCTTCAACGCGAGGAACTGCGTGCTGTCTGGATTGCGGCTGGAAAGATAGGCCGCAACGTCGGGGCTCAGGCGGGAGAGCTTCAGCACCGGATCGAGCTTGACGACCTTGCGCTGGAAATCATGGTATCCGGAGAGCTTGTTCGGGTCGACGCGGCCGCGCGTCGTATCCTGCACATAGGCCAGAACCTTGGAGGAAAGCGCCAGTTCGAACTGCGTCAGCGCCCGGTCGCGGAGATCGGGATCCGGATTGGCCGGATCGATCGTCGGCTCGGACACGGCATAATCGGCCGGATCGAGGCCGACGCTTGCCGCATCGGCAAGTACGGTCAGCGCAGCCTTGCCGCGCTCGCTGACACCTTCGCTGGAAACCCAGACGAGCGGGTTCTTGCCGTCGCCGTAATAGCCCTGCAGGGCCTTGGCGACATCGGTATTGGCGCGAACCTTGGCTTCCGTCAGGAAGTGGCGCTGCGGAGCGCCATCGGTCGTGGCGGCACCCGACACGTCGGCGACCGCGCCGGTCACGACTGGATCGGCAAACTTCGTCGTATCGACGAGCAACAAGGCTTCGGTCTTGTATGTGTAGTAGCGCGGGCTGGAAACCTTCGGCAGTGCGGCTTCCGGATCGATATCGCCGCCAAGGCCGTTACGATTCCCGCGAACCGGAGCCGAGGGGTCCATGATGATCGTGCTCTGGCCGCTTCTTGCCCGGTCGCCGCGCAGCATGTCCATCAGCGTATAGGCATGCGCAGGAACCGCGCCCATCACGCAGGAAAGTGCCAATGCGGAAACCGCGCTTTTCAAAACGAACTTCATCTTGTTTTCCAGTCCCAGTACCATGCTGTTGTCAAGTAAAAAGGCTCAGATCAATTCTTCCAGAGTTCCCGGCAGCTGCGGCCCATTCATCAGAAACCGGCCCGCGCCGCCAGCACTTTCAGGCTCAACTTTGTGTGACGGGGTCGAACGCAAGCGCCGTGCAGAAGTTCACACAAAATTATGAAATTATTAGTTAATTTTTTACCGAATTTTCCGCTACGAGAAAGTGCGCTTTCTGACGCTATTTGCATTAATTTCCCAGCGTGACCGAAAGAACACGCTGGAATACGCCGGTAAACATGACAACCGGTTTCAATATTTCGCACTGCGTCCGGTTTTCTTGGAAAGCTTTCCACCCTATAAGTCCCTCATCCTCAAAGACTGCCCTTAACAGCATGTGACAGGAAGGCACGAAGCCATGAGCTCCACCCGCACCGAAACCGATACATTTGGCCCGATCGAAGTTGCCAGCGACCGATATTGGGGCGCGCAGGCGCAACGTTCTCTCGGCAATTTCAAGATCGGCTGGGAAAAACAGCCGCTCTCGATCGTGCGTGCGCTCGGAATCGTCAAGCAGGCTGCAGCACGTGCCAACATGGCGCTCGGCCAGCTGGATGCTGGCATTGGCAAGTCTGTCGTGGATGCGGCCCAGGAAGTGATCGACGGCAAGCTGAACGACCATTTCCCGCTGGTCGTCTGGCAGACCGGTTCCGGCACGCAATCCAACATGAACGCCAACGAGGTGATCTCCAATCGCGCCATAGAAATGCTCGGCGGCGTCATGGGTTCCAAGAAGCCGGTACATCCGAACGATCACGTCAACATGAGCCAGTCGTCGAACGACACTTACCCGACGGCCATGCACATCGCCTGCGCCGAACAGATCGCCCATCATCTTCTGCCCTCGCTGAAGCATCTGCATGCGGCGCTCGACATGAAGGTCACCGAGTTCAGCCACATCATCAAGATCGGCCGCACCCACACGCAGGATGCAACGCCGCTCACGCTGGGCCAGGAATTCTCTGGTTACGCCGCGCAGGTCGGCTCCGCCATCAAGCGTATCCAAATGACCCTGCCCGGCCTTTGCGAGCTCGCGCAGGGCGGCACGGCCGTCGGCACCGGGCTCAATGCGCCGGTCGGTTTTGCCGAGAAGGTCGCTGAAGAGATCGCTGTCATCACCGACATGCCCTTCGTGACCGCGCCGAACAAGTTCGAGGCACTCGCCTCGCATGATTCGATGGTCTTCGCCCACGGCGCGATCAATGCGGCCGCCGCTGCCCTCTTCAAGATCGCCAACGACATACGCCTGCTCGGTTCCGGCCCGCGCGCCGGCCTTGGCGAACTGGCACTGCCGGAAAACGAGCCCGGCTCCTCGATCATGCCCGGCAAGGTGAACCCGACGCAGTGCGAGGCGCTCACGCAGGTGTGCATCCACGTCTTCGGCAACCACGCGGCCCTGACCTTTGCCGACAGCCAGGGCCATTTCGAGCTCAATGTCTATAATCCGATGATGGCCTACAACTTCCTGCAGTCGGTCCAGCTGCTCGCCGACGCCGCCGTCTCCTTCACCGACAATTGCGTCGTCGGCATCGAAGCCCGTGAAGACAACATCAAGGCCGGCCTCGAGCGCTCGCTGATGCTCGTCACCGCACTCGCTCCCAAGATCGGCTACGACGCAGCCGCCAAGATCGCCAAGACGGCGCATAAGAACGGTACGACGCTGAAGGAAGAAGCGCTGGCGAGTGGGCTGGTAACGTCGGAAGAGTATGACGCGATCGTGCGGCCGGAGACGATGATCAGTCCCATGTGAGCTGACGGATCGAATGATGATGAAAGGGCCGGCTCTGCCGGCCTTTGTTTTAGGCTGACGACCGAATGTGGCGGATTGCGATGATTGACCGACACTATTGTGCAATCGACCGGAGCTGGAATAGGCTACCATACTCTGACGAATCGGAGAATCTTTTGGAAGGACGGCGGCCTGATCGCGCGGCTACCTTCCAGTTCGGAGGATGACCGGAGTGCAGTGCTCGAAGCTTGCCGTGGCCGCCATCATGCTCATCGCGCTCGACGGAACTGGCGTCGTCGAAGCCGGAGACGCGATTGCTCCTGTTTCTCCAGCCGCAGCACCCGTCAGCGATCCGGAGCCGTGGCTGTTCGGCGACTGGAACGGGGCTCGGACCAGTCTTCGGGACAGGGGCATCGATTTCCAATTCGGTTATGTCGGGGAGTTCGCCTACAACCCGGTCGGCGGCATCGATAGCAAGAGCAGATATGCCGACCAGTATTCGGCCGGAGTGACCTTCGATCTCGACCGGCTGCTTGGGGTCCCCGACGCCAAATTCCAGGTCACGCTCACCCAGCGCACCGGCCGGAACCTGAGTGACGACGCGCAGCTCGGAACCCTGCAGCAGGTACAGGAGGTCTACGGCCGCGGACAGACCATCCGACTGACCGACTTCTGGTACCAGCAGCAGTTTGCGAACGGTCTTATCGACTGGAAGATCGGACGAATGCCCGTCAACGAGGATTTTGCCTCGTTCCCCTGCGATTTTCAGAACCTGACGTTTTGCGGTTCGGATCTCGGAAATCTTGTCGGAGATTACATCTACAACTGGCCGATCAGCCAGTGGGCGACGCGAGCGAAGTTCAATCTGACTGGCTTCGGATATTTCCAGGTTGGCGTCTATGACGTAAACCCTAAATATCTAGGGGTCGATGATCAGGTTCTGCCGGTGTTCTTCAGTCATTCCACGGGCGCATTGATCCCCGTGGAATTGGCTTGGTTGCCCAAGTTCGGAGGCGGAACCTTGCCCGGCAGCTACAAGATCGGCGGCTGGTACGACACCTCCAACGCTGACGACATCGCTGACGACGTCAATGGCGATCCTTTTGCCATTACGGGCCTGCCTGCACGCCGGGATCGGGGACGATACGGTGGCTACCTGAGTTTCCAGCAGCAGATGACGGACAATCTCAGCCTGTTCCTCAACCTTGTCATGGCCGACAAGCGTACATCGACCACCGATCGCCAGATCGCTGCGGGCGTCGTCTACACAGGGCTTTTCAAATCGCGTCCGGAGGATGACATCGGCTTCGCCATAGGCACCACGCACGTCAACAGTCGCGCCTCGACGTCCGACGATCCGCGTGGTTCCGAATACGCTGCCGAGCTCTACTACACGTATCGCCCGCATGCCGGGCTGCTCATCCGTCCCAATCTCCAGTATATCCGCCATCCCGGCGGCACCAGCGACAATGACGACGTTGTCGTATTGGGATTGAAAACCTCGGCAACATTCTAGAGCGCCGTGCGTCCGTTCGGACGCACTAGGGACGCTCTAACTCTTTGAATCTACGCATTAGGCTTTGCGAAAATCGATTCCGATTTTCGGGCCGATGCTGTGGGCTCAGGCCCATTGATCGATCCGGTAGCCGCATGTTGCCTCGATAAGGATTGCCGCGATGGTGTGCCCGGAGACGATGACCACCTCGATGTGAGCTGATGGGTCAAATGATGATGGAAAGGCCGGCTCTGCCGGCCTCTTTTGTTTGAGGTGGAGACAATAGCGGATTGCCGCACATGGCTCGGTTTCGATGAGGCGAAGGCAGTTCCCCATCATCCCTCATCGCTGTGACATCCCTTGTGCCGGCACGAGGGTACAGGAATGAGCGAGGAAGGCGCGGCATTTTTGCCAACGCTCCACCACCCCTTCCCGATTGATTTTGCCATCCACCAGATTTAGACCGCTTCCAAAATATCCCACCAGAAAGGTCACTTCGATGGCTGACGATCTCTTCCCCCTCGGCGCCGATTCCACCCCTTACCGCAAGATCAGCAGCGACCATGTCTCGGTCGACAGCTTCAAGGGCCAGGAGATCCTGTCAGTCGATCCCGAAGGTATCCGTCTGCTCGCCGAAACCGCCTTTGCCGATATCAACCATCTGCTGCGTCCCGGCCATCTGAAGCAGCTCGCTTCGATCCTCGACGATCCCGAGGCGACCGATAACGACCGTTTCGTCGCCTATGACCTG
Organism: Hyphomicrobiales bacterium; assembly: GCA_900468805.1. Taxonomy (GTDB): domain Bacteria; phylum Pseudomonadota; class Alphaproteobacteria; order Rhizobiales; family Rhizobiaceae; genus Rhizobium. The sequence continues at coordinate 36,257 of UEIF01000046.1, read as the reverse complement.
CTGAAAAACGCGAATATCGCCGCCGGCGGCGTGCTGCCCATGTGCCAGGATACAGGCACGGCGATCATTATGGGCAAGAAGGGCCGCCGCGTCTGGACGGAAGGCGGCGATACGGCTGCTCTTTCGAAGGGCGTGCTCGACGCTTATGAAAAGAAGAACCTGCGCTACTCGCAGCTCGCCCCGATCACGATGTTCGAGGAGAAGAATACCAAGAACAATCTGCCGGCGCAGATCGATATCTATGAGGAAGGCACCGACAGCTACGACTTCCTCTTCGTCGCCAAGGGCGGCGGCTCGGCCAACAAGACTTTCCTGTTCCAGGGCACGCCCTCGCTGCTGTCGCATGACCGCATGCTGGACTTCCTTAAGGAGAAGATCCTGACGCTGGGTACGGCAGCCTGTCCCCCCTACCATCTGGCGATCGTTATCGGCGGCACCTCGGCCGAGATGAACCTGAAGACCGTCAAGCTCGCCTCCACCCGCTATCTCGACGAGCTGCCGACCGAAGGCTCCGAAAGCGGCCATGCCTTCCGCGACATCGAGATGGAAAAGGAAATCCACAAGCTGACGCAGAGCCTCGGCGTCGGTGCCCAGTTCGGCGGCAAGTATTTCTGTCATGACATCAGGGTGATCCGCCTGCCCCGCCACGGTGCCTCGCTCCCGATCGGCCTTGGTGTTTCCTGTTCCGCCGACCGCCAGGCCAAGGGCAAGATCACCCGCGAGGGCATCTTCGTCGAGCAGCTGGAAACCGATCCCTCCAAGTACATGCCCGAGATCGACGAGGCCAGGCTCTCTGAATCCGTCGTTCGCATCGACTTGAACCGTCCGATGGCCGATATACTTGCCGAACTCTCCAGGCATCCGGTCAAGACGCGGCTGTCGCTGACCGGCACGATCATCGTCGCCCGCGACCTGGCGCATGCCAAGATCCGCGAGCGGCTGGAAAAGGGCGAAGGCATGCCCGACTATATGAAGAACCATCCGGTCTATTATGCCGGCCCGGCCAAGACCCCTGCCGGCTACGCTTCCGGCTCCTTCGGCCCAACGACGGCCGGTCGCATGGACAGCTATGTCGACCAGTTCCAGTCTTTCGGCGGCTCGATGGTCATGCTCGCCAAGGGCAATCGCTCGCGCGCCGTGCGCGAAGCCTGCAAGAAGCACCAGGGCTTCTATCTCGGCTCGATCGGCGGCCCGGCCGCGCGCCTGGCGCAGGACTGCATCCGCAAGGTCGATGTTCTCGAATATCCGGAACTTGGCATGGAAGCAGTCTGGAAGATCGAGGTCGAAGACTTCCCGGCCTTCATCGTCATCGACGACAAGGGCAACGACTTCTTCCAGGAGCTGAACCTCGGCTGATGCTTCAGGCAGGCTATCGAACGGAAGCCGTCTCGGCGACATCGATATTGGCCGCCGTCACGGCCTGAGTTGTGGGCTTTTCCATGCCCGCGAAATCGGCCGCACTCAGCATATCCTCCGCCTTCACGCTGGCGAGGAGGTCGGTGCTGAAAATGCCGTTGAAGAAGCCGCTTTGCTGTAGAAGGAAAGCAATGCCGGCGACGATGGCGAGCGCAAGAATGGCGGGCGACGTGTGGCGAGACGATTCCATGATCTCATGCCTTCAACAGGGGGCCGCGTTCCGGTCCCCGTAAATCCGGTTTATTGAGATGGAATCTGTCACTTAGCGCTTCCCGCCAGTAGATCAGACAACAGACACCGACCGTCAACAAAACCAAAACAATCCCTGAAAATAGAAAAACGACTGAACTTTTTTGAGACACTCGCGCATAGGAGGTGTCTTCGGTACTGTCGAACTTACAAATCTTTGAGAAAAATCATAGGGCTGATCGTTGTATTGCGACCTGTCAAACTTATCGTATGTAATCTTTGGTATATGTGGCTTTAATCTTTTCCCAAGAAATTTAAGCTAACAAATAGAAGATTGCTTAAGAACTGAGGAGTTGCCGGAATGACTACGGCCGTCGCGCCCAAGGTGCAGGTTCCCGATGTGGCGGGTCAGATCACCTATGCCATGCGCTCCATGGGCGTTGCGCCAATTCCCCGCAATTACGAACTCTTCTACGAAGCCTATATCGGTTCCAATCCCGCGCTCACCCGCGACCTTGCCGCTCTCGGCAGCCAGGCGACGCAGGCGGAACTCGACGTGCTCGGCACGCAGCACTGCTCACACACGGCGCCAGCCAAGATATTCGACGACGCGCACAGCCGCATCGCCGGCGAACTGGAAGGCCTGCTCCGCGTGCTGCGCCAGGAGCAGACCTCGCTCGAAAGCTATAACCGGCTGCTCAACGAGACCTGCAAGCGCATCAGCTCCAAGAGCACGAGCAGCGCCGACCTCATCGAAAACGCCATCGACCTTCTGACCCAGGCAACCGGCGATACGATCACCCACGGCGAAAAGACCGTAGAAGACATGGTCCAGCGCTCGCAGGAGATGGATCAGGTCCGCAAGGAACTCGACGAATACAAGCGCATCGCCAACACGGATTCGCTGACGCGCCTTTCCAACCGCCGCGCCTTCGACGACCGGCTGGCCGCCGTCTTCAACAATCCTGCGCTGCGCCCGGTCACGGCGTTGCTTCTCGCAGACATCGACAATTTCAAGAAGATCAACGACACCTATGGCCACCCGGTCGGTGACAAGGTCCTGGCGACGGTTGCCTCCGTCATCCGCACCAATGTCCGCCGCGACGTCTTCGTCGCCCGCACCGGCGGCGAGGAATTCGCCCTGATCATCGACGGCAATACGCTCGACGAAGTGACTGCAATCGCCGAGCGCATCCGCCGCACGCTGGAATCCACCCCCTTCAAGAATTCCCGCACCCGCGTCAATTACGGCCCGGTCACGGTCTCCATCGGCATCTGCATGGCCTCACATGCCGATGATGCCGGCGAGCTCTATTCCAGGAGCGATATCGCGCTTTACAGCGCCAAGAATGCCGGCCGCAACTGCACCGTCGTCTATGAGGACGGCATGCAAAAGGAATTCACCAAGAGCTGGCTGATCTACAAGTCCTGATCCCCTGGGTCTGGCCTTGAGGCCTGATCCCCTGGGTTTGGCTTAGGCCTGATCCCGAGTTTCCGGCAATACTTCCGGAAATACAGAAAAAATGAAATAAGTCTCTTGAGCGGCCGGAAACGGCCGCTTCCTTTATTGCAGGCTTCTTAAGTGCAGGCCGCGCTCCCTTTCAAACCACCTCGACCCTGAAATCCGTGCCTTCCCAGCGCTGCGCATCCGTCCAGAAGATCGTGAAGTCGACGACACCGGGACCGAGCGTTTCCGTCGCCATATCGAAGACATGGACGCCGAAGCCCGTGTCGCGGCATGGACTGTCGGTGGCGCTTGCCCAGCCGTCGGTGGACCAGCGCACCAGCGCAGGCTCGGGCAGTTCGATGCGGAGCCGCCGGCCCGCCGGCATTTGATCGCGCCGGGCCGTCAGCCGCCAGGAAAAGGGTGCCGGCGCCGGCTTTGCCGCGACATAGCGGGCAACGGTCTGGGGCGGCATGTCGAAGATCGTGCCGTCGCGCAGCGACCGCAGCAGCTTGATGTGTTCGGCATGCGCCCAGACGAGCGGCATGGCGCTGCCGGAGGGTCGGCCGAGGAAAAGCTCGCGTGCCGGCACGTCCTCGCTATCCCATATCTGCTCGGGCAAGAGCCCTCCCTCGCTTGCCGAAGCCTCCAGCGCAGCGAGCATCCGCCGCGCTTCGTCCACTCGTCCGGCGGCGAGTTCATAATGGGCGCGCTCGCCGGTCAGCAGCGGCCAGAGCCTGCCGACACCGCTTCCGGCAAAAGGCGCGCCGCCAATGCGCTCGCCGTAGCCGTCGTCATTGTAGCGATACCAGTAGGGACCGGCGGGAAGGTCGCGGCGCAATTGCGCATCGATTGCCGCCACCGTGCCGAGGATGCGCGGATCGTCGGCGGCCCGGAGGCCGAAGCGCACCAGCGCCAGCGCATCCGGGCTGATCAGCAGGTCCGCCTCCAGCACCTCGCCGAGATCGTCGCGATTGCGGATCGGAATGAAGTCACGCCCCAGTGACGAGGCGCCATCCGTGGCCGAAGCGATGCGCACGTAATAGCCCTCGACGCCGAGACTACGCGACAGTTCCGTGTCGGTGGCGTAAGTCCACTCCTCGATGCGCTCGTTCCAGCCATCGGCCACCTCGCGCAGATAGTGCGACGCCGTGAGCCGCCCGGCGGCTTCCAGTGCATCGGCCGCCGCAAGCAGCCCGGCGATCTCCACGGCGAGCGTGAACGGCGAGTAACCGGCATCTTCCTCCCAGCGATCCTCCTGGGTGGCGGGACCGTTTCTGACGAGATAGCTCGCAGCCGCCTCGATCATCGGCAGATAGCGGCCGGCCTCTGACGCATCGATCGCGCCTGCCCGCAGCAGCATGTCGTAGAGCAGGATCGGAAAGGCAGTTTCGTCCATCTGGATGCCATGCCAGTAGGGCCTGCCGTCCAGCCAGGCATTCTGCACCCAATGGCCGTCCGCCTCCTGGATGACGGAGAGATAGTCGAGAACGGAGCGCGCATCCGCGGTGGCCCCGGCCGCGAGCAGACCGCCCGCCGTTTCCACCAGGTCGCGCGTCCACACCAGATGATAGCCGCCAAGGTCGTCATCGCCTTTGCTGAAGCCCCAGGGGATGGACAGGCTGGCGATGATGGCACCGGAGGCATCGTCTCGGTGGGTGGCGAGCACGCCGGTACTGACGCGGTAGCGGTTCAGCTTATCTGGATCATGCGGTTCGTCGAGCGCAAGCAGCCCGGCCTGCCACTCCCGCCATCCGCTGCAGTAATGTTTCAGCGCCGGTTCGCCGCCCTGTTCGAGGCTCAGCAGCGCGCGCAGGGCGGCCTCTTCCGGCTGCGTGCCGAAGCCGATGGCGATCAGCGCCCGCCCCTTACCCGCCTGCATATCAAGCGTGCCTGACAACGCGACATTACCGGAGGTAGCAACGCAATAATCCTCTCTCAATCCCCTGCCGCGCGACAGCGTCTGCCAGCCATCGGAAATGCCGACATAACCCACTGACCGGGCAAGCAGAGGCACCGAAGCGGCAATGGCGAGCGACCGCCCGGATCCCTCGGCAAAGAGCATCTGCCTGCCCTTGAAATCGGCGGACCAGCCGGTGTTCTCGGCACCGCCATTGACGAGATGCGGGGCAGCAAGCGCATGCAGCCTGTAGTCTGAAAGGTTGCCCCTCAATGCCTCGAAGTGGATGTCCTGCAGCACCACCTCACGCTCCGGGTCGGAAAAGATGGTCTTGGTGATCCGATAGCGTCCGTCGCGGGCGGAATTGACGAGACGGAAAGCCGGAACGCCGTCCTCGATTGCCTGAACGCTATGATCGGCATCGCGCTTCTCCTCGGAGAAATAGCTCTCCGCCGTGACGATGAAACCGAAATCGCGCATACAGGCCATGTCGAGGCGCGGCGCGTAGATCTCGTTGAGGATGCCGTGGCTTGCCGTGAACCAGACGCAGCTCGCCGAACTGACGGCGGTACCAACAGCACTCTTGTCGCTGGACGTCCATCGGGGCTCGATGCCCGGCGCGCCTGGTGGCTCGACGGAACCGGGTGGCAGTGTCGGATAGGCCAAGTGCTGTTCCTCCGCTTTGTTTGCGCATCTTCCTTGCCATCCTGAGATGAAATTAAGCGATCCGCAATATACCGGCTTGACAGCCGGCTACGATCTTGTGCCCGATAGAATGGCGCGGGAGGGAATGAGGGTACAGCCCGGAGAGGAGCGCCAGCCATGGTTGACACAATGGAAGCATCGCAGGCAAAGCAGGCGCGTGAGCGAGCCAAGCCCAAGGTTGCTGCGCCGGACGGCCGCATCGTGCTCGCCGTCGATATCGGCGGCTCGCATCTGAAGGCGGAACTCAGCAGCGGCAGCGAGCGGCGCTCGGTCGTATCGGGGCGCGAGATGACGGCGGCGAAGATGGTGGCAGCCCTTACCGATCTGACCGCCGACTGGCACTATGACGTCGTCGCCATGGGCTATCCCGGCGCCGTTGTCGCCCACCGCCCTGCGGCCGATCCGTTCAACCTCGGCCCGGGATGGAAGGGCTTCGATTTCGAAAAAGCCCTCGGCAAGCCCGTGCGCGTGGTCAATGACGCGCTGATGCAGGCGATCGGCAGCTACGAGGCCGGCCGCATGCTCTTCCTTGGCCTCGGCACCGGACTCGGCTCGGCCATGATCGCAGAGAACGTCTGCTTGCCGCTCGAACTTGCGCATATGCCCTATAAGAAGGCGACATTCGAGGACTATGTCGGCGAACGGGGCCTCGAGGGTCGCGGCAAGGGCAGATGGCGAAAATCGGTCTTCGACGTCGCCGATCGCCTAGCCGCCGCCCTGCTGCCCGACTATATCGTCATCGGGGGCGGCAACGTCGAAAAGCTGAAGGATCTGCCGCTCAAATGCCGGCGTGGCAGCAACGAAAATGCCTTCCGCGGCGGCTTCCGGGTCTGGCTGGACGACAGCTTGCGGCTGTGAGCGGCAGTGAAACCGATGTGCTTGAAGCCGTATTGGCGGCGGAGGGTGATGACAATGCTGGAAGCGGACAAGCTGTTCACCGGCTCTATCCCGGAAAACTACGACCGCTATATGGTGCCGCTGATTTTCGCGCCCTTCGCCGTGGATCTCGCTCAGAAAGCGGCATCGCTGTCGCCCGGCGCCGTTCTGGAAATCGCAGCAGGCACCGGGGTCGTCACCCGCGCACTGGCGCCGAAACTGTCCTCGGACGCACGCTGTATCATCACCGATCTAAACCAGTCGATGCTCGACTACGCTGCTTCGCAACAGGGCTTCGATGATCGCCTGGAATGGCGCCAGGCGGATGCTCTGAAGCTGCCGTTTGAGAATGCCGCCTTCGATCTCGTCTGCTGTCAATTCGGCGCGATGTTCTTCCCGAACCGCATATCCGGCTACCGCGAAGCAAAGCGTGTCCTGAAGCCCGGCGGACGTTTCCTGTTCAACGTATGGGATCGCATCGAGGAGAATGTTTTTGCCGACGATGTGACGAATGCGCTTGCGACGATATTTCCGGATGATCCGCCATGTTTCCTGGCCCGCACGCCGCATGGCTATCACGACACGGCGCTGATCCGAGCGGAGCTGGAAGAGGCGGGTTTCTCCCATGTGGTGATCGAAACGAGAGCCGAACAAAGCCGCGCATCCTCCCCTCGGATTCCTGCCCTCGCCTATTGCCAGGGAACCGTCCTTCGCAGCGAAATCGAAGCCAGAGCTCTAGGAAAACTGGACGTTGCGACCGACTATGCCGCATCCGCGATTGCCGCCCGGCATGGCGACAGCGAGGTTGCCGCCAAAATTCAGGCCCACGTCATCGCAGCGGCCTAGACCTGCCTGATCGAGCCCCAGACCAGTTTCGTCCTGACGATGAAACTCAGTTTACCCTCGCGAGCATAGGGAGCGAGCATCTCGCCGAGCTCTCCGTCGAACTTGTTCATCCTGCCACCCAGATGGGATGGCGCGAACGTATCGCGCGAATGCTGGCAGCGAATGAAGTCTTCGACACTTTGCTCGAATGGAGCGGAGTGGAAATGCTCGGAGCCGTCGATGTCGAGGAACGCCTTGTACGCCGACCAGCCCTCTCGCTTGCCAATGGGATCGAACGCCTCGCCTGTTATGGCCGGAACCCATTTGCCGAGAAAAGACTGCCAATCTGCCTCCCAGGCCGGTTGGAAAGGCGCATCTCCCGATATGACGGCCACCCGGTGATCGGCGGCAGCATAGGTTTTCAGCCGCGCGAAAAGACGCCTGTGATCCATCCAGTGAATGCTGGCGGCGGCAACGATGAGATCGGGACGATCGGGGATATCGACATCCTCGGCGAAACCGACGATCCAGTGAAGATTGCGCGCGCGCCCTTCCTCCAGGCTCTGGCCGAGCTCGATCATGTGACGCGATGGATCGACGGCGATGACCTTTTCGAAACGCCGTGAGAGCGGCCGCGAAATCTTGCCGGGGCCACAGCCTATATCCAGCAGGCAGCCGCGTTTCGGCGCGATGCCCAGTAGTTTGTCGTAGACCGCCTCGGGATATGGCGGACGGAAGGGATAATTGCTGACGACATCGGCATCCTCGAACGATGCCCCGGTGCGTTCCTGCAGCTTCTCGACCATGATAGGCTCCGCCCTCTGTTCCAGTCGAGAACCACTCCATAATTCAACAGGATGTCAGTATGGTAACAGGCGCGATGGCCGGCTGTAAAATCGAACGGCTCGAAGGCCGGATCAACGGGGTGTTCGTCTCCCGGCCGGATGCAAGCGAGACCGGCGTCGTCGTGCTCAGTGGTTCCAGCGGCAGAGTGGATATCGATCGTGCCAGACTGCTTGCCGAGGCTGGCGCGCAGGCGCTGGCGCTGCAATGGTTCGGTGGTCCCGGTCAGTCGCCCGGCATCTGCGAAATCCCGCTGGAGACCTTCGCCGACGCTACGGACTACCTGATTGCGCGGGGATGCCGGCGCATCGTCTTCGTCGGAACCTCGAAAGGCGCCGAAGCGGCCCTGCTTGTCGCCACTCTTGACCCGCGCGTCGATGACGTTATTGCGATCAGCCCGACCTCGGTTGTCTGGGGCAATATCGGTCCCGGCAAGGACGGCATTGCCTGGCCGGAACGCTCATCCTGGTCCTGGAAGGGAAAGCCGCTGGATTTCGTTCCTGCCGACCTGGCCTGGGAACGGATTGATCGCGATGGGCTGGTGTCCTATCGCTCCTTCTTCGAATAGTGCCTGGCGACCGACAATGAAATCCTGCAGCGGGCTCAGATTCCCGTCGAAAAAGCCGCTGCGGACCTCGTCCTCGTAGCTGGCGGAGACGATGCGCTCTGGCCATCGGACAGCTTCGCCGGCGCGCTTGCCCGCCAGCGGGAAGACAGTGGCAGGCCGGTGTCACTGATCGTTGACCCCGAGGCAGGTCATCGCGTGCTGCTCCCCGGCGAGACGACGCCTCGCTCCAGCGTTCGTGCCCATGGCGGCACCGACATTGCGGATGCAAGGCTTGGCCTGATGGCATGGGCGGCGATCGAAGCCGCCTTGCTGAAGAAGGATTGACTGGTCCGATACAGTTCAGGCGGCGAGCTGCAGCAGGATCGCACTCGTTGCCATCAGCACCACGACGATCCATGGCGGCGCCTTCCAGACGACCAGCAGCAGGAAGCCGGACAGGGCAAGGGCAAAATCGGCCGATGTGAGGACCGCGCTTGTCCATACCGGATTGTAGAGGGCCGCACCCAGTACACCGACCACGGCCGCATTTGCGCCACGCATGGCCGCCTGCGCCAGCGGATAGGTGCTGAGCCTGTCCCAGAAAGGCAGGGTACCGAGCAGCAGCAGAAAGCCGGGCAGAAAGATGGCGACCAGAGAGATGGCTGCGCCTGTGACACCATTGGGAGACGGACCTGTCACCGCCCCGAGATAGGCGGAAAACGTGAAGAGCGGACCGGGCACCGCCTGCGCAACACCATAACCTGCAAGAAACGCGTTTTCCGAAACCCAGCCCGGCCGCACCACCTCCGTCTCGAGCAGCGGCAGGACGACATGTCCGCCACCGAACACCAGAGCACCCGAGCGATAGAAGGCATCGAAAAGGCGCAGCCCTTGCGAATCCATGATGGAAACGATGAGCGGCAAACCGAACAGCAGGAGCAGGAACGCCAGCAGACAGGTGACGCCAGCAGATCTCGATATTCCGAACGAAAAATCTGTCCGTTGCTCGACCGCGGCCCCACGACAAAGGGCGAGCCCTGAAACGGCACCCAGGACGATGGCTGCGAGCTGACCGAGCGCCCCCGCTGATATCACGATGAAAATGGCGGCCAGCGCGATGCCGGCGCGCGGCCTGTCGGGTGTCAGCGATCGGGCCATGCCCCAGACGGCTTGTGCAACGACAGCGACGGCAACGAGCTTCAATCCGTGCAGCAGACCCTGCCCGAGAGGATTGTCGAGCGCGGTGGCGGCGGTTGCGAAGATGAACAGGATCAGCGCGGATGGGAGCGTGAATGCGCTCCACGCTGCAAGCGCCCCCAGTGGCCCGCCGCGCAGCAGGCCCATGGCAAAGCCGACCTGGCTCGATGCAGGACCGGGAAGGAACTGACAGAGGGCGACGAGATCGGCATAGCCCTTCTCGTCGATCCATTTGCGCCGCGTGACGAGCTCGTCGCGGAAATAGCCGAGATGCGCGATCGGTCCGCCGAACGAGGTGAGGCCAAGCTTCAGGAAGGCGCCGAAGACCTCCGCAGGCGTGCCTGCCGATGGAACAGCCGTCTGCTCCTCAGTCATTTCCTTCGCATCCACGCCAATATCCCCCATTGTGCCGACCCGTATCCTCATCATCAATGACGGCACGATGACAACAAGTGATTTTCGATGTCAGTCGAATAAACCGTTGCAGATCTTGTGGTCCTGGAGGCGCGGATCAGGCAGCCTGACGGAACCGCCTTCGTGTGGGCAGCGTCATTGCGATGACACCGGCCATGACGCAGGCAAGACCAACGCCCGCCGTGGAAGACAACGTTTCGCCGAGGAAGATCACACCGATCGCAACTCCGATCGGGACCCTCAGATAGGCCTGGGCCGTGGCACCCACCGAACCGAGCGTCTGCACGAGACGGAAATAGATCACGAAGGCGAGCGCGGTCGAGAAGACGGAGAGCGCAAGGAGCGCCAGCAGCGAATGGAGGCTCGGCTGCAACGTCCAGGGATGATCGACGATGACGCTGACCGGGAGGAGAATCACCGCGCCTGATATCAGCGAGCCGGCAGCCGGCATCATTGGGTCGAGCTCTCTGAAATTCCGCCCGAAGACCGCGGCACCCGCATAGCAGATCGTGGCGGTGACGATCGCAAGCTGAGCCCAGAGTGCCTGTCCGATGCTGCCGAGCGCACCGACGCCGATGATCAGGGCCGTTCCGATCAATCCCGCCGACACGCCGAAAAGCTTGCGGGCTGTGAGCGCTTCATGCCGGGTGATCAGCGCCGTGATCAGAAAGGCAAAGATCGGCGTCGTGGAATTCAGGATTGCGGCAAGACCGGCATCGGTCGTTCGTTCGGCCCAGGCGATCAGCGTAAAGGGCAAGACGCTGTTCAGGCAGGCTTGAAACAGAAAGTAGGCCCATGTCTTTCGGTCGCGGGGCAGCTTGAGGCCACGCCAGCCGATGATGGCGAGAAGCAGCCCGCCGGCGATGAATGTCCGTGCTGCCACCAGCGTGACCGGCGGAATGGTTTCGACGCCGATCTTGATGAAAGTGTAGGAGGCTCCCCACAGCGTCGAAAGCGCCAGAAGCAGCGCCAGTTCCGTTGTCAGCGTCGTCGTCTTTTCCATCACAGTCGCATTCCCTGACGTTCAAAACCGACCGCCTGTTTAATGGTTGCGGCCGCGAAATGCTTCGATGCGGAACGAACTATCGATGGAAAAGAAAGGCTTGGTGGTGCGCGCCATGGTTCATGGCGCGCACCGCCAAGCCTCCGATGCATTTGGCCTTGTCACTGAGCAGCGAGCGGAGCCGCCGGAGCCGCACGCGTCACCGGTGGCGGGTTCCACTTGCCGATCAGCGCGCTACCCTTCGGCGCATAGAGCCTCATCGTCAGATTATACGGGCCGTTCGGCGCCGGCAGCCAGTTCCATTCCTTGTCCTTGCCGGGGCTTTCCGTCTGGAAATAGAGGTCGAGCGAGCCGTCCGCGTTGAACTGGAACGGCATCCAGCTGCTGACCGCGAAACGGTTGAGCGGGTTGGCGACCTGGAAGCCGTCACTGTCATAGAGGGTGACCGACCAGAAAGCGTTGACTGGTGGAATGTTCTCCTTTTCGAAGTGGATCGTGTAATTGCTTCGCCCGTCCAGCGGGTTGCCGGTTTCATCCGCAAGATTCAGCGGATAGATGGCGTCTTCAGGCAGATTGGCGCCAAGCCCCTGTTGCGCTATGATCGCGCGTTTCAGGTAGTAATTGCCATAAACGCCCATCGTGTCCGTATTCATCGACCAGCCATTGACCACGCGTGCCAACGTCTTCAGCTTCCAGCCCATGAGCGCTTGCGCATCCTGCGGCGCCGTCTTCAGCGCTTTCTGGACGACAGGATCGGCCTTGGAAAGATCGAAGCTCTTGCCGGGCTCGATGCCGATCCGCTTCATGCGGGCAATGATCGGCTGATCGGTGCTGTGCGGCGGATGAAGTTTCAGGAGTTCGGCAGCGTAAGCGAAATAGTCTTCCGCCGAAGCCGTATCGGCTTGCGTCTTCGGCGGCGTCTTCATGTCGACGGAAGGGTCTATCTTGACCGCGGCCGGCTTGGCGTCTTTGCCCCACTGCGACAGCGGGGTGATCTTGTAGCCGTCCTGGACCTTGTGAACGGCATCGTAGTCGTCAGGGCCATCGGTTTTGGTGCGGCCGATGATCCAGACATAGGGCGTCGGAGCATCGATTCGTTCAGTTCCATCAGGCAGCTTGAATTCGCCGAACGTATCGCGAAGCTCGGGCCTCCATCCGGGCGAGGCAATCAAGAAGTTTCCGGCTGACGTTCCGGTCGTTCGCCAACCCGGCGCGGCAAACACATCCGTCCACATGTCCAGCATCGGCAGGAGGTAATAGCGACCGCCGGTATCCGGTGCGGTAACCACCACCGGCTCCTTCGTGAGATCAAGCCAGCCGCTCGAATAGAGCGTATCGAAATTCGGCCGGACCACGGCCTTCATGTCCGCCGCCGGAAATGCGCCGACATTGGCGAAGCGGTTGGCCGGACCGCCAATCGCTCCCTCCTTCGGTTCCATGTTGGTCAGTTGCTTGCGCGTGATATCCATTGATATCAACGGATAAAAATAGACATAGGCTTCGATGCCGATCTCACGCGCTTCCTCTTCGGTCAGGGAAGCGGCCCTGGCCTCAGAGGGGGCTGAAATGGCCATCGAAGCAATTGCCAGGAAAGCGAACGAGATAGGCGTCCGCAACAGGCGTCTGATCCCAAACTGGATTGTCATGTGCGTTTCCCCCGGAACGAAATGAAAAACCCGGCAGGGCCTCGATTGATGCCGACGCATCTTTGGCAAGGCCAGGATAGCGAAGGTACTGAGGACTTGCTGAGCGACCAAAGCGAAACATACGGGGCGAATATCCGGAAGTAAGTTACAGTAAACGGCGCCGTAAATAGTCAGGATACATGGGTATGTGCTTTGATCCGGAGCAGGATATTGGCTTTCATTGAAGGCCCTTCCGTAAATGTCAGGTGAATGCCATAACTCGATTCCTGACACGGAGGAGGACGATATGACTGAGATGACCGTTCTTGCATTTGCGCTTGTGGCATTCATCGGCATCGCTACACCCGGCCCTACCGTGCTTATGGCCCTGACGAACGGCTCGAAATTCGGGGTGCGCCGGGCGATATCGGGCATGATCGGCGCAGTCATGTCCGACTTCGTGCTGATCGGCGCAGTCGCGTTGGGTCTTGGTGCCCTGCTCGCCGCCTCGGAATTCTGGTTCACCGTCGTTAAATGGGTGGGTGTCTGCTACCTCGCCTTCCTGGGTGTCATGCTGCTGCGCTCCAAGGGGACGCTTGACGTCTCGCTGCGCTCTGAAGGCGGCAATGCATCCGCTTCGGCGGTGACGATTTTCCTGAAGAGCTTTCTCGTCGCCGTCACCAACCCCAAGGGCTACCTGTTCTTCTCGGCCTTCCTGCCGCAATTCATCGATCCCGCCGGTCCGCAGGTCGAGCAATATGCCATGCTCGCCCTCGTCTTTGCCGCCATCGATTTCATGGTCATGTTCGGCTACGCATTGCTCGGCTCGCAGGCCGTCCGGCTGTTGCGGAAGTCGGGCGCGCTCTGGCTCGACCGTATCTGTGGCGGCGCTTTGCTGACGCTTGCCGGCTCGCTCGCGCTTTATCGGCGGGCCAGCGTGTAACTACCCCGAATTTACGGGTCTGATTTACGGTAACGTACTTATCCGAACTCGCCCGATCTGCATTCAATAGGCCTTGAGGGGACGCCATTCCGGCGGCCGCAGCAGGAGGGCTTGTGCATGCGGAAAGGACCGAAACTGATTGGTGCGGCGGCGATCGCCCTCATTGCCTGGACGGGTGCCGCAAAGGCCGACACCATCAGCTATGCCGACGCGATCACGGTGCTAGCGAAGGATTGCGGTGCCGATATCAGGAAGTTCTGCAAGGGGATGAACCTCGGCAATAACAGGATTGCCGATTGCCTCGCGCAGAACTCCGCCAAGGTATCGCCGACCTGCACAACCACACTGGCGAGCGTCGCGGCATCGATCCAGAAGCGCGAACAGGCGCAGTCCTCATATAAAAAGGTCTGCGCCACCGACATGGCGCGGCGCTGCAACGGCGTGAAGGGCGACGGCTACATTCTTGCATGCCTCGCCGGCAAGACAAAAACGGTCAGCAATCAATGCAGTCAGACGATATCAGATGCGGGCTGGAGGTAAGGTCATGACGATGAGAAAAACCGCCCTCGCCGGCCTTGCCGCAGCCTTCCTCGTCCCAGCGCTTGCGCTCGCGCAGCAGGTCTCCGAACAACGCATCATCAACGGCCTCGGCAAGCTGCAGGGGGCAGCGCCCATCGTCGATGTCGAACTGCTCAGGCAGGAGGCCATGAACGGGTCCGGAAAACAGATGTCCGGCCTGCCGAACTGGAGCAAGGTCGCGCGCCTGCCCCAGATGGTGGTCGAGATCGCCTTCGCGAATGATTCCGTTGCCATCGAGCCCGAATCCTACCGCACGCTCGGCATGATCGCCGATGCGCTGCACCACCCGAACCTCTGGGCCTACAAGTTCCTCGTCGTCGGCCATACGAGTTCGACCGGCACTGACCAGCACAATCTCGACCTCAGCCAGCAGCGGGCCGAGGCGATCAAGGAGATTCTGTCGACCACCTTCGCCGTCGATGCCGGGCGTCTCTATGCGGTCGGGGTCGGCGAATATTTCCCGATCGAGGGCTCGAAATCGGAGGCCGCCGATAATAGGCGCGTCCAGCTCTACAATCTCGGCGTCTTCACGCGCAAACCCTAAGGATGAGACCCACCGTGCTGCTGATTCCAACAGCTGGCGGCACGGTTACTTCTGGACAGGCTGGCCAGCATTTGTCCGCTCCCCCATGCGCGCCACGAGCAGCGAATAGGCCACGTAATACTTATAGATGTTGCTGACATATTGAACGGTTTCCCGCCCGACGATCTCGGAGGCGGCATTCTCCACATTGCCGAACCAGACATTGGGGTCGAGGCCCATCGCCTTTGCCTTGTCGCGAAACTTGTGCAGGTTGCCAGGCCCGGCATTATAGGCGGCGAAGGCGAAAAGCTGCTTGTCCTTGGCGTCCAGGCCCTCGTCATCAATATAGGTGTCGATCAGGTGGCGCAGATATTTGGCACCGGCCTCGACATTGCGATCCGCATCCTTGTCGATGCCGCTGATGCCGATCACCTTGTCCTTTGCCGTCGAGGGCAGCATCTGCATGATGCCGACGGCGCCGCGTGGCGAGCGACGTGACTGGTCGAGCTGCGATTCCTGATAGCCTTGCGCCATCAGCATCAGATAGTCGAAGGAATAGCTGCCGCCGTATTTGCGGAAGATCTCCACCAGCGTCTGGAAGCGGGCGACGTCGGAGGGCGAATAGGCGCGCTTGATGATCTTGTCCTGCTTGTAAAAGGTGTTGCGCAGGATATTGCCAAAAGTCGTGCCGACCTTGTGCGTCGCGACGAAGGCGTTCAGTTCCGCCTTCAGTTCCGGGCTGTTCTTGCGGATCGCCCAGGCGATCCTCCCCTCGGATGACAGCACGATATCCTGGCGCACCTTCATGTCGGCAAAGACATGCGACCAGATATTCCCCTTGTAGGCGTCGACGACCGTGAAGGGCAGAAGCTCGGCATTGACCATCTCCATCAGGTCCTCGTCTTCGAGGCTTTCATCCATCACATGGATGCCGATCTCGGGTTTTCCTGCCGCGGTCAACTCCTTGTTGCGGACCAGAAGATGCTCGTAATAGCTGCTGGAGGCGCGCACCGCGATATGCTGGCCCGAGAGATCGTCGAGGCTGGCGATCGCCGGGCTGTTGGGAGCGGCGACCAGCACCTCCTCGGCATTTTCATAAAGCGGATCGGCGAAATCCACCTGCTTCAGCCGCTCGTCGGTGATCGTCAGGTTGGCCATGACGATATCGCCATAGCCCTCGTTGAGCGCGTCGAGCAGCCTGTCGCGCGCCATCGGCACGAAGACGATGTTGACGCGGTCGATCTGCTTCTTGCTGTTCCTGTTGAGGACCTTTTCGAGCTCCAGCCCGAACTGCACCGCCGTGCCATACTGGCGGCCCTTGTCGACGAAATAGATCGTCTTGCTGTAGGGCACGAGCACGCGCACGATGCGGCGTTCTTTCATCTTGCCGAGATCGATCACGTGCTTGTCGATAAGATCAGGCTTCTCCACCGGCGCCGGGGTCTCGGCCGAAGCCGGCCTTGTCCCCAGCGACACGGCGGCCAGAACGAGGACGAACAATATCTTCAAAAACGAGCTCATCGAGGCCTCCCCAGCATCGGCCATGAACGCATTTGTATCGCTGCGGTTTGGATCTCTTCCGTCGCGGCAGCTCCGGCCGCACTCCCGCGACGGTCTTGGGAGGATTATTGCGGCGCCAGCCGCTCCAGATCGTTCAGCCGTTTCAGGGCCGCCTGCTGACGCAGCAGGCTGTAATTGATGCCGCTCGCATTCAGCGAACTGCCCTCCTGATAGGGGTACTGATCGAAATCGGAGAAGAAGTCCTTGATCTTCGCCTGCACCGGCACGAGCAGCCACATATTGCGGGCAAGGAAGTCGACAGCGCCGCCACCCTCCTTCATTCCGCGCTCATATGGATCCATGCGCAGGTTGGCGATGTTGGCCCAGGCCGGCACCTCGCGCGTCGCGGTGGCGATATTGCCTTCGCTGTTGATCGCAAAGCTGAGCTTCCAGTCGTTCCACCTGATGGCGTTGAGATTGCCGCCCTGGTCGAAATAATAGACGGAATCACGCGGTCCGGCTTTGACTTCGCCCTTCAGCATCGGCAGCAGGTTATAACCGTCGAGATGCACCTTGAAGTTTTTGGCGCCCGACGTGAAACCGGCCTTCATCTGCTCCTTCAGATCGTCCATGCCGGCGGCAGCCGCGAAGGTCGGCATCCAGTCCATCAGCGTGACGATATCGTTGACCTCGGTTCCGGGCTTCACGACACCCGGCCAGCGCACCATCATCGGAATGCGGAAGCCGCCTTCCCAGGTCGTACCCTTTTCGCCGTGGAAAGGTGTCATCGCCCCATCCGGCCACAGGGCAATCTCGGCCCCATTGTCGGTGGTGTAGAGAACGATCGTGTTGTCGGCGATCCCGAGCTGATCCAGTTGATCGAGCAGCTGGCCGACATGGCCGTCATGCTCCACCATACCGTCGGCATGAATGCCTTTGCCCGTCTTGCCGAGAGAGTCTGGCTTCAGATGGGTGAAGATGTGCATACGTGTTGCGTTGAACCAGACGAAGAAAGGCTTCTCCGCTTTTGCCTGCCGATCGATGAAATCCTTGGCGGCGCCGAGAAATTCCTCGTCGACCGTTTCCATCCGCTTCGTGTTGAGCGCGCCGGTATCTTCGATCTTCCCATCGGCACTTGACTTGATCACGCCGCGCGGGCCGAACTGCCGGCGGAAGGCCGGGTCCTTCGGGTAGAAATAGCCTTCCGGCTCTTCCTCGGCATTCAGGTGATAGAGGTTGCCGAAGAACTCGTCGAAGCCGTGTTTGGTCGGCAGGTGCTGGTCCTGGTCGCCAAGATGGTTCTTGCCGAACTGGCCGGTCGCATATCCCCTCGTCTTCATCACGTCGGCGATCGTCGGCATCCAGTCCTGGATGCCGTGCGGATCGCCCGGCATGCCGATCGTGAGAAGGCCGGTGCGGAATGGCTCCTGCCCAAGGATGAAGGAAGCACGCCCCGCCGTGCAGCTCTGCTGCCCATAGGAATCCGTGAAGATCGCCCCTTCCCTGGCGATACGGTCGATATTCGGCGTGCGGTAACCCATCAGGCCCATCGTGTAGGCGCTGATCTGCGGAATGCCGATATCGTCGCCGAAGATGACGAGAATGTTCGGTGGCTTTCCCGAAGCGCCACCCTGTGCCGGCGTCGCCTGCTGCGTCTGTGCGGCAGCCTGTCCGGTTGCGGCCGACACGGCGAGAGCCGTGAGAGCCAGCGACGTGCCGCCGAGCAGAAGATCACGGCGGCTGACGGGCACGATCGGGTCATCCTGCTTTTGAATGTCGACGTCTTTCATCGAATTCTCTCCTTGAGATGAAACCTGCACGCGAATGTTTTGTCAAATTCCATGATCGCGGAAGTACGTTACGGTAAACACTGGGCGTAAACGGCCGCGTTAACGGTCCGGGCTTTCCCTCAGGCCTTGATATCAGCCTGTCACATATCCTTCGCTACCGCGCGCTATTGCCTGCGCAAAGCAATGACTTGATATGGTCAGGAATGATGCCCATGTGCCCCTTCTGTGCCGCAAACCGTGCGGAAAAAGCCCCGCCGCTCTTTTCCAACAACAGCTGCTATTTCCTCGAAACGACCGATCAGGTGCTGCAATGCTCCGGTATCATCATACCGTTCCGGCATGTCGCAACGCCCTTCGACCTGACATCAGAGGAATGGTTCGACACTTTCGACCTTCTGGAGAATGCGCGCGCCCATCTCGATAGATCCGAACCGCACGGTTACAATATCGGCTGGAATGTCGGCGAGGTTGCGGGACAGACCGTCCAGCATGCCCATCTGCATGTCATCGGCCGCTTTGCCGACGAGCCGCTTGCCGGCCACGGCATTCGCCACCACTTGAAGCAGGCCACCAACAGGCGGATCTGATTGCCTGTCAGCTCGGCCAGGGATCGTTCTTGGGCCTGTCGCCTTTCTGCAGGCTCTGCAGCATGTTGATAAGCTGCGGCGCCATCTCCCGGATTTCCGTCAGATGAATGGCGGTGAGCCGCTTCAGCGCATCATCAGCCTTTTCCGTCAGCTCCAGTGTCTGCCGCCGCTTGTCGGCCGGGTCTGTCCGGCGCGAAACATAGCCGGCAGTAACCAGCCGGCCGACGAGTTCGGTTGCCGAATGAGGCGCAATCAGCAGGCGCTCGGCAAGCAGGCCGATCGTCATCGCATCCTCGCTGCGATGGCCGCGGATCGCCAGCAGCGCCTGATGCTGCTGCGCCGGCAGCCCCTCTTCCAGCGCGGCCGAAGCGCTGAAATCCATGAAGCGGCGCAGCGTATAGCGCAGGTTGGACAGCGCCTCGTAATCGGCATCCGTCAGGTCATTGTCAGGCGTTTTCACCATGCGTCCCCCAGGGCGCTGCATCCGCTCATTGCATCCATGCGGCCACTTCCATCTGCCGGTGATCCCCAAGCATGCGCAGCGCCTGCATCAGTTCCGGCGCCATCTCGCGGATTTCGTAGAGATGGGCGGGCGTCAGACGGTGCAATAGCTCTTCTGCCTGTGCTGTCAACAGGACGGCCGGCCGGCGCTTCTGCCTGACATCGATGCTGACATGGCCGGCCTCCTGCAGCGAAGCCGCCAGTTCGGCTGCTTCATCCGGCGTCAGAAAAAGCTTGTCCGAGAGATCGGACAGGGTCATGCGCCCCCCGATGCCCAGCCCCTTGATGGCCAGCAGCGCCTGATGTTGCTGTCGCGTCAGGCCGAGTTTTTCGGCCGCCTTCCCACTGAACTGGCGAAATTTGCGGATCCTGTATCTCAGGTTGGCGAGCGCTTCATATTCGATTTCGGATAGAGCGCGGTCTTTGTTCGGCATGATTCCAGCTCCTGGTTTTGGCTGTTGATTTATATCGTACTACGATATATTTGCGTCAAGAACGAAGCCGTCAACAGGACCTGCAATGCCTCCCCAAAAAAACGCACATCGCCCCCATGACTTCATGGGTGGCCTCTCCCGGCGCGAGGCCGGGGATTTCACCACGGACAAGCGCGTTCTCGCCCTCGTCGGCATGGCGCTGATCGTCGGCACGGGCGGCGCATTTGCCGCCTGGGTGCTGGTCAGCCTCATCTCGCTGGTGACGAACCTCGTCTGGTTTCACCGCTTCAGCATTGCTGCCGTCTCGATGGCTCAGGCTCCGCGCTCCGTCTGGATGGTGCTGATCCCGGTTATCGGCGGCATCGTCATCGGCCTGATGGCCCGCTTCGGCTCGGAGAAGATCCGCGGCCACGGCATTCCCGAAGCGATCGAGGCGATCCTGATCGGCGGCAGCCGCATGTCGCCGAAGGTGGCGATCCTCAAGCCGCTCTCATCGGCGATCTCGATCGGCACCGGCGGTCCCTTCGGCGCCGAAGGCCCGATCATCATGACGGGCGGCGCGATCGGCTCGCTCTTTGCCCAGTGTTTCCATCTGAGCTCGGCCGAGCGCAAGACGCTGCTGGTCGCAGGTGCGGCCGCCGGCATGACCGCGATCTTCGGCTCGCCGATCGCCGCCATCATGCTTGCCGTCGAACTGCTGCTGTTCGAATGGAAGCCGCGAAGCTTTATCCCGGTTGCTGTCGCCGCCTGCGTGTCGGTCTGCTGGCGTCCCTTCCTGTTTCAGGCCGGCCCGCTGTTCCCGAAGCAATTCAATATGGACCTGCCCTGGTGGGGCATCCTGCTCTGCGCCGCTGTCGGCATCATCGCCGGCCTGCAATCTGGCATCCTCACGACGCTGCTCTATAAGATCGAGGATCTCTTCGAGGCCCTGCCGATCCACTGGATGTGGTGCCCGGCTCTCGGCGGTCTCTTCATCGGCCTCGGCGGCCTGATCGAGCCGCGCGCGCTCGGCGTCGGCTACGATATCATCGACGGCCTGCTGAACAGCTCAATCCTGCCGGCCGCCGTGCTGACGATCCTGCTGGTCAAGGCGGCGATCTGGCTGATTGCCCTGTCCTCGGGCACCTCGGGCGGCGTGCTTGCGCCGCTTTTGATTTTCGGCGGCGCGCTTGGCTGGCTGGTCGGCATTTTCCTTCCCGGCGATCCCGGCTTCTGGGCCCTGCTCGGCATGGCCGCCATGATGGGCGGCACGATGCGCGCGCCGCTGACGGGCACCTTCTTCGCCCTGGAACTGACAGGCGACGTTTCGGCGCTGCTGCCGCTGCTGGCAGCGACCGTCTCCGCCTATGCGGTCACGGTGTTGCTGCTGCGCCGCTCCATCCTGACGGAAAAGATCGCCCGCCGCGGCCAGCACATCACCCGCGAATACGGCATCGACCCCTTCGAGTTTTCTCGCGCCCGCGACATCATGATCAAGGAAGTCGATACTTTCCCGGCCGAGATGACGGTCGGTGAAGCGACCAACTTCTTCACAGCGACGCCGAAGACCCACCGCGTCTATCCTGTCGTCGACGGCAAAGGCATCGTGAAGGGGCTGGTCTCGCGCGGCGACGCGCTGCGCTGGCAGCAGGATGGTACGCTTGCCGACCAGACGCTCGGCGATCTCGTCTCCGACAGCTCGCTACCATTAGCCCATCCTGACGATACGGTCGGTTATGTCGCCGATCTGATGCTGGCGACCGATGCCGGCCGCATTCCGATCGTCGACGCGGAAAACGGGCAATTGCGCGGCCTCGTCGCCCGCAAGGACCTGCTGCGGCTGCGCCATTCGCTACGAGCGACCGAGACGGAGCGCCAGCCCTATTTCGGGCCGCGCCGGCAGATGAATGAAGGGCGCACCTGAAGCCCAGGCGCCTGATGGTATCAGTGGAAGCCGCCGTCAGCCTGTGACGGCGGAGAGCCGCCTCAATACAGCGGATGCAGGCCCCGCCCTATGCGCGTGACCCGTTGTTGCCCCTTTGCAATGCGCGAAAGAGAAACAGACCTAGAGTAACGGCGACCAGATTATAGAGTGTCGCGACCGCGAATGCAGTCCCATAGACACCGCCGCCGCTTCCGTCGCTAATGCCGAACAGGATCACGCCGACGATCGTCACGCCGAAAGCCGAACCTGCCGTTTGTGTCGTACTGAAGACGCCTGACGCCATCCCGGCTTCGGAATTTGCTACGGTACTCAGAACCATGTTGAGCAGAAGCGGAATGATAATTCCCTGACCGAATCCCTGGAGAATCACCGAGATAGTCAACGCCCATCTCTCTCCCCCGACAAAGCCGTCGATAACCGCGATCAGCAAGCCGAAGCCGAAGATGCCCATGCCAAGTGTTGGCGCCTGATGCCGCAACTGTTTCGCTAAAGAGGCCGAAACCAGGGAGCCGGCGAAGAATGCGACTGTGGAAGGCAAAAACAGCATGGCCGCCTGTAGAGGGGTCTGGCCGAGGCCGACCTGCAAAAAGATCGTCAGTGACAGCGAGAACGAACTGATCGCCGAGAAAAACAGAAACGACGCCGACATGCCGATGGCCACACCGTCGTTCTTGAAAATCGAGGGATCAATGATCGGGACGCCGCCGCGTCGCATCAAGCGGCTTTCATAGGTGATGAAGGCGACGAACAACGGCACGGACGACAATACGCCCGTGATCGCCCACCATGGCCAATGTTGTTCCTGCCCCACCATCGCTGGCAGGAGGATTGCCGTGAGTGCGGAGGCGCCGAGTAGTGCTCCCATGAGGTCGAGCCTTGCCGATGCAGCGTCTCTGGTTTCAACAATGAACCATTTCCCGGCAATGAGGGCGTAGGCGGCGATGGGAAGGTTGACAAAGAAGATCAGGCGCCAGTCGAGGTTGCCAATGTCGAGTGCCATCAAACCGCCGCCGAGCAGTTGCGAGGCCGCACCTGCGACGCCTTGCACAGCGCCCATCACCGGCAAAGGCCCGCCGACGCTCGTCACCATCGAACAATAATCGCAGCGACGCATAGACCTGCGGCATCAGCAGGGCTGCGCCGATGCCCTGTAGTGCTCGTGAGGCAATAAGGCTCCAGGGCGATAAGGCGACGCCACACAGCAGGGACGCCAGTGCAAAGATTGCCATGCCGGAGAGAAACATACGCCGCCGGCCATAGAGGTCGCCCAGCCGTGCGCCGTTGAGCAGCATGGCGCCGTAAGATACGCTGTAAGCGACCATGATCATCTGCAACTCGGCATTCGAGGCGTGCAAGTCCCGTTGAATATTCGGCAACGCCACGTTGACGATGAAAAGATCAAGGATGGTGACGAAATTTCCGGCCAGTAGCACCGCAAGGGATGAATTGGCTCCCGCCCACTGACGTTTCCTATGTATCGACTTCATCTTTTTCTCCGCCTGAAGGGAAGCAAACAGAATTGGGCTTCCTGTGAGAAAACGATATCTTGTCTTGAATGTTGATCAATTCGGGAAGGCGGACTTACATAAAGGACAAAATGTCCTTTATGGTGCGATCATGGATAGTTTCAGCAGTCTTACCTCCTTCGTTCACGCCGCCGAGCGACACAGCTATGTCGCGGCCGCTCGCGTCGCCGGGGTTTCTCCATCGGCTATCGGCAAGGCCATCGCTCGCCTCGAAGCACGGCTTGGCGTTCGGTTATTCAACAGAACGACGCGCAATATCAGCCTGACGGAGGAAGGTTCAGCCTTTTACGAACGCTGCAAGCGCATCATCGACGACCTCCAAGATGCAGAGACAAGCATTATAGAAAGCCGGAAGCGCCCCAGGGGACGCCTGCGCATCAGCGTCGCGCATATCGTCGGTCATCACCTCCTGATGCCGATCCTGCCGGCCTTTGTGGAACGATTTCCCGAGATCGAGCTGGATATCGACTTTGAGGATCGCGTCGCCGATCTGGTGGCGGAAGGGGTGGATGTTGCCATTCGCAGCGGCGAACTCGCCGATACCGGTCTGATCGCCCGCCGTCTCGGCGAGCAGCATTTTGTGGTTTGCGGAAGTCCCGGCTATTTCGATCGCCATACGCTGCCAACCGCGCCGGCCGACCTCGCAGGGCATGCCTGCATCCATTTCAAATATCCAACCAGCGGCCGCCTGGCGCCTTGGGCTTTCGCTCCTCCGAACGAGAAACTGATCTTGCCGAGGAGTCTGACCTTCAACAATACGGATGCCGGCTTGCGGGCCGCGCTGGATGGTCTGGGAATCGCCCACCTGCCGGTCTATGTAGCGGCAGCCCATATCCGCGGCGGATTGCTCGTTCCCGCCCTGACCTCATACATGGTCGCGTTTGGTTCATTGTCGCTCGTCTGGCCGTCAAATCGCCAATTATCGCCGAAGGTTCGGGCCTTTGTGGATTTCGTAGCCGAGCATCTCGCCGCCCGATTAGATGCTTTCCAGGCACGTGTGGCTCCGTCGCAAGCTTCCTGATTTTCGTCAGAAATGAGCCGACCTGAAATCACGCGTTAAATCGTGTCGCAAATATCAAACGCAAAAGCCCATTTTCCGAGGGGGCGACGACCGCGAAATGCCCGGCGTCCCGCTCGCGAAACGGTACGCCCCCTCGATGTCTCGTCCAGCTCGATTGGCTTCACCGTCTTGTCAGCTCGCGACCCAGAGGATGCAGGCAAGGCCGGCAAAAAAGACGGCGAGAACCAGAGCGAGTCTCAGAAATATCCAGAGATCGTCCGTATGATCGAACGTCATCTCGGTTCTGCGCTGCTGCGCGTTCAAGGACGGATGAGACTGAGCCACATGGCGCATGCGTGCCTGCATGTAATAAGCCCACCAACGACCATACATCGCCTTTTCCTTTCGCATTGTCAGTGCGGACGAAGGATCATCCGCGTCAGGCAAAGCTATCGACCAGGGCATATGTTTTCGATTGGAGCGGAAAGCCGCCGGCATAGGTTTTCCATAAAGGTGCGCGCGGCGTTGCGGGCTTTGATGCAATTCCTATATTCCCTGCCCCGCAGCAATATCGATTTCCTATGGGCTTTTCGGCAGACTCGCTCCCTCAACCCTGTCGACAATGCCAAGGAGGAAACTCATGTTCGGCCGCAGCGGCGTAACATATCTGGCGCGTGAACGCGAAATCATGGCCCATACCCGAAGCCGCAAGGCCCATCGGCGTTTTCTGACGAGCCTGATGACCGCCGGCGTGCTGCTTGCCCTGCTGGCGGGCGCAATCGCCATTCGGCTGGTGCCGGGCGACGACAGGACCGGCATATTTTTGCAGGCAGCGGGCCATCATGCGCGCGCATGATGGCCGCAAGGCATTAGCGGCCGAGCCAGCGATATTCCTCGATCGAGGCCTTGCCGGTCTTCTTGTCGTAGAGGCAGATCAGGTTGACGTTCTTGACCTTGCTCTTGCCCTTGCCCATCGAGCCGCGCAACAGCACGGCGACCTTGCCCGTCGCATCGTCGAAGACAACAGGAGCGGTCGCCTCGGGCGTATCCATGCCCGACTGGCCGATGCAGGTGCCGTTCACCTTTGCGAAGAGCGCATTCCACGCGGCATCGCTGGAGGCGCCGGCATAGTGAGCCGAAAGCAGCATCGCGGTCGCCGCGATCGTCATTTTCTTGATCATTTTCAAACCCTTGTTGAACGGAAAGGAATCGCCCATCGCGTGGGATCTGTTTAGTGATGGGCGAGCGGGGCCAAAACAAGGCGGCGGGTGCTGCACGCGGAAACGCCGAATGATCAACCGCGCGCAATCTCCGCACGCAGCCATTCGGCCGCGGCGCGGACGCTGGCGCCAGGCGGCGGATCGATATTCATGACCATATGGTAGGTATGGCCGGGAACGGTCGGGCCAAACGGCTGGACGAGGTGCCCGGCTTGCAACTCGTCGCGCACAAGGGCCAGGCTCAACAGCGCTATCCCCTGTCCTGCGACGGCAGCCTGAATGGCATGGCTTTCGTCAGAAAAATGCAGTTGTCCCTGAGGCTGCGACCGGACAGTACCGGCCGCCGAGTACCATCGCTCCCAGGTGGGGTTGAGCGGGTGATTTCGCCGCCACTGAAAATGGATCAGCGGCACCGTACTCAGATCCTCGATGCTCAGTTCACCAAACAGCGGGTTGGCCACCGGCGCGAAGTCGTCGGCGAACATCACCTCAGCGCTCAGGCCGGGATAGGGCCCCCGACCGTACCGGATGGCAATATCGACGCCATTGTCCGCAAGCCCGACCGCTTCGTCCGAAGCATGCAGCTGAAGGTCGATGTCCGGATGCAAGGCATGGAAACGTACCACCCGCGGGACCAGCCATTTGGCCGTGAACGCGTTTGTGGCTGAAATCGTCACCCTGGCGCGTTTGCGGATTTGGACCAGGCGATCGAGCGTCGCCTCGAAGGCGTCGAACCCGTCCCGCAGAACAGGGTACAGCTGCGCACCCGCCTCGGTCAGCACCACCTTGCGCACCTGCCGACCGAACAGGACGAGACCCGTGTGCTCCTCCAGAGACCTGATCTGGTGGCTGATGGCTGTGGGCGTGACATTGAGTTCTGCCGCGGCCCGCTTGAAACTCATCAGGCGGGCGGCTGCCTCGAAGGCGCGGAGAGCGGAAAGCGGCGGAAGTCTGCGCATGATCACCATGGATGAATTAGATTCACTCGATAACTGACGATTTGGAGTTTGTCGAGGCAAGGAAACAGCCCCATTCTCTTCAGGTGGCTGAGGTCAGGAAGATGAATCCATCTCGATCATCGGCCCTCCCAAGGAGTGAATCAATGCTGGAACGTATCGTCACCGAGCCTGATAATTATGCACCATTCCTGCTGTCGCAGGGAATCAGGTTCGGCAATCTTCTGTTCATTTCCGGCCAGGCCGGCGCCGATGACGGTGGTCGGATCGTCGATGGCGGTTTCCGCGCCCAGGGCGAACAGGCTTTCGCCAATCTGCGCCGCGCTTTGGAGGCCGGCGGATCAAGCCTGAAAGACGTCATCAAGGTGACAATCTTCGTCACCGATATGGGCCATTTCCCTGATGTGGTCGAACTGCGCCGCACATATTTCTCCGAGCCCTACCCCGCCGACACGATCGCGGAGATCAAGGCGCTCTATGATCCCAAGGCCATGATCGAAATCGAAGCGATCGCCGCAATCGATGAAGGGCACGGCTGATGGGCGGTTTCAATGTGGCCCCAGACACATCCCCGCGCCGAGCAGCAGAAGGCAGATGAGAAACCAGCGGCGGAAAGTTTCAGGCGCAATCCGCCGGCGCAGCATCTGCCCCACCCCCATGCCCGCAAGCGCCGGAAGGATGGCGAGACAGGAGAGCGCCAGATTACCCGTGTTGAAGGCGCCACGCAGCCCGAGGGAGGCTGCAAGCCCGATCGTGGAAACGGTGAAGGAAAGGCCCAGCGCCTGCACCAGATCGTCCTTCGCAAGCCCCAGCGCCTGCAGATAGGGCACGGCCGGAATGACGAAGACGCCTGTGCTGCCCGTCACCAGTCCAGTCACCGCACCGATGAGGGGCGAAAGCCATGGCTCCATTGCCTTGGGCACGCGGAGCTCACAGGCAAACAGCGCATAGGTCACATAGAGCACCAATACCACGCCAAGTCCTCTGGTCGTGAGGCTGGTATCGCCGCTTGTCAGCCAGGCCGAACCGAGCATCGTTCCCAAAAAGATGGCCGCCATCATGAGCCAGAACCGGCGCAGGAGCGGAAGGAAGGCCGGCCCTGCGAAAAGCTGCCAGATATTGGTAACTGTTGACGGCGCGATGAGCAGGCTCGCGGCCGTCAGCGGCGAGGTCAAAACACCCAACACCCCCATGGCGACCGTTGGAAGTCCCATGCCGGTGACACCCTTGACGATGCCGGCGATGAAGAAGGTGGCCGTGACGGCGAGGATGAAGCTGATGGAAAGATCGGACATGCCGCATCGCTAGCAGCTTCCGATACCGGCACAATGCGGAAGTCCCTCGGCCAGCCTTCGGCTGGTCCGAAGGCTGAAATTGGCCTATCCTTGCAAGATGCGTTTCGATCTTACCGACCTTCGCCTGTTTCTGGCCGTCGTCGATGCCGGCAGTATCACCCATGGGGCGGCGGAGGTGGGGCTGTCGCTGGCGGCTGCGAGCGAGCGCCTGCGCGATATGGAGGCGCTTGGCGAAGTCACCCTGCTGGAGCGCGGCCGGCGTGGCGTCTCCCCGACGGAGGCCGGCGAAGCGCTGGCCCACCATGCCCGCGTGATCCTCGGACAGATCAGGCAGATGCGTGGTGAACTCGGCGAATATGCACGCGGGTTGCGCTCGACGATCAGCATTCTCGCCAACACGGCAGCCATATCGGAACATCTGCCTGAACGGCTCGCACCCTGGA
This sequence comes from Hyphomicrobiales bacterium, assembly GCA_900468805.1. Classification (GTDB taxonomy): domain Bacteria; phylum Pseudomonadota; class Alphaproteobacteria; order Rhizobiales; family Rhizobiaceae; genus Rhizobium. The sequence continues at coordinate 8,052 of UEIF01000046.1, read as the reverse complement.
TGGCCGCCAACCCGCAGGTGGATCTGCAACTGAAGGAGCGACAGAGCGTCGAGATTGCCAGAAGCATCGCGGCTGGCCATGCCGAGATCGGCATCCTCTCTGCCGCGACTGACATGGCCGGCCTGACGACGCGACCTTTCGCGATCGATCGCCTCGTCGTCGTGGTCAGCAACAGCCATCCTCTTGCCCTGGAGAGCAGTATCCGCTTCGCCGATCTCGTCGATGAACATTTCATCGGCCTCGCCGCCGGTGCCCTGCAGGACCATATCGATGCGCAGGCAGGCCGCATCGGCATCAGGCTAAAGACCCGGGTGCGGCTGCGTGATTTCGAGGCCATTTGCCGGCTGGCTGGTGCAGGCGCCGGGATCGGGATCGTCCCGGAGACGGCGGGCCGCCGCCAGAAAAAATCATCCGGGATTGCCATTCTCGGCCTGTCGGATGATTGGGCGACACGGCAGCTGGTAGTCTGCACGGCGCAAGGGGCGGAATTGCCCGTCCATGCCCGCAGCCTTCTGGACCATCTAGCTGGTGCCCGGCCCGAATTGCTCGTCGAGCCAGTCCAGAACCCGTCTGTTGAGCAGTGACCGGTTCTTCATCTCGCAATGGCCATCCGCGCCTTCTTCGGCGGTGAACCGCAGCAAGGTCTTGGAGCAGCGCAGCGTATCGAAGAAAAAGCCGGCATCGGCGGCAAGCCCGTCATTCTCCGCCTGGGTGATCAAAGTCGGGCACTGGATGCGCTCCGCATGTCCCCGCATGGTGAAAAGCTCGGCCGAGGCGAGATAGGCCCTGAGGTTATCCACCCCATGCACCCAGAATCCTCGTTGCACCACCTTCCAGCTCAGCACCGGATTGTTGCGGATGAAGGCATCCATCGTATCGAGCAGCGTCTGGTCGAGAGCGCCGAGATCGGCCGCCGCTTCCGCAGGCACGCCGAACTTTTGGACGATGATCTTGCGAAAACCGTCGGCAATGCTCCAGGTGCCGGGATCGGCGATCAGCGCCGCAATGCGCGGCTCGCCCGCCGCCCCGCGCGGAGCCAGAAACCCGCCGAGGCTCCAGCCGCTGAGGGCGATACGATCAGGATCGACGAGCGGATAGTTCACCGCAAAATCCACCACCGCACGGATGACCACATCCCAGTCCGGCCGCAGCGGGATGCCGTGCTCGTAGAGCATGGCGCCCTGGCCGGGGCCGTCGAAGAGCAGGCTGTGATAGCCGCGCCGCGAGGCTGCGACGGCGCAGGCGAAATAGGTGTCGGTGATGGTGCAGTCATAGCCGTTGTTGAAGATGACGAGCGGCCGCACCTCATGCTCGAGACCATGCGCCGGAATGAAATATCCAGGCATCGGCGTTTCGCCGAGCGGAATGGCAAGCGACTCGATCGTCGGCGCCGAGAGCGCAAGCCCCGTCTCCAGCGCATCCGTCTGCTTGCGGAAGGCGAAAAGCAGACGCGGGTCGACAGGCGCTCCGTAGAGCGGATGATAGGAGGCCGCGTAGAAGACGCTTGCCCGCAGATAAAGCTCGCGCGCGCTGACCTTATGGCCCCCGGAGAGCGCTGCCTCCGCTTCGCCTTTCAGACGGTCGCCGGCCGAAACCCACGCCTCGTAAAAGGCGGCATGATCGCCATCGCCGATGGCTTCCGCCACGGCCCGGATCTCACCGAAATCCGCCCCGCCATAGGGAATATAGGCGATCGGCCAGCTGCCGAAATCCTCATGCAACTCGTTCCTGAACAGCATGCTCATCGCCAACTCCCCAATGGCTGCCGAGGCTGCGACCGCAATGATTATAGATGCGGCTTGCGGCACTGTCACGAAAGCTCGCGGCGGCCGGATGCATTATTCAAGGTTGTGCCTATATTCTTCCCGTGCGAGGCTATGATACGGGAGGAAACGGCCATGAATGGTGCAGACAGCCTGTGTGACACGCTGCTGGCAAACGATGTCAGGGTGTGCTTTGCCAATCCCGGCACGTCGGAAATGCATTTCGTGGCGGCACTCGACCGCAAGTCCGACATGCGCTGCATTCTCGGTCTCTCCGAGGGCGTCGTCACCGGAGCGGCGGACGGCTATGCGCGCATGACCGACCGGCCGGCGGCGACCTTGCTGCACACCGGACCGGGGCTGGCGAACGGCCTTGCCAATCTCCACAATGCCCGCCGGGCAAGAGTTCCCGTCATCAACATCGTCGGCGACCACGCCTCCTATCATCTTGCCCTCGATGCGCCGCTGACATCGGATATCGAAAGCCTTGCTGCGCCGATGTCCAACTGGGTTCGTCGCATCAGCAGTCCCGAGGATGTGGCAGACGCGACGGAGGCTGCCTTCCGTGCCTCATTGTCACCTCCGGGTGTGGCAACGCTCATCCTGCCGGCAGATGCCGCCTGGGGCGAAGTCGCCTCCGCGCAACCGCTTAAGGTGTCTCCTCCAGCGCCATTAGCCGTCAATATGGATACCGTGCGCGAGGTTGCCAACGCCATTCGTAACACGCCGGGCGAGGCCGCTATTCTCGTCAGCGGGGCGGCTGCCCGCGCCGACTGTCTGGAGATATCAGGCGCGATTGCCGCGGCCAAGGATGTACGTCTCTTCAGTGAAGTGCTGTTGGCCAGGATGGAGCGCGGCGGCGGCCGTGTCACCCCGACCCGCATCCCCTACCCGATCGACGACGCCCTGCAACTGCTTGCCGATATCGATGTTCTGGTGCTCGTCGGCGCTCCCGAACCCGTCGCCTTCTTTGCCTATCCGGGCAAGCCGGGACGATTGGTGCGCAACGGCTGCAAGGTCCTCACATTGGCGAAACATGGAGAGGATTTGAAAGGCGCGCTGGAGGCGCTGCGGGACGAACTCGGCGTCAAACCATCGCAACCACAGCGGCGGACAATCACCGATTCCGATTATATCGTCCCGTTCGGACATCTGACCGAAGATGCAGTCGCCGTGATGGTGGCGGAAAGGCTGCCTGATAATGCCATCGTCTGCGAGGAGGCTATCACTTCGGCCCGCCGTTTCTTCGAGCTCACGGCCGCGGCTGCGCCGCACGATTACCTGATGAACACGGGCGGCTCGATCGGCTGCGGCATCCCGCTTGCGACGGGTGCTGCGATCGCCTGCCCGGATCGCAAGGTCATCAATCTGCAGGCGGATGGCAGCGGCATGTACACGGTGCAGGGCCTGTGGACGCAGGCCCGCGAAAACCTCGACGTGGTGACGATCATCTTCGCCAACCGCGCCTATGCCGTGCTGCATGCCGAAATGCGCAATGTCGGCGTCAACGGCATCGGCGAGAATGCAAGGCGGATGATGGACCTCGATCACCCGGCCTGGGATTGGGTTTCGGTCGCCAAGGGCATGGGCGTCGATGCCGCGGGCGCACATAGCTGCGAGCAATTCGCCGATCTTTTCGAAAGCGCGCTCAGGCGCCGCGGTCCATTCCTCATCGAAGCGATCATCTGATTGCGACGGTAAACCCGGTTGGCAAGCCGGCGGTTGAGACGTAGCATCCCGGCCCCAAGCTAAGAGCCCAAGTTAAAGCAAAGACATATCATGATAGCTCCATCCCTGCAGACGTCACCGCAGATCCTGTTGACCAGCGCCGGACGGGCGTGGAGTGGGCTCGCCGCCGAATTCCTGCATATTCCCCGCGGCCTCTCTCGCGCACCGGGCGGTGACATGCATCGTCTGGGCATCCACTTTGGCCCGCCTGTGAACGCCGATTGCCGTTGCGATGGCCGCCGGATGATCCGCGTGCAAAAGCCCGGCGATATCGACGTTATCCCGGCCGGTCTCGATGGGTCCTGGGAGGATGATGCCGATTGCCGGATCCTGCGCGTAAGTCTCGATCCCTCGCGGCTGGAACAGGTCGCGGAAGATCTCGGCCGGGATGCCGGCAAGATCGAGCTGCAGCCGCGATTTCAGCTGCGTGACACCGGCATCGAGGCGATCTGCCGGGCGATCAAGGCGGATCTGGAAGCCGATACGCCCTCCGATCCGCTTTATATCGATCTTCTCGCCAACGCGCTCGCCATCCGGCTGATCGAAACGGCGAGCGACGGCGCGCCTCGGCCCGAGATCAACCGCGAACCGAAACTCTCGGCCCGGCAATTGCGGATGCTGACGGAATTCATCGAGACCCATCTGGACCGGAAGCTGCATCTGGCAGACCTTGCGGTCGTTGCTGGTGTCAGTGTCACACGGTTGAAGAGCCTGTTTCGCAACAGCACCGGCGTTTCCGTGCACCAATATGTCATCCGCCGCCGCGTCGAATATGCCCGCGCCCTGATGACGACGACGGATATGGCCGCAAGCGAGATTGCGCTTGCCGCGGGCTTTGCCCATCAGAGCCATATGGCAACCACCATGCGCCGGCTCACCGGCCAGACACCCGGCGAGATCCTGCGCGAAGTCGGCGAATTCCGCCCGAAATTGCAAAGACCGGCCTGAATATGTGCGACGCCTCTGGCGCGCCCCTCTAGTCCTTGCGCATCATCAGCAAGGAGAAACAGATGATTGCAATCCTCGGAGCCGCCGGAAAGATCGGCTATTCGACCGCCAAGGCGCTGCGCGAGGCAGGTGTGCCCGTGCGCGCTATCCTGCGCGATCCGGCAAAGGCTGATCGCCTGACCGCCATCGGCTGCGATGTCGCTTTTGCCGATCTGCAGGACGCCAAGGCGCTTGCCGGAGCGATATCAGATGCGGACAGCGTTCAGGTCATTCTGCCGGCCGACCCGCGAGCCGAAGACATGAAAGGCGATATGCGCCGCTCGATCGAGAGCATTGCCGAGGCATTGGAAGAAGCGCGGCCGGCCCTCGTGCTTGCCATTTCCGACTACGGCGCCCATCTCGGCGAAGGCTTCGCCATGCCGAGCATGTTCTACATCTTCGAACAGCGCCTTCGCCAACTGGATATGCGCCGGATATTCCTGCGGTCGGCGGAGCATATGGAAGGCTGGGCTCGCGTCGCGCCGGCAGCGATCGCAACTGGCATTCTGCCGAGCTTTCATGACCCGGTCGAAAAGCAGATCCCCAACGTGTCGGCGCAGGATGTCGGCCGGATTGCCGCAGATCTCCTGCTTCGGCCCGACATCGAAACGCGCGAACAGATTGTTCACGCAGAAGGCCCGCGCCGCTATAGCGCAAGCGACGTGACCTCCGCGCTGAGCCAGTTGCTGGGGCGCGCGATCATTGCTGAAGCCCTGCCCCGCTCGCAATGGCGGGAAAGCCTGGGCCGAGTGATGAGCGCCAGCGCTGCGGACCTTTTGACCGAGCTCTACGACGTGCATAGCAGGGGTGGCCTCATCGACGTCGAGCCGAATGCGCGCGATGTCCGCAAGGGCTCCACCGAACTGATCGACGCGCTTCGGCCGTTTGTCACTGGACAGTGACCGAAAGGCGATCTTCGCAATCAGCGGGAACCCGACGAGCCTGAGGGGAATTTACCCCTCAGCACAGGAGGTTCACATGATACGGAAATTGAAGTCAGGGGAATATCGTCTCTATTCCCGCAAGCCCGATCCGAAGACGCACAAGCGCAAGAATCTCGGCACCTTCAAGACCCGCGAGGCGGCCGAGAAGCACGAGCGCGAGGTGCTGTATTTCAAGCATCACTAGAGCGGTTCCTGTTTTTTCGGAGTCGACATAGGATTCCCAAATCTGAGACGCGTCTCCAGGAAGACCGGCGCGGGCGGCGGGCGCTCGAAACGTGCTGCGATCCCCTCACCTGCCATGGCGGAAGGCAGCATAAGGCAGCCGCGACAATCGCCGCGGCGCGGACACTCGGCCGGGATGTCGGCCTCGCCGTTCGGTTTGCACATGGTTCTTCTCCGGAAATTCTCGACGATGCCACGGGCGGAGCCTCGATCCTCCGCCCGCAGCAATCTTCTCAGGCGGCCAGCTTCAGCGCGTCGGCAAGCTTGGCGAAGTCGCCGGCCGAAAGCCCCGGACGGACGGCGAAATCGATGACGGCCTGGAAGATTTCCGGCGGCGCATCCTTCTTCATGGCGCCCAGCAGTGCTGCACGCTCCGCCGGATTGATCGCCGGGATCATGATGCGCATAAAGGCCATGCTCTTTTCCGGCGGCAGGGAGCCGATGATGCGCATCTCGATGCCGAATATTTCCTGGTCGTTGAGGTGGCGCCACAGGAGCGGGCCGGTCACCGCCTCCTCCTCGTGCATATGCGCGAAGTCGTCGGCGATATAGGCGGCAAACGCGAGATAGAGTTTGCGACCGCAGGCGGCCTTGTGCAGCGGCCAGGCGTTTTCCCAGCCGACAACAAGTTCTTCCAGCTCGCGGAAGGCGGTGCGGTGGTCGTCGTGCTGCTCGTCGAGCGTGACGGTCGAGACACCCTTTTCGGCGAGCGCCACGTGGATATTGTCGTCCTCGTGCGTGACGTGGGAGGCGGCAAGCATCAGGTAGTGGCGCAGGTCGCCGATCAAAAAGACCGTTTCGTCGACATTCTGGAAATCGGCCGTGCCGAGGCGTGCGAGCAGGTCGCAGCCGGCCTTGCGCAGGCCCTTGTGTATCGCGCCGTAAATGTCGTAACGGCCGTTGAGATCGGGGATGCTGGTAAGCGAGAATTCATGGCTCATGATGGTTTTCCTCTCGTTGGTCGGCGCCTCCTTGTGTGCGCCGGGCTGATGACCGGGAGATAGCCGAGGCCCTTGCGAGGCGCTTCCTAAAACCATCCTAAGCAATTGGAACGATTGCTAAGAATATCCTAACTAACTATCATCGCCTGAACTTGGGGGGAAAAGCATTGCTGGGGCCGGAACTCGTGGAATTCATAGAAAGTCCCGTCATGATCCTGTTTTCGACGCGCGACGAGGCCGGCCGGCCGATGATCGGCCGCGGCTCCGGCGTGCGCGTCGACCGGCAGAGCGGGCATCTGTACTTTCTTGCCTCCCGCAGCCAGTGGCCGAAAGCCGTGGGCGAGGCGCTGGCCGGCCGGCCGATTGCCACGACCTATGTCCGGGCCACCGACTACAAGGCCTGCCTGATCAAGGGCCGGGTCGTGGAGCAAGGGCCGGCGGATGCCGCCGACCGGGCACGGGGTGAGGCCTATGTCGCAGAACAGCTTGCGCGGATGATGGCGCTCGGGGTCACCCGGATGCAGCTCTCCAGCACGCTGTCGGACCAGGAACTCGTCTGCCTGACGATCGAGCCGCAGGAAATCTTCGAGCAGACCCCGGGGCCAGGCGCCGGACGCAGGCTGACGCCGGAAGCCACCGCATGATCCCGCTCGAAAGGCTGCGGGACAGTTTCGAGGGCGTCATTCCCTCCGTCATCGCTACCACCGATGCGGACGGAATGCCGAATGTCTCCTATCTCTCGCATGTGCATTACGTAGACGAGACGCATGTCGCTCTCTCCAACCAGTTCTTCTCCAAGACCGCCACCAACGTGGCGCGCAACGGGCTCGCGACCGTGATGGTGGTCGACGGCTATAGCGGCCAGCAGCACGTGCTCGACCTGGTGTTCGAGCGCTCCGAGACGGAGAGCGAGACCTTCGAGGGGGTGGCGATCCATCTGGCGATCCTGGAAAGCCGGATGAGCGGAATCATGAAGCTGCGCGCCGTCGACATCTACCGGGTGGAGGACTGTCGGGCCGTGCCGGCCGCCAATCCGCTGGTCGAGCCGGAGCCGCTCGTGCTGCCCGACCTGATGGGCAGGGTGGCGAGGCTGACGGCGCGGATGTCGGACTGCAGCGATCCGGAAACGCTGCTCGACGTGACGCTTGAGGGCCTCGGCGAGCTCTTCGGCTACCGCCATTCCATGGTGCTGGTCCCGGACGGCGAACGCGGCGGGCTGACGACGATCGCCAGCCGCGGCTACGAGCAGTTCGGCTTCGGCGCCGAGGTTCCGCCTGGGCACGGCATTATCGGGGTTGCGGCCGAGCGGCGGCGCACTGTGCGGATCACCGACCTCAGTCGCGGTCAGCGCTACATCCAGGCGGTGCGGACCATGGCGGGCGTCGAAGATGCGACGCCGATCCCGCTCCCTGCCCTCGACAAGCCGCTCAGCCAGATCGCGCTGCCGCTCGTCGCGCGGGCAAGGCT
>UEIF01000036.1 GCA_900468805.1 Hyphomicrobiales bacterium | reverse complement strand
CTGCGATTACCCCATGTGGTGGGGCCACAACGCCGTTGATCTTGTCCTCCACACGTGTACGCTGTAGGTTTAACGTTTAACAATCGTCCTGATCCGGCTGGCTTTCTCTATGATCGATCCTGAACTGGCAGCTTTGATATTCTTCTTAAGCAACCTATTCGCACCTCTGTTGGCAATTCGTGCCGGGCGGGCTTGGCCACGCGTCAGGATCGCGGGCCATCTTCTGGCTATAGCTTGGGTGATTTTGTCGGTTTACATGTATGGCAAAGCTACCTTTGTGGCTCACCCGGAGCGGCCAGACGACTCCTATGAACCTGACGAGATGGAGCAGTTCATGTTTATCATTCCTATCTTCTTCCAGCAGGTGATTATTGTTCTTGCCTACGCAATTCGGTGGGTAAGGTTCGCGTCGAGAACCACCTGACCGTTCCCCAAGATGATGGGGCGGTGGGGTCGATAGCGGTATTCCGAGATCGCGAATGATGATGGGGCGGTGGGGTTCCGGGCCGGCACGGCAATGACTATCAGCGGGGGCCTCTAACGTCCGCGGCGCGCAATTCGTGCGCGTACAATCCGTATTGTGTTCCCCAACCGACTGCAACGACACGTTCACCCGACGACAGGCTCAATCTTACCTTTTCACGATCACGGCAAAATTGGTGTAGGAAGGGCATCTGTTCAAAGACAACTCTCGACGGGCATTTCGCTCCACCGAGGTCAATTGCTTTAACTACCGTGAACGGGAGCCCAACTTGATGACCAGCAAACAATGGGAGCAGTATCGGCCAAATGAACAGGATGTTGCTTCCCGTCAAATACCCAAGACACGCTGCACCTGAGAGGGCGAGGTTCAGTTCGTTCCGTCGAGCCCGTTTGCCACCTTTCCATGCGGCCCAGACAAGAAAAGCGGTGGACAGCAGGCCTAAGATGATGCGCGGAAGACGTGTCTCAGACGTCCAATCTGCAGAAGGTATGAAACTGGAACCTCCCATCACCACAATCGACGAGACACCGCCGAGAAACAGCCAGGTAACAATCAAGATTACGATGAGTTTTGCAATCCGCAATCTTGCTCGCTGCGGTGAATCGTCCATGAATGCCTCGCAGAATTAGTGAGCTATTACCTTCATAACGCTCTCCGATTTTCCAAGCAAATGAGTTGGGGCGGCGGGGTCTGTTCCCGCTTCGAACGGAGCTATTAGCAAACCCTAAATTGTAATTGCTGGTTGGTTCATCAACCGTTCATGAGCCTTTTGGGTGATGATTATTCGGGAAATCCTTTTTTAAGCTGGCGGGATTACGCCGTTTTGCCACGTTGCATATTCTTGTATCTCCGCATCTCTTAGCTGTGCCGACCCCGCAAGTTACGACTCCTAGCAGACGGCTTCCAAACTCTCGCTAGCCCGAAAGGGGCGGGGCCGGCACCCGATAACGGGGCGGTGGGGCGTCGCTCTAAACAGCGGCTCGACGTTCGGAGGAGAGGATTCTCAGCATTGCCCGCTGTCCCCACTTTTCGAAGACTATCCAGGAGCCGTAGGAAAGTACGATTGCCAGCCCGAGGTATGCAGACAGCATGAGTGCGAAGCTTGCCTCAAAGCCAAGCATTGGCGACAGGCGCCTTGTGAGCTTGGCGAAGATCGAAACCAAGAGTGGATGGATCAAATAAAGCGAGTAGGAGATCTGGCCAAGGATATAAACCGGCCCATTACCAAACAAGCGCTCCCCAACTCTGGAATCTTGCGCAATCAACCACACCACAAATGCAATAGCTACGTAGGTAACGAGATCACTCGTATCCGAAAACCAGCTCGCGCAGAGCCCCAAGAGGGCGGGTGGAAGCAAATAGTTCACCATCTGTAGTCGAACTGAGCCTGCCCGCTCGGATAAGGAATAGCCGATCACACCAAGGGTGAAACCGCAGAGCGCTCGCGCCAGAGAGAAAGAAACGTCCGCAGACACGATGTCCATCGGCCCTTCAACGCCTAACCCGAGATGCGCCATCCATGCGATCGCGGCAAAAGCGGCAAAAGCAACAAAGCCGAGCATCACTGTATGCTGCGCCGCCAGTAGCGCGATTAGCGGGAAAAAGATGTAGCAGAACAACTCGGCACTGACAGACCATGAGACGCCAAGGATCGGCGTCGCGTGTAAGCCCCATCCGGTCAACATGAAGATGTTGCAGAATGCATCCCAGGCGCCGAGTGCCTTTCTGGCTCTCTCTACTCTGTCCGCGATCTGGCGAGTTCGCCTTGTGGCAGCCCCTCTAGGGCGACCAGCACCCTTACGCGGGCCGCCGTGTGCCATCTTGATTTCCAGTGTTGATTAATTTCAAAGTCTCACCATCAACAGCACGAGGAACACATGGCCCTAGGAACTGCCAAACCCGCTTCCGCGTTGCTAAATGACATATCGACCGGATCGCCGAGAACACGTGACATGAGCAGCATAATCGACGGCTTCAAAGACCAGGTATGGCGCATCACCGAGATGAATGGGGCCGAACTGATTTCCGAAGAGTTCATCCCGTTATCTGACGCGACCGAGGCCCAGATCATTGCGAAGATCGAGACAATGGCCAAGAGATACTTGTCGGAGCGGGATATCGCTGAGACACCGTCGCTCTTCAAGGCTGATCGCGATGAAGGCAACGGCGATCGCATCATCTACATGGCTGGCGAGAACCCGTACATCATCGCCAGCCTGTGGCGCGCTGACGAGCGACCCTAAAGCGCACGCCGGAGCCTACTGGTGAAGGCAAGAGCCTGATTCAGACGTACGATAGACGTTTTGCCTTCTCGCGCGTTTTCCCGATTTGGCGAGGAGGAAACCACAATGGATATGAAGCCGCCGTTCAGCCTGAGTGTCGAGAGCGAGAACGAACGTCACATCGTGACTGTCAATGACGATGGAGCCGTCGTATCTCGGGAAACGTTTCGCAGCCGAGAGAAGGCTGATCAATACGCCAAAGACGAGCACGAGCGGCTATCCCGAAAATATGCAGCTATGGGCCGACCTGCCTATTGAAGGGACCAAGTGCGGGCCGCGCTGTTAAGCTGCCATGAACGATACCGAGCAAAAAGCCGGCAAACGCATAGTCGCGTACTCGCTGACCATCATTGTATTCGCGGTGAACGCCGCCGTCGTTTACCTGGACTTCTTGACGCCTTGAAAGCCTCTTACAGCGCCCGCCAAATCCCCTCGCCTGGCTGCTGATACGACTGGCAGGCCGTGAGGAATCCCGCAGCCATGCAGGAAACAGCTACAACGACCGCCAGGATGAGGAGCGCCCGCTTCCAGTTCGACATGACGCTCCCCTCCTCGACTACTGGCTGACTTTTTCGAATGTCAGGCGATAGACGGCGCCCGGTTCGAACTGCTCGATGGCGGCCGGGTTAGTGACGGTCATGGAAAGCTCGCCCGAGGGCGTATACTTCGACCAGTCTTCATTGCCTTCCGGAAGGCCGCGAAGGTAGCCGCCGAAGGCAGCGGACATCTTCACTTCGACATTGACGTCGCCGGGATTAGTGGTGGAGCGATGGTTGATTTCCTTCGCGTAGAACATTGCCTGTACGCTCATGGCGTCTTCTCCTTGTTGGTCCGGATACCGCCGGACTCGGAACGAAAAAACCCCGCCATTTCTGACGGGGTTGTCGAAGGAAGCTAAAACCGCTTAGCGGATGTAGAGCTGGAACACAGACCGCGGGTAGTAGTAGCCGTCGCTGTGGCGACGATAACCCTTGCGGTAGTCCCTGTAACCACGATGACCGTTCCAGTAGCCGCGACGGTCGCGCCGGTGTTCGTAGCGATCCCGGTGGTGCCTGTCGCGACGCCAGTCATCCCGGCGATCTTCACGGTACTGGGCGAGTTCTACGTCGGATGTAAATTGCTGATGATGCGCGACGAGCGGGGCGGCAGAGGCCATGCCGAAGCTCGATGCTGCGATAACAGCAGCAACTATAGCAGTACCGATGCGAGAAAAACTATTCATGGTTACGCCTTTCCATTTCTAATGTGGGCGACCATGCTCTTACGGGGATGAACGTTATGTGAACTTGCTGTTCATGTTTACACCCGCCTCGGCGAACCGGGCGAGCTGGATTTGGTTGCGGAGGCAGGATTTAAAGCGCCGTGGCGGCCAGGTCTTGAACAAACGTGCAGCAGCAGGTTTTTGTCGTGGACATCAAGCCCTTGGATAACCTTGCTCCAAGCCTCCAGACGCATCGTGAGACCGGTCAGGTGATTGATCCCGTTGGCAAGATCTCGTGCGGCATCATCCGCCAGATCGCGATAGACCATCTGCTGACGGCCGAACTCCGCGTCGAGCCGGACGGTTTTCGGCGGCTCGAACCATCCATATGGCATGAATGACATGCATGGTTCTATGTCGCGGAGAGCTTTCCGATATTCAGAATATTGTGAAACGAGAATGTCGTCTTCGTGGTCCATTATCAAATGCTTCGTTATGCCTTTTGCCCAATTGCCTTGCTTGGGAAGACTTCAGATTATTTGCCCTGCCCTTGCGACCGCGCCTCCGCCAGCGATGCGGCGATTGCGGCGATGGAGCGAAACAGGACGAGCGGATCGTCCTTCGAGGGCATGAAACCTCGGCGCTGCCAAAACTGGGCCGCTTCCTGATCGACTGCATTGACCATCAACGCTCGGCCACCGATCAGAGCAGCGGCCTGGACGCATCGCTCAAGGGCATGTTTCACCAGACCTGTACCGATGCCTCTTCCCGCCCACTCCGTGTCCGTCGCAAGCTGGCCGAGGAGAAGACAGGGAACCGGATCGGGCGGTTGCCCGGTGCGGATTGAGCGCGGCAGGATCGCAGGAACGACAGCGGTCGGCGCCAAGCCATAATATCCGACGACGCGCCCCGCCTCGTGGACGACGAGAACCGCCGTGAAACCTTTCTCCTGATTGGAAAGCGCGCGCGTCTTCAGCCAATGATCGAGCGTCGGCTTGCCACAGGAAAATTCGGAAACATTATGCGCCGCCGTAAGCGGTTCTGGAGCCGATAATGCCACGGCTTATTGCTTCGGCTTGGAACCCGCTTCCCACGGAGCGGGCCGCCTGGCCAGTTCCACCATCTCGGGAACAGGAGCGGCCGGTAGGGACAAGACACCCATGAAATCAGCGAAGCCTTCCGGGCTCATGCGGATGAGCCCCTGCTCCATAACGACTTCTTCTGCGGCGCGCACAGCGGCCTCCCGCACGAAATCGGTTCGTGAGCGGCCGCGCAGGCTTGCCGCACGATCGATCATTGCGACGTCTGCTTCGGGCAAGCGCATTGAGATCGGGTATTCCTTGCGTTCAACAGTGGCGGCCATGACTTGTCTCCTTTACGAGGAAAATAGCGACTTGTAGCGCCAAATGCAATACGATGCTATCAATCTCGTTCACGACCTGCCTTGCCATTATGGAATTTGCGCGGGAGGATGGTCACCGACTCCTCGCTGTCGATAATAGCTGAGATCCTTACCAGATCGGCAACTGACGACGCGCGCATCTTGCGCATCATGTGGCCCCTATGAAGCTTTACGGTAGCCTCGGCGAGCTGAACATCGGCTGCGATCTGTTTATTTAGCTTACCGGCAACCACCATCGTCATTATCTGCCGCTCACGCTCGGTAAGTTTGGAGTACCTCAGGCGCAGTGCAGCCGATTGATTTGCCTCTTCGCGTCGGGCGTTATCGCTCGCCAATGCGCGGTTCACCGCTTCCAGCAGATCCTGCTCCCGCACCGGCTTGGTAAGGACATCGATGGCGCCGGCTTTCATGGCGCGGACGGCCATCGCTACATCGACGTGGGCGCTGATCAGCACCACGGATCGTGGATGCCGGCTTTTCGCCAGCGCTTCCTGAAACTCCAGGCCGCTCTGGCCTGGCAGGCGAATATCGAGAACAATACAGCCTGCTCGATCGGGATCGTCGGCGGCAAGAAACTCGCTCACGGAACCATGGGTTTCGGCAGTCAGTCCCACGGATTCGAACAGTCCCCTCAGGGCATCGCGAACACTTTCATCGTCGTCGATGACAATGACGGTTGGCTGTCCTCTTTTGCGATCATCGATCATAGTCTGGCCTGCCCTCCACCGTTGGCAAGATGAAGGTGAATTCACTGCCAGCGTCGCTGTCCGTCGCCGAAATCCATATTCGGCCACCGTGGGCCTCAACAATCGAACGGCATATTGAAAGCCCCATCCCAATGCCGTCGGTTTTCGTGCTGTAGAATGCTTCGAACACGCGATCCGCTTCGCCTGCGGAAACGCCGCGGCCAGTGTCCGACACGCTCACGGTCACAAGATGCGGTTCATCTAAAGCGCAACGGATATTGATCCGCCTTTCCCTTGAAGAAGCCGTCATCGCTTCGGCACTGTTCATGACCAGGTTCAGCACCACTTGCTGTAACTGTGTTCGATCCCCAAGGACCGTGACAGGGAGATCCGGTATAGCCAGATTGACCTCAATCGCGCGTTTTCGAAGCTCTCCCCGCAGGAGATCGAGAACGTCACGCACCGCAGAGGTGAGCTCAGTCTGCTCGATCTTGGCTGGGAGCTTTTGAGCCATTGCTCTAATACTGGCCACGATGTCTCCGGCGCGATGGCCATCTTTCACGATCCTTTCTGCCGCCAGGCGCGCCTGTTCCAGATCGGTATTCCCCGGCTGCAGCCACCGCAGACAGGTGCCTGCATTTGTGACAATCGCCATCAGTGGCTGGTTGACCTCATGGGCAATCGACACTGCAAGCTCGCCCGCGGCGGTCAGGCGCGTGACATGCGCCAGGTCACTCTGACTTTGTCGCAACGATTCTTCCGCCCGTTTGCGATCCTCGATATCGACGACCACACCATACCACCGGATGACATTTCCATCGGGATCCATGAGCGGATTCTGTCGGAGATTGAACCATCGATATTCGCCGTCGGCGCGTCTGATACGCGCATCTACGGGGCGACCTCGTTTCGACTGGAGTATCTCTTCCCAGGCCGTGCGCATCGGCTCGATATCGTCCGGATGAAACATTCGATAAAAGCCAAATCCAACGATCTCGTCGAAGGGCAACCCGACGAAATCGATGAGATTCTGGTTCCAGTATTCCAGTCGGCCATCAGGCGTGCAGGACCAGGCCATCGCCGGTATCGTATTGACGATCAGATTGAGCTTGCGCTCGCTCTCCCGCAGGGCCTGCTCGCCCTCTCGCAACGCGTCCTCGGCAGATTGAAGATCATCAATGTCGATGTTGACGCCAAACCAGCGCTCCGTGCCGCTGGCATCGATCAGCTTGCGGCCCGAAAAATAGAACCACCGGTAATTTCCATCGGCTCCGCGAATGCGCCCCTTCAAGACAGTGTGGTCGGAGTGCGCGAGATCCCGTTTCCAGATGTCCACCATGCCTGGAACATCATCCGGGTGATACAGATCGAGAAAACCCCAGCCGAGGATTTTCTCCACCGGAAGACCGGCATAATCCAGCCAGCTCTGATTGACGAAGTCGGCGCTTCCATCCGGGCGCGCCGACCAGACGAGGACCGGCAGCGAATTGATGATCAGGCTGAGGTTTTCCTCGCTTGCGGCAAGTGCCGTCTTTGTCGCCTGCAAGGCATCTTCGGCTTGCTTCCGGTCTTCGATATCCAGAACCACGCCATACCACCGCTCGACATTGCCTTCGTCGTCCAGCCGCGGCTTCTGTCGAAGCGTGCACCAGCGATACTGGCCATCCTGGCGCCGGATCCTGCCCACGACCTCGCGAGCGTGGCGAGACTCCATTATGGCATGCCATTCCGAAGCAAGACGCGCAGTGTCGTCGGGATGGAAAATCCTGTAGAATCCCACGCCGGAAATCGTGTGCAGTGGCGCTCCGATGAACTCCAGAAAGTGCTGGTTGGCAAAATCGAGCATCCCATCCGACGTTGCGGACCAAACCATCGCAGGTATCAGATCGACAATGGGATCGGCTTCCGATTTTCTATCCACAACATGCTCCGCGCAGAGTTTGCAACATTCAAGCTGCCAATTCCTCAAGTGAAATTCTTACGGGATTTCTGTGAGTTACGTAACAACTAATCAATATACCAAGGTCGATGGCTGCAATGCCATGGTCTAGTTGCAAGGGACCTACATCGCAATTGAGAGTGATCGTGATCCGACTTAATCCTTAGGCATCGGAGCCGTCGACGGACCCCGATCATCACGGCGCTCGTACAGTTCAAGTCCAAAGAACGTGTATCGAGATTTATCGTGCCGCGGTGACAGAGATACGGGGCAGCGATGCGCGCGCAATTTCCAGGCCGATGCCTTGGCGGCGTTTGTCGCAGCGATCGCACTACCGCTTGCATGAGCAGGCGGCCACATTTTCGTTCCATCGCTACTTATGGGAGACCATTATGCGTAATTTGATTTTAGGCCTGATGCTGGCAACCGCCACCATGACGACCGCGGCAATGGTAAGCGCTGCCCCCGCAGCAGCCACGGCAGACGTTCGCAAAGCCCCTGTTCCCGTCCATTACAGGACCGCGAATATCGAAGGCCTCGATATCTTCTACCGGGAAGCCGGTCCTGCCGATGCGCCGGTCGTTCTGCTTCTGCATGGCTTTCCGACGTCGTCACACATGTTCCGCAACCTGATCCCGCTCCTTGCTGATCGCTACCATGTCATTGCGCCGGACTATCCGGGTTACGGCCAGAGTGCTGCTCCCGATCATGGCAAATATGCTTATACGTTTGCCGCAACCGCAAATATCGTCGACAAGTTGCTCGATCATTTGGCGGTCAAAAGCTACGCGATGTACGTCATGGATTATGGAGCGCCGGTGGGCTACCGCCTGGCGTTGAAACATCCGGAACACGTTATCGGCCTGATCATCCAGAACGGCAACGCCTATGACGAAGGGCTGAAGGAGTTCTGGGATCCGATCAAGACCTACTGGTCCGACGGATCGGCCAAGAGCCGTGAGGCGCTTAATGGTCTCGTCACGCTGGAAACGACGAAGTTTCAATATACCGACGGCATGGAAGACGTTTCGCGCATCAGCCCTGACAACTGGGTCCACGACCAGGCCCTGCTGGACCGGCCGGGCAACCGCGACATCCAGCTCGACATGCTGTACGACTACCGCACCAACGTGCCGCTCTATCCAGATTTCCAGAGCTTCTTTCGTGAGCGTAAACCACCCACGCTGATCATCTGGGGCAAGAACGATTACATCTTCCCTGAGGCGGGCGCTCATCCTTATCTCAAGGACCTCCCAAATGCCGAGGTCCATATCCTGAACTCCGGTCATTTTCTGCTCGAAGAGAAGCTGGACGTCGCTGCGCCGCTTATCAACGACTTCCTGGATCGCAACATCGCAGGCAAATGATGTCGGTGCCGTGCTGACTGAAGGTGCGGCCGAGGCTCGTGTAAGCTAAGGTCGCACCGGAACTGCAGCAGAGCAGGCACCTGAAATCCGGAGATCACCCATGCCGTACCATTTCCTGGGCGTTGCAATCACTCCGAATGTGCGGCTGGCGCAGGCCGAAATGGGGGCGGATCAAATCTGGCTGGGCGATCATCATCGCGAGTCCGACAGTTTCACCGAGAACGAGCTTGCCTTCATCGCCGCGCGCGACAGCTTCTACATGGCATCCGTGTCGGAAACCGGCTGGCCCTATGTGCAGCATCGCGGCGGGCCACCAGGTTTCCTCAAAGCCGTGGATCGCAGGACGATGGCTTTCGCGGACTACAGAGGCAACCGCCAATACATCAGCACCGGAAACTTTGCCGCAAACGACCGGGCCTGCCTCTTCCTGGTGGATTACCCGCGACGGGCACGCCTCAAGATCTACATGCACGTCGAGAAGCTGACGCTCGACAGCGACCCCGCGCTGACCAGCCTCGTTTCCGACGTCGGATACCGGGCCAAGGCGGAGCGGATTTTCCGGCTCCGGCTGGAAGCGTTCGACTGGAATTGCCCTCAACATATCACCCCGCGATACACCGAGCGCGAGGTCGAGCAGGCCGTGACGCCATTGCGTGAGCGGCTGGCTCAACTGGAAGCCGAGAATCTGGCGTTGCGCAGCCGCATCGAAGCGATTGGAGAATAGACATGGACACCACGAGGCCACCCCTTCCACCCTTCTCCCTGATGTCCGCGAGCGAAAAGGTCCGGCTTGCCGAAGACGGGTGGAACAGCCGCAATCCCGAAAAGGTGGCGCTGGCCTATACGCCCGATAGTCAATGGCGCAATCGCTCCGAATTCGTGACCGGCCGCGAAGCGATCATCGGCTTTCTCACGCGCAAATGGCAGCGCGAGCTCGAGTACCGGCTGATCAAGGAGCTCTGGGCCTTTGCCGACAATCGCATCGCGGTTCGCTTCGCCTACGAATGGCGCGACGACAGCGGCAACTGGTTCCGCTCCTACGGGAACGAGAACTAGGAGTTCGATGCCAACGGCTTGATGCGAGAGCGTTTCGCATCGATCAACGACGTTCCGATACTGGAACAGGACCGCCGCTTTCACTGGCCGCAGGGCCGCCGCCCGGATGATCATCCCGGCCTCAGCGACTTTGGCTTCTAGGACGATCAAAAGATGAAACGTCCGACCTCGCGCCAAGGGCGGCCGTCTGGTGCCATGATGAAGGGGCGCCTCAGCTTGCCGAGCAGCACCGGTGTGGGTGACGCTAGCGCGCAAAACGGCTAAATTGGCCGACATGCGCCAAAGCCTCGAATACCTTCGGTCCGATGCAGTTCGGCGCCACTTGGAAAAGCACATTCACGGCGGAATCATTTGAGGGCGCATGGAACGATCCGGCAGACCAGACGGCAAGACATATTGCTTTGGTGACTATCGGTTCATTCCGGACCGGCAATTGCTGATGTTTTGCGACAAGCCGTTGAGAGTGGGAAGCCGGGCTCTCGATCTGCTCCACCTGCTCGTCAGCCGCTCGGGAGAAGTCGTCGGCAAGGACGAGCTGATGAGCTTCGCATGGCCGAACACCTTCGTTCATGAGAGCAACCTGAAAGTCAACATCGCGGCGCTGCGCCGTGCTCTTCCACGAATGGCTTCGGGCCTGTCGTGCATTGCCACCGTGAACGGGCGCGGCTACCGCTTCGCTGCGCCTCTGCGCATCTATGGTGGGGACCAGCCGCAACCTTCCCTCGATGCGGCAAAGGCCTCGACCCGCGAGCTGCCTCCTCTGCCGCAGCTTGTCGGCCGCGATGACATCGTTGCGGAGCTTTCTGCCAGGCTCCCGCAAAGCCGCCTGGTAACGGTCGTCGGACCGGCCGGAGTGGGCAAGACGACTGTCGCCGTCGCCGTCGCGCGAAGCCTTCTGGACCGCTATCGGGACGGTGTTTGTTTTGTGGATCTTGCCGTCATCGGCGATCCCCAGCTTGTGGATGTGACGATAGCAAGGTCGTTGGGCATCGGCGGCAGATGGGCAAATACGCTTGCCGGGATCGTCGAGGCATTGCGTAGTCACGAAATGCTGCTGGTGCTCGACAACTGCGAGCATGTTCTCAGCACCGCGTCGGCGATCGCCGAACACCTGACGCTCGCGCTTCCGGGTCTTCACATCATCGCCACGAGCCGGGAGCCGCTTCGATCGCGCTCTGAGAGCGTCTATCGCCTGTCTCCGCTCCCGTACCCTGACGAGCACAGCGGAGAAAGCCGAGCGGATGCCCTGATTTTCCCCGCCGTCCAGCTCTTTGTTCAACGCGTTGACGAAGCTTGCGGCTACCAACTCGATGATGCCGACGCGCCCGTCGTGGCAGCGATATGTCGGCGCCTGGACGGCATTGCGCTTGCAATCGAGCTCGCAGCGTCGCGGCTGCCGATATTGAAGCCGACAACCCTGCTGGTTCTGCTTGAACACAGTTTCGAGCCGCTCGTCGCCAGCTCTGCGGGTGTCCCGCAACGACACCAGACACTGCTCGCGACCATGGAGTGGAGCTATCAGCTCCTGTCCAGGGATGAGGCCAAACTTCTACGCCTCCTTTCGGTCTTTTCGGCAAGCTTTTCCATCTCCGATATCATCGGCGTGGCGGGTCACATCGACCTGGGCATCGGGGAGATCGCCACTTGCACGGAAAGCCTCGCGGCGAAATCGCTTTTGTCGGTCTCGCACGACGCCGAAGGGCTACGCTATCGGCTGCTCGACAGCACCCGCAGCTTCGCGGCCGCGCAGCTCGACGGGAGTGGCGAAGCCGCCGATGCCCGATCCAGCCACGCACGCTATCTTCTCCGGCTGTTCGAGCAAGCCGAAGCGGAGTGGATATGGAGACCGAGGAACGAATGGACCGCGTTCTACGCAGAGCGAACAAACGACTTGCGCAAGGCAATCGACTGGACCTTCGGCGACGGCGCCCAGCTGGAAGTGGGCGTGCGCCTTACCGCTGCCGCGGTTCCGCTTTGGGACGAATTGTCGACCGTCGTTGAAAGCCGGCGATGTGTCGAGCAGGCGCTGCAATGCACGCAAGCGCTGTCGCGCTGCGACCCCGCCGTCAGGATGAAGCTCATCGCGTCCTATGCCTCCGGCCTCAATTTCTCCGATCGTCTCGGCCCCGAAGCCGACGCGGCCTGGACGGAGGCCAACCGGCTGGCCCGCGAGATCGGCAATGTCGACTATCAGCTTCGAACGCTGTGGGGCCTTGGCATATTGCAGAGCTTCACGGGTCGGCACAGGCAGGCGATCGCGACGCTCGAGCAGTTCGCCCAGCTCGCAGGCGGCGAGGATGAACGGCTGGCTGTCGTGGAGGGAGAACGGGTCCGGCTGACGGCGATCTTCTATCGCGGTGAGGTAAGGCGCGCGCACTTGGACCTGAAGCGGCTGGCGCGCGAAAATGCCACCACCGCCAAGCGCTCGGCCGTCGCCCGCTTCCAGATGGACCGGTTCGTCTCGGTGCGGGTGGCATTGGCGATGACCGCCTGGGTAGCGGGAGATCGCGGTGAAGCCGCGGCGGCGCTGCAGGACGCGCTCGACCATAGCGTCGCACTCAACCACACCGTCTCGCATTCCAACGCTCTGGCCCAGGCCGCCCTGCCCATCGCTTTTTGGTCCGGCGATACCGAAGTCGCGCGCCTGCGTGTCGCCGCACTTGCCCGCAATCTTACCCTGCGCGAGATCGCGATCTGGCGACCGGTCTGCCTTTTCTATCGTGGCGTCGTCGGGAGCATGGACGGCGACCCGGAAGCAATCGACACGATGAAACTCGCGATCGAGCAACTCATCGCTAACAACTTCCTTGTTCGGGTGCCGTTCTATCTGACCACTCTCGCCGAAGCTGCCTTGCGCGATGGGCGCATCGCGCTTGCCCGCGACTGCCTGAGCGACGCCTTCGACCGCGCCGACCGGCAGGGCGAACACTGGTCGCGGCCGGAACTGCTCCGCGTGCGCGCAATGCTGCAGCGACTGGATGGCGACCTGTCGGGCGCGTCGGAAACGCTGCTGCTCGCGGCGGAAACCGCAAGGGAAAGCGGTGCGCTCTTCTTCCGGCTTCGGGCATCGACGGCATTGGCGGAACTATGGGTGGAAGCCGACCGGCACGCGGCCGCCGCCGAACTGCTGTCTCCGGTTTGCGCCGAGTTCGATGATGTGTTGCCGTGCGTGACCGTGGTGAAGGCGCGCCAACTTCTGGAAGCGCTCCGGCAGAACACCTATCCTGATTGAGTTTCGCCCCTGGCTAACCATTCTTGTTCGCGACCAGAACAGGGTCGAGGACAAAGGCGCTCCGCTCGGCGAGATCATGGATGCTGGCGAGGTAATGCTTGAAGTGCGGCGTCTCCCGGTGCGCTGCCACCGCGGTGTTGTCGATATAGAGTTCATCCAGAACATAGCGGTCGGCTTTCGCCTGATCCCGCCAGACATCCCATCTCAGGTTGCCCGGCTCCATCCTGCAGTCGGGTGCCATAGAAAAGAGCAGCGCCTCGAGCTCTTCGGCTTTGCCCGGCCTGGCAAGCAAGGTAGCCATGATCTTGACGTAGGGCATGATCCGGTTCCGCTATTTGTCCGCGCTTTCGATGAAGGCTGCGACCTGTTTGGGGTGCGAAAGCATCACGGCATGGCTGCTGTCGATCTCGGTGGTCACACTCCCTGCCCGCTTGGCGAACGCCCGCTGGAAGGTTGGAGGGATCATCATGTCTTTCGTGGTGACCATGAAATACGAGGGCTTGGCCTTCCACGCCACCTTGCTGATCGGCGTCTTCACAGCCTCCAGCCCCCAGGGCACCTGGGCCGCGGCCATGAAGCCCGTAATCGAGGCGTCGACATCGGCGGCAAATGCCTTCGGGAATTTCAACGGATCCACCAGCAGGTAGCCATCACTGGGCGGCAATAGCGGCGCCCCTGACTCCCCGGCGGGAACCGGCTGTTCCGCGAGCGACGCCACCGACTCGCCTGCGTCGGGCGCGAACGCCGCGACATAGACCAGACTGCGCACCTTCGGGTTATCGCCGGCCTCGGTGATGACCATCCCACCATAGGAGTGTCCAACGAGGACCACGGGATGTTTCGCCTTCGAGATCACGCGCTCCGTGGCCGCGACATCGCCACTGAGACTGATCGTCGGGTTCTGGACCACCAGCACCTCGTATCCATCCTTGCTGAGGGTGTCGAACACCGCCTGCCAGCCGGAGCCATCGACGAACGCGCCGTGCACGAGAACGATCGAGACGGGTTTTTCGGCGGCGACAGAGGCCGCTGGGGCAAAAGCAGTCATGGCCGCGAACAATATCCAGATTGAGGGTTTCATTTTGTCGAACTCCTGATGTCTCGCGATGGGCGGCGCACCGATGCCGGCCGTCCTGGAAACTGCGGAGATGATATCGTGAGGGTTGCGGCTCGGCTGGTTAAAAGACGTAAAAATCGAAGTCGCTCACACAACCCACCGGGATCGGCCCGCTGGCGCTGCTAGGCTTTCCGGGTCGGATAAGGTCCCAGGAAAAGAACCACGGTCGCGCCGCCGATGAGGAGCAAAGCGCAGGCTTTCAGGATGCCCGCATAGGTGCCGGTGCTGTCGAACGCGTACCCTAACAGGCTGGGGCCCACGAAGGCACCGACGACGAAGATCCCGTATAATGTTGCATATGTCGTGGCGTAGCTCCGCATCCCGAGATAGCGCGAAACCAGATAGGCCATCAGGTCGAATTCGATCCCGGATACCAGGCCAAGCGATAGAATGGCGATGCAAGCCGTGGCGAAGCTCACCTCATCCAGCGACAGGGTGAAGCAGGCGACCGCGCCGAGCGTCAATATCACCGTACCAACCGCAGGCGCCCAGAACCTGTCGACCAGAACGCCGCCAAGCAGCCGACCGGCGACGGCCGCTATGCCGACGAGCGAGGCGAGCTGGACAACTTCGGTCGGCGACAGACGCAGCGAACGAAGGATGTTTTCGATGTTGGGAAGCGGCGCCGCAACGGCAAGCGACATCGGGATGAAGACGATAGCCAGAAGCCAGAACGAGCGTGAGCGGAAGGCCTCGCGTGCGGTCATGCCTTCCAGCGCAATCCTTGGCGCCAGCGCCGCGTCGACATTCCTGCTGCGCAATCCGGCAAAGCCCCAAAGCACCAACGGGCATGCTATGAGGATAGGCATGGCGCCCACGATGAGGATCGCGACACGCCAGCCGCCGGTCTCGATCAAAAATTGCGCCAGCGGCTTTACCACGAAGGCAAACAGGCCCGCGCCTGACAGCGCGATGCCAAGTGCAAGCCCCCGGCGCTCCTCGAATACGCCGTTGACCACCCGCGTGAAGACGACCGGCGTCGCCCCCAGCCCGAAGATCGCGATGGCCAGCCACGAGAGATAATACTGGACGATGGAGCCGCTCGACGCCGCAAGCGTCATATAGCTCAGGCCCAGGCATGACAGAGAGGTCGACGCCACCAGCCGCGCTCCGAACCTGTCGATCAACATCGCGAAAAATGGCCCGATAGCCAGAACCGAAGCGGCCAACAACGACAGGCCGCCAAAAATCGTCGTAAACGACCAGCCGAATTCCCGCGCGAAGATCGGCGCGAAAACGCCGATCGTGTAAAACACTATGGCAGGCAAGCCAAAAGCCGTTCCAAGCAGGCTGGCCAGAACGATCCGCCAGCCGTTCCTGAACTCGGAGAAGTCCGCTCCCTTCATGAAGGCTTCCTTCGTCGAAACCAATAGTTCGGCAACCGCAATCACGGCACAAAGTTTATGCGCAATCTATCTCTGTCAGCAACTCACGCACGGCTGACCACAGTCGTAACACCGGCGGGACCGATTGGAAGGTGGCCGATCGGATGAGAAACATGACGGCCTCCGTGTCGAAGAGAGAAGATTCACCTTTTTTAACCGGCGACCTTCCTTGAGCGATGATATCAAGGTGATGGGGCCGGCGGATAACGAACTCCCTTAGGTTACGGCCCGACACCATCAGCAGGTTCGAGCTTTCGGTGGTCTGTGTCGGCCATGCCTGCTTGCGCCTAGACCAGACTGGTCGAGAGATCATCGGATCGAGGAGGAACCATGCCTCGCGCGCTGAGCACACTGACTTTATCGGACGCCAAGCAGATGCTCCAGGCAGCTGAGGCCAAGGCGGCCAATCTTGGCATTGCCTACAACATCGCCGTGGTCGATGCGGGTGGCGCGCTGATCGCCTTCGCACGCCAGGACGGCGCGCTCGAAGGCAGCATCGATCTTGCCATCGGCAAGGCGAAGACGGCCCGGATGTTCAACAAGACGACCGAATATCTCGCTGAATTGGCACAGCCCGGCGCACCGCTGTTCGGGATCGAGCAGAGCAACGATGGCCGTGTCGTGATTTTCGGTGGCGGTTTGCCTGTGACGATTGGCGATCAGATCGTCGGTGCGGTGGGCGCAAGCGCCGGTTCCGTCGAGCAGGACATCGCGGTCGCCGAGGCGGCGGCCGCCGCGATCATGACAAATCCAACATGATGAAGGAGACCCGTTATGAAGGCCGCGCGTATTCTTGAATACAACAAGCCCCTCGTCCTCGAGGACATCAAGGTTCCCGACATTCAGCCCGACGAGGTGCTCGTGAAGGTCGCCGCATGCGGCATGTGCCGCTCCGACGTGCTGCTCATCGATGGGTTCTTCCAGGGCTATGGCGATATCCCGCCCCCCGTCATTCCCGGCCATGAGATCACCGGAACGGTCGAGAAGATCGGCGGCGTCGTGGCCAAGGCCTCGGGCCTTCAGGAAGGCGACCATGTCGTCGTCTCGCCCGGATGGGGCGACGGCGTCTGCAAGCATTGCCAGGTCGGCAATACGCACATCTGCCCCAATGTCCGCTGGCCGGGCTTCGGTACCTATGGTGGCTTTGCCGAATACATCCCGGTGCCGGCCCGCTATGCCATCAAGGTCGCCAAGCACCTCAAGTTCGAGCAGCTGGCGCCACTGACGGATGCCGGGCTGACCCCCTATCGCGGGCTCAAGAAGATCCGCGATGCCGGTGGCCTGGGACCCGATAAAGTCATCGGCGTATTCGGGATTGGCGGTCTTGGCACCTATGCCGTCCAATATGCCAAGCTGCTGGGCGCAGGCGGCCCGGTGGTTGCCGTCGCGCGAAACGAGGAGAAGCTCCAGGTCGCCACGAAATATGGCGCCGACCACGTCATCGCGATCGAGGGCAAGTCGTCGGAAGATGTCGGAAAGGAGCTCAAGAAGGCGACCGGCCAGGACAAGTTCGACGCGATCATCGACTGCGCCGGCGCGACGGAGATGATGCAGCTCGCCTTCTCACGCCTGGCGATCAGCGGGCACTACGCCGACGTCGGCTTCATCGGCGACCGGATCAACATTCCGCTGTTTCCGCGCGTCTCCGGCGAGCAGACTTTTCACGGCTCGTTCTGGGGAAACAACGCCGATCTCATCGAGGTCATGGCGCTGGCTGCCGCGGGCAAGATCCAGCACACGATCAAGACGATCTCGTTCAAGGATATCAACGAATACATCGATCTCATGCGGGACAACAAGATCGTCGGGCGTGCCGTGGTCACGTTCTGACGGCAGGGCCTGCGAGAACCAAACCGAACCATATGTCTAGGAGACAATCATGACCCAGCATGTCCTGTTCATCGTCACCAACGCAGCCGTTATCGGACCGCATAACCGGAAAACCGGCTTCTTCTTTGCGGAAGTTGCCCACCCGTTCGATGTCCTCGACACCGCCGGCATTGCGGTAGAGTTTGCCTCGCCCGCCGGCGGGTGGACGCCCTATGACGCCTATGACGAAAAGGACCCCGCCCAGAAGGCGTTCTTCCAGAGCAAGGCGTTTCGGCGGCTGAACCGCAGCCGTAAACTCAGCGAGGTGGACGCGGCCGACTACGACGCCATCCTTGTGCCCGGCGGCCTGGGGCCGATGGTCGACATACAGCGCAATGCGCAGGTGCAGCACGCGGTCGCGCGCGCCTGGACGACGGACAAGCTGGTGACCGCCGTGTGCCACGGACCCTGCGCGCTGCTCGGCGTGGACGTCGGAGACGGCAAGCCCTTCGTCCATGGCAAAAGGCTCACGGGCTTCTCCACGAAAGAAGAATATGACTACGCCCGCGAGGATGTGCCCTACGAACTCGAGGATGCGCTCAGAGCCGAGGGCGCGGACTATTCATCGGTTGCCAATTGGCAGGAGCATGTCGTCGTCGACGGCCGGCTGATCACGGGCCAGAATCCCGCTTCGGCAGGAGAGCTCGGGAGGAAACTGCTCGCGGCCCTTCGAGACCGCGCCTCTTTGGCCTGAGGCGGCAACGTCAAACGGGAGAACCATCATGCCGCAATCATCCGTGAAAATCACCGCCAGCCTGACCGCCCATCCCGGCAAGGCGGATGAACTGCGCGAACTGCTGATCGGCATGATCCCGCATTGCCGGGCAGAACCGGGCAATTTGCGCTGGGACATCTGGCGAGACACTTCAATGCCCACGCGCTACGTGCTCGACGAGCTCTATCGTGACGCCGAGGCGGTCGAAGCCCATCGCCAGACATCGCACTATCAGGCCTATCTCGCCCGCGTTCCGGCGCTGGCGGATCGCTCGGCGCTTGTTCTCGAAGCTGTCGCGCTTGGCGAATAGCTGCAACGGAGTGTCTCATGCTCGAAGTCGTGCAAGCCTATGACCGCGAACATATCGCCGATCTTCCGACGGACGACGCCACAGCGCTCGAACGCAAGCTGACCGTCGCCCGCAAACGCTTCGAAGACCGGCGCGGCTGGCTGCAGCCGCACCAGCGTCGGGCGATTCTCCTCCGCCTTGCCGATCTGCTTTTGCAGCAACGCGAGACCTTCGCGATCCGCATCGCACGAGAAAGCGGCAAGCCCTACACCGACGCCTTGGTCGAAACCGATCGCGCGATCGATGGAATTCAAAACGCCGCCGAACTGCTTCGCACCAGAGGCGGCACCGAGATACCGATGGGCCTCACCCCGGCCAGCGTGGGCCGCCGCGCCTGGACGATCCTGGAACCCATCGGCGTGGTTGCCGCGATTTCGGCGTTCAACCATCCTCTCAATCTCATTGTGCACCAGATCGCGCCGGCGATCGCCACGGGCTGCCCTGTCATCGTCAAGCCTGCCGCCGCGACACCGCTTAGCTGCCTGGAGCTGGTCAAGCTCGTCCATGAAGCCGGCATGCCCGAAGGCTGGGTCCAGACCCTGCTTCCCGAGAGCCGCGATCTGTCGACCGCCTTTGCAAGCGATCCTCGGATCGCCTTAGTGAGCTTCATCGGCTCGGCCGCGGTGGGTTGGCACCTGCGCGCCAATCTGGCGCCGGGAACCCGCTGCGCGCTCGAGCATGGCGGCGTGGCCCCTGTCATCATCGACCAGACTGCCGATATAGACGCAATCATCGAGCCGCTCGCGAAGGGCGGCTACTATCACGCCGGTCAGGTCTGCGTTTCCGTTCAACGCATCTACATCCACAATACGCTCAAGGACGCCTTCGTCGATCGGTTCGCCGCGCGCGTCGAGCAACTGCGTGTCGGCGATCCCCTGCTTGCCCAGACCGAAGTCGGCCCACTCATTACGCCCACAGAAGCCGATCGGGTCGCAGACTGGGTCGCGCAAGCAGCCTCGGGAGGTGCACGGCTTATCGGAGGCGAACGCCTCAGCGACACCACGTTGGCACCTGCTATTCTCGTGGAACCGCCGAAAAACGCGAAGGTATCGCGCGAGGAGGTGTTCGGCCCGGTCACCTGCGTGTTCTCATTTTCCAGTCTCGATGAAGCCATTCACGAGGCAAATTCGTTGCCGGTCTCGTTTCAGAGCAGCATCTTCACGCGCGATCTCGCGGTCGCGCTCAAGGCAGCCGAGCACCTAGACGCCTCAACGGTCATGGTCAATGACCACAGCGCGTTTCGGACCGACTGGATGCCATTTTCCGGTCGGCGGACGTCGGGCTACGGAATTGGCGGCATTCCATATACCGCGCGTGAAATGACGGCAGAGAAAATGATCGTCTTCACGCAGCACTAGCTGGCCTTCGGAGCGCACGCGTGTTGTGTCGTTTGGAATGCTCCGGGCGATACCCACGCGTGTTGCCGAACGAAAGATTGGCTTTTCGGTCGAGAAGTGCCGGCGCGCCCGCAAAAATTCGGATCGCCAGCGATAGAATTTTGCTTTGATGAACAGAGATTGGTTGCGGGGGCAGGATTTGAACCTGCGGCCTTCAGGTTATGAGCCTGACGAGCTACCGGGCTGCTCTACTCCGACATGAAATGGCGCCCTATTGCCGACCCAGGCGTTTACAAGGACCGATTTCGGGCTAGCTACACCCGCGAAGCGTAGCAATTGGTGAGCCGCAGAGTTCCCGCTGGTCTCGGCATCCTTTGGGCCACCAGACTAAGCTAGTCCGACCGGGTTGTTTCATCGGGATGAGGTCTCAGGAGCCGGTTTGGGCTTCTTTTCCGCCCCGACTGAACTACTTGAAACTGATGACCAGTAAAATCCGCGAAAACAAAGCCGAGACCACCCACCGGGAATCTCAAGCTCTTACCTCCGCCCAAGACGTTGCCCGCGACGCGAAGACTGCTCGCCTTCGCGAGTTGCGTCTTTCAAGGGACGCCGAATTGGCGGCCAGCAAGAATGGTCCCAAGCCAATCGGACCGCGCAACCGAAAGAAGCCCGTCGCGAAGATACCGTGATCCACGCCTAGAACGGAAAAGCCGCCCGGAGGCGGCTATGGCGACAGCTAGATCGCCGGATTGAACAGCCCCGAGTGACATCGCCCAATCGATGCCGCTGCTGGGGTTACGCGGCCTGACGCTTCTTGGCCTCTTCCTCGCGGCGTTTGGCCTCGCGCGCCCTGCGCTTCTCATTCTGCTTGATGGCCCAGTCGAAGTCGGTCAACTCGCTATCGAAGTAGCAGGCCATCGGCTTCGCATCCGGATCCCTGTAGGCGGTGCGCTCGTCAATCGGCGCGTCGGCTGCGATGCGCCACTTCAAAAACAGAAACAAGACGCCCTACGATATCGAGATTGCCATTCATCCGATCCTCGAATCAGTTCTGGCTTTGCACAAGACCAACGCGCTCACCTACGTGCTCACTGAATTCGGCAGACCATTCTCAATCAAGGGCCTCGGCAACAGGATCTCGGACTGGTTTCGACAGGCCGGCCTCGGCCACTCACCGCGCATTCCGTTCGAAAGGGCCTTGCGACCGATGTCGCCCACAACGAAGCGACCGACAGCATGCTCGAGGCGATGTTTGGATGGCGCGATGCAAAAACGTCGAAAGTTTATACGAGGAATGCCGATCGAGCCCGCCTGGCGCGTCAGACGGTCGCACGAATCAACTGGGACGGCGTCGGAACGAAGC
The DNA here is from genome assembly GCA_900468805.1 of Hyphomicrobiales bacterium. Lineage (GTDB taxonomy): Bacteria > Pseudomonadota > Alphaproteobacteria > Rhizobiales > Rhizobiaceae > Rhizobium. The sequence continues at coordinate 30,144 of UEIF01000036.1, read as the reverse complement.
TGCTTGCGATCGCCGAACATCCCAATGAATCGGAAGCGGCGAACGGCTAGACCGGGAACAGACTGCCACACCTGGCTTTAGGTGTGGCGGAACGGTTCAAGTCCAAACTGCCACACCTCGAAAAACATCTAGGCTTTGCAATCGCTTATCAATGGGGTGAAAAGTTATTGGAGGCCTCGCCCGGAATTGCGGGTGTAGTAGGTGTAGGCACATTCCGTCCGCTCGACATAACCATGCCTCTCCGTCACCTCATAGCGCTCACCACGGCGCGTCTGGCGTAGCTCGCCGCTCGAGCCGCCGGAGACCACGTCTTGTCCTCGCGCCATTGATAGGCCCGCTAACCAAGGCGCATCTCATAGACATTGTCGGGCGGGGCCTAATCCAGCATGACACTGCTGATCGGCACGCCGACATAGCTCTTCGTGATCTGCGAGGCACAGGTCGCGAGCATGGCTGTGGTCGCAAGTACGGCGAAGCCGAGAAGAATTGGCCGCGGCCAACTCCGTTTCCTTTTCTCCATCAATGCGTTCATCAATCGGTACTGTGCGCCCAGATTTATCCCTACCCAGGCGACAGCGCCAATCGATTGCCGATACATTGCGGATTTGGCTTTGGGTGCGATCGGCTCCATGACAATTGCACGACACAATTGGAACAAGGGTGGAAACGCTTGTAACTCGCCTGACATTGGGGCGCTCTAAAGAGGCGGCATCAGCATTGCCTGCCGCCGAAAACCTGCCGCGGGCCTTAGTGGAGAGCCCCGGCATGAAAATCGTCCAGATCACCGATACGCATTTCAGCCCGTCGATATCGCATTTCAACGGCAACTGGCAGCCGCTTGCGGACTGGATCAATGGCAGCGGTGCTGATCTCGTCGTCCATACCGGCGATCTCGCGGTCGATGGCGCCGACAAGGACGAAGATCTCACCTTCTGCATGGAGCTGATGCGGCAAGTGAAGATCCCGATGCTGATCGTTCCCGGCAATCACGATGTCGGCCATCTGCCAGGCTCGCTCCAACCGGTCGATGCGACAAGGCTCAACCGCTGGCGCAGCCTCGTTGGCCCCGATTACTGGCTCGAGGATGCCGGCAACTGGCGGCTGATCGGCCTCGACAGCCTGCTGATGGGCATGGAGGATGGCGAGCAGGAAGCGCAGTTTGCATGGCTGGAAAAGGCGCTTGCCGAGCGCGCCGGCCGGCGGATCGCGATGTTTGCCCATAAGCCGCTTTTCGTCGATGCGCCAGATGAAGGCGACACCGGCTATTGGAGCATCCGCCCGGCCCAGCGCCGCCGGCTTTACGACCTGATGTCGGCCCATGATGTCGCGCTCTATGCCAGCGGCCATCTGCACTGGGCCTGGAAGGGCGCCCTCAACCATACCTCGCTCGTCTGGGGACCGTCCGCCGCCTTCATCATCGGCACGATGGAGCGAGAGATGCCAGGCGAGAAGCTTGTTGGAGCCGTGCTTCACGATCTCGGTGATGACGTCTCGAGCGAGATCGTCGCCATACCGGGCATGGTGGCGCATGTGCTCGACGATGTGGTCGCCGAAGTCTATCCGCACGAGGCCCACAAAGTGCAGAAGGAGCCGGCGTAATGAGCGCGCTGACGCTTTTGGCCATTTCCAAATCCTATGGCGACAGCGCCATCCTCAAGAATATCAGCCTCGACGTGCAACCGGGCGAGTTCATCGCGCTGGTCGGCCCTTCGGGCTGCGGCAAGAGTACGCTCCTGCGTATTCTTGCTGGCCTCGATCATGCCGATAGCGGCGAGATCGTCATCGGCGGGCGGGAAATGTCCGATGTGGCGGCCGCCGACCGTAATATCGCCATGGTCTTTCAGTCCTACGCGCTCTATCCGCATCTGTCGGCCGGCCAGAATATTGCCGTGCCGTTGGCCATGCGCCGGCTGAGCCGTGTTCAGCGCCTTCCCTTCCTCGGTCCGGTCATGCCCGGCTACCGCGCTATTCGCATGAGTATTTCTCGCGACGTGCAGGAGACGGCCAAAGCTTTGAAGATCGACCATCTCCTGGAGCGCAAGCCCGGCCAGATGTCGGGCGGCCAGCGGCAGCGCGTGGCGCTTGCCCGCGCCATGGTGCGCCATCCGAGCGTCTTTCTGATGGACGAACCGCTGTCGAACCTCGACGCCAACCTGCGTGTTCATGCCCGCGGCGAAATCGTCGAATTGCATCGGCGCGCCGGCGTGCCGACCGTCTATGTCACCCACGACCAGGCCGAGGCGCTCTCCATGGCAGACCGCATCGCCGTGATGATCGGCGGCCAGCTGCAGCAGCTGGCAGCACCCCAGGTCATCTATGACGACCCCGCCCATATCGAGGTTGCCCGCTTCGTCGGCCAGCCGCGCATCAATCTCTTAACCGCGCGCGCCGATGGCGGAACGATCGCCTTCGGCGATATCAGGCTGGCGCTGGAAGAATCTGATCTTACCGGCGCAGACGTGACGATCGGCATCCGCCCGGAATTCGTGCGGCTTGCCGCAGACGGCCAGACGGCCCTTCCCGCCCGTATCGAACGCATGGAATTCCTCGGCTCCGAGGTGATCCTGTTCTGCCGGCTGAATGCAATCGGCGAGACCGTGCTTGCCAAGCTTGCACCGGCCGACGCCACCGGACTTGCCGCCGGCATGGCCGTCGCGCTGTCCTTTCAGCCCGACAAGGCCATGGTCTTTGCCCCCGACGGCCGACGGCTGCGAGCGGCAGCGCTTCCGGCCGACGCTGCACGGGAGAAGGCGCATGGCTAGCATTGCCACAGGCGAGGTTGGCCGGCCGGCCGCATCGGTTATCCGGCACGAGCGCCGCGAGGCGCAGACCGCCTGGCTGCTGGCGCTGCCGGCGATCATCCTCATTGTCCTCTTCGTGCTGCTGCCGATCGTCGCTGTCGTCGTTCTCGGCTTTACCGATTTCGAGCTCGGCGTCGGCAAGATCCGTTTTGTCGGCTTGGAGAATTACGCCGAGCTTTTCACCGACCGCACCTTCCGCAAGTCGCTGTGGAACACCACGGTCTATACGGCAATCGTCGCGCCCGTCTCGATCCTGCTCGGCCTTGGTGTGGCGATGCTGATCGAAAGCGAGGGCTGGGGGAAGAGCGTCTTTCGCACCGCCTATTTCCTGCCGGTGGTTTCGCTGATCGTCGCCATGGCGACCGTCTGGCAATATCTCTTCCATCCGACCATCGGCCCGCTCAATGCGCTGCTCGGTGCCGCCGGCCTGCCGAAGCCGAACTGGCTCGGGGCCTCATCGACCGCCCTCTACAGCCTCTCCATCATCGGTGTGTGGCAGACGGTCGGCTTCAACATGGTGCTGTTCCTTGCCGGGCTGACGGCGATCCCGCGCGAGCTTTATGCCGCAGCCGAGATCGACGGCGCCAAATCCTCGCTGGACCGCTTCTTCCTCGTCACCTGGCCGATGCTCGGGCCGACGGCGCTTTTCGTCACCACGATAAGCGTCATCAATGCAGTCAAGACCTTCGAGACGGTGAAGACGCTGACCGATGGCGGACCCAATCATGCTTCCGAAGTCCTGCTCTTCACCATTTACCAGGAGGGCTTCGTCTACATGAAGGTCGGCTATGCCTCGGCCATGACCGTGGTCTTCCTCGCCATCCTCGTCGTCATGATGTTCCTGCAGTACCGCTTCCTCGACCGGCGGGTGCACTATTCATGAAGACGCGCCCCCGTTTCACCCACGGCCGGCTGATCCGCCTGGCGCTGCTTGTTCTCGGCGCGGTCATTTTCCTCGCGCCCTACATCTTCATGATATCGGCAGCCGGCAAGTCGCAGGACGATATCTTCACGGCAGCACTTTCGCTGATCCCGACGCATTTCTTTTACCTGCAGAATTTTACCAAGGCGCTCGACAAGGTGGCGATGGGCACGCTCTTGTGGAACGGCGCGGTGGTCTGCGCGCTGATCTTTTTCTTCCAGGTGCTGGTCGCCATCCCCTGCGCCTATGCGATGGCGAAGCTGAAGTTCCGCGCCGCCCGCCTGATGATGGTGCTCGTACTGCTCGGATTGCTGGTGCCGATCCATGCCACCGCCCTGCCGCTCTATGTCGCCTTCGACCGACTGTCGCTGCTCAGTAGCTACACGGCGCTGGTCGCCCCCTTCACCATCTCGGTCTTTGCGATCTTCCTGTTCCTGCAGTTCTTCCGCGCCATGCCTGACGACCTGATCCATGCTGCGCGTCTGGACGGCATGTCCGAACTCGGCATCGTCTCGCGCGTCGTCGTGCCGAATGCCTGGCCGGCCGTCACGGCCTTCGCGATCTTTTCGGTCGTTGCCCATTGGAACGACCTCTACTGGCCGCTGATCGTCATCTCGAAGCCGGGCTACGCCACTCCGCCGCTCGGCCTGATGAATTTCCGCGCCGCGGAAGCCGGCGACGACTACGGCGCGCTGATGGCGGCGACCATCATCATCACCATTCCCCTCGTTGCGGCTTTTCTGCTGGCGCAGAAACGCTTCGTCGAGGGCATCACCATGACCGGTCTCAAAGGCTGACCGGTTAAACCAAGGAGAACGAGCGATGAAGCATTTCACCCAGTTCCTCGCAGCAGCGGCTCTGTCCGTGGCGGCGGCACTGCCGGCCCACGCCGAAACGACGCTGACGATCCACTACCCGATGCCGGGCTTCTTCAAGGACGTGATGGACACGATCTCGAAGAAGTTCATGGAAGAAAACCCCGACATCAAGATCCAGTTCGCCGCCCCTTCGGCGACCTATGAAGACGGTATCCAGCTGATCCTGCGCCAGGCCGGCACGTCTGAAATGCCCGACATCACCTTCATCGGCCTGAACCGCCTGCGCATGCTGAACGAGCGCAATGTCGCCGTCGACATGACGCCGCTCGTCCAGAAGGAAGGCAACATGGCCGAGAAGGGCTTCTCGGACACGATCCTGAAGCTCGCCCAGGTCAACGGCAAGCAGGTTGGCCTTGCCTTCGCCACCTCCAACCCGATCATGTATTACAATGCCGATCTCGTGAAGGCAGCCGGCGGCAATCCGGACACCCCGCCGAAAACCTGGGACGAGGTCATCGCGCTTGCCGGCAAGATCAAGGCGCTCGGCAACGGCGTCGACGGCATGGATTTCCGCTGGCAGGGCGACGACTGGATGTTCTCCGCCCTGCTCTTCGGTGCCGGCGGCAAGATGCTGAGCGACGACGAGCAGAAGGTCGCCTTCAACGGTCCCGAGGGACAGAAGGCCGTCGAACTCATCAGCCGCTTCGTCAAGGAAGGCGGCATGCCTGTTTTCACCAAGGCAGCAGGCGAACAGGCCTTCGCCGCCGGCAAGGTCGGTTTCGAATTCCAGACGACGGGCGCGCTCGTCAACACGATCAAGAACGTCGGCGCCAAGTTCGATCTGCGCACCGCCCAGATCCCGCTTCTCGACCCGGAAAAGGGCCATCTGCCGACCGGTGGCAACGCCGTTGTCATCCTCGCCAAGGATGCCGCCAAGCAGGACGCTGCCTGGAAGTTCGCCAAGTTCGCGGCCGGCCCCTATGGCGCCTCGGTCGTCGTGCCCGGCACCGGCTATGTGCCGAACAACGAGCTTGCCGCCAAGTCCGCCGAATATCTCGGTGATTTCTACAAGAAGAACCCGCTCTTCCAGGCTGGCCTCAGCCAGATGCCGCGCATGATCCCGTGGTATGCCTTCCCGGGCACCAATGGCGTCAAGGTTACCCAGACGATCGTCGACAACCTGTCGCGCATCGTCGACGGCTCGGCCGAGCCGAAGGAAGCGCTCGACGACGCAGCCTCCGACGTCGAAGGCATGCTGCCGCGCAGCTAAGCTTCTTGTTATCACGCAGTTCCGGACGCAAGATCCGCTTCACACTTGCCGGAATTGCATTAAGCTGCTCTTGGCTTCGATCGCGAACCGCCGCATCCCATCGGTGCGGCGGTTTCGTCTTTCTGGAGGTTTCGAACAGTGCCGCCGGCACGCAAGGCATGCGATAGTTCCAGATGCCGCAGCGGCGCGTCGTTTTCGACGATATCGAGCAGCAGCGATGCCGCCGTCGCCCCCATGCTGAGATCGGGCATTTCGATCGAGGTCAGCGTCGGATTTATGAGCTTGCCGATGGCGATGCCGTCGAAGCCGGCAACGGAGACATCGTCGGGCACACACAGGCCCTCGCGATGGATGGCGCCGACGACGCCGAGCGCGATGAGATCGTTCGAGCCGATGATGGCGGTCGGTGCAAATGTCCGCAACGCCTGACCGAGATCCATCTGGTCGTAGCCGCTGACGAAGGACACCTCTACGGCGTCGAGTGGCGCGACGCCCGCCGCCGCCATGGTCCGCAGATAGCCCTGATAACGCAACAGCGCGCGGTCCGAAGCCTTGAAGCTGCCGGAGACGTAGAGAATGCGACGATGTCCCATGGAGAGCAGGTGTTCGGTCAGCCTGCAGCCTGCCGCATAATTGTTGACGGTAACGGCGGCAGGATATCGGGGGGTCGGCGGATTGCCGAGCAGCACGGTCGGCGGCAGGTCCTGGGCGAGCGCCGGGCTGGTGCCGGCATCGCAGACGGTGAGGATGAGCCCGGTCGGCCGCTCGCCGAGAAGCCCGGCGACGGCATCGGCCTCCTGATCGGGGTCGTAATTCGACTGGGCAATGAGAACGCTGTGGCCGGCGACCAGCATGCGGTTCTGGATACCGGACAGCGACGAGGCGAAAACCGGATTGGTGACGCTCGGCACCAGCACGCCGATAACAGGCCGGCGGCCGCTGCGGGCCGACGGTGCGGCCGCACGATAGCCGACTTCGGCCGCAGCGCGGCGCACGCGAAGTGCTGCCGCCCGGCTGATCGGGCCACTGAGGTTCAGCACCCGGCTTGCCGTCGCCATGGAACACCCGGCCCTCAGCGCAACCTGTTTCAACGTCGTCATCGGCGTCCCCGTGCGTTTCCGTCGAAGTTCGCCGGCTATTACAGGCAGCATGTCATAAAAAGATGACGGTCCGGGACAGGCCTTAGCTTCAGCCGCGCTTGGGATGGCGGCCGAGAATCTGGCGCACGCCGTCCTTGGTGAAAGGCTGCGCCAATTGCCTGACGAAGCCGGGAGCGATCTGACCCTTGATGCCGATATCCGTCGAGGACGGCCGGTCGGGATTGAAATAGGTTCCGAACAGCTGGTCGAACAGCACGACATTCTCGCCGTAATTCGTATTGCCCTCGCGAAGATCCTTCGAATGGTGCCAGCGGTGAAGTCTGGGCGTCGAGAAGACGAGGTCGAAAAGGCCTGTTCGCATATCGACGTTGCAATGGGTCAGGATGCCGATGAAGGCGGTGACGGCGCCGAGCCACCAGAAGACCTGCAGCGGTGCGCCGAGAAGGTAGAGCGGGATCTGGCTCAGCGCGATCTTGAACAGCGAATCGACGACATGGAAGCGCCCGGTATTGACGACCCAGAGACGGGTGACGCTGTGGTGCAGGGCGTGGAAGCGCCAGAAAAACAGCCGCTCATGGGCGATGCGATGAGCCCAGTAGAGGCCAAACTCGGCGATGACGACGGCGAGGCCCGCCTGGAAGAGCATCGGCCAGGATGACGGCCAGAGACTGAACTGCATGGCGGCAAGCGGTTGCAGCAGGGCCGCGGCAAGCATCGGAAAGATGACCCCGGCGAGCGCCGCCAGTTCGACGAGCCCCTTGGTCAACACCGTGTGAGCAATATCGTTGGCCGTTTCACCATCAGGCTGCAGCCAGCCTTCTTCATAGGGAATGATACGTTCGAGCAGGAAGAGGAGCAGGACCGCGCTGGCGTAAGTGGCTGCAAATGCGACCATCGGATGCCCACTCGCAAAGCCAAAATAGGCGCCCGTCAGGCCGGAGAAAAACACCAGTGGCCAGGCCAGGTAGGCAAGCATGTATCTTGCGGCTGCGGCTGCTTTCGGCATCAATGTCATGTCCCTCAAGAGCTCGCCGCGTTTCGTGCCCGTCGCCCAATCTTGCCCGGATCGCCCTCGGCCCGGTGTTCCCGCCAGTCATGCCATCGATCACGACGATCGGCAATCGCTTGCGCCCGTCACCTGGTGGAACGATGGGGCCAACTTGTGGATGGAGGATTGCATGGGCATTGCGGGGGCCGGTGATTTTGACGAGTGGTGCGACAGTCCCTGTAACCGGCTTGGTGCCTGCCGCTGTGAAATTCAACACGGCACTGCTTTTGTCGCGCGGCGACCTGCTGGTCGTCCTTGAACGGCACCCCTCCCCAGATATTCATGTCTTGAGACTGTTGCCGTTCTTTGCCAGATTGCTGCAGTGGCTTTGGGGCTGCTTCAATAAAATCAAAGGGATTGGCGCATGAAACGCGATATTGAAATCACGACGGCCGACGGCGTTGCCAAGGCGTCACTTTTCCGCCCCGAAGGCAGTGAGGGCAAGGTCCTGCCCGGTATTCTCTACTATATGGATGCGCTCGGGCCGCGCGAGGCAACCGATATCATGGGCGAGCGTCTCGCCAATGCCGGTTACGTCGTGCTGATACCCGATCTCTTCTACCGTTTCGGCTCGTACGGCCCCTTCGACGGCTCCTCCTTCGGCAACGAGACCTCGCGTGCCGAGATCATGAAGATGATCCGCGAGACGACGCAGGAGATGACGAAGCGCGACAGCGCAGCCTTCCTCGACGCGCTCGAAGCCGAGGGCGTTTCCGGTCCGGTCGGCGCCGTCGGTTATTGCATGGGCGGCGGTCGCGCCCTGACGGCAGCGGCCGTTTATGCCGACAGGATCGCGGCGGCCGCAAGCTTCCATGGCGGCAATCTGGCGAGCGAGGCGCCCGACAGTCCGCATCGCCTTGCCGGCGACATCAAGGCGCGCATCTATGTCGGGGTCGCTGGCGTCGATGGCAGTTTCCCGCCGGAACAGTCCGCTCGCCTTGCCGAGGCGCTCCGCACCGGTGGCGTCGACCACATCATCGAGAATTATATCGGCATGTCGCATGGCTGGACGGTTCCCGACCGCGGCGAGATCTACAGCGAAAAGGGTTCTGAGCGGCACTGGAAGCGCCTGCTCGAACTTTTTGCAGAAACGCTTGGCTGAGATCAGGAAATGCGATCCCGTCCGGCCTCGGGCGGGGTCTGCGATCACTGCGACCTGCGCTAGACTATCCGGACGGCGCTGACGCAATGGCGCGATCATGCCGGCCATTTGCGGGTGGCCGCAGCAGTGCGCGCCGATGTGCTGAAGCTGGCTGCGACATTAACCCATTGGGCTTCATAGCGAATTGTCTCGCCGGACGGCGACAATACACTTGGCCATCAGTTTGCCACGATGTGCCCTAACCTCGCAGGCGTATGCCCCCAACGAGAATTGGATTGATGATCAACTTCACGAAATCTGCCATCGGCGTTCTGCTTGCCCTTGGCACTGTAGTCTCCACATCGAGCATCGCGTCTGCGCAATATTACGAAGGCTACGACAGGGGACCGCCGCCCCGTTTTGAACCTGACAGGGATTGGGGCCGGCCTCCGTCGCCGCCGCCTGGCTGGGGTCGTCCGCAGCGCGGTGGCTGCGATCCCCGATGGGCAGCGGACAAGGCGCGCGATTTTGGCTTCCGTCGCGCTCGCGTCGTGGACGTCACGCCGCGGCGTGTGATCGTTCAGGGCTGGACGCGGCGAGGTCCCGACGAGATCAGCTTTGCCAACGTCCGCGGCTGCCCGGCGCTCCGATAACGGCTGCCCGCCGACATGAAACGCCCTCGGTCGGGAAACCGAACCGAGGGCTTACGGACGAATTGATGTGCAAGCATTTCCATTTCTTTTCGCTCACCCGCGAAAGGACAGGCCTCCCCACGGCGATTGCCCGCGAGAGATGGGCCCGCTTCAGGCGGGCTGCAGTTCGTAACCGTTCATTGCCACCCCCGGCCACAGCTCGTAGAGAACTTCTTTGTGGTTGACCCCGCCGTGGCGGGGGCTCGAAGGCATGCCGAGCGCATCGGCGGCTGCGATGCTGAGCTCGCCGATCTTGTTGCCGGGTCCGAGATCCGCCACGACGCATTCGACCGACCTGTCGCGCCATGTCACCCTCGCCCTCGAGCCCCGGACGACAGGCGTGACGCGTTGGACGATGAGAGGCGGCACCACGATATAGGGCACCGTCTGCGCATCGACGTAAGCGGCGGGATCGCCGGCAGGCCGATCGCGGTGGCGATACCAGGTCCGGGATGCGATGATGCCACCCGGAAAGATCTTCGGCTCGTTATCGGTATTCAGAATAACGACACTGCGCGCCCAGTCGTAAGCGCAGATGACTTTTTCGTGGGCGTTGATCCTCATACCGCCATTGGCCAACGCTTCGCTCCCGCTGTCGTCTTCCTTGTAGGCCGGCGCTGCGCCATGCTGGCCATTGGCGCCATCGGCATCAATGGCGGCATCGGCGGTAAAATGGACGCGGCCGTCGGCATCTTGATGGATTTCGCAGCCTTCGATAATTCCTATTATTGGCATGATCCTCCTCCTATTTGCCGGTCATCGGCCCTGCGACGATGTGGATTGCGCTGATCAGCCTTCGTGTACCAGGATGCACCAGCCGATCACGCTATTCCTGTTGTTGGCAAAGATCCGCGCATCGGTCTCCTGTATCGCGTCTCCGGAATTATCGTTGCTCACGGAGCAATGGACGATCTTGTCGATACCGGCGATGCCGTTGCGGCTGTTCACCTCGGTAACGACAGCCATATGGCCTTCGTGATGGCGGCCGTTGCTGTCCTTGTAATCGCCATAGACGACAACGCAGCCCGGCAAGGGTTTATCCAGCGGCGCGAAGATCCCTGTCGAGGCAAGAACGTCTTTCGAAACCGCTGTCGTCTCGATCCATCCGCCGTTCTCCTCGACATAGAAGGCCTCCCGCGTCTTTCGCGACATGCCAAGACACCAGGCCACGAACCCGGAACAGTCACATTTCCCGTTCGCTGCCGGTGACGGCTTGCCGGGGTTCATTCCCCCAGCACCTAGCCCGTAGCGCGTTCCTTTGTTGGTTGCGACCAATGCCCTGTTTACAACTGCGCTGGCTCTCATCATGTCCTCCTGAAGTTTTCGGCGATCCATGAAATGAACTCCGTCATCGCAGGCTCCTCGAAGTCATGACTGTGACCGGGAGCAAGCATAGCGAGGCGCGAAAAACGGGATGCCCTGATATGAGCTCAAACCAGCCTAGTTGCAATCAGCAGTTATAGGTAATCCTAGGATACTGGTGTTCATTCAATGGTTGAGCCTGCAGATCATAGGGATGCCTTTTATTGCTGAGTGCCGGTTCATCCGCGGCGATGGCCGCGGGTCATGCCTCAAGCGCGGGGCCCCCGCTCCGGGCAACCGCCAACAGCACATCGTCTCCGCCGCCGTGACGGGCAAGCAGCGACATGCCGTTCTGCAGCGTGGCAAGGAAGACCGCAGCAGCCTTGCAGCCGAAAGTGCCGGCAAGTTCGCCTTCGCTGACGGCCCCCTCGAACTTTTTCATGAGCTGGCTAATATTCTCGGTACGGCGCGGCGTACTATCTTCGCCGACTGCTTCGACTTCGCTGGCAGCTTGGGTTTGCGCCGAGCACGATCATGCAGCCGGCAGGCACATCCGGGCGACTATAGTCGCGGGCGGTATTGACGAGGGAACCTTCGATTGCCGCGGCAATCGTTTCCCCCTCGTCGAGCGCATTCCAGATCTCGGTGTTGACCGTCTCCTGATAGAGATCAAGTTCTTCGATAAAGAGCGCCCTCTTGGAGCCGAAGGCGGCATAGAGGCTCGGAGGCGCAAGCCCATCGTCCGGGTCAGACATGAACCCGCTGGGAGGCCGCCTGCCGAGGAGCGGAAGGGCTGATGTCCAATCCGGCAGGCTTTGCCGATTCCGGCGAGATTGCCGACATCGTCGCGTATCTCGCCTCGCCGGCCGCCCGCTCGGTCACCGGTGCGGCCTGGACGGTCGACAATGGGGCGTATGCCTAAAGGGGCTGAATAAGGAGAAGAAGCCCGGCGAAAACCGGGTTTTATCACGCTGCCGTATTAGCCTCGGCAGCGCTCAGCGCGAGATCGGTTACCTCGCCGGTCGAGGCATAGCCGGAGACGAGTTCGGCAAGCATCAGGCGGGCGGCCGGTATGTCGTTGCGATCGAGCGCGGCATCAAGAACCTTCAGGCGTTTGGAAAGCTCCGGCCAGAAAAGGAAATCCTCGCGCGCTTTCATGATGCGCGGATGCTGTGTCGTCTCGGGATTGTCGCCGATCAGCAGTTCCTCGTAGAGCTTTTCACCAGGCCTGAGACCCGTGACCGAAAGCTCGATATCGCCTTCTGGGTTGTCCTCACTGAGGACCGTCAGGCCCGAGAGATCGATCATCCGGCGGGCGAGATCGGCAATGCGCACCGGTTCGCCCATGTCGAGCAGGAAGACGTCGCCGCCGTCAGCCATGGCCCCCGCCTGGATGACGAGCTGAGACGCCTCCGAGATCGTCATGAAATAGCGGGTAATGTCAGGATGCGTCAGCGTCACCGGGCCGCCATCCCTGATCTGCTGGCGAAACAACGGCACGACGGAACCGGAGGATCCGAGCACATTGCCGAAGCGGACCATGGAGAAATTGGTGCGCGCGCGGCCGGTCGGCTGCTCGGCAGATAGCGCCTGCAGCAGCATTTCGGCAAGCCGCTTGCTGGCACCCATCACATTGGTCGGGCGGACCGCCTTGTCGGTGCTGATCAACACGAAGTTCGACACGCCGTATTTCTCAGCCGCCTGTGCGGTAATCAGCGTGCCCATGACATTGTTCTTGATGCCTTCGACGGCATTCTGCTCGACGAGCGGCACATGCTTGTAGGCGGCTGCATGATAGAGCGCCTGCGGCCGCCAGCTCATGATGATATGTTCCATGCGGTCACGGTCGCGCACCGAACAGAGGATCGGTACGATCTGCACCTTCTGCTGTTCGTAAAGTTCCGAAAGCTTCTGCAGCTCGCCGTGGATCGCATAAAGGGCGTATTCGTTCTGCTCGACGAGGATGAGATGCGTCGGCCCGCTGCGCAGGATCTGGCGGCAAAGCTCGCTGCCGATCGAGCCGCCGGCGCCCGTCACCATCACCACCTTGCCGAGGGAGGCCTTATCGAGAAGCTCCTGGCGCGGCGTCACGGCCTCGCGGCCGAGCAGGTCTTCGATTTCAAGTTCGCGGATATCGGAAACGGCGATGCGGCCCTGAGCGAGTGCCGTCATATCCGGCAGCGTGCGCACATTCACCCGCGCCTTGCGGATCTGCTCGAGGATCTCGTTGCGTCGCTGGCGTGATGCCGAGGGAAGAGCCAGAAGCACATTGTGGACATTGAGCGTCTGGACGAGCGCCTGGAGATCGGAAGGATCATAGATCGGCAGGCCGCCCATGATGCCGCCCTTCAGCTTCGTGTCGTCATCGAGATAGCCGACAACGCTGAGCTCATCGCTGTTGGTCAGCGCGGCGGCAAGCTGACGGCCCGAACTGCCTGCGCCGTAGATCAGCACCTTTGCCATCGCGCCCTTATGCAGGATGCGCTGATAGGTATCGCCCAGCCAGTAGCGGATGCCGAGGCGGGAAAGGCCGATCGCGATCAACAGCAGGAAGGGCTGCAGAATGCCCACGGTACGTGGGATGCCGGGAACGCTGAGCGCGGTAAAGATCGTCGCGAAGGCAACACCATAGATCGCAATCGCCTTCAGCACCGCCAGGAAAGCGGCAATGCCGGCGTAACGAAAGATCGCCCGGTACATGCCCATGACGATGAAGATCGGCAGCGCCAGACATAGCGACACAAGAACGGCGAGCCACTGCACGCCCGTCAGGATGGTCCACTCGTTCAGGCGGAAACAATAGGCAAGCCAGATGGTGAGAACACAGAGGCTGGAATCGACGAGAAGCGCAATAATACGCTTGGCCGGACGCGGCATTGCCAAGAGCGGTCCAACCAATGCCTGCATCGACGTCCAGGACCGGCTGGTCTTTGATCCGTCGCCTGAGGGATCATCATGCATTTTTATACTGTCCACCCATCATTCCAGCCTAACTTCTTCTTGTCCTTTTCGATTTCAAGTGCAACCGAATAATCTGTAGTCGCGTGAGCAACCTGTTCATAACCTTAGGTCGTAACCTCAATGGGTTATGCCTCTGCTGCCCAATACCTTGCCAACAGTCATGACCAGTATGCGCATATCCATGAAGAAGGAGCGGCGGTTCAGATAATCAACGTCGAACTTTACCTTTTCGGGAATCGGCAGCTCGTCACGGCCATTGACCTGCGCCCAGCCCGTCAGCCCCGGCAGCAGCGCATCGACACCTTTGGCCGTGCGCAGCGCGATCAGGTCGTCCTGGTTATAGAGCGCCGGGCGCGGGCCGACGAAACTCATCTCGCCCTTCAGGATACACCAGAGCTGCGGCAGTTCATCGAGGCTCGACTTGCGCAGGAAGCCGCCGACCGGCGTCAGGTAGCGGGAGGGATCATCGAGCAGATGCGTGGCGACCGTCGGCGTGTCAATTCGCATGCTGCGGAATTTCGGCATTCGGAAGATCCTGTTGCGGCGGCCCACACGGTTCGACCAGTAAAGCGCCGGTCCCGGTGAGGTCAGGCGCACGCACAGTGCCACGACGCCGATCGGAATGATCAGGATCACGGCTGCCACCAAAGCCAGGAAAAGATCCACTGCCCGCTTCACGTCCGTCCTCGCCTTTTGCACATTCTTCCCGCCTCCAACGACCCGTCTGCCCTATCGTCTCCACCCATTTCTCGTCAACGATCCTTTCCGGCTTCCGGGCGCCTTAGGCGTTGTTTCTCGGGTATTTGCGGCAATTCAGCCACCACCGATCGAGACGACGTTTTATGCAAGCCACTGATAAGACATACCTCTCTCTCCGCTGCGGAAGTTAATCCAGACTTCATTTCCGACACCCTGCGCTCTGGCCAAAGAAAGATATGCTTCCCCAATCGTCCTTATGATCTGCGCAAATAGTCGCAATCATCTTTCCGTGCCTTCCTTCTTCCAAATGAACCGTCACGGCAGCGGCGTTATCGACCTTGCTCAAGCCGTGTCAGGCCCTGCGCGCGACCGGACTGTTCTGCCGTACCAGAGCCATCAGCATCGGTCCAAGCGAGAACTCGCCGCGCGCTCCCTTGCGGGTCAGATCCCGCAGATAGCCGCCCGGTGAGTTGATATGGGTCGCCCGCTCCAGCATGCAGGCAACGACGACAGCGGCATTTTCCCGGCCAAGACTTTCGCAAGCTGCCTGATACGTCTCCGGTGTTATACCAAGCATGGAACGCACGGTGACGGCAGCGGTCAGGAGATCCCGCCATCCCCTGATCGGCCCTCCCTGGGCATAATCGCCGATTTGTGGGCAAGCCTGCAGGATGAGTGCAAGAGGGAATATTTTCTGGGGTCCGCTAGTACCAATTGGTTCTGTCGCAGGCGGCAGCGTTTCTGTTTCCATCGTCGCACAAGATTCTAATTCAAGATAATCTGTATCTGAATTCTGTATGTGCGGTTCATTTTGAACCACACTGGCGCTCGTTTTTTTGAAATTATCAAAGTTCGTCAACAGATTGACGATGTCAGCGCGAAGGATTTCGAGCTTCAGGCGCAAGCTGTCCAGATCGCAAGCCGCGGCATTGCGGGACAGGCATGCGAGATGATGGGCGTAGGCAGCCTCGACGTCGTCCCAGTTGCCGGGAACGCCTTCGGCGACTGCGGTTTCGATCAGTTTGCGGACATCGCGGCGGCAGATGGTCAGACGCTCACGCGCACGCCGAAGTGCAATCCGGTCGGCCTCGATCTTTTGAGCCATGGCAGACAGTTCTTCGCTGCGGGCAAGAAGCGGCACCAGGCTGAAGCCGTAGGCATCTTCCAACTCGCCTGAGCTCTTCCGGCGGGCAAAACGTTTGCCGTTGGCGCTGTCCTTGCGGGTGATGAGCCCGGCATCCACCAGAGCCGCCAGGTGCCGGCGCAGCGTCGTGACTGCAATGCCGTGCGCCCGAACCATGAGCTGCCGGTTGGATGGAAAGACGACCATGCTCGCTTCACCGGAGAGATGGCTCTCGGGATAGAAGGAGAGAAGGGCGTTCAACACAGCCAGTGTGCGGTCGGAAATATCGAGCAGCGGTCGTGCTTCGCAGACGTCGCGAAACACCTTCCACTTGTCGACGGACTTATCTGGTTTAATTAATTCGGCCTGAAGCTGACCTCTCATCAAGGCAAGCGACATGGGCCGCCGCCCGAAAGGCGTCGTGACAAATCCCGTATCCATCGTGGTTCACCTTATACAAAGGCAAATCATCGGCGCCCGCCAAAACGGCGTTCAAAAACCTTGACAGCGATTCCGGGAAGTGCGATTCTCTAGGTGCTAAACGAGAGAAGAGGGCTTCCGGATGTTTGTTCGGGGGCCTTTTTCTTTGCCTATTGGCTCCTTTTCATGACAGTTAGATCCTCATCAGCAGGCCTAGCCTGCCAACAGTTATTGTTGTGACCTGACGGCGCCGAACTCCTCGAAGAGTTCATCCAGCCGGGTCGTGAGATAATCGGCAAATTCAGGCACCATGCGTTCATCGAACGTGATACGCGTCCTGGCTCCGGAGCGTTCGATCTGCGCTGCCTTCTGACCGTGGCGCGTTTTCCAGGTTTCGCCCGTTGCCTTCTTCGCATCACGCGCCGCGATTTTGGACAATACGCGCTGCAGACGCTGATCGCTGTCGAGATGGGCAAAGGCATTGTCGTCAATGATCGCCTCCACCTTCTTCGGAGAAGAAGAGACGGCATCGACGAGAGCCAGCCATCGTGCGCGGCCTGCCTTGGGAGCCGGGCCGATCGCCAGGATCACAGTGTGCGGCACGCCACGGGCAACCGAGATATAACGGCTGAGATCGGCCTTATCGGTCGAGAGTGCCGCGATAATGACATCGCGCGAATAACCGGCCTCTTCGAGACGATGGGCAAACAGCGCCTTCTCGATGAAGGAGAGATCCTGCCGGTCGAGATTTTCCTTGCCCTGTGCGATGACCAGTTCATCGTCGCTCAAGCTCTGGACGATTGCCTTGACCTTGAGCCCAAGCTTTGCCGCAGCACGCAGGCGGCGCCGCCCATAGGCGATCTGGTAGTGCCCTTCCTTGTTGGGATCGGGGCGCACCAGGATCGGCACCTTCTGGCCGTGTTCGGCTATGCTTGTCACCAGAGCATCGAAATCGGCATCGCGCTCGACGGGGATACGATCGCTGATCGAGGAATTGGAAATGTCCGATGGGTCGATCTCCAGAACGGAAAATCCTGACGAAATCTGCGCCTGCAGTCTTCCGACCGCACGTGCCGCTTCTGTCATCTCCTGCAGAGATGCGCCCATGGCCGAGACGGCACCAGTGCGCACCCTGTCCGGGTTCTTCTCGACACCGGCAGATGGCGCCAAGGCATCCGTTTTACGCATGAAAAGTGAATTGACCGTATCGCGTCTGCTCATCAATTCTCTCCTTTCCAGTCGAATGCGGGCAAGCCGGATGCGGGCAAGCCGGAATAGCGCAGTTGGGAGCTCCCAACACGCTTGATGGCTGCCGATGGACGGACGGATCTTAGTCGGATACTTACACGCCAGCCCCTCTTGTTGGGAGCTCCCAACAGATCCGCTGGTCCGTCGAAACAAGCTAAATCGGTATTGATCAAGGAGAGCATCATGTGCGCCCCCATGCCTGCCGGATCAGCATCTCGACCTCTCCATTGACGGCATCGAGCGCTTCCATCGCACGATCATAGGTCGAACGCGTCAGGTTCTCGCGGCCGATCTCATAGAGCGTCTGCTTGGTGAGGCCGGCATCGGAGACCGCCGCCGATTTCACCATCGCATTGATCATGACGTGATCGTCGAACAGATTGCGCAAGAGGGCAGCGACTTTCGTCTGCGGCGCATCCTGCGGCTCGTAGCGGGTCAGCAGATAACGGATGAAATCATAATTGAGCTCGCCGCCTGCTTCCCGCACGACGGCGAGAAGATCATGGGTCATCAGCAGAAACTGGCTCATGGACGCCACATCCAGCATCTGCGGATGCACAGTGACGATCATCGAGGTTGCGGCGCAAAGGCCGCTCAGCGTCAGGTAACCGAGCTGCGGCGGGCAATCCAGGACAACGACGTCATAATTTTCGGCGACATCGTCGAGCGCCTTGGCAACGCGCATGAAAAACACGCCTTCGCCATCCCGATGGCCGCGGGTCAGCGCGCGTGGTGTCGTGTGTTCGAACTCCATGAGTTCGAGATTGCCGGGAATGAGATCCAGACCGTCAAAATAGGTGTTGCGCACGACTTCGGAGAGGGGACGACGCTCTTCGTCATAGCGGATCGCCGCATAGAGCGTCTCGTTCGAGCGTACATCTGTCTCCGGCATGACGCCGAGCATCGCAGACATGCTGGCCTGCGGGTCGAGGTCGAGGGCGAGCACGCGGTAACCCTGTAGGGCGAGATATTGCGCAAGATGCACCGAGGTCGTTGTCTTGCCGGATCCGCCCTTGAAGTTGGTAACGGCAATGACCTGAAGATGGTCGTTCTCGCCGCGGCGCGGCAGGAAGTCATGCGCTTCACGCCCACGGGCGGAGGCGGCAAGCAGGGCACGCAGCTCATTGAGCTGGCGTAAGGAGTAGAGCCGTCGGCCGTTGGTGCCGACATCGGGCTGCGGGCCTTCGCCGGCAAGCGTCATCTTTCGCAAGGTCGAATCTGAGACACCAATGAGTTTGGCAGCCTCGCCCGATGTGAAGCGGCGCAGCGTCTTGCTCGCGGTTGGCGGAAACAGGGCTTCGCTAATCGCCTGCAACTGCGAACTGATCGTCGACGCATGGGCGCCGATCGTCTCATCGACGCTACGCTGAAGGGTCCGAGAAGTCCTTTGTGCCTTGCTCACGCTCTAATCTTTCATCACGGAAAAATACCAGAAACGGCTATTTAACCGTGACGATTACCGATCGCAGCGATTCTGGCAAGGTACTCCGGCAGACAAGCCTTTAGCGGGAGCAGCCAGGATCATGAGTTTACGACAGAAGGATTACAATTTCCCCTGATATCTCCGTCAGTTAACAGAAATTCGATTCGTCTTTTAAAGTCGTGTCATCCCCACATGATTTTTGCGATCGACGCGGCAACGCTGATATTTTGATCCCGTAGACGGGCCGCGGGCCATCCCATTGAGAAGAATCAGCTATTACCGGTCCCTAATCTTCGCCGGCAAAGGAACCGATGGCTAGGAGCCGGGAGGGTGCTGTTGCTGCAACTCTATGGACTACGGCGAAGAATGGATCGGGGGTTGGCTTTTTCAAATCCGGAACACGAGATCGGCAGGCTGCGCCCACTTGGTGAGGCATAGAGCAAACCGCCTTCTGACGCCCGATCTCGACGGCTGGACGTTCGAAAATTGACCAGGAGGTGACAGAATCAATCTGCCAGATCGATTCCGTATCAGCGAAAGATGTGAGAAAAAACAGCGAGTTAGAAATAGTCCAAATGGGCTACCCGAGGCTCGCAAAAGGCTCTCTCGAGCAGCCTTTCACAGGCCAATCTTATAGAAGAACCGGGAGCCTTTTGCAATGGCCGGCCCTGCGGCTTTCCCCGCCAGGCATGCCGACGAAGCCCGTTAAAAAGGGGCTTCCCACCCTATCCGCGGAATGTGTAGCCGGCAATCGAGGCAGGTTTCATCTCGATCGAAAAGCCGGGCCGTGTCGGCGGCATATAGGCGGCGTCCTTGATGATGCAGGGATCGAGGAAGTGTTCGTGCAGATGGTCGACATATTCGATGACGCGGCCGTCCTTGGTGCCCGACACCGCCACATAATCGATCATCGACAGGTGCTGTACATATTCGCAGAGCCCGACACCGCCGGCATGCGGCCAGACCGGCAGGCCGAATTTCGCCGCGACCAAGAGGACGGCGAGCACTTCATTTAGACCGCCCATGCGACAGGAGTCGATCTGAACGATATCGATCGCGCCTTCGGCGATGAACTGCTTGAACATGATGCGGTTCTGGCACATCTCGCCGGTCGCGACCTTCACTGGGGAAATGCCCTGGCGGATTTTGCGGTGGCCGGCGACATCGTCAGGGCTCGTCGGTTCCTCGATGAAGAAGGGCTTGGCGAAGGAGAGCTGCTTGACCCAGTCGATCGCCTGTCCGACTTCCCAAACCTGGTTGGCGTCGATCATCAGGTAGCGGTCCGGGCCGATCACCTCGCGGGCGATCCTCAGACGGCGGATATCGTCCTGCAGGTCACGGCCGACCTTCATCTTGATGTGGTTGAAGCCGGCATCGATCGCTTCCTGGCAGAGACGGCGCAGCTTCTCGTCCTCGTAGCCGAGCCAGCCGGCCGAGGTCGTGTAGCAGGCATACCCTTCCTTCTCGAGTGTGGCGATGCGTTCCGCCTTACCGGCTTCGGCTTGTCTGAGGATGGCAATTGCTTCCTCGCGTGTCAGCACGTCGGTGAGGTAGCGGTAATCGACGATATCGGCGATCTCTTCGGCCGGCAATTCCGCAACGAGACGCCAGACCGGCTTGCCGGCCTCCTTGGCAAGAAGATCCCATACAGCATTGACGATGGCGCCGGTCGCAAGATGGATTGCGCCCTTCTCCGGCCCGATCCATCGAAGCTGGCTATCGCTCGTCAGATGCCGCCAGTATTTGCCGGGATGCGCCTTCACCTCCGACAGTTCTGTGCCGACGACCAGATGGCGCATCGCCTCGATCGCCGCGCAGCAGATGTCGTTGCCGCGGCCGATGGTGAAGGTCAGGCCGTGGCCGGCGAGACCTTGCTTGTCGGTCTCAAGGATTACATAGGCGGCGGAATAATCCGGGTCGGGGTTCATCGCATCGGAACCATCGAGGCTTTGCGAGGTCGGAAAGCGAAGGTCGAAGACGCGGACGTCGGTAATGCGGGTCATGATGTTTTTCCCGTTTGGCTAGGCCGTTGGGTTGGCCGGCATCCGCTTCGCAACGAGCCGGCCATGCGAAAGCTCAGATCGTCCAGCCGCCGTCGATGGCGTAGGCCTGGCCGGACGTATAGGTGGCGCCCGCGAGATAGACGGCGAGATCGGCGATCTCCTCCGGCGTGCCGAGGCGGCCCATCGGCTGGCGGGCGATGAAGGCGGCGCGCGCCGTGTCATAATCGCCTTGGGCGCGCATGCGGTCCTGCAGCGAGGGGCTTTCCACCGTGCCGGGGCAGATGCAGTTGCAGCGCACGCCCTGCGTGACATAATCGGCAGCGACCGACTTGGTGAGCCCGATCACGGCGGCCTTGGTGACGCCATAGGCAAAGCGGTTCGGCACGCCTTTGATGCTCGAGGCGACCGAGGACATATTGATGATCGAGCCATCCTTGCGCTCCAGCATGCCCGGCAACACTGCGCGGATGGTGCGGATCATCGCCTTGACGTTGAGATCGATGGCGAACTCGAGATCACTATCCTTCATGTCAAGCACGGAGCCGTTATGGACGATGCCGGCGCAGTTGAAGAGCACATCGACGGCGCCGATTTCGGCCACCAGTGCCTTGACCGCCTCGTCTTCGAGCACGTTGAGCTTGTGGGTGGAAATCTTGGCCTGCGCCGCCAGGGTCGCAAGAGCATCGGTATTGATGTCGGTGGCGTGCACCCTGGCGCCGGCCGCGGCGAAAGCAAGCGCGGTGGCGCGGCCGATGCCCTGACCTGCTGCGGTGATGAGAACGCTCTTGCCGGAAAGATTGCTTGTCATGTCATGGCCTCTGTGGGGATTGCGCGCGCTGGCGGTGATGCTGAAATATATCTCAAAAGGATCGGTCAGGATGCAGGCCGCGTTCGAACGCCCTATCGGGCGACATCAGGCAGATGGTCACGATATCCCTGCGCATGGCCTTCTCCCTCTCCCGTTATCTTGTTTTTGTCTCGCCCTGGCGAGTTTTCCGGGAACGATATCCTCAGACTTGATTTGTCTGTTTATAGACAAACAGACGATGGCTCTATGGTCAAGCGCGAACTTTTTCTTTTCCGTCCGCCTGTCTGCGTATATGCAGAATGATATTCACAGGAGGGAAGAATGGAGACCGACGAGTCAGATCGCTATCGCGCTCCGGCGCTCGACAAGGGTCTCGATATTCTCGAACTTCTGGCGGGTGTCGATAGCGGCCTGACGCAGGCGGAAATCGCCAAACGGCTGGAGCGCAGCCCGAACGAATTTTACCGCATGCTCGACCGTCTCGTGAAGCGCGGTTACGTGACGAGGCTCGATGGCGACCGTTATTCTCTCACCCTGAAACTTTTCGGCCTGGCGCAACTGCATGCGCCGGTGCGCCGGCTTGCTTCCTATGCGACGCCGCTCATGCGCGATCTCGCCCAACGCTCCCGTCAGGCAAACCATCTGGCCGTCTTCGACCGTGGGGCTGCCGTCGTCATCGCCCAGCAGGAGGCGCCCGATTATTGGGGCCTGTCGATCCGCATCGGTTCCCATATCAGCCTTTTCGACACCGGGTCCGGCCATGTGCTGCTTGCCTTCCGCAGCGACGAGGAGCGCGAGATGATGATCTCGGAGCATGTGCGCAGCCGTGAGGAGGTCGATCTCGGCCCGGATTTTCACGAGCGGCTGAACCAGATCCGCAAGCGCGGCTATGAGATGATGGCGAGCGCCCAGACCGCTGGCGTCTACAATCTCTCGGCACCGGTCCTGGGGTCGGACGGACGCGGTATTGCCGCGCTCACCTGTCCCTATATCGCGCTCGTCAATGCGCCGGCAGCGCCCGATATCACCCAGGCGATCGGCATGGTGCAGAAGACGGCGGCTGAGCTTTCGGCGCTCGCCGGCGCCAGCATCGCCGCACGGAGTTAGGGCGAGCAGAATTTCTATTTGAACAATCCATTCACCAGGGATAGGTTGAAATGCCACTCTTTGGAGGAAAAGAGCGTGTTCATCGATACCCATCTGCACGTCATCGACCGTTCGGCGTTAAGTTATCCCTGGCTTACCGATGTGCCCGCCCTCGACCGCGATTTTCTCTACGAAACCTACGCGAGCGAAGCCAAGCGCTGCGGCATCACCAAAGCGCTGCACATGGAGGTGGACGTCGATCCCGTCATCATGCAGGCCGAGACCGATTATATCAGCCGCCTCGGCGATCTGGTGGCCGGTGCGATCGTCTCCTGCCGGCCGGAAGACGACGGCTTTGCCGCCTATCTGGATCGCCAGAAAGCCGATCCCTTCGTCAAGGGCTTCCGGCGCGTGCTGCATGTGGTGCCCGACGATATCTCTGAAGGCGCGCTCTTTCGCGAAAATGTCAGAAGACTTTCCGGCACTGGTCTGACCTTCGATCTCTGCACGCTGCCGCATCAGGTGAGCAAGGTGGGCGCGCTCACCGATGCCGCGCCCGATGTCCAGTTCGTGCTCGATCATTGCGGCAATCCGGATATCAAGTCGAACGCTTTCGAGCCCTGGAGCCGCGGTATCGTCGAAATCGCCCGCCGGCCGAATATCGTCGCCAAGATTTCCGGCATCGTTACCAATGCCGACCCGACAAGCTGGACGGCGGAAAACCTGCGTCCCTATATCGAGCATGTCGTATCAAGCTTCGGCTGGGATCGCGTGGTCTGGGGTAGCGACTGGCCCGTCTGCACGCTGGCGAACGGTCTTTCCACCTGGGTCGCGGCCACCCAGGCCGTGCTGTCGGGCACGGCGGAAACGGAGCGTTCAAAGCTCCTTCATGGCAATGCGCAGCGTCTGTGGAAGCTCTGAGTCTGCCCCGATAGCTCACCCGGCGTCGCGCTTTCGAAGTTCAATTCTACCGGATTCTCGTTTGAAGTGATCTGTCGCGGCGTGCAATCCGTAGGGGCTCTCGGATGGCGCGATGTTTTGGCCCAGCCTAAACGACATGCGAACAATTGCTAGGTTGAACTAACTCGGCTAAAAGTTGTTACTGCCGGCCGTGTAAGTTGTCTGGCCGGTTTTCGCAGGAGGGAATATCAGATGAAAGAAGAACCGCATTCCGTGGACGTTCACGTCGGCAAAACGATCCGTATACAGCGACTGCTGAGAAAGGTTTCTCAGACGGAACTGGGCGATCGTGTTGGCGTGACCTTCCAGCAGATCCAGAAATACGAAAAGGGATCCAACCGCGTCTCCGCCAGCATGCTCGTCGAAATCGCCGGCGCGCTGAGCGTTGACGTCAGAACCTTCTTCGACGATCTGACGGCAGCTGCCGCCAACGCAAATGATAATCCCGCTCCGAGCGAAGAATTCGTCATTTCGCGTGAAGGCGTCCAGCTCAACGCTGCCTTTTTCTCGATCAAGAATGAGCAGCTTCGCAAGAAAATCCTTAAGCTCGTCCAGGCAATCGCCAGTACCGAGCAGATGGAAGCCGACGCTGCGGAATAACACGTCGGCCTGAATTTATAGCGATCAGTCGCACCCCGCATCGGGATTAATGGCGTTCGATCAAGATCAGATTTTCGCCAGCGTCCTTCATTGCGATCTTGGCTTTGCTGCCGACGAGTTTTTCGAGGTTCGCATCGAGCTCCCTGTCCGGATCGATGCCGTCCCAATCGATGACGACCTGCAGCAGTGCCATGTTTGTCAGGTGCATGAGATTGCGCAGCTGAAGTTTTTCAGCCTCGTCCTTGGCTGCCGACAGCAGCCGGAAGAGCCTTGCGTATTCTCTGCCTGCACCCTGGTCCCTTTTTTCAAACATTGTTTCCGCCCTCGACAACAGTCAAATCCCCACGCAGGATACCTTGGGCTTTGAACCGTTATTCGAGCGTTACAGGTTGCATCTGCTGCGTGATTTCGGCCTGCAGCAGGTCCCAATGCGAGGTTACTGCAAAGCTCCAGTCACGCTGTGTTGACGCAAACTCACCCTTCTTCAGCCAGTCCAGTATCAACCGGGCGTCGCTGCGTTTGCGTTCGACGCGGTTGGTGCGGATCGCCTCCAGGATCTGGTCGCGCCGCAGCTTGCGGGCGAAATGGCATTCGTCGACCACCTTCGAATAGGTCCGTTCGGAGAAATGCAGGAAGCGGCCGGCCAGCAGCAGCTTCTTGCGCTCGCTGACGCTAATTTCACCCTTGGCATAGAGACCTTCTATGGTCGGCTCGAAATCGACCCAGGGGACGGAAAGCGGCAGCCAGCCGAGTTCCTGCGGCGCATGGACGAGCGCCACCGCTTCGTCATCAATGAGATCGCCCGATTCGTAGTCGTCGAAGATCGAGCCTATGCCGACCATGCCGAAGACGGAGCATTCGGCAGCACGCAGCGCCCCCATGCTGGAACCGCCGGCAACGGCAACGCCCTTTTGCAGTGCAAAGAGGATCTCCTTGTGCCAGACCGACGGCAGGTCGCCGAAATAGCCGTCGATCAGGCCGATCGCTGTCGCCCCCTCATGTACTGCTTTCAGAATGTCGCCGCAGGCCGCGGGCGCGCGAAAATCGATATCGGGATGCTGCTTGCGGGTTTCGGCGATGTCACCTGCAAGGCTCGGGCCGACGAACAGGATTTTCATGCCGCGGCCTCCCTGATGACGTTGACGGCGCGCAGGCCGAGCTGGATATACTGGCCGCTGATATCGACCTCGAGGCCCGGCACAATGACCCGCACGACGGAGACCGGAAGGGTGGGATGGCAAAACGGCACGGCAATGATCTGGCTGATGCCGGCGGCCCTCAGCCGGCCGGCGATATGGCGGATCGTATCCTGGATCGTCGCCGGGCGATGCGGGCGCATGGGGAAGGGTTTGAGCGCCGCATCATCGTTGCAGAGATCGACGACCTGGCGCATGCCGGCGCTGCGGTCGATCCGCTGGTAAATCCTCGGCGAGAAATCGTCACGGCTGCCGGCAATCGCCGTCAGCCGGCTCTGGGCGGCCTCGGTGATGGCGCGCAGTGCCGCGCGCACCGGATCGGGATGGCAGCCGCAACCGCCGCAGACCTGAGCCCAGCGGGCATCGACGCGATCGGAAAGATTGCCCGGAATGATGACGGCGAGAAAGGCCGGGACACCGATATCGGTGGTCATGTCGATCAGCAGTAGGCGCATGCCGGCCTGTCGAATGCGATCGACCATGACGTCGATCACGGCATCGCCGAAGGCGAGCGGATCGACGCGGTTCTGCTTGAGCTGTTCAGGGGACTTGAGCTGGGTGAGCGCCCAGGCATCGCGCTCGACCAGTTCACAGAGCCCGTGCAAGACGGCTTCGGCCGGCGTATTGCCCGAGGCAAGGCCATCACTCGACTGTTCGAAGCCCGGTGGTCGCTCGCCGCGATGGTCGAGTCCAACCAGCCACCAGGGCACGAAAGTGGTGCTGCCAGAAAGAAGCTCGAAGCCGGAGCACCAGGGGATCTGGCCGTCGCCGATCTCGTCGGGGGCACAGCGCGCCACGCTGTCGAGATCGATCATCGCGGCCCGCTCCGCTTTCATGGTCTCAAGGCTGGCGAGCGTCAGGTCGGCAGGCGCAATTTCGGCGATGCGGGTCTCGATCGCCTCCATGGCGGCCGAGGTCATCGCCGCTTCCTTGTCGATGCCCTTGCCCTGGAAGACCGACAGCGTGTGGCTGTTCGGCCGTGTGGCGAAGGCAACCGGAATGTTCAGCACGTCGAGCCCGGTCAGCAGCCCGACACGGGTGACGCCGAAGTCGCGCAGATGCGGTTTGATCGCCGCATAGGTCTGCGCCGGTGTCATCGACCGGTCGTGGTAGCTGTTGACGCCTGCCGAAGACCGGTTGAGGTCGGCGGCAAGCACTTCAAGGTCGGCCAAAGCAGACATGCTGATTGGTTCCTTAGCGAAACCTCAGCGCATGCGTCAGGCTTTCGAGGCCGTTTGCCGATACGGTAAGCTCGTCCTGCTTGATGGCGGCCTTGGCGGCAGCGGAAAAACGAAGTGCCTGGGTCTGGATTGCGGCGTTGGTTTCAACGGTCTTCATGATCTCTCTCCGATTGGTTGGGCGGCTGGCCGCCGTTAACCATTGGAAGAGAGCATTGCCTGCGTCATTTAAGCGTTACAGGCTTCGTTAAAAGGCTGCGCGTCATGGAAGACCGGCGAGTTGCAGGCCTTTTATCAGCGGTTCGGTAAAGGCCGGATCGCGATCGGGAACGAAATGACGGATCTCTTCGCTGCGGAAATCGGGGAAGTTTTCCAGCACGACTCTGGCGTAATTTCTGGCTTTCGCGGCATGGCCCGCCATGGCGTGCGCAGCGGCGAGCAACCGGGCTGTCGCCTGTTTCGCCTTCACCGGCTCCAGCGCCTCGATCGCCTCTTCATACTCTTCGCGCATGAAGTGGATACCGCCGAGGTTCCAGTAATAATAGTCTGGTGGCAGCGGGTTAAGCTTGAAGGCGGCCTTGCTGAGCTCCAGCGCCCGATCGAAATCGCCGTCATGGGAAAGCGCATCGGCGAAATCGGCAAGGATATCGGCATCGTTAGGATTGAGATCCTGGGCCTGCTGGAAATGCTCAAGGCTTTCGTCGAAGCGGCGGCGATAGAGCGCCACGAAGCCGAGTTCGCGATAGGCCCGACCGCTGTTCGGATCGGTCTGCCGCGCCATCCTCGCGGCGGTATAGGCCTCGTCGAGCAGGTCACGGTCGCGCATGCCGCGGATCAGCCATTCCATGCCGAGGGCGCGCGACATGCCAGCATGGGACGGCGAGAAATGTTCATAACGGCTGAGCGACGACTTGAACCATTTGCGCGCCTGGCGCAGGTGCTGCAGGTCGGTCTGGGCAATCAACCGCTTGCCTTCGAGATAGAGGCGATAGGCGGAAGCGGGCACATCGCCGAGCGGCATCGCCAGTTCGGTGCGCTCGATCGTATCGGCGAGTGTCATGACGATGCGCCGTGTGAGCTGGCTGAAGGCTTCGCTGATCTTCTGCATCGCAAAGGGAATTTCGACCGCCCACAGAACCTCAGAGGTTGCCGTGCGCGTCAGCCGGCAGGTGGCATAGACATCCTCGTCCCGGCCCTGGATTGTCACATAGACGGCATAGTCGAAGGACAGGTCGAGCGGGCCGACGGTGGTGCGCGTCGGGTCGAGGGCGCGGCTCAGCATTTCGAGGCTCGTATGGGCGGCGATCACCTTGAAGCCGCGTTGCTGGCTGAGGCCGATCGTGACATCCTCGAGCAGTGCGCGGCCGACACGCTCCATCAGCGGATCGGTGAAGATGCTTTCGGGGGGCAGGATGACGATGCGCGGCTGGCCAGCCGGATCGATCAGCAACTCCGAGGTAGGACGCGGACGTTCTGTTACCGGCTGCGCGGCGGCCAGGATGCCGAGTTCACGGGCAAGCGCCGTCGTGGCCCCGTCCGGCTCGATATCGAAATCGTTCTTCAGTTGGCTGCGGCACTTCAGATAGGCCTGACGCGCCGCCGGCAGGTCGTTCATGCGGGCATGGGCGCGCATCAGCGCCCGGCAGGCGATCTCATTGGCGGAATCGAGCTCGATCAGCCGCTTGGCAAAGGCGATCAGTTCTTCGTCCGGGCGTCCGTCGTCACTTTCCAGCAGGCGGACAAGATGGGCCGAGCGCGCTTCGTCGATGCGTTGACGTTCGAAGGTCAGCCAGTCTTCTGCGCCCTGCGTCGGTGATTTGACGCTTTCGAGCAGTTCGCCGAGCAGGATGCCGCTTTCGTCACGCTCCAGCACATCCTTCCGCTTGAGGATATTGAGGTCGATCTCCCAACCCGGTGCCAGGCCGAGATGGGTGCGCGTGGCGGTGAGCAAGGGTGGCAGGCCTTCGGGAATGCTCTGCTCGATGCGGGACAGGAGCTGGCGTAGGCTGCCGGCGCGTTTTTCGGGAAGTTCGGATTGCCAGAGCTGGCATCGGATGGTTTCGCGGTCGACCAGCGGCTCCGACGACAGCGCTAACATTGCCAGCAGGAAGTAGGATTTTTCGGGTAAGGGAAGCTCAGTCCCGGCGGCCAACAATTGCGGCCTGCCGAGCAGACATAGTCTGTTCGCTTTCACTTCCCCCGTTGACCCGTCCATCACGGTTCTCACCTTCAAAAGCCGGAACGCCTGGAGCGCACCGGCCGATTGGATGATGTTAGAGTGAATAGCGGGCAACGGGAAGCGCTTTTGCTTTGATGGAGCAAGATTTTCATCGAATATTTACGGTCGCGGCAGGTGCTTGCTGCCGGCATACTTTACGAATGCTGCATATCGGCGTGAGACACCGCTCTATTTTGGATCATGCGGACCGGCAATGCCGCCATATATTCGTCCTGTGTTGCAGCTTCCTCTGCCTAGATTTAAGCCCCTTTTTGCTGCGCCACCAGAGCACCTCTTGCGCGTGCCGGGCCTATTCATGTTGGACGAGATATTCGACCTCGGTCTCACAGAGATCGGATCCGACAGCCTGCCGAGGCAACCGATCAAACACCT
The DNA here is from genome assembly GCA_900468805.1 of Hyphomicrobiales bacterium. Classification (GTDB taxonomy): domain Bacteria; phylum Pseudomonadota; class Alphaproteobacteria; order Rhizobiales; family Rhizobiaceae; genus Rhizobium. The sequence continues at coordinate 794 of UEIF01000036.1, read as the reverse complement.
AGTCCCACTTCGGGCCCCAGTCCGGATCCACGACGCGGTGATTGCGGTCGATGGTCTCGATATGGGAGATTTCCTGAGCTGAAAGCCTGATCGAGCTTGCCTTGAAGTTCGAGCGGATGCGTTCCGGCCTGCCCGATGTCGGAATGGTGCAATAGCCCTTGGCAAGCTCGAAGGCGATCGCCACTTGTTCCGGCGTCGCATCGTGTTTTTCACCGATTGCGCGCAGCACCGGCTCGTCGGAAAGGATGCCACGGGCGATCGGCAGATAGCAGGTGACGAGTATTTCTTTTTCCCGGCAGTAGTTTGCGAGCTTCTTGTTCTGCAGGATCGGGTTGAGTTCGAACTGGTTGTTGGTGATCCTGCCCTTGCCGAGCAGTGCTTCCGTCTCCTCCAGCAGGGCAATCGTGAAGTTCGAAACGCCGATCAGCTTCGTCAGACCGCGGGCCTGCGCCTCGGCGATCTGGGTGATGTAGACTTCGAGCGGAATGCGGCCATTGGGCGACGGCCAGTGGATCAGTGTCTGGTCCACCTGATCGACCCTGAGCGTCTCCAGGCTCTTTTCCAGAGAAGGGACGAGTGCGCCGGGACCGAAATTGTCGGTCGAAATCTTCGTCGTTAGAAAAACCTCGTCTCGGTCAAGGCCAGAGCGGCGCAACGCTTCGCCGACTTCGAATTCGGTGTCATAGGTTTGCGCGGTATCGAGATGCCGGTAGCCGGTTTCGAGCGCGCAGAGGATTGCATCGACACCCTCCGTGCCGTTCCGCCCAAAGGTGCCAAATCCCATATGTGGACGG
>UEIF01000025.1 GCA_900468805.1 Hyphomicrobiales bacterium | reverse complement strand
TCTTCAGGGGAAACATTTGCTCGCTCCAGCGCGCCCTTAACGGCCGCCGCCCCGAGTTCGTGAGCGGGAACCGTGCCGAAAGCACCGTTGAAGGAACCGACAGCGGTACGCGCTGCGCTGGCGATGACGACGGAGTGTGTGGACATGGGTTCTACCTTATCAATCAGTCAAGTCGACATCAAACGGCGCTTCGGTCATGGCCTTGATCTCGGCGATTGAGGCGCCGTCAGCCAAGCCGATCAAAGTCAATTGCGGCGGGCCGGCGCGGGCAACGCGGAAAACGCCGAGATCGGTGATGACCATATCGGTCACGCGTCTGCCGGTCAGCGGTAGGGTGCACTCGTTGAGCAGCTTGGGTTCCCCCTTGGCCACATGCTCCATGACGACGACCACGCGTTTGACGCCGGCCACGAGATCCATGGCGCCGCCCATGCCCTTCACCATCTTGCCGGGAACCATCCAGTTTGCCAGGTCGCCGCTTTGGGAAACCTGCATCGCGCCGAGGATCGACAGATCGATATGTCCGCCCCGGATCATCGCAAAACTGTCGGCGGAAGAAAAATAGCTGGTTTTCGAAAGCTGCGTGATCGTCTGCTTGCCGGCATTGATCAGATCCGCATCTTCTTCCCCTTCAAAAGGAAAGGGCCCCATTCCAAGCATGCCGTTCTCGCTCTGGAGCGTTACCTCCATCCCCTCGGGAATGAAGTTGGCGACCAGCGTTGGAATGCCGATCCCGAGATTGACATAGAAGCCGTCCTGCAGTTCGCGGGCGGCGCGGGCCGCCATTTGTTCGCGCGTCCAGGCCATGTCAGGCGACCTCTCTCTGTCTTGTTCTTACCGTACGCTGCTCGATGCGCTTTTCCGCAGCAGGCACATGAACGATCTTCTGAACGAAGATGCCGGGCGTATGAATATGGTCGGGATCGATCTCGCCGGCTGGCACCAGATGTTCGACCTCGGCGACCGTCAGATGGGCAGCCGTTGCCATTACAGGATTGAAATTGCGTGCCGTCTTCCGGTAGACGAGATTGCCTTCCAGGTCCCCCTTCCAGGCATGCACGAGGGCGATGTCCGCTACCAGGCCTGTCTCCATGACATAATCGTCTTTACCAAAGCGACGCACTTCCTTGCCTTCGGCAATCAGCGTGCCAACGCCTGTCTTCGTGAAGAATGCCGGAATGCCAGCGCCGCCGGCCCTAATCCGCTCGGCAAGCGTGCCTTGCGGATTGAACTCCAGCTCTAAGGTCCCGGAGAGGAACTGTTCGGCAAACAGCTTGTTCTCACCCACATAGGATGAGATCATTTTCCTGATCTGCCGGGTTTCAAGGAGGATACCCAATCCATATCCGTCGACGCCGGCATTGTTGGAGATAACCGTAAGGTCTCTGACACCCGACAGGCGGATCGCCTCGATGAGACTGGTCGGGATGCCGCAGAGGCCGAAGCCGCCGGACATGATCGTCATGCCGTTGACCAGTGCTCCGGCCAGCGCTTCCGTCGCGCTTGAAGTCAGTTTCCTCATAGGATCCTCATGCGGTTCTTTGGCCGTATGGCTCAATCGCCAATTCGCCCTTGGCTTCGTCAAGGCTTCCGGTGAGATCAGAAATCGACACGATCGCCGCCCTTGAGTGCAAGGATCGATCGGGCCTCTGCCGGGCTTGCAACCTCGAGACCCAGTTCTTCGATCAGTGTTTTCACCTTGGAAACCTGTTGGGCATTGCTCTCGGCAAGCTTGCCGGCACCGATCCAGAGGGAATCCTCAAGCCCAACGCGAACATTACCGCCCATGGCGATCGACATGGCCGCAATGCTCATCTGGTTGCGCCCCGCACCGAGCACCGACCAGTTGTAATCGTCGCCGAACAGCCGGTCGGCGGTCCGTTTCATCATCATCACATCCTCGGGATGACTGCCTATGCCGCCGAGGAGGCCAAAGACGCTCTGGATAAAGAAGGGCGGCTTGACAAGGCCGCGGTCGACGAAATGGGAAAGCGTGTAAAGGTGGCCGATATCGTAGCATTCGATCTCGAAGCGCGTGCCGTTGTCGGCGCATGTTGTCAGGATCTTCTCGATATCCGCAAACGTATTCTTGAAAATCCGCTCCCTGGAGCCCTCGAGATAGGGTTGCTCCCAGTCATGCCTGAACGACTTGAAGCGCTGCAGCATCGGAAACAGGCCGAAATTCATCGATCCCATATTGAGGGAGGCGACCTCGGGTTTGAACGTGGCGACCGGCTTTAGTCTTTCCTCGACGGTCATGGTCTGCGAGCCACCGGTGGTGATGTTGATGACAACGTCGGATTTCTGCTTGATCACTTTCAGGAAAGGCGCGAAGGCTTCGAGACTCTGGTCGGGCTGTCCACTCTCCGGGTTTCGGGCGTGAAGATGCACGATCGCCGCCCCTGCTTCTGCCGCACCGATTGCGGCTTCCGCTATCTGTTCGGCGGTGATCGGAAGATGCGGCGACATCGATGGTGTATGGATCGATCCAGTGACGGCGCAGGTAATGATGACTTTGCGAGGGGGCATGCGTACTCCTCCAATTCTCGAATGCTGATGTTGTCAGGCGTTTCGTGTCCAGGGTGCTGCGTCGGCCAGTACGGGTGCTTTGGCCTTCCCGCCCGCGACCGGCCCCTTGTTCAGCATGGTCAGCAGGTGGTTGCGCCATGAGGCGAGATACAGGGCACGCCCTTGCGCTCCGACGCGCGGCGTGCCGTAACAGATGAAAGGTTCTTCCGCCGCAAGGCCCATGTAATCGAGCGTCAGCCGCTGGACCGGCCAGAGCACCCTGTCGATGTCGCCATAAACACCGTCGGCGGTGAAGCGGGCGGATGTGCCGCCCGTCGTTACGCAAAGGAGACTTCGCTTGCCTTTGAAGAGACCGTTTTCGAAGCGGGCACCGTCGACATAGGCAAAGCCATAGGCAAGGACGCGATCGATCCAGCCCTTGAGGATGGCTGGTGGGCCGCCCCACCAGAGCGGGAAAAGAAAAACGATGGCGTCAGCACTTTCGATGCGGGCCTGCTCACGCGTGATCTCGCCCGAAAATCCTTCCCCTTGAGCGGCGTGCAGCTGTTCGCTCTGGTAATGAAAGCGTGCCGCATCCGCAATTTCCTGGAAATCATGCCGTCCTGCGACCGGGTTGAAGCCTTCCGCATAGAGGTCGGAGACGATCACCTCGTGTCCGGCAGCCTCGATTGTCTCGACTGCTCCCTGCCTGAGTGCGGCACAGAAGGACGTCGGTTCCGGGTGAGCCAAGACAATCAGAACCCTCATGATGGCTCAGGCTGCCAGATTGAGCAGGCGGGCAGAGTTGTCGCCGATCAGGGTGCGGATATCCTGATGCGAAAACTGCATGTCGAGCAGAGCGCGCACGATCTGACGGTAGCCTTCGAGCGGACGCGGGGCGCCGAGCAGACCGAGATCGGAGCACAGGCAGGTCCTGTCGATGCCCGCGATCTCGATCAGATGCTGCAGATAGCTTGGCTCGTACTGGTTGCCGGATCCGTCGATGAACATGCAGATCGAATGCTCCATATAGGCGCCAAGCGAAACCAGTCCTCTGATATCTTCGTCCGAGCACCCGACGATATAGGTCGGATGATTGACGAGCATCTTCCTGACGCCGCGCTTCCTGGCCTCTTCGAACAGCACGAAGAGCTCGCTCGCCTCAAGATGCCCGCCGGCGAGAATGATGTCGCCTTCAGCGATCAAGTCGAGAACCTTTTTCGCGTCGTCGCTTACCTCGCCGTTTGCGTCCAATGCGGTCAGCGGCGTCGGATCGAGCATCTTCTGCGCTGTCTTTGGAAAGCTCTTGGCCTCGGTCAGCCCCTTGCGGATATGGTTGGCTGCCGCAAGGGTCGGCATCCACACGATCTTGCCGCCGATCTTGATGGCATGATCGACCGCGTAAGGATTGATGCCGCCGCTCGCATTGTTGAGCGCGATGCCGGAGAAGAGCTTGACACCGGTGTCGGGATAGATGGTCTCCAGGATTTTCGCATGTGGTGTGCCGAGATAGAAATGGTCCTTGTAGAGCAGAGCGCGAAACCCAGCATTAGCGGCGTCCTGCATCGCCTCACGATGATCGAGAACGCGTGGCATGGCCGCCGGCCCGCTGTGGCAGTGCAGATCGACCGCCCCTTTCAGCAATGCCTCGACTTCTTCGTCCCCCGAGCCGTTGGAGCCCCGTTCAACCTTATCAACCAGCATGTCTCTTCTCCTCACCAAATTGAGCCTGAGCGGGATGCGTTAAGCCGCAGTCCCGGCCTTCAGCCTGCTTTCTGCAATTTCTCGAAAATCCGTCAGAACCTGTCCTGCCGCCTGCCGCATCAGGCCCTGGTCGGACGAAACGATGAAGGACGTAATGCCAAGCGTGCGGAACGCCGCAGTTTCGGCGATTGACCCGACCATAACGCAGACCGGCTTGCCGGCCGCAATGGCAGCCTTGGCGATCTTTTCCGTCGCGGCCTGCACCTGCGGCGAGGCCGGCGACTGCGCACCCATTGCCACGCAAAGATCGCCACGGCCGACAAAGACACCATCCAGGCCGTCGACGGCGACGATGTCGTCGATGACATCCAGAGCCTCGGGATCTTCGATCATTGCGACCACCGTGATCGACCTGTCCTGATCCTCCACATGCGGCCACATGCCGACTGCGCCATAATGTCCTGCGCGCGGCGAGTTGGAAAAGCCCCGCGATCCGCCCTTGTAGCGGCAGGCCGACACGACTGCTCTGGCCTTCTCGACGCTCATCACATGCGGCACGAGAACACCGGCTGCGCCGTCGTCAAGCACGGCCAACAATTTTGAGGCCGTCGGCTCGGCGACGCGCACGATTCCGGCCGTCCCAACGGCGCGCGCGGCAAGCAAGCCGTTGTCGATGGTGACCCGGTCGAATGGCGCATGTTCCTCGTCGATTACGACGAAATCGAATCCCATGCCGCCCAGGATTTCGATAGAGTGCGTGGTCGGTGTTTTGATGAACGAACCGAGAAGTGTCTCCCGGCTGAGAAACCGTTGGCGAAAGCGCGTTGGCAGAGCTGTTGACACGAGCTCGAATCCTCCCTATCGTTTCGATGATCAGAACATCATTCTGATTTTGAAAGTTTGTACACCTGCGGCCTGGGGGTATGTCAAGACCCATGCGTGCGATTTGAATGAGGGAGGGCTTATGCCCCGTATGGAAGGCAAGGATGGCGACGGTGTTCAGGCTGTCCAGCTCGCATTGAGTATTATCGAATATCTGGCGAAGGAACGGCAGGCTGTCGGGGTGACAACGCTTGCGCAGGCGCTCGGAACCACGAAGAGCCGTATTCATCGCTATCTGCAGACCCTTGTTCAGCAAGGCTATATCGTTCAGCCCAGCGGTTCGGATCGTTATGAGAGCGGCCCGCGTCTCGTTGCGCTCGGCAGGGCGGTCAGCGACAACCTCGATCTTACGCACGTGGCTGCCGACCCGCTGATGGAGCTCAGGGATGCGCTCGGCCATTCGGCTGTGGTCTCTCAGATGACGCCGGACGGAATGCGCGTGCTGGCAGCGGTTCCAGGCCGGTCTCCCATAGAAATTGGCGTTCGCGCCGGTTCTATTTTGACCTTTACCAGTTCCGCGCAGGGCAAGGCGGCGCTCGCCTTTGCCTCGGAGGAGTTCCGCGGTCGTGTTCTTCGGGGAAAGTTTGAGATCTTCACGCCGCACACGATCATGAGCCCGTCGGCCCTGAGCGCCGAGCTGGAAAGGATCAGGGCGCAAGGTTGGGCAACGGCTCCCAATCAGACCGCCATCGGGCTCAACACGCTGGCTGCGCCGATCTTTGATTCCGCGGGCGCGGTCTGCGGCGCCGTCGGGGTCGTCGACATGATCCAGTTCATCGGAGAAATCCCTTCCGAAGATCAGCGGCAGCGCACAATGGCGGCCGCACGGCGCGTCTCGCATGCGCTTGGCTGCCCGAATCTCTAATCACAGCGGCGCATGGACGCCGTGCGGGCTTGACAAGGAAAAGTTTGCAAATATTCTTATCAGCGAAACGTTGTTTCAATAAGTAGGACGCCCGGAGGAACGGGGCTTGTCTTGGGAGGAGGAAAAGTGACGGTTCGCAATTGGTGCTTGGCTTTGGCCATCGGTACAATGTTGTCCGGCCCTGTGCAGGCTGAGGATACGTTCAAGATTGGGTCGTCGGTCGGATTGACCGGCTATGCGGCGGTCATCGATCGCGCCTGGCGCGACGGGCTTGCCATCGGCGCCGAGGTGCTGAATGAAAAGGGCGGTATCCTCGGTCAGAAAATAGAGATCATCACCGAGGACAATCATTCCCAGCCGCAGGATGCGGTTGTTGGCTATCGCAAGATGATCTCAAGTGACGAGGTCAATCTTTTCGACAGCGGATGCGTATCGGCCGGCAATTTCGCGGCGGCCTCCTTTGTCATGCAGGCGAAGCTGCCGATGTATCTTTGCTCGATCCTGCCAAAGCGTATCAATGAGCAGGAATGGGCCTTCAGCTTCCTGGCGCCGCCAAAGTATGAGATGGAGTCACGCTATCGCTACCTCAAGGAAAAGACATCGATCCGCAAGATCGGGCTTCTTTACGATCCGACGCCCTATGCTCTGATGATGAAGGATCTTGGCGTCGAACTCGCCAAGGAATACGGGCTCGAAGTCGTGGCGCAGGAAACCTACAAGGCCGACGACAGCGATATGACAGTCCAGCTGGGGCGCATCAACGCAGCCGGAGGAGGGGCGGTCGTCAAGATCGGTCAGGGCGGGTCGACGGTGACCGCGGCCAAGAACATCAAACAGCTTGGCCTGGATAAGATGTTGCTGCTTTCCAGCAACGATGACGGCTCCATCTTCAAGCAGGCAGGAGAGGTCTTGTCCGACCGCTTCCTGTTCGTGGCGCCTCCGGTGCAATTGCCAAAGCAGTTGAAGGCTGGTCCGACCAAGGATGCCGTCGAAGCATTCCTCAAATATTGGACGCCGAAATATCCCGATCGCGACCCGACTAATAGCGCCCGAGCCTTTGATAGCATGATGGTGCTGGCAAAGGCGGCGGAGATCGCCAAATCGACCGATGGCGAGGCGCTGCGCGATGCGACCGAGAAGGTGCCGTCCTATACCGGCGCCTACGCATCGTTCAATTTTTCTCACGATCAGCATGTCGGCATCACGGAGAACCCCTTCCTGATCGGCAAATATGCTGGCGGCGAACTGGTGCTTGCCGAATGAGCGGGGATGCTGTCAGCGCGAAGGATACCCCTCTGCTCGAAGCAAGGGATATCTCCGCCAGCTACGGACATGTGCAAGCTTTGAAGCCCACGAGCATGCATATTTCCGAGGGAGAACTGGTGACCATTCTCGGGCCGAATGGTGCGGGCAAGACGACGCTGATGCGTGCGTTGACGCGTCTGACGGTGCGCAAGGGGGCGGTATTTTTCCGCGGCGAGGACGTCAGCGGATTATCGACCCACAAGCTTGCGCAGCGCGGCATCGTCATGGTGCAGGAGGGCAGGGGCCTGTTCCCGCTCATGAGCGTGCGGGAAAACCTGGTCATCGGCGGCTATCTGCATGCCGGAGAGTCGGACAAGCAGATGGAGAGCGTATTTGAACTCTTTCCGCGTCTGCGCGAACGGCTGGGACAGATCGCCGGTTCGCTCTCGGGCGGTGAACAGCAGATGCTGGCGATCGGCCGTGCCCTCATGGCCAAGCCGAAACTCCTCATGCTCGACGAGCCGTCACTGGGTCTCGCACCGCGGGTGGCATCGGAGATTCTCGGCACCCTTAGCGAACTCAATCGTCGCGGAATTGGCATTCTGCTCGTCGAGCAAAAGGCGCCCTTGGCGCTGAAGCTCGCGCAGCGGGTCTATGTCATCTCGCTTGGAACGATCGTCGCAGAACTCAAGACAGATGAGATTAAATCGCATCATGACCTCGCACGCTATTACCTCCATTGAGCCGGCGGCAAGCCGCTGGCCATCGATGCTGCCGGTCATTGCCGTACTGGTTCTGGCAGCACTGGGATTGTTGTCGAGCGACTACATCGTCACCGTGCTCGGCTTCGCATTCATCTACACGATATTCTGCACCGGGCTCAATTTCTTCATGGGCTACACGGGCCAGGCCTCGTTCGGTCAAAGCGCATTTGCCGCCATCGGCGGCTATGGAAGCGCCATCCTATGCACCGATTATGGCTGGGAACCGCTTCTGGCGCTCCTCGTGACGATGGCTATATCGGGTGTGGCGGCGGTTGTCGTCGGTTACCCGACGCTGCGCCTGCGCGGTCACTATCTCGCCATGGCGACCTTCGCACTCGGCCTCATCGTCTATGAGATCAGCATCGAATGGACGAGCCTGACGCAGGGCTATATGGGCTATTCGGGCGTGCCGCCCCTCGGTATCGCGGGATACGAGCTCCTTACAGTCAAACATCAGCTCGTGGCGCTCGTCGTCCTCGCCCTGTTCGGCATCGGCGTGGCAAGCCGCCTGCGGCAGTCGCGCTTCGGGCGAGCGCTTGCTGCGATCGCCGGCAGCGAACAGGCAGCAACCGCGCTCGGCATCAACATCGCCCGCTACAAGCTCATCGCCTTCGTCATCGCCGCGCTCTACGCCTCCGCGGCCGGCTCGCTGTTTTCGCATTTCATCGGCTTTATCAGCCCCGAGGTCTTCGGGACGACGATGGTCGTGCAAAGCTTTGCCATGCTCTATCTCGGCGGCATCGGAACGACGTGGGGTCCGCTCGTGGGCGCCATTGTCGTCTCGGTCCTGCCGGAGGCCTTGCGCGGCCTGAAGGAAATGCAGGACATCGCCTATACAGCCATCCTCATCTTGATCCTCATTTTCGCGCCGCGGGGCATGGCTGGCCTGTCGGTCCTCTTCAAATGGCCAAACAGGCCGACCAAAGGAGGAGCCTGATCATGGCACTGCTTTCCGTTCGTGAAGAGACGAAGCGTTTCGGTGGCCTGCTTGCCAATCAGTCCATCTCCTTCGATGTTGAGGAGGGAGAACTGCTCGCGGTGATCGGCCCCAACGGGGCTGGCAAGACGACGTTGTTCAACGTCATCTCAGGCTTCTTTCCTCCAACTACGGGCTCGATCCATTTCGACGGCAAGGAGATCACGGGCCTCTCCTCTCATAGCGTCGCATCGGCCGGCCTCGTTCGGACCTACCAACTCGTCCAGCTTTTCAAGCATCTGACGGTTGCCGAGAATGTCGAGATCGGCAGCCACAGGGTCACGCGCGGCGGTGTTTTCTCCGCCCTGTTCCGCCCGGATTGGATGCGCCGGCAGGAGAAGAGCGTCAGCGAAGGCGCGCGCGAACTCCTGCGCTTCGTCGGCCTGGAAAATCAGGCGGACCTTCAGGCCGACAAGCTGCCCTATGGCCGGCAGCGGCTGCTCGAGGTGGCGCGGGCGCTCGCGGCAAAACCGCGGCTTCTGTTGCTCGACGAGCCGGCAGCCGGCCTCAATACACAGGAAACCGAAGCGCTGGCGGAAGTCATCAAACGCATCCACCAGGGCGGGACGACGGTGATCCTCATCGAGCACGATATGAGCCTCGTCATGAAGATCGCGCAACGCATCGTCGTCCTCGATTTTGGAAAGAAGATCGCCGAAGGCACGCCGGATGAGATCAAGGTCCATCCCGACGTCATTGCGGCTTACCTCGGCGGAACGGAGATGGCTGATGCCTAGCATGATCGAATTCCTTCAAAGCATCGTCAACGGCGTCGGGGTCGGGCTCATCTACGGTCTCGTCGGGATCGGATTCTGCGTCATCTACAATGCAAGCGGCATCGTGAACTTCGCACAGGGCGTGTTCGTCATGCTTGGCGGCATGGTCTGCCAGGTTCTGCTCGGCGAGTTCGGAGTGCCGCTCGTGCTCGCGATCGTCTTGACCATTCCGCTCGTTGCGGTGTCAGGCATGGCGATGGAGCTTTTGATCGTCCGGCCGATGATGCATCGCGGCGCGACGCTCTTTGCGATCATTCTCGCGACCCTGGCGTCGCAGATCATGATCGAACGCATCACGCTTTTGACGTTCGGCGACCGTCCGCGCACGTTCGAAGAGTTCACCCCTGGCGGACCATTGAAAATCGGCGACCTCGCCATCGGTTATCAGCTCTTCTGGATCCTCGGGTGCGGCGCGCTTCTCGTCGTACTCCTATGGCTATTCTTCACGAGAACGCGGACCGGACGGGCGCTGCGTGCCTGCTCGCAGAACCGGGAGGCGGCTCAGTTGCTCGGCATTCCGGTCGCCCGCATGATGCTCGTCGCCTTCGCATTGAGCGCCGCGCTGGGTGCGATCGCGGGCATCCTGGTCACGCCGACGCAGTATACCGCCTACAATGTCGGTACGCCCTTCGGCGTCAACGGTTTCATCGCCGCGATCATCGGCGGCTTCGGGCGGGCAGGTGGGGCTCTCGCCGGTGGCCTTCTGCTCGGCATCCTGCAGGCGCTTGCGATTGTCATGCTGGGAGCCGGCTTCAAGAATGTCGCGGCGCTCAGCGTGCTCCTCCTCGTCCTGCTTCTCTTCCCCAATGGGATATTTGCCGGTTACGGCCCCGGTGCGAAATCGCATTGACGGGCATCAGATTGGAAAAGGAAAATGCCGATGTACAACAGCAGTGATCCCCGCTCGTCACTGGCAACGGCCAGGACAGGGCCGTCGGCCACGGATTTCGCCGCGGCAGAATATCTGAAATTCTATGAGACGGCACCGCAGGAGGACGATTCCAACGGCAAGACGTGGCTGGGGCGGGGACAGAATTTCATCATTGCCCACAGCGAGGCACGGCCCGGGGCGACCTTCGGCCGGAAGGGGCAGGTCGACGAATACGCCGTCCTTCTGCCCGATGCAAAGTCGTCGGCGACGATCACGTGGCAGGGCAGGACGGAAACGGTGTCTGGTTATTCGCTGGCCTTCGTGCCGCCGGGCGACAGCACGGTCGTCATGCCGGAAGGCGGGCGCCTGGTGCGCATGTTCTCGTCGCGATCGGAAGATCTGGCACTGGCCTGCATCAATGCCGCCGCCTATGCCACACATCACCCGAACATCCCACCATTTCAGCCCTGGCCCGAGCCCAAGGACGGGTACCGGGTGCGAACCTATTCGCTCGATGTGCCGGACGAGCCGGGCCGTTTCGGCCGCATCTGGCGCTGCACGACTTTCATGGTCAATGTCTTGCCGCAGGAGAGGGGTCCGCGCGACATTGCCAAGCTCTCGCCCCATTACCATGACGATTTCGAACAATGCTCGCTGGCGCTTGAAGGATCCTATACACATCACATCCGCTGGCCATGGACGCCGAACCTCCATGCTTGGCGCGCCGATGACCATGAACTCTGCGGCTCCCCCTCAGTCACCGTCATCCCTCCGCCGGCGATACACACCTCCCGCGGTATGGATGCGAATGTGAACCAGCTCGTCGACATTTTCTCGCCGCCACGGTTCGACTTCTCGGAAAAGCAAGGCTGGGTACTGAACGCCGACGACTATCCGATGCCTGGCCCGAGCGGTGCTGCCCGATGAGCGCAACATTGGAAGGCAAGGTCGTGCTTGTCACCGGCGGTTCGCGCGGCATCGGTGCCGCGATCGCTCGCCGCTTCGCGTCGTTCGGCGCTTATGTCGTGGCCGGCTACCGGTCCGATCATGAGGCGGCGAACCGGCTTGCGGACGAATTGGGGGGCAGCGGCCGCAATTGTATCGCGGTGCAGGCGGATGTCGCCAATCCAGACGATATCAAGACGTTGGTGTCCTCTGCCGTCGAGCGCTTCGGCAAGATCGATGTGCTCGTCAACTGCGCGGCCGTCGGGACGTACCGTCCGCTCGGCGCGATGGATGCGCCTTTTATTCGCAGCATCCTTGAGACCAACATCATGGGAACCGTGCTGATGACTGAGGCAGTGCTTCCGCATCTGCCTTCCCCTGGCGGGCGCATCGTCAACTTTGCCTCGGCGCTCGCCTATCGGCCGATCCCCGCCAGTTCCGTCTATTCAGCCTCGAAAGCCGCGGTAGTGACGTTGACACATGCCTTCGCCAAGGAACTCGGACCGAAGGGGATCACCGTCAATGCGCTTGCGCCCGGCGTGATCGAGACTGACATGACGACCAGAATCCTGGCTGAAAGAGGCGATCAGATCCTCGCAATGACGCCGCTCGCTCGCATCGGTCAACCCGATGACATTGCCGGCATCGTCACCTTCCTTGCATCGCCGGAGGCGGGCTGGATCACCGGTCGCACCATCATCGCCGACGGCGGCGTCACGTAAACGTGGGGATGCTTCTGACGATGATCGCCGTCCCGCCTATTGACGATGGAAAGGTTCCTCGTTTGAGTTTCGCATCTGCGGTCAAATGCGGAAGGACCGCCTTCTGGAGCAAGGGTCGATCCATCATCCTGGTCGTGGATGGGCGGGAGCATGAGTTTGTCTTCGACGGCGGGCTCACGGAGGCACAGGCGCTCGCCGTGCTGAAGGCAAGCGGCCTCAGCCTCGTCAGGGAGGAGGCGCCGGGCATTGCCGTGCTTCTGACGGCAATCGCCTGCATGCTGGTTCTCGTCGTCTTCTTCCTCTTGAGGTGAGTGCAACTTCGGCTGCAGCCTCTCGAAATATCGAAACAGCAGCAAGATCTGCGAATAATTTTCATAAAATGCCCGCTGTTTCCTCTACCGAAACGCGATTTAATTTTTGTTCAACTCCTGAACAACAAACTCAGACTCGCTTTTGGACGCCAACAGCCGTCTGGAAAGCGCTTCGTTATTCAGCCCGTTTCTTTTCAATCTTGCGAGCTTGCGCAAACATTGCGAGTCGAACATGAAAAACCTGAAAATCTCCCATCAGCTGCTCGGCATGGTCGCCATACTTACACTGGCTTTCGCCGCTGTGACCTACTACCAGGTCCGCGCCTCGATCGCTTCAATCTACAGCGAGCGCTATGAGATGCTGCGCACGCAGGTGGAGTCGGGTATCTCTGTTCTGCAATTTTATTACGCGCAGGAAAAGGCAGGCACGCTCAGCCACGAGGAAGCGCAGAAACAGGCCTATGCGACGGTGGCGAGCGTAAAGTATGAGCCGGCCGGTTATCTGTTCGGCATGGACTACGACACCGTCACGCGCTTCCACAGCAACCCGAAATTCGTCGGCGTCGAGCAGAAAGCCCAGCCTGGGAACACGTCGAGTGTGCCGATGGTTGAGAAAGGCAGAGCCGGCGGCGGTATCACCATTTTCTCCTGGACGAAGCCCGGCATGCCCGCGGACCAGCAATTCGAGAAAGCGGCTTATTCAAAGGCTTTCGAGCCCTGGCAGATCGTTGTGGCCACCGGCGTCTACACCGACGATCTGGATGCCAAGGTCAGCGACACCATTCTTGAAGTTGTGAGCTTCGGTCTCATCGTCTTCCTGCTGGCGATTGGTGTTGCGTTCCTTGTCATTCGCAACATCACCAAACCCCTCGCTGCCGTACACGACGCGCTGCAGGCCGTTGCCGATGAAGATGTCAGCACGGCGGTACCGCACACCGAAATGTCAAATGAAGTTGGCAAGATGGCAAATGCCACTCAGGCGCTGCAGGAGAAGATCCGCGAGCGCAATGCCATGGCAGAGCGCGAAGACCGCCAGCGTCTGGAACTGGACCGCGAGCGCCAGCAGAACCTCGATACCCAACAGAAGGATGCAGCCGAACAGGCGCACGTCGTCTCCACGATCGGCGAGGCGCTGGAATCGCTTGCCACCGGCGATCTTACCATCCGCTGCGGCGATCTCGGCGCGCGCTACGAACAACTGCGCCATAATTTCAATGAGGCGTTGGTTCATCTGGAAGCCGCAATGACCAAGGTCAATGCCAAGGGAATCGATATCGGCGGCTCTAAGGAAGAGATCCGCCGCGCCTCCAATGAACTGTCGCAGCGCACCGAGCGCCAGGCCGCAAATCTGGAGGAAACCTCCGCCGCGCTCGACGAACTCGCGGTTACCGTCCGCCAAACCGCTGAAGGCGCCCATGAGGCTGCAGAGCGCGTGACCTTGGTGAGCGACGAAGCCATCCGCTCCGACAAGATCGTTGCACAGGCAATCGATGCTATGGGTGGCATCGAACATTCTTCGGAAGAAATCTCAAAGATTATTGGCGTCATCGATGATATTGCCTTCCAGACCAACCTCTTGGCCCTGAACGCCGGGGTCGAGGCTGCCCGCGCCGGCGAAAGCGGGAAAGGCTTTGCCGTTGTTGCTCAGGAAGTGCGTGAACTGGCACAGCGCTCCGCGGCAGCCGCCAAGGAGATCAAGGATCAAATCTCGCGCTCCTCCGGTCAGGTGCAAAACGGCGTGCGTCTCGTCGGCCAGACGGGGGAAGCCCTGAAACGCATCTCCGACCAGGTGAAAACCGCCAGCGAGATCGTCGGCAAGATCGCTCACTCGGCGTCCGAACAGGACACAACGCTGCGCTCGATTTCGTCATCGCTCAATCAGCTCGATGCGGCAACCCAGCACAATGCCGCCATGGCCGAGGAGACCACTGCGTCGGCCGAAGCACTGGCCGCCGATACCGACGAACTGCTGAGCCTGATCACCAAATTCCGCATCGGTAACAGCGTCACTCCTGCGTCCGACCTGCACCTGCTGGCTCAGAGAATGCGTAAAGCAAGCTGAGCCTCAGTTTGCGAAAAACCTTGTCCTGTCTATCGCCTGGCGTTTCAGCGTCAGTCGGCGGCAGACGCATCTCGGCGGTAAACTTCTGAACGGGAGCGGTGAAAAGATCACCGACTTCCTTCTGAAAACAAACTGACGGACAGTCTTGCAGTCGTTGGGATCAAGATGTCGCCGATGGATGAGCCATAGGAATATCGAGGATCCGTCGTTGGACCGTCGATGAACAGACGGAAGCCATCGCGCAGCTCCGCAATCTTCGCGGCGACATTTGCGGGACCAAGGCGCGCAATCCGCAACAGAGCGTGGAGCCCCGCGGCACAAGCTTACTATTTCTCAGAAAGCCTCGCGAGATAGTCACGAAGCAGTGCGGCTCGCCTTGGTCGAAAACTTCGCCCTGACCTCTTCACTTCGCTGATCCGCTCCACCCTGAACATGCGAAAATCTTCACGTAGCCCGCTCCATGCAAGAACCGTCAGTGCGTGATCGGTGTACATAATGGCTAGGGGCTGGATGGCGCGCTGGCTATCGGTTCCTGCCTGATCACGATAGGCAATCTCAATCGTCTCTTCCTCCCAACACGCCCGCCTGATGGCGTTCAGGTGTGGGTGTGGTCCGTAGCGACCATCGGGTCGGTATACATGGGAGATCGAATGCATCAACTGCTGTTCACGATCATCTGGCAGGGTCGCAGCGACCTTTGCCAGCACGGCCTCTGCTGCCTGTGCGAGGTCGGGATCACCCATCTGGCGCACTTCTCCGAGGCCTACAGCAATAGCCTCAATTTCCATGCGATCGAATGTTTGTGGCGGTAGCGCGTAGTCCTCGATCAGGCGGTAGCCATAACCGCGCTCTCCGTCGATCCTGGCGCCGGCAAGCCGCAACAGTTCAATATCACGATAGATGGAGCGTATCGATACGCCGCGCTCCTTCGCCAACCGCTGCGCCGTGATCGGCGGCGCCATGACGCGCATAACCTGCAGCAGCCTCAATAATCTATCCGGTCCGCTCATCGCTAACTGCCGTGAAGTGTCAGTAGGACGGCCCTATACCACGCATATTCAACTCACGCAGCAGAAGGCATCGAAATGAGCATCAAGACGGTAGCGCATATCAATTTTCGAGGCAGTGCGCGCGCGGCGCTGTCGTACTATCAGTCAGTCTTCGGTGGGGATCTCGTCCTCGTAACGCATGCCCAGATTTACGGCACGACCGATCCCCAGGAAGCCGAACTGGTTGGCTGGGGGCAAATTGTTTCGGTAGAGGGCTTTGCCATCATGGCCTACGACGCACCCGCGAGCCGTGATTACGATCCGGGTAAGGCTCCATTTTTCATCTCGGTAAGCGGCGACACCATCACCGAGATCACGGGCTACTGGGAAAAGCTGATGGTGGGCGCAACGATCGTTCAGGATCTCGCGCCGGCCGGCTGGTCATCGCTTTACGGAATGCTCAAGGACCAGTTTGGCGTTACGTGGGTTCTCGACGTTCACAGCAACGAGGCGCACTGAACCAATCCAACGTGTGCCAATGACGCATGATTTCCGGATCAGTATTTTCGTATCGAGCAACTGTTCCGTTTTTGCTGAAATAGGTTGCTGACGGAAGTTCCCTCAGAGCTGTATATGAAGCTGGCGGGCAGGGTGCCGAACGCATCTCGAAGCTATTGAAATGCGAAGCCGGAGCGGACTTCCCGATGTTGAAGGCCATGCGTCAGCGTTGCAGCTCTGAAAGAGTTGCGATTCCGCGTAAGGATACAATAAGAACTACGCTACGTGGAGAAAGCGGTGACCACGTAGCGAACAATAAGTGGGTGTGGGCCTCTGGACGGACATTGGCGTTAGAGGCAGCTCTCGTTTATTCAGCTTGAAAGATTGTCATAAAGCGCCTCCTAGAACGTTCAATATGTTGGCGCATTGCCCGCTCAGCTGCAGCTGGATCGCGCGCCTTGATCGATTGAATGATGAGGGCGTGCTCGTCATTGGCGTCACTCGTTGCTCTTGAATGAAAATAGAGCCGGAAGAGATGTACATGCGTGTGAAGCCGGGCCAGGGTTTCATGGATGAGCGCGTTGCCGCTACCAAGGGCAATCATGTCATGGAACAGCCCATCGCTTTGCGCAAACTGTCCATAGGCGAGTCTCGCATCGCCCTTGCGGACCGAGCGCATTTCGACGTCGACGGTTTCCAGTGCGGCGATTGCATCCTCGGTCATCCCCTCTGCGGCACGGGCCGCCGCATACGGCTCGACCAGAAGCCTCAATTCATAAAGTTGCTCGAGGCGCTGTCTGTCCAACTGCGCCGCCGCACTATAACCGATCAGATGCGTCTTGATAACCAAGCCCTGGGCTTCCAGCCGCGAGAGCGCCTCCCGGATCGGCGTCTGGGAAACGCCGAGTTCGCGCACCAGATTGTCGACCGAAATGCGGCCGCCTGGCGGGATCTTCAGCGACATCAGCTGCGCGTAGATCGCATTGTAGACCTCTTCTCCAAGGCGCGGTGGGCGCCGCAGAAGTCCTGTTTCTCCGCTTGCAATGTCCTTTAGGTCTTTTGTCATTCTTCAAATTGCTCCTTGACGTGCCTCTTTCGTATCAGCATGATGCGCTCATCGCAATCAGATATCCGATCGGATTTTATATTTTGGCGGTAATTCAGGCGGATCTTCTGAGGCGTGTTGCGCACGAGGTGCTGCGGCGCGCCGGCGTCAGAGACGAGCACCGGCAGCAGCAGATCGATCTATTGATGGAGGCGGATCTGCGTGGTGTTTCCTCGCATGGTCTCCTGCGGCTCGAGCGCATAGTCCAGCGCATCAGCAATGGCGTCTCCGATCCACATGCAAAGGGAAGCCATGTCTGGCGCGCGCCCGGCTTCCTTGCCGTCGATGGCGAGCGGGGACTTGGCCCGGTCGTCGCCAATCACGCACTCGAAGCCTTGAAGCCCCGTGCCAGGGAAAATGGCGTGGCGCTCGCAGCCATCACCAATTCCAACCATATCGGCATGCTCGGCTGGTATGCGGAGCGCATGGCGCAGGAGGGCTATACGTTGATCGCTCTCTCTACCAGCGAAGCGCTCGTCCATCCGTGGGGCGGCAGGATGGCGATGCTCGGTACGAATCCGATTGCCATCGGCATTCCGACCGGGGATGCGCCGTTCATGATGGATACGGCGACCAGCGTCGTCTCGATGGGGGAGATCCACGACCACGCCAATCGCGGACAGCCAATCCCCTCGGGCTGGGCAGTAGATCGTGCTGGCAACCCGACCACGGATGCCAATGCTGCCAAACAGGGGGCCATCGGCCCCTTCGGTCAGGCCAAGGGATATGCACTCGGCCTTGCATTCGAGCTGATCGTCAGCAGTCTTTCTGGAGCAGCCATCGGACGCGAGGTTCGCGGAACCCTCGACGATACCAGTATTTGCAACAAGGGTGACGTTTTCATCGTCATCGATGGCCCGAGGCGAGACCTGCAGGCCTATCTCGAGGAAATCCGGAAACTGCCGCCGGCCGAAGGTTATGACGCAGTACTGATTCCCGGCGAACGAGGAAGAGCCTGCCGCGAGAAGCGATTGAACGAGGGCGTTCCTGTCGCCGACGAGGTCTGGAACCGCCTGCAGGCGCTGGCCTGCATTGAAGCCACAGCCTAGCAAGATCGGGGAGGATGGATTTTGTCGCTGTTTGGAACTTTGCGAAACACACGTAACTTGGTCTTCGGCCCGGGCCAGCGAGCCGCCATGCCGGGATATGCTGCCCAGCTCGGCCGCAAGGCGCTCGTCGTCACCGATGAGCGGTTGAGCGCGGAAGCCGATTTCCGCACGCTCGTCGATGGCTTGAAGAAGGCTGGTATCGAGACCAAGGTCTTTGACCAAACAATCGCGGAGCTGCCGCTCGACTGCATCAACAGGGCGCTGGAAGCGGGCTCCTCCTTTGGCGCCGACATGGTGATTGGCATTGGCGGCGGCAGTTGCCTCGATGCCGCCAAAGTCGCCGCCCTTCTTCTCACTCATGGCGGACGGGCCTCGGACTATTACGGCGAGTTCAAGGTTCCCGGTCCGGTGCTGCCGCTGATCCTCCTGCCGACGACCGCCGGGACCGGATCGGAAGTCACTCCCGTTGCCGTCATCACCGATCCCGACCGGGCCGTCAAAGTCGGCATCGCCAGCCCGCATCTGATCTGCCACACGGCGATCTGCGATCCGGAACTCACCTATTCCTGCCCGCCCGGGCTGACCGCAGTCTCCGGTGCCGACGCACTGACACACGCGATCGAGGCCTTTACCACCATCAGGCGCGAACTCTCGGCCGATCTCGTCCACCAACATGTGTTCCTCGGCAAGAATGCGCTGAGCGATCATTATGCGCTTCTGGCGATCTCGAATATTTCCGCCAGCCTCAAGCGCAGCTATGACAATGGCCAGGATCTCGAGGCACGCCAGCAGTTGATGTTCGGCGCAACCGCCGCAGGGCTTGCCTTCGGCGTTGCGGGCACGGCTGCCGCGCATGCCGTCCAGTATCCGGTCGGCGCCATGACCCACACCGCCCATGGTGCCGGCGTTGCCGTGATGATGCCCTATGTCATGGAATTCAACCGCAACTATTGCGAACAGGAGCTTGCCGAGATCGGCCAGGCCATGGGGCTCGACCTCAAGGGTGATTCGCTCGAGCAGCAGGCCGATGCGACCATCGATGCGGTGGCGAGGCTCTTTGCCGATATCGGCATCCCCCGGACCATCGCCGACCTCGGCGTCGCAAAAGACCAGCTCTCCCAGGTGGCCGAACAGGCCATGGGCAGTGTCCGGCTGATCAAGAACAATCCCCGTCCGCTCGATCCGGCCTCGATGGCCGTTCTGGTGGAGGCTTCGTTCCACGGCAATCGCGATGCGTTGCGGGCCGACTCTCGCTTAAGGAAGGCAAGCTGATCATGACGATCATGGAAAAAATCACCCCGCAGATCGGCTTCGACATCGGCTCGATCCCGACCGATCTGTTCATCGATGGCAAGTGGCGCAATGGTGCCACGGGCAAGCGGCTCGACGTGATCGATCCCTCGACGGGTGCCGTCATTGCAGCGGTTGCCGATGCCTCGGTCGACGACGCCATGGATGCAGTAGCCGCTGCCTACGCAGCCGGCTCGTCCTGGGCGGCAACGGCGCCGCGCAAGCGCTCGGAAATTCTACGGCGCTGCTTCGAACTGATGATCGAGCGCAAGCAGATGCTTGCTGAGCTTATCAGTCTTGAAAACGGTAAGGCCCTTAGCGACGCGCAGGGCGAAGTTGCCTATGCCGCGGAGTTCTTCCGCTGGTTTTCGGAAGAGGCGGTGCGCCTCAATGGCGAAATCTCGACGGCTCCTTCCGGCGCGAACAAGATCATCGTGCAGCATCAGCCAATCGGCGTCGCCGTTCTTGTCACTCCCTGGAACTTCCCGGCGGCGATGGCGACGCGCAAGATCGCTCCGGCTCTCGCTGCCGGCTGCACCTGCGTGCTGAAACCGGCAACGGAGACGCCACTCACCGCCTATGCGCTTGCCGCCCTCTATGCGGAGGCCGGAGTGCCTGAAGGTGTGGTCAATGTCATCACCACGGAGCAATCTGGGCCTGTCGTCAGCAAGATGCTTCATGATCCACGCGTCCGCAAACTGTCGTTCACCGGTTCGACCGAGGTGGGCCGCAAGCTGCTTCATGAGGCCGCCGATTCGGTGATCTCATGCTCGATGGAACTTGGCGGCAACGCGCCATTCATCGTCTTCGATGATGCCGACATCGATGCTGCCATCGAAGGCGCGATGGTCGCCAAGATGCGCAATGGCGGCGAGGCCTGCACAGCCGCCAATCGCTTTTACGTCCATGCCGATGTCGTAGACGAGTTTTCCGCCAAGCTTGCGACCCGGATGGGCGCCATGGCCGTCGGTCCCGGATATGACAAGGCTACGCAATGCGGGCCGGTCATCAATCGCAAGGCGCTGGATCGAATCGACGGTCTCGTTGCCGATGCGGCTGGACGCGGCGCAAAGGTTCTGACCGGCGGCAAGCCACTTGAGCGAGATGGCTTCTACTATCCGCCGACCGTCATTCGCGACGTTCTGGCCGGGGCCAAGATAGCCCGCGAGGAAATCTTCGGACCGATCGCAGCGCTGACGACTTTCACCTCGGAGGAGGAGGTGATCTCGGCGGCAAATGATACCGAATATGGTCTGATTTCGTACGTCTATACCCGGGATCTCGCCCGCGGGCTCAGGGTCTCTGAGAGGTTGGAGGCCGGGATGGTGGGGCTGAATCGTGGCCTGGTCTCCGATCCGGCCGCTCCTTTCGGAGGTGTCAAACAGAGCGGTCTTGGACGGGAGGGCGCCCATCACGGCATCCTGGAATTTTCGGAGACAAAATACATCGCCGTCACATGGTGATCAGCAGCATTGGGAGGAAATACGTTGAAGATAACCAAGATAGAGCCATTCCAGCTGGTGCTGGGAGATGGCCCGAACACGTCGAAAAGCGCTTTTGTCCGCATTGAAACCGAAGACGGCCTGTTTGGTCTCGGTGAAGCGTCGCCGATGCAGGGAGGCTATGCTTCGCTCGTCGTCATTGCGCGAGACATGGCGCCGTTCCTGATCGGCAAGGACGCTCTCGATCATGCTGTCCTGCTGGATGAGCTCTTTCATCGCTGCGTGAAGCTCGGACCTGAAGGCATCGCGACAGCTGCTCTTGCAGCGCTCGATATCGCACTTTGGGATCTGAAGGGAAAGTATTTCGAGCAGCCTGTCTACAAGCTGCTCGGCGGTGCCTGGAAGACCAGCCTTACTTGCTATGCCTCGGTCGGCGGAAACGCGGCTCGAACCGTCGACGAGGTGGTGCGCGTAGTCGAACGGCGCGTCGCCAAGGAAAACCCCGCCGCCGTCAAGATCCGCTGGGATGGCGACCGCAGTCGGCAGGATGTCGACATCCCCGGCGATATCGCCAAGGCGAAGGCTGTCCGCAAGCTGCTCGGCGATGATTTCGTTCTCGGTTTCGATGCCAACAATGGCTATTCCGTGGGCGGCGCCATGCGCGTCGGCCGAGTGCTGGAGGATCTCGGCTACACATGGTTCGAAGAGCCGGTGCAGCACTACAATGTGCGCGCCATGGGAGAGGTGGCGCAGCGTCTCGACATTACCGTTTCGGCGGGAGAGCAGACCTATACGCTGCAGGCGCTTCGCGATCTCATCGACGCAGGCGTCCGCATGGTCCAACCTGACATCATCAAGATGGGCGGGATCACCGGCCTGATGAAATGCGCAGCCGTCGCGCATGCGGCGGGCGTCGAGCTCGTGCCGCATCAGACGCAGCCGACTGTTGGCCATCTCGCCAACATCCATGTGCTGAGCACGATCATGCATTTGGCCAAGCCGGTGGAACTGGCGGATAACTGGGAGAGGGGAGCTTCCGTATTCGTCAATCCGTCCGAGCCGAAGAATGGCCGGTTCGAGCTGCCGCAGTCGCCGGGTCTCGGAATGGAATTCGATGCGGCTGAACTGGAGCGTCGCAAGATCGCCATCCAGCACTGAGCCACACCAACAATATCCTTGGGAGGAAGGAAAATGACCACATCACGCAGAGAGTTTCTCATCCGGTCCGGACTTGCCGTCACCACGGCGGTCGTCGCATCAAGGGTCGGGCACGGCTCCGCCTTGGCGGCGGAGGGAGATACCATTTCGATCGCACTGGCGTCGCGAGCGCCGGTCGGCCTCAATCCGCAGCAGTCGGGCCTCAATGGCGGCGACAACTGGGCCATCAACCAGTTGTTCGACACGCTGGTGACCCAGCCGGAAGGCCGCTGGGCCGTCAAGCCGGACGAGTTTCTGCCCTGCATCGCCGAGAGCTGGGAATCGTCCCAGGATGCCAAGACCTGGACCTACAAGATCCGCAAGGGCGTCAAGTTTCACAAGAATTACGGCGAAGTCGCCGCCGATGACGTGGTCTTCACCTTCCAGCGGCAGCTCGATCCCAAGCAGGTGACTGCCAACAAGGTCTTCTATTCGAATATCGCCACCTGCGAGGCGGTCGATCCGATGACGGTGCGCTTCACGCTGAAAAGTGCCGATCCGCTCTTCAACGGCAGCTGTGCTTCGACGCTCAGCGTCTCGATCATGTCGAAGAAGGCCTTCGAGGAGAAGGGCGACGGATTCAATACGGATCCGATCGGCACCGGCCCGTTCCAGCTCCAGTCCTTCAGTCCGACGGACGGCCTGCTGCTGACAGCCTTCCCGGAGCATTTCGACGGCCCGCCGGCAACGCCGAACCTGCGCATCACCTTCATCGCCGATACGACGGCGCGTACGCTTGCCTTTGCCGCAGGCCAGGTGGACATGATCGAAGGCGTGCGGGCGCCGGGCTGGGTCAACTCGATGAAACAGCGCTCGCCCAATACGATCTTCGACGCGACCGCGCCCGGATCCCACAATGCACTCAACATCAACCTGACGCGCAAGCCCCTCGACAACCTGAAAGTTCGCCAGGCGATTCGCTACGGTATCGACAATGCGGCGATTGCCGCCGCCTTCCAAGGTATTGCCAGCCCGATGGTCGGCGCCATCGCCTCGCAATTTGCCGGTTCTGTCAGGGTCGAGGACCTGCCGCCGGAACTGCAGTACAAGCCTGATCCGGCCAAGGCGAAGGCGCTGCTTGCCGAAGCGGGCTTCCCGGATGGCGTGACCATTCCCTGCTATGTCAGCCAGCGTGAGGATTATGCCTCGATCATGCTGATGATCCAGGAACAGCTGCGCGCCTCGAGCATCAATCTCGACCTGAAGATCATCGACCATACGACCTTCCATTCCGACAACCGCCAGGACAAGAACGCGCTTGCGCTCTATTCCTCGAGCTTCCCGCCGGTACCGACGCTGACGCTCGCCTCGCAGCTGGCCGCCTCCGCCGAGGTCAAGGCCGATGGCAAGGGGCAGGGCAACTACAGCCATTACGGCGTTGCCATTCCCGGCATCGACGATCTCCTGGCCAAGGCGCAGAACGAGCCCGATTTCGACAAGCGCATCGCGATCATCCAGGAGGCGGAAAAGAAGGTCCTGACCGATCTGCCACTTCTCGGCATCATCGCGCTCTCCTACGTGATCGCCCGCAATCCGCGTGTCGATATCGGCTACAAAGTCGAGTCGGGGCCAGCCTACTGGTCGCTTTCCAAAGCCAAGCGCGTCGCTTGAGGCGAGGTCGTCATGCCCGGTATGATCTCCGTCAAGCTTCTCGACGCTATTCCGACCATCTTTCTGGTCCTCACCCTCGTCTTCGTGGCGCTGAGGATATTGCCGGGTGATCCCGCGCTGGTAGCCCTTGGAGATTACGCGACCCCGGAGCAGCTCGCGCTGTTCCGGGCGCAGACGGGTCTCGATGCCCCGTTGTGGCAGCAGTATCTGTCCTTCCTATGGGACATGATCCGGCTCGATTTCGGCCAGTCGCTGATGCAGCATCGGCCGGTTGCTGATATCCTGGCCGAAAATCTTCCCTACACGATTGAGCTCACCATCTTCGCAACCGTGCTCGGCGTCGTCTTCGGCATCCCCTTCGGCGTGCTTGCGGCCGTCAGGCGCAACCGGCTGCCGGATACGGGCATGCGCATCTTCTCTCTGATCGGTTATGCCATCCCTGACTTCTATCTAGGTGCCCTGCTGCTGATCGCCTTCGCGCTTAATCTCGGTTGGTTTCCGATCAACGGCGGCGGCGAGGGATTCGTCGATCGGCTCCACCACCTCGTCCTGCCCGCTATCACGCTTGCCATGGTCAAGATCGCCTTCCTCGGCCGCCTGACGAGGACGTCGCTGCTCGAAGTCCTCACCAAGGACTATATGCGCACGGCCAGAGCCAAGGGCGTGCCGAAGAGCAAGATCATTTTCAAGCATGGCCTGCGCAACGCACTCCTGCCCGTGGTTACCGGCCTCGGGCTCAGCCTGCTGGCGACCCTATCGGGCTCGGTTGCGATCGAGCTTGTCTTTAATAGGCCGGGCATCGGCGAGACGCTGATCAACGCGATCTCGGTGCGCGATTATCCGCTAATCCAGGGCGGCGTCGTGGTCTTCGCCTTCTCCGTCGTGCTCGTTAATCTTGTCGTCGACATCGTTTACACGCTCGTCGACCCGCGCATCAGAGGATAAGAGATGGCTCTTGCTGACAACGCACCCGTCGTCGTCCTTGAGACGAACTATTTTCGCATCATCCGCCGGGCGATCTTCTCGAAGCCGTCGACCATTTTGGCGTCGATCGTCATCGCTCTGTTCTGCGTGATCGCGATTTTTGCACCGTGGATCGCGCCCTACGATCCGTTAAAGCAGAGCTATTTTGCGATCGGTGCCTATCCCTCCGCCGAATACTGGCTCGGCACCGATCAGTTCGGACGAGACGTGCTGTCGCGGCTGATCTACGGCTCGCGTAACTCGCTGATCTTCGGGCTCATGGCGCCGGCCCTTGCCGCCGTCATCGGCACGACGCTTGGCGTCATGGCAGGTTATTTCGGTGGGATTACCGACCGGATCATCACGCGGCTGATCGATCTGATGATGGCCTTTCCAGAACTACTGCTCGCTATCATCATCTCTGCCGCACTCGGCGGCGGCTTCTGGAATGTCGTCGGTGTGCTGACGATCGCCTTCGTGCCGGGCTTTGCCCGCGTAGCGCGCGCTTCCACGCTCTCCATCAAGCAGGAGCCCTATATCGAGTCTTCGATTGCGATCGGCGTACGCACGCCGATCATCATCCTGAGGCACATCCTGCCGAACATCTCGGCGCCGATCGTCCTGTTGCTGACACTCTGGGTCGCTTCCGCCATCCGCCTGGAGGCGGCACTCAGCTTTCTCGGCATCGGGACGCAGCCGCCGCAGGCAAGCTGGGGCAATATCATCCGCGATGGCCTCAGCAACGTCTTCGGTTCGCCCTGGCCGATCATTGGCGCCGGCGCGTCGATTACCATCGTCGTCCTCGCCTTCAATGTCATCGGCGATTCCGTCCGTGACGCGCTCGATCCGGACGCCGCCGAATGACGGGAATCACCACAATCGAAAAGGACGGGGTAACCGCCATGTTGAAAACTGGAGCTCCGCAGCAAGGCTCGGTTCTCTCCGAGGCGGAATCGACCCCTGTCCTCTCGGTCGAGAACCTTAAGACCGCCTTCCGTTCCGCCAACGGCTGGAACGAGGTCGTCAAGGGCATCTCCTTCGATATCCGCGCCGGCGAAACACTGGCGATCGTCGGCGAATCCGGTTCCGGCAAGAGCGTGACGGCGTTTTCGATCATGCGGCTCCTGTCGGATGAGAAGACGAAGATCACCGGATCGGTACGGCTGAAGGGCCGAGAATTGCTCGGTCTATCCGAAAACGAGATGCGCGCAGTCCGTGGTAGCGGCATCGCGATGATCTTCCAGGAGGCGATGACCAGCCTCAACCCGGTGTTCACCATCGGCCAACAGATCGTCGAGGCACTGACAGTCCACCGGCCCCTCTCGCGCACGCAAGCCGAAGCCGAGGCTCTGAAACTGCTCGACCGGGTGAAGATTCCGGCGGCGCGCAGGCGTTACAACGATTATCCGCACAATTTCTCCGGTGGCATGCGCCAGCGCGCGATGATCGCCATGGCGCTGGCCTGCAAACCGCAGCTGTTGATCGCCGACGAGCCGACGACGGCGCTGGACGTGACGATCCAGGCCGAAATCCTCAACCTGATCAAGGAACTGCAGGAGGAGGAGAGCATGGCGGTGATGTTCATCACCCATGACATGGGCGTGGTGGCGGAGATCGCCGAGCGCACGGTCGTCATGCTGCGCGGCGAGGCGGTCGAGACCGGCACCACCGAGGAGATCTTCAACCGGGCGCATCATCCCTATACGCGTGCACTGCTGCATGCCGTGCCCGTACTTGGGTCGATGAAAGGCCAGTCGGCGCCGCAGCCGCTTCCGATCGCCGACAAGGTTTCCGGCGACGTGCAAAAGCATAAGGCGCGGAAGGAAGAAGCTGCCGCTACGGGCAAGCCGCTGCTCGTTGTCAGGAATTTGACTACGCGCTTCGATATCCGCTCTGGCCTGTTCGGCAAGGTCTCGAACCGGATCCATGCTGTCGAAAACGTCTCCTTCGATCTCAGGCAAGGCGAGACGCTTTCGCTGGTCGGCGAATCCGGTTGCGGCAAGTCGACAATCGGCCGCTCGATCATGCGGCTGATCGAACCGAAGGGCGGATCGGTGCATCTGTGCGGCGAAGATGTCCTGGTGATGCCGGCCGATCGCTTGCGGGCGGCACGGCGCAATATCCAGATGATCTTCCAGGATCCCTTCGCCAGCCTCAGTCCGCGGCGCACCGTCGGCCAGGCAATCGCCGAACCCTTCCTGACGCATGGGTTGGGTACCAGGGAGGAAGCCGAAAAAAAAGTGGTCGAACTACTCGAACAGGTCGGTCTGGAGCCGGCGATGGCCGGACGTCTGCCGCATCAGTTTTCCGGTGGCCAACGACAACGTATCTGCATTGCGCGCGCGCTTGCGCTTTCACCGAAGATGATCGTTGCCGACGAATCCGTTGCAGCGCTCGACGTCTCCATCAAGGCGCAGGTCATCAACCTGATGATGGACCTGCAGAAACGCCTCGGCATCTCCTACCTGTTCATCTCGCACGACATGGCAGTCGTCGAGCGGATCAGCCACCGAGTGGCCGTCATCTATCTCGGCGAGATCGTCGAGATTGGCACGCGAGAGGAGATTTTCAGCAACCCGCAGCATGCCTATACGCGCAAGCTATTGGATGCGGTACCGATCCCCGATCCGGAGCGGCGGAAGACCAAGCGGCGGGTCGAATCCCATGAGGTAAAAAATCCGATCCGGCCTGTCGATTACATAGCGCCGGAAAGAGCATATCGGCAAATATCCAGCACCCACAGCGTCATGGACGGCCCTGACACCTGAATTTGCAGCGAGAGTCTGTCAAAGGGGAAAGCGCTGTTCCGGTATAGGTGGATACGTTTGACCTTTGCGGCGCTCGCGAGCGAATAGCTGCTCAGGATTTCGTCGCTCGCCTGGCCGGCGGCTTCATTGGCCACCACGCCGGGGCCGACAAGACGTCCGAACGAGCGCGGTGGAAAAACATACTATCCGGGAAGGCGGTTGAGAAATTCGCAGGGTTTGTATAACCCGCAGATTACTTGCCGAAATTCGGCCTGCAAACAGTCGCGGAATCCGGTGGTGCGAAGTGCCGGAGCGAATTAAGAAGAACGCATGTCCCTTCACCAGCTCTCAATCTATGCGCTCTGCGGTAGCCTCCGCCAAGTCTCGACCAGCCGCAGGCTGCTCGAGGCGCTTCGCGATGGCGCGCCGGATGGTGTGTCGATCGAGATTTGTACGCCTGCCGCAGGCCTTCCGATCTTCAATCCGGACGATGAAGGCGATCGCACGCCTTTATCGGTGAGGGCCTTTGCCGAGAAGATAAGAGCAGCTGACGGATTGATAGTGTCAT
The DNA here is from genome assembly GCA_900468805.1 of Hyphomicrobiales bacterium. GTDB lineage: Bacteria > Pseudomonadota > Alphaproteobacteria > Rhizobiales > Rhizobiaceae > Rhizobium. The sequence continues at coordinate 66,636 of UEIF01000025.1, read as the reverse complement.
GTCCGGAATATGCCCACGGTATTCCGGGCAGTTTCAAAAATGCTTTGGATTGGCTGGTTTCCCGCGACGAAGTGCCGTTTAAGCCAGTGATGTTCGCGCATGCTTCACATCGCGGCGATCTCGTGCTTGAGCTTCTCGCGGAGGTTTTAACCACAATGTCTCTGCGCATTGTACCTGAGGCGTTCTTGCGCCTTCCGCTCGCCGGCAGGTCGGATGAGGCGCAGCGGGAGATCCTGGAGGCAGCAAGGCGGGACGGAGTTCTCGCCGCAAGCCTGGTCCGATTCCGACGCGCCGTCCTCGCCACCGAGAGATAGCCATACGAGGTCCGCTGGCGTCGAAGGAGCCCCGCTTGTACCAAACGCGGATTGTCCCGTTATCTGTTCACCGCATCCTCGAGTGCCTGGCTGGGCGGAGGCTCCACCGCCACGCGATTTCAAGCATCGCGTTCTAACATTCTGAAGCGGATCGCCTCGAAATAGGAGATGGGAGGAAGCTTTACTGTTCTGCGCTCCCCGCTTTTGCCTTCAATGGCAAGAATTTGATCGGCGACCAGCGCGTGGCAACTGGCGACCGGCAGGTCCAGCAAGAGTTCCATGTCGTGGATAGCAATTGGCTCGTCGTAGCAATTGTCGTTCTGTCCGGAATAATTCACCAGATGCACGACGAGATCGCCGCTTTCGCGATGGCGCTGGACCGTCATTTCAAGCCGCCGGGGCGCGGACAGCGATATTTTCGCCGGCGCCAATTTTAGCGCCAGCTGCGCCATGAGCGCGCGATGCTCAAGCAGCCCGTGCTCGTGATAGAGCATGTCAACATTCCACGGGACATAGATCGCCTGCCCCTTGCCGTAGCTTGCCTGCAGCACGCCCGGCAAGTTGGACCCGAGTTCCGGGTCGGGATAGCAGAGTTCCGGGGGGCCGAAACGCTGTGGCAGAAGGATCGAATAGAGCGTGCTGGCGCCAGCCTTCGGTGTGACCCGGCGGTAGGCGCCATCCAGCAGGATGAGATCGGAATCGAGCCCGCCGACTGCGCCCGCACCCACCCTGACATAGGCGCCCCGCATATCCTCAAGAACCTCTTCGACCTCGTCGAAAGGACGGGAATTCAGCCGGTTCTGTGGTAGCGCTTCGCCCATTTCGTCGTAGCTGGCGGCATCGCCGACCATCAGCAATGTGCCGCCGGCCTCGACAAACGCGTCGAGCGACTTCGCCTCGGCTTCGCTCATGCAGCCTGCACCGGAAAGGATGATCGTATCGTAGCGGTTGTGCGCTTCGGCAAAATCCGCCTCGCCGGCCCGCAGGTCGTGGATGGTGTCAAAGACGATACCGGCATCGACGAGAGCCCGATAGGCGCCGCGGAAGGCCGCAACGGAGGCACCGCGGCGCGGATGGTAGCGGCGCGACTTGTGAGAGGTGTAAAGCGCGACTCGGGCGGCGGACTCCAGATCGCCATAGAGCGCCTCGTTGGCGCGATGATAATCGAAGATCACCCGCACCGCCGGCAGGGGCTTGCGGTCGGCCTGCTCGAGCGTGCCCATGAAATAATAATGGGGGTCGGCGCCGTTGGCGAGTTGCTGGGCGAGACGCAATGCTTGTGCCGCTCCCGTCTCGGCGCTGTAGCGCCAGGGAAAGTCGATAAAATGCGTCAATGCACTGGAATAGCGGGTGCGGCCGCCGCCGAGCGAACGGAAGTTGCGGGCCTCCTCGCCGGAGAGATGCACCCATTCGGGACGCGCGCGGTCCAGCCGGCGGTTCACCTCGCCACGGAAGAAGTCGCTCTTTCGGCCCATGTTCGAGACGGCAACGTTCGGCCGGACGGATTTGATGACGTCGTAGATCTCGTCCGCCAGCGTCCGACTGGTGGTCTCCTGGAAGCGCAGATACGTGCGGTAGAGCCTGTCGGAGACATCGGTGTGCACAGGCAGGTCCTCGCCCGAGAAGGCACGAAATTCGCGCCGGCAGTTCTCGCAATGGCAAAGTCCGTACTGCTTGTAGCTGTAGTCGGTGCTGAGATAGCCGAACATGTTGAAGAACAGGCCGTCGATGTCGTAGCGCCCAAGGGATTCCTTCAGCACCTGGATACCCTGATGGTGATACCAGCCGCCGTTGACGCAGGCCTGATAGGTGCCGTTATATTCGAAGGGCCGCCCGTCCCGAGCGTGGCAGAACCATTCAGGATGCGCGTCATAGGCAAGCTGCGTCGCTTTCGACAGGTCGTAGCGGCCGATGAAGCGGATATCGTGGCGGTGTGCCGCATCGATCATGCGGCCGAGCAGGTCTCCCTCCAGCTTAGGGTTCTTCGCCTGCAGTGCGAGTTCGGTCGGATACCAGGCGAAGATGCCGCCGACGTTGAACAGCATCGCCGTCGCGCCGAAGGCTGCGACATCGGCGGCCAGCCGCTCGGAATCCAGGGTGCCATCGATCAGCCGCAGGTTTGTCTGGACAATGCGCTGCGTCCTGCGCCACCACTCCGTCATGATTTCCTCCCGATTTTCGGCTTCGCCGGCATGGTTCCGATGCCGGCGCACTCGTAGACGAACCGTTGCCAAATAACACATAAAAACTCAATAATTATGTGTGATCTGTCAATATCGAATTTGATCGACAGCGTGTTTTGCGCAGAAGCTGTAAAAATCGTGGTCTTCACGTGTGGAATGGTGCTAGGTTTGCGAAAAGTTGCGCCCACTGCAAAGAGAGAGACCCATGGAGCAGCGCGCCGTCAGGCAACGACAGACATCCGCAGTGCGCGGCAAGGCTACTGAGAGCCGGGAGGTGCGCGAACCCGGTTACGGACGCCTGCAGCAGATGCTGCGCGACGACATTCTCGAGGGACGCATCCCCGCCGGAGCGCGGCTGAAGGTCTCCGAAATCGCCGAACGCTACCAGACGAGCACCAACCCGGCGCGCGAGGCGCTGCAGGCACTGGAAGGCGAGGGGCTGGTCGTCATAACACACAATCGCGGTGCCCGCGTGCGGCTGATCAACGAAGATCTGGTCCAGAACATCTTCGACATACGCGGCCTGCTGGAACCATATTTCGTCAGGACCTTCGTGGAATATGCCACGCCTGAAGATGTGGCGGTGCTGCGTCGCTGCCAGGAGGGCTGTCAGACGGCCGTCGAGGCGGCCGACTATCCGAGCTTCCACCAGAACAATCTCGTCTTTCACGATTTCATCATCGAGCGGCATTTCAATGTCGAGGCGGTGCGGATCATGAAGCAGCACAATGGCTGGCTACGCGCTTTGTCGCGCAAGAACCCGCTGACGCTCGCCCATATGCGCCGCTCCAGCAACGAGCACTGGGAACTGATCGAGGCGGTGGAGAAAGGCGACCCCGACAAGGCGGTCGAGGTCATCGAGCGGCATATGCGCAATTCGCGCGCCGTCTTCCTGGCCAATATGCGGCGCGATCGCCTGCGCGATGCCGGCGACGAGGCAATCTAGAGCGCAACCGATGGCTTTGCGTCGACTATTCCTATGAAATAGCACATGAAATTACCTAACTTCCGCAACTTAGTGGATTTTTGTACAAAAATCGCACACTATCCGTTATCATCCTCGATGTTTGGTGAATGTCGGCGTGGTTCCGGACGCCAGCCCGAAAGGGCGGTGGCGTGGCGGGCAGCGACGCATCACCTTCCTGCACAAAGACTTTGGGAGGAGTCGGATGAATATGCTTGCGAGAATATTTGTGGGCGCAGGAGCAGGGCGGGCATCGCTCGCCTGCGGCTTCGCCCTTGCCCTGGCTGCCGCGTTTCCCGCAGCAGCCGGCGAGTCGCCGATGCTGGCCAAGCGGGTCGAGGCGAAGAGCCTGCCGTCGCTTGAGCAGCGCCTGCCGAAGAACCCGCTGGTGGTCACACCCGCCGAACGCGTCGGCGAATATGGCGGCACCTGGCGCTCGGCCATGGTCGGTGGCTCCGATGACGGCTGGATCCTGAGGACGGTTTCCTATGAGAACCTGATGCGCTGGTCGCCGGACTGGAAGGATGTCGTGCCCAACATCGCGGAATCCGTCGATGTCAGCGCGGATGCGAAGAGCTTTACCATCCATCTGCGTGACGGCATGAAATGGTCGGACGGTGCGCCATTCACCGCAGACGACGTTCGCTTCTGGTACGAGGATCTCTTCACCAACAAGCAGTTCACGCCGACGCCCTCGGAACCCTTCATCAATACCGACGGTTCGCCTGTTGACTTCAAGATGGTCGACAAGACCACCTTTCAGTTCAACTTCAAGAACCCGAAGGGCATCTTCCTGCAATATCTCGCCACGGCGCGACCGCTGGACAACGCCACGGTCCGTTACCCGCGGCACTACCTGGAAAAATTTCACCCGAAATACAATCCCGACGTCCAGAAGGAGATTTCCGCCTCCGGCCAGTCCGACTGGGTTGGCCTGATGGTCAACCGCTCGAACTTCTGGTCCAATATCGACGTGCCGACGGTCAACCCGTGGATCTTCAAGACCGGTTATGGCAGCGGCTCCGCCACGCAGGCGATTGCCGAGCGTAATCCCTACTATTGGAAGGTCGATACCGCGGGCAATCAGCTGCCCTATATCGACATCCGTCATTTCGACGTGCTGTCGGATCCGCAGGTCCTGGTGGCAAAGACGCTTGCCGGCGACATCGACTTCCAGGACCGCAACCTCGCCGTCGCCGCCAACAAGCCGGTGCTGTTCGAGGGTCGGGAGAAGGGCGGCTTCGAGTTCTTCGAGGAAAAGCCGGCGAGCCCGAACCTGATGATCATGATGTTCAACCTCAACCACAAGGATCCGGATACTCGCGCGATCTTCCAGAACAAGGACTTCCGCATCGGCCTGTCTTCCGGCATGGATCGCCAGGAGGTCCTCGACGTCGTCTGGCTTGGCCAGGGCCAGATCGCCCAGACCTCGGTGACGCCAGGCTCGGTTTATTACAATGAGCGCCTTGCCAAGCAGTACACCGAATACGACGTCGAAAAGGCCAACAGCTTCCTCGACAAGGTGCTGCCGAACAAGGGATCCGACGGCATGCGCCTGCGTCCGGACGGACGGCCCTTCGCCTTCACCTTCGCCTACAGTGCCGCAAACCCGGTCTTCGGCGATGCGCTGGAACTGGTTGCCGCCCAATGGGCCAAGGTCGGCATCGCCATGACCCCGACGCCGCTCGACCGCACGCTGATCCAGACGCGGCAGGATGCCGGCGAGCTCGAAGGCGTTGCCTGGGAGCGCGGCGGCGGATCTGGCCAGGAAGTCGTGCTCGATCCGCGCTGGTGGTTCCCGTCCAATACCGACAGCTACTACTGGGCTCCGGCCTGGGCCGCCTATTTCCTCGGCGTCAATCCGGATTCGGCGCAGGTCAAGCCCGAAAAACCGGCACCCGCGGCGCTCAAGCAGATGGAACTTTACGGACAGTTGCAGGCATCGGCGAGCGCCGACGAACAGGTCAAGCTTATGAACCAGATCCTCGATATCGCTGCCGATGAATTCTGGACGATGGGCGTTGCCTGGGAGGCGAGCGGCTACGGCGTGAAGAAGACGAATTTCCACAACGTGCCGGCCTCCATGCCTGCATCGTGGATCTACCCGACGCCCGGACCAACCAATCCCGAACAGTATTTCATGGCCAAGCAGTAAGGCTTCCCTTCCGCCCCCGTCCTATCCTTTGCCGGGGGTGGACCTTTCTTACGAATGTGCAAGCCGAGGCAGGCGCCGCCGCCCGCTTTTCCGCCAAACAGCAATCCAGGAATTCCATTGATGTCGGAACGTATTGTCTTTGTCGCACGCGACCTTCCCTTCGAAGCCGGGCACTGGCAGCGTCTGCAGGAGGCGATCGGTTCCGACCGTATGCTGCTTGTGGATACAAAGGACCCGAGCGCGGTGTCGGCAGCGCTTGCGCAGGCCGAGATCGCAATCCTTTCCGGCGACCTCGACGATCGCCATGTCCGCGCGCCGAAACTCAAATGGGTGCATTGCGACCATGCCGGTCTGACGAAATCCGCCAGACCCGAAGTCTTCGAACGCGGCCTTGAGGTCACCGGGTCCGCCGGCCGCTCCGGCCCCGCGCTTGCCGAGCACGTGATGATGTTTTCGCTGATGCTCTGCTCGCGCTACCCGGATCTCTACGATGCCCAGAAGCGCCATGAATGGCATCGCACGCCCGGGATGATGGACCTTCGCGCGCTTTACGGCCGCACCATCGGGATTCTCGGCATGGGGCATACGGGCGTCGCGCTTGCGAGCCGCGCCAAGGCCTTCGACATGCGCGTGCTCGGCTACCGCCGCCGCGATCTCGCGCCGCCGCCGGGGGTCGACCGCATGTACAGCGCCGACAAGGGGGAGGGCATCGACGAGATCCTGGAACAGGCCGACATTCTGGCGCTGGTGCTCAACCTCTCCGACGCGACCTATCGGATGATCGGCCGCGAGCAGCTCGCCCGCATGAAGACGTCGGCGATCATCGTCAACCTGTCGCGCGGCGGCGTCATCGACCAGGACGCGATGATCGAGGCGCTCAAGGAGGGGCGGCTGGCCGGCGCCGGGCTCGACGTCACCACGCCCGAGCCGCTGCCGGCAGACCATCCGTTGTGGGATACGCCCAACGTGCTCATCACGCCGCATTTCACCGCGGCTTTGCCAGACAAGGTCGACCGCTCCGTCGAGGTGATCACCGAGAACTTCCGCCGCTACCGGGCCGGTGAACCGTTGCTCAACCGGATGACGCAGGAAGATTTGTGGACCAAGGACGCCTAGCAGGACCGAGGGGGAGGATTGCCATGCTGCGTTATGTCTTCAAACGGCTGCTCTACATGATCCCGACTCTGATCGCGATCTCGATCGTGGCCTTTGCGCTGATCCAGCTGCCGCCTGGCGACTTCGTCACGACGCTCGCTGCGCAGATGTCGCAGGCCGGCGATACGGTCGACCCCAATACGCTGGCAATGCTGCGCCGCCAGTACGGCCTCGATGAGCCGATCTGGGTGCAATACTGGATCTGGATCTCCAACATCGCGCTCTACGGCGATTTCGGCCGCTCCTTCGATTGGGATGCACCGGTCTCCGATCTGTTGTGGAACCGCCTTGGTCTGACGATCGTGCTGTCGCTGACGGCGCTCGTCTTCACCTGGGTCGTCTCGCTGCCGATCGGCATCTATTCGGCGGTGCGCAAATATTCGGTCGGTGACTATGCCGCTACATTCTTTGCCTTTGTCGGGCTTGCCATCCCGAATTTCCTTCTGGCGCTCATCCTGATGTATGCGGCGCTCCGCTTCCTCGGCATCAGTATCGACGGGCTCTTCTCCCGCGAATATGTCGACGCCCCCTGGAGCTGGGGCAAGGTCATCGACCTTGCACAGCACCTGATCGTGCCCGTGATCGTTCTTGGCTGCTCCGGTACCGCGGCGCTGGTGCGCATCATGCGCGCCAACCTGCTCGACGAGCTTTACAAGCCCTATGTGACGACCGCGAGGGCCAAGGGCCTGTCGGAATGGCGGCTGATCCTGAAATATCCGGTGCGCGCCGCCCTCAACCCCTTTGTCTCGACGCTCGGCTGGACGCTGCCGGAGCTCGTCTCCGGCGCAACCGTCACCGCGATCGTCCTCAACCTGCCAACGACGGGCCCGCTGCTGTTGCGAGCGCTGATTTCGCAAGACGTCTATCTCGCGGGCGCCATGATCCTGATGCTCTCGGTGCTGACGGTCATCGGCACGCTGATCTCGGACCTGCTGCTCGCATGGCTCGATCCTCGCATTCGCTACAAGTGAGGAACGGGTGATGGCACGAACTGACGGAGTAAGGCCTTTGTTCACCTGGAACAGGAACAGGACCGGCAAGACCGCGGCTGCGGATGGCGCAGGCGCGCCAGAAGAAGTGGCCCACATCAAGGACGCCGAGCATGCCGGCGCCTGGCAGCTGGCCTGGTGGAAATTCAGGAAGCACCGGCTTGCAGTTGCAAGCGGCATTATAGTGATCTGCATCTATCTGGTGGCGGCCTTCGCTGAGTTTCTGGCGCCGCAGGGCGCCGGCGACTATTCGGCTCGCTACACCTACGCGCCGCCGCAGCGGCTGCACATGTGGGACAATGGCGGGTTCGGCCTCTACGTCCATGGCTACAAGGTCCGCGTCAATCCCGAGAGTTTCGCGCGCGAATTCGTCATCGACCCGGAGAGCAAGATCCCGGTCGGCCTGTTCGTGCGCGGGGCGCCCTACAAGCTCTGGAACCTCATCCCTTCCAATATTCACCTGATCGGGCCTGTGAAGGCCGGCCAGCCCATGTATCTCTGGGGCGCCGACCGCCTCGGCCGTGACATGCTGAGCCGCGTCATCTACGGCACGCGCGTATCCATGACCGTCGGTCTCGTCGGTGTCTCGCTGAGCCTTGTCTTCGGCATCATTCTCGGCGGCCTGTCGGGCTATTACGGCGGCGGCATCGACACCGCAATCCAGCGTGTCATCGAGTTCCTGCTCGCCATCCCGACCATCCCGCTCTGGATGGGGCTTGCCGCGGCGATCCCGCCGACGCTGCCGCCCCTTCAGGTCTATTTCATGATCACCATCATCCTCTCCCTCGTCGGCTGGACGGGCCTTGCACGCGTCGTGCGCGGACGTTTCCTGGCGATGAAGAATGAGGATTTCGTGACGGCGGCGCGCCTTGATGGCGCACGGGAGATGAGCGTCATCTTCCGCCATATGCTGCCCTCCTTCGCCAGCCACATCATCGCGGCGGTGACGCTGGCGATCCCGGTGATGATCCTCAGCGAAACCGCGCTTTCCTTCCTCGGCGTCGGTCTGCGTCCGCCCGTCGTCAGCTGGGGCGTGCTTTTGCAGGAGGCGCAGAACATCCGCACTGTCGCGACCGCGCCCTGGCTGCTGCTGCCTGGCGTCGCCGTCATTGCGACGGTCCTGGCTCTCAATTTTCTCGGCGACGGCCTGCGCGACGCGGCCGACCCCTATTCCGACTAGGAGACAGCGATGAGCGAGCCCGTGGCCATGGACGTTCTCAAGGTGGAGAGGCTCTCGATCGAGTTCCAGCTGCGGACCTCAGTGTTCAAGGCAGTCAAGGATGTCAGCTTTTCGATCAAGCGAGGCAGCACGCTCTGCCTCGTCGGTGAAAGCGGCTCTGGCAAGTCGGTGACGGCGCGCTCGCTGCTGCAGATCGTTGACAAGCCCGGCCGCATCACATCGGGCAGGATCGTTCTGATGCGCGATGCCGAGGTCATCGATATCACCGCGCTCAAGGCGAACGGCCCGCAGATCAGAGCGGTGCGCGGCGGCAAGGTCGGGCTGATCTTCCAGGAGCCGATGGCGGCGCTATCGCCCTTCCACACGATCGGCGACCAGATCGACGAGGTTCTGCAGATCCATCTTCACCTCGAAAAATCGGAGGCGCGCAAGCGCACGATCGAGCTGCTGCGCCAGGTCGAGATCAAGAACCCGGTGGAGATGGCCAACCGCTACGCGTTCGAATATTCCGGCGGCATGCGCCAGCGCGTCTGTATCGCCATGGCGCTCGCCTGCAATCCCGATGTGCTGATCGCCGACGAGCCGACGACGGCGCTCGACGTGACGACGCAGGCCGAGATCCTCGATCTCATCAAGCGGCTGCAGCAGAGCCGCGGCATGGCGGTGCTGCTCATCACCCATGACATGGGCGTGGTGGCCGAAGTCGCCGACGAGGTGGCTGTGATGCGCAATGGCGAGATCGTCGAGATGGGGCCGGTCGAGGCGATATTCCACGATCCGCAGCACCCCTATACCCGCCATCTGCTGGAGGCGACCCGCAAGCTTGAACATAATTCGCGCCAGCGAAGTAGTCTTTCCGACGGTGCCGCGGCCGCAATCGAACCGGTGCTTTCGGTTCGCAACCTCAGCAAATATTATGGATCGAGGCAGGCGGTCGACGGCACTTGGAGCGGCGGCCTGCGCGCCGTCGACGATGTCAGCCTTGATCTCTATCCAGGTGAAAACCTCGGTATCGTCGGCGAGAGCGGCTCCGGCAAGACGACGCTCGGCCGGCTCATCATGCAGATTGCAGAGCCCACAGCGGGCTCTGTCCGCTATCGCGACGCCAGCGGCGTGGAGAGCGACGTCCTTGCGATGCGCGGTGCGGCGCTTCGCGCCTACCATGCCCAGGTTCGATTGATTTTCCAGGATCCTTTCGCATCGCTCAACCCGCGCATGACGGTGAAACAGATCGTCGGTGATCCGCTGCGGATCAATGGCATGGCTCGCGGCAAGGCCCGCGACGACCGGGTCTCAGAGCTGTTGCGCATGGTCGGCCTGACGCCCGACATGATGGACCGTTATCCGCATGCCTTCTCGGGTGGTCAGCGGCAGCGCATCGGCATTGCCAGGGCGCTGGCGCTCGATCCGAGGGTCATCGTGGCGGACGAGGCGACCTCGGCGCTCGACGTCTCGATCCGCTCTCAGATCCTCGATCTGCTGCTTGACATCCAGACGCGTCTCGACCTGAGCTTCATCTTCATTTCCCACGACATATCGGTCATCCGCTATTTCTGCGACCGCGTGGCGGTGATGTACAAGGGCAGGGTCGTGGAGGTCGGGTCGTCGGCAAAGATATGCACAAGTCCCGACGAGCCCTATACCAAAGCGCTGATTTCGGCCGTGCCAAGTCCCGATCCACGCCAGAAGCGCATGATGCATCGCGTCCGCTTCGCACCGGAGGCGGCCATCGCACCCGCCGGCCCCTGATCGGTGTCTGGGATCAGCGCTGAAGCCGCGCCTGCCAGGATCCAGGCCCCGGCGGCCCGGATGTCTGTCGCGCCACGAGGTGCGGCACAAGGCTGATGCGCATGGGAGTCGGATCGGCAACCGGCAGGGTCAGCCCGGCCCGCGAAAGGAGCAGGCGTACCGCCGTCAATCCCATCTGCCGGTGCGGCATGTGCAGCGTGGTGAGCTTGGGCGATATCTGCGAGGCGATCGCATAATCGGCATGGCCGATGACGCTTGCATCCTCCGGCACCCGCAGCCCCATCCGGACGAGTTCGGAAACGACGGTGACGGCCACACCATCGCTGCCGCAGAAGAACGCCGTCGGCACGAAGCCCTCATCGACCATGGCAATGAGCAAGGACCGGAAGGTCGAGGCCTCATCGTCATATTCGAAAATCATCTCGCGCGCAGTCGCATCGCCGCGGCAGGCGATCGTCCGGGCAAAGCCGTACAGTCGTGCTTCGCGGCCGGGATAGCCGGCACGCCCGTGTACATACACCATTCTGCGATGGCCGAGGCCGATCAGGAAATCCGCGACGAATTCGCCGGCCTCGACATCGGTGGCAGTGACCTGGTCCATGCCGTCGAGCGGTGGAACGCGGTGATTGACGGTGACGGCCGGTCGATGGCTGTCACGCACCGCCTTGTGCATATCGGTGTCGTGTGGGCCGACGAGGATGAAGCCGACCGTCGATCTCTCGACACGAGAAACAATACGGCAGTCCTTCGTCCAGCGCACTGCCATGGAAAGACCCCAGCGGCTTGCTTCTGCCTCTATCCCGTGCTGAACGTCGCCCCAGAGCTCGCGGTTGGCGACGTTGCGATCATGGAAGATAACCTCGATCGACCGCCCGTCGCCGCCTTTCATGCGCGGGATGCGATAGCCGAGCTCTTCGGCGACCTCGATGATGCTGCGCCGCGTCTTTTCGCTGACGCCAGGTTTTCCAGAGAGGGCGCGTGACACTGCGAACTTCGAGATGCCGAGGCGCGTGGCGATCATGTCGAGTGTGATGTTGCTCATCGTGCTGCGGCTTCCCGCCCTTTCCCGGAATGCCGGCCGCTAGGTGTGCGGGACGCCGGCAAGCGTCTCCAATGTGCGGATCAGTGCCGAATGGTCCTTGTCGCCGTCGCCGAGCGCTACGGCGGCGTTCATCATCTGCTGCACCATGGCGACATTGGGCAGCGCGAGCTCCAGGGCACGGGCGCTTTCGACCGCAAGGGCCATGTCCTTGCGATGCAGCGCGATGCGGAAGCCCGGATCGAAGGTGCTGTTGATCATGCGTTCGCCATGCAGCTCGAGGATCCGAGACGAAGCAAAACCGCCCATCAGTGCCTGGCGGACCTTGGCCGGATCGGCACCAGCCTTCCTGGCGAAGAGCAGCGCCTCCGCAACCGCCTCGATGGTCAGACCGACGATGATCTGGTTGGCAACCTTGGCTGTCTGGCCGTCACCGGCGCCACCCACCAGCGTGATGTTCTTGCCCATCTTTTCAAACAGCGGCAGGGCACGCCTGTAGGCTTCTTCCTCTCCGCCGACCATGATTGTCAGCGCCGCGTTGCGGGCGCCGACCTCGCCGCCGGAAACGGGCGCGTCGAGATAGGAGCAGCCGCGCTCTTTGATCTTCCGGGCGAAATCCTTGGTGGCGATCGGCGAGATCGAGCTCATGTCTATCACCAGCTTGCCCGGGGAAAGCCCTTCGGCAACGCCGCCGGCGCCGAAGAGCACCGTTTCCACGTCGGGCGTATCAGGCAGCATCAGGATCACCACATCTGACTGCGCTGCCGCCTGCGCCGCGCTCGAGGCCTGGCTGGCGCCCCTGTCGACGAGAGGACGAGAGACCTCCTTGACGCGATGGAGCGACAGCGTGTGACCGGCATCGATCAGATGCCCCGCCATCGGCCTGCCCATGACGCCGAGCCCGATAAATCCGATCTTCATGCATGCCTCCCTACGCGTTTCACCTTGTCATCAAAGCTTGGATTTCCAGGAGCCTGCCGGCGCCCGCGCCGTCGACTGGCGCTCGACCAGATGCGGCACGAGGCTGAGGCGCTGCGGCGGCAGGTCGTTCAGCTGGCCGTTGAGGCCGATGCGCGACAGCAGCTGGCGCACTGCGGCGATCCCCATCTGCTTGTGCGGCATGTGGATCGTCGTGAGGTTCGGCGAGACCTGGGTGGCGATCGGATAGTCCGCATGGCCGACCACGGAAACGTCCTCCGGCACAGAAATGCCCATCCGCATCAATTCCGAGACCACGGTTACAGCAACGCCGTCGCTGCCGCAGAAAACCGCCGTCGGTTCGAAGCCATCATTCGCCATCTTCAGCACCGCCTCGCGAAGGTCGGCGGCCATATAATCCTCCTTGAAGGCGATCTCCCGAAGCTCGGCACCCTCGAGCTCGGCGATCGCCTCGGAGAAGCCCCTCAGGCGCGCATAGCGGCCGGGATAGCCGAGCTGGCCATGTGCATAGACCATGCGCCGGTGCCCGAGGTCATAGAGGAACTTCGCCACGAAGACGCCGGCCTCGACGTCGGTCGCGGTGATCTGGTCCATCGTGTAGAGTTCCGGCACGATATGGGCGACGACGACGGCCGGCACGGAGCTGTCGCGGGCAGCATCGAACATCTTCTGTTCCTGCGGCCCGACCAGTACGAAGCCGAGCGAGGCGTCCTCCAGCCGCTCGATGATGCGGTGGTCACTGGTCCAGCGCACCGCCATCGAGCAGCCGAAGCGCGTCGCCTCCATTTCGATGCCGTGCTGAACGTCAATCCAGAGTTCGCGGTTGGAGACCGATCGGTCGTGGAAGATGACCTCGATCGATTGTGACGTCACCTTCGTGCGCCGTGCGATGTAGCCGAACTGCTCGGCAACGGACAGGACGTTACGCCGCGTATCCTCGCTCACTCCGGGCTTGCCTGTCAGCGCCCTCGAGACTGCAAATTTTGAAATTCCCAGATGATCGGCGATTTCCTGAAGTGTGACACGGCTCATCGGTGTTTTCTTTTCCAAGATGAAATTGCGGCAACACGGGAAGCGCAACTTTACACTTGTTAGGTTAATGTTGCGGTTCCTGTCAATCAAATCTCATTGTGCGTCGCACCACTTTTGCCCGGATTTCGCGTAAGTCCGGTCGAGCGTGGCAGCATGTGACTGTATTTTTTGCTTTACTCGCCTTTTCGCACGCGCAGCAAGCCAGATTCCAGCGGTTTTTTGATCGCTCGAAGCAAACAATCTGCTTGACGCGTAGTTTCTTTGCCGCCAGTTTAGGCTAACAACAAGCAAACAACATTCCCATTTCGGTGTGGAGTTGCGGCTAAGGGAGGAAGCCTGTGGCCTTGTCTGCGTTGCCTAGAAATGAAATCAACGGGTTGGTCGCCCCCACCGGGAGTACACCGGCATGGCGGCGATAGCTGAAGCCTCGACGCCGCCGCAGACCGTTGCCGCGGCGGCGGCCATCGGTCTCGCCAGTCAGCGCCAGCTGATATGGCTTAAGTTCAAGGAGCACAAGCTCGCCTATTGGAGCGGGATCGTCATCCTCCTGATCTATCTCGTCGCCGTCTTTGCGGAATTCCTGGCACCGCGCACGCCCGATTACTATGATTCCGCCTATACGATGCTGGCGCCGCAGGGGATCAAGCTGTTTTCCGTGGACGAGGCCGGCTCCTATCGTTTCGAGCCGCATGTGACGGGATTCAGCTCGAAACGCGACCCGAAGACGCTGCGCAAGGTCTTCGCGGTCGATCCCGATGTCCGCATACCGGTTGGTCTGTTCGTGCGTGGCGAGACCTATAATTTCTGGGGTCTGTTTCCCTCCAGCATTCATCTGATCGGGCCGAAGGATCCGAAGCAGCCCTTCTACCTTCTCGGTTCGGACAGGCTTGGGCGCGACGTGCTCAGCCGTCTCATCTACGGAACGCGCGTGTCGACCTCCGTCGGCCTGATCGGCGTGGCGATCAGCCTCGTGCTGGGCGTCTTTCTCGGCGGCATCTCCGGCTACGTCGGCGGCATGGTCGACAATGCCATCCAGCGCGTCATCGAGTTCATCATGTCGGTGCCGACGATCCCGCTCTGGATGGGCCTCGCCGCCGCAATCCCAGTGACCTGGTCGCCCATCCTCGTCTATTTCATCATTACGATGATCATCTCGCTGATCGGCTGGACCTCGCTCGCTCGCGAGGTGAGAGGACGCTTTATGTCCTGGCGCAACGAGGTCTTCGTTGTCGCCGCCCGGTTGGACGGCACGTCGGAGATGAGGATCATTACCCGCCATCTCGTGCCTGGCTTCATCAGCCACATCATCGCGGCAACGACCCTCGCCATTCCGGCGATGATTATTGCCGAGACGTCGCTTTCCTTCCTCGGCATAGGCCTGCGTCCGCCGGTCGTCAGCTGGGGCGTGTTGTTGCAAGAGGCGCAGAACATCCGTTCGCTCGCCGAGGCGCCATGGCTTCTGGCGCCGGGCGTTCTCGTCATCGTGACCGTACTATCCCTGAACTTCCTCGGAGACGGGCTCCGTGATGCAGCGGATCCATACTCATGAGCACCATGTCCGAAACATCCATCCTCTCCGTTCGCGGGCTGAAGACTCATTTCAACCTTCGTGAGGGATTGATCAAGGCGGTCGACGGCGTCGATCTCGACGTCCGCCGCGGCAGGACGCTCTGCATCGTCGGCGAATCCGGTTCGGGAAAGTCGATGATGGCGCGCTCCGTGCTGCAGATCGTCACGCCACCCGGGCGCGTCGTCGGCGGCAGCATGGTCTTCAGCCGCGACGGCAAGACGAGCGTCGACATCGCCCGGCTCGATCCGGCCAGCAAGGAGATCCGCTCGATCCGCGGCCGCGACATCGCGATGATCTTCCAGGAACCGATGAACTCGCTGAGCCCGGTGCATACGGTCGGCGATCAGCTGGTGGAAAAGATCCTGTTGCACCACAAGATCGGCACCAAGGCCGCAATCGAGCGAACGGTCGAGGCACTCGATCGGGTCGGCATCCCCGATCCGCGCCGACGGCTCGGCTCCTATCCCTTCGAGTTGTCGGGGGGTATGCGGCAGCGTGTTATGATCGCCATGGCGCTCGCCTGCCGACCGGCCATGCTGATTGCCGACGAGCCGACGACGGCGCTCGACGTCACCACGCAGGCGAACATCCTCGAGCTCATGCGCGCACTGCAGGACGAAACCGGCATGGCCGTCATGTTCATCACCCACGATCTCGGCGTCGTCGCCGAGATCGCCGACGAGGTGGCGGTGATGTATCTCGGCCAGGTCGTCGAGCGCGGCAGCGTCGACGACATCTTCTACGATCCGCAGCATCCTTACACCTTGGCGCTGCTCGCCTCCATTCCCAAGCTCGGTGCCAGGCATGCGGCCGGCAAGCGGCTGAAGGCGATCGAGGGCATGGTGCCGCATCCGCTCGACAGGCCGGCGGGCTGTCCGTTCAACACGCGCTGCCCGGAAGCCATTGCCGGGCTCTGCGACCGGACAGGTCCGGCGCTGAAGGAACTGCGGCCCAATCATTTCGGCGCCTGTCATCTGCGCGATCCGCAGTATCTCAAGACCCAAAATCCGGTGGAGGCATGAGTATGAATATGATGCATGCCGGCCAGCCCCGACTGGATCTCTCCGCCGACGAACCGCTGATCCGGGCCGAGAATGTCAAAGTGCATTTTCCTGTCACGTCGGGCTTCTTCAAGCGCACGGTCCGCCACATCAAGGCGGTCGACGGCGTAACGCTCTCGATCAACCCCGGTGAAACCCTGAGCCTCGTCGGGGAATCGGGTTGCGGCAAAACGACCTTCGGACAGGCGCTGGTGCGGGTGCTGGAGCCGACGGATGGCCGGATCCTTTACAAGAAGGGCGGCGAGGCCGTTGACCTCTCTCATCTGACGCCCGCCGAGATGCGGCCCTATCGTTCCGACATCCGGATGATCTTCCAGGATCCCTTCGCTTCGCTCAATGCGCGCCGCCGGGTCATCGACATCATCGCCGAACCGCTGCGCAATTTCGGCGTGACCGACAAGGCGGAGGTGGAGAGCCGGGTCGCCGACCTGATGCGGCGCGTCGGCCTCCGGCCGGAATATATGGCGCGTTACCCCTATGCCTTTTCGGGCGGCGAGCGCCAGCGCATCGGCATCGCCCGCGCATTGTCGGTCCGCCCGAAGATCGTCGTCGCCGACGAATGCGTCTCGGCCCTCGACGTCTCCATCCAGGCGCAGACGCTCAACCTGCTGCAGGACCTGCAGGAGGAGTTCGACCTGACCTATCTCTTCATCTCGCACGATCTCGGCGTCGTCGAATACATCTCCGACCGTGTGGCTGTGATGTATGCGGGCAGGGTGGTGGAACTGGCGACGACGGACCGGCTTTTCTCGCGTCCGCGCCACCCCTACACGGCGGCCCTATTGGCATCGGTGCCGCGCCCGGATCCGCGCCTTGCGCGCAGCCAGAAGCGCATGCGGCTGAAGGGCGAGGTCGCCGACCCCGCCAACCGTCCGCTCGGCTGCGCTTTCCATCCGCGGTGTCCGTTTGCGACCGACCTCTGCCGGACAGTGGATCCCGCCACGAGGGATGTGAACGGAACGCAGGTTGCCTGCCACCACGCTGAAAGTCTCGATTTAAAGGGAGTAAACGAGAATGCTGCTTGACGCCGTTGAAAATAAGGCCGCCGCCGCGACGCAGCCGGTCTGGTGGAAACGTCCCTACCGCATGGTGCAAACCAATCTGCGCCAGCCCGATGCTCTCTATGACCAGAAGCGGCTGGCGAAGGAAATACGCGAGTTCGGTGCCGACGTATTGCTCTACAATATTGGCGGCATCTTCGCCTTCTACCCAACCAAGCTGCCTCTCCACGCCGTCAACCCCTACATGAAGGGTGATGCTCTTGGCGACGCGATCGAGGCGGCGCATGCGGAGGGCCTCTCGCTGGTCGGCCGCTTCGACATGTCGAAGGCGACCCGCATCGCCTACGAGGCCCATCCCGACTGGTTCGTGCACAACATCAAGGGTGACGCGCTCGAATACAACGGGACCTACCAGGCCTGCGTCAATGGCGGCTGGTATCAGGATTACGCGCTGGAGATCATCTCGGAATCGCTTGGCAAGTATGATGTCGACGGCGTGTTCTTCAATATGTTCGGCTATACCAACTTCACCTATTCCGGCGACTACTTCGGCATCTGCGTCTGTGACAATTGCCGCCGCCGCTTCCGCGCGATGTACAAGAAGGAGCTGCCGCTCAAGGAGGATTTCTCCGATCCGGCTTATGCCGATTACCTGAGCTTCAAGGAGAAGACCTCGCTCGACCTGCGCAGCAAGGTCTACAAGCATATCAAGCAGGTCAATCCGAAGGTGGCGATGACCGGCCATCGTGGCGATTCCGACCTGATCCGCATGGAGGTGCAGCGCGCCGTAGACCGCCCGCAGCCCGAATGGCCCTATCAGGCTGGCGAACAAGCCCGCTGGGCCGCCGCCTACGGCCAGGGCAAGACCTTCTCGTCGACCTCGACCAATTTCGTCGACTTCGCCTGGCGCTTCCATTCGGAGAGCGGCGGCTACCACATGCTGCGCTTTGCCCAGCAACTCGCCAGCGGCGCGACGCTCGACTACTACCTGCTCGGCGTCATGGATCAGGACGACAAGACGCCCTTCGCCGACATTTCGAAACTGTTCCGCTGGCACCGTGACCACGAGGCGCATTATACCGGGCTGCGCTCCGGCGCGCGCATCGGGCTCTACCACTCCCATAGCAACGGCACCTTCCGCAAACGCACAGGCAGCGCGGCCCTCGGCGACACCGCCTTCCGCGGCGCCTATCGCGCCCTCGTCGAGGCACGGCTTGCCTTCGATTTCGTCAGCGATGATCTGGTCAAAGGAGACAACGGCAAGGAGATCCTCGCCGGCTATGACGCCATCGTGCTTGCCAACGTCTCTTGCCTCGGCGACCAGGAGGCGAAGCGTCTCGACGCCTATGTCAAGGGCGGCGGCGTGCTCCTCGTGACCGGCGATACCGGCTTTTACGACGAGCGTGGCAGCGCGCGTGAGACGCCGGCGCTTGAAAGTCTGCCGGTCAAGGACAAGCCTTCTGCGCGCATGCACATGCGGGGATCGTATTTCCGGATAGCCGACGGCGAACTGCCAACGCCACTCACCACCCTGCTGATGCTCGACGGACGTTATTTCGTCTCCCATCCGAAGGACGGGGCCAAGACGCTGCTGACGCTGCTGCCCCCCCAGCGTTTCGGACCGCCCGAACTCTGCTTCCCGGATATTGAGAGCGAATTGCCGGGCGTCATCACCGGCGATCACGGCAAGGGCAAGGTGGTCTACATCCCGTGGAATCCGGAATGGCAGTATTTCCGCGACAGCCTGCCCAGCCATCGCCTGCTCATTTCGGAACTGCTGGAACGCAATGTCGCGCCGGCCCCGGTGAAGCTAGAAGGCCGTGGTTCGCTGGAGGTGACGATCCAGCATCAGCAGTCGAGCGGCCGCATGCTCGTGCATGTCGTCAATTTCGGCGGCCAGCGCAACAATCTCTATGAGGATGCGCCTGCCGTGCACGGGCTGCGGCTGGGCATCCGCAACGCCGCGGACAAGGCACAGGCGCTCGTCGCCGGCCAGCCGCTGACGGCTGCGGCCGGTCCTGATGGTGAGGGTTACACATGGTTCGACCTGCCACCGGTAGACGCATTCGAAGTGCTTTCCGTGGAGGGGACGCACTGACACACAGGGGATGGAGAAGCAGGGCGGACGGCAACGACCGTTCTCCCTCGAGGAGGAAAAGATCATGGACCTGAATACCGGAATGAAACTGCTGCGGCGGCTTTCAACTGCTGCCGCTTTGCTGGCGCTGACGGCGGGGACTGCCCTCGCTCAGGACTATAAGGACGCGCCGATGCTGACCCAGGAGGTCGACGCAGGCAAGCTACCACCCGTGGCCGAACGGTTGCCGAAGGAGCCGCTCGTCGTCAAGCCCTTCGAAAGCGTTGGGCAGTATGGAGGAACCTGGCGGCTGACCATGGCATCGGCAAGCGACATTTCCTCGCTGGTGCGCACGATCGGATACGAAAACTTCACGCGCTGGGAGACGTGGCAACCCGGCATGGAGCAGAAGGACATCGTGCCGGGCGTCGTCATGAACGTCGCCAAATCCGTCGACGTCAACGCCGACGGTACGGAATATACCTTCAAGCTGCGCGAAGGCATGAAGTGGTCGGACGGTCAGCCCTACACGGCTGACGACGTGATGTTCTGGTATGAGGACGTCTACTCCAACACCGAGGTCATGCCGACAAAGCCGACATGGTCTGTCCGCGGCGGCAAGCCGCTGGTCGTCGAGAAGATCGACGACTATACGGTGAAGTTCAAATTTGCCGCGCCGAACGGCCTGCTGCTGCAGGCGCTCGCAACACCGGCAAACGATCCCGAGCCGAATGTGCCCACGGCCTATCCGAAGCATTACCTCGAGAAATTCCACACCAAATATAACAAGGATGCCGATGCCGAGGCGAAGGCCTCCGGCGGCCAGAACTGGGTGTCGAACTTCAACGCCAAGGCGGATGCCTGGCGCAATCCTGACCTGCCGCGCCTCAACCCGTGGATCGTGTCTTCCGGCATCGGCCAGGGCAATGGCAGCCAGGTCGTGGCAAAGCGCAACCCCTACTATTTCAAGGTCGATACCGCGGGCAACCAGCTGCCCTACATGGATCAGTCGACGATCGATATCATCTCCGATCCGCAGGTGACGCTGCTCAAAGCCGCCAATGGCGACTTCGACATGGTCGACAGCTATATCGGCTTTGTCACCACGCCTGAGAACAAGGGGACCTTCTTCGACAACCAGGAACGCGGCAACTACGACTTCTACGAGGTCCTGCCGAACCGCGCCAACCTGATGATCGTGTCGCTGAACCTGACCGACAAGAACCCGGTCAAGCGCGAGATCTTCGGCAACAAGGCCTTCCGGGAAGCGCTGTCGACGGCGATCAACCGCGATGAGATCATCGAGGTGATCTGGCTCGGCCAGGGCCTGCCCTACCAGACCGTCGAACGACCCGAGTCACCTCTCTTCGATGAGGAGATGGCGACCCAGTTCACCAAGTTCGATCCCGCCCAGGCCAATAAGATGCTCGATGATGCCGGCTTCGCCAAGAAGGACGGTAACGGTATCAGGCTCGGTCCCGATGGCAAGCCGATCCAGTTCACCATCGACATCTCCGTGCTGCGCCAGCCGTGGATCGATACCGCCGAGCTGATTAAGAAATACTGGCGCAATGTCGGTATCGACCTGCTGATCAACACGACCGACACGACGGCGCTCAACCAGCGTGTCGAATCCAACGATCACGATGCGGCCGTCTGGTCCGCCTCTGGAGGCGCCGATACGCTGTTCGATCCGAAATACTTTCTGCCCTCGTCCTGGGCATCCTTCTACGCGACCACCTGGGGCCAGTGGTACGCCAAGGACAGCAATGCAGAGGAGCCGCCGGAGGCCGTCAAGAAGCAGATGGCGCTCTATGACGAGATCTTCGCCACTGTCGATGCCGGCAAGCGTCTCGATCTGATGAAGCAGGTGATGCAGATCGCTAAGGAACAGTTCTACACGATCGGCATCATGCAGCCGACCACGGACTACGGCATCATCAACAAGCAGCTGCACAACGTGCCGAAAACGCTGCTCGCCAGCACCGAATATACCCATCCCGGTGCCGCCAATCCCGAGCAATTCTACTTCGCGCCGAAATAGCGCGGGAAGACAGGCCTCCGCTTGCCCGAGCGGGGGTCTTGGCCCTGGGCCAGAATCAATTTCGGAGAGGTTCATGGCAGCTTTCATCGCACGCCGCTTTTTGTATATGCTGGTGACCCTGTTTGCGATCTCGGTGATGACCTTCGTCATCATCCAGCTGCCGCCGGGTGATTTCGTCACCTCGATGGTCGCGCAGCTGAACCTGCAGGGCACCACCGTCGATGCCGGCGCCATGGCCGTGATGCGTGAGCGCTACGGCCTCGATGACCCAATGTATGTGCAATACTGGAAATGGATGTCCGGCATCCTGCTGCGCGGCGATTTCGGCTATTCGCTTGAATGGCGCCGCCCGGTCTCCGATCTGCTCTGGAACCGCCTCAGCCTGACTTTTGTGCTGGCGCTGTGCAGCCTGCTGTTCATCTGGGCAGTATCGCTGCCGATCGGTATCTATACAGCAGTGCGCCGCAAGACGGTGGGCGACTATGTCGCCACTTTCTTCGGCGTCATCGGTCTCGCAATACCGAATTTCCTCTTCGCGCTCGTGCTGATGTATGTTGCCTTTCGCTATTTCGGCGCTGGCATCGGCGGCTTGTTCTCGCCGGAATACGAAACAGCGCCCTGGAGCCTCGCCAAGGTCGGCGACCTCCTGATGCACCTGATTATTCCGACCATCGTGCTGGGGCTTCACGGCACCGCGGCGCTGATCAGGCTTCTACGCGCCAACCTGCTCGACGAGCTCAACAAGCCTTATGTCGTGACCGCCCGCGCCTACGGCCTTTCGGAACGCAGATTGCTTTTGAAATATCCGGTGCGCATAGCGCTCAACCCCTTCGTCTCCACCGTCGGCTGGGTGTTGCCGACGCTGGTGTCAGGTGCGACGATCACTGCGGTTGTGCTCAACCTGCCGATGACCGGACCGCTATTGCTTCAGGCCCTGATCTCCCAGGACATGTATCTCGCCGGCAGCTTTATCATGATGCTCAGCGCACTGACGGTCATTGGAACGCTTCTTTCGGACCTGTTGCTGGCCTGGCTCGACCCCCGCATCCGCTATACCTGACGCGAGCTCAGTCAAGCAATGTACCGCTGGAAATGTCATCGACGGTGTGAACCGGCCGGTGAGGACGTGTCGGTGATTCCGCCGATATCGACGTTCATGGCAAAGTCCCAGGTACCGGCACCGTTTTTGGCCAGACCGATCATCATCAGGCCGAGCGCCTCGAGCGTCTGGGCCATGTGCAGGCCGCCGACATCGAGCGGACGAAGCTCAAGGCTTTCGAGGAAAGTCGAGACGCGCGCTTTTGCGTCCGTGTCGTCCGCGGCGAAGAACGCGTCGAGGCGTCCTCCTCCAGCAAGCACGTGGCCGAAGATGGTGTTGAATGCCTTCACGACGTGCGCGTCAGACATAACGCCCTTGGCGATCTCCTGCGCACCAGAACTGCCGTCAGGCGTGACGAGGCCCGAGAGGTCTGACGCAATCGGGTTGGTGATGTCGATGATCACCTTGCCGTCGAGGGCATTCCCGTACTCAGCTACCACCGCCGCCGCATGGGCATATGGCACGGCGAGGATGACGATGTCGCCGGCCGGCGCGGCGCCGTACATGCCTGTAATCGCTCCGGCTGCGATTTGGTCGGCCCGCGCCCGCGCCTTGGCGGGGTCGCGGCTTACCACCTCGACGATGTGTCCAGCCTTGGCGATACGGCCGCCGATGGCCGCTGCCATCTTTCCAGAGCCAATGATGCTGATAGTGCTCATGTGCGTTCTCCTGATGAGTTGGGGTATCGTTGGTGTTCTCAAACCAGGCATTCCCGGTTTGAGAACTTCATGTGCAGCTCGACTTCAGACGGCAGGGAAGTAGTGGCCGTTGTCCAAATCCTCGATCAGGCCGGGCTGAACGCATTCCCAGCCGAGCGTCTGGCGGGTGACGAGATTGGACGCCGGGACATCCAGCGTGACCAGATTCGCGAGGAATCCGAAGTATCCCGGCAGCATCAGGACGTCCGCTGGAATGCTGACGGCGGGCAGGCCAAGACGGGTGCCGAGGGCCTCCGCTATCTCACGGAACGAGATGCCCTCGTCGCCGATCGCGTGCCAGTTCCGGCCAGCAGGCCCCTTCTCCAACGCCAGGCGGAACAGGGAGGCGACGTCGCGGGTGTGCACGGCCGACCACAGGTTCGCGCCGTCACCGGCATAGCCGACGGCGCCCTTCTCCTTCGCGAGAGCGATCAGCAGCGGGAGGAAGCCGGCATTGTCGGTAGTGCTGTGCATGATCGTAGGAATCCGCACGATCGATGAGCGCACGCCCCGCTCCGCGAGCCCGATGACAGTGGTTTCCACGATGTTACGAACCCGCAGAGTACCCTTGTACGCTTCGCCGCCGGGTAGCGCCGGATCCTCCTCGGTGGCCGGCCGGCCCAGATTTTCCCAACCGGGCGAGCCAATGCTCCCCGACACGACCAGCGGCTTTCCGGTTCCGGCCAGTGCCTCGCCGTAGGCGAGCATGATCTGAACTTCTGCAGCGGCCACGGCGTCGATCCCGCCAGAGGGAAGCAGGTCCTGCCTGTGCGCGACGTGGATGACGCCGTCGGATGCTGCGGCGGCTTTCTTGAGTCCGTCGAGATCATCAAGGTTGCCGCGAAGCACCTTCGCGCCGAGCGCCGACACCGCCGACGCGGCCTTGTCCGACCTGGCCAGGGCGGTGACCTCGTGACCGGCTGTTACGAGGTCGGAGATGATGTACGGACCGGAATGGCCGGTCCCGCCAGTGACGAGAACGTGCATGCTGCTTTTCCTTGTAGGTGAGGTGGTGCGAGAGGTGGTGGTACCAGTGCGGTCAGCCTTGGAGGCTGACGCCGATCGAGAAGTAGGCATGCTTGACGGAGTGGGTTATGAGGCCAAGCCACAGCATACAGGCGTGCTCCAGCGACCGCGCCATGGTGAGCGGCCCGGTATCCATCGGGCGCAACCCGAGGCTCTGGATGAACGCCGAGATCCGTGCTTTCGCCTGCGCGTCATCCCCCGCGATGAACACGTCCAATGGGTGACCCCCGACTGGACCGGTAGCCAGGACGCTGGAGTTCTGGGTGTTGAACGCCTTGACGATATTGGCCCTGTCAGGGGCGGCCTTGGCGATCTCAAGCGCGCCGAAACTGTCGTCAGGGGTCAAGAAGCCCGAGAAGTCGGCCTTGATGGGGTTTGTGATGTCGACAAGGAGCTTGCCTGCCAGTCCATCGCCGTACAGCTTCACCACATCGACAACGACCGAGTAGGGAACCGCCAGAACGACGATGTCCCCAGCAGGGGCTGCGCCGAACGTCCCTGTTGTCGTGCCAGGCCCGACCTGCTCAGCCAGCGCCCGCGCCTTCCCGGCGTCGCGGCCCATCAGCTCCACAGCATGACCGGCCCTGGCGGCAAGGCTGCCGATCGCTGCGGCCATCCCGCCTGTTCCGATAATGCTGATTGTGGTCATGTTCAAATTCCTGGGGTCTGGTGATTGAGGGCTCTGTTGCCATTTGCTCGGATGCAGCCTATCTGGTGGATCGCCGATCCATTTAAGTGGACCAGTGATCCGAATATATGGTTCGGTGATCCGTTTATCAAGGCAGTCCATGCGAGCCGACGCGAAAAAAAATTACAGCCAGATCCTCACGGTGGCGCGGGAGGCCGTCACCGAGCATGGGGCGGACGTGTCAATGCGAGATATCGCCCGCCGGGCCGACGTGGGGTTGGCCACGTTGCTTCGTCATTTCCCGACGCGAGAGGGATTGTTCGAAGCGCTGCTGTGTACGAATCTGGATGCACTGACGCAGAAGGCTGCCGAACTCGAAATCTCGAATTCTTCCGGCGAAGCACTTGTGTCCTGGGTGCGCGATTGGGTGGTTTTCGCCCAAAGCTACAGGGGCGTTGTCGCCATGATGGCGGCGGCTCACGCGAACCCGGCCTCCGCTCTTTATGCTTCATGCGCAGCGGTGCACTCCGCGAGCGCGCGACTACTGCTCCGTGCCCAGGGGGAAGGTGCGGCGCGAGCCGATATGAACGGGGACGACCTTTTCGCCTTGATGACGGCCCTCGGCTGGGCGGTCGACCAACCGTCGTTCGCGCCACGGGCGGATCATCTCGTCCGCCTTATGACGAGCGCCATCCTGACAGATCCGCCTAACAACGATGTCAAGAAGTCAAAGTGTTGAGCAAGGCGCCTTCTGAAAAGTCCGGATGATTGAATGGATTATCCGATGCCCGGCCGCCTTGAGGAACGCGACGGCCCTGACGGTCTTTTCGTTCGTGAAGATGTAGGCGAAAGCAACACGGGAGGCGTCGTCGATGCAGACATGGACGGATTCCCAGCCGATACCGCATGAGTTGCTCTGGCCCGCCCTGTCACCGGTGATGCGGTGGCCGACCCGATCGAAGCGGCCGAGGCGTTTGATGTCGAGATGGATCAAGCCGCCTGCTCTGCATGCTCGTAGCGGATGACGGGCTCGGCTGAAGCAATGTCTTTCGTTCGGGACAGACCGGCTCGCCTGAGCACGCGGCTGACGGCGGCGGAAGACAGGTCTGTTTCCATGGCGATGTGCTTGCCGGTCAGGCACTGGCAACGAAGAGAGACAATGCGCTCGCTCAAAACCTGATCTGTTCCGTCGCGGGCTTGTTTTGGGCCGCGAAGAGCGATCGGCCATCCTGGCGCGCCCATCCTGTTTGAAGCGTTCGACCCAGCGCGACACGATCTTGGGCGAAACGCGAGACCTGAGCCAGTGCAAACAATGTGGTCTGAGGTCCAGTTCCTATCAAGACCGCCGGTGATTTCAGTTGGTTGGTATCCGACCCTAAAGTGTCAGCGGCGCACCGAAGCGAGCTGAACGGTTCTACCGGCGGTGGATTGAGACATTGCTCTCGCCGTCGGGCGAGGGGCTGCAGACTGCTTGGAAACGGCATCGTCGAGCTTGAACTGCCTGACAAGCTCGCGAAGCTTCTGGGCTTCCTGAGCGAGCGAGGCGGAGGCGGCAGTCGATTGTTCCACCATAGCCGCATTCTGTTGTGTCGTCTGGTCCATTTGATTGACTGCCACGTTGACTTCGCTAAGGCCGACTGATTGCTCTTTGGCAGAGGTTGCGATCGCATCCATGTGCTGGTTGATCTGCGCGATGAAGCTGCCGATGGTCTTGAGAGCCTGGCCGGTATCACGCACGAGCTTCACTCCGCTCTCCACCTCCTTGGAGGAGTTTTGGATGAGGCCCTTGATCTCCTTGGCCGCGCTCGCTGAACGCTGAGCAAGTTCTCGCACCTCCTGGGCGACGACTGCGAAGCCCTTGCCTGCCTCTCCTGCTCTGGCGGCTTCCACGCCGGCGTTCAGGGCAAGAAGGTTGGTCTGGAATGCAATTTCATCGATTACGCCGATGATATTGGAAATCTGTTGCGACGAAGTCTCGATGCGTCCCATCGCCTCTTCGGCGTGGGAAACGACCTCCGCAGACATTGCGGCGCTTCGGTTTGCCTCCGTGGCTACTGCCCGGGTCTCTTCAGTCCGCTTGCTGGAATTCGACACGTTTGCAGTGATCTCTTCCAGTGCTGCAGCCGTCTCTTCAAGCGAGGCCGCCTGCTGTTCAGTACGCTTTGAAAGATCGCCCGCTCCCGAAGAAATTTCCCGGGTCCCATCGTCGATCGTGGTGATGCTGCTGGAAATCGACATCAGCGCGCCACCAAGCTGAGTGACGGACTGATTGAAGTCGTGGCGCAAAGCCTCGAAGTCAGGAGCGAACGGGTCATCGAGCTGGAAGGCAAGATCGCCTGCCGCCAGCCGCCTCAAGCCGGCTGCGAGACCTAATGTGGCAACGCGTAGACGCTCGGCAGCATCGGATTCCGCTTGCTGTTGGGCGGCGATGCGATCAGCCTCCGACTGCTTCCGGCTCTCCACTGCTTCCATCTCCATTCGCTTGTTTGCTATGGCGGCTTGGCGGAAGACCTCCACCGCCCCAGCCATGGAACCGATTTCGTCGGCACGGCCGGCAAACGGAATTTTAGAACCGGTGTCGCCCTCGGCCAGTCGCCTCATGGAGGCTGTAATCTGGGTAATGGGATTGGCAATGCCGGTCAGCACGAAGGCAACTGCGCCGACAACCAGCAACCCTGCAAGACCAATCGCGACAAAGAGGTAGAATTCGACTGACGCGTAGGTCGTCCTGCTCACCTTGGCAGCCTCTTGGCTGCCAATGACATTCAATTCCACCAGGCCCGTCGTCAGTTCTTTCAGCTTGTCTGAATAAGTGCGCATCTCCCCGCCGAGGTATAGTCCGGCTTCTTCGGTCTTGTTCTCGCGGGAAAGGGCGAGAAGCTGCGGTTTGCTGGCGATATAACCCTCAACGTTCTCCTTTATACCGCTGATCAACTGGCGCTCGCGGTCCGACGATGCCAACGCAACATAGGCATCTATCGATTTGCGAACCGTATCCTCGGCGGCTGCAATGGCCTCTTCGCGTGTTTTCTTTTCCGCGTCTGACTGCGCGATGATGTGATCGCGGTAAGCGAGGCGCAAATTCGCCATGTTGAGATTGATCGTCCGCGATGCCTGTACGCTCGGCAACCAGTTCGTCGCGATCTCTTCCGTGGAGCCGTTTGTCTTGCTCAGGCCATCGATCGCGAGATACGCTACGATCCCGAAAAGAAGCGCAACACTGCTGAAAATCAGGAGCAGGCTCGACTTTATGCTTGGACGACGCATTGAAGGACCTCTTGAGAACGTCGACCCTTAGGTCGACTGGCAAAGAGTTTTTAACAAAAATAATTTAATGTTTTACTCATATGTAAAATGCCGTTTACCGAAGAATTCGGACCGTTGATGCGTAATGTTCGAGATCTGGCATCGGCAAGAGGGTTCGTCGCGATGGCGCAAGGCATTCGTCAAATGGATCGATGGCCACGAAGCACTCGTTAGATGTTTGATCCTAGGCTCGCAATGTCAGGCAGTACGTTGCTCTTCCTCCGGCCCTTCCGATCTCCTTAGCGGTACTGTCCGTTCGAACAAGAGACAGATCAGTGAATTTGGCGTTCTGCGTTTCGGCGAGATCGACGCGAGCGATGATCTTAAGATCGTTCACGAGTTTCGCTCGCAGGCGGCTCGCCGAGTCGCAGATGCTCTCCGGGCTGCCGTTCGCGAGCCGCCGCCCGCCGTTCTAGACCTTGGCGAAGGAGAAGGCGTCGATGGGCAGATCGGTCTGCCCATGAACGGCAAGGTCCGCCAGGATTTCACCAACGACGCTGGTGAACTTGAAGCCATGGCCGGAGCAGGGAGAGGCGACGACAATGTTCCTTTCGCCAGGCACGTGGTCGAGCAGGAAATCCTCGCTCGGCAGCATCGTATAGCGGCAGGTCGCTGCCTTCATGCGAAGACCTGTTGCGCCCGGAACGCGCTTCCTGATGAAGCTGTCAAGCAAATCCCGATCGGCATCGTTGACCGGCGGGTTTGGCTTGTTAGGATCGATCGGCTCGCGGAAATGTGCGTGTTTGCCGACCTTCACCCCATCGACGCCGATGGCGGGAAAACCGAAATAGGTGCCTTCCGCGCCTTCGTCCCGCAGGAAACAGGGCATGCGCTGCGGTTGCGTCGCGAAATCATCCTGCGGCTGGTACCAGGCAACGACCTGACGGATTGGCACGGCGGCCTGCTTCAGTTGGGGTATCAGTTCGGCAATCCACGATCCGGTTGCCACAATGATTTTCCCTGCACGATACCGCCCGGTTTCAGAGATGATCGTCACACCGGCATCATCGGGCTCGATTGTCGTTACCTTCTCGCCGAAATGCAGGACGGCACCGTCCTCAACGGCAAGCCTCAGGTAGCCCATGACTGCCGCCTCGGGGCGAAGATAGCCGCCCTGCGGGTCGAGCAATGCCATCTCGTGGTCGTCGAGCTGGAAGGCCGGAAAGCGGCGCGCCATCTCCGCCTTGTCCAGCGCCTCATAGGCAAGTCCGTGCAGTTCGGAAGAGGCGCGCGTGCCGGCAACGATCTTGCTGTCGGGTGCGCCGATCTGCAGGACGCCCGTGATCGTCAGAATGTCCGTCTGCAGGCGGTCTTCCAGCGACCGCCAGTTCAGGTAGGCGCGCTTGAGCAGTGGAACATAGGAGGGATCCTCGAAATAGCCGAGCCGGATCAGGCGGCTGTCGCCATGCGAGGAACTCAGCGCATGGGCGGGAAAATAGGCGTCGAGGCCAATCGTCTTGACGCCGCGGGCCGCGAGAAAGGCGAGCGCAGCACTTCCCATGGCACCGAGGCCGATCACGGCGACGTCGAAGTGAGCGGTCATGAACGTCTCCTCAGGATATTGCCGGCGCTGCAGCCTTGCTGACCAGCCTGCGCAGAGTCTCGATGTCGTGCGAAAGCGGCCGATCATCGGCGTAGGGGGGAACGATCGCGCGAACGGCTTTGTAGACAGCATCGGTGCCCGGCGCTCTCGAGCCGGTACCAACAAGGAATTCGTGGGCCTGTGCAGCCGCCATCAGTTCGATCGCCAGGATATATTCGGCATTGTCGATCAGCGCCAGAAGCTTGTTGGCGGCCGGGGTCGGATGCGCCAGGAAATCTTCCTGCAGGCCGGATGTTATGCCGCCGTCGGTGGAGGCCGGTGCTGAAAGCCGTCGGTTCTCGTTGGCGAGGGCGGCTGCCGTATATTGCGCGATCATGAAGCCCGAATTGCTGCCGGGATCGCTCGCCAGGAATGGCGGCAGGCCGCTCACCAGCGGATTGACGAGACGGTCCATGCGCCGCTCGCTCATGGCAGAGACCTGTGCAAGCGCCGTTGCCAGACTGTCGGCTGCCAGCGCAAGCGCCGGTGCGACGGCATGTGCTTCCGACGAGACGATTGGCTGTTCCGGCGTGCCTGACACGGCGGGATTGTCGGTGACGGAGGCAAGCTCTTGATTAACGACGAATGCCGAGGCATCGAAGACATCACGCGCGCCACCATGGGCATGTGGCACCGCACGCAGGCTGAGCGCATCCTGCGTGCGCCTGCCATGGGCTGCAGCGATGAGCTCGCTACCGGCAAGCCGGGCACGCAACGACGCGCCGACATGGCCGATGCCCTTCGAATGGCGGAGCGCCAGTACGGCCGCGTCGAAAGCCGCGATCTGGCAACCGGCCGCTTCAAGCGTGAGTGCCGCGATCGCATCGGCCCAGTCGAGAAGCCGCTCGGCGCGCGCCAGGGCAACACTTGCAAGCCCGGTCGCGCAGGCCGTGCCGTTGACGAGGCTTAAGCCCTCCTTTGCACCAAGCACCAGCGGTTCGAGGCCGATGGCGGTAAGCGCTTCCCGGCCGCTCATGCGCGTGCCCGCAACACTGGCGCTGCCTTCGCCGATAAGAACCAGCGCATTGTGGGCGTTGTGGGTGAGGTAACCGGCCGACCCTTTCGAGGGAACGTCGGGAATGCAATTCTTTTCGAGAAAAGCGATGAGATGTTGGACGATCTCGGCGCGCACACCGGAATGCCCGTGGGCAAAATTGGCGATCTGCGCTGCGATGATGGCGCGTACTTCGCGCGGCGCCAGCAGCGCGCCGATGCCGCAGGCATGGCTGAGGATGATGTTGCGCGACAGCCTGCTCTGCGAGGCGCGATCGACCACGGTGTCGGACAGCGCGCCAACGCCGGTATTGATGCCATAGGCCCGCACGCCGGTCTCGACGATGCGCTCGACGATCCGGCTTGCATTGATGATGCGATCCCAGGCCGGCTGCGACAGCGCCAATGTCTCGCCCTCGGCCATGCGCGCGATATCGCGCCAGCCAAGCACAGTCTTAATAGTGATGGTCATTGGCCGCTTCCGAAATGGCCGATGAACTGCCGGAAAGCCGGCGATGCGCCGCCGCCGAACATTTCGTTCGGCGTGCCGCTGCTTTCGACCAACCCTTCGCGCATGAAGACGACGCGGTTCGACACATTGCGGGCAAAGCTCATTTCGTGGGTGACGACGAGCATGGTCATGCCCTCTTCGGCGAGCGCGCGCATGACGCGCAGCACTTCGCCGACCAGTTCCGGATCGAGCGCCGACGTCGGCTCGTCGAACAGCATGACCTTCGGCTTCATGGCGAGCGAACGGGCAATGGCTGCCCGCTGCTGCTGGCCGCCCGAAAGATGCGCCGGGTAGGCATGGCGCTTGTCGGCAATGCCGACCTTCTCGAGCAGCGCTTCGGCTTCGGCGATGCATTCAGCCCGTGGCCGCTTCAGCACATGGACCGGACCTTCGATGACATTCTGCAGGATGGTCATATGCGACCACAGATTGAAGGACTGGAAGACCATGCCGAGTTCGGAGCGGATGTGATCGACCTGCTTCTGGCTCACCGGTTTCGTCCGGCCGTTCTTGTGGACCATCTGGATATGTTCACCGTCGACCCAGATTTCGCCGTCGCTCGCCACTTCAAGAAGGTTGATACAGCGCAGGAAAGTGGATTTGCCGGAGCCAGAGGCGCCGAGAAGCGAGATGACGTCGCCATCCTCGGCATCGAGCGATATGCCGCGCAGCACCTCATGGGTGCCGAAGCTCTTTCTGATATTGCGGACCGAAAGTCGGGTTACGCCGGGCATGGAAGCTCCAATCACGTTCAGTCGGGTTCAAGCCTTCAGCGCCGGCGGAATGGCGCGGCGATGTCGGGACAGCCAATATTCCAGGAGGGACATGCCCTGCAGGATGATGAAGTTCAAAACGAGGTAGATGATGGCGGCACAGAGGAAGACCTCCATCGTCCGGTAGGTCTGAGAGATCAACCGCTGCGCCACCCCCGTCACTTCCCAGACCGTGACCAGGCTCGCAAGTGCCGTCGATTTCATCATCAGCACGATCTCGGTCGAATAGGCCGGCAGCGCATGGCGGAAGGCGATCGGCGCCAGGATGCGGCGCACCATCAGGAAACCGGACATGCCGATGGCGCGGGCAGCCTCTATCTCCTTTGGTGAGACGGCGCGGATGCCGCCGCGGAAGATTTCGGCCGAGTAGCCGGCCGTGCAGAGTGCGAGCGAGAGAACCGCACAGACCATCGGTTCGCGCAGGAACGGCCAGAGGAAGGAGTAGCGGATGACGCCGAACTGGCCGAGCCCGTAAAAGACCAGAAACATCTGGATCAGGAGCGGCGAGCCGCGGAAAACGAAGATATAGCCCTTGGCGAAGCCGGAGAGGACCGGATTGCCGCTAACGCGCATGGTGACGATGACGAGCGCCAGCAGCCCACCGAAGAAGATCGACAGGAAGAACAGGACGAGCGTCGTCGGCACCGCTTTCAGGAGTGTGATCATGGCGCTGGAGAGGAAAGCGATATCCATCTGACTCTCCCTATGCCTGGCCCATAGCCGAGGCGGGCATGCTGCGATTGGCCTTGCGCTCGGCGCCGTTGAAGACACGGTCCGACAGGCTGGTGAGGATCAGGTAGAGCGCGCCACCGACGATATAGAAGAAGAAATATTGTCGGGTAGAACCGGCGGCGACCTGGCTCGATCGCATCAGTTCGGCAAGGCCCGTCACCGAAATCAGCGCCGAATCCTTCAAGCTGAGCTGCCAGACATTGCCGAGGCCAGGGATGGCAAGGCGCAGGACTTGGGGAATGATGATACGGCGAAACCTGAGGCCGCGATGCATGCCGATCGCCGAGGCGGCCTCGAGTTCGCCCTTGGAAATTGAGTTATAGGCGCCTCGATAGACCTCGGCCTGATAAGCGCCGGAGATGATGCCGACCGCAAGCGCACCGGCGGCGAAGGACGGTAGGCCGAGAAAGCCCTCATAGCCCATCGACTGGCCGATCGCGGTAATGGCTGAGGAGCCACCGAAATAGATCAGATAGATGATCAACAGCTCCGGCACGCCGCGAAAGACTGTGGTGTAGATATGGCCGATCGTGGCGAGCGCGAAATTACCGGAGAGTTTAGCCGCCGCGATGATCGCGCCGAGCACCGCACCGATCGCCAGCGCGGTGGCGGTGACGCTGAGTGTCAACAGCGTGCCGAGAAGCAGAAATGCTCCCCATCCTGTCGAGCCGAAACCAATGAGTTCGAGTGTCGCCATGGGCCTTCCCAGCGCTGTCGTCGTCGTTATGACGGGCGGTCAGAATAGCACGTGGTCTCCGATCACAAAGCGGAGACCACGGGACGCGGCATTCTGTCGAAAGCTTAGTTCTGCGGGCTGACGTCGACCTTGAACCACTTCATGGAGAGGTTCTTGACCGTGCCGTCGGCAAGTGTCGACTTGATGGCTTCGCTGAACTTGTCGCGCAGGTCGGTGTCGGCCTTGCGGATGCCGAGCCCTTCGCCTTCACCCCAGATCGAGCCGACGATTTCCGGACCGGTAAAGGCGAGCGTGTCGTTGGCGGATGCAAAGGCGTTGGCGAAGTAGACGGCGTCGTCGAAGCCGAGATCGATACGGCCGTTCTGCAGGTCGAGATCGCGGTCGGCGCCCGTCTTGTATTCGCGGATTTCGGCGATGCTGCCGAAATTGTCATAGACGAACTTGGCATAGACGGTCGCCGCCTGAATGCCGATCGTCTTGCCCTTGAAGACTTCCTTGAGCGCGTCGATTTCCTTTACGCCGGTCTGGCCGGGCGTCATCTTAATCGTAGCACCTGTGCCGGCGGCATTGGCAAGCGGGCTGTCCTTGGCGGTGGCAAAGGCTGCCGGCGTCGCGGCATAGGGAATGGTGAAGTCGATGACCTGCTTGCGCTCATCTGTGATCGACAGTGCATCCATGATGACGTCGAACTTGCCGGCATTCAGCGCCGGGATCATGCCGTCCCAGTCGGATGCGACCAGGGTGCATTCGATCTTGGCGCGTTCGCACAGGATCTTGGCAAGCTCCGGTTCGAAGCCGCCGAGCGAGCCGTCGGCATTGGTGAGGTTCCAGGGAGCGTAGGCGCCTTCGAGCGTGATGGTCGCCTTCGTCCAGTCCTTGGCGGCGGCAGGAGCCGCAAAGGCGGCTGCCGTCATCGCGCAGGAAAGAAGTATCGTGCTGAGCTTCATTGATGTGATCTCCTCTGAGATTGGACAGACCTTGCGGCATGAATGCCGATCTTTGCCGGCTTGCCCGTCCTGATCCTTCGTTTCATTCTAGGATCGGCAGGTTGTATAGGGTACCATATGAAATATTTTATGATATGCAAGTGGAAAGTCGATTTAAAAGGCAGATTCCACTCATGCAAAGGGAATAGGCAATGAAGCGTTCCGGCGAGATGAAACGCGAACTGGCGGAGAATGACGGTGGCCCGCTTTATGCTGGCGTCAAGCAGGTCATTCTCGACCGGATCCGCAGCGGCGAATGGCCGCCGCGCCACCGCGTTCCCTCCGAAAACGAACTGGTCGTGGAGCTCGGCGTCAGCAAGATGACCGCCAACCGGGCCCTTCGGGAACTGGCCAATGAGGGTGAACTCCTGCGCATCCAGGGCGTCGGTTCCTTCGTTGCGGAACGCAAGGGCTATTCGGCGCTCTTCGAGGTGCGCAACATCGCCGATGAGATCGCCGAGCGCGGCCATGTGCATGAGGCTGATGTCATCGTTCTGGCTGAGGAGACGGCCTCCCCGGAGGTTGCTGATGCGCTGGAGCTTGAGATTGGTGCCCCTGTTTTCCACTCGCTCATCGTCCATAGCGAGAATGGCGTACCTGTTCAGATCGAGGATCGCTTCGTCAATCCGGGGGCCGTGCCCGACTATCTGGCGCAGGACTTTTCGACGCTGACGCCCAATGCCTATCTGACGGCAGCCGCACCCCTCAGCGCGTCGGAGCATATCGTCGAGGCGGTGGTGCCGCGCGCCTGGGAATGCAAGCTGCTGACAATCCTGCAGAATGAGCCATGCCTTGCCATCCGCCGCCGCACCTGGTCGGCCCGCCAGGTGGTTTCCACCGCCCGTCTCGTCTATCCCGGACACCGCTATAGGCTGGAAACGCGCAGCGGCAAGATCTTCGAGGAGTGATCTAGTTGTATATGGAACTTGCTCCGAAAAAGCGGTGTTTCCAGCAGCGTTCATGGCTTTTCCGCCCTGTCGATTGAAATGGCGTAGAAAAGCGCCCGACCGTCGAGGCTGAGCCTGTCCCCTTTGCTATCTTCGAACAGCAGCGCATCACCGGCGCTAAGCTCGATCCTCTCCGTGCCTGCGTGCACCGTCACGTTTCCGCTGGCGCAGAACAGCATAAAGGTTGCCTGCGCAAGCTCCTCACTTCTCCCGCCATCGATCTTGAGCCGCTCGACAACATGCCTGACGGTATCGCGCCGGGTCATGACGTTCAGGTCGGTGATCGCTCCATCAGGCAGCGTTGCCGAGACCGCAATGTCGGCGGCAAAGGCGAGTGGCTCGCTTTCCTGCGTCAACAGCACAGGATCGCGCTCCTCGATGAGGAGCCGCATGCCATTGCCTTCCAGGATCGACAGCGTGCGGTCGATCCCGGGAAAGACGGAAAAAGGCCCGTCGGAGGCGACGCTTGCCATGCTGACCCGCCAGTCGAAATCGGCAAGTCCGGCACCTTCAGGCGAAATGGCGATTTCCACCGTTTCGCCGCCGCCGTTCTTCCACGGCATGCGCTTGTGATCGGCAGCCCGCAGGACCTTCATGGCTCAGTTTCCGAGGATACCGGGCAGGCGAAGGCCCTTTTCCTTGGCGCAATCGATGGCGATGTCATAGCCGGCATCGGCATGGCGCATGACACCGGTCGCCGGATCGTTCCAAAGTACCCGTTCCAGGCGGCGGGCCGCATCGTCAGTGCCGTCGGCGCAGATGACCATGCCGGAATGCTGCGAGAAGCCCATGCCGACGCCGCCGCCATGATGCAGCGAAACCCAGGTGGCGCCTGAGGCAGTGTTGAGCAGAGCGTTCAAGAGCGGCCAGTCGGAGACGGCGTCCGAGCCATCCTTCATTGCTTCCGTCTCGCGGTTCGGCGAGGCGACGGAGCCGGAATCGAGGTGGTCGCGGCCAATCACAACGGGCGCCTTCAGTTCACCGTTCCTGACCATCTCGTTGAAGGCCAAGCCGAGGCGGTGGCGGTCGCCGAGACCGACCCAGCAGATGCGTGCCGGCAGGCCCTGGAAGGCGATGCGCTCGCGCGCCATGTCGAGCCAGTTATGCAGGTGCTTGTTGTCGGGCAGCAGCTCCTTCACCTTGGCATCGGTCTTGTAGATATCTTCCGGATCGCCCGAGAGCGCTGCCCAACGGAACGGACCGATGCCGCGGCAGAAGAGCGGCCGGATATAGGCGGGCACGAAGCCGGGGAAGGCGAACGCGTTTTCCAGGCCCTCGTCCTTGGCGACCTGGCGGATATTGTTGCCGTAATCGAGTGTGGGAACACCGGCATCCCAGAAGGCGACCATCGCCTCCACATGCGCCTTCATCGAGGCGCGGGCAGCAACTTCGACGGCCTTCGGATCGCTCTCGCGCTTGGCCTTGGCTTCGGCAACGGTCCAGCCGACCGGCAGGTAGCCGTTGCGCGGATCATGCGCCGAGGTCTGGTCGGTGACGATGTCGGGGCGCGGGCCGCCTGCCTTCATGCGACGAACGAGTTCCGGGAAGATTTCGGCGGCATTGCCGACGAGACCAACCGACTTTGCTTCACCGGCCTTGGTCCATTTGTCGATCATGGCAAGCGCTTCGTCCAGCGTATGGGCCTTTTCGTCGACATAGCGGGTACGGAGGCGAAAATCGATGCGGGTTTCGTCGCATTCGACGGCGAGGCAGCAGGCGCCGGCCATGACGGCTGCCAGAGGCTGGGCGCCGCCCATGCCGCCAAGGCCGCCGGTCAGAATCCACTTGCCCGTGAGATTGCCGTCATAGTGCTGGCGACCGGCTTCGACGAAGGTCTCGTAAGTACCCTGCACGATGCCCTGCGTACCGATATAGATCCACGAGCCGGCCGTCATCTGGCCGTACATGGCAAGGCCCTTCTTATCCAGCTCGTTGAAATGATCCCAGGTCGCCCAATGCGGCACGAGGTTGGAATTGGCGATCAGCACGCGCGGCGCATCCTTGTGCGTGCGGAAGACGCCGACCGGCTTGCCGGACTGTACGAGCAGCGTCTCGTCCTCGTTCAGCGTCTTCAGCGTTGCGACGATGCGGTCGAAATCGTCCCAGGTGCGGGCGGCGCGGCCGATGCCGCCATAGACGACGAGCTCGTGCGGGTTTTCGGCGACGTCGGGGTCGAGATTGTTCATGAGCATGCGCAGCGGCGCTTCGGTCATCCAGCTCTTGGCGTTGAGCTGATCGCCGCGCGGCGCACGGACATCGCGGATATTGTGGCGCGGGTTTACGGTCATGATGATGTTCCCTTGTTTAGCGTTTCAGACCGAGCGCGATCTCTTCGATCCGCGTCAGGATGGATTTGAGATGGATGCGCAGATTGTCGGCTTCCTCGTCGTCATAGGCGAAAGGCGGTGCTTCGGTGGCGAGATGCGTGGATTGGGCAAGCTCCATCTGGATCGCATGCACGCCGGTTTCCGGCCTGCCGTAACGGCGGGTCGTCCAGCCGCCCTTGAAACGGCCGTTGAGAATACTGTCATAGCCTGTCGCAGCCGAGGCGATGGCGACGGTCGCCTGCTCGATTGCCGGATCGCAGGTCTTGCCCATATCCGTGCCGATATTGAAATCCGGCAGCTTGCCATCGAAGAGGAAGGGGATGTGCGAGCGGATGGAATGGCAGTCGTAGAGCACGACGACCCCGTGAATGGCTTTGACCCGCTCGATCTCGGCTGCAAGTGCGGCATGGTAGGGCGCATGGTATTCGCGCAGCCGCTTGGCGATATCAGCTTCGGTCGGCTCCGCTCCCGTCTTCCAGATCGCCTTGCCGTCAAAATCCGTTTCCGGAATCAACCCGGTCGTGTTCTGACCGGGATAGAGGCTGGTGCCGGAGGGATCGCGGTTGGCATCAAGCACATAGCGGTGGAAGGTGGCGCGTACGCTGGTCTGGTTTTCGAGCAAACCGTCATAGAGATGGTGGATGTGCCAGTCGGTATCAGCGAGCAGGCGGCCATTGTCATCAAGGCGCTCCCAGATATCAGCGGGAACATCGGTGCCGGTATGAGGAAAGCCGAGGATGACGGGGGAGGTGCCTTGCTTGACCTCGAAAACGGACATGTCAGACCTCCAGAACGGGCAGGATGCCGGTTGAAACGGATGCGTTGAGACCGCCATTTGCAACAAGCGTCGTTGCAGCCTTCAGGTCATTGGCCATGTACCGGTCCTCCTCCAGAGATGGCACCACGGTGCGGATGGCAGCGATGGCATTGCGAAGCTCGGGACTGGTCGCAAGCGGTGCGCGAAGCTCCACGCCCTGTGCGGCGGTCAGCGCCTCGATGCCGATGATGCTGAAGAGGTTTTCGGTCATTGGCAGAAGCCGTCGCGCACCGTGGCAGGCCATGGAGACATGGTCCTCCTGATTGGCCGATGTCGGCGTCGAATCGACAGAAGCCGGATGCGACATCTGCTTGTTCTCGCTCATCAGTGCGGCAGACGTGACCTCGGCGATCATCAGGCCGGAATTGAGCCCAGGCTTCTTGGCGAGGAAGGCCGGCAAGCCGTAGGAAAGGGCAGGATCGACCAGCAGTGCGATACGGCGCTGCGCGATCGCCCCGATCTCGCAGACCGCAAGGGCGATCTGGTCGGCGGCGAAGGCCACGGGCTCGGCGTGGAAATTGCCTCCGGAGACGACTGAATTGTCTGACAGGACCAGTGGATTGTCGGTCACCGCATTGGCTTCGATTTCCAGCGTGCGGGCGACCGAGCGCAGGAGATCGAGGCAGGCGCCGTCGACCTGCGGCTGGCAGCGGATGCAATAGGGATCCTGAACGCGCTCATCACCCTCGATATGGCTCTGGCGGATCGGCGAGTTTTCAAGCAGCGCCCGCAGGGCCGCCGCCGTATCGATCTGGCCGCGATGGCCGCGCAGCGTATGGATATCGGGATGGAACGGTGCCGATGAGCCCATGGCGGCATCGGTCGACATGGCGCCAGTGATCAGCGCCGATTGCGCTGCCCGGTGCGCCCGGAAAAGACCGGCCAGCGCCAGGGCCGTCGAGGTCTGCGTGCCGTTGATGAGCGCCAGCCCTTCCTTCGCGGCCAATACGACTGGCTGAAGCCCGGCTTTGACAAGCGCGGTTGCGCCATGCAGCCTTTCGCCACCGAAGAAGGCTTCGCCGTGACCCATCATCACCGCCGTCATGTGGGCAAGCGGCGCAAGATCGCCGGAAGCGCCGACAGAACCCTTTTCCGGGATCACCGGGATGACGCCCCGCGCCATCATCGCTTCGATCAGCCGCACGATGTCGAGCCGCACGCCGGAGGCGCCGCGGCCGAGAGAAACGAGCTTCAGCGCCATGATCAGGCGAACCACATTTTCCGGCAGCGGCTCGCCGACGCCACAGCAATGGGACAGGATGAGATTGCGCTGGAGTGTGGCCACATCGGCGCTGTCGATCTTGATCGAAGCGAGTTTGCCGAAGCCGGTGTTGATGCCGTAAACCGGTGCATTGCCGGCGGCGATCTCGGCAATCCGTTTTGCTGCCTTGAGGATCCCCGCATCAAAGGACGGGTTGAGCTTTGCCGGAACGCCGGTCCAGTAGATGGTTGCGAGGTCCTGAAGTGAAACGGAACCCGGATCGAGGGTGATGGTCATCGGTTGATCCTCTGGCCCTTGAAGATGTGCGCATAGAGTGGGTTAAAGCCGATGCGGTAGACGAGCTCGGCCGGGCTCTCGATGTTCCAGATCGCCAGATCGGCGGACTTGCCCGCTTCGATCGTGCCGGTTTCTCCAAGCAGGCCAAGCGCGCGGGCACCTTCGCGGGTCGCCCCGGCAATGCATTCTTCCACAGTCAGCCCGAACAGTGTCGCCGACATATTCATGGTCAGGAGCAGCGAGGTCAGCGGCGAGGTGCCAGGGTTGCAGTCGGTGGCGACTGCGATGTGCACGCCGGCCTGGCGCAGGGCCTGAACCGGCGGTTTCTGCTTTTCGTTGATCGCATAGAAGGCGCCCGGAAGCAGAACGGCAACGGTGCCGGCCGCAGCCATTGCCCGCGCGCCATCCTCATCCAGATATTCCAGATGATCGGCCGAAAGCGCGCCATAGGAAGCAGCGAGTTTGGCGCCGCCGAGATTGGAAAGCTGTTCGGCATGAAGCTTGACGGGAATGCCGAGCGATCGGGCCTTGTCGAAGACCCGGCCAATCTCATTCACCGAGAAGGCGATGCCTTCGCAGAAGCCGTCGACCGCGTCGACGAGGCCTTCCGCGTGTGCCTGTTCCAGTCCGGGCAGAACGACATCGGAAATGTAATCCTGGTTTCGCCCCTTATATTCGACGGGCGTCGCGTGAGCGCCGAGATAGGAGGTGACGACGCGTACCGGGCGGACCGTTCCAAGTGCTCGCGCGGCCCGAAGCATCCTCAGTTCCGCCTCGATATTGAGGCCATAGCCGGATTTGATTTCGATCGTGGTGACACCTTCCGACAGCAGCGTATCCAGCCGCGGCAGCGCCGCCTCGACCAGTCCCTCGACGGACAGCGCATTGGTTGCCTTCACCGAGGAGACGATGCCGCCGCCGGTCCGGGCAATTTCTTCATAGGTGGCGCCCTCAAGGCGCATTTCGAATTCGCGGGCGCGATTGCCGCCATAGACGATGTGCGTATGGCAGTCGACAAGGCCCGGCGTGACCCAGCGGCCCTCAAGGTCGATGATCTCTGCTGTCTCGATCAGGGAGGAGGGGAGTTCGCCTTCCGGCCCGGCAAACAGGATGCGCCCGCCCTCGGAAACGATGGCACCTTTTTCGACAATGCCGAGGCCCGAAAGATCCTCCCGCAGCGTCGCCAGGCGCGCATTGCGCCAAAGCGAACGGGTGCTCGAACCGCGGCTCGATCCAGAAAATTTGTTCCCACTCATCAGCTTTACGCCTTTCTTTATGGGTGAATATGTATATACATAATAACAGTGGTGACAAGTGGAAATTTATGGCCCTGTGCACAAAGGCACGCGGACGGGCTTCATAAGAAGAAAGGGGAGCAATCATGACGAAACTTCATGCGACGACTGCCTTGCTGGCCGAAGGCTGGCGCAAGAATGTGCGCCTGACGCTTTCAGGCGGGCGGATTGCTGCAATCGAGACAGATGTCGCGCCTGATGTCGGTGACGAGCGCCACGCCGTTCTCCTTCCTGCGATGCCAAATCTCCACAGCCACGCCTTTCAGCGGGCCATGGCCGGCCTTGCGGAAGTCCGTGGTCCGGCCAATGACAGCTTCTGGAGCTGGCGCACAGTCATGTACAAATTCGCGCTGTCGATGACGCCCGAGCATGTCGAGGCGGTGGCCGCCAAGCTTTATATGGAAATGCTGGAAGCCGGCTTCTGCCGTGTCGGCGAATTCCACTATCTGCATCATGACAAGGACGGCGGTGCCTATGCCAATATCGCCGAGATGGCCGAACGGGTCGGTGCCGCAAGTGCGGAGACCGGAATCGGATTGACGCTGTTGCCGGTGCTTTATGCCCATTCCGGTTTCGGCGGGGCAGCACCCATCGAAGGGCAGCGCCGCTTCATCAATTCCGCCGAAAGCTTTGCGCGGCTGATGGAAGCCTGCAGGCAGATCACCGGCAAGCTTGAAGGCGCCGCGCTCGGCGCCGCGCCGCATAGCCTCAGGGCCGTCACGCCGGAGGAACTCTCGGTCGCCATCGAACTCGCCGGCGATGGCCCGATCCACGTTCATGTCGCCGAACAGGTCAAGGAAGTCGAGGATTGCCTCGCCTGGTCCGGCGCCAGACCCGTGCAATGGCTGCTCGAGCATGCACCGGTCGATCAGCGCTGGTGCCTCATCCATGCAACCCATATGACCGAGGACGAAACCCGCCGCATGGCAAAAAGCGGCGCCATTGCCGGGCTCTGCCCGATTACCGAGGCCAATCTCGGCGATGGCACCTTTTCCGCGCCGCCTTTCCTTTCCGATGGTGGGCGCTTCGGCATCGGCTCGGATTCCAACATTCTGATTTCCATTTCCGAAGAGCTGCGCCAGCTCGAATATTCCGAGCGCCTGGCGCTCCGCGCCCGCAATGTCATTGCATCGAGTGGCGGCTCCACCGGTCAGGCCCTGTTCGAGCAGGCGCTTACCGGCGGCGGTGCGGCGCTGAAGGCGCCGGCCGGTCTTTTGGCCGGCAATTATGCCGACATGCTGTCGCTTGATACGGGCGCCGTTCCTTATCTCTCTGAAAACCAGCTGTTGGATCACTGGATCTTTGCCGGCGGCGTCACGGTCGATAGGGTCTGGGCACGCGGCCGTAAGCAGGTCGAAAACGGCCGCCATCGGCGTCGGGACCAGATTGACCGCCGCTTCATTGCCGCCATGAACGAGCTCTTGGCGGCATGACGATCTTTCCTCCCCGCTGCTTCGGCGTTACAGCGAGAAAAGAGCCGGAGCGTGACGATGAATGAACCCAAGGAAACGACCTTACACCAGCGCATCCTCACGGATATCGAAGGTCGCATCGTCTCGGGCGAATGGCCGCCGGGTTATCGCATTCCATTCGAAATAGAGCTTACGAAAGAATACGACTGCTCGCGGATGACGGTCAACAAGGCTCTGACCCAGCTTGTGAAGGCCGGGCTTATCGAGCGCCGCAAGAAATCCGGCAGCTTCGTCATGCAGCCGCAGGCGCAGTCCGCGGTGCTCGAAATCCACGATATTAAGGCGGAGGTCCAGTCCCTAAACCTCGCCTATTCCTTCAAGGTCGCAAAGCGTGTCCGCAGGAAGGCGCAGGCCCTGGACCGGCAGATGCTCGATCTGCAGCAGAATTCCAGCCTCGTCGAAATCGTCTGCACGCATTATGCCGGAGCGAAGCCCTTTTGCCTGGAAAAGCGGCTCATCAACCTGCAAACGGTGCCCGAAGCAGCCGGCGAGGAATTCGAGGAAACGGCCCCCGGTCCCTGGTTGCTCAGCCAGGTTCCGTGGAGTACGGCCGAGCACAAGATCTTTGCAATCGGCGTCGATGAGGAGGAAGGCGCCATGCTGTCCATCCCGGCGTCAACCGCGTGCCTCGTTGTCGAACGACGCACCTGGAACAAGTCCGGCCCGGTTACGCATGTGCGCTTCGTCTACCCCGGCAATAGCCACGCGCTCTATGCGCGTTTTACGCCGGAAGCGGTGAAATAGGCCGGAACCATAAACTAAAAAGCGTCCGGTCACCTCGTATGACCGGACGCCCGTTATTGCCGCCGCACTGGGTCGACAGTTTCCCATAGAAAGCGGTTTCAGCGCCGTCAACATCCCCAAATTCAGGGTATTGCGAAAGTCGACGCTTACGATCAAACCGTAGATGCTGGACCGTTCCCAATTCCGTTTTTCGGAACCCAGCCCAGCACCGATCCGGCCTTGGCATTGGAAACCGGCCCGCCTGAATCGACAATGTTGAAGGCGCCGCCCACAGCTGTCTGGACGGCCAGCAGGGCAGCGCGCGCAGCGTCCTCGACATGCACGGTCACAGGCCCGTTCGGAGCGTCGGAGCCGGTTGCAGGCCCATAGAGCAGGCCATATCGCAGCACCGTCCCGGCAATGCCGGTAGTGCCGAGCGTAAGCGCTTCAAGCGTCCTGATTGCCACCGCGCTCTCCTGAAGCGGCGTCTCCTCGGTGAGCGGCGTGGCACCTGTCTGATAAGCCCAGGCGATGCTTTGCGAGATCAGCCGCTTCACCCCGGCCTTAACAGCGGCGTCGACAAGATTCTTGGTTCCCACTTCGCGCAGGTGGGCATTGCGGATGCGCCCCTCCTCGATCAGCGCCGGCTCCAGGCCATAGGGAAGGTCGGTTAGTTGATGGACGACGATGTCAGGTTTTGCCTGCCGTAGGGCTTCGGTGAGTGCCGCAGCATCGAAGACATCGATGACGACAGGTATGGCACCCGCCTGGCGCAGATGGTCCTGACGCTCGGGCTTTCGGGTGGTGCCGTAAACCTGAAAACCGGCCTCTTTGAGCATGGGGAGAAGCCTGCGTCCGATCGCGCCAGTCGCACCGGCAAGAAAGATGGTCTCAGCCATTGGGTATTCCTCGAAATTCTATCAGGACTAGATAAGGCGCTATCCCATACGCTTGGCCTGCGAAACAGAGACAAAAAGCCTCAATTGGACTAGGTCAAGGCTAGCTTCATCCGTGATCGGCAACCGCTGTGCAGATAGCTTTGAGCTTGATGCAAAGCGATCGGGCCGTCTGTCGGCTTGCTACATTGGTGAACCCGAGGAGCAGACCACTGATGGAGGGCGATCCCATCTGCCACGACGACAGCGGCTGCAGGCCCAAACCTTCAGTGTGGGCCAGCTCCCCGATCTTGCTGTAGGGTGACCCCACTCCCCTGATCTGCACGACGAGATGCAGCCCGGCAGGCGGCGAGACAATCGCGATCCCGTCGCCAAAAACCTCGCGCAGGGCATCGGCCAGAAACTCTCGGCGCTCGGCATAGAGCGAGCGCATTTTCTTCAGATGGCGGATGAAATAACCCTGCTCCATGAATTCGGCGACGACGGCCTGATGGAATTCCGGG
Organism: Hyphomicrobiales bacterium; assembly: GCA_900468805.1. Taxonomy (GTDB): domain Bacteria; phylum Pseudomonadota; class Alphaproteobacteria; order Rhizobiales; family Rhizobiaceae; genus Rhizobium. The sequence continues at coordinate 21,675 of UEIF01000025.1, read as the reverse complement.
CAACCGGCGCTCATAAACCGGCTGGCGCGTTCGAAATTGCCGACCTCCGACAGTGGCGCGACGAGATAGGCGAGCCGGAGCGCCGGAAAGAGAACCTTGCTGAACGAGCCGGTAAACAACACACGTTCGTTCCGGTCCATGGCTTTCAGCGATAGCGGCGGCCGGCGATTGTAGCGATACTCGCTGTCGTAATCGTCCTCGACGATCCAGCGCTGCCCTTCCTCCGCCCATTTGAGCAGCTCGGCGCGGCGCTCCATCGACATCATCACGCAAAGCGGGCTCTGGTTGGCAGGCGTGACGACGGCAAAACGCGCGTCGGGCGCACGCCGTCGGCCTTCTTCCACCACCATGCCGTCCTGATCGACAGGCACCGGATGAAGCCTGGTCTTCAGCGACAGCAGGAATTCCCGAACGATGGGATAGCCTGGATCTTCGAACCAGATGCCGTCGCCCGGTTGGTAGAGTGTGCGCATGATGAGATCGAGGCTGGCGCGATGGCCTGATGTCACGAAGACCTGTTCCGGCCGGCAGGCAATGCCGCGTGAGAAGGTGAGGTAGGCCGCAATATGCTCACGCAGTGCCATGAGGCCGGCAGGCCCTGGATAGGCGAGCTTTTCTGCCCCCACCTTCCGCGCCTCCCGATTGACGAGCCTGCTCCAGGTCTTTAGCGGAAAGGCGTCGAGTGCGGGAAGGCCGAGCTGCAGGGGTCGGACTTCGGGCCACTGTTTGAGCCCTTCGCTGCTTGCAATCGATATTGGCGCGGATGGCGCACTCGCTTTAGGCCGTCGCGCATCGACGAAGGTACCGGCGGTGCCGCGAAACTCGAAATAGCCTTCCTCGGCCAGAATCTGATAGGCGAGGTTGACCGTTCCGCGCGACAGCCCGAGTTCGCTCGCCAGCGCCCGCACCGAGGGCACCCTGTCTCCGGGCGCCAGCCTGCCTTCGGCGATGGCCGCTTTGAAGCGGGCTGTCACCTGCAGGTAGATCGGCCTGATATCTTCGGACGAAAGCGTGATGCTGGTGGCGTCTTCCGGTTTTTGCTTCGCCATGACAGCCGTTCTTTTCAAGACAGCGCGTGTGCTGCCGGCGCTACGATCCCATGAGGGCAGACGTTAGACCGAAGACTGGATCGGCAGCAAGTTGGCGGTCGGCCTGCGCCAGGGCTTGCTCGGCAACATCCGGTCTCACCAAACCCTGCAGGCGGATGAAGCGCACATCCTCAAGGCCGATCGTCGCCAGAACATGGGTGAGATAGGCAGAGAGATAGTCGGGCTGGCGGGCCTGCGGACCGTGATAGACCCCACCCGAACCGACGACGATGAGCGTCGGGCGATCGGCGAGCAGGCCGACCTTATAGCCATCCCGATAGGTAAAGCTGCGCCCGCCGCGCAGCACATAGTCGATCCAGAGTTTCAGCGATGCCGGCACCGAAAAATTATGCATGGGTGTGGCGACGATCAGATAATCACAGATCTCGACCTCACGAATCAGCATTTCCGATGCGGCAAAATCGGGCGCGTCATGTTCAGCCTGGCCGATGATCGCGTCGGCATAGGCTGCCCTGATCGGTGAAGCATGGAGGCGCGAAAGGTCGCGTTCGATGAGTGCAGTGTCGGAGTAGGCGCTGAGCAGATTGCTGGCTGCCTTTTTCGCCAGCGTATAGGCGCGCGATGCCGTGCCCATGGGGCTCGCATTGAGAAGCAGGATGGTCTTCATGCGCCGGTCTCCTCCAGAGCCTGACTGAAATGCAGGCCGCGGGAAAGAAGCCCGTTGCGGAAGTAGAAGCGCTGGGCGAGGGAATTGGCAAGCCCGGTGTCGAGCACCAGAAAGGCGCGGCGATCGGCTTTTGCCAGCCTTCGCGCCTCGGCAATCAGGCCCGCGCCGAATTGAGAGCGTTGGCTCTTATGGCTGACCACAAGGTCGTCTATATAGGTGAAGCGGCCATAGATGAGGTTTTCGAGATGGCGATAGCCCGCCAGTCCCGAAAGCTTGCCATCCTGCCATACGCCGAGAAGCTTGTAGCCCTCGCGCTGCTGCCGCTCGATGCGCTCGCGATAGATGTCGGCATCGTCGATGTGCTGTCGCAGCTCGCGCATGACAGGAAAGCTCTCGGCAATATCCTCTCTGGTTTCGATATGCTTGAAGATCATGTCCTGCTCTTGCTGAATTGAGATCGACAAGAGCTAAGCCGTCCTTGGCCCGGTCAACAGAACCAAGAATCGAGAGATCGACTGGGCCAATAAAAAGCGATCAAGCGTCCTGCGCTTCCGGAATGAGCGGCGGCACCTGGATGACGATAGGCTTGTTCGCCCCGGATTCGATGAGCTCGAACACTTTGTTCAACATGCCCGGCACATCCTGGCGCACCATCTCGATACCGTTGCCGAGCAGGGTGACGAAGGGGTCCCAGTCAAAGCAGCCGAGTACGAGGCTGCGGTCGTCGAGATGACCGGAGCGGCGGATCCAGCGCATGACGCCTTCAAGCGAGATCGTCGAATTGATGAACATGCCCTTGGGCAGCGCGTTGGCCCCAAGGGCGCGCTCGTCCAATGCCTTTTCAGCCTTTTCCGGCGCATAGCCGCAGGCAAGGATATTCTCTTCATGAACGGCAACGCCGAGGTCGGCATGGGCCGCGCGGAAGCCGCGGATACGTTCGGCCGTGTTGTGATCGCTGCCGCGGCCGCCGATGAAGAGCAGCGGCTCCATCTTGCCGAGCCGCTGCTCGCTGTTTTTCAGAATGCGGCGCGTCAGCTCGCGGGCACCGGCAAAGTTGTCCGATATGACCGACGGGGCGAGCGCGCCGGGCAGGTCGAGATTGAGGCTGCGCACGCCTGCGGCCGCGCACATTTCGGTGATCCGGTCGGGATCGGTCGCGCCCGTCGCGATCAGGCATTCGACCTGGTAGGACAGCATGGTGCGCGCCGCCTCGACCTCGAGCTCCGGGTCGCGGCGTGTGCAGGTGATGATCGGGAAAAGGCCGCGCGCACGCGCCATGTCTTCGAACAGTTCGACGATCGAGCCGAAGTAGCGGTTATCGTATTTCGGCACGATCATGCCGATAATGTGGGACTTTTCACGTCTTAGCAGGCTCGCCTGCATGTTCAGCGCATAACCCTGTTCCTCGGCGATCCGCATGATCTTTTCGGCAAGTTGGCTGCTGATCCTGCGTTTCTTCCAGTTGCCGTTGAGCACGGCGCTGACGGCGCTGGCCGATGTGCCGGCAAGGGCCGCCAGATCATAGATCGTCGTCCTCTTCGTCTGCTTGACGTGATTCAAAATGTCTTTCTCCATTTGGCCTAACTTGACATCAATCGGCAGAAGTGGCAATTCTTGCTTCATCGATTGAGCAAGCTTGCGCAATCGATGATACAAACCGGTCAACGGACCGGTACAGGGAGGTATTTCTTAGAAGCTACGGAGAGGTTGTCCTTTTGCGGGGACGCTTTGCTCGTCGTTTTCATGGCGGCGACGGCGGCGGCGAGCGGGCGAGCCGTGGTGACTTCCAGCAATGCCTGGGCCTGTCTATCGATCACACCAAGGAGGAGAAAATGAATTATCGCAATTTGCTTATGGCCTCGGCGACCGTTTTCATCGGTTTTGCCGGCATGGCCTCGGCTCAGGAAGCGGCGACCGTCGCCTTCCTAATGCCCGACCAGGCATCCACCCGCTATGAGCAGCACGACTTCCCTGGCTTCAAGGCCGAGATGGAGAAGCTTTGCCCGAAGTGCACGGTGATCTATCAGAACGCCAATGCCGACGCCTCGCTGCAACAGCAGCAGTTCAACTCGGTCATCGCCCAGGGCGCTAAAGTGGTCGTTCTCGACCCTGTGGATTCTGCCGCTGCGGCCGGTCTCGTCGAAATCGCCCAGTCCCAGGACGTCAAGGTCATCGCCTATGACAGACCGATCCCGGACAAGCCGGCCGATTATTACGTCTCCTTCGACAATGAAGGCATCGGCTATGCGATCGCCAAGTCGCTCGTCGAGCATTTGAAGGCTTCAGGTGTTGCCGATGGCGCGGGCGTGCTCGAAATCAACGGCTCGCCAACCGATGCTGCTGCCGGCCTTATCCGCGACGGCATTCATCGCGGCCTCAAGGAATCCGCCTATAAGACGCTGGCCGAATATGACACGCCGGAATGGGCGCCGCCGAAGGCACAGGAATGGGCTGCAGGCCAGATCACCCGTTTTGGCGCCGACATCAAGGGCGTCGTCGCCGCCAATGACGGCACGGCAGGTGGTGCGATCGCCGCCTTCAAGGCCGCCGGCGTGAAGCCGGTTCCGCCGGTCACCGGCAATGATGCGACGATCGCAGCCCTTCAGCTCGTCATTTCCGGCGACCAGTACAACACGATTTCCAAGCCGTCGGAGATCGTTGCTGCTGCTGCCGCCAATGTGGCAGTGCAGATGATCAAGGGCGAAAAGCCTGAGGCCAAGACGACGCTCTACAATACGCCGTCGCAGCTTTTCGTTCCCGCCGTCGTGACTGCGGAGAACATCAAGGCGGAAATCTTCGACAAGAAGATCCAGACCGCCGAGCAGATCTGCACCGGCGAATATGCCGAAGGCTGCAAGAAGCTTGGTATTACCAACTAAACGCGCTTGAGTGAGCTCCGGCCGCGTTCGTCGCGGCCGGATGCCCCTAATGGCAGGAAAGGCTGCACGATGAGCAGGGATGTGAAGGATATGCCGGAGAGAGGAGAGACGATCCTCCGGTTGAGCAATATTTCCAAAAATTTTGGCGCGGTTTCGGCGCTGACCGATATCGAGCTCGAAGTGAAAGCCGGTGAGGTTGTGGCGCTGGTCGGCGATAACGGTGCCGGCAAATCGACACTTATCAAGGTCCTTGCTGGCGTGCACCAGCCGTCCTCCGGAACGATCGAATTCTGCGGCAGCAATGTCACGCTCGAGAGCCCCGGCAAGGCGTTGGAGCTCGGCATCGCCACCGTCTTCCAGGATCTTGCGCTCTGCGAGAACCTGGATGTGGTCGCCAATCTCTTTCTTGGCCACGAAATGTCCCCCTGGAGCCTCGATGAGGTGGCCATGGAGGTGCGCGCCTGGACGTTGCTCAGAGAACTCGCCGCCCGTATCCCCTCAGTGCGCGAGCCGATTGCCTCCCTTTCGGGCGGCCAGCGCCAGACGGTTGCCATCGCCCGCTCGTTGCTGCTCGATCCGAAGATCATCATGCTCGACGAGCCGACAGCAGCCCTTGGCGTTGCCCAGACCGCGGAAGTGCTCAACCTCATCGAGCGCGTTCGCGAGCGCGGCCTCGGCGTCATCATTATCAGCCACAACATGGAAGACGTGCGCGCCGTGGCGGACCGCATCGTGGTATTGCGCCTCGGGCGCAACAACGGTGTCTTTACGCCCGACTCTTCCAACCAGGATCTCGTCGCTTCCATCACCGGCGCTACCGAAAACGCTGTGTCCCGCCGGATCGAGCGCAAGACCGGCGCGCCCCATGAAACCAGCGGGAGGCCTGCATGAGCCAGAAGATATCAAATCCCATCAGCAAGCCGGCCGCTGCTCTCGATCGCAGTGACGAACGCGTCCGCCACGACGACAACGTTCGCGGTATGATCAAGGCCTTCTTCGACCGCGTACGGTCGGGCGATCTTGGCATGCTGCCAGTCTTCGTCGGCCTCGTCGTCATCTCGACGGTCTTTTCATTGCTCAATCCGGTGTTTCTGGCACCGAACAATCTCGTCAACCTGCTGTTCGACTGTGCCACTGTCGGCGTGATCTCGCTCGGCATCGTCTGCGTTCTGATGCTCGGCGAAATCGATCTCTCGGTCGGCTCGATGAGCGGTCTTTCCTCCGCCATCCTCGGCGTGCTCTGGGTCAATATGGGCTGGCCGATCCCGCTGGCGATCCTGGTGGCGATCATCGCCGGTATCGTCGTCGGTACGCTTTACGCGGTTTTTTATAACAGGCTCGGCATGCCGAGCTTCGTTGCCACACTTGCCGGCCTCCTGGCACTGCTTGGCATGCAGCTTTATATCCTCGGGCCGACGGGCAGCATCAATCTGCCCTTTGCCTCGCCGCTCGTGCGCTTCGGCCAGATCCTCGTCATGCCCGACTGGCTTTCCTATATGCTGGCGCTGCTGCCGGGTCTGGTGATGGTCATCAATGAGATGCGCAAACGCCATCAGCGGCTGGCCTCCAACCTGTCTTCGCCGCCCGTCGGTACGCTTGCGGTCAAGGCCATCGTTCTGACGGCTGCTCTGGAATTTGCCGTCTACTATCTCAATCTCGGCCGTGGCGTGCCGTGGATGTTCGGCCTCTTCGTCGCAATTGCCGTTATCCTGAACTATGCGCTGACCCGCACCAAATGGGGCCGCTCCATGTTTGCCGTCGGCGGTAATCGCGAGGCCGCACGCCGCGCCGGCATCAATGTGCGCCGCATCTATCTCAGTGCCTTCGTTCTCTGCTCGACGCTTGCCACCATCGGCGGCATCCTGTCGGCCTCACGGCTCGCGTCGTCCAGCCAGCAGGCGGGCACGGGCGACGTGAACCTCAATGCCATTGCGGCGGCGGTCATTGGTGGCACCAGCCTGTTCGGCGGACGCGGCAGCGCCTATTCGGCCCTGCTCGGCATCATCGTCATTCAGGCGATTTCAAACGGGCTTACGCTTCTCAATCTCAGCTCGTCGCTGCGCTACATGATCACGGGCGCCGTCCTGGCAATCGCCGTCATCGTCGATTCGCTTGCGCGCCGGTCCCGTGTCAGCCATGGCCGCGCCTGAACCGCATTCTCAAGGAGTATTCGCATGACTGATCTCATGAAGGGCAAGGTCGCCGCCATCACCGGCGCGGCTTCGGGTATCGGGCTGGAATGCGCCCGCACCCTGCATGCCGAAGGCGCCACCGTGGTGCTCATCGACCGTGCCAAGGACAGGCTCGAGGCTCTCTGCAGGGAGATCGGTGAGGGCGCCCTGCCGCTCGTCGTCGATCTGCTCGACGGCCCGCAGGTTTCCGGAATGCTGCCGCGCATTCTGGAAGCGGCCGGCCGGCTCGATATCTTCCACGCCAATGCCGGCGCCTATATTGGCGGGCCGGTTGCCGAAGGTGATCCGGATGCCTGGGATCGTATGCTGAACCTCAACATCAATGCCGCCTTCCGTTCGGTCCATGCGGTGCTGCCGCATATGATCGCCCAGAAGTCCGGGGATATCCTCTTTACCAGCTCGATCGCCGGCGTCGTGCCCGTCGTCTGGGAGCCGATCTATACGGCTTCGAAATTCGCCGTTCAGGCCTTCGTCCACTCCACCCGCCGGCAGGTCGCCCCGCATGGCGTTCGCGTCGGCGCGGTGCTGCCTGGACCGGTCGTTACCGCGCTCCTGGATGACTGGCCGAAAGCCAAGATGGAAGAGGCGCTTGCCAATGGCAGCCTGATGCAGCCGAAGGAAGTGGCCGATGCCGTGCTGTTCATGTTGTCCAGACCGCGCAACGTCACTGTCCGCGATCTCGTAATCCTGCCGAACAGCGTTGACCTCTGAGGTTGACAGGTGCGGCTCTGGATTGCTCTAGAAACCTAATATTGCCGATTTGAATCGAGAGATCATGAGCGACACTTCACACGCGTCAGGAGCGGGTGCCAAACATGTCATCGGCGTCGATGTCGGCACCGGCAGCGCCCGTGCGGGCCTGTTCGACCTTAATGGCCGGATGCTTGCCTCCGCCAAGCGGGACATCACGCTCTTTCATGAGGCCGGCTCGATCGTCGAGCAGTCGAGCACCGAGATCTGGGCGGCAGTCTGTGCCTCCGTCCGCGAGGTCGTTGCCGCAAGCGGTATCGATTCGGCATCCGTGGCGGGTCTCGGTTTCGACGCGACCTGCTCGCTTGTCGTGCTAGGCGAGGGGGGCAGGCCGCTTCCCGTCGGCCCCTCCGAAGATCCGGACCGCAACATCATCGTCTGGATGGACCACCGCGCCGTTCCTCAGGCGGAGCGTATCAACGCGCTCGGCCATGACGTGCTGCGTTACGTCGGCGGCCGTATCTCGCCGGAAATGGAAACGCCGAAGATCCTCTGGCTGAAGGAGAACCGCCCACAGATCTTCGATACCACTTGGCAGTTTTTCGATCTCGCAGACTTTCTCACCTGGCGGGCGACAGGCGATCTGTCGCGCTCCACCTGCACGGTCACCTGCAAATGGACCTATCTTGCCCATGAGAAGCGGTGGGATGCGTCCTATTTCCACCAGATCGGTCTCGGCGCGCTGGCCGACGAGGGCTTCGCCCGCATCGGCCAGACCATCGTCGAGCCAGGCTCGGCGGTCGGTCAGGGCCTGACTGCGGCGGCAGCCGAGGAACTTGGCCTCACTGCGGGAACGGCGGTTGCTGCCGGCCTGATCGATGCCCATGCGGGCGGGATCGGAACCGTTGGTATTGGCGACGGCCCACAGGCCAATCTCGGCTATGTCTTCGGCACCTCGTCCTGCACCATGACCTCGACATCAGAGCCCGCCTTCGTGCCCGGAGTATGGGGTCCCTACTACTCGGCCATGGTGCCGGGTATGTGGTTGAACGAAGGCGGCCAGAGCGCGGCAGGTGCGGCCATCGATCACCTGCTTTCCTTCCATCCGGCTGCCGCCGAGGCGCGGGAGCTGTCGAAGCGCAATGGTCTTCCCTTGCCGGTACTGCTGGCGGATAGGGCTGCGCAAAAAGCGGGTCAGCCCTCGGATGCCGTCAAGCTTGTCGCTGGCCTGCATGTCGTGCCGGAATTCCTCGGTAATCGTGCCCCTTTTGCCGATCCGCATGCCCGTGCCGTCATTGCCGGCCTTGATATGGAAAGAGATATCGACAGCCTGGTTGCGCTCTACGTCGCCGGCCTTTGCGGTATCGGCTATGGCCTGAGGCAGATCATCGACACGCAGGCCGATGCCGGCGTCACTATCGATAACATCGTCATCAGCGGCGGCGCCGGTCAGCATGATTTCGTGCGCCAGATGCTCGCCGATGCGAGTGGCAAGCCGGTGGTCGCAACGAAGGCTGAAGAGCCTGTCCTGTTGGGCGCTGCGATCCTCGGCGCCGTCGCCGGCGGGCTGTTTGCCGATATGCGTGAAGCCATGACGAAACTGTCGTCAGCCGAAGAGACCTATAAGCCGACGCAAGGCGCGATTGCCGATCTTCACGCAAAGCGTTACGAGGGCTTCAGGCAGCTCCAGACGCTGACGCGCGAGTTGCGGACGTTCTGAACCCGTCGCCACAATCGCTCGTGCCTTACGGCCAGGCGGCAAAGGATGGGGCGGCGCCTTTGTCCGATCGCGCGGCGATCTTGCGCCGGTAGGCGCCAGGTGGCTCGCCAACGCGGCTTTTGAAGAAGCGGCTGAAATAGCCGGGATCGCGAAAGCCGAGCCCGAAGCCGATCTGCTCGACGGATTGTTCCGATTGCCCAAGCCGCAGCTTTGCCTCGGCGATCAGCCTTTCATGGATCAGCTCCATCGGGCTTCGTCCGGCGCCGGAAATGCAGACCCGATGCAGATGGTCATAGGTGATGCCCATCGCCCGGGCGATATCGGTAATTGCCGGCTGTTCGCGGTAACGCAATTCGACGATCTGCCTGAACCGTTGCAAGGTCGTCGCCCCGGTGCCTGACGTCTTCGTCGGCGCCGCCCCGGAAGCCCGCCATATCAGCAGCAGCAACACGGAAAAATAAGCGCCGACAAGTGCTGTCCCGCCAGGACGGCGATCCCGTGCCTCCTGCATCATGACCTCGAAGGCGCGACCGATATCGCCCGCATGCCCCGCCAGATTTTCGTTTTGAGCCACGACAACGCGTTCGATCATGTCGTGCAACTGCACGGCGGCCGGGCTATCGCCGACCGTTCTGTGGACAAAGTCTTCAGCCGCCGAGAGCATCGCTCCCTCGCTGCCGGCGGCAAGAACGAAAGTTCCCAAAATCCGTCGCGGCAGCCAAAGTGCCGCAGGTGCCGAAAGCGTAAGCCCCGACTGTCCGTCGATGGATAGGCTCGCGCTGCCTCGCGAGACGAAGAAGGCCTGATAGAAGGGACGGCTGGCGGGGGCGTCAACGCTCCAGGTCTGACTGCCAAGGCCGGCGGAAATCATCGATGCGGTGACCGACAAGGCCGGCATCTCGAGCAACTTTTCCGACATCATAAACTCCGGGCACGCGACTGGCTGGGCGATCACAGGCCAAGCGGGAATTTGAAGAATTCGCGGAAAAGTACAATAAACTGCCAGGAGAATCCATTCATTTCGCCGATGGATTGGTTCCTACTGGACCCCGAGGAAAGCTTGAATATCAGGCGATAGGGGTGAGGACCTTCCAATGAAAGACATCGGTCTATCGGTGTGACCGATTCGCATGCCCCGGCGGAGCCGGAAACCAGCAAACATCATCGCGCCGGGCCCTTGGCGGGTTTTACAGCGCATATCTGAAAGGCAAAGAGATGGTTGATCTGATGCTTCTCATTGGCGGTCGTGCCATCCCGGCTTCGAACGGCGCAACCTTCGAACGATTAAACCCGATTACCGGTCAGCTGGCGACAAAGGCCGCCGCGGCGACGCTGGAAGATGCACACGCGGCGGCTGCCGCCGCGGCTGCAGCCTTTCCGGCCTGGTCGGCGCTGGCGCCGACCGAGCGGCGCAAGCGCCTTTCGAAGGCCGCCGACATCCTGGATTCCCGCACCGGCGAATTCATCGCTGCGATGGCCGAGGAAACGGGCGCTACGGCCGCCTGGGCGGGCTTCAACGTCTATCTCGCCGCCAATATGCTGCGCGAAGCGGCCGCGATGTGCACGCAGATCACCGGCGAAGTGATCCCCTCGGACAAGCCCGGCCTGTTAGCGATGGCCGTGCGCCAGCCGGCCGGTGTCGTCCTCGGTATTGCGCCGTGGAACGCCCCTGTCATTCTCGGCGTGCGCGCTGTCGCCCTGCCGCTAGCCTGCGGCAATACCGTTATCCTCAAGGCATCCGAGCTTTGCCCGAAGACGCATCATCTGATCGGCGAGACATTGCGCGAGGCGGGCCTCGGCGACGGTGTCGTCAATGTGCTCAGCAACGCGCCGGCCGATGCTGCATCCATCGTCGAAAAGTTAATCGCCCACCCGGCGGTGCGCCGTGTCAATTTCACCGGCTCGACCCGCGTCGGCCGTGTTATCGCCGAGGTCTGCGCCCGCCATCTGAAGCCCGTACTGCTGGAGCTGGGCGGCAAGGCGCCCTTCGTCGTGCTCGATGATGCCGATATCGGCGAAGCCGTGAAAGCCGCTGCCTTCGGTGCCTTCATGAACCAGGGGCAGATCTGCATGTCGACCGAGAGGATCGTCGTCGACGAAGCGGTGGCCGACGAGTTTGCCGATCAGTTTGCCCGCAAGGCCGCGACGCTGGTGGCCGGCGATCCGCGCCAGAGCAATTCGCCGCTCGGCTCGATGATCGGTCTGGATGCGGTGGAACGTGTCAACGGCCTGATCGAGGATGCGGTGTCCAAGGGCGCCCGCCTGCTCGCGGGTGGCCGCGCGGTCGGAACGCTGATGGATGCCGCGGTGCTCGACCACGTGACTCCATCAATGCGTATCTACGGAGAGGAAAGCTTCGGTCCGGTTGCCTGTATGGTGCGCGCGCGCGGTATCGATGAGGCGGTCCGGATTGCCAATGATACGGAATACGGCCTGTCTGCCGCCGTCTTCGGAAGGGATGCCGCCCGCGCTATGGAGGTTGCGAGACGGATTGAAAGCGGCATCTGCCACGTGAACGGCCCGACCGTGCATGACGAGGCACAGATGCCCTTCGGCGGCGTGAAAGCCTCCGGTTACGGCCGCTTCGGCGGCAAGGCCGGCATCAACGAGTTCACCGATCTCAGGTGGATTACGGTGGCATCGCAGCCCGGACACTATCCGATCTGACACGAGACTTGGCGAGCCGGCCTGGCACGCTTCAGAGACGGTGGCACACCGTCACGAATTCCGTGCGCGGAATGTAGCGGTATTCGACGATCATATCGGTGCAATCGAGATGCCGGCGCTGCACGTAGTGTGCACGAATGACTGGCTTCGGCCGATGCTTGACGACATGGGGTCGTTCATAACCTTGAATCATGTCGGCAGATATGGCCGAGCCCGTCGAAATGGTGGCCACGGCCAACGTCAACAACGATACCAGCAAGGCGCGCATGCAGTCTCCCTCCTTATAAATTGGGTGGACGCCGCATGTGCGCGTCCGCCCCTGGGCTCAATGTGTGGTTAGTTTCGCTTCTGCTGCTGCGGCGAGAAAATCTTCCCTTGCCGTTTCAAGGCTCACACGTCCTTCCACGGCGCCCTTGCAGGCGTTGCTTGCTTTGACGAATTTTGCCCCCGTGCGCCGTGGCCACCCGTCGTGAAGATAGATGAGTGCGTCGAACGGGCCCATGACCGTCCTGGATCCGGAATTGTCGAACTTGATTTCGATCGGTTCGCTCCATTGGGCATTTGGCATCTTTTCCTCCTCCTGTTGCGAGCGCCCAAACGCCTGGAGAAGGAATTTGTTCCCGCCCTTGAGATTGGTTGGTTAATCGCGGCTTTATCGACCCGGCGGAGAACCGCGACCGGGACCGAAACGCCTGATTTCTCATAGATTTCGCTGGTCTGGCACCATACTGAAACTGTTTTTTTGATATGAAACAAAATACTTGATTAAAAAAACCTCTCAGAATAGCTTGCTCAAAAATTAAATTCAATAAACGAGGAACATCAATGCGGGCTAAAGCGACCCTGAATAGGGAATTTACCATCTCGACCGTCGACAAGCGCGTCTATGGCTCCTTTCTGGAGCATATGGGCCGTGCCGTTTACACCGGTATTTATGAGCCGGGTCACGAAAAAGCTGATAAGGAAGGTTTCCGTACCGACGTTCTTGATATGGTGCGCGATCTCGATATGCCGATCGTCCGGTATCCGGGCGGCAATTTCGTTTCGGCCTATCATTGGGAAGACGGCATCGGCCCGCGCGATCAGCGCCCGACGCGTCTTGATCTTGCCTGGCGGACCCGCGAGACCAACCAGATGGGCGTCAACGAATTCGCCGACTGGTCGAAGCTCGCCAAGACCGAGATGATGCTCGCCATGAACCTCGGTTCGCGTGGCCTGAATGATGCCCGCAATTTCCTCGAATATTGCAACCATCCTGGTGGTACCTACTGGAGTGACCTGCGCGCCAAGCACGGATACAAGGACCCGCACAATGTCCGCATCTGGTGCCTCGGCAACGAGATCGACGGTCCCTGGCAGGTCGGTCATAAGACCGCAACCGAATATGGTCTGCTTGCCAATGACGTCAGCAAGGCCTTCAAATATTTCGACAAGACGCTCGAGACCGTGGTCTGCGGTTCGTCTAACGACAAGATGAAGACCTATCCCGAGTGGGAGGCACAGGTTCTCGATGCGAGCTATGACAGCGTCGACTATATCTCGCTGCACAAATATTTCGGCAACGAAGAAAACGACACGCTCAACTACTATGCCAAGGCGATCGAGCTCGATCGCTACATCGTTACGATCGGCGGCGTCATCGACTACATCAAGGCGAAGAAGCGGTCGAAGCGGGACGTGAAGATCTGCTTCGACGAATGGAACGTCTGGTATCACGATCGCAAGGAAGACGATCAGCGCTATAAGAACTGGGATTGGCCAGAAGCCCCGCCGCTGCTCGAAGAACTCTATAATCTTGAGGACGCGATCTTCGTTGCATCGCTGATCAACGTCTTCATCCGCCGTTCCGACCGCGTCAAGATCGCCTGCATGGCGCAGCTCGTCAACGTCATCGCCCCGATCCTGACCAAGGCGGGTGGACCGGCCTGGCGCCAGTCGATCTACTACCCGCTGCAGTTTGCTTCGAAGTATGGCCGTGGCACAGCTCTCAACATTTCCGCGTCAGGCCCGACCTATGATTGCGAGGTGGCGCAGGACGTGCCCTATCTCGATCTTTCTGCGGTGCTGCAGGAGGATGGCAAGAGCATTGCGCTCTTTGCGATCAACCGTAGCCTTGACGAGGCGATCGATCTCGATGTCGCCCTGCAAGGTTTCAAGGGCGCGAAGATCGTCCAGCATCATACGATGGTGGGCGACGATCTGAAGGCGCGCAACTCTGTCGAAGACCAGAACCGCATCGTGCCGAAGGCAGGGTCCGGCCTCCAGGTCACCGACGAGGGTAGGCTCACCGGATTGCTGCCGGCGAAATCCTATCATTTCATCCTGCTGTCCGTCGCCTCGGCGTGAGCTGAATGCCATCGGGGCAGCGGAGGAGGCTGCCCCGTCCGGAGTGCCCATCGGGAGGATATATGTCTGGGATAAAACTGACTGACGTCAGGAAGTCGTTCGGGTCCTTCGCTGTCATTCACGGCGTCGATATCGAGATCGAGCAGGGTGAGTTCGCCGTTTTCGTCGGCCCTTCCGGCTGCGGGAAATCGACGCTGCTAAGGATGATTGCGGGGCTCGAGGAAACGAGCGGCGGGCAGATCAGCATCGAGAATGAAGACGTAACGCACAGGGAGGCGTCAAAACGCGGCGTCGCCATGGTCTTCCAGTCCTACGCGCTCTATCCGCATCTTTCCGTCTTCGAAAACATGGCCTTCAGCCTGTCGATTGCCAAGCGGCCGAAGGCAGAGATCCAGCAGAAGGTGAAGGCGGCCGCCGATATCCTTCGCCTCGGGGACTACCTGCAACACAAACCGAGCCAGCTTTCCGGCGGCCAGCGCCAGCGGGTGGCGATCGGCCGCGCCATCGTGCGCGAGCCGCGGGTCTTCCTGTTCGACGAGCCGCTCTCCAACCTCGATGCCGAATTGCGCGTGAAAATGCGCATGGAGATCGCCCGCCTGCACCGGCAGATCGGTGCGACGATGGTCTATGTCACCCATGACCAGGTCGAGGCGATGACGCTTGCCGACAAGATCGTCGTGTTGAAGGAGGGCATCGTCCAGCAGGTCGGCGCGCCCCTGGAGCTCTATCGCGATCCACAGAACATGTTCGTCGCTGGGTTCATCGGTTCGCCGGGCATGAACTTCCTGAAGGGAAAGGTCGTTGCCGCTGGCCAGAGCTCCGCCCGCATCGAACTCGATGACGCGCCGGGTCAGGTTTTCGAGCTGCCGACACGCAGCCCGGTCGCTCAAGACGCAGCCATCAATGTCGGCGTCCGGCCCGAGAATATCGGGCTTGGCGCCTCAGATGGAGGCCTGACGCTGCCCGTCACCGCTGAATTCACCGAAGAGCTTGGCGGCACCGGATATCTTCACGTGCTGACCGCGACCAATGCGGAGATGACGGTCGAGTGCCGCGAAAGCAGGCCTCAGCCGAAGGAGAAGATCAGCCTCTCTCTGAGAGTGCCTGAGATGCTGGCCTTCGATGCCGAAGGCAGAAGGCTCAGCTGATTGAACGGGGTCCGGAGCTGCGATCCGGAGACCGGAAAGGAATGCAGGAGACGTGATCGCGTGCCTTTGGAGGAGGTCCGCGACAGAAGCCGCCCCGGGCACCGGGGTGACCCAACCCATGCTTTAGAGGAGGAACAAACGTGAGAAAACTCTTAAAACTTGCCGTTTCGGCGGCCATCGCATTGCTGCCCTCAGCAGCCGCATTCGCGCAGACGGACATCACCTGGTGGGATTTCTTAAGCGGCGGCGACGGTGTGCGCATGAAAGCGCTCATCAAGGAATTCAACGACACCCATCCCGACATCAAGATTAACGCCACGACGCTTGAATGGGGCGTGCCCTTCTACACCAAGGTGCAAACGTCAGCTGCCGTCGGCCAGCAGCCGGACATCATGACCTATCACATGTCGCGTTATCCGCTCGCCGTGCCAACCGGCATCCTGCGGCCCTTCTCGGACGAGGAGCTTGCTTCCGCAGGCATCAAGAAGGAAAACTATGTCGACGCGGCCTGGAAGCAGGCTACTTTCGACAACAAGGTCTACGGCATTCCTTTCGACGTCCACTCGATCGTTCTCTACTATAACAAGACCATTCTGAAGGAAGCCGGTCTGCTGGGCGATGACGGTCTGCCGAAGGGCCTCGACGGTCTTGCCAATTTCAACGCCGCGCTCGACAAGATCAAGGCGACAGGCAAGGTCGAATATCCGCTTTCGCTGCACACGGATGAAGGCGGCTCCATGTGGCGCGTCTTCTATACGCTGCTCTCCCAGCAGGGCGCCAAGTTCATCGACGGCGACCAGATCCTGCCGGGTGATGCCGGTGTAAAGGCGCTTCAGACGATGGCGAACTGGGTTTCCTCAGGCTATTCGCCGAAGCTGATCTCCTACGAAGCCTCGATTGCGCTCTTCACCTCGGGCAAGGCTGCGATGCATGTCAACGGCGTCTGGGAAGTGCCGACGATGGCCGATCTCGCCAAGAAGGGTGAGCTCGGCTTCGAATGGGGCGCCATCGAAATCCCGAACCTGATGGGTACCCAGGCCACCTGGGCGGATTCACATTCCTTCGCCGTTCCGAACAGCGACAGCAAGCCGATCACCCCTGAAAAACTGAAGGCCGTGCTGCAGATCATTGCCTGGATGAACCAGCACAGCATTTCCTGGGCCAGCGCCGGTCATATTCCTGCTTTCAAGCCGGTGACGGACAGCAAGGAATTCAAGGAAATGCAGCCGAATGCCACCTATGCGAAGCTTGCCGATACGGCTGTCTTCGATCCGGTTTCCAAGCTCGCCGGTGTCGCAGGCCCGATCTACGAGGCAACACAGAACTTCGTGGTTCCGGCTCTGAACGGTCAGCTCGATCCGGCGGATGCCATCGATCAGATGCGTGAGGAGCTGCAGAGCCAGCAGTGAGACGATGCTGGCCGGAGTATCTCCGGCCAGCCTTCCTCCAGGGAGATGATCTGTGGTCAACAATGAAAAGCGGCGCAAGACGATAACGGCGATCACCATGATTGCACCGTTCCTGATCGCCTATGCGGTCGTGTTTGCCTATCCGGTCTATAAGATGTTCGCCTTGAGTTTTACCGACGCCCCGCTCGTCGGCGAAGGCCAATGGGTCGGCTTCGACAATTATATCAGGCTCTTCCATCAGAAGCTCTTCTATACATCGGTCTGGAATACCGGTTATTTCGTCGTTTTGACGGTTATCCCGAACACGTTGATCGGCCTTGGGCTGGCACTGATGGTCGTGCGCCTGAAAGGCTGGATGCAGAGCCTCGTGCTGGTGCTCTTCTTCATCCCGTATATTCTTCCGGTTTCGGTTGTCACCCAGATCTGGAAATGGGTGCTCGACCAGCAATTCGGGATCGCACAGTTCGCGATCGAAGCCTTCACCGGCTCACGCGTCAGCGTCTTCCGCGATCCGATATGGGCCATGCCCATGGTTGCGCTCGTGACGGTCTGGTGGACCAACGGCTTCAATCTGCTGCTCTTCATTGCCGGCCTGCGCAACATTCCCCACGACTATTACGAGGCGGCGATGCTTGACGGCGCGACGCGCTGGCAGTGCTTCAAGCGCATCACCTGGCCGTTGATCTGGCCGGTAACCGCGCTGGTGCTGACATTGCAGCTCATCCTGCAGCTCAAGATCTTTGATCAGGTCTATCTGCTGACAGAGGGCGGGCCGTTCAATTCCACGTATGTGCTCTTACAACTCGTCTATCGCGAGGCTTTCCGATCGAACCACGGTGGTCTCGGCTCCGCAGTCGCGGTGATCCTGTTCATCATCATTGTCGTCGTCTCGGTGCTGCAATATCAGCTCCTGCGAGTGAGGGAGCGCTGAGATGCCCGGCAAATCAATCGGCAATACGCTTCTTCTGATCCTCACAGTGGTGATCGCCTGCACCTGGGCTTTTCCGATCTATTGGGCGATCGTGACGTCCATCAAGCCGGAACAGGACGTGGTCAACAAGACCACCCTTTTCCCTGACGTCTTCAATTTCTCAGGCTATTATTATGCCCTCTTCGAAACCAAGCTATCGACCTGGTATCTAAACTCGATCGTCACCTCGGTGACGGTGACCGTCGTCGTCATCCTGATCAGCGTCATGTGCGCCTATGCGCTGTCGCAGATCGTCTTTCCCGGTCGCAAGCTTCTCTACGGCATCATCCTTGCGAGCTTCATGGTGCCCTCGCAGGCGCTGGTCATTTCGCAGTTCGTGCTGATGCATAAGCTGAACCTGATCAACACGTGGGGCGGCATCATCCTGCCCCAGCTGATCGTTCCTGTTGTTGTCATCGTCTACAAGCAGTTCTTCGATTCCGTGCCGAAGGAGCTGCGCGAGGCGGCCAAGCTCGATGGCTGCGGCGAGTTCCAGATCCTGTTCAAGCTCTATCTGCCGCTGAACTGGGGTATTACGACAGCGCTGGCGATCATTACCTACATCATGGCTTGGAACGCCTTCCTCTGGCCGTTCCTCGTTACCAACTCCGACGACATGATGACGATCACTGTCGGCATCACCCAGACGAGAGACGCATTCGGCGTGAAATATGCGCGCGACATGGCGGTGGCAATCCTCGCTGCGATGCCGGTCGCGGTTGCCTATCTGTTGTTCCAGAAACGCGTAACGCAGGCCCTCATGCTGTCATCGGGCATCAAGGGCTAAGTGTATGAGAGATTGCTTCCGGGCCGAGGTGAGAAGGCCCTGCCGGTCCGCGAGAGCTCTCCCGAGGCGCGGGCCGGCACTTCCAGAAAAGGCGGCGACATGGACTATGCCACCGTGATATCAGCTGAAACCAACAAGAGAGACTGGAAACCAGTATCAAGGTATGGAGACGAAACTTCTAACCGTTGATCCGATGCGGGACGTTGACGTCGTCCAGGCTCTCGGTTCCCCGACGCGTATCGAAATCCTCAACCTGCTGCGCCAGAAGGGGCCGCTGAATGTCAACGACATCGCGGCGCAGATGCGCTTGCCGCAATCGACGACCGCGACCAATCTGAAGTCTCTCGAGCAGGCCGGCCTCATCCAGACACAAACGATGAAGGCGACGAAGGGAAACCAGAAGGTCTGCTCCAGCATCTATGACGAAATCCTCATCCGCTTCGATACCAACGGTACCAAGGCGAGCGGGGATGTGGTGACCGTCAGCATGCCGATCGGCCTCTTTACCGAATTCGACGTGGGCGCGCCCTGCGGCCTCTGTTCGGTCAACAATGTCATAGGCATGCTCGACGTGCAGGAGGTCTTCCTCGACCCGCAGCGCATGCAGGCGGCATTGCTCTGGTTCACACGAGGCTATGTCGAATACAAGTTCCCGAACAATGCCAAGGTGTCCGGCAAGAAGATCCGCAAGGTTGAATTTACGGCCGAACTAAGCTCGGAAACCCCGGCTACCAATGCCAATTGGCCGTCCGATATCTCGATCTGGGTCAACGGCATCAAGGCAGGACACTGGACTTCGCCCGGCGACTATGGCGATCGCCGCGGCATGTATTCGCCATCCTGGTGGAAGCTGTCGGGCTCGCAATACGGCAAGCTCAAGACCTGGACGATCGACGAGACCGGCACCTGGATCGACGGCGCCATGGTCTCGACCCAGACCATCACCTCGCTCGGCATAGCCGACCATCACTCGATCCGCTTCCGCATCGGCATCGACGAAAAAGCCGATAACCCCGGCGGTATGAACCTCTTCGGCAAGGGTTTCGGTGATTTCGACCAGGATCTGGTCATGTCGATCTTTTTCTGACGCGCGACGAGCCAACGACGATTGCCGCAACGGTTTGCTGCGTGTTCGAGCGGCCTATCCATTGCCCTCCGTGGTTGCTCTTGACCTCTCTTGACCGCCGCACACTTTATCCGCGAGGAAAAGGGAGGCTATCTCGACGCTGCGATTCCGGTCCTGACGGGTATGCGCCGCAGTAACTTACTGCTGCCCCTGTGGGCAGCTCGTCATAAAAAGGGGAATAGGTTGAGCATTTCAAACGATCGAATTGCCAGGGAAGAGATGATCGAGGCCAAGGCTTTCGTTGATCTGGCCAGGATAACGCCCCAACCATTCAAGGACAGCGTCGAATTTGCCTGCATGCCGTTGGGCGACGGCTGTGCCATTTCGCTGCCATCGGCTCCCGCCATTGGCCTCAATCGCATTCTGGCCTTGAATGACATCAACGAACTCGACGCCGCGCTTGGTTGGATGAAGACCAAAACAGGCAGGCGGCACGTCCAGATCAGCGAATCCTCCGCCTCCGATGAAATGCGTGGATGGATTTTGGATAAGGGATTGATCGAAAACGGTGCCTGGGCAAAGCTCACGCGATCCGCTCCAGTCGCTCCGCTTTCAACCGAAGGGCCCGTGCGTGCACGCTTGGCCGGTATCGATGACGCTCCGACTTTTGGCAAGCTGATGTGCGCAGGCTTTGGTTTTCCGGCGGAGCTTGAGCCGCTCTGGTCATGCCTTGTCGGCAAAAGCGGCTGGGCCTGCTTCATTGCGGAATTGGAGGGCACGCCGGTCGGGACGGGCGCGCTGTTTATAGAGAATGGTTGCGCCTGGCTAGGAGCAGGAGCGACACTCCCTGAATACCGAAATCGCGGAGCGCAAAAAGCGCTGATCAATGCCCGGCTGAACGAAGGCCTGGCCCAAGGCGTTTCTCTGTTTGCGGTCGAAACAAGTGAACCTCAGGAGGGGCAGCCGAACATATCCTTCGGAAACCTGACCAAGGCAGGTTTCAAGCTCTCGTATATCCGCAAGAACTATCTCTTGCCGAACTAAAGGCCCCTCCCACCGGTGCGGCTGCCGCACCGGTGCCCATGTTCGGTGAATACATCGGGCGCGAAGATGCGTGCAGCGCCCGCGCTGGAGAAGGAAACCATATGCAGCTGAATGGTGAACTGAACCCGAACGACCCGGAATTTTTCGAGCTTCTCACCGGGAGCTTCAGACGTCTCGTCGGCAGAGCTCTTGTTCCCAAGGAACGTGGGCCCGAGTGGCTCTACGGCGATGCCCCTTTTGTGGTCCTGGCCCATAATACCGCGCCCAGTCCTGTGTTTGTCTACGCCAACGGTGCGGCCCAGAGGCGGTTTGGATATAGCTGGAGCGAATTCGTAAAGCTGGAATCCAGGCTGTCGGCCGGCCCCAGCGAACGGGGAGAGCGTCAGACGCTGCTCGATGCTGTGGCGCAAAACGGGTATATGGCGGGCTATCGTGGTTTGCGCGTCACGAAGTCAGGGAGCCGCTTCTGGATGGAAGACGGGATAGTCTGGCAGCTCCGAAACGCGGAAGGGCAGGATTTCGGCCAGGCTGCGATGTTTTCTCAGTGGGTTGAGATACCAACCTCTTAAATCAGAATGGCGCTTAGGAATCATATCGAGCTTTCGCTGAGGCGCCCGGCTTCTGGTGCGAGACGATCCTAACCGGCGGCTGGAAACCTCGAAGTTGCCCGGAAGCACAGTCGACCCATCGCGTTTTCGTGATGAGACCCAGCCGATAAATACATGCACCATAGTTGCCGCCGCAACCGACCGCGCCATTTGTCTGATCCGGACAACAATCCGACATGGAGAAAAACCGATGGCATCGAGCGAAGACCGAATCAGACAGCGCGCCTACGAGATCTGGGAACAGGAAGGCCGGCCCCATGGGGAGGACATGAAGCACTGGCTGCAGGCGTTTCAGGAAATCGCCGCGAGCGCCGACGCAGGCGAACAACCTGTCAAGAAATCTCGGTCGAAGAAAGCTGTCGCAGCGGATTTGCCTTCGAAGACAAAAGGTGCCAGCAAATCCAAAGGTGGCGCGCAGAGCGTTCCGACGACA
>UEIF01000050.1 GCA_900468805.1 Hyphomicrobiales bacterium | reverse complement strand
GGGCACCACCTCACTCCTCCACATATCCCGTATCTCCCAACCCATGCCAGTCCGCTGGCCGTAAGCGTTTGACGTCAAGCAACGCACTTATCGATCCTCGCCGGTCGGAGTGCGTTTTTTTGTGCCCGTCGACGAGGGAATGGCCAGGAGGTTTTCATGGCTTTCCGTCTTACTGGTGATCGCGAGCAGGCCCGGCTTTACCTGCTGACCGCGATCCTCTTCATTTCCTATCTCTGCGTTGCTATCGCCCTTCCTGTCGTGCCCGTGTTCGTGACCGGCACGCTTGGCCTCGGGAATGGCTGGGCGGGCCTTGGCGTCGGCATCGCTTTCCTCGCCACCATCCTCACCCGCGGCTATGCCGGCGGGCTTGCCGATGGCAGGGGCGCCAAGCTCGCCGTGCAGCGCGGCCTGGTCTTCTATGTGGCGGGGGCGCTGATTTCGCTCGCCGCCGGGCTTTCGCTGCAGGCGCCGGCTACGGGTTTTGCCATCCTCGTTGCCGGGCGGCTGTTGATCGGGCTCGGCGAAAGCCTTGTCGCCGTCGGCGTCATTGCCTGGGGCATCGGGCTTGTCGGGCCGGCGCGCTCCGGCCGGGTGCTGGCGCTGGTTGGCGCGGCGATCTACGGCGCGCTTGGGCTTGGCGGGCCTGTTGGACTGCTGCTGCTCGATAACATCGGCTTTGCCGGCACGATGGCCGTCAGCGCCATGCTGCCCCTGCTCGGGCTTGCCGCGATCCGCAGCGTGCCCGCCGTTGCCGCCCATCCGGGCAGGGAGCGCCCGCCGCTTGCCGCCGTCATCGGTCGCATCTGGGTGCACGGGCTGATCGTCTGCCTGCAGGGCATGGGTTTTGCGGCGATCGGCTCCTTCTTCACCCTCTATTTCCGCGATCTCGGCTGGGATCATGCGGGCCTCGGACTGACCGCCTTCGGCTGCGGCTTCGTGCTGGTGCGCCTGCTCTTCGGCCACCTGCCGGATCGCTACGGCGGGCTCACGGTCGCTGTCGTCTCGCTCGCAGTCGAAGCCATCGGCCAGTTGCTGATCTGGAGTGCCGCCGATCCCGCCGTCGCCCTGATCGGCGCCTTCATGACCGGCCTCGGCTGCTCGATGATCTTTCCCGCCATGGGGCGCGAAGTCGTGCATCTCGTGGCACCGCATCTGCGCGGCACCGCGCTTGGCGGCTTCTCGGCCTTTCAGGATCTGGCTTACGGGCTGACCGGGCCGCTGGCGGGCGTGCTCGCCGACCGGGCGGGATACGGAAGCGTGTTTCTGGTGGGCGGTGTGACTGCGGTTTGCGGGTTTGTGGTTGCGGTGCTGCTGAGGCGAGGGAAGGTGGTTGCTGCGGGGTGACGTGGCGAGGTGAGGGTGTGTGGATGAGTAGGGGAGGTGTCCCGTGGGTCACCCCTCTGTCCTGCCGGACTCCGGGGGCGAGCCACGGGTCTGGAGCCGTCCTTGCCGGTCCTCAATATCCCTCTGGTTAGCTGAACGGGCAGCTGAGACGGCGTCGTACTGACGCGCCCCCTATCGCTCCTATTCCCAAGGTTGTATAATTCTGCAGACAAACGAGCATGGTGTGTTCGGAGCCCGTTATCCAAAGGGAGGATGCCTTGTCCAGATCATCGTTGTTTCTGTCACTAGCGCTGGCTATCGGCCTGTCAGTCCCAACAATATCCATGCCGACTGAAGCAAGCGCGCAGGCCCAGATCTCCATCAGCGTCGGCAGCAATCTCAACAGCGGCAGAGGGATTACCTGTAGTCAGGGCGAGAGGCTGCTCCGTAGCCGCGGTTTCAGGGACGTCAGGCGGATCGACTGCCGTGGTCGTTTCTTCGTTTATCGGGCCCAGAGAGGCAACAGCCGGTTCGAGATTTCCATACGGCAGCGTGATGGCCGCGTTGTGGATATGCGCCGCATCGGTGGAAGGCGATAGTGTCGGGAAGGTGAGACCTGCGATTTCTACGCGCTTGTCCGGTTCTAGCGCAAAGCTGCCCTGAACGCCGCCACCAAGGTTGGTGGCATCTGGTTGTCGAATTCCGCACTCGTCGATCTCCCTCCTTGTGGGAGTCCGAAGGACGGGTCAAGACCCTTGCCCTGCTCCCGCAACGACCCATCTCCCTGATGGTCACAACCGGGATACCATCCATGCCAACACAGATCCTCTTCATTCAGGGCGCCGGCGAGACGACCCACGACGAGTGGGACAACAAGCTGGTAGACAGCCTCGCCCGCGAACTCGGCGATGCCTACACCATCCGCTACCCGCGCATGCCCGACGAGGCCGATCCGCATTATCAGGCGTGGAAAGCCGCTGTTATCACCGAGTTCCAAACCCTCGAAGACGGCGCCATCCTGATCGGCCATTCCTTCGGCGGCACGGTGCTTCTCCACACGCTTGCCGAAGCGTGGCCGGCCTTCGAGCCCGGCGCCGTCATCCTGATCGCGCCGCCCTTCATGGGGGCTGGCGGATGGGAGAGCGATGAGATCGCTGGCGGCAGCGATTTTTCCGAGAGCCTGCCGGAGGGGATGCCCGTGCTCATCTATCACGGCAGCGACGACGACACGGTGCCCTTTGCGCATATCGAGCTTTACGCCATGGCGATCCCGGATGCGGTCGTCTGCTCGCTGCCGGGGCGCGATCACCAGATCGACAATGATCTCGCCGACGTGGCCAAGGATATACGCTCGCTGGCAGCATAGAGGCAGCGGCGGGCCGGTCCCGGCCATTCCGTCGCTCAACCATTGGCATCGCATCCTTCCGCATCGCTGAAATCAAAGCCGATGCAGGAGCTGCCGCATGATATCCGGATATTTGGGAGCAGGGGGCAAAGCGCCTTTATCGACACAGGCCGCGCCCCGCCTTCATGCCATCGGCATGCTCCAGTCGCTTGCCGGCCTCGTCCTTGCCGCCGGCTTCGTGCTCTGCCTGGCCGGCCGCTATGAGGCCCAGCTCATCCGTGAAGTGCACCTCCGTCAGGAGGTCATCGGCCGATGAACGCCTTCAGTCTGCAGTTCGATTTCGACGAGCTCACCATCCCTGTCCTCGGCCGGAACGACAGCGGCCTGCTGTTGTACGGTTCCGCTGAGCTCTCGGGCGATCACGAGGGGTTCAGTGTCGAGGCCATCCATCTTGCCGGGGGCACCACGCTGCGCCAAGCCGGCAATGCCGAATTCGGCCGGCCGGCGCCCTTTGCCGACGAGCTCTTCCGGCGCGTCGCCGCCGTCATCGAGGACGACAAGACCGTGCCCGGCCGTCACGCGGCGATGGAATGGGCCGAGCTCGTCGAGCGCCACGGCGAGGCGGCCTGAGTGGGCGGAACATAAACCTATCTTTGTTTGCTTTCGAGCGTTCCGGGTCCCTGAAAAGTTTCGCCTGATATGGATCGTGATCGAAGATAGGAATAATTTCCTTGCTTGTTGTCGCCATTGCCGGGTACAACCCTATGACGGCAGCGATATCCAACTGGAGAGTTTTGCATGCATGCGTGCCCGCTCAAAGCGAGCGACATCACCTTCATCAAGGCACTGGCATACGGCGCGCCATCCTGGCGGATTGCAGCGTTACCGGCTGTGTCTGAAGATATTTCTCACCGTGCGGTGACACTCTTCCGGCCGGCAGAAACGGCAGCCATTCCGGCGCGCGACGGGTGGCTTTCTTGAAGGATCTTCCCGAAGACCTGATACATTCGGTACGGGCCGCGCAGCTTTCGGGCGGCCTCTGCCAGGAGATCGCTGCCGCGATCGGCCGGGAGCGTGCGCGGTGCAGGCAAGCCGTCGAGACATGGCGGGTGGGGCTGGCGGCTTGCGACGATCTCGGGCGCAGTATCGAGTTGTTGCTTTCGGAGATCGAGGCGGGTGGCGCCACGATGGAGCAAAAGCCGGCCGAGGATAATGATGCGGTGCTTATTGCGCTCGGGCGCAAGCTTCATGAAGCGGCAGGGGTGGCAGACCGGCAACTGCTGGCGATGCCTGATTATGCTGGTATTGCGGAAGAGGCCGCTGCCATCGAGGCGATCCTGCAGCCGGGCGAAGAGATTGCCGACAGGATGCTATATCTGTGGCCGGTGACATTCAGGGGTGTCGAGGCCCGGCTGCGCGCCGAGGTCTGGAAGCGCGGGGAGTATATCGGGACCTATCTTGGTGGGGAGTGAATGCGAGGGTGGTCCAATCTCTCTGACCCTCACAGGTCAGTTGATGAAGAGGCCGGACAGAAGACCCCGCCCCAACCCCCTTAACCTGCCGCACCGGCTTTCCACATCTTCGACGTACCGGAGGGAGCGAGGCGGTGCCTCAAGTTAGCCCCTCCCACCTGTGGGGAGGGGTTGGGGAGGGGTTTTTGGCGATGGTACAGACCGGAATGATCCCTGACAGATTGATCCAGGTTGATGATCGAGACACGCGTTTTCCTCCGGCTACTGGACCAAGCGCAACCTCCTGCGATCAATAAATCGCCGGCAACATCCCGCCATCGATCCTCAGATTCACCCCCGTAATATAGCCGGCGCGCGGGCTGACGAGAAAAGATACGGCGTCGGCGATCTCCTCCAGCGTTCCGACGCGGCCAACCGGCACCTCGGCGAAGAGCGGCAGCACGGCCTGTTCCACGGTTTCCCATGGGGCATCCCCGGCAATGCCGCGCTCACCCGCGACCTCGCGAAATCGGGCGTCCAGCCGGCCGCTGTGGATCGTGCCCGGCGATATCGTATTGACGGTCACGCCCTCGGCCGCCACCGCCTTGGCCATGGAAGAGGTCATGGCGTTCATCGCCGCCTTGCAGGCAGAGTAATCCGGGCGGCCCGCAGGCGGCATCAGGCCGGCGAGGCTGGAAATATTGACGACGCGGCCGAAGCGGGCCTGCCGCATGTCAGGCAGCAGTCTCGTAGTGACGCGGACGGCGGCGAGAACATTGCGGTCGTAGGCGGACGCCCAGGAGGCGGGCCGGCTGTTCGTCCAGTCCTCCGGCTCGCCCGAGCCGCCGGCATTGTTGATGACGATGTCGATGCGGCCGGCAAGGGCCTGCGCTTCGCCGATCAGGCGTTCCACCTCATCATCGATGGTTAGATCGCCTGTTACCGCATGGGCGCGGCCGCCTTCGGCAATGATCTCCTGGGCTACGCGCTCCGTTTCGGCCCTGTTGCGGCCGTGGACGATGACGGTGGCCTGTTCGCGGGCGAGCCCTCTGGCGATCGCTTCGCCGATGCCCTTGCTGCTGCCGGTGACGAGCGCCGTCTTGCCGTCGAGTTTCAAATCCATTGCGGTCTTCCTATCTTGGAGTGGATGGAAGCACAGAAGAACAG
This sequence comes from Hyphomicrobiales bacterium, assembly GCA_900468805.1. Taxonomy (GTDB): domain Bacteria; phylum Pseudomonadota; class Alphaproteobacteria; order Rhizobiales; family Rhizobiaceae; genus Rhizobium. The sequence continues at coordinate 33,893 of UEIF01000050.1, read as the reverse complement.
GACGATGCTCGATACAATTACGCACTTAAAAGTGCCTGTAGAACGGGAAGACCGCGCCGCCTGCCTCGGGCCTGAAGGCTCGGTCGCACATGTGACGCGGGTACTGCGGATGATCAGCGGGCGCTGGAAGCTGCCGATCCTGTTTCGCCTCTTCGCCGAGCCTTCTATGCGCACTTTGCAATTGAAGCGGGACATGCCGGGAATTTCGCAGAAGATGCTGACGCAGCATCTGCGGGAGCTGGAGCTGGACCGGCTTGTCGAGCGGACGGATTTCGGCGAGCAGCCGCCGCGCGTCGAGTATCAGCTGACGGAGGCGGGACGGGCGCTGATGCCGGTGCTGATGGCGGCGCGGGAGTTTTCGCGCGATCATGCGGCGGGATAGGGGCAGGCGGATTTGGGCCGCGCCGGCCCGCAGTATCGTCAGGCTGGGGTGCGCGGGTCGATCGGCGTTGCGGGCCGCAAATCGAGAATCAGCTCCAGGGCGCGGGCGCCAGCCAGAACGCGTGCCTCGCCGCGGGGCCGGCCGACGATCTGCAGGCCGACAGGGCGACCATCGGCAGTGAAGCCGCAGGGCAGGCTGAGGGCCGGGGCGGTCGTCAGGGAGATCGCGTAGGCGATCGCCAGCCATTCGACATAGTTGGAAAACGTATGGCCGGCACATTCGCCGACATATCTCTGGCCGACCGGATAAGCGGCGACAATGGTGGCCGGGCAGAGAAGGAGATCGTAGGTATCGAAGAACAGGTTCATGCGCCGGAACATCGCAGCGCGGTTGTTTTCCGCTCGCACGACATCCGCCATCGTATAGCTGAGGCCCTTTTCGATATTCCAGACCACCTCCGGCTTCATCTTGTCCCTGTTGCCATCGAGAAGCCCTGCGTAGCTAGAAGCAAAGGTCATGCCGCGCAGAACCTGGAATGTGTCATGCGCTTCGGAGAGGTCCGGGTGAGCCTCCTCGACGATGACGCCCATCTCGCTGAAACGGGCAGCCGCCGCGCGGCAGATCGCGGCCACCTCGGGATCGACAGGGGTGATGCCGAGATCGGCGGAAAAGGCCACGCGGGCCGGCCGCCAGCCGGAGCGCGCCGCCGCCAGGAAATCCTCGCCCCTCGGCAGGGAAATCGGATCTGCCGGGTTTTCGCCGGTCATCGCGTCGAGCAGCAGGGCCGTATCTTCGACGCTGCGGGCCATGGGCCCCTTGACGCCGATCAGCCGATCGATCTTCGAGTCCGGATTGCTGGCCACGCGGCCGGGGCTCGGCCTCAGCCCCACCACGCCGCAGAAGCTTGCGGGATTGCGCAGGCTGCCGCCGAGATCTGACCCCTGCGCCAGCCAGGCCATGCCGGTGGCAACGGCAACCGCTGCACCGCCGGAGGAACCGGCGGCGGAAAGCCCGGTATTCCAAGGGTTCACGGTCGCGCCGAAAACCTCGTTGAACGTATTGCCGCCGGCGCCGAATTCCGGCGTGTTGGACTTCGCGTAGATGACGCCGCCCTCAGCCTCTATCGCCTCCACCATGATGTCGGATTTTTCGGGAACGTGATCGGCAAAGACGGTCGAGCCATAGGTGGTGCGCACGCCGGCGACATCCGTCAGGTCCTTAATCGGCACCGGCAATCCCGCCAGACGGCCGCGGCTGCCGGGAGGCTGCTGCATCAGCCGGCGGGCATGGGTACGGGCGCGATCGAAACAGAGGGTCGGCAGCGCGTTGACCGCAGCATCGACGGCGCCGATGCGCGCCTCCAGCGCATCGAGACAATCGAGCGGCGACACATCTCCGCGGTTCAGGAGATCGACGACCGTGCAGGCCGGCATGTTCGTCAGACTGGCATCGCTGGGCATGGGCTCATCCTCAGCCGGATCGTCTTCCAAGTGAGGCCGTCAGACTGCATCATCTGCCCGATGGCTTCAAGCGCATGTCACGCGGATGTGGAAGATGCGGCAAAATCCCCTCTCCAACCCCTCCTGTCGGATGCCGGGGTCTAGCCACGGGTCTCGACCCGTCCTTCGGACCCTCACAAGGGGGAGGGACTTAGCGTTGAGCTTGCGGCACTTTCCGTGGTCACCGACGGGGCAGAGACGGCGCGGCAGGTTAAGCCCCTCCCACCTGTGGGGATGGGTTGTGGAGGGGTCTTCTCGCGCCCCCAAAACAAAAACGGCGCCCCTTGCGGAGCGCCGTCGCCTGCCGAAGCAGAGAGACCTGAATCAGATCAGAAGGCCTGGATGTTGACAGCCTTCGGGCCCTTGCCCATGCGATCCGGCTCGGTGTCGAAGGAAACTTCCTGGCCTTCGCGGAGCGACTGGATGCCAGAAGCCTGGAGAGCGGAGATGTGGACGAAAACGTCCTTCGCGCCGCCTTCCGGCGTGATGAAACCAAAACCCTTGTCCTGGTTGAAGAATTTTACGGTGCCCTTGGTGGCCATAGGGGATAGTCCTTTTCCCATTGGTAGTTAGTTTATCCGCACCCCCGGCGGAGGGGAGGCGGACGGCTTTAGCTTTCGCGTTTCGGCCTCTGGAAGCCGGACGCGAAGGGTCAGTCGAGACGTCACGTACGGGGAAAGAACATCTACGCGCATGGGTGTCACCCATGCCGCCCCACCGGAATTGGCGCTCCGAAAGGGCATTACCACTTCAGTCCAGTCACCGGCATGCGAAATGCCCGAGTGTCGCAGTTCGTGCCAGCATTTCGGGCAAAAAGCAAGCGGCAATATTATGGCATGGCTTTCGCGGTTGCGAGAATTGATGATGATTCAAATGGTTGGCGGAAGATTAGCAGAGGCTTGCATGGCTGTGCCATTGCGGGATGGTGTGGGATTTGCAACCTGAAGGGGGCGAGCTGCATCTTGCGGCTGATGGGCTTCCGGTTCTCTCGGGATTCCTTTTATCGGCGTGCGGACAAAGGGGGTGAGAAAGGCGGAATGACGTAGCAAGTGCCAACAGCCGCTTTACAGCGGTTCGAGCCACCGCTTTGCGCCAAACCGGTCATCATGTGGGTTCGGCATTGCGGTGGGTATCATGCACCGGGGCCTATTCCACCGGAGCGTGGTGACGAGAGCCTTCAATCTGGCGGCGAAGGCGAAGATGTGCGATTATCTGCCAAGGCGACTGCTCACATCGAGGCAGACGCCGGGGCAAATATTTCATTGCTGGCCATCGACGCTTCGATAGCGGGTACGCCTGTCGCCACCCTATGGCGAGCAATCAGTGCGGCATTCCTGTAGCCAACATACCCGATCTCCTGCAACGCCATGCCGCGAACTGTCACGACATCAGATCGTCTTCGGCCGAGAGGATGGGTACCCTTCTACTCTAGAGAGCAGTGCCAACGGGGCCGAGCGACGAGCAAACTCAACGGAGGATACACCATGAGTACCATGCGAAACCTTTGCTTTGGTCTGCTGGCTTCCGCATGCGCGACCGCGCTGGGTGCACCGGCAGTCGCGCAGCAGCCGCAGTCAAAACCCAACATCCTTGTCATCATGGGCGACGATGTCGGTTGGTTCAACCTCGGCGCGTATCACCGGGGCATCATGTCCGGGAAGACGCCGAACCTCGACAAGCTGGCGTCCGAGGGCATGATGTTCACCGACTACTATGCCGAGGCGAGCTGCACGGCCGGCCGGGCGAGTTTCATCACCGGTGAGATCCCGTTGCGCACCGGCCTGACGACTGTGGGGCAGGCGGGCGCGGATGTGGGCATGCCGGACAAGGCAGCAACCATCGCCGCCGTCCTCAAGACCGAGGGCTACGCCACGGGCCAGTTTGGCAAGAACCACCTCGGCGATCTGAACAAGTTCCTGCCGACTCTGCATGGCTTCGATGAGTTCTTCGGGTACCTGTACCACCTCGATGCGATGTCGGACCCCTACTGGTATTCGTTCCCGGATGACCAGTCCTACCGTGACAAGGTCGGGCCGCGCAATCTGGTGCACAGCTTTGCCACTGATACTGATGACGCGACCCAGCAGCCGCGCTGGGGCAAGATCGGCAAGCAGCGGATCATCGACGAAGGCCCGCTGGCGCCGTACCCCGATATGTCCAACGTGCCGAACATGCATGACATAACACCCAAGGCCAAGTACGACATGGGTACGTTCGACGAAGTGCTGGTCAAGGCTTCCTGCGACTTCATGGACAAGGCCAGGACCGAAGGAAAGCCGTTCTTTGTCTGGCACAACACAACGCGCATGCACGTCTGGACGTTCCTGTCTCCCAAATACCAGGCTTTGATGAACAGCCAGACCAACTATGGTCTCGAAGAAGCGGGCGTGGCACAATTGGACGACAGCGTCGGTGCCATCCTGAAATGCGTGGAGGACGCCGACGAGACTGACAACACCATCGTCGTCTTCACGACCGACAATGGCGCAGAAGTCTTTACCTGGCCTGACGGCGGCATGACCCCGTTCAAGGGCACCAAGGGTACCGTGATGGAGGGCGGCTTCCGCGCACCCGCAATCATCCGCTGGCCGGGCAAGGTCAAGCCGGGCACGGTCGAGAACGGTATTTTCTCCGCCCTGGACTGGTTCCCCACGCTGGTGGCTGCGGCTGGTAATCCCAACATCACCGACCAGTTGCTCAAGGGTGTGAAGCTGGGTGACGTGACCTACAAGAACCACCTCGATGGCTACAACCAGCTGGACCTGCTGGAGGGCAATGCGCCGTCCGCACGTCATGAATTCTTCTACTTCGGCGGCCCTGCTCTGGGGGCCGTACGCCTCGACAATTTCAAGTTCCAGTTCTTTCAACAGCCGCAGGGTTGGCCCGGCGGAAAGGTAACGACGGATATGCCCACCATGGTCAATATCCGTCAGGATCCCTTCGAGCGAACACCGTCGATTGGCGAACAAAGCCTCAATGACCTGGGTGGAGGCTACATGAACGACTTCTTTGCTCGTGAGTTCTGGCGCTTCGTGAGTGTTCAGCAGGAAGTCGCCAAACTCGCGCTTACGGCGGTCGACTACCCGCCAATGCAGGATCCGGCCTCCTTCAACCTGGATGCCGTGAAGAAGCAGATAGACGCGGCGATCAGGAACAAGCCAGGCAACTGATCGAGAACGGCTCAGGACGACGGGTGGCCCGCAGGGGCTGCCCGTTTGCTCTTTTGCCTGGCTTTGGTCCCATCCTCCACTCTCCCGCCGACCAGCGCGGCAGAAATTGCACCCCGTTAACCCCTTGCCTGTGGGAAAATCAGCCGCGTTCCACAATTTCGTCCCGAGCTGCCGCAATTATGGCAGGGTGTTTCGGGGCTTGATGCGGCGCCAGCCTGCGGTTAGGTCTCGGAGGGACGAAGCAGTGAATGAAGGAAGTGCCGGCGTGATCGATCCTTATGCCATGCTTGGACTGGAGCGCGAAGCCGATGGCGAGGCGATCAGGCTTGCCTGGCGCAAGGCGGCCAAGGGCGCGCATCCGGATGCCGGCGGCGACTCCGATCATTTCAACCGGCTGCAGATCGCCTACGAACTGCTGCAGGATCCCGTGCGCCGGCGCGTCTATGACGATACGGGCTACGATCCGCAGCTTGCCGACCCGAGGGATCTCGAAGGCGTGCTGATGCTGGAATCGCTGGTCAACGAGGTGATCCTCGACGAGCGCGAACCCGGCAGCTTCGATCCCGTTGCCGCCATGCGCCGCAAGCTGTCGGACGATATCGTCAAGAGCCGCTTCCACATCCTGGAGCTCGAACGCCACCGCGCCCGCGTGCGCAAACACATAGACCGCCTCGGCCGCCGCCCTGAAACCGACGTGCTCGGCTCCATGCTGCGCGCCCGCAGCGAAGCCATCGCCGACGCCATCCGCAAGACGGAGAAGCAGATCCAGACGATCGAACATACCTATACGATGCTCGAGGGCTACTCGTATGAGGTGGAGGTTCTGGCACCGCTGGAAAAGGTGGAGGTGGAGGTGGATGCGGTGGAACCGCAGCGCGGAGAGGCTGCGGAGTAGAGACATCTTGGATGCGCCGACAGTCTATGTCTCCGCTCCTTGCGATGAACCTCGTGTCGGTTGAGGGCTAGCCGGATGAACAATTTCTTGGATAGATGGATCGCGCCAATTACCGGCATCGGCCCCCTCATCCGGCCCTTCGGGCCACCTTCTCCCCGAGGGGAGAAGGGTTTGCCGCACCGCCTCCGCATTCTCTAAGGCGTCGTATGCCACGTCCCCTCTACCCAGCGGGGAGAGGGTTAGGGTGAGGGGGCTCCAGCGTAGGTTTCTTTTTTCACAGACTTGATAGGACGAGTGCTGCGCCTTTCCGCCGCATCGCCTTGACGGGGGCTTCATCTCCCACAAGTTGCTTGGCGTGCATCAGCAACTCATCCCGACCGAGGTCGTTCCGTGAAATTCCCCCGTCTCTTCCTCTGTCTCGCTCTCTTCCTTCTCATCCTCTCGCAAGCCCGGGCCGACGAGCTGGTTCACTTCGACAGCGCCGTCGTGAAGCCAAGCCCGTTTCGGGAGCGCAAGGCGAAGGAACAGGGCGAGGCGCTGCCATCACTGCAGGCGACACCATTGATCGGTTATCTGACCCGCCCGCAGGGTGACGGGCCGTTTCCGGCTGTCGTGCTGATGCATGGATGCGGCGGTATCCGGTCTCACGTGAAGGATGCCTGGCCGGAGCAGCTGGCCTCCTGGGGTTATGCCGTGCTGGTTGTCGATAGTTTCACCAGCCGCAACATTGAGAATACCTGCAAGACCTATCTTCCCGATCGCGTCTTCGATGCCTATGGCGGTCTGGATTTCCTGTCGAAACAGGGCTTCATCGATGCCAGCCGCGTGGCGCTGATGGGCTTTTCGGCCGGCGGGATTGCGACGCTGGAGGCGACGAAGATCGACGGGAACGAGCAGCTGATGGATGAAAAGTTCAAGGCGGCGGTTGCCTATTATCCCGTCTGTGCCGTGCATGAGAGCGATGCGACCGTACCGACGCTGATCATGGTCGGCGAACTCGATGACTGGAGCCCGGCCGAGAAATGCCGCAGGCGGATCGCCAATCTCAGCGGCAAGGGGCCGCCGATCGAGCTTCATGTTTATCCGGGCGCGCGCCACGATTTCGATGATGAGGCGATGACGAAACCGAAGACGGTGTTCGGGCATGTGGAGGAATATAATGCGGCTGCGGCAGAGCAGTCGATCGCCACCGTTCATGACTTCCTGCAGACCTATCTCGGGAAATAGGGGCAGGCAGCCGGCCTTTTTCCCGTCAATCCGCCTTGCTCGCCACCACTACGGCCCGCGTCTCTGGATTGCCGCCAATGCCCGGTACGACGGCGCGAGAAAAAAGCCCGGTGGGGTTTTCCGGGCTTGAGATCAGATGATGGGCGTGGCGGCTCGTTTCCGCCTGCCTCCTTATGCGGCCTTCGTCTCCTCCGACCGTGTCGCTTCAGCCATTTCGATGAGGTATTCGGGAAATATCCGTCCTCCGGCGCATGCGATCTGGCTAATGTAGCTTGATTGAAACCTGCAGCCCAGCTCGTCCAGGAATTGCGCAGGAGAAAACTGTGGACATCGCCGGGGAACAATCGCCATCACCAGCGGTTCCATATGGGTCAACCAACTGATCCACCTAGGAGAATGCCAATGCGCATGAGAATTGTCGCAGCCTCGCTGCTCGCCCTCGGCATGGCCACATCAGCCTTCGCCCAGTCCAACCCGGCTCCCACAGGCGCCACCATGGATAAGAACACCACCGATTCCGGCGGCGGCGCCGGCACCGATATGAAGAAGAAGCCTGCCGCGATGGACAAGACCACGACCGGCAGCACGACGGGCGGCGCGATGAAGATGAAAAAGCCCGACTGCCCCGACCACGCCAGCAGCTCAGGCACCGGCTCCGGCAAGCTGCAGACGCAGGGCGGCACCAGCAACGCCACCCCGATGGACGAAGCCTGCGCCTCACATAACAATTGATCGCAGCGTGGGTCGAAGGATGCCCGGCCATGATGTGGCCGGGCATTTTTTTGTGGGCTGGGCGGCTTTTTCGCTCCCGGATTGGCTTTTCGGGGAGAGAGGCAACGGCGACGGGCTATCGTGGGACGCCCCCATGGCAATAGCCAAATATCCGGCTATGCTCACTCCAAGATCAAAGCAGACCTGGGAGCACATCGCGCGTGCCGCATATCTACATCGTCACCGATTGCGAATTCGACGGCCCCATACCGGGCACCCATTCGATGCTCTCCTTCGCCTCCGTTGCCCTCTCCGAGACCGGCCGGATCGTCGGCGAATTCGAAGCCGTGCTGCAGCCGCTCGAGGGAGCCGGGCGCGACCCTGTGACCATGGCTTTCTGGCAGGCCCACCCGCAAGCCTTTGCCGCCGCGACTGACAATGCCGAGCCCGGAGCCGAGGTCATCTCCCGCTTCATCGCCTGGGTGAAATCCTTGCGCGCCGAGCCGATCTTCGCTGCGCATCCGGTCGCGCTCGACGGCCCCTGGCTCGATCATTACCTGAAGCGCTTCACCGGCCGGCCGCTGTTCGAAGGGCCGTGGGTCGCCGACCGCCTGTTCCGCCATCCGCCGCTCTGCATCCTGTCGCTGGTGGCGGGTGCGACGGGCCGCAGCCCCTGGGAATGCGATATCGCCCATTATCCGCGCGAATGGCTCGGCAATATCGAGCACACGCACCGCGCCATCGACGATGCCCGCGGCTATGCCAACCTCCTGCATTTCTTCCTGACCCGGCGCGAACCCGGCGGCGGTTACCGCCCGCTTCTGTCGTAGGGTCTCCCCGTCTAGCCGAGCTGTATCAGCCCAGCCTCGGTCGGCCTGAAGCCGCAGGCGCGGTAAAAGCCCTGAAGATGCGGCTCGTAATCGACATGCAGCCATTCCGCCCCGCGCTCCCGCGCGATCCGCGTTGCCTCCATCACCAGCTGTGTGGCAATGCCCTGCCGGCGCAGATCCGGATGCACACAGGTATCGAGGATAAAGGCATGAATGCCGCCATCCCAGGCGACATTGACGAAGCCGATCAGCTTGTTCTCGTCATAGGCGCCGACATGGGCAAGGCTGCGCGGCAGGATGCCGGTAAAATCCGGCGCCTGCGCGCCATCCCAGGCGGCGGCCCAGAGAGCGGCGAATTCATCGGGCGAGGGGAAGGGGTTGATGCGCAGTTCTGGCATTGCTTGTTGTCCGAGTCCGGTCGGTGGCGTTTCTGTCGATTCACGCTACAGAAAATGCAGCCGCTTGGCGATGCTGGCGCGCATGTTCGGCTTTCCGAGCCTGCCTTGCGCAACGAATCCGCCGCGCCTGTACAGCTCAATCCTCCCCATCCGCCTCTCTTCCGACGATCTTCCTGCTGTGATCGTCCCGGGCCAGTTCCAGCTCTTCCATTGTCGGAAGCGGATCGCCGGTTGGCGTCTTGTCGCCCGCTTCGCCTTCGCCGGCCTCTTCCCCCACAGCCGCCTCATCGCGGGCCGCATCCACCGCAGCGCGGGCGGATTCGGCTTCGGCGATCATCTCCTTAGCGGAGGGGTTTTGGGCAGGGCGGCTTTCATTGGCGGTGGCGTGCCGGCCTGTGGCGGAAGGGGCCTGTCTGGTGATCTTGTCGATTTTCTTGCGCATAGCTTATCCATCGGTCGTTTGGGGCCGATCGCGAATCGGTCGTGTGTGGGGGAACCGGCTTCGGCTTACGGGCGGCTCGCGCCCGGCAACGCGGAACCCGGCGCTGGGGCCGGGCTCCTCGCCTCCGGCCTGCGTTCGAGCTTTGCCGGAGGTCGGCGCGCAGCCGCGCCGAGACGAATGGGTGCGCTAAAGATCCCGCGACAGTTCGTTGTGAACGCTGCGCACGCCGCGTGTCCGCAGGGTCACCTGCTCGGCGAGCGAGATTTCTTCGCTGACGTGAACCCAGCCCGCGAGCGTGACGTCGCTGCCGTGTGCCGTCACGAAAATATAGCTGGGGTCGAGATCGCCCGTATGGGCAAGCGCATCGTAGACAGCCGTTTCGAGATCGGCGTCTTCGGGGTGAGCACGCGGGCGCTTGTCCACCACGCTCAGATGTTTTCTGTTGACTGACATGTCTCATCTCCGTGCCGGTTCATCCCGGGCGTGAAACTGAAGCGTGTCGCGATCTCCAGGATTCGCCTGCCACGCTTTACGTCCTTGTCTCGCGCATGTCGTTGTCGCAAACCGCTGCGCACTATTGCGCGATATGCTTTAGCGACGGATATCCTTCTCCGTCAGCGTATACATGTCCTTGCCGCCGCGGCCGTAGACACCGGATGCCGCCTCCAGAATGGAGGGGCGCGCCGCATCGAAGGCGCTCAGGCATTCGGCTTCCGAGTGGCCCGTCTGCGCGATGGAGCGCAGCGCGCTCGCCTCGATCAGAAACCGCACCTCGAACATGCCGTCATAGCCGGAGAAACGAACCCCATCGCGGCCCTCGTCGAAGCTGCGGCTTCTATTGGGGAAAATCAGGGACATCGCAGTTTCTCCAGAAATTGGTGCCTCCGGCTCCTGCCAAGGACGCATAAGCGGCCACGCCTGATGCAGGCGGGATATGCACGGCTCATCATCGAATGCGTCAGAGGTCTTTTTCAGCACGGTCTCTTAAATGTCCTGGGCGTATGAGAGACATTGCTCTTTGCCAGCCCTTGCGGGCGCGGCCATGCTGCTCAGGATCGCTTCGAAAAAGCTGTTTTGCAGAGTGTCGGAAGACAGCGCGTCTTCCCTTGAGGGCATCGGGAAACCGATGCAAAAGGCGGCTTTATTCCATATGCCGCCATGGTGGGATATGGGGTGCGGGCCGGCCATTGCAATGACCGGGCGCTAATAAACCCGGCTCGTTTCAGAGGGTGCCGCCGCTGCCGAAGGCTGGTTCGGTGGCAATGACATTCCACGCGCTCAGGGCCGCCTATTGCGCGTCGCCCAGCAGCGCACTGAGGCTCCACGGCTCTTCGCCCTGCTGGTTGGCAATATCCTCCACCTTCCAGCCGCCATGCTCCTTCACCAGCGTGTAGTAGAGCGTCCCTCTTCGCCATTGCGGAATTGCACCTCCAGTTCGGCCCGGTCGTCCAGTAGGATCGACTGGCCGATCTTGAGGTTATCAGCCTCGCCATCCTGTCCGGCAATGACGGGATCGAAATCGATCGCTCCGACTTCTCCGTCAGGCGTGTTGTCGATATCGGCCCGCAGCATCTCGTTCAGGTGGTCGGAGAAGAAGGCCGAATAGGGCGAGGGGGCGTCGTCTGAAGCGGTGTCGGTGTCGAAGGCGTAAAGGGCTTGGAGGAGCGCTTTTGGGGTTTTGTAGGTCGCGGCGAAGACGGGAGAGGCGATCAGCGCGGAGAGGGCTAGGCCGAGAATGAGGGCGGGTAGGCGCATGCGGGCTCCTTTTGGGTGAGGAGGGAAGGTGTAGCAGGAGTCGCGGATGTGGGTGGAGGGATATCTGCAGGGTGGAGCCTGGGGGGCTTTGCAAGTGAGGCCGGGATCGGAGGCCCATGAGGGTTCTATCGGCCGCTCGCTATTCAGTTCATGTCCGCAAGCGCGACAGTCGTCACGCAGATGCGACTCGAAACGACGCACAGCCACTGCGTTTCATGGGCGCAACTTTCGACAACTATGTGCAAAACTGTGTGACCAGACAAATTCGTTCAAGCCGTTCGAGAACGGCATGTTATTATAAAAATTCAGCAGTCGATTCAAAGAGGCTACGCTGATTGAATTGGACAAGCCTATATCATGGACATATTAGCCACAAGTAAGCTCACTCCACATCTAAAACGGACTCAGGTGTATCCATATTACGCGGGCTTTAGTGCGAGCTTTGTAAAAACACTACTCGAATATCTGGGCGTAGAGCGAACCGATGTGGTTTTAGATCCATGGAACGGTTCAGGCACAACCACTACGGTTTGTGCTGAAAACGGGATTCAGTCGATAGGCGTTGATATTAATCCGTTTATGCGTGTTGTTGCCAACTTTAAGTTGCTTCAAAGCTCTATTGTTGCCCAGGCGTGCCGCACGCTGCTCGAATGTATGTCTTCGCTTATGGATACGGTGCCTGAGAGCGGGCCTCCCCACAAGATGGGTGCCGCATTTACACGTGCGGCGTTGGCTAGCCATAGTGAAATTAGCCAACATATTTTGCATTTGTTCGTGGCGAACGCGGTACGGCAAATCTACAGCCGCGCAAGAACGAGAAATCCCACATGGTTTTCCATTGAGCGTATTTCGCAGTCTTTGATCGCGAAGACAGATCTGCTTACTGCACTCCGGAATGAGGTCGAGAGCACCCTGAACAAGGTCGACATTCTGGAGTTGACGTCGCTACGAACACCTCCTAGGATTGAAACTGCTAATTTTATTAGCTGGAATATACCCTCTGAAGTTAGTCACGTAATCACGTCCCCCCCATACTTGACGCGCCTTGACTATGTGAAAAAGACGCTTCCTGAGCTGCTATATTTAAGTGAATTTGAAATGATAGATCTTGGAAATCTACGTTGGAATATGACCGGCAGTGTTTTAACGGGCCGACTAGGTATCTCGAAGGATGCGTTTTCGGTATCGGATAGCGAAACGGCGGTCGATGTCCTTGATCAAATAGAGAAACATTCATCCAAAGCTTCAACTGGGTACTATCTAAAGTTTTATGGAAAATATTTATCAAGTATGCAGTCGTCCATAAGGAATATAACAGAATCATCTGTTCGTTCGGCTGTGTTTGTTACGCAGGCGTCGTACTACAAGGAAATATATGTCGATCTTCCCAAAATTATCTCTGAGATGTTTCAGACTGGCGGTTTTGAGGAGCAAAGTAGAGTTTCATTTGCTCCAACAAATTCGATGGTTACAGTAAACAAGGGAAGTTATGCGTCTGGGCAATTGTTGCCAAACGAAACTGTTTCTATATTTGAGGCTGCATAATGAAGGCAACTTTGTCGCCAACATCGGTTGCTGACTTTTGTCAGGATCTTGTCGCAAACAAAATAACTGTGAACAGAGACTATCAAAGGGACGATAGAATATGGAGTCCTTATATTCGTTCTTATTTCATTGAATCAATACTATTAGAGTATCCGATCCCTAAGATATTTCTATACGTAAGATACAATCTCAAAACGAGAACTAGTACCAAGGAGATTGTTGACGGGCAGCAAAGAAGTCAGGCTTTGCGCTTATTTTACGAAAATAAGATGCGAATCTCGACAAAGATTGAGACCCAAGAATTGAGAGGAAAGCGCTACAGGGATCTTGACGAGACCCTGCAGGGGCGTTTCCTCTCATATTCATTGGCGATAGATGAATTTACTGGAGTCAGCGAAGACGAAATACGCGAGTCATTCGCTCGTATGAACGTCCACAACGTTACTCTTAACTCAGAGGAACTCAGAAATGCCAAATTTCAGGGTCCTTTCAAGATGTTCATTTTTCGCATGGCAAGGGCCTTTAGAGAGGTGCTTTTTGACGCTGGAGTTATTTCGCGTCGAGATGTAATTCGCATGGCTGATACTCGGCTAATGTCCGATATCGTCTATATTCTGGACCGAGGCTTCACGACGACCCGCCCGCCGGAAATTGATGCAATTTATAAAGATTATAATGCCAGCTTTGCAAAAGAAGATGACTATGAAGAATATCTAAAAGAGGCATTTGGCTATTGGCATCAGAATTCACTGGCAAATTACCCTCGGCTGGCCAGTAAACACGTTTTTTATACGCTAATTGCGGCGATATGCGAGCTTTTGCATCCCGGTCTCGTCACTTCGACTCTCGATGACGATCATAAAACGGAACTGGAAGACATTCTTGCCATGGGCAATAGCTTAAGTGCATTAAACGATAAATTAAGTGCTTCCGCAAATGAGGAGGGTGAGATCGGCGAGGAGGACGGGGAAGCAGCAGACGAAGCTTCTCTCGATGCTTTTGTGTCTGCCTGCACTGAGAAGACGAACGTAGGTCGTCAAAAATTCATTCGTTTTGCCTATTTTCTATCTGCACTTAAGGAAGCATGAGTCGTCCCTATTTTCAGTTGCAGGGCTTTCTTGGTCATTCGGCGAGAAGAGCCGAGAGGCTGTTGAAGGTCTATAATGATCCTGCTTGGCGAGCAGGTGAGTTCAGAAGCTTCGTGCTTGGAACTTTGGTTTTAGAATTGGATAATCTTATTATCCATTCGTTGCGTGCTTACGCTATCTCTCGGATCTGGGAGTATCAGCGGAGTGGGATCGTTCCAAAGGCACGAGGGAAATATATGTCCAGTGCCGAGTACTCCGCGCATGTTATGCGGATACTTCAACCAACCAAATATGTAAAGCGTCGGCACCCATTAACTGTTCCCCGAGATGAGGAACAAGTTACTCGCGATCCAAAAGATATTGAGAAGATAATACTAGGAATTTCCGGCACAGTTCCTATGGATTTACGAAATGCGATTGCGTTAAATTTTCAGATATTCCATGAGACGAAGATAGTGCGGCATTTCTACGCTCATCGATGTGAGGATACAATGCTAAAACTAATTAGGAACGTTCCTGTATTGCAGTCCGGATTGGTGAAGCATCCGGATGATTATGTTGAGCAAGTGCTGCCGGGAGCTACCGTTCCACGATATCTTCAATGGTGGAATGAATATACCGATTTCTTTTCAGTAGCTTAGATCCATCACCGCCCCGGGCGCCCAGTCTTGCCCTTCGTCCGGCTCTTACGCTTCTGCTCGCCCGGATCCTCATAGCTCCCGACACCCGTCTTGCCGCGTACCAGCGGCCGCACGCCATCATCGCGCTCCGGCTGCCCCTCAAGTAGTGGCGAAAACCGCTGCGTGCCCTTTGCCGCATCCGGCTTTTCCGGCACATGTCCAACCACGGGCTTTTCCGTCCGGCCCACGGTCATCTCATCCAGCGTGTTGCGGCGGAAGAGGGTCTTGCTGTCGGCGGGGGTGGTGGGGTCGTGGCCCATGTCGTCGAGGTGCGGCTTGGCGAAGTAGGAGGGTGTAGCCCCCTCATCCGCCCTGCCGGGCACCTTCTCCCCGGCGGGGAGAAGGGACTCGCGGGTCGCCTTGGCGTTCCGTCTGATCCCTTCCATCGACTTGGCTTCCTCTCTTGCGAGCGGGTCGTCCATGGCGGCGAGTTCGACGGCCTTGAGGCGTTTGATTTCGTCGCGCAGGCGGGCGGCCTTTTCGAAGTCGAGGTCGGCGGCGGCGTCGCGCATGGACTTTTCCAGCGCGTTGAGATGGGTCTGCAGGTTGTTGCCCACGAGGTTGCCGCCATCGGCGAAGCCCTTGCCGGAGGCGCCGGAGATATCGGCGCGCACGTGGTCGCGCTCGTAGACGCTATCGAGGATATCGGAGATGCGGGCCTTGACGCTTTCCGGCGTGATGCCGTGCTCGGTATTGTAGGCCACCTGCTTTTCGCGGCGGCGGGCCGTCTCGTCCATGGCGCGCTGCATGGAGCCGGTGATGTTGTCGGCATAGAGGATGACCTTGCCGTCGACGTTACGGGCGGCGCGGCCGATCGTCTGGACCAGCGAGGTCTCGGAGCGCAGGAAGCCTTCCTTGTCGGCATCGAGAATGGCGACGAAGCCGCATTCGGGAATATCCAGGCCCTCGCGCAGCAGGTTGATGCCGACGAGCACGTCGAATGCACCGAGGCGCAGATCGCGGATGATCTCGATACGCTCCAGCGTGTCGATGTCCGAGTGCATGTAGCGCACGCGCACGCCCTGTTCATGCAGATATTCGGTCAGATCCTCGGCCATGCGCTTGGTCAGCACGGTGCAGAGGGTGCGATAGCCCTTGGCGGCCGTTTCGCGGATTTCGCCGAGCACGTCGTCCACCTGGCTGCGGGCGGAGCGCACCTCGACGGGCGGATCGATGAGGCCGGTCGGGCGGATGACCTGTTCGGCGAAGACGCCGCCGGCCTGTTCCATTTCCCAGCCGCCTGGTGTGGCCGACACGGCGATCGTATCCGGGCGCATGGCGTCCCATTCCTCGAAGCGTAGCGGCCGGTTATCCATGCAGGAGGGCAGGCGGAAGCCATATTCGGCCAGCGTCGCCTTGCGCCTGAAGTCGCCTCGGTACATGCCGCCGATCTGCGGCACGGTGACATGGCTCTCGTCGATGAAAACGATGGCATTGTCGGGCACATATTCGAAGAGCGTCGGCGGCGGGTCGCCGGGGTCGCGTCCGGTGAGGTAGCGCGAATAGTTCTCGATGCCCTGGCAGGAGCCGGTCGCCTCCAGCATTTCGATATCGTAGCGGGTGCGCTGCTCCAGGCGCTGGGCCTCCAGCAGGCGGCCCGCTTTCTCAAGCTCGGCGAGGCGAAGCCTCAGCTCCTCCTTGATCGATTTGACGGCGGCGTTCAGAGTCGGGCGCGGCGTGACGTAGTGCGAATTGGCGTAGATCTTCACCGATTTCAGGTCGCCGGTCTTCTGGCCGGTCAGGGGGTCGAACTCGGTGATGGAGTCGATCTCGTCGCCGAACATGGAGATGCGCCAGGCGGCATCCTCAAGGTGGGCCGGGAACAGCTCGATCGTGTCGCCGCGCACACGGAAGGAGCCGCGCTGGAAATCCATGTCGCGGCGCTTGTATTGCTGGGCCACGAGGTCGGCCAGCAGCTGGCGCTGGTCCAGCTTGTCGCCGACATTCATCTGGAAGGCCATGGCCGTATAGGTCTCGACCGAGCCGATACCATAGATGCAGGAAACGGAGGCGACGATGATGCAATCGTCGCGTTCGAGCAGAGAGCGCGTGGCCGAGTGGCGCATGCGGTCGATTTGCTCGTTGATGGAGCTTTCCTTCTCGATATAGGTGTCGGAGCGCGGCACATAGGCTTCCGGCTGGTAATAATCGTAGTAGGAAACGAAATATTCCACCGCATTGTCGGGGAAGAAATTCTTGAATTCGGAATAGAGCTGGGCGGCCAGCGTCTTGTTCGGCGCGAGGATCAGCGCCGGGCGCTGCGTTTCCTCGATCACCTTGGCCATGGTGAAGGTCTTGCCCGATCCGGTGACGCCGAGCAGAACCTGGCTGCGCTCGCCGGTTTCCAGTCCGCCCACGAGATCGCGGATCGCCGTCGGCTGGTCGCCGGCCGGCTGGTATTCGGAATCCATGCGGATGGTAATGCCGCCTTCGGATTTGTCCGGCCGGGCAGGGCGGTGCGGTGTCCAGATCTTGCCGTTCTTGTGCAGCGGATTGCCGCTCTCGATCAGCGCCGAGAGCGCCTCCACCGTGGCGGTGACGCTGCCAGGCGCCAGATTGCCGGCATCTTCCAGCGAGATATCGAGACCTGCGACGGGATTGAGGCCGGCGGCCGCACGCGTCTTCGGGTCGGACGAACCGCCGATGGAAACGCCACGCGCCGTCTTGCTGATGGTGGCCTTCTTGTTGACGCTCACAGCCTCGGTATGCTTGCGCGCCTCGTTCTCCACCTTCTTGCGGTGCTTGCCCGCCTTGGAGGCGATTTCGCGCTGGCTCTCTACGCCCGCCTGCTCGGCATCGGCCTCGAGCTGCTTCACCCAATCGGAGACGCTGCCGCTGAGCGGCGCACCTTCAAACGACGACTGGGGGGCTTCTTCGAAGCCATTCGAAGCGGGGGATTTCTTCGGAGATTTTGCCATGCGCGGAATATGGCTGTTGTCATCATGAAATGGAAGGGGTTGCGAGTACAAAAGGGAAACGAATGAATCGTTCGGATTTTCGAATAGTCGAGCTATTCCGCTGTAGAAATCTCCGGGTGCGGCAAACCGAGCAGCCTCCGTCACGCCAGTACTCGCGATCTTTTTTGGGGTGTTTCAACCTCTTGTTCATTTTTGAAGAGAATCGCGAATTGACGATTCGACCCAAGCGCGATACGCGAGAACTTGGGGGATTTTTCTACCTTTATTAGAAAATTGTACTTTAGATTCAGCCTTTGATGGCCGGCGGTGCGCGCTTTGAGTTGAGGAGTTTCAGGCCGAAATCGGTCTGGGAGCGCGCTCGTTACCTCGTGGGTTTCGGTTTCATGGGATGGGTTTGTACATGCGGAAATTGCCTGGGCGTCCGAGCGAAGCGGCGAACACTATCGCTGCCCGGGATATTTCTAGAGATCCAGCTCATAGGCTCCGCGCATTCTTTCGATCGCTCTGGATCGCGGCTGCTGCGATCATGTCGCGCGGGTTGCGGCGGAGTGTCCTGGCTATCGTTCTGACGCTTCTTGCCGGGCAAGCGTTCGCGTTGTCGAACGCCTGCAATCAGGTCAACAGCGATTGGAGTGGCGGACGAACGATTGCGCCCCTCGGCGGCGGACAGGACGGGGTGAGCTTCAACTACAGCAATTTCAATGCCAATGAAGAAATCTTCTATTCTGCTACTTCGACTAATAGTAGCAGCGATGAATTGGCGGGCGTTATCAACCCCCCCTATGTCGGGATGACTGACGATAACGTCAATCTGTTCGAATATTCCGCCTCAGGAACAGAGTTGTCGGTGAGCGGAACGCAGGCACTGGTGGCGAATATGAGCTACTATCCCTACGCCTACAGTGGCGCGCAATCCGGTGTGATGCACGTTACCATGGGGTGCCGTCTTGTGGCGGTTGCGCCGACCGTGACGGCGGTGAGCCCGGCATCCGGCTCGACCGGCGGCAACACGTCGGTGGTGATCACCGGTACCGGCTTTTCTGCTGCCAATCCCTCCGGTGCAGTCAAGTTCGGCGCGACGAGCGCGAACTATACTATCGACAGCGATACCCGGATCACCGCAACCTCGCCCGCCGGCTCGGCCGGAACGATCGATGTCACCGTTACGACACCTGGCGGCACGAGCGCCACCAGGGCCGCAGATCAGTTCACCTATGTCGCCGCACCGACTGTGACAGCCATCAGCCCGGCATCCGGTCCGATCAGCGGCGGCACGACGGTGACGATCACCGGCACCGGCTTTGCCACCGCCGGGGCGGTCAAGTTCGGCGCGACGGTCGCCGCATACACGATCAACAGCAACACGCAGATCACGGCGACGTCGCCCGCCGGCACTGGAACGATCGATGTCACGGTCACAACAGCTGGCGGCACCAGCGCCACCACGGCTGGCGATCAGTTCACCTATGTCGCCCCGCCGGTTTTGTGGAGTGTCAGCCCGAACACGGGCTCGACGGCAGGCGGAACGTCGGTGTGGCTGATGGGCACGAATTTCACCGGCGTGACCTCGGTCACTTTCGGCGGCACGTCCGCAACGGTGACGGCCAATACCGGAACCTCGCTCACCGTGACCACACCCGCCCATGCGACGGGAGCGGTCGATGTCGTCGTCACCACACCGGGCGGCTCGGTAACGGGGTCAGGCGGTTTCACCTATCTCACCCCACCCACGGCGACATCCATCACCCCGGCATTCGGGTCGCCCGTCGGTGGCACATCCGTGACCATCACAGGTACGAACCTCACCGGCACGACCTCGGTCGCCTTCGATGGTATCGATGGAACCGGGCTGACTGTCGTCAATTCCACCACTCTAACCGTAACGACGCCGGCCCATTCGCCAAGTTTTGCCAATGTCGTCATCACCGCGCCCGGTGGCACTGCGACAGTGTCAGGCGGCTTCCTATACGCCAGCGTGCCGATGGTATCATCGGTCAGCCCGGCATCCGGCCCGACCTCCGGCGGGACGGCCGTCACGATTAACGGCTTCGGCTTTTTCGCTGCCAATTCGACGGGTGCGGTCAAGTTCGGCTCGACGGTGGCCACCTATACTGTCGACAGTGATACCCAGATCACCGCGACGGCACCCGCCGGTGCGGCCGGAAAGATAGATGTCAGGGTAACAACACCTGGAGGCACCAGCCCCACCTCGACCTTCGACTGGTTCACCTATGTCGGTGCGCCCACCGTCAGCGCCGTCTCGCCGGCCAGCGGCCCAACCGCCGGCGGCACGGAGGTCACGATCACCGGCAGCGGTTTTGCGGATGCGTCCGTCACGAATGCCGTCAAGTTCGGCGCGACAGTGGCGACCTACACGATCGACGACGATACGCAGATCAGAGCGACCGCCCCGGCCGGAACGGGAACAGTTGACATTACCGTCGCGAATGCTGGCGGCACCAGTGCTACCGGCAGCGACGACCAGTTCACCTATGTCGCACTGCCTTCAGCCGATGCGACGCTGTCGAGCCTGACATTGTCGGACGGCACGCTCAGCCCGGCCTTTGCCTCGGGCACACAGGCCTATACGGCAACGGTGCCCAACGGCACGGCCTGGATTACCGCCAGCCCCGTCAAGGCGGACACTCATGCCAGCGTCAAGGTCAATGGTGCTCTTGTGACGGGGGCGAGTTCCGGCCAGATCACCCTTGCCGTGGGTGACAATACGGTCACCGTCGAAGTCACCGCCGAAGATGGCACGACACAATTCAGTTATACGGTGACCGTCTTCCGCGAACCGCAGGCGCTGGGCTTGTCGCCGGCCGCAGGCTCGACTTTCAACTGGCAGGTGGGGCAGACCTACAGCCAGCAATTCGTCGCCACTGGCGGTATCGGTCCCTACACATTCACGGTTGCGCCTTCGGGCGACGCCCTGCCGGCCGGCTATACGTTCACATCCGCGGGCGTGTTATCCGGGGCTGCAACGGCGACCGGCAATGCCGACGTCGATATAACGGTCACCGACAGCGGCAGCCGGACGGCGACCAACACCTACCATTTCCATATCACTGCAAGCCCGATCACCTTGGCTCCGGCGACCGGATCGACCTTGACGGCGGGCACCGTCGGCACGGCCTACACCAATTCCGTCACCGCTTCGGGCGGGGTCGCGCCCTACAGCTACGTTGCGAGCGGCTCACTGCCGCCGGGCATCAGCGTCGGCGCCGACGGCTCTCTTTCGGGAACACCGACGGCGGATGGAGCCTATAATTTCAGCATCGAGGCTACCGATAGCGACAGTACGCCGGTTTCGGGCAATGCGAGCTACACGCTGGTGATCGCGCCGGCGCCGACGACCTTGACGCTTTCGCCTGCGGCCGGCAGCCTGACGCACGGAACGGTGGGCACGGGCTATACGACCGGCATCACCGCTGCGGGCGGAACCGGCCCCTACAGCTATGTTGCAAGCGGCTCGGTGCCGACGGGCATGACACTTGCCGCCGACGGCACGCTTTCGGGAACGCCGACGGTGGCGGGAAGCTACAGCTTCACGGTAACGGCGACCGACAGCGCCAGCCCGGCCAATTCCGGCGACGCCGCCTATACGCTGGTGATCGATGCCGCCTCGACCGGGTCTTTCACTTTCAGTCCGGCGAGTGGATCGCATTTGACCACCGGCATGCCCGGTGAGGCCTACAATGCATCCGTCACGGCGACAGGCGGCACGGGTGCGCTGGTCTACAGTCTCGATCACGGCGATCTGCCCGATGGCGTGGTACTCAACATCTCCACCGGCGCGCTGACCGGGCCGGTGGATGCGGGCGCCGATGTCAAGGATTACACGTTCACGATCGGCGTTCGCGATGGCAACGGCGCGACGGGAAGCGCCAACTATACAATCACCGTCAAGACGCGGGCCGTTACCGCTGCCGACAAGAAGATCACTGTTGCCCCGGGATCGTCTCCCGCCAATGTGGACCTTACCGCCGGTGCGACGGGCGGTCCCTTCGTGTCGGCCGAAATGCTCTCCGTGGAGCCTGCCAATGCCGGCACGGCGGCCATCGTCAATGGCGAATTCGCCCAGGCGGGCGGCGGCGGCGCGATCGGCTGGTATCTGAAATTCACACCGAACGGGCACTATTCCGGCGAGGTGCGGGTGGGCTACCGTCTGACCAGCGCGCTCGGCATTTCCAACAACGGCACGATCACCTACGCGCTGACATTCGACGCAGCCAAGGTCGCCGACGATGTCGATAATCTCGTGCATGGCTTCGTGCAGAGCCGCCAGAACCTGATTGCTTCCAGCATCAAGGTGCCGGGTCTCTTGGAGCGTCGGCAGATGGCGAACGCGACCGATCCGGTCACCGCCCGCATGATGCCGTCGGACCAGGGGATGACATTCGGCTTCTCCACCAGCCTGGCGCAGTTGGAAGCCGCCCGCGACAATGCCGATGGTCTCTCAGGCGGCGGCAATGCGGAACTGTCGCCGTTCAACATCTGGATCGACGGCAAATTCCTGGCGCATAGCCGCAATGACAATGACGGAAAATGGGGCGCTTTTGCCATGATTTCCGCCGGCGCCGATTACCTCGTCACCGACAAGGCGCTGGTCGGCCTCTCCGTTCATTACGACCGGATGACCGATCCGACGGAGGAGGATGCCGAACTCACCGGCAATGGCTGGCTCGCCGGCCCCAATGCCTCGCTGGAGATCGGCAAGGGCGTGTTCTGGGATACGAGCCTGCTCTATGGCGGTTCGTCCAATGATATCGACACGGCCTTCTGGGACGGCAATTTCGACACGTCGCGATGGCTGTTCGACACCTCTGTCACCGGCCGCTGGAACCTCGATACGGTCACGACGATCGAGCCGAAGCTTCGGGCGATCTATCTCTCGGAAACGGTCGACGATTACATGATCGAAAATGACAAAGGCGACATCATCGGCCTCGACGGTTTCACCGAGGAGCAGTTGCGCATCAGCCTGGGTGCGGAGATCGCCCGGGTGTCCACTTTGGAAAACGACCAGACCCTGACCAGGAAGTTCGGCGGCTCGGTCGGTTACTCGGCAATCGACGGCAATGGCATGTTCGGCTCCATCTCGGCGGGACTGTCGCTGCAGACGACAGGTGGCTGGTCGATCGATGGCGGGCTGTTGCTCAACATCGAAGGCGACGGCGACAAATCCGTCGGTGCGAAGATCGGCGTCAGCGGGCGCATGTAGGCCCACATGGAGATGAGCAAAGGCAGGTGCCGCCGAGGTGGCGGCACCTGTGTCATCGGATCATAGGCCGCTTCGATCCAGCAGATGGTAAGCCGTGAAGCACTGCGCTCCGGTAGGAGTCGCCTGAATCCTGCATATCATCAAGCCGAACGCTGATCCGCCGGCCCTTCTACCGGTGAGAGGTTCAACGCACTGTTGATCAACCCGATATGGCTGAACGCCTGCGGGAAATTTCCCAACATGCGCCCGGCAACGGGATCGTATTCCTCCGCCAGCAGCCCGACATCGTTGCAGATCGCCAGCAGCCGCTCGAACAGGTGCTGCGCATCGTCCCGCCGGCCGATCATGTAGAGGGCATCGACGAGCCAGAAGCTGCAGGCGAGGAAAGCGCCTTCGCCTGGCGGCAGGCCGTCATCGACCTCCAGCGTTTCGTAGCGCAGCAGCAGGCCATCCCGCATCAGCTTGCGTTCGACCGTTTCGACAGTCGCGACATAGCGCGGATCATCAGGCGGGATGAAGCCGACCATGCCGAGATGCAGCAGGCTGGCATCCATCGCCCTGGACCCGTAAGCCTGAACGAAGCAGCCAAGTTCGGGATCGAAGGCCTTTTCGCAAACCTCGGCATGGATGCGATCGGCGATGGCTCGCCAGCGTGCGGCGGCTTCGGGCTCGCCGTCCTCCTCGGCAATCTTGACGGCGCGGTCGAAGGCGACCCAGGCCATGACCTTCGAATAGGTGAAATGCTGGCGCTGGCCGCGCACCTCCCAGATGCCTTCATCGGGCTCCACCCAGACTTTTTCGAGAAAGGGCAGAATGGCGGTCGCCAGTTCGCGCCCGCGCGGATGCGACGGCAGGCCGCTCTTGCGGGCCTGCAGCATGGCGTCCGCCACCTCGCCGTAAACATCGAGCTGCACCTGTTCGGCGGCGGCGTTGCCGATGCGCACGGGCGTCGAGCCTTCATAGCCCTTCAGCCAGGGAACCTGCCATTCCAGCAGATTGCGCTCGCCGGCGACGCCATACATGATCTGCATCTGCGCCGGGGCGCCCGCCACCGCGCGCAGCAGCCAGTTGCGCCAGGCGTGTGCTTCCTCGTAATAGCCGAGCTTCATCAGGGCGAGCAGGGTCAGCGTCGCGTCGCGCAGCCAGCAATAGCGATAGTCCCAGTTGCGCGGCCCGCCGATCTTCTCGGGCAGGGAGGTGGTCGCGGCGGCGACGATGCCGCCTGTCGGCATGTAGGTCAGGGCCTTCAGCGTGATGAGGGAGCGCTTTACCTGCTCCGTCCACTTGCCCACCTTTGGGCACTTCGCCGCGAAGGATTGCCAGAATTCCTCGGTGTCCGGCAGCGCATATTCCACCTGCCGCTGGGCCGGCGGCGGCAGGTGCGAGGGGGACCAGGTAAGGGTGAAGATCTGGCTCTCGCCGGCCGCAACTTTGAAGGAGCCGACCGTGCTCATCCCGCGGCCTTCGAGCGGCACGGCGCAGTTCAGCGTCAGCCGGTCCGGCCCGGCAATGGCGGTGATGCCGCCGTCTTCGCCATGCGTGACCCAGGGAACGGTTCGCCCGTAGTCGAAGCGGAGGTTGAGCTCCATGTCGAAGGCGACGGTGCCGCTCTTGCCCTCGACGATGCGCATCAGATCACTGGTGCCATCGCGCAGCGGCATGAAGTCCGTCATGATGGCGGTGCCGGTCTCGGTCTGAAACTCGGTTTCGAGAATGAGCGTGTCGTCCCGGTAGCGGCGCGTGACGCTGACATCGTCACCTGATGGTGACAGCGACCAGAAGCCATTCTCTTGCGTGCCCAGCAGGGCGGCAAAACAGGCGGGGGAGTCGAAGCGCGGAAAACAGAGCCAGTCGATGGAGCCGTTCCTGGAGACGAGTGCCGCGGTCTCGCAATCTCCGATCAGGGCGTAGTCTTCAATAAGTGCCGCCAACATAGCCTCCTTCGCAAACAAGCCCGGCTTTAGTTAGAGGGCATATGCGCAGGTCAACCGTGGACATCACCGCGAGGGGGCAACAGACTGCAGGAATTCTTCCGTATTGGTGGCGATCGTATCGCCCATGAAGCGAAGGGATTCGACGGAGCGTTTTGCTGCTTCCGCATGGCCGGAGCCGCAGGCATCCTCGATCACGATCGGAACGATGCCGAGGTCGGCGGCCTGCCGGCAGGTCGGCTCGATGCCGATTTCCATGGCGATGCCGCAGATCGCCAGCGCCGAAAGGCCGGCGTCGCGCATGGCGAGCGCGAGCGGAGTTCCCTCGAAAGCCGACATGCCGAGCTTGTCGAAAACGAAGTCCTGCTCTTGCGGCTGCAGTTCCGGGATGATCCGGACCGCTTCGCTGTCGCGCAGGAACCAGGGTTTCACCTGTTCGGGATCATCCGTGCGCTGCCATGTCATGGCCATGCGCGTCGCAAACAGCCCCATCCACGGCTTCGGCAGCGAAAGATGGCGGCAGAACGCAATTCGCATGCCGGCGCCTCTGGCAGCGGCGACGATATCGGCAATGCGCAGCGCCGTTTCCTCGGAGCCCTCGACCTGCCGGGCGATACCGATCTGCATATCGTAGACCAGCAGGGCAGTTCGATCGGGCGTGAGCCAGTCGGCGAGCGTTGTGGGTATCGTCATTGGCTGGATATTCCTGGCAATGGTGATGGCGTTTTGTAGAGCATGGAGGGGGATTTGCATAGCGCAGGCCGGGGGCTCGGCACCCACCGGTCAGGCACTCACGATCCTGAACAGAGCCACCAGCGAAATCACCAGCATCAGTATCCCCGCTGCGGCCACGCACCAGAAGGCGGTTTCGGCGCGGCCGACGGGCGTTTCGACGAGGCGTTTGTAATCGTCGTCGGAGAGGAACCTGTAGAGGCTGTTGCGCCACTCGTTGCGCAGGTAGCCCTGTACCCGGATATAATGCACGCCGCTGCCGATGACCGACAGGACATAGATGGCGAGCACGATGCCGACAAGGATTGCCGCCGGGCCTACGAACTTGCCGCCGGCTGGCACATTCATTCGGGCGATGATGAGGCCGATATTGGCGAAGACGGCGCCGGCGACGGCCGTGCCCAGCGTGCGCATGATCTCGGAGAGTTTTGCGGTGTCTTCCGAAACCGCCTTGCGCAGGTCGCCGAGCGCCCTGAGCGTGTCCTTGTTCTGCTGGGTGACGCCGAAACTGTATGCGATGCGCGCCCCTTCGAGCGCGAGGCGCAACGTACCTGCCAGATCCATGGCGCTGCCGCCGCGCGTGGCGGTTCGCGCAATTTCGGCGGCCAGCAGGCCGTGGCGGTTTTCCAGCTCGCGATCGTTCTCCAGCAGCCATGTGGCGACCGACTGGAGCGTGGCAAACAGGTCGGCGGCCAGATCCTCCTCGTCCTCGACGATGAATCTCGCCGGCGGCGGCCCCTTGAACAGCAGCTTGTTGTCGGGCTCGATTTCCTGCGCCATGGCGCGCAGCAGCCGCGAGGCCGCCCGCTCGCGCCACGGCTCGAGCGCCTTCTCATGAACCGGCGTGGCGGGCGCTTTCAGTAGCCAGCGGCCGAGATGGTCGCCCGGTCCCTTCCTGCCCAGCATGCGCGTGACCCTGGCGACGCTTTCGGCGCCGCCCTCGGGCTTGAACTCGCCTTCGTGCCACCAGGGGCAATAGCGAACGGCCCTTGTGTCGATGGCAGCAGTCAGGCCCTCGACCCAGACGATCGTCGATTCCGGAGGTTTGTCCAGCAGCGCCTCGAACCCGCTTCGGGTCAGGATCACCTCGATGCCATCAGGCGTCGCCGGTCTCTCGGCGGTGATCGTCAGGCCCTTGCCATTGGCGGCTATCAGATGGCGCGGGATCTCGCCGCCCTTGTCGCGGCAGATGATCTTCTTCCACCCGGCCTCTTCGAACAGTGTGTAGAGCCCGTCGGCATCGGGGCCTTCGAGCTGGTAGACGGAAATGCCGGCCGCCGTTTCGGTGACGGTCGCCTTCTTTTCGTCGATGAGAGTGTTCAGCGCTTCAGCGAGTTTTGACTGGGAGGGTGCCATCTTCCACCAATCTTCGCGTGCGAACGGTAAAGACTATCTCATCGTCGTCGGTCTCGCGGGTGACGCTGCGACCCAGTTCCGCGCCCGGAAATTCCAGCCGCACTTCCTCGGCGGTGCGGACGAACTGCCGGGGCTGCATATCCAGCGTGGCGCGGTCCGGGCGGAATTCCACATCCTGCAGCTGCTGGCGCTTCAGGCCCCGGCGCATGGCCGTATCGATGCGGGCAAGCAGGTTTTCATCGGCGGGGCGATCGGCGGCATGCATGACGGCATCGACGACATCGGCATTGGAAACCGTGGCGCGGCCCTGCAGGGCGAGCTTGGCCTTCGACATGGCGGCGCCGACATCGGCGTCGGGCAGGATATCCTTGACCTCCTGCAGCGTGCCGCGCAGCGCCTCGTTCAGCCGGCTGGACAGTTCGGCATTGGTCTTGGCGCGCTTTACGCCGAGATAGCGCTCGAAATAATCAGTCAGATCAGGCGATTCCTTCATGCGGTCGGAGGCGCAGACCATCTCATCGGCCACGCCATTGCTGACGCGGATCAGGCAGAATTTCTGGACCGCCTGCCGCTCCTTGACGAAGGCCTGGACGATCGCCCGCAGAATGCTCCGCCCATTCGCATCGGAAAGCTCGACGGCTTCGCGGTAGTCGTATTTGATCAGCACGAAAAGCAGGGTATTCGCCACATCGGGACGCAGCTGCAGCACGAAGAAGGCACCGGCAACACTCTGGCGGACATGAAGCTCGAAGAAGCGGCGGGACAGTGCTTGCCCACCCTCGGTGAAACCCAGCCTGCCGCTGGCGATGGCCTCGACCAGCTGGCGGACTTCGGAACCGGCAACGAAGGAGTGGACGCCGTCTCCGGCCTCGCTTTGAATGCGGGCGCGGAAGAATTCCTCCTGCTGGACATTGATCTCGCCGCGCGGCTGAAAGGGCTCGCCCGGCCTGCCGACCAGATGGATGATCATCTTTTCCACCCTGAGCCGGGCAAGTTCCTCGTCGGTCAGATAACCCAATAGTTTTCCTCCCGGTATGGATTACGTTGTCGAACCGTAGGTTGGGCGAGGCAGGCCATTCGATCCGGCGCAGCGGGCAGTTTGCGGCGCTTGAAAAGGGCTCGGTGCAGTAGCATCAGCTTAGCCTGCAACCGCCGCTGAACTCAAGCTGCTGGTCGCCAGATTTTACGCCGAGGCCTGCCGCGTCAGCCATGCGGCCGAACAGGCTCGGCACCTCCGGCGACCGCGGCAGGCGTCGCGGCAAACGCCCTGGTGACCAGCAGCGCGGCGATGACGACGGGCACGACCGCCCAGTAGGAAAAGCGGATGCCGAAATATTCACCGATGAAACCGAGCAGCGGCGGGCCGGCGAAGAAGACGATGAAGGTCGTCTGTCCGAGTGCCGCGACATTGATGGAGGCCGGGCGATCCGTGCGCCGGGCTGCGGCGGAAATGGCGAGCGGATAGACCGAGGAGCAGCCGATGCCCGTCAGGCCGAAGCCCAGGAGTGCGACGACCGGATGCGGCGCCGTCGCGACCATGACGAGGCCGGTTGTCGCGATGAGCAGGAGGGCGATTGCGACCGGGCGCGGATTGAAGCGGTCGATGACGGGATCCATGCCGAGCCGGCCGATGGCGATGAGCAGGGAGAATATCGTCACGCTGAGCCCGCCGACGAAGGGCGCGACCGCAAAGACGTCGCGCATGTAGATCGCCGACCAGTCGACGCTGGCGCCCTCGGCGAGAAGGGGTGCCGCGCCGATGAGGCAGAGCGGCAGCAGCCCGAGCGTGGGAACGGCGATGAGCGGCGCATCTCCGGGATGGGCATCCTGCCTCGGCGGCGCGTTTTCGATGCGGGCGAAAATGATCGTGCCGGCGATGATCACGAAGGCGACAGCGGCGGCCATATGCAGCTCGATCGGAACGGCAGCCTGCCGCATGCCGGCGCCGACAAGCGCGGTGATGCAGAAGCCGGCGCTCCACATGCCGTGTGCCCGGCTCATGATGCGGCGACCGAGCAGCGCCTCGTGGCGGTCGGTCTCGATATTGGCATTGATCTCGAATGCGCCGGTGAAGAGACCGGCAATGAAAAACAGGGGCACCGCCGGCAGGGCCGATGGCATCCAGGGGATCAGCGCAAAGAACAGCGAGGCGCCGAAGACGGTAACGAAGGCGGTGGTGCGTGCGCCAAGCCTTTCGATGAACCGCACGGAAAAGGTCAGGCCGAAGAGCACGCCTGCCGACATGACCGCAAGCAGAAGGCCGAGTTCGCCCTCGGTCAGCCCGAAGGCGTGCTGAAGATCGGGCAGCCGCGAAACGAAGGCCCCGAGCGCAAAGGCCACGGCAAACTGGATGAAGAAGATACGCTGGTGCGGCTTCATGTCGGGCGCTCTGCTCCGATCGTGTCTGGACTGAAGCCCAGCTATCCCTCGGTTATCCGGGTTCCGGCTGATGGTGACTGGCGGGTAGGCACGTAGTTTCGGCATCATGCGGCATGGCTGCTGACAGTTCCTGTCAGCAGTGCGCAAATGCAGGTGAATGGCTCATTCGGTCATGCCGGCCGGCGCGGGAGAGCAGGGAGCTTCGCTGCCCGGATCAGGCCTCAAACAGATAGAGGCGCTTGCCATCTATCCTAATGAATTTTGCGGAAAAAATGCTGCCCACCTACAATAACAAACGCTCCAGACTGCCCTGGTCCTTCACCCCATGCTGATAGAAATGCAGGATCTGGATGGCCAGTTCCTCGCGTTCGCCGTCGGTGGCGATATGTCTTGCCATGCAAATATGCTCGTAGACGCGCTGGCAAAGAGCCACGTCGTCTTCCTGCATCGGCGAGTGACTCGCCGACATTTTATCTCTGATCATCGACATTCCCTCAAACGTCCCCTCGAAGACGTTCTAGGGCGCAGATTGTGTTCTTCAACTTTTGGAAGATCACGTCATCGTGCAGCCCCGCTCGTCCGGGGATTTCTTGAATGCCCGTTCAAAATGTTACGCATGTAATAGAAACTGGCCGCCGCTTGCTGTATGGAAGGAGAAGGGCCACCCGATTTGGAAGATGTGGGCAACCCTTCTCCACTGGTTTTGCAGCATCCAGCGTGGAGCATTGTAGGCCGGAATAATGGAACCGCAATTTCACTTTTTAAATCGCGGCGAAATTATTTCAGCTATTGCTTAATAAATGCCCGGCGGTGCTTTCCGCCGGGCATTTGCATTATTTTTGCACAGTAAAAACGGGGATTTGACCGGAATCGGGCGACCTAGACAGCCACGCCCATCTGCGCCTCGTTCATCTGGCTCAGGCACCGCGCCTGATCGAGTGGCCGGCCGAGCTCTTCGTAGCGGGCGGCGGCCTCCGCGAAGGCGGCGACAGAGCGAATCTTGTTGGCTTGCGCCTTGCGTTGCACGCCGCGCGCTTCCCACAAAGCAGCCGCCCAGGGGCCGCCCTGCCACATGCCGGCGATGCGTTCGGCTTCGTTCAGGCGCTTGTCCACCTGTTCCAGATTGCCTGATTGGGCGAGCGCGATCGCCGAGGCGGTGCGCAGGCCCATGGAGCAGGGCTGGCAGGCGCCGGGGGTCAGCAGCCGGTCGCCCGTGAGGATGGCGTCCGCGAGCTTCTCCCTGCTGGTGGCGGAGCGCACGGCAAGCGCCTGCAGGCGTAGGAGCAGGTGGTTGGAAAGCCAGGAGCCCTGCGCATCGGCAAACGCCTTCTGAATCAGCCGGCCGGCGCGCCATTTCTGACCGCGGGCAAGGGCGATTTCCGCCAGCCGCTCCAGCACAAGCACCCGGCCGGAAACGGCATTGGCTTCCACATGCAGACGCTCGGCCTCGGTCAGCAGCCGTTCAGCCTCATCGAGATTGCCGGCGCAGCGGGCGATTTCGCCGAGGATCAGGCAGGCAAGGCCGCGGCCGGCCGATGATTTCGCCTCATCGGCGACGCCGAGCAGCTCATTGGCGCTTTCGGCGATCAGGCCGTGACCCTTCGCGTCGCAGAGGCAGAATTCCGCAAGGCAGAGATGGCCATCGAAGACGGCGGGCACGAAGGCGCTGCGCTTGCGCACCCATTCGGTGAATTCGCTGCGGAAAAGCTCGCGCCACTGGCCCTGCATATGGGCGGTGAGGCCGAGGATGGCGCCTGCTTCGCCGACTTCGCGGCCAAGCCCTGCATCCAGCGCTTCGGCGCGCGTCTGCCGCGCCAGATCCGCCGCCTTGCCGAATTCGCCGCTCTGCAGATGCACCAGCGCCCAGGCGAGCGAGGCGCGGATGCGCTCGACGGGTGCGGCGGGCTGCGTGCCCGAAAGCGCGAGAGCCTGCTCGTAAAGCTCGATTGCCGGGCGGCTAGGGCCGACGCCGAGCTCGGCATGCAGCCTTTCGCGCAACTGGTCGAACTGGCGGATCGCCTCCGTGCGGTTGCCGGCATCGAGCGCTGCCTGCATCAGGGCGCATTGCGCCTCCTCATCGGTCGGGTCGAGCGCGATCAGCCGACGCCACAGCTTTCCGGCGCGCAACGTGTCCGTATAGAGCTGCTGCAGGCGCTGGCGAGGGCTATCAAGCCATTCCAGGAAGCGATCGTCAGGCAGCAGCGCGCCGGCATAGAGATCGGCGGCGGCCTCGCATTCAGCCGGGTCCTTGCTGCGGAGTGCGGCTTTCGCCGATGCCTCGAAGCGCGCCGCATCGGTTTCCACCTCTGCCTCGGGCGAGAAGGTGACGATCTCCTTCGAAATCGCGATGGCATCGGGCGCATTCAGCGCCTTGCGGGCGAAATGGATCGCCTTACGCAGATTGGCGCCGGCCGCTTCGGCATCCAGATCCGGCCAGAAGGCATCCATGGCCTGTTCGCGGTGGACGCGATGCTCTGGCGAGATGGCGAGCAGCTTGATGACGGCGGCGGCGCGATCGCGCCTCCAGGCCGCCGCGGGAATTTCGGCATCATCGATGCGGACGGCAAAGCGCCCGAGCAGCTGAATGGAGATTTTCAAGATACGCCCCTGTCGAATGCAATCTGATCGAAGTCGGGCCGGTCAAAAACCGGAGAGTGAAGAAAAAAAGCCATGTCTGAATATGCGCCCCGGCCGCGTTCCCGCCCGCCGCACGGAAAGCTGCGCCGGGGAACGCTGAGGGAACGGGTCGTTCGTAATGTCTGCATCGTACATCCAACACGCCAGACATCAATGACTTCGCGGAGTGTGATCAGGATCAACCCAGATTTCGCGACCCGGCCGAGGAGGCCGGCAACCCAAGAGAGGATCAAGACCATGTCACTTCGTATCAACGACATCGCCCCTGACTTTACCGCCGAGACCACCGAAGGCATGATCGCCTTCCACGAATGGCTGGGCAAGGACTGGGGCATCCTGTTTTCCCACCCGAAGGATTTCACGCCGGTCTGCACCACGGAGCTCGGCTACATGGCGCGGCTGAAGCCGGAATTCGACAAGCGCGGCGTCAAGATCATCGGCCTCTCGGTCGATCCGGTCGACAGGCATTCCGGCTGGGCGATGGACATTGCCGAGACGCAGGGGACGGCGGTGAACTTCCCGATGATCGGCGATCCCTCGCTGGAAGTCTCCAAGCTCTACGACATGCTGCCGGCCGCTTCCGGCGACACATCCGAAGGCCGCACCGCCGCCGACAATCAGACGGTGCGCAATGTCTACGTCATCGGCCCTGATAAGAAGATCAAGCTCGTCATCTCCTATCCGATGACGACGGGGCGCAACTTCGATGAGATCCTGCGCGTGATCGACAGCCTGCAACTGACAGCCAAGCATCGCCTGGCAACGCCCGTCAACTGGAAGCCGGGCGACGAGGTGATCATCGCCGGCTCGGTTTCCAACGATGAGGCAAAGCAGCTCTATCCGCAGGGCTGGAAGGAGCCGAAGCCCTATATCCGCATCGTGCCGCAGCCGATCCTGACCTGATTACGGGCCATGACGTAACGGCAAGGCTACATTGCCTTACGTCAGCTACCAAGATTAGGCGAGGGCGGATCTGTCATCCGTCCCCGCCCGCTTCTTCCGCTTTCCCCGGCGCAATATTATGATCGGCCGATAAGTCCGATGCAGTTCGCAGCACGGTTCAGGACAACCAAGCCAGCAACGGAGT
This sequence comes from Hyphomicrobiales bacterium, assembly GCA_900468805.1. Classification (GTDB taxonomy): domain Bacteria; phylum Pseudomonadota; class Alphaproteobacteria; order Rhizobiales; family Rhizobiaceae; genus Rhizobium. The sequence goes on along the minus strand of UEIF01000050.1, from coordinate 1,007 downwards.
GGACAGATGATCTTCCGACAGCTTTTCGACAGTGTTTCCGGCACCTACACCTATCTCATCGCCTCCAGGCGAGGCGGCGAGGCGCTGATCATCGATCCCGTCCTGGAAAAGGTGGATCGATACATGCAGCTCGTGCGCGAGCTGGACCTGAAGCTGGTCAAGGCAGTGGATACCCATCTGCATGCCGACCACATTACCGGGCTCGGCGCGCTGCGAGACCAGACGCATTGCATCACCGTGATGGGCGAACAGACCAAGGCGGATGTCGTGGCCATGCGGGTCTCCGAAGGCGACCGCGTCGGCATCGAGGGCCTCAGCCTCGACGTGCTCTATACGCCCGGCCATACGGACGATTCCTATTCCTACCTGATGGGCGACCGCATCTTCACCGGCGACACGCTGCTCATCCGCGGCACCGGCCGCACCGATTTCCAGAACGGCGATCCCCGCGCCCAATATGACTCGATCTTCAACAAGCTGCTCCGCCTGCCGGAGGAAACGCTGCTCTTCCCGGCCCATGACTACAAGGGCGACACGGTCTCCACCATCGGCGAGGAAAAACGCTTCAACCCGCGCCTGCAGGTCAAATCTGTCGAGGAATATGCCGAGCTGATGAACAACCTCCACCTGCCCAACCCCAAGATGATGGACGTCGCCGTGCCCGCCAACAGCCATATCGGCCTCCACCAGGACGAAATCGCCCGCAAGGGCTGGGCGGTCTCTGCGAAGGATGCGCTGGGTCTCCGCGGCCGCCCGGATGTCGTTATCGTCGACCTGCGCGAGAGGAGCGAGCGGGAGCGGCATGGGGTGATACCGGGCGCGCTGCATGCGCCCTATGCGGATCTGCAGGAGAACCTGTCAGCGGGCGGGATGCTGCATGAGCTGGCGGTGGCGACGGGGAAGAGGGTGGTGTTTTACTGTGCGTTTGGGGAGCGGTCGGCGATGGCCGTGCAAGCGGCGCAGGATGCGGGGGTGGGGAGTGCGTGTCATATTGAGGGGGGGATTGA
>UEIF01000038.1 GCA_900468805.1 Hyphomicrobiales bacterium | reverse complement strand
TTGAAGATCTTCGAGAAATGACCGGAATGCAGCACGAGCAGGCCCATGCCTTCCCACACCCGATTGGCGACACGCTCGACGACTTCGTCGGACACCGCGCCATGATCCTTATGGCCCCACCAGGTCAGGACATCGGTCTCGGCAAGCCGCGCTTCGCTCAGGCCATGCTCGGGCTCCTGCAGCGTCGCGGTCGTCGCGGAAATCGCCGGGTCGGTGTTCAGCGCCTTGGCAATGGTCGTGTGCATGCCCTCGGGATAGATGCCCCGGACGATCTCGTTGGTTGTCTCATGGATGTTCTCTCCCCAGACGATGGTGCGAATAGACACGTTTCTGCTCCTTCACAGCGAATAGCGGACCGGAGCCGATGGGAAACGGTCAGATCCTGTTTATGTGGTTGGTGGTCAGGCTGCGCCCTTGAAAGGAACCCTTTCGAGCGCGCGTCCGGATTGGTCGAAGCGATGAATGCGCTCCTTGAGCGGCGACACGCCCAGTTGCTGGCCGGGCTGGTGGCTCGATACGCCGGTCTCGCGAACGGTAAGCGGTTCGGCCGAGCCGATGTCAAGATAGACGAAGCTGTCCGAGCCGAGGATCTCTGAATGGATGACGGTGCCGGTCCAGGCCGGATCCTGATCTCTAAACTCGATATGTTCGGCTCGCACCCCGATCGTGTGGGTATCATAGGGAGCCGCGAAAGGTCCGGAGAGGAAATTCATCTTCGGCGAACCGATGAAACCGGCGACGAAAATGGAGTTCGGGGTCTCGTAGAGCTCGATCGGTGTTCCGATCTGTTCGACGACGCCGTCGCGCAGCACGCAGATGCGGTCGGCCAGTGTCATGGCCTCGACCTGATCGTGGGTGACATAGATCATCGTCGTGTCATGCATGCCGCGGTGAAGCTTGGCGATCTCCAGCCGTGTGGCGACGCGAAGAGCCGCATCCAGGTTCGACAAGGGTTCGTCGAACAGGAAGACCTTCGGGTCACGAACGATGGCGCGGCCGATAGCCACGCGCTGGCGTTGGCCGCCCGAAAGCTGGCGCGGCAGGCGTTCCAGATAGGGTGAAAGCTGAAGCATGCCGGCTGCCTGTTCGACGCGCGCCTTGCATTCTTCCCTGGTCCGGCCGGACAGCTTCATGCCGAAGGCCATGTTTTCGTAGACCGTCATGTGCGGATAGAGCGCATAGGACTGGAAGACCATCGCGATGCCGCGTTTGGACGGTGAAAGACGGTTGACGGGTTCGCCATCGAAGGAGAGCGTGCCGGAAGATATATCCTCCAGTCCCGAGATCAGTCGCAGCAAGGTGGATTTGCCGCAACCGGACGGGCCGACGAAGACCATGAACTCGCCCCTACGGATGTCCATGGTCACACCCTTGATGACTTCGAATGCGCCGAAGCTCTTGCGGATATTATCGAGCCTAATCTGTGCCATATCTCGCTTTCCTCAGCCTTTGACGCCGCCGGCTGTCAGCCCGGAAATAATCCGGCGTTGAAAAATCAGAACCAGGACGACGACGGGCACGGTGACGATGACCGATGCCGCCATGATGTTGCCCCAGGGGATTTCGAACTGACTTCCGCCCGAAAGCAGAGCGATTGCCACCGGTACCGTTCGTTGGGCATCCGATGATGTGAAGGTCAGGGCGAACAGGAATTCATTCCAGGCCGTGATGAAAGCGAGCAGGCCGGTGGTGACCAAGGCCGGCCACATCAACGGCATGAACACTTTCGTGATGATGACCCAGGGGGATGCGCCATCGACGATCGCCGCTTCCTCGATTTCGATCGGCAGATCCCGCATGAAAGTGGTCAGCACCCAAACAGTGAAGGGCAGGGTGAAGATCATATAGGAGAAGATCAGCGCAAACGGCGTGTTGAAGATGCCGATCCAGCGGATGAGTTCGAAAAGCCCCGCCAGCACGGCGATCTGCGGAAACATCGACACGGAAAGGATGGTCAGCATCAAGAGTGCCCGACCCCGGAAATGCACGCGGGCAAGCGCGTAGGATGCGGTCACGGCGAGCAGCAGCGAGGCGGCGACCACGAGGCAGGCAATGAGCAGTGAATTGCCGAGGCTGCGTATGAAGCTGCCCGTCGTCAACACACCTGTATAGTTTTCGAGCGAGATCGAAGTTGGCCAGTAATTGACCTCGAAGAGGGCTGTGCCGGCTTTAAAGCTTGTGAGGATCGCGTAGTAGAACGGGAAGACCGCGATGATGACGATAACGGCAACCAGAAGATAGAAGAGGCTGTTCTTTGTGGCTGTAAGCAGCATCAGCGTTCACCACCCCCGAGATTGACGCGGCCGATCCAAATGTAGAGCACGGTGACCGATGCGATGATGAGAAAGAGAACGGTCGAGGCTGTTGCGCCATAGGCGAACTTGTCGAAGTCGAAGAGGTTTTCGCGCGCCATGACCGACATCGTCTTTGTCTGGGCGTTGTTGGGCGTCAGCACGTAGATCAGGTCGAAGATGCGCATCGCATCGAGCATGCGGAAGATCACCGCGACCATGATCGCCGGACGCACCAGCGGGAGCGTCAGGCGCCAGAACACCTTAATCGGGTTGATCCCGTCGATTTTGGCGGCTTCGTAAATATCTGCCGGAACCATCTGCAGGGCGGCCAGGATCAGCAGGGCCATGAAGGGTGTCGTCTTCCAGACGTCGACGATCAGAACGGCAATCATCGCGGTATCGGGATCCGCCGTCCATGCGATCTTCTGGCTGATAAGCCCGAGCCCGAGAAGGATGTCGTTCAGGATGCCGAACTGGTCGTTGAGCATCCAGGCCCACATCTTGGCCGAGACGATGGTCGGGATCGCCCAGGGAATGAGGATCGCGGCGCGCACGATGCCACGCCCAACGAACTGGGCATTCAATACGAGGGCGACGATGAGGCCGAGCGCGGTTTCGATCGTCACGGACAATAGCGTGAACTTTGCCGTATTCCAGACCGCACCCCACCACGCGGGATCGGCAAGAAGTCCCCTGTAAACGGTGCGGCCGCTCTTCAGGGTGACCCAGGAGAGGTAATTGTCGAAGCCCACAAACTTCGCATCGCCGAGGTTCGTCAGCGATGCGTTGGTGAAGCTGAAGTAGATGGTGCGAAACAGCGGCCAGCCGGCAACGATCGCGAGGATCAACAGGGTCGGCGCCAAAAACATCCAGGCGGAACGAACCCGCTCGGAGCGCAGGTCCGACGAAGTGGGCTTGGCGAAAGCGCCCGTCCTCAGGTTTTGGGAGACTGCAACTTCACTCATGGGGTATCCGCTTCATGAGACGATCGACAAAGGCATTGTCGGGAACGGCAGCGACGAAAGGTCCGCCGCTGCCGTATCGGTCTTTCACCAGGCGGCGCCCTCAAGCGTCGTCAGATCGGCTTCAAGAAGCTCGAGGTTTTCTTCCGCAGAGCCGCTACCGGAGAGCGTGTTGTGCACGGCGGTCCAGAACTTCGCGGAAACCTCGTTGTATTTGACCTTCGCAACAGCCGACGGGCGCGGCACTGCATTTTCGAAGATCGGCTTCCAGTTCGGCATGAAAGGCTGCGCAGCAGCAATGTCCTTGTCGTCATAGAGCGCCGACAGCGTCGGCAGGTTGGAAAGCTCGATGGCGCGCTGCTTCTGGCTATCCTTCGAGGTCAGGAACTTGACGAGTTCGATCGCTGCATCGGGGCTCTTCGAATATTTCGACACGGCGAGATTCCAGCCCCCGAGCGCCGAAGAAGGCTTGTCGCCTTCGGCGGCAACCGGAAGGGTCGTCACGTCGAACTTGCCCTTGACCGGACTGTCAGGGCCGTTTCCAAGCGCATAGGCATAGGGCCAGTTGCGCATGAAGACGGCGTTGCCTGTCTGCCAGACACCACGGGATTCTTCTTCCTGATAGGCAAGCACACCGCTCGGTGAAATCGTGCCGATCCAGCCCTTGGCGCGATCGAGAGCTGCCGCAGCCTTTTCGTTGTTGATGGAAATCGTGCCATCGGTCTCGATGATCTGGCCGCCACCCGAGGACTTGACCCATTCCAGCGCATTGCAGGTCAGGCCTTCATAGGCATTGCCCTGGAAGACGTAACCCCAGAGATCCTTCTGGCCGGCGGCGCGCTCCTTCTCCTGGATTTCCTTGGCGGTTGCCTCCATCTCGTCCCAGGTTTTGGGCGGCTGCTTGCCGTATTTCTCAAGCAGATCCTTGCGATAGAAGAGCGCCGGAGCGTCCGTATAGAGCGGCATTGCAACCAGGCGGCCGTTCACGGTCTGCGATGCGACGATTGCCGGGAAGAAGTCGCCGACGACATCCTTGGTGGCATCCTTCAGATCGACGAACTGGTCGGCCAACTGTGGGGCCCAGATAACATCCGTCTGGTAGACATCGACATCAGTGTTGCCGGCTGCAAGCCAGAGACGATACTGCGAAAACTGCTCCGTCGACGAGGACGGCATGGTGACGATCTTGACCTTATTGCCAGTCGTCTTCTCGAAAACATCGAGCTGCTTGCGGAACAGATCGAGGTTCTTGCCGGTGGAACTCGCCGAGATGCTGATCTCGGCGGCATAGGACGATACGGTCGCGCCAATGAGCGCGGCCGCAACCGCGGCCGCTGTAAAGCAAAACTTCATTTTCTCCTCCCAAGGACCAAATTGAAATCGATTTGGCTGCAAAAAACTGTCAGAAGGCGGATATCATGTCAAGAGAGGGGCTCGATCGACAGTGTTGCTTGTGTACAGATGCAGAATACTGTTTGAAATCAATGCGTATCCTGAATATTGCGATTTCTTTGATTTCGGGTTGCGTGACAAGAAGGCAATTAAAATTGAAATCGATTTGAGGAAATATAGTCGACGGCGTAGAATGTGGAAATTGCGCCGCCGATGGTATAGATCCCCGGCAGCGCAGGCGATGAAAGTCAATTCGGTCTATGAAACTCAAAGAGTTCGCAAAACAACTTGGACTGTCTCCAACGACCGTCAGCCGTGCGCTCAGTGGCTATCCCGAGGTGAGCGAAGTGACGCGCGCCCGTGTCGTTCAGGAAGCGGTGCGAATGGGCTACCGGCCGAACGTCAATGCGGTAAGGCTGAAAACCGGGCGGGTCGGTGCCATTGGTGTCGTTATGGGGCGAGCAGGCGAGTTCCATTTCGCGGAATTCATGGCTGGCATGGCGGAGCGTCTTGTCACGGAAGACACCGACATTCTGGTCATTCCGATGGCTAATCCCGAATATGATGCCGAGATGCAACTTTATAGGCGGCTGGCGGAAAGCCAGCGGGTGGATGCGATCATCGTTCACTCGCCTCGACCCAATGACCAGCGCATCGCGCTACTGAACGAGCTGGGAATGCCGTTTCTCGTTCATGGCCGGTCTGACATCGACGTGCCGCACCCGTGGCTCGATATCGACAATGAAGGGGCCGTGTGTCGTGCGACCTCGCATCTGATCGATCTTGGTCATACCAGGATTGCGATGATCAATGGCCGCCAGGGAGCGACCTATGCGCTGCATCGCGACATCGGCTATCGCCGCGCGCTGCAGCGCCACGGGATCGAAGTCGATCCGCAATTGATTGCCAACGGCAATTTCACCGACGAGCTCGGTTTTCGCTTTGCACGGTCATTTCTCGAACAACCGAAGCCGCCTACCGCGTTTGTCGCCGGGTCCATGATGACGGCGCTCGGCATTTACCGAGCCGCGCGTTCGCTCGGCCTTCAGATCGGCAGCGATGTCTCGGTTATCGCTCACGATGACGTTTTTCCCTATTTGACGGCCGACAATATGGTCCCGTCGCTATCGGCGACCCGCTCGTCGATGCGCGCCGCAGGCACGCGGTGCGCCGATCTCGTGCTGCAGCTTTTGGCCGGGCGTTCGCCACTGGAGATTCACGAGCTTTGGCCGGTTGAGCTTATCTTGCGCGAGTCAACAGGGCCGGTACGGGCGCTCCAGACTTAACATTTGTGCAACCATACGAACGGCAGGCGGCAGACGAGCTTGAGCAGTTCTGTCGGGGCCGGCGAGACAGGCGCGGGCCGTCTTGCGCCAGCTTTGGCGCAGTTGCGAGAAATCCGTCTCATTGTGCCCGGCGGCAAGAGCAGGTGCTAAGAAAACCGCTCTTATCTAATCGTTTTTATCTACAGGGGGCATTGACGCGCGACCCCGCTTGCATTCTGTATCCGCCCCCAACGTGACCGTGGCCGGGGAGGGCACATGCAGGTCCTATCGAGCATTGAGGCGATGCGCGCAGCACTTGCTGAAGCAAAGGCGAGAGGCGGGCCGGTCGGCTTCGTGCCAACGATGGGTTATCTCCATGCCGGACATATGGAACTTGTCGCGCGAGCCCGCGCCGAAAACGAAATCGTCGTTGCCTCGATCTTCGTCAATCCACTCCAGTTCGGCCCGGCGGAGGATCTGACCCGATACCCGCGTGATCTCGAACGCGACAAAACGATGCTGGAAAAAGCAGGCGTTGACATTCTCTTTGTGCCAGGCGTCGAGGATATGTACCCACGCCCGATGAAAACCGTGGTTGATGTGCCGGAGCTTGGATGCGAGCTCGAAGGCGCCGTTCGACCAGGGCATTTCGCCGGCGTGGCCACTGTCGTCAGCAAGCTCTTCAATATCGTCCAGCCGAAGCACGCCTATTTCGGCGAGAAGGATTACCAACAGGTCGTTATCATCAAACGGATGGTAGACGATCTGGCGCTGCCGGTGCGCGTCGTTTCCGTGCCGACAGTCCGGGATATGGATGGGCTCGCGCTGTCTTCTCGCAACGTCTATCTCAATGAGGAAGAAAGGCGAGCAGCGGTCATCGTCCCTCGCGCGTTGGACGAAGCGGAGCGCCTTGTCGCTCAGGGCCTCACTGACCCGCAGGTCCTTGAAGCGAAGCTTGCCGGCTTCATCAGCCGTGAGCCTCTGGCAAAGCCGGAAGTCGTCGCTGTGAGGGACGCCTCGACATTGCAGAATGTCGCGAAAATCGAGGTCCCGGTGGTGATCGCATTGTTCGTCCGGATCGGCACGACTAGGCTTCTCGACAACCGGGTGATTGTAAAAAAGACTACGTCTGGACCAGGAGATGCGCAATGAGTACAGCGAACTCCACGAAGCGCCTGACGCCCACGCGAATCCGGGCGATGAAGGGTGGAACGCCGATCGTATGCCTGACGGCTTACACGACGCCGATGGCGCGGCTGCTCGATGAACACTGCGATCTCCTGCTCGTCGGAGATTCGCTCGGCATGGTTCTCTATGGACTGGACAGCACCGTCGCGGTGACGCTCGACATGATGGTCGCGCACGGCAAGGCGGTCATGCGCGGGGTCACCAAATCCTGTGTCGTCGTCGACATGCCCTTCGGCAGTTACCAGGAATCCAAAGAACTGGCCTATCGCAATGCCGTGCGCATTCTACAGGAAACCGGCTGCGACGCGGTCAAGCTTGAGGGTGGCGAGGAGATGGCCGATACAATCGCCTTCCTCACCGCCCGTGGTGTTCCAGTTCTTGGCCACATCGGCTTGATGCCGCAGCAGGTTCATACCGCAGGTGGATACCGATCCGTGGGCCATTCCGACGAAGAAGTCGCGACGATCCGGCGTGACGCGGAGGCCGTCTGCAACTCGGGAGCCTTTGCGGTCGTCATCGAGGGCACGGTTGAGACATTTGCCCGCGAGGTGACGAGCGCTATCCCTGTTCCAACGATTGGAATCGGTGCGTCGGCCGCCTGCGACGGCCAGATCCTGGTTTCGGACGATATGCTCGGACTGTTCAACGACTTCACACCGCGCTTCGTCAAACGGTACGACGAGCTTGGAAAGAGGATCGGGGTGGCGGCGGCCGCCTATGCTGGTGAGGTTCGCTCCCGCACATTTCCCACGCAAGACCATACATTCAAGCGCCGGCCGTAGTTCGGGTGGCCTTGCCAAGCCTGAATAGCCTGTCGCCCTCAGCTCGATTGTCGCAGCCGTCATACCATGAGCGATTCACGACGCTTTGGCTTCGAAAGTGGGGGCAAAATCACCCAGCGATTTTGCCTTGAGGATCATGCCTTCGATATCCTGCTCAACGATCGCTTCAAGATCGGTGAAGCTGTCGATGACGTAGTAGATCGGCTGGAGGATATCGATCCGGTATGGAGTCCTCAGCACGCTCAGCAGATCGAACGGCCGAAATTCACACGTCGTGCCTTCCATTGCTGCCTTTGCTTCGCTTGGCGAAGAGACGATCCCTGCGCCGAAGCAGCGGCGGCCCTTTGGTGTGTTGATCAGACCGAATTCGACGGTAAACCAGAAGATGCGGAACAAATGCCAGGAATAGCCCTTGCCGAGGCGGACGGCAGTTTCACCGAAATGCCGTACGAAATTGGCATAGCTCTGGTTGGTGAGCATTGGGCAGTGGCCGAAAACCTCATGGAACAGGTCGGGTTCCTCGATATAGTCGATATGCTCGCGACGGCGGAGGAACGTGGCGAGCGGGAATTTGCCTTGCGACAGAAGTTCATAAAAGCGCGAGGGCGGAATGAGCGCCGGCACGCCTTCAACCCCGAAGCCGGTGGTTTCGTTCAGACGTCTGTTCACATCGAGAAGCTGAGGCACCTTGTCGGGCTTCAGTCCCAGCATTTCGACGCCATCAAGATATTCGCGGCAGGCCATCTCGGCGAGAAGATTCATCTGACGCCGGTAGAGCTCACCCCAGATCGCATCTTCATCAGGCATGTAGTCATATAAACCGTCCGGGCCGGGCAGTTTGGCGGTGTAGCTGCTTTCCTTGGTCATAGGCTGATCCTCCCATGCACGGCGCTATTCCTGCCATTATGATCCAGGTTTGGAGGATTTTCTTTTCTTTCATGCTGGCTATTGGCATAGTGATGGCAAATCTTGCCGAATGTGACGCCAAGAATGAAAGAACCTGGGAATTTTCACCGCAAGCTTCTGCAGCTCGTCCAGGCTGACGGCACTCTTTCGCTGGCAGACCTGGCTGAAAAGGCCGGCATGTCACAAAGCTCGGCCTGGCGGAAGATCCAGGAACTGGAAGCCGACGGCGTCATCCGCAAGCGTGTGACACTGCTCGATCCTGGAAAACTCGATCTCAAGCTCTGCGTCATCGCTCATGTAACGCTGGAGGATCATCACGAAGAGGCGGTAGCGTCTTTCGCTTCGGTGGTGTTGGAGCGGCCGGAGATCATGGAATGCTACGCCTTATCAGGCGCTTTCGATTACATGCTGAAGATAAGGGTGAGGGACGTGGAAAGCTACGAAGCCTTCATGACCCGCTACCTTATGCGCAACCCGCATGTGCGCACGGTCGTATCGAGCTTTGTGCTGCGGGAGCTGAAATTCTCGACCGAACTGCCGCTCTGACGTTTGGTGCCAGATCACCGCGCGCTGTCCCCATGCCAGCTAGCCGGCATGTGTATCGGAAAGCCTTCGAATGTCTTCAATGTATCGAGCACGATCGAAGTCTTCACGTGCTGCACAGACTCATGAGGCAGCAGAACGTCGTTGACGAATTTGGAGAGATCCGCGAGCCCGCGGGTCGCTACCTTCAGGTGATAGTCCATTTCACCGGTCAGCGCATAGGCTTCGAGAACTTCCGGCAGTCCGTTGATCAGTTGCGAGAATCTGCGGGCATTGTCCCTGTTGTGGGTGGCAAGCGTCACGGATATGACCACCAGCATATCCAGACCCAGCTTCTGCTGATCCAGATAGGCCCGGTAGCTGCGAATATATCCCTCAGCTTCCAGTCTTGTTCGCCGGCGCGAGCATTGCGAGGGTGAAAGCGCGATCCGCTCCCCCAACTCGTTGTTCGTCAGCCGGCCGTCCTTTTGAAGTTCCTGGAGCAGACGTAAATCCAATTTGTCGAGCTGTTCATCCATTGCGCAAAATCCTGAAAATCCTCACAGATCGTGCACAATGTCTTCTCGGAGCATAAAGAATGCAAGAACTTTGCATGCGTTTTGGGCCACACTTTGCATAAGCAAAGTCCAGTTCCTAGGAGGAGAAAATGGGCCCTTTTCCGCATGATGCGCCGCCCTCTGAAATTACCGCCGACAACCCGGCCGGCACCGACGGCTTCGAGTTCGTTGAATTCGCCCATCCTGAACCCGAGAAGCTGCGCGAACTGTTCACACGCATGGGCTACGTCCCAGTCGCCAGGCACAAGACGAAAGACATCACCGTCTGGCGCCAGGGGGACATCAACTATATCCTGAACGCCGAAGCCGGCAGTCATGCCGCTCGTTTCGTCGCAGCCCATGGTCCCTGCGCCCCGTCGATGGCATGGCGCGTCGTCGACGCCAGACACGCCTTCGATCACGCAGTGTCGAAAGGCGCCATCCCGTATGAAGGGGATGACAAGGCGCTCGATGTCCCGGCGATCGTCGGCATTGGTGGCTCACTGCTCTATTTCGTCGAAACCTATGGTGCAAAGGGATCAGCCTACGATGCCGAGTTCGATTGGCTTGGCGAGTCCAACCCGCATCCCCAGGGGATCGGTTTTTATTATCTCGACCATCTCACCCACAACGTTTTCCGCGGCAATATGGACAAGTGGTGGGATTTTTACCGCAATCTGTTCAATTTCAAGCAGATCCACTTCTTCGATATCGATGGACGCATCACCGGTCTGGTAAGCCGCGCCATCACGTCGCCCTGCGGCAAGATCCGCATTCCGCTGAATGAATCGAAGGATGACACCAGCCAGATTGAAGAATATCTGAAGAAGTACAGAGGCGAGGGCATCCAGCATATCGCCGTTGGAACGGAGGATATCTACGAGGCAACTGACAGGCTTGCCGATAACAGTCTGCGTTTCATGCCGGGACCGCCGGAAACCTATTACGACATGTCCTATGAACGCGTGAACGACCATAGCGAACCTGTCGAACGTATGAAGAAGCACGGCATCCTCATCGATGGCGAAGGCGTGGTGAATGGCGGCATGACGAAAATCCTGCTGCAGATCTTCTCCAAGACCGTCATTGGCCCGATCTTCTTCGAATTCATCCAGCGCAAGGGCGACGAGGGCTTCGGCGAAGGCAATTTCCGTGCTCTCTTCGAGTCGATCGAGGCCGATCAGATCAAGCGTGGTGTTATCGGTACTGCGGCGGAGTAAACTCTCGGGGTTAGCTCGCGCGTCTGAAGACGCGCGGTGCCTCAGAGTTTCCGGGGAGGAGTTGAGCATGGACCAGACATCGATCCAGCCGTCAGACGGCGAAGCCACGACGGCAAACAGACTGAAGTATATGCCGGGCTTCGGCAATGACTTCGAGACGGAGTCACTCCCGGGCGCTCTTCCACAAGGCCAGAACAGCCCCCAGAAATGCAACTATGGTCTCTACGCGGAGCAGCTTTCCGGTTCACCGTTCACCGCCCCGCGCGGGACGAACGAAAGGTCCTGGCTCTATCGCATCCGCCCGAGCGTGCGTCACACGAGCCGCTTCTCAAACGCTTCCTATCCGCACTGGAAGACTGCACCTTGTCTGGACGAGCATTCGCTTCCCCTGGGACAGCTTCGCTGGAATCCCGTTCCCGCACCCACCGAGAAGCTGACGTTTCTTCAGGGTGTACGAACAATGACGACGGCAGGCGATGTCACGACCCAGGTGGGCATGTCAGCCCATGCTTACGTCTTCAATGAAGACATGATCGACGATTACTTCTTCAACGCCGATGGCGAACTGCTGATCGTGCCGCAGCTCGGCGCCGTCAGGGTGTTCACCGAAATGGGCATCATGGACGTGGAGCCCCTGGAAATATGCCTCATCCCCCGCGGCATGATGTTCAAGGTCCTGCGCAACGGCGAGCAGACCGTCTGGCGCGGATATATATGCGAGAACTACGGCGCGAAATTCACGCTGCCGGATCGCGGACCGATCGGCGCGAACTGTCTGGCGAACCCGCGCGACTTCAAGACTCCTGTCGCCGCTTTCGAGGACAAGGAAAGGCCTTGTCGCGTTCATGTGAAGTGGTGCGGCAAATTCTATGTCACGGATATCGGCCACTCGCCCCTCGATGTGGTGGCCTGGCACGGCAACTACGCCCCCTTCAAATACGATTTGCGGGCGTTTGCTCCCGTCGGCGCGATCCGCTTTGATCATCCCGATCCGTCGATTTTTTCGGTGCTGACTGCGCCCACTGAAGATGCGGGCACGGCGAATGTCGATTTCGTGATCTTTCCGCCCCGCTGGCTGGTCGCCGAGCACACTTTCCGCCCGCCCTGGTACCACCGTAACATCATGAGCGAGTTCATGGGCCTGATCCATGGCCAGTATGACGCCAAGGAGGAGGGCTTTGTCCCCGGCGGCATGAGCCTGCATAACATGATGCTTGCCCACGGGCCGGACGCGCTCGCCTTCGAAAAGGCATCCAATTCCGAGCTCAAACCGGTGAAGCTGGATGACACCATGGCTTTCATGTTCGAGACCCGGTACCCCCAGCAATTGACGAAATACGCAGCTGAGCTTGAAACGCTGCAGGACAACTACCTGGAGTGCTGGGACGGCCTGGAACGCAAGTTCGACGGGACCCCCGGTATCAAGTGATGGCATCAGGTGAAGATCGGCCAAGCATCCTCTGGCACGGGAATGGGACATGAAACTTGCGACGTTGAAAGACTCCACGAGAGACGGCCGGCTCGTCATCGTTTCCCGCGACCTTACCCGTTGTTCCGAAGTCGGTCACATTGCCCGCACATTGCAGGCGGCTCTTGATGACTGGGAGCACGTTGCTCCGAGGCTCGCGCAGATTGCCGAAGGTATCGAGACAGGAGCCCAGCCGACGATCCGCTTTCGCGAACACGACGCCGCATCGCCCTTGCCGCGGGCATATCAATGGGCCGACGGTTCGGCTTATCTCAACCATGTTGAACTGGTCCGCAGGGCGCGGGGTGCCGAGATGCCCGCGAGCTTCTGGACCGATCCGCTGATGTATCAAGGTGGTTCGGACGGGTTCCTCGGGCCGCGAGACCCGATCGTGGTGGCTGACGAAGCTTATGGGATCGACCTGGAGGGCGAAATTGCCATCATCGCCGGCGACGTTGCCATGGGTTCTGGTCCGGAAGCTGCGCGCGATGCCATCCGTCTGGTAATGCTCGCCAACGACGTGTCCCTGCGCGGTCTCATACCGGACGAGCTGGCCAAGGGATTTGGTTTCTTCCAGTCCAAGCCGGCATCGGCATTTTCTCCGGTCGCGGTGACGCCGGACGAGCTCGGAGAGGCGTGGGATGGCGGCAAGCTGTGCCTGCCGCTGCTTGTGAGCGTGAACGGCAGGGCATTCGGCAAGGCGAACGCCGGCGTCGACATGACGTTTGATTTTGGCCAACTCATCGCCCATGCCGCCAAAACCCGCAATCTGGTGGCTGGAACGATTATCGGTTCGGGAACGGTTTCCAACAAGCTCGACGGCGGAGCAGGCAAGCCCATCGAAGACGGAGGGGACGGCTACTCATGCATCGCCGAGATACGGATGATTGAGACGATCAAAACCGGGTCGCCGAAGACTCCATTCATGCAGTTCGGGGACCAGGTTCGCATCGAGATGAAGGATGATGCCGGCCATTCGATCTTTGGGGCGATCGAGCAGACGGTCGAAAAATATAAGGAGGCTGGCCCGCGATGAACGAGGTCGTTCTTTACGACTACTGGAGGTCATCGGCGAGCTATCGCGTCCGTATCGCGCTCAATCTCTTGGCGATCGACTACAAAACAGTGTCCATCAACTTGTTGGAGGGAGCGCACAAGAAGCCGGAATATCTGACGCTCAACCCGCAGGGGTTCGTGCCGACATTGGTGATCGACGGGAAAACTCTGACCCAGTCGCTGGCAATCATCGAGTATCTGGCCGAGCTTCGGCCGGAATGCGGATTACTGCCAGCCGATATTGCCGATCGCCAGAAAGTGCGCGCCTTCGCATACGCGGTCGCCATGGACATACATCCGATATGCAACACGCATGTCGTGGCGCATCTCATGACCGTAACGGACAAGACCGGCGCCCGCGAGGAATGGATGAAGCATTTCATCACGGATGGCCTTCGCAAGCTCGAAGCCATGATTGACGGAGCCGATGGAGAGTTCAGCTTCGGCGATAGACCGACGATGGCGGACCTATGTCTTGTTCCCCAGGTCTACAATGCCCGCCGTTGGGGAGTGGACGTAACTGACTTCAAGCGCATCAGCGATATCGATGGCAAGTGCTCCAGACTGCCAGCTTTTCAGGCCGCCCATCCCGACAGCGTGAAACCTTAGCGCTTTGACGAGATGCCTGCGCGAGCTGACGTTGATCATCCTTCGAAGAAATTGCGGTATCGCAACTCCACCAGCCAGCCCATTCAGCAAATTTGCTTGGCCATCTGCAAAGGGTGTTCCTCTGCCGCCGCAGCGCTCCAGATATTAGTGAGGCGCGGGCACATTGATGCCGGAAGCCGCTAATTGAGGGAGACGTTTCATGACTGCACCGCATCCTCCAAGAACCCATATCGGCAATCATCCCCTGCATCCGGAAACCCAGATGCTGAACTACGGCTATGATCCCGAACTCTCCGAAGGCGCGGTCAAGCCGCCTGTCTTCCTGACGTCCACGTTCGTTTTCAACTCCGCCGAAGACGGTCGCGATTTCTTCGATTACGTTTCGGGTCGGAAGGAGCCGCCGGAAGGTAAGGGCGCGGGCCTTGTCTATTCGCGCTTCAATCATCCAAACAGCGAGATCATCGAAGATCGTCTGGCGGTCTACGAGCAAGCCGAGAGCGGCGCGGTGTTTTCATCGGGAATGTCCGCCATCGCGACGGTCCTGCTTGCCTTCGTCCGTCCGGGAGATGCCATCCTCCATTCACAGCCGCTCTACGGAGGGACGGAAACACTGCTCGCGAAGACATTCCTCAATTTCGGCGTTTCCGCCGTCGGTTTTGCCGATGGCGTCAGCGAAGTCTCGGTAAGGGCCGCGGCCGAGGAAGCAATGGCCAAGGGGAATGTCTCAGTCATCCTGGTCGAGACGCCCGCAAACCCGACCAATAGCCTTGTCGACATCGCAATGATCCGGCGGATTGCCGATGCGATTGGTCAGAAGCAGGGCCATACGCCTATTGTCGCCTGCGACAACACTCTGCTCGGCCCGGTTTTCCAGCGCCCGATCGGGCATGGTGCGGACATTTCCCTCTATTCCCTGACCAAATATGTCGGCGGCCATTCGGATCTGATCGCCGGGGCGGCACTCGGCAACCTGGCGCTCATCAAGCAGGTGAAGGCGCTTCGCGGCGCTATCGGCACGCAGCTCGATCCGCATTCATGCTGGATGCTCGGGCGTTCACTCGAAACGCTGCAGATCCGCATGGAACGGGCCAACAGCAACGCGAAGGCGGTGGCGGATTTCCTGAGGCAGCATCCCAAGGTCGAGACGATCCACTACCTGCCATACAGCGATCCCGATTCCGCCGTCGGCAGAACATTCGCGGCCCAGTGCAGCGGCGCCGGTTCGACATTTTCCTTCGATATCAAGGGCGGCCAACCGGCCTCGTTCCGGTTCCTGAACACGTTGAAAATCTTCAAGCTCGCCGTCAGCCTCGGAGGAACGGAATCCCTGGCATCGCATCCGGCGACGATGACGCATTCCGGCGTGCCGGCCGAGGTGCGCCAGCGTATCGGTGTCCTTGATGCAACGATCAGGCTGTCGATCGGCATCGAACATCCAGACGACCTTATTGCCGATCTCACCCTGGCGCTCGATGCGGCGTAAATCGCCGCATCCGTGCCTAGCCCGATATCGGTCGGCTGAGGTGCTCGGAATTTGAGGGTAGATGATGCGTCCAACGCCATCCGCTATTGGCCATCGATCCCGAGGCACCCATGAATCCTAGCTGTCAGATCATCCAACAGCACTACCTGCGCAAACTGTCGGGGCCTTCGATGAAGGCGCCGCCTGAGCTATCAGCGGCAGCTTCGCCACCCGGTATCTTCCGTGCCAGGCGTTTGACCGCATCGCCGAGATCGGCGATCAGGACATGGCTTGCGGGAACGACAACGAGCGAAAGCACCGTTGAAACCATCAGTCCGCCGATGACCGCGACCGCCATGGGCGCCCTGAACTCGCCACCGATTTCGTGGCCGAATGCCGCCGGCACCATGCCGGCCACCATCGCCAATGTCGTCATAATGATCGGGCGCAGCCGCTCGGCACAGGCTTCGATGGTCGCCTCGATGCGTGACAGGCCCGACCGCTCGAGCTCGATTGCGAAATCGACAAGCATGATCGAATTCTTAACGACGATGCCCATCAGCATGAGGATCCCGATGACGACCGGCAGCGACACGGGATAGCCGGTGACGATGAGGGAGGCAACGACACCTGAAAGCGCAAGCGGAAGAGGGGTGACGATCGTCAGCGGCGTAAGCGGGCTGCCGAAAAGCAAGATGAGCACGACCACCACAAGGCTCAAGCCCGCGATCATGGCGAAAGCAAAACTTGCAAAAACGCTGTCCTTGGAATCGGAATCGCCAGTTGCCCGCATTTCGACCTCCGCCGGCAGCGACCTGACGGAGGGCAAGTCCTTGAGCGCCGCGATGCCTTCGCCTTGCGTGATGCCTGGCGCAAGGTCCGCGCCGATCTCGACCCGACGCTGGCGTTCCATGCGATGGATGACGGAAACGCTTTCACTTTCCTCCAGGCGTGCGACTGCCTCAAGCGGCACGAGGGTCCCCGATGACGTCATGACCCGCAACTGTCGCAGCTTCTCCGAACGGTCTATCCCGGCATCCTCGACGAGCGTGCGGATCGGGATCAATCTGCCGCTGTCCTTGAATGATGGCAGCCTCGAATCAGAATCTCCCAAGGTCGCGACCCTGATTGCTGTCGCGATCTCTCTCGCACTGACGCCAAGATCGGCGGCGCGCTCCGGCGACACGACCACCCCGAGTTCCGGCTGGCGCGTCGCTTCCGAAGAAGCCGGATTGACGAACATCGTGTTGGAGCGCATTTCGCCCAGCATTGCGCGGGCTGATTTCGACGCCTGCTCGCCATTGACGCTCAGGATTGCGAACGAAACATCCCGGCCGCCGCGGTCGTTGATGAATTCGAAGCGAAGGTCGGGAATGGCTTTCAACAGAACCTCGGCCTTTTCCTGGATTTGCTCGAGCGGAAGCTTACGCTGGCTACGATCTGCAAGGGACATCACGATGGTCGACTTGCGGATATCGCGTACGCCGTCGGAACCTGATCCGGCGCGCACGAACACGGTCTTGATATCCTCGATCCCCTTGAGACGACGGGTAACCAGATCGCTTACCTCCTCATTGTCGGCAAGCGTCGAGCCTGGCGGCAGCTCGATCGACACCGTGATCCGGCCGGTGTCTTGCTCCGGCAGAAACGCGGTCGGCAGGAAATCGGCAAGCAGGATCGTCAGGGCAAAGAGCCCGGCCGCCAGTCCGGCTGTGATCCATCGCCATCTGATCGCCACGCCGACGAGCGCGCGATAGCGCACAACCAGCCGCCCTTCCGCGTGCGGTTTGCTCGGTGAGGTCAGAAAATAAGCAGCGATCAGCGGGGTTACCAGGCGCGCGACGAGGAGCGAGAAGAAGACGGCAATCGCGACCGTCAGACCAAACTGCCGGAAATATTGGCCTATTTCTCCAGGCATCATCCCGACAGGGGCGAAGACGGCAATGATGGCGGCCGAGATCGCAATGACGGCGAGGCCGATCTCGTCGGACGCGTCGATCGCAGCCTTGTAGGCGCTTTTGCCGAGGCTCTTGTGACGGACGATGTTTTCGATCTCGACGATGGAGTCGTCGACGAGAATTCCCGTCACCAGCGTGATTGCAAGCAGGCTCAGCATGTTAAGCGAGAAGCCGGCCAGTTCCATCACCCAGAAGGTCGGGATTGCCGAAAGTGGCAGGCTGATGGCGGCAATGAGCGTGGCGCGCCAGTCGCGCAGGAACAGGAAGACGACGAGCACGGCAAGGATCGCCCCCTCGATCAGCGTGCTGCGGGCAGACAAGAAGTTTGCGAGTGTCAGCGTAACGCTGTCGTCGACGATCTTGAACTGCGTTCCGGGCCTTGAGTCGGCTATTTCCTCAAGAGCCGCGGCAACTTTTTCGGCAACGTCGACGTCTCCAGCACCCGTCGCCTTGTAGACCGTAAAGCCGATCGCCGGCTCGCCGTCGAGGCGCGCGAAATCCTGTCGTTTCTCCCTCGTGTCTGCAACCGTGGCGACATCGGAGACCGAGACGCTCTTTCCCTGCGGCAAGGCAAGACGAATGGCCCTGAGTTCGTCGAGGGTTGTAACGGCTGCCCTTGTTGCCACCGTCATGTCCTGCGCGTCGACATTGCCCCGCCCAGACGGCAGATTGAACTGGCTTGCGGCGATCTGATCACTGACCGAGGCCGCCGTCAGGGCGAGAGGGGCGAGCCTATCCGCCTTCAGGAGAACATGGATTTCGCGGTTGACGGTGCCGACGAGCTCGACGCGGCCAATTCCGGCCAACCCCTGGAGCTTTCTCACGACGACGTCGTTGATGAAAAAGGACAGATCTTCCGCCGACATCGAGCCGTTATGGGCCGAATAGGTGACGACAGGCTGGTTTTCGGATTCGATCCTATTGATGACCGGTTCATCGATGGCGGCAGGCAGGCGATCGCGGATCTTCGTGACCGCGTCCCTGACGTCGGAGACGGCCCTGTCGACCGGCACGCCGATTTCAAACTCGACCGTGGTTTCCGATCGACCTTCCGAAATCGTGGACTCGATGTGCTTGATATCGGAAAGGGTCGCGACGCTGTCCTCGACGAGCCTGGTGATCTGGATTTCGATCTGATCGGGTGCGGCAGCAGGTTCTTCGACGGTCACGCCAACCGTCGGCACATTGATGGCCGGAAAATAGGTGATCGGCAGCGTTCCATAGCTCTTCAGCCCGAGGCCGGTGAGGATGACGAACAGGAGGATGACGGGCAGCGGGGTGCGGATCGCCCATGCGGAGATGTTCATCGGATGACCTCAGTTGCCCACAGAGACTGGGCTTGCATTGGCTTGCACCATGACCGGGACTGCCTGGTCGCCGGCCTCCATGAATCCACCCGACTTCGTGACCACCAGGTCGCCTTCATCGATGCCGGAGCGGATCTCAACGAAACCGGCCTGGCGAAAACCGAGCGAAACCGGCTTTCGTTCGATGCGATTGTTCTTGAGGATCTTGATCGATGGTTCCGTTCCGGAACCGGCAATCGCCGAGGCGGGCAGGAATATGCCTTTGCTGCTTCCGATCTCGATGTGCGCGGAGGCAAAGGCGCCAATTGGGGCCGTCAATCCACGGGGCAGAGTGATCCGTGCGCGTCCGAGCCGTGTCCGGTCGGCGAGCGCCGGTGCGACGAAGCGGACGGCGCTTGTCAAACCGTCATGATCCTCAGCGAGCAAAACATGAACGACGGCGCCGACGAGCACGACATCGAACTGAGCCTGTGGGATTTCTGCTTCCAGTTCGAACTGGTCGTCATTGGCGATGATGAAGAGCTGCTCGCTGGATGAGGAGGCGGTCGCGCCGACCTTTGCGGACCGGTTGATGATCCGGCCTGCCACCGGCGCCACAATCGTCGCATAGCTCAGTCGCAATTCAATATCCTTGCGCGCCGCAGCGACGGTCTTGACGGCAGCTTCTGCCGATTGGACGGCCTGCCTGCTGGCCCGCACGCTCACCTCTGCGCGCGCGAGCGCCTTTTGTCGCTGTTCGAGTGCTTCTTGCGACATCAACCCCTTGGGAACGAGCTTTTGCGCGCGCGTAAGATCGGCCCCGGCCTCCTCCTGCGAAATCAAGGCATTGTCGAGTGCGCTTGAGGCCTGCCCGAGTTGAGCTGCTGCGCTCGCTGCCTGCGCGTCGTTTTGCATAAGCTCGACATCGATCCTCGACGTATCCAATGTCGCAAGCACCTGTCCGCGGTTGACGAGATCGCCTTCTTCGGCGGCGATCGAGACTATCCGGGCTCCGGAGAGATCGGTATTGACCAGCGTCGTTTCCCGCGCGACGACCGTGCCGACGACGGAAACGCTCTGTTCGAGAACCTGGGCTCTCGCAGCGATAACCGACACTTTCGGCCCCTCCATGTCAGCGGCGAGACCGTGGATCGGGAGCCCGGCGGTCGCAGACAGCAGGACGATCGATATCAGGACACCCGTTCTGGGGTTTTGGGACGGCCGGTCGCCCTGCGACAGGCCAGGCGTGCGAGAGAGCGGCGTGAAGGAGGTCATCAATTCATTCCCTGGGCGATTTTCGTTTGATTGCCGGATGTTTAGGGCCGCCGCGTCGGCGACCCCAAGGGTTTTGAACAAGATGCTCTGACCAGCCGGTTCAAAACCGGTAACCCAGCATCAGCATGGTTTGCGACTGGACCTTTTCCTTGACGATCGGGCTGTCTGCAGCGTCTCCGACCAGGAAGCTCACGCCTTGCTCGCCCCTGACCACCCAGTTCTCGTTAATCAGGTAGGTGGCGGAAGCGGAGAGATCGACGCTCTTGATCCCAGCCCCGGCCTTGTACTGAGCATGACCGGAGCGGGCCGACTGGCCAGCGTCGACACCGAAATAGGCTTCCATATAGTTATCGTCCGCAAAGGTGGCGGAGGCTTCGGCGCCGAGGATGAGATGCTCCGACAGGGGCTGCGAGATTGCCGCGCCGGCGGTTGCGAGCAGGCCCTCGCTTCCGCCGATCGTCTTGTCGACCGAGACGAAGATATTGGCAGGCCCGAACGTGTAGGTGGCCTTGCCGCCGACCGTCGCGCCGAAATCGATGTCGCCCATGCCGCGCAACGTGTCCGCATCATCTTCGTCACGGCCCGAGTCGTAGCCGACATTGACGTCGAAGCGGAAAGCGTCCTTTTCGAAGGCTTTAATCCCGATGCCAGTTGGATCGATGGTGATCCGGTCGAAGAGTTCGGCCGATACGAAGGGGAACGGCGAGACTTCAAACTCGTCGCTTCCCTCATATTTCGGTTTGAAGACAGCGCCGGCACCGACGACGACGTGCCAATCGTGCAACGCCTGGCGAACCGGGCCGAAACGCTCCGGGTCCGGCGGTGGCGGTTCCTGCGCGGCCTGCCCCTCACTTGTGAAGTCGGCGGCTTGTACGGCAAAGGGCGATAAGAATAGCGACGCCACGGCGATGGAAAGCAGCCGGGACCGATCCGCGGTCAGTTTTAAAGAGGCAGACATGAATGCTCCGAGGTTGACTTTGCGCGCATCCCCCCGAGACCGACCTGGAAGCACGCCACGCCTCAGCAGTGCCATGTGCGGGCGGCACCGAGTGTTGGATGTTGTTAAGAGTTGTTTCTGCTTGGATGGCCGTTCTGCGCCGTAGAAACATTTCTTCATAATCGCGGGCGGGGACGCTCTCGCCTGCCATGATAAGGATGAGAGGAAGAACGGAGGTGGCGTGATTGGTTGATGAGCGCACACGAGCGGCTGTCGAACGGCCGAGGATCCTGATTGTCGAGGACGATCGTCAGATCGCCGAAATGCTGAGGGACAGTCTTGTCGAGCAGGGTATGGATGTGGAGCTCGCGGGCGACGGCGCAGCGATGGACGCGAAGATGCGGGCTATGCCCTTCGATCTCGTTGTCCTCGATGTCATGCTGCCGGGCGAAGATGGTCTCAGTCTCTGCCGGCGCCTGCGCGCAGGCGGAGGCATCCCGATCCTGATGCTGACATCCTTGAGCACCGACATCGACAGGATCGTCGGGCTGGAGATCGGCGCGGACGACTACGTCACCAAACCCTTCGTTCTGCGTGAGCTGCTGGCCCGGATCAAAGGCCTCCTGCGCCGGTCGGGCTTGTCAGCACAGCGGGAGGCAAGGCCCGCGCACAGACTTTTGCGCTTCGAGGGCTGGCGGATCGATCCGGCCCGGCGTCAAGTCCACGATCCGGCCCAGGCCAGGATTGCCATGACGACCCACGAGTTCGACCTGCTTCTGGCCTTTTGCCGCAACGCCGGCCGGGTTCTGACCCGCGAGCAGCTGCTTGCGGTCACGCATGCCGGGCTTGCCGGTCCGATCGAGCGCAGCATCGACGTGCATATTAGCCGGCTCAGGCAGAAGATCGAGATGGACCCCCGCGATCCGCTCCTCATCAAGACGGTCCGGCTCGGCGGTTACGTCTTTACCGCCCAAGTGGAAGAGGCCGATGTTTAGACGCCTGCGTCGCGTGACGATGACGATCCGCGGCCAGATCACCATCATCATTCTGGTGGCGCTGGTGACGATCATCACTATGGGCGATGCGGTGGAGCGCTGGGCCAGGGAAGATCTTGCCGCCCCGGATCTCGAAAACATCGCCGAAAAGCTGAACGCCATCGCCGAGCTTCTCGGGCCCGCTTCGCCCGAAGACCGGCAGATCATCCTCGCCAACGCACGTCGCGCCGGCTGGCACATCGAACTCACGCCGACGGCGACCGCGAGCCGCTTTGCACAGTCTTCGAGCCATCAGAGCTTGCTGGACGTCGTCGCCGCCCGGCTGTTTCCGCCAGACAACGAACCGCCAATCGGCGGCTGGCAGACCTTCCTCGATGACCGGCGGGTGATTGCCGCCCGTGTCGACGACGGCACGATCGTCATTACCTCGGGTTTCCCGGATTCCATGCTGAGCAGCGCGTTCCTGGGACGCGGGCCCTATTACTTCGTCGCCTTTTTCGTATTGATCGGCTTTTTCTTCATATTCGCGATCAGGGCGATCACTGAACCCATACAGCGCATTGCCCATGCGGCAGCGGTTTCCGATATCACCACCGGTTCTCCTGTTTTCGAGGAGAAGGGAACGGTGGAGATTGTTGCATTGGCCCGGGCATTGAACGGCATGCGCCGGCGCATCCGTCTGATGATCGAAGCTCGCACCCGCATGCTGCGCGGCATCGGCCATGATCTGCGTACGCCGCTGACGCGGCTGAAGCTGCGTGTGGAGCGGATGGGGGAGAGCGGTCAGAAGGATGCCCTACTCTCCGACGTCGATCGGATCGAGAGCTTGCTCGTCGAGAGCCTGAATTATCTTCGAAACGACTATGCAACCGAAACCATCGAACTCGTCGACGTCGCAAGCATCCTGCAGACGGTCTGCAGCGAGTTTGCCGATATCGGCCACGCCGTCCAATACGCCGGGCCGAATCGGCTTCTTGCCAGATGCCGGCCGCTTTCCATCACGCGCGCGGTCACCAATCTTTGCGACAACGCCGTTAAATTTGCCGGCAAGGTCGAGGTGACGATGGCTGAGCGGCCGGATACCGTCCTGATCATTGTCGAGGATGACGGTCCAGGCATTCCGCAGGAGCTTCGAGAGCGGGTCCTTGAGCCTTTCTTCAAGTCGGACCAGTCTCGCGCTGGAGGCGGTTTCGGTCTCGGTCTGTCGATCGTTGCAGACATCGTTCACTCCCATCAAGGCACATTGGAGCTGCGGCAGCGTAATCCGGTCGGTCTCAGCGTTGTCGTGGCGATACCGAAATGAAACGGCGAGCGGCAACCTGCTATCGCAGGTTCTTCAAGACCAGCATCACCTGGTCTGCTCTTGGCGCCGAATGCGACTGACCCCCCGGACCGATCACCTGTGCCGGATCGGCACGTGAGGTGGCCGAATTGCAGGATCAGCAGTGAAAATCTTAAAACTCCGTACCGATCCGCACAAAACTGGGCTGTAATCGTCTCTCTTCATACGATAAATGCTTTTCAGCGACCGCCGCTGACAACTCACTTCCGACGCCCCGATCGCCCCAACAACAGTCCGCACGAACCCCGACGACCGCCCGGCATCGTTCCGGCCGCGCAAGAGGAAGACCCATGGCATCCGTTGCCGAGAGCGCCCCCCGTTTTGAAAAGACCGCAATGTCCGTTCTGGTGGCAGTCAGCTTCTGCCACATGCTCAACGACATCATGCAGTCGCTGCTTGCCTCGCTCTATCCGCTCTTCAAGGCCAATTATAACCTCGATTTCGTGCAGATTGGTCTTTTGACCATGACCTTTCAGGTCACGGCTTCGCTTCTCCAGCCGCTCGTCGGCATCGTCACCGATCGCTGGCCGATGCCCTATTCGCTGCCGGTCGGCATGGCGAGCACGTTCTGCGGCCTGATTCTGCTCGGCAATGCCGGCAGTTTCGAGCTGCTGCTGGTTGCCGCAAGCCTGATCGGCTTCGGCTCGGCGGTCTTCCATCCGGAATCCTCGCGCGTGGCGCGCCTTGCCTCCGGCGGTCGCCATGGCTTTGCACAATCGTTTTTCCAGGTTGGCGGCAATGCCGGTCAGGCGATCGGTCCCCTGCTGGCCGCCTTCATCGTGCTGCCGAACGGCCAGCACAGCGTGTCCTGGCTTTCCGGTATCGCCATGGTCGGCATGGTTGTCCTGAGCTGGGTCGGCAACTGGTATATGAGCCACCGCCGCCAAAACGCCAGCAAGGCGGCACCGAGCCGTACGCTGCCGCTGCCGCAGAACAAGGTCGTCTGGGCGCTGCTCATTCTCGTGCTGCTGACGGCGACGAAGAACGTCTACATGGCGAGCGTCTCGAGCTATTTCACCTTCTACGTCATCGACCGCTTTCAGCTTGGTGTGCAGCAGGCGCAGCTCATGCTCTTCCTCTTCCTGGGTTCGGTTGCCGCAGGCACCTTCCTCGGAGGGCCGATCGGCGATCGTTTCGGCGCACGCTTCGTCATCTGGTTCTCGATCCTCGGCGTCATCCCCTTCGCGCTGCTGCTGCCCTATGCGAACCTGTTCTGGACGTGCGTGCTCAGCGTCGTCATCGGCCTGATCTTCGCATCGGCCTTCTCGGCCATCGTCGTCTTTGCGCAGGAGCTGGTACCGGGTCGCGTCGGCCTGATCGCCGGCGTCTTCTTCGGTTTCGCATTCGGTGCGGGCGGTCTCGGTGCGGCCTTCCTCGGCGGTTTTGCCGACTCGCACGGCATCGCTTTCGTCTACCGCATCTGCTCCTACCTGCCGCTACTCGGCCTGCTCACCATCTTCCTGCCGCGTATCCCCAAGCATCGCCCGGCATAGGCTCTCTCGTCTGCAAAGAGAAAAGGCAGCGCAAAGCGTTCCGCTGCCTTTTATTTCGAGGTAAGCGCAATCAGCGGCGTCCGGTTTCAGCGAACATATTTTCCCCGGCTTTTGACCAAGACGGATCGACATTCCTTTAATCTACTATTTTGATGGATAATATCCGTCTCATGATGCAGCCATCGACGGCGCGATAGTGGAAGGAAATGATATGTCTGCACCCAAACTGGTCGGTCTTGCCGGCAGCTTCAATCGTCCCTCGAAGACCTTTGCGCTGGTCGAGAATATCGCCGGCCTCGCCGCCGAAAAATATGGCTTCGACAACACGATCTACGACCTGACGGATGTCGGCCCCTCGCTCGGCCAGGCGTTGCGCCGCGACGACCTCGACAATCGCGCCCGGGAAATCATCGCCGACATCGCCAATGCAGACGTCCTCGTCATTGGCGCGCCGACCTTCAAGGGCAGCTATCCGGGCCTCTTCAAGCATCTGATTGATCTCATCGACCCGCATGAGTTGCGCGCCAAACCGATCGTCATCACCGCGACCGGCGGCGGCGACCGTCATGCGCTGATGGTCGAGCATCAACTGCGCCCGCTCTTTGGTTTCTTCATGGCCCACACGTTGCCGACCGCCGTGTATGCCTCGGACCGCGATTTCACCGACTATCAGGTGTCTTCCGAGCCGTTATCCAAGCGCATCGGGGAGGTGATCGGCGAACTCGCAGCCTTCTTTCCGGGGCGAACCTCCAGGCTGATCGCGGCCGAATAAACGGGCTTCAGGATTGATTTTCGGCGGCGCCTTCCGAGGCGCCGTTTTCATTCAAGCATATTTTAGCCTGACATTAATCCATTAATTTGGTAGAAATTTATCCTGCCACTATCCAAGACGCGGCAAGAGTTTTCCCGGCGATGACAGGACATCGGACGTTCGTGCTTCGCTCACAGCAAGCGCATTTGCAATTATCCGCCTGCTCGGGGCTCGGCCTCATTTAGTCAGACGGGATAAAAAATGACCAAGAACAAAAACATCAGCGCCATTTCGCTTTCGCGCCGCGCGGCCCTCGCTGTTGCAGCCTCCGCGGCGGCACTTATTGCCTTTGCGGGGCCGGTTCCTTCCTTTGCGGCAGACAAGTCGATCAAGGTCGGCATCATGAGCGGCGAGGATGAGGATGTCTGGCGCGTCGTCACCGCTGAGGCTGCCAAGAAGGGCCTCAAGATCGAGACGATCACCTTCAACGACTACACCCAGCCGAACGAGGCGCTGGAGCGGGGCGAAATCGACGCCAATGCCTTCCAGCACCAGCCCTATCTGGACAATCAGGTGAAGCAGCACGGCTATCACATCGTTTCCGTCGGCTATACCGGCGTCTGGCCGATCGGCCTCTACAGCAAGAAGCACAAGTCGGTTGCCGAACTGCCCGAGGGCGCCGTGATCGGCGTGCCGAATGATCCGTCCAACGAAGGCCGTGCTCTGCGTGTTCTGCAGAACGAAGGCTTGATCAAGCTGAAGGATGGAACGGGCATTCTCGCCACGATCGTCGACGTCTCCGAAAACCCGAAGAATATCGAGATCCGCGAACTCGATGCCGGCATCGTCGGCCGTTCGATCGACGACCTCGACGCCGGCGTCGTCAACACCGATTGGGCGCTGAAGAGCGGTCTGTCCCCGGCAGAGCGTGTCGCCCAGGAGCCGATCGCCGACAATCCTTACCGCAACTTCATCGCCGTGAAGGAAGACAACAAGGATGCCGATTGGGTGAAGACTCTCGTCTCCTCCTATCAGAACGAGACGGTCAAGGCCGAATTCGATAAGGTGTATAAGGGTACTGGGCTCAGCGCCTATTGATTTCGCCGCCCTCTCTAGGGCGTCAATAACTGAGGCGGCCCGGGTCTTTGCCGGGGCCGCCTTCAGCGTTTGTGAAGGAATGATCATGAATTCAATTGTCTCAGCCTCAGGGATAGAGACGCCTCGCATCGACGCCGAAGAGGTCGTGCGTCTGAGAGATGTCAAGCGCAAGTTCGGCGCGACAGCCGCACTCGACGGTGTTTCGCTGACCGTGAAGAAGGGTGAAATTCTCGGCATCATCGGCCGCAGCGGCGCCGGCAAGTCGACGCTGATCCGTTGTCTCAACGGTCTCGAGCGCGCCGACCGCGGCGAGATCGTCATCGAGGGCCGCAACATTGCAGGTCTCGCCGAGCAGGAGCTGCAGCCATTGCGCCGTCGCATCGGCATGATCTTCCAGCATTTCAATCTTCTGTCGGCCAAGACCGTCGAGGATAATGTCGCGTTGCCGCTGAAGATCGAAGGTGTCGGCAAGGCCGAACGGCTGAAGCGGGCGCAGGAGCTTCTGGAACTGGTCGGCTTATCCGACAAGGCTACGGCTTATCCATCTTCGCTCTCAGGCGGCCAGAAGCAGCGCGTCGGCATCGCCCGCGCACTTGCCGCTCGCCCCGCTCTGTTGCTGTCCGACGAGGCGACCTCCGCGCTCGACCCGGAGACGACGCGATCCATCCTGGCTCTGCTGAAGGACATCAATCGTAAGCTTGGACTTACGATTCTGCTGATCACCCATGAAATGGAAGTCGTTCGCGGCATTGCCGATCGCGTCGCCGTTATCGATGCGGGCCGCATCGTCGAGGAGGGACAGGTCTGGTCGATCTTCGCAGATCCGCAGGCAGCGATCACCAAAAGCCTGCTCGGCGGTATCCGCCCGCAGCTTCCCGAACATATCGCCGCGCGGCTGTCGCATTCCGGCGGCACGGAAGTGATCCTGAGCGTCGATCTCGCCGGGCCGGAAGCGCAAGGTGCTCTCTTTGCCGATCTTTCGTCAGCGCTGCCACACTCCTTCCGCCTCGTTCACGGTGGCATCGATCATATCCAGAACCAGCCGGTGGCGCGGTTCTTCATTGCCGTTCCTGCGCGCGATCCCTTGCTTGCAGAAAAGGTCGAACAATTTCTGAAGGCCCGGTCCGCCCGGGTGGAGGTGCTTGGTTATGACACCGATCATGATTAATCTGTTGCTGCGCTCCCTCTGGGAGACGGTGCTGATGACGGCGACATCCGGATTGATTTCGCTGGTTGCAGGCCTGCCGCTCGGGCTGGCGCTGGTGCTGACCAATCGCGGTGGCATTGCCGAAAACCTCGCGATCAACCGCATTCTCGGCGGGGTTATCAACGGCTTCCGTTCGGTGCCCTTCATTATCCTTCTGGTGGCGCTGATCCCGCTGACGCGCCTGATCGTCGGCACGGCGATCGGCACCTGGGCGGCTATCGTTCCGCTCGCTATTGCCGCGACACCCTATTATGCCCGTATCGCCGAGGTCTCGTTACGGGAGGTGGATCGCGGGCTGATCGACGCCGTGCGCGCCATGGGCGGCAATCGCTGGACGATCATCCGTGAGGTTTTGGTTCCCGAAGCCCTGCCGGGCATCGTCGCCGGCTTTACCGTCACGCTGGTGACGCTGATCGGTGCATCGGCCATGGCCGGCGCTATCGGTGCCGGCGGCCTCGGCGACCTCGCCATTCGCTATGGCTACCAGCGTTTCGAGACCAATGTGATGATCGCAGTCGTCGCCGTGCTCATCGTACTCGTCTGCGGCATCCAGTGGCTGGGCGACCGGCTGGTCGCCCGTCTGGATCACCGCTGAGATCTAGCGCCTGAAGCGAGCGGCGGGATGGCTGGCAGACAGTCGGCCATTTCCGCCGAACAGCTTCCGCCGCAGCGGTCCTTCCGCATAATCAGCCTTGAAGAGGCCGCGCTCCTGCAGGACCGGCACGACGAGATCGACGAAATCATTGAGGCTTTCCGGCGCCACCGTGCGCGCCAGATTGAAACCATCGATGTCGCCCTCCTCGATCCAGCGTTGCAGGACGTCGGCAATCTGCTCTGGCGAGCCGACGATCGGCTTCATGCGGCTGCCGAGCACCATCTGGTCGATGATCTGTCGCTTCGTCACCGGCTTTGCCGCCTGCTTGGTGATCGCCGCTAGGGCCGACTGATTGGCATTGGTCGAGCTCTGGTCGATCACTTCATCAAGGCCGTATTTCGAAAAATCGACTCCGACCGAGGCGGAGTAATGCGCCAGCGAGGCCTCGACGCTTGCATGCCGGCGATAGTCCTCAAGCTTTTCCTGCGCTTGGGCTTCGGTCTTTCCGACGACGACGGTGATGAGGCTCAGGATCTTGATTGCATCCGCGCCGCGACCATTCGCTCGTGTCTTGGAGCGCAGGGCATCGACCGTCGGGCGCGCCGATTGCGGCGTCGGTCCGGCGATGAAGACGCATTCGGCATGACGGGCGGCGAAATCCTGTCCGCGCGCCGAAGCGCCGGCCTGGAAGAGAAGCGGCGTGCGCTGCGGGGAGGGCTCCGCCAAGTGGATGCCCTCCATCTTATAATATTGGCCCTGATGGCTGACGGCGCGGACCTTCGACGCATCGGCGAAGATGCCGCGTTCCCTGTCGCGCAGCACCGCGCCGTCGTCCCAGCTTCCCTCCCAGAGCTTGTAGAGGATTTCGAGATATTCCTCGGCGGCGTCATAGCGCGCATCATGCTCCGGCAGCTTGTCGAATCCCATGCTGCGGGCAGCGCTGTCGAGATAGCCGGTGACGATATTCCAGCCGATACGGCCCTTGGTCAGATGATCGAGCGTCGACATGCGTCGTGCCAGCAGAAAGGGCGGCTCATAGGTCGTATTGACGGTGACGCCGAAGCCGAGGTGCTTCGTGACGTAAGCCATGGCCGAAATCGGCATCAGCGGATCGTTGACCGGGATCTGCGCGCCCGTCTCGATCACGGAGGCGGGACTATTCTTATAGACATCGTAGACGCCGACAATATCGGCCAGAAAAATGCCGTCCAGCTTGCCGCGTTCGGCCGTGCGCGCAAAATCCGCCCAGTAATCGAGATCGGTATAGCTGACCGAACGGTCGCGCGGATGCGTCCACATCCCGTGATTTATATGTCCGACGCAGTTCATGTCGAAGGCGTAGATCTGCATGTTCTTCATCAATACTGTCCTGAGATCTCAGTCGGTCATTTGGGGGAATTATCGAGCGGATCGGGAAACCACCGTTTCTCTCTCATTATTTAGAAGCAAATTATCCTTCATGCCCGATTCCGGGAATTTTCTATCTCTATAAAATCTATGATTTTTACAATGATCTATTCACATTCCCGGGCGGAATGATTTTGAACATTGCGGGAGAGGGATATGAAAATCAACCGACGCAACCTGCTGGGCACGGCTGCTGCCGCTGTCCTCACTTTGACCGGCTATGCGGCCGATGCCGCCGACGTCACGCTCAATATCGGCTATCAGCCAATCGTCGAGCCTTCGCGCGTCCCGCAGGCCGATGGCACCTATGAGAAGGTGACCGGGGCGAAGATCAACTGGCAGAAATTCGATGGCGGCGCTGATGTCATCGCTGCCATCGCCTCCGGCTCCATCGACATCGGCTATGTCGGCTCGTCGCCGCTTGCGGCCGCAGCCAGCCGCGAATTGCCGATCGAGACGATCTACGTGGTCGGTCTCATCAGCGACGCCGAAGCGCTCGCTGTCAAGAACATCACCAAGCCCGAGGACCTTAAGGGCAAGAAGATCGCCACCCCCTTCGTCTCGACAGCGCATTACAGTCTGCTGACGGCGCTGAAGCACTGGAAAGTAGATCCGAAGTCGGTGCAGATCCTCAACCTGCGTCCGCCGGAAATCGCCGCCGCCTGGGAACGCGGTGACATCGACGGCGCCTATGTCTGGGATCCGGTCCTGGCGCAGCTCAAGAAAAGCGGCAGCGTGCTCGCGACGTCTGCTGATGTCGCAAAATGGGGCGGCCCGACTTTCGATGCCTGGATCGTCAGCAAGAAGTTTGCAGAGGCACATCCGGACGTTGTCACTGGCTTCGTGAAGGTCACGGGTGCGGCTTATGCTTCTTATCTCGCCAATCCGGATAGCTGGAATGCGAAATCACCGGAAGCTGAGAAGATTGCCAAGCTCACCGGCGCCAAGACCGATGAAGTGCCGACTCTTCTCAAGGGCTACACTTTCCCGAGCCTGAAGGAACAGGCGAGCGCAGATCTCCTCGGTGGCGGTACGACGAAGGCTGTTGCCGAAACCTCGGCCTTCCTTCTGGAGCAGGGCAAGATTCCTGGCGTTTTGAAGGACTACAGCCCCTATGTTTCCGACCACTGGGTCAAGGAAGCAGCCAAAGCAGGTCTTTGATCCTCCCAAGGGTCCCGGCGCGGCTTCGGCTGCGCCGGTTTTTCTTAAAACAGGTGATGCCCATGAGCATACTTTCATTACAGTCCCTATCGCTCGATTATGCCGAGGCAGGCAGTCGTCGGAAGAGGCGTGTGCTCGATGGCATCAACCTGCATATTGCCTCCGATGAGTTCGTGGTGGTCATCGGCCGTTCGGGTTCCGGCAAGACCAGCCTTCTCAATATTGCTGCAGGCTTCACTGAGCCGAGCGAGGGGCGCGTGTTGGTCGACGGCAAAGAGATCGACGGGCCGGGCGTAGACCGGGCCGTGGTGTTTCAGGACGACGCGCTCTATCCCTGGCTTACCGCTGCCGGCAACGTCGCCTTACCGCTGAAGCTTCAAGGCATCCCGAAAGGCGATAGGCAGCGCCGCGCGGAAGAACTGCTGGTGAAGGTCGGCCTTGATGGCGCCGGTCACAAGAATATCTGGGAACTCTCAGGCGGCATGCGCCAGCGCGTCGGCATCGCCCGCGCGCTCGCCTCCGGCCCTCGCTTCCTGCTACTTGATGAACCGCTCGGTGCGCTCGACGCGCTGACACGCAGCCGCATGCAGAAATTCCTGCTTGATGTTTGGGCCGAAAGCAAGACCGGCGCCCTGCTGATCACCCACAGCATCGATGAGGCGCTGTTGCTTGCGACACGCGTCATCGTGCTGGCACCAAATCCTGGCCGCATCGTCGCCGATATCAGGACCGAGTTTGGCAAGGCGTTGCTCGACGGCAGAAGCGTCAAGGAGATCAAGTCGCTCACCGCGTTTAAAAATCTGCATGACGAACTGACCGCACTCATCCACGCGGATGAAGAGGAGATTGCCGCATGAGCGTCGAGGCGGAAACACTCACAGCCGCAGTGTCGGATCAGCCGGTAGAGGCGCGGCCGAAACGCCGCGGTACGCTGCCGATCTCGCTTGCAACCATCGCCGTCATTATCGCCGGCTGGAGCCTTGCTTCGGCCTATGGCGCAGTCTCGCCGGTCTTCCTGCCGTCGCCGCTTGTCGTGGCGAAATCGCTCGCCAATGTCGCGATCAACGGTTTCGTCGATTCCACGCTTGCCGAACATACGCTCGCAAGCCTGCTGCGCATCTTTGCAGCGCTCGCCGTTTCGCTCATCATCGGTGTGCCGGCAGGTCTTGCGATCGCCACCAGCCGCATCGGCAAGGGCATCCTTGATCCGATCGTCGAATTCCTGCGACCCCTGCCGCCGCTTGCCTATCTGCCGCTGATCATCATCTGGGTCGGTATCGGCGAGGCCTCGAAGGTTACAGTCATCTCGCTTGCCATGCTGCCGCCGATCATCCTGTCGACGGCAGCAGGCGTCAAATCCGCGCCCGGCGATTTCGTCAACGCCGCCCGTTCCTTCGGGGCGAGCCGGCTGCAGGTGCTGCTGCATGTCATTCTTCCGGGCGCCATTCCGTCGATCCTGACGGGCACACGCATTGCGCTCGGCGCTGGCTGGTCGACGGTGGTCGCGGCCGAGCTCGTTGCGGCAAGCCAGGGCCTCGGCTTCATGATCCAGTCTGCGGCGCAGTTTCTTGTGACCGATATTGTCATTGGCGGGATCATCGTCATTGCCGCGATTGCCTTCCTGCTGGAGATCCTGGCGCGGCTGATCGAGCGGCGCTTCGTGCCCTGGGCCGCGCATCGCTGAACGTCTATCATCGCCTTGCCGATCAAATTATCCTAAGGCTGTATCGCGCCGCGTCACCGCATGGTGGTAGCGTAGCGCGCAGACGATGCGGAGGATGATATGACGAAGAAGACGCTGTCGGATTGGGAGGCGCTCGCACAAAAGGAGCTGCGCGCAGCACCTGATCCGCTGACCTGGCACACGCCCGAAGGCATCGACGTCAAACCGCTCTATACGGCCGCCGATCTCGATGGCACTGACGCGGACAGCCTGCCGGGCTTTGCGCCCTTCACCCGCGGCCCGCGTGCCACGATGTATGCCGGCCGGCCCTGGACGATCCGGCAATATGCCGGTTTTTCGACCGCAGAGGAATCCAACGCCTTCTATCGTCGTAACCTTGCTGCGGGCCAGAAGGGCCTCTCCGTCGCTTTCGACCTTGCCACCCATCGCGGCTATGATAGCGATCATTCGCGCGTCGTCGGTGATGTCGGCAAGGCGGGTGTCGCGATCGATAGCGTCGAGGACATGAAGATCCTCTTTGACGGAATTCCGCTGCAGGACATGTCCGTTTCCATGACCATGAATGGCGCGGTCATCCCGATCCTTGCAAACTTCATCGTCGCCGGCGAGGAACAGGGTGTTTCGAAGGCGGAGCTTTCCGGGACCATCCAGAACGATATCCTCAAGGAGTTCATGGTCCGCAATACCTATATCTATCCGCCGGAACCCTCGATGCGCATCGTTGCCGATATCATCGAATATACGGCGAAGGAGATGCCGAAATTCAATTCGATCTCGATCTCCGGCTATCACATGCAGGAGGCAGGCGCGACGCGGGTGCAGGAGCTTGCCTTCACGCTGGCCGACGGGCGCGAATATGTGCGCGCGGCAATCGCCAAGGGTCTTGATGTCGATGACTTCGCCGGTCGGCTTTCCTTCTTCTTTGCGATCGGCATGAATTTCTTCATGGAGGCGGCGAAGCTTCGCGCGGCTCGGCAGCTCTGGACCCGCATCATGGAAGAGTTTCAGCCGAAGAAGGCATCCTCGCTGATGCTTCGCACCCATTGCCAGACATCGGGTGTATCGCTGCAGGAACAGGATCCTTACAACAATATCATCCGCACCGCCTTCGAAGCGATGTCGGCCGTGCTCGGCGGCACGCAGTCGCTGCATACCAATTCCTTCGACGAGGCGATCGCCCTGCCGACGGAATTTTCCGCCCGCATCGCCCGCAATACGCAGCTCATCCTGCAGCACGAGACCGGTGTCACCAATGTCGTCGATCCGCTTGCCGGCTCCTATTATGTAGAGAGCCTGACAAAGGAACTGGCCGATAGAGCCTGGGCGCTGATCGAGGAGGTCGAGGCGCTTGGCGGCATGACCAAAGCCGTCAATGAGGGCCTGCCGAAGCGGCTGATTGAGGAAGCCGCCGCCCGCCGTCAGGCCGCCGTCGACAAAGGCGAAGAGGTCATTGTCGGGGTCAACAAATACCGGCTCGAGGCCGAACAGCCAATCGATATCCTGGAGATCGACAACAGCGCGGTACGCGCCGCGCAGATCCGCCGTATCGAGGAGACCAAGCTCCGCCGCGACGGCGTGAAGGTCAAGGAAACGCTGGCGGCACTTCTGGAGATTGCCCGCAGCGGCAACGGCAACCTGCTGGCCGCTGCCGTCGAAGCGGCAAGGGCGCGGGCCACCGTCGGCGAAATCTCCGACGCGATGCGGGAGGTCTTCGGCGATCATTTTGCGACGCCCAAGGTGATCCGCGGCATCTATGGTGCGGCCTACCGGGACGAGCCGGAGCTTGACGTGCTCAAGGTGCGTATGGCGGAAGTGACCGAGGCCATGGGCCGCAAGCCGAAGATCATGGTCGCCAAGCTCGGCCAGGATGGGCATGACCGTGGCGCCAAGGTCATCGCCTCTGCATTCGGCGATGTCGGCTTTGACGTCCTCGCCGGCCCGCTGTTCCAGACGCCCGAAGAGGCGGCCGGCATGGCGCTCGGCGAGAAGGTCAATGTCGTAGGCGTCTCGTCGCTGGCGGCCGGGCACAGGACGCTATTGCCGCAGCTGATCGATAAGCTGAAGGAACAGGGTGGCGGCGATATCATCGTCGTCTGCGGCGGCGTGATTCCGCGGCAGGATTACGAGTTCCTTCACGAACACGGCGTTGCCGCCGTGTTCGGTCCGGGGACGAACGTGCTCGAAGCCGCGAATTCCGTTCTCGACCTCCTGCAGGGTGTCAGGCGAAACCAGTAGCTCAGAGCAGCCCGCGCTTTGCGAGGTTGCCCATTAGCGAGGAAATGCCGAAGGTCCAGGGCGGGCATTCAGTCGAAAGCCTTACCGTGTTGACCAGCGCGCCAAGGCCGGCCGACGAGATTTCCACGACGTCGCCGATCTTGTGGGTGAAACCCTGATTCTTTGCGTCGCGATCCTGTGTCGGCGCAAACAGCGTGCCGAGGAACAGCATGAAACCATCCGGATACTGGTGGTGAGCGCCAACCGTTTGCTTGACGAGATCAGTCGGATCGCGGCTGATCTGCGACATGGAGCTCTTGCCGTGCAGCACAAAGCCGTCCGTGCCGGTGACTTTAAGGTCGAGCTCGGCTTTGCGTACGTCATCGAGGCTGTAGCTCGCATCGAAGAGGCGGATGAAAGGGCCGATGGAGCAGGAAGCGTTATTGTCCTTCGCCTTGCCGAGCAGCAGCGCCGAGCGGCCTTCGACATCCCGCAGGTTCACGTCGTTGCCAAGTGTCGCGCCCTTGATCTCGCCGCGGCTGTTGACCGCCAGAACGATTTCCGGCTCGGGATTGTTCCAGGTCGAGATCGGATGAAGGCCGACGTCCGACCCCCAGCCGACCGATGAGAGAACCGGCGACTTGGTGAAGACCTCGGCGTCCGGGCCGATGCCAACCTCAAGATATTGCGACCAGATGCCTTCTTCGATCAGCGCCTGCTTGACCGTGACCGCCTCCGGCGAACCGGCCTTGATATTGGTCAGGCTTCCGCCAATCAGCGTGCTGACGCGCTCGCGGATGGAGGCGGCGCGATCCGGGTTGCCGGCGGCCTTTTCCTCGATGACGCGTTCAATCATCGATTGGGCGAAGGTTACGCCGCAGGCCTTGATCGCCTGCAGGTCCGCCGGCGCCAACAGATAGGCTTTACTCGCATCGGGCTTGCCTGTGCAGTTTGCCGCAACTTCCTCCAACCTACCGAGCGTTTTGCCGGCGGCAGTGCGGACGAATTCTGCCGCATCTGATCGCTCCAACAGCGCGCTCAGCGTTGGCGCTTCGGAAGAGGTAATGTCGACGAGGGCGCCGTCACGCAGCGTCACGATGCTCGGCCCGGCAACCTCCGGATTCCAGGCGCGGCCGACAAAGAGACCGCCTGAGACGGCAGCATCGAGGGGGAAATGGGACATGGCGATCTTCCGTCACGGGCGGAGCGGGGAGCGCTCCTGCGAAAAAATTGATGGGTGCCGTCCTCCAACCCGACGGCGATGAAAATCGAGCATATTCGTTGCAACAGAGCAAGTCTCGCTGCGAGAAAAGCGGTTCGTGTTGTATCGGGGGGTATGGTGACGCGAGAACGCCAAATCAGTATTTCATCATAACTTATAACTATTTAGATACAAAATAACCTTTCTATTTCATATATTTAACGAGATGGCAAAACTCTTTTGCCGCTGATCTTGCCTTGACAGATCAGGTCTTTCGTTATCTGTTTTGCCCCATGGAGGAGGATCGGCGACCGCCGGACTCAGAAATCCCCCGGGAGGAAATATTGCGATGTTGAGATTTGCCGTCGTCGGGATCGACCATGGGCATACGTTCGATCATGTGAAGGGATTGTTAGCCGCCGGTGCTGAATTCGTCGGTTATTGCCCGCAGACATCAGTGCCCGCACTCCGCGAGATGTTTGAAAAGACCTATCCGGATGCACCGCAGATCGACCGTGAAAAGATCTTTGCCGATCCCTCGATCGATGTCATCTGCATAGCCGCCATTCCTCGCGATCGGGCAGGCTTAGCGATCCGCGCCATGCAGGCCGGCAAGGATGTCATGACAGACAAGCCGGGCGTGACGACCTTCGCACAGCTCGAAGAGGTCAAGCGCACCGTTGCCGAAACCGGCAAGATTTTCTCCATCTGCTTTTCCGAACGCCATTGCGTGCGCTCCGCCGTCAAGGCCGGCAAGCTCGTCAAGGAAGGCGCGATCGGCAAGGTCATCCAGACGCTCGGCATAGGCCCCCACAGGCTGCAGCTGCCGACGCGGCCGGACTGGTTTTTCGACCCGCAGGCTTTTGGCGGTATCATTGTCGATATCGCCTCGCATCAGGTCGACCAGTTCCTGTTCTATACCGGCTCGACGACGGGCGAGGTGGTGGCAAGCTCGGTTGGTAATTTCGGCATGCCTGAAAAGCCGGCCTTCGAGGATTTCGGCGAAGTGCTGCTGCGCTCCGACAAGGCGAGCGGTTATGTCCGCGTCGACTGGTTCACGCCGGAGGCGCTGCCGACCTGGGGCGACGGACGCCTGACCATTCTCGGGACCGAAGGTTATATCGAACTGCGCAAATATATCGATATTGCCGGCCGGCCCGGCAAGGATCACCTCTTCCTCGTCAATGGCAAGGAGATGACGCATATCGACTGCAGTGGTGAGAAGCTCGACTATTTCGATGCTTTCGCCGCCGATGTATGCGACCGCAGCGAAACCGCCATGACGCAAGGCCACGTCTACGAAGTCTGCCGCGTTTCAATCGAAGCACAGACCAAAGCCACTCGTATCGGTACCCGCTGAGGAAAATATCATGACACGGAAACTGCGCGTCGGCGTCATCGGTGCGGGCATTGCTGAACGGCATCTGACAGGTTTCGGCTGGAACAGCGATCTCTTCGAGGTTCCCGTTCTCTGTTCTCTCGACGCAGATCGCGGCAAGCCGCTCTGCGAGGAGCATAATATCCCCGAATACACGCAGGATGCGGATTCGCTCTTTGCGCGCGACGATCTCGATATCATCGATATCGCCGCGCCGCCGGATTCGCATTTCGAGCTTTGCCGGAAAGCGATCGAGAGTGGCAAGCATGTAATCTGCGAAAAACCGCTCTTCGGTTCTATCGCCGAGGTGGACGAGATGGCGCGCATTCTGGCGCGTTCGAACGGCCGCAAGCTGATGCCGATCTTCCAGTACCGCTACGGTAGCGGCCTGCAGAAGC
This sequence comes from Hyphomicrobiales bacterium, assembly GCA_900468805.1. Taxonomy (GTDB): domain Bacteria; phylum Pseudomonadota; class Alphaproteobacteria; order Rhizobiales; family Rhizobiaceae; genus Rhizobium. The sequence continues at coordinate 77,074 of UEIF01000038.1, read as the reverse complement.
TGAAGCTTCTGATCGAGCGCGGTCTTGCCGGCAAGCCGTTCCTTACCACCATCGAAACGCATTGGTGGCGCGGGCCGGATTATTACGCCGTGCCGTGGCGCGGCAAATGGGCAACGGAACTCGGTGGTGGCCTGCTCGGTCATGCGATCCACGCCCATGACATGCTGAACTATGTGCATGGTCCCTGCGCCGAGGTGTTTTCCTATGGTGCGACGCTGGTCAATCCGATCGAGGTGGAAGATACCGCCGCGCTGTCGGTGAAGATGAAGAACGGCTCGCTCGCCACGCTTTCCATGACGCTTGGTTCCCGCAAGGAAATCTCCAGGCTGCGTTTCTGCTTCAGTGATCTCGTCGCCGAAAGCATTCTGGAACCCTACACGATGGGCCGCGATCCCTGGACCTTCATTGCCGGGACGGAGGAACATCAGGCCCGCATCGACGCGGCGCTTGCGGATTATGAAGAGACGGAAGACGGTTATACGCGCCAGTTCGAGCTCTTCCACAAGGCGATCATCGATGACCGCGATCCGCCGGTGACGCTTCAGGACGCACGCAACTCGCTGGAACTGGTGACCGCCGCCTATTCTTCGCAGCGTACCGGCCAGCCGACGCCGATGCCGATCACGGCCGAGCATCCGCTTTACCGTTCCTGGCTTCCGGAAGAGGGGCGGCGGCTTGCCGCTGGCGTCTGAGGGGAAGACGATGCTGAAATCTTTCGAACATATCGGCATGACAGTCAGCAATATGGACCGGACGATCGAGTTCTACTGCGGCCTGCTCGGGCTGAAGCTGCATCTGCGCAAGCAGATGCCTGACGGCATGCAGGTCGCCTTCCTTGACGCTGGCGACGGAATGCTGGAAGTTTTTGCGCCGCCGGGCGGTGCGACCCGCGCTGTCGACGTTCCGGATGGAACAGCCGGGGTCCGGCACATAACTTTCCATTTCGAGAACGTTGAAGAAACCTTCGCCCGACTGGAAGGGGCTGGTGTCGAGATCAAGGAGCGGCCACGTTTTGCAGTCCATTCCGAGATGCTGAACAGGATCGCCTTCGTCCGCGATCCAGACGGCATCATTGTCGAGCTCGCGGAGCGCTCGCAGAACCGGCTTGGGTGACAGCCCCGTGTGAATAGTGACGAGTTCAAAGAAAGGGCGCGGTATGAACCGCGCCCTTTTTACTTTTATCGGCGTTCGCCGGAAGCCTTTTTCTTGGCCTGATCATCCACCAGCTCGTACCATATGGCGTTGAGGACGGCGAAGGCGGCTGCCAGCGGGAAGCCGAGTATCCATGCGAAATACCACATCGTTTCATCTCCTCAGTAAGCGTGGCTGTTCTTGTCGGTGACGCTCTTCTCGTCGACCTTGCCCCACAGCACCTTGTAGACCCAGGTTGTGTAGGCAAAGATGATCGGCAGGAAGATGACCGTAACGACCAGCATGATGAAGAGTGTCTGGTGGCTCGACGATGCATCCCAGACCGTGAGGCTCGACCTCGGATCGAGCGAAGAGGGCAGGATGAATGGGAACATCGACAGGCCGACCGTCGAGATGATGCCTGTTATCGAGAGGTCGCTGAAGAGCAGCGTCGCGACTTCCAGCCGTGCTCGCATGGCAAGGAAGGCGGCCGCCGCACCCAGGAAGCCGAGTACCGGAGCGACAATCATCCAGGGATAGGTGCCGTAATTGGCAAGCCATGCACCGCTTTCCAGCGACACCGTCTTCAGAAGCGGGTTCGACGGGCCGATCGGGTTGATGGCGCTGGTGATGCGATAACCGCTGACGTCGGCCCAGAGCCACAGGCCGCCGAGCGTAAAGAGCACGATGACCAAAAGCGCTGCGATGCTGCCGAAGCGCCGGGCGCGATCAGCAACCGGCCCCGTTGCCTTCAGCACGAGCCATGCGCTTCCATGCATGACGAGCATGGCGACGGAGAGCAGCCCGCAGAGAAGGGCATAGGGATTCAGAAGCGCGAAGAACGATCCCTCGTAGAAGATACGCATGTCGTCCGCGAAACGAAAGGGAACGCCCTGCAGCACATTGCCGACGGCAACGCCGAAGATCAGCGACGGCACGAAGCCGCCGATGAAGAGCGCCCAGTCCCAGCCGTTGCGCCAGGCTGCACTGTCACGCTTGGAGCGGTACTTGAAGCCGACGGGGCGCAGGATGAGTGCAAAGAGGATCGCAAACATCGCGAGATAAAAGCCAGAGAAGGAAACCGCATAAAGCGGCGGCCAGGCGGCGAAGATCGCGCCGCCTGCGAGGATGAGCCAGACCTGATTGCCTTCCCAGGTGGCGCCGATCGTGTTGATGGCGACACGCCGTTCCGTATCGGTCCTGGCGACGAAGGGCAGGAGCGTTCCGACGCCGAGGTCGAAACCGTCGGTGACGGCAAACGCGATCAGCAGCACGCCGAGCAGCACCCACCAGATGATGCGCAGGGTATCATAATTAATCAGTTCGTGAAGGATCATGACAGGTCACTCCGCGGGAACGAGGGTTTCGGAAATGAGCTTGGCATCCGGCTCGTGGTCCGGTTCCGGCCCCTGGCGGATCGCCTTGAGCATCAGGCTCATCTCGATGATGATCAGTGTCGTATAGAGCGCGGCAAAGCCGATGATGGTCAACAGGACTGCCCAGGCGCCGTGATTGGAGACGGCGACTGCCGTCGGCAGCACGCCTTCGATGACCCAGGGCTGACGGCCGATTTCGGCAACCACCCAGCCGGCCTCGATGGCGATCCAGGGCAGCGGGATGGCAAAGACAGCGATGCGCAGGAGCAGCGGATATTTATCCAGATGCCGGCGGGCCGACAGCCAGAAGAAGGTTGCCGTCAGCACGATGAAGAACATGCCGAGACCGACCATGATGCGGAACGACCAGAAGAGTGTGGGCACATGCGGGATGGTGTCACGTGCAGCCTGGGCGATTTGTTCGTCGGTTGCCAGTCGCGGATCGTCGACATAGCGCTTCAGGAGCAAGGCATAGCCGAGGTCGTGGCCGAGATCCTCGAAGGAACTGCGGACTTCCTGGGCCACCTGATCCTGGGCGGGTGCTGCGCGGATCTGCGTCAGCGCGTCATAAGCCTTGATGCCGTCGCGGATGCGGACTTCGGCCTGCTGTTCCAGCTTGTCGATGCCGGGGATTTCCGTCGTCAGCGAGCGGGTGCCGATCAGACCCATGACCCAGGGGATATGGACGGCGAAATGTGTCTCGCGTGCTTCCTGATCGGGGAAGCCGAAGGCGGTGAAGGCAGCCGGTGCCGGCTCGGTCTTCCACATAGCTTCGATCGCGGCGAGCTTCATCTTCTGGTTTTCGGTGGCGAGATAGCCGCTTTCGTCACCGAGCACGACCACCGACAGGGCGGAGGCGAGCCCGAAGGAGGCGGCAACCGTCATCGAGCGCTTTGCAAGCTCGATATGCCGGCCCTTGAGCAGGTACCAGGCAGAAACGCCGAGCACGAAGATCGAGGCACAGACATAACCGGCCGAAACCGTGTGGACGAACTTTGCCTGGGCGACAGGGTTGAAGACCACGTCGTAGAAGCTTGTTATCTCCATGCGCATCGTCTGAGGATTGAGAGCGGACCCGACCGGGTTCTGCATCCAGCCGTTGGCGATCAGGATCCAGAGCGCAGAGAAATTCGAGCCGAGCGCGACCGCCCAGGTGGCGACCAGATGGCCCACCTTCGACAGCTTGTCCCAGCCGAAGAAGAAAAGGCCGACAAAGGTCGCTTCGAGGAAGAAGGCCATCAGGCCCTCGATCGCCAGCGGTGCACCGAAGATATCGCCGACATAATAGCTGTAATAGCTCCAATTCATGCCGAACTGGAATTCCATGACGATACCGGTTGCGACGCCCAGCACGAAATTGATGCCGAAGAGCGTGCCCCAGAATTTCGTCATCTGCCGCCAGATCTGGCGGCCGGTCATGACATAGGTCGTTTCCATGATGGCAAGCAGCACGGAAAGGCCGAGCGTCAAGGGCACGAACAGGAAGTGGTAAAGCGCAGTCAGCGCAAATTGAAAGCGCGATAGCGCTACGATGTCTAATTCCATTGTCTTACTCCCACGGTCCCACGGGGTATCAAGTAGTTTCCGCATTGCCGGCTGGCCGTGCGGGGCATGCCTGTTCGCTCAATCCGGCCGAAGCCGATTGAGCGCCTTTTCGAACGCCGCCTCTCCACGGCGCGAAACTTCCGAGATGCGGCCGTCCTCGATGACGGCGATCAAGTCCGCGAGCGCCGCTTCGCGGCGAATATGCGTGGCGATCACCAGTGCCCGGCCGTCGGCCCTGAGCGCGAGGCGATGCAGCACATCGCGTGCGGTGCTGCCGTCAAGCCCCTCGGTCGGCTCGTCGAGCAGCCAGAGCGGCGTGTCGCGCAGGAAGAGGCGGGCGAGTGCCAGCCGGCGAGATTGTCCGCCTGACAGTCCCATACCGCCTTCGCCGAGCAGTGTGTCGAGGCCTGATGGCAGTGCATCGACATCGGCAAGCAGGCCAGCGCCAGCAAGCGCGCTGCGCAATTGCTCATCATCGGCACAGGGTGCCGCGAGCAACAGGTTGCCGCGCAGCGTGTCCTGGAAAAGCTCGGTCCGCTGGGTGAGTAGCGTTCCGTCGAGCGCGGCGGCCATACCATCTACCGGCGGCAACTCGCCGGCTAGAAGTGAAAGCAGGGTCGACTTACCGGCGCCGCTCGAGCCGACCACGGCAATATGCTCGCCGCGACGCAATTCCAGCGTTATGTCAAGCAGGGCGGGCAGGGCCGCTCCGTCATGGGTAACGGTTGCATTCTGCAGCGCGAAGGCGAGCTCATGGGCAGGCGTCTTCGGCGTGAAGTCCACATCGGCTGCCGAAAGGCGTGGTGCGATGCGTCTGGCTGCAAGCATCGTCCTGCCGAATTCCATGGCGCCGCGGCGTAGCGCTGCGAAGGGTTCGGTTGCGGCAAAGGCAACGAGTATGCCGAGTGCGGCGACCGGGGCGGTGATTGCGCCTGTTTGCATCAGCATCGCTGATGTCAGCAATGCTGCAACCAGCAGGGCGGTGGAGAAAAGCCCGAAGCCGAAGGTCACTCCGGTCTCGATCCTGTTCAGCCGGTCGTCTGCCTGTGCGGTATAGGCATCGGCGTCGGTTATCGCCTGCTGCTGTGCGGCGATCCGGCCGGCCATCAACAGATCGGTCTGCCCAGCGATGAGATCGATCGTCCGCGACCGCAGGGTTTCGATGCCGTAGGCACGTCGGCGCGCATGTTTGCGGGCCGCCTGACCTGCCGCCAGCGGCAGGCCGAGCCCGACCAGAATAAGGCTGAGGCCGAAGAGAAGCCCGAACAGCGGATGCATCAGGCCGAGCGTAACGCTGGCGACGAGTGCTGCGCCGACTGCCACGGCTGCAGGCACCAGGATACGCAGATAGAGCGAATCCAGCGCGTCGATATCGGCCGTCAGACGAAAGAGCAGCCGCGCTGGGCGGTTGAGGAGCGCGCGCGCCGCACCTGCGGAGGCCCAGCCGCGAAACAGACGTTCGCGAAGGGCAGCCAGCACGGCAAGCGTGGCATTATGGGTGGTCAGCCGCTCGCCGTAACGAGCCGCCGTGCGCAGAATGGCGAGGAAGCGGATGCCCGCAGACGGCGCAAACACGTCGAAGGTCGCAGCGATGGTTGCCGAAAGCCCGGCAAGCGCGGTCGCGGTGATGAACCAGCCCGAGAGACCGAGCAGGGCGATGCCCGCCGTTACCGTTGCTGCCGAGAGCGCGGCACCGAGCAGCAGCTCCTTTCGGCGTGTCTCGACGAAGAGACGCAGAACCGGCTTGATATCTCTTATGAAGGTGGTCATTCGGCAGCCTCCCGGAGAGATGCGGCATCGAGGCGGATGGTGCGCTGCATGCGCGCGGCAAGCAGCGGATCGTGGGTGGCGACGATCAGCGTGCGTCCTTCTGCGAAAGCGAGCAGGCTCTCCGTTATGTCGGCTGCGGATTCGGCGTCGAGATGGGCGGTCGGTTCGTCGGCAAGGATGATGCGGATATTGGGGTCGCAGGCAGCACGCGCGATCGCCAGCCGCAGCGCTTCGCCGCCGGAAAGGCCGATGCCGGCTTCGCCGAGCGGGCGATGGCCGTAGGCCTTCGCAACACCTGCAAGCTTTGCCAGATCGAGCGCCTCGGAAACTCTGTCTTTTGTGATTCCAGGCCGACCGAGCGCGACATTGCCCGATATCGTGCCGGCGAAGATATGCGGATTCTGGCCGATCCAGGCCATTTTGGCGCGATCTATGGCTGTTCCACCGATCAGAACCTGGCCTTCCCCGCAGGGGGCCAGGCCGGCGGTCAGAGACAGCAAGGTTGACTTGCCCGTGCCGCTGGCGCCGAGCAGCGCCACGTGTTCGCCGGCGGCGATGTCGAGATTGAAACCGTTGAGGACCGGTTCCTGATCGGACCGATAACGAAAGCCGATATTTTCCAGGCGGATATTGAAGGCTTCCACTACAGTCGTAGCCTCGGCACTCTCCTCGTAGGGAAGCCTCATGCCTTCGTCAGCCAAGCCATCGAGCGCCTTCAGCGCCGCCTCGCCCGAGGCGCGGTCATGCCAGACGGCGGAGAGTTCGCGCAGGGGTTCGAAAAAGGCGGGTGCGAGCAGAAGAATGAACAGCCCCTGCGAAAGAGCGAGGCCGCCCGACCACGCGCCGAAACGGATTTCGCCGAGCAGGCTGAAGCCTATATAGACAGCGGTCATCGCAACGCCGAGCGCTGAGAAGAGCTCGAGCACGGCAGACGAAAGGAACGCGATTTTCAGCACCGCCATGGTGCGTGTGCGCAGCGATTCAGCCTCGGTGCGCAGCCGTAAAGCAGTGGCGTCGACCGCATCCAGCGAACGGATCGTTGCAAGCCCGCGCAGCCGGTCGAGCAGGAAGGCGTTGAGGCCGCCTGTCGCGGCAAGCTGCTTTTCGCTCGCAGCCTGCGCGCGCCAGCCGATGAGTGCCATGAAAATCGGAATGAGTGGTCCTGCAAACAGCAGCACGAGTGCAGCAATCCAGGAGATCGGAAAGACGCAAGCCAGGATGACGAGCGGCACGAGGCCCGCCTTCATCCGTGCCGGCTGGAACCGGGCGAGATAGGGCACGATCAGCTCGGCCTGCTCGCCAAGAATGCTCGCCGCCTCGCCGGAGGCCGGGCGGTCGACATCGACCGGCGACAGGCGGGCGAGCAGGCGAATAGCGGCGACGCGCTTTTCGCTGAGTTCCGCGCGGGCGGCGCGAAAGGCAAGACGGCCGCCAGTGGCGTCGAGACAGCTTTTGACAACGCCGAAAAGCAGAATGAAGAGGGCCGGCCAGAGGATATCGGCGAGGCCGCCACCATCGGCCAGCCGTCCGACGGAATAGGCAAGCAGGCCCGCCTGTGGAATCCAAAGCACGGCTGCGAAGGCCTGCAGCATGGCTGCGCTGCGCAGCCGGCTTTTGGTCTTTGCCGGCCTATGCGTCACGGCATCGCCTTGGAGCGTCCTTGCCTCTTGCGGGTCTCTCGCGTCGAAGAAAGCACTGTTCACGACGCTAACTCTTGTTCGCAGGATTGGGACGACGACGGCCAAGCGAAACGACCCTGTCCTTGGCCTCCAGGAGCTTCGTCACCTTCGCGCCTAACGAGAGTAACGTTGCAAGCCTTTCTGTTTCGAGTTGTTTTACGTCATCATACCAATGCGTCAGCTGCTCGATGAGCGTGTGCATCTCGCCCATGCGCTCCTGCGCATGGCGTTCAACCTCGCTTGCCGGGCGCTGCATGAGGATTTCGCGCAGCATCGAAAGCGTGGGATCGACCTCGCGTTTCTTACGCTCTTCGGCGAGTGTTCTGAGGATCACCCAGACATCGTCAGGTGTCGTGAAGAAGTCGCGCCGGTCATCCGGCTTGTGGCGCAGCAGCACCAGGTTCCAGGCCTGCAGTTCACGAAGGCTCATGGAGACGTTCGAGCGCGAGATGCCGAGCGCATCGACGATTTCCTCGGCGCAGAGCGGCGAGGGCGAGACGAAGAGCAGCGCGTAAATCTGGCCGACCGTGCGGTTGATTCCCCAGCGGGAACCCATTTCACCGAAGTGCAGGACAAAGGACTGAACGAGAGGCGGAAGGTTCATTGTCATTTCCGTTACGTCTGTGATTTCAGAAACTTCTGAAATTACTATACCGACTTTCGCTCTTCTGCCGCAATTGCCCAGGCTGACCTGCGTCAATTTGGATGCACGCCTCGATGATCTGCCTCTTGATAGACCGGTATTGCGCGCCTGGAATTGACTTGAGTCAAATCCCGCAAACATAAAACGCCCGGCGGACCTTTGTCCGCCGGGCGCTAAAAGCCGGATAAATTAACCGGGAGAGGCGCGGGCCTCAGATCAGGCCGGTCAGGATGCCGACGCCGGCAACGGCAGAAAGGCCGCCTGCGGTGCGCACGACGAAGGCGCCCTGGCGCTCGCCGACACGGGCGATCAGGAAACCGGTAGCGAGACCTGCTGCATGCAGCAGGGCGGTTGCGATCATGAAACCAGCGGCATAGGCAGCACCCCCGGCATTTTCAGGCATTTCGGCGCCGTGCGCATGGCCATGGAAGATTGCAAACAGACCGACGATACCCATTGCGACAGCCGTCGAAGCACGCACATTCAGGGCAACGGCCGCGCCAAGTACGACGACGGAAAGCGCGATGCCTGTTTCAACGAAAGGCAGATTGACACCGGCAATGCCCAGCGCCCCGCCGAAGGCCATGACGAGCACGAAGGTTGCCGGTACGGCCCAGACGGCACGGCCGCCGAGCTGGAAGGCGAAGACGCCGACCATGACCATCGCAAGGATGTGATCGAGGCCGGAAATCGGATGGCTGAAACCGTGGACAAGGCCGCCTGTTTCGCCAACGCCGGTATGGGCATAGGCGACTGCCGGAAGTGCTGCGGTGGCAAGCGCGAGAAGGCCGCCCTTGAAGATTGATTTCATTTTGGAATTCCCTCTGATCTTGAGAGCATCTCCGCTTTCGTCAAGGCGCGGAAATGATCTGTCTTTTTGATTTACGCAATTCCGGACGCAAAACCGCTGCGCACTTTGCTGGAATGCTCTGGCGCCTGCGGCCGCCGACTCCTCAGGCACGGTTTCAAGTCGCATCATCAAGCTAGTCCAGCTATATTCAGCCGTCAACGGAAAGCATGGAATAGATAGAAATTTCAAGTGCTTGTATCGTAGGCAATTGCCTTTTTGAAAGGCGGCTTCCCAAGAGGCTCTCAACCGGATTATCAATCGTGTTGCGGAGGTGAGAGTTGCCGCATCTCGAGGAGGATCCCATGACGAATACCGAAAGGCCGATAGCAATCAGCGCGCCCGAGCCACGCACGCTCGATCTGATTTTCAGTGACAAGGCACACGCCGAACTCAACGCCAAATACGAGATCGTCGAGGCCGATCCAGAAAACATCGCCGGTCTTGGCGATGATATTCTTGGCAAGGCGCGCTACATCATCGGCCAGCCGCCGCTCTCCGCGGATACGCTCACGCGTATGCCGAAGCTCCGCTCGATCCTTAATGTCGAGAGCAACCTGCTCAACAACATGCCTTATGAAATCCTGTTCCAGCGCGGTATCCATGTCGTGACGACCGGGCAGGTGTTTGCCGAGCCGGTCGCTGAGATCGGCCTTGGCTTCGCGCTCAGCCTCGCGCGCGGCATCGTCGATGCCGATGTGGCTTTCCGGGAGGGGCATGAACTCTGGGGCGGCGAGGGGAATGCAAGCTCGCGGCTGCTATCGGGCTCCGAAATCGGCATCATCGGCTTTGGCGATCTCGGTAAAGCGCTGCGACGGGTCTTGTCGGGCTTTCGTGCGAAAATCAGGGTTTTCGATCCATGGATGCCCCGCTCGATCCTGGAGGAAAACGGCGTGGAGCCCGCGAGCCTGAGCGAAGTGCTGACGCAGAGCGACTTTGTTTTCGTCGTCGCCTCCGTAACCAGCGAGAACAGAGGCTTCCTCGGCGCGGATGCATTCGCCAGCATGCGCAAGGGCGCAGCCTTCATCCTGCTCAGCCGCGCCGACGTCGTGGATTTCGAGGCGCTGATGGCGGCCGTCGCTTGCGGCCATATCGTTGCGGCAAGCGATGTCTATCCGCAGGAGCCGCTACCGTCAGACCATCCGGTGCGCAGCCTCAAGGGTTTCATCCGTTCGGCCCACCGCGCCGGTGCGCTCGACAGCGCCTTCAAGAAGATGGGCGATATGGTGCTCGAGGATATGGATCTAATGGATCGCGGCCTGCCGCCGATGCGCTGTAAACGGGCGGAGCGCGAGACGGTTTCCCGCATGCGCTCCAAACCCGTTTCAGTCAATTAGGCAGCGCGCTGGCCGGTGCCCTGGATGGCGGCAAGCTTCCAGTCGGCCCCGGACTTGCGCACGAAGGTCCAGACCTCCGTGCTTTCGCTCGGGCGGCGGTCGTCGCCCGACACGAGGCGACCACTGTTACGCTCGACCATGGCATCGATCGAGGAGTAGCGCATCGCAAGCGTTGCATATTCCATACCGTCTTCACGCCAGGCTTCGGCGATATCGCCCTGCAGCAGCTTGACGTCGGTAACCTGGTTGCGAACGCCATTGGTGGCGTTCTCGCCGAGTTCTTCCGCAAGGTAGGACATGGCCTCCGGCGTCGTCAGTCGGCGCAACGAACCATAGTCTTCCGCGCCGTAGGCCGTCTGAACCTTCGTCAGCAGTTCCTCGAACTGGTCGAGATCGGCCTGGGCAAGGCCGATTTCGTCACTGGGACGCGCATTGCGCTGCTGCTGGGAGCTGGTGCCAGAACCGATCGCCGGAATGCGGAAGGACGAACCACCATTTGCCGGCGACATGTTGGAAGACTGCAAGCCGCCAAAACTCTGACCGCCAGTGCCATAGGAAGGCTGGCGGCGATTGGCGAAGAAGCGTATGGCAAGCGTGATTGCACCGAAGATCAGCGCGATCTGCAGGAGCAAGCCGAGGAAACCGAAGCCGCCGCCGAAGCCGTGGCCGAGCAGCATGCCGAGAAGGCCACCGGCAATCAGGCCGCCGATCATCGAACGGCCGAAGCCGCCGAAGAAGCCGGGGCGCTGCTGGGCATAACCCGGCTGCGGCGTATTATAAGGCGCGTTCGTCTGCGGGCGGGGCGTCATCGAACGTTCGATGGGGGCAGCCGGGGCTGGGGCGGTACTGGTGGCAGGAGGCGCGCTGAAGGTGCGCGTGCCGCGACTTCCGAATCCGCCGAATCCACCGGCGCGGCGCGCATCGGCATCACCGATCGAAGCAAAGACGGTAGCGCTCGCAAGAATAGCAATCGCTGCGATCCTGGCAAAACGCGAAACGGCACTGGGCATTTCTCAAACCTCCTGTCATGCGCTCAACGGCATGTCAGGAGTTAATATAGGTATTCTTTCTGCTCTGTGAAGCTGTGCGGTGCTACTGGCAGACGTCGACCCATTCGGCTCCGGTGATTTCCGCCAGCCGGCCCGTCGAAATACGCACCGCAGAATTGGTCGAACCGGCGGCTGGCACGACTTCGTCGAACTGCTTCAGCGACACGTCGCAATAGACAGGCAGTTGCGCGGGCAGGCCGAAGGGGCAGACACCGCCGACCGGATGGCTCGTCACTGCCAGCACCTCTTCGGCGTCGAGCATGCGCCCCTTGCCGCCGAAGGCATCCTTGAATTTCCTGTTGTCGAGACGCGAAGTGCCGCTCGCCACAATCAGCATGGTGCGGTCGCCGACGCGCAGGCAGATCGTCTTGGCGATCTGCGCGGGCTCGACGCCATGCGCCTCGGCTGCGAGTATGACGGTCGAAGCGCTTCCTGCCGTTTCGATGATGGCAACGTCTGGGGCATTGGCGGCGAAGAAGGCGCGGACGGATTCAAGGCTCATGGGATGGGATACTTTTGGATGAACAGCCAATCTGGAGCCGCATGAGAATGCGACGTGGGATTCATGTGTTTGCGGTCCAACTTAATATTTAGATCTCAGAAAATTCAATCGCGTAGTTTCTGAGAAAGCATTTCTATGCGTCTCGAAAGGCGATCTGGATTGCTCCCGATTTCTAAGTCATGGATATTGCTGGAAAAGCGTCTTTGACGATGCAGCCTTCGGCGATTGGGGACAGAGCAGTGAGCAAGCCGAACTATCGGGATATCGCCCGCCAGGCAGGTGTGGGAACCGCCACCGTCGAACGGGTGCTGAACGGCCGGGGCGGGGTTCGTCCCGAACTGGTCGAAAAGGTGATCGTCGCTGCGCGCAGCTTGGAGTACCCGCGCACGCTTCCCGATACCCATCGCGGCCTGTTGCGCATCGAAGTGCTGATGGTCCGTCCGGAGACGACCTTTTATCAGCGGCTTTCCAAGGCATTCGAGCGAATTGCCGCAACCCTCGACCCACTGGTCGTCGTGCATCGCAGCTTCACTGAGGAGATGAAGCCGGAGGAGATTGCTCGTCGCATCCTGTCGACCGACCTGCCGCGCGCGGGCCTCATTCTTGCAGTGCCCCGCAGCCCCGTGATCCAGGCTGCTGTCGAAAACGTCATCGCCCGTGGATTGCCGGTCGTCCACGTCGTCACCCGCGCGTCCGAACGCTCAGGCGAATTCGTCGGCATCGACAACTATGCCGCCGGACGGACAGCTGCGCTTTTCATCAGCCGTATGGCCCGCCGGCAAGGACCTGTCGTCGCAATCTGCCACCCGATCTACCAGGTGCACCGTGATCGCATCCGCGGATTTTCCGACTATTTTCTGGAGCATCCCGGCGCCACCAGCTTTCAATGGCTGGGCTTCGGCCTTGATGAAGAGCACTTCAGTGCCGAGCTTCTGCTTTCTGCCCTGAAAATCTATCCGGACCTTGCCGGCCTCTATAATGCCGGAGGCGCCAACTCTGCGCTGATCGACGTGCTGCGCCGCCATGCGCGTGGGCGCAATATCTTCTTCGTCGGCCATGAACTGACTGACTACACCCGCAAAGCCTTGCAGGATGATGTCATGGATGTGGTGCTGGACCAGGCGCCGGAAGCCCAGGCCCGGCGATCGCTCGATCTCGTCCTGCGCCGCATCGGCCTGACCGATATCGAGCCCGATCGGGCGCCTATCCGGTTCATCACCATCACCAAGGAGGGGCTTTGATCTGATTTGATCAAGAATGGCTTCGGCGCCGCGACGGTCTCCTGCTAATTTCAAGGCAGGAAGGAGAGCCGGAGCGTCGAGAGGAGCGACACCGGATCAGGCGCACCAGGCGCTCTCTTTCAAAAGGACTTGCGCGGAGGGGTGATTTCCGCTTCGCCCGGAGGAGAGTGAAATGGACGATCTGAAATTCGGCACGCGTAACAAGCGCGGCGACTGGGCGCCCAACAAGCCCGTCGAGACCGCGCCGCTATTTGTCTTTCCGCCGCGGCTCATGGCCATTCTGAAATGGCTGCCGCATTATTTCTTTCCCTGGAATGCGATTTTTGCAGCGTCCGCTGTCGCTTACTGGGCCGTGGTTATTCCGTCGATGGAAACGATGCGAACGATCGGTTTCGGCTGGCTGGCTTGGCTTTATGCTGTGAATGCAATCTGCGTCCTGTTTTTCTACGGCGCCTTTGAGGTGCATCTCTATGTGCTGAAACGTCAGCAAAACCGCTTCAAGTACAATGGAAAATTTCCAGCCGATCAGAAGAGCAATGCCTTCTGGTTCGAACGCCAGAACGTCGACAACATGCTGCGCACCTTCCTGTCGGGCGTGACGATCTGGACGGCGATCGAGGCTGCCATGTTATGGGCCTATGCCAATGGTTACGCGCCTTGGCTGAGCTTTGCGGAGAACCCCTGGACGCTTGCTATCGTCGCGCTGTCCGTGCCGATCATTCATGAGTTCCACTTCTTTTGCATCCATCGGCTCATCCACACACCCATCCTCTACAAGTGGGTGCACTCGGTCCACCATAACTCGGTCAACCCGTCGCCCTGGTCGTCGCTGTCGATGCATCCGGTCGAGCATCTGCTCTACCTCGGAACGGCCTTCTATCACCTGATCCTGCCGTCCAATCCGATCCTCATGCTCTATCAGCTTCACTATGCGGGCTTCGGCGCCATTCCGGGGCACGTGGGCTTCGACAAGGTGGAGGTCGGCGAGGACAAGCTGGTCGATAGCCATGCCTATGCGCATTACCTGCACCACAAATATTTCGAGGTGAATTACGGCGATGCCCTGATCCCGCTCGATAAGTGGTTCGGCACCTGGCACGACGGCTCGCCCGAAGGCGAAGCCCGCATGCAGGAGCGCTATCGCCGGCGCAAAGAAAAACTCGCAGCCCGCAAGGCCGGCATGGAAGTCAAGGGAGCGGCCGAATGAGCTGGATCACTGCCTGCAAACTTGAGGACATCGAACAGGAAGGCGCCATCCGTTTCGATCACGGCAGCCGCACCTATGCCATTTATCGCGGACCTGACGATAGCGTCTATTGCACCACCGGGCTCTGCACCCACGAGGCAATCCACCTCGCGGACGGACTGGTCATGGATTTCGAAGTGGAATGTCCCAAGCATTCCGGCGCCTTTGACTACCGCACTGGCGAAGCGCTCAGGCTTCCCGCCTGCGAAAATCTGAAAACTTATCCCGCCGAGGTGATCGATGGGGAAGTTCGCGTGGCTCTCGCCTGAGCCTGCGACATCAGCAGGCCTGAACGGCCTCCGGAATGCTTCGGGTGGCCCGGCACCTAATGGGAGGAAATCATGAAGTCATTTTGTGTGGCGGCCGTCCTGGCCGCCCTGACGGCCAGTGCTGCCTCGGCCGAGACCATCGGCGTCTCGATGCAGAGCTTCGACAACAATTTCCAGACGCTGCTGCGTGAAGGCCTGAGCACCAGAGCCTCTCAGGTGGGCGGGATAACTCTGCAGATCGAGGATGCCCAGACCGATGTCTCCAAGCAGCTCAATCAGGTGAATAATTTCATCGCCGCGGGTGTGGATGCGATCATCGTGACGCTGGCTGATACATCAGCCGCGCCCGGTATCAGTGCGGCAGCCGAGAAGGCCGGCATTCCGCTCGTCTATCTCAATCTGCAGCCCGATAATGTCGACAAGCTTCCCAAGAACCAGGCCTATGTCGGCTCGAAGGAAACCGACTCCGGACGGCTGGGGGCGGAAGCTGCCTGCGAAATCCTCAAGAAGAATGGAAAGGCCGGCGATGCGCAGGCCTATATCCTGATGGGCGACCTTGCGCATCAGGCCTCGCGCGACCGCACCTCGTCGGTCAAGGAAACGCTCGCGACAGGCGATTGCAAGGGCGTGACCATCGCCGACGAGCAATCGGCCGCCTGGACGCGCACCAATGCCATGGATCTGACGACAAACTGGATCACAGCCGGTCGTCCGATCGACGCGGTCTTCGCCAATAATGACGAAATGGCGATCGGTGCGATCCAGGCGCTGAAAGCTGCCGGCGTGTCGATGGACAGCGTCGTCGTTGTCGGCATCGACGCGACGCAGGATGCCCTGGCTGCGATGACGAACGGCGATCTTGACGTGACGGTGTTCCAGAATGCCAAGGGGCAGTCTGCCGGTGCGATGGATGCGGCTGTTGCCCTCGCTCGCGGCCACAGCGTCGACAAGCAGGTCATGGTGCCGTTCGAACTGGTCACGCCGACGAACATGGCAGAGTACGCCCACCAGAACTGATCCTCCCTGGCCGGTGTCTCCCCTCACGAGCGCCGGCCTCTTTTTTATGGAGAGCTTTATGAGCGGCATTGTCATCATCGGTGCAGGGGAATGCGGAACGCGTGCTGCATTTGCTCTGCGGGAGGCGGGATATTCCGGGTCCATCACGCTGGTCGGAGCGGAGCCACATCTGCCCTACGAACGGCCGCCGCTGTCGAAGCCGATGAGTGGCGCCGTGCAGATGAAACTGATCTGCGCGCAGGATGCTCTGGCTGCCGCCGGCATCAACTATCTCAAGGGCGTGTCGGCCTCGAAGCTGGATACCGACGCCCGCACAGTCGCTTTAAGCGACGGATGCGTGCTGGCCTATGAAAAGCTGTTGCTTGCCACGGGCGCGCGTCCAAGACGGCTTGCTTCTCCCGGTGCCGAACGCGCGCTCGACTTCCGCACCCATGCCGATGCCGAAGCGATATTCTCCAATATGAGAACAGGTCGGAACGTTGCTGTCATCGGCGGCGGTTTGATCGGGATGGAGCTTGCGTCCGTGCTTCGCGGCAAGAGCATTGCGGTCAGCGTCATTGAAGCAGCACCCAAGATTCTGGGGCGCGCCGTCCCCTCGCGCTTTGCCGAAAAGCTGCATGCCAGGCACGTGGCGGAAGGCGTCGATTTCCATCTCGACCGGGGCGTTGCGGCAATCACCGATACCGGCGTCACTCTGACGGATGGCAGTACGGTGCAAGCCGAACTTGTCGTCAGCGCCATCGGTGTAATGCCGGAGATCACGCTGGCGCAGCAGGCTGGATTGGCGACAGGCAACGGCATCCTGACGGATACCCATCTTCGCACCAGCGCGCCTGATATCTTTGCGGCGGGCGACTGCGCAGCAATGAGCCGGCCCGGCGGTGGTCATATTCGTTTCGAAAGCTGGCGAAATGCCAGAGCCCAGGCCGAGCTTGCCGCGCGCAATATGGTCGCTTCAGTCGAAGCTTTCGTCGCCATCCCCTGGTTCTGGTCCGATCAATACGATCTCGGCCTCCAGGTAGTCGGGCTGCCGCAACCGGCCCATCAAAGTGTGGTCCGCTCGCTTGGCGAAGATGAGCTTGAATTCTATCTGGACGGTGGGCGTCTCGTCGCCGCAGCCGGGCTTGGCGTCGGCAATGGTCTCGCCAAGGATATCAAACTTGCCGAAATGCTGATCGCAGCCGGAGTGCATCCTGATCCCGCCGCTCTCGCCGATCCGAACCTGAACCTCAAGGTGCTCCTGAAAAGCGCAAGGGCGGCATGATGCAGAGGCTGCTGATCTTCCAGTCGCTCTGGGCCATGGAACGCCGACATACGGATGGCCATGAGCGTAGCCTCGATCAGAACATCGCGATGATCTCGGAGGCCGGCTTCGACGGCATCAGCGCCCACTATACGAACCGCGCCGACGTTCTGAGGTTGAATGACGCTATTCGGGGCGCCGGATTGAAGATCGAAGGCGTCTGTTTTCCTCGCGATGTCGAGGATTTGCGCCTCCCGCTCGAGCTCGCCGTGGAATTCCCGGTCAGCCATATCAACGTGCAGCCTGATGTCCGACTGCGCCGCGTCGAGGAGTGCCTGCCGATCCTGGACGGCTGGATGCAGCTTGCCGAGGATGCCGGAGTTCCCGTCTTCATCGAAACCCACCGCAACCGGATGACGACGGATCTGTTGTTTACACTCGACCTGCTGGAGAAGAGGCCGGATCTGCCGCTGGTCGCAGACCTCTCGCACTTTACAGTCGCACGCGAATTCGCGTTTCCGGTCGATGACGAAACCCATGCCATGATCCATCGCATCCTGCGCAATGCCCAGGCCTTCCATGGCAGGGTCGCATCGTGTGAACAGGTGCAGATCGAAATTTCGTTTCCTCACCATCGGCCCTGGGTCGACCTCTTCCTTCAATGGTGGGACCACGGCATGCGTGAATGGCGCAGTCGCGCGGCTTCGAATGCCGAGCTGGTCTTCACCTGCGAGCTGGGGCCGAAGCCCTATGCGATCACCGGGCGAGACGGTAACGACACCACCGATCGGTGGGCGGAGGCGCTACTGCTTCGGCAGATGCTTCGCGATCTCTGGGTCGGCATTTGATTGTTATGATCGCATTGGCCGCGAGCCGGCAGGGATGATCTCGTCTCGAAACCACTCCTGCCGGGTATTCCCTCGGCAACATCAGCGAGGGGGCCGATCTATTCATCGGACAAAGCGAGGTCACGGCACAGCCAGGATGGGAAGGTATCGAAGCTGTTTACAATGCGACGACGTCTCCATCGGGCAACGATGGCTGCGATGAGAATTTCCTTGAAACTAAATCGCGAGCAAAGCTCGCTCATGGATGCCGTCAGGCTTTCGCCGGCATGTTGATTGGTCATGATCACCAGCGGTCAGAATTCTGAGCCGCCCTTCTTTCAAGCTGAATGTGCGCAGAGACATAGCGCGGACATCACCGCCCAGACGCTGCGTGCGAAACGAATGCCATCTCTGGATGGTGAAGCTTGAAAGATCTCGGATATGATCGAGGGTTGGAGCTTCGAAGGCCTATGCCAAAGAGGCGTTGGATGAAGAAATATCTGTCATTGCACGCCTCCATTGTTGAACGGCTCCGCCGCAATTATTAGCCGATTGCGAAAATACAGGCAAGAGCGCGATTTCGAACTCTTCGAAGAGGAGATGGCGTGATGGCGGCGGGGCCATGTTGCGGCTCTCGACGTCGCCTCAGAACTCTTCGATGCCGATTTTCATCGGCATTTGGCCTCGCCTTTTGATAGGGAATTGACCGCGCCGAGAACATCGTCATAATAATTTTGCACACGTGCTCAATTTTGTCATTCGGTCGTTACGTTCGCCCCCTAGAGCGGGATACGCCACGTTTTCGTGGGGTTATCGGAACGGCCATCAACACCAGTGATGACCCGTCAAGAGGCCTCACACTGCTCTTCTGGGGAGATGAAGAAGATGACTCTTTTGCCGACACTGAAATCCCTTGCCGTCGCCGCTGCAATCCTGGCTTCGACTTCTGCATATGCACTTGCCAAGGACGTTCACATCAGCGTATGGGCCGGCGGTACCGGCCCGAACGACGTCTATCGCCTCGACGCCATCGAGATCGCAGCCCAGCAGCTGCAGCGCGAAGCCGCCCTCAAGGGCGAAGACCTGAAAATCACCGTCGAGAAGAAGCCCTATTCCGCCTGGGAAGATTTCAAGCAGGCGCTGACCCTTGCCGCAGAAGCCAAGACCGCTCCGAACATCGTCGTCAGCGGCCATGAAGACATCGCGCCCTGGTCGCAGGCCGGTCTCATCGTTCCGATCGAGGACTATGTCGATCTCGACTCCTGGCCGCTCAGCGACATCTATGAAAATCTGTTGCAGATTGCCTCCTATAACGGCACCGTCTACGGCATTCCGCAGGATGCTGAATCCCGGCCGATGTTCTTCTGGAAGCCCTACATGAAGGCGATCGGTTACAGCGATGCCGATCTCGATGCCTTGCCGCAGAGTGTCCAGGACGGCAAGTACACGATGAAGAACCTGCTCGAAGACGCCAAGAAGATGCAGGACAAGGGCCTCGTCCAGCCCGGCTACGGCTTCTATCCGCGTACCAGCAACGGCCCTGACTACTGGCAGTTCTACACCAGCTTCGGCGGCACAATGGAAGAGGGTGGCAAGCTCGTCTTCGACAAGGCGGCGATGACCCGCACCTATCAGTTCTTCGCCGACGCCGTTAAAACCGGCGTCACCAAGAAGAATCATATCGGCATGCCGGGCGATCAGTGGTGGAAGGAAGTCGCCACCGGCAAGGCCGGCATTTGGGATGGCGGCACCTGGCACTATGCCCGCCTCGTCAATCAGGAAGGCCTCAAGGACTTCTTTGGCAACGTGGTCTTCACGCTGATTCCCGCCGGCGAAGGCGGCAAGGCCAACACGCTGACCCACCCGCTCGTCTATCTGCTGACCGCAGGTCACGACCAGGAAGACACTGAGATCGCCGCCCAACTGGTCAAGATCGCCTCCGAGCCGCGCACCAACGCCCTGCATGCGGTCAAGTCGGCTCATCTCGGCATCTCCAAGTCGGAATCCACCGTCGACTTCTACGCGGCCGACCGCTGGACCCGCGAAGCCACCGAGCGCCTGCTGCCGCATGCCAATGCGATGCCGAACAATTCCGATTTCGGCAAATATTGGAACATCATGTGGAAGAACCTTGAAGCATCCTGGACCGGTGCCAAGACTGTTGACGCCGCCGTCAACGATGCCGAGAGCGAGCTGAAGAGCGCGCTCGGCGATAAGATCGTCATCCGCTAAGATCGACGCACTCAGCCGAAAGGCGGCACAAAAGCCGCCTTTCGGAGCGTCGTCCGTGAGGGACTTCCCATGAAATCGTCCAGAACGCTTGGGCTGGTGATGATCGCGCCTGCGGCGATCATGATCATCCTGTTCTTCCTTCTGCCGGTCGTTCTGACGGCCGTCTTTTCGATGACCAACATGACGACCGCGACCGGCATATCAGGCGGTGTCTACCAGATCGCGCCCAACTCCCTGATCGCGCTGAAATCGGCGATGCCCGACATAGCCGCCGAGATGGCCGAACCGCGCTACACGATCGACGAGGCAGGCCTAACGGCCGTCGAACGCCTCGGGATGGCGCCGGGGATTGCTGCGGAATTGCGCGCCAAACATACAGGCGAGGTCTTCCCGGCACGCCGCGACGTCGAGCGCATGATCAAGGATCTTGCCGAGCGACCTTCGACACGCGAGGTCAAGCAGATCTCCGAACAGTTCAACCGCTCCGTCCTCAACACCCGCTTCGACAGCAAGGACCAGCTCTTCTCCGCTCTTGATACGCTGGGTTTCAAGCTGACGCCGGAGCAGAAGGAAACCGTCGCCAAGACCACCTATACCGGCTGGACCTGGACGACCGACAATTTCTCACGCATGGCCACCTCGCCCGACATGGCGCGTGTGCTTTTCAATACCGTGCTTTATGTTGCGCTGGTGCTGGTGCTTTTCAACGTCGGTTATGCGCTGCTGCTCGCCATCTGGACGCATTACATGCCGCCGACGCCGGCTTCGATCTTTCGCGGCATCTGGCTCCTGCCGCGCATCACACCTGTCGTCATCTACGTGATGCTGTGGAAGTGGCTCGCCTGGGACAGCGGCTTCATTTCGATCCTGATGGGCAAGTTCGGCTACCCCCCGAAGAACTACCTGCTCGATACCGCTTATAATGCTTGGTTCTTCGTCGTGCTGATCAACGGCTTTATCGGTGCCTCGATGGGCATGCTGGTGTTCTCGTCGGCGATGAAGGCCATTCCGAAGAGTCAGTTCTATGCGAGCGAGGTCGACGGCGCCTCGCGCTGGCAGCAGATCCGTTACATCATCCTGCCGCAGATGCGCTGGCCGATCCTCTTCGTCACCTGCTATCAGACCCTGTCGTTGCTTGCCTCCTTCAATGAAATCCTGCTCGCCACCAATGGCGGGCCGGGCAACGCGACCGAGGTCTGGGCGCTCTCCGCCTATCACACCGCGCTCAGGAACTATGCCGGCAATCTCGAATACGGGCTGGGTGCTGCCATGGCGCTGGTGCTCGTCGTCATCGGCGTGACGCTGTCGCTTCTTTATCTGCGCGTCTTCAACTACGGCACGCTTGTCGCCAAGCCCCTGATCGAGGATTGACCATGGCCGAACGCTCGCAGCCCTCGGCAAATTACCGCAACTGGCCTGTCATAACGGCACTGACCATCGTCAGCCTGCCGCTGCTCCTGATGTATGTCTATCTCTTCCTCGACACTGTGACGGTAAAGCAGCCGGATGCCTTGCTGCCCTCCGGCTTGACGCTCAATCACTGGCGCTTCCTGTGGGAGACGACGGCAGGCAAGGCGAACATCTGGCACGTGACCCTGAATACGCTGCTGTTCTCGGCCTGCACCACCAGCCTGGTGCTGATCGTCTCGTCGATGGCGGGCTATGTGCTGTCACGGCTGAACGTGCCGGCACGCGGCTTCTTCCTTGCCGGCGTCATGGTGCTGCATGCCTTTCCGTCGGTGACGCTGATCATCGCCATCTTCATCGTGCTGCAGATGATCGGCCTCTACAATTCGCTGATCGGCGTGATCCTGGTGAAGGCGGCGATCGACCTGCCGCTCGGCATCTGGCTGATGAAGGGCTTCTACGACACGGTGCCCTGGGAAATCGAAATGGCGGGCGTCGTCGACGGCGCCTCGCGTTTCCGCGTCTGGCGCAGCCTGGTGCTACCACAGGTCAAGCCCGGCATCATGGCGCTCGGCCTGTTCTCCTTCCTCTCCGGCTGGGGCGAGTTCATCCTGCCGCAGGTGCTGGCACCGGGCAATCAGGTGCAGGTGCTGTCGGTCTATCTCGCCGGCTTCCTTGCCGACGACAACAATTACGATTTCAACATGTTCAAGGCGGTCGGCCTCTTCTACCTCATTCCGGTGCTGATCGCCTACGCACTCTTCAACAAATACCTCATGAACATCTACGGCGGCGGGAGCAAAGGCTGATGCGCATCCTCCTCGACAATTTCTCGAAGAGCTTCGGCTCCACCAAGGTCATCGAGAACATGAAACTTGAAGTCGGCAGCGGCGAGATGCTGGCGCTGCTCGGCCCCTCGGGCTGCGGCAAATCGACGACGCTGTTTGCCGTCTGCGGCATCCACCGGCCCACCGGCGGACGCATCCTCTTTGGCGATCGTGATGTGACCGACCTGCCGAGCCAGATGCGCAATGTCGGCGTCGTCTTCCAGTCCTATGCGCTTTACCCGCATATGACGGTTGCCGAGAACATTGGCTTTCCGCTGAAGGTAAAGGGCGTCAATGCGGCCGATACCCGCAAGGAGGTCGAGCGCATTTCCCGCCTCGTGCAGATCGGCAATCTCATGGAGCGCCGGCCAGCCCAGCTTTCCGGCGGCCAGCAGCAACGCGTGGCGCTTGCCCGCGCGCTGATCCGCAAGCCGGATGTGCTGCTGCTCGACGAGCCGCTCGCCAACCTGGATGCCAAGCTCCGCCTTGAAATGCGTTCGGAAATCCGCCGCATCCAGCGCGAGACGGGCATCACTGCGATCCTCGTCACCCATGATCAAGTGGAAGCGATGAGCATGTGTGACCGCATCGCCATTATGAAGGAAGGCGAGATTGTGCAGATCGCCACGCCGGCCGAAATGTATAGTGATCCACGCACCGCCTTCGTCGCCGGTTTCCTCGGCAACCCGCCGATCACCTTCCTGCGCGGCGTGATGAAGGATGGCACCTTTGCGATGCCTGAAAGCGAGATCCGCGTGCCGGTTTCGGTCCAGGCTGCCGAGGGCAGCAAGCTGACGCTCGGCGTGCGCCCTGAACATTTCAATCCGGCCGGCGATATCGCCGTTTCCGGTAAAGTCACTTTCGCCGAAACGCAGGGCCGCGAGAACCTCTACGACGTACGGCTTGCCGGCGGCTCGCTGCTGCGCTCGATCCAGCCGGTCCGCAATGACATCACCGTTGGCGACGAGGTGAGGTGGGCGATCGATAGCAAGGGTGTGTTCGTATTCGACGAAGAAGGCCGGAGGCTCTGAGCGATGCGTGACTTCTCGACTTTCTTCGAACGGTACGGCTGGCCCTCGAACAAGGGATATCTGCCTTTCTGCATCGGCCATCGCGGCGCGAGCGGTCATGAGCGGGAAAATACGCTCGAAGCCTTTCAGCGCGCCGCCGAACTTGGTGCGGAAATGTGGGAGCTCGACACACAGCTCACCAAGGACGGCGTGGTCGTGGTCTCCCACGACGACCATCTGGAGCGTGTCTTCGGCATCGACCGAAGCATTTCCGAGATGACGGCCGCCGAACTTGCTGCCCTCGAAGGCGTCAATATTCCGACCTTCGAGGCGGTCGCAGCCCTCGGCCGGCGGACCAATACGGGCCTCTATATTGAACTGAAGGCGCCGGGCACGGGGCTTCTGTGCTGGAAGCACCTTAACGAAAAGAACCAGCGCTTCGCCTGCCTCGGCTCCTTCGATACGGCACAGGTGCGCGAGCTTCGCGATGCCGGCTGCGACTATCCGCTCTCGGTGTTGATCCGCGTCGGCCACGATCCGCATGCGGCGGGCGACGAGGCCGGTGCCGATATCCTGCATCTCTGCTGGGAACGGGCCGGCGAACGGCCGCAGGATCTTGTGAGCGAAGAGCTGATGCAGCGGGCTTTCGGCGAGGGCCGTGAGATCGTGCTGTGGCATGAGGAGCGGCCGGCCATTCTTTCCGACATCATGAAGCTTCCGGTGCTCGGCATCTGTACGGACCTGCCCGATCTGATGCGCCCGGCCGCTGGGGGTGAAAGACATGGCAGACAAGGATAACAAGGGGCCGAGAAAGGTCACGTCCTTCGACGTGGCGCGTGTGGCAGGCGTCTCGCGTGCCGCCGTCTCGCGCGCCTTCACGCCGGATGCCAGCGTTTCGCCGAAGACGCGCGAAAAGGTCTATCAGGCGGCGAAGGATCTCGGCTATCGGGTGAACTATCTCGCCCGCAGCCTGACCAACAAGCGCTCCGATCTCGTCGGCGTTGTCGCCGCCGGTCTCGACAATCCGTTCCGTACACTGCAGATCGAGCATCTGGCACGTGTCCTGCTCGCCCGCAACTTTCGTCCGATCCTGCTGCCGACCTCAAAGGAAGCCGACACCTCGACCGTCATCGGCCAGTTGCTGCACTATGCCGTCTCGGGCGTCATCGTCACGTCGGATGCACCGCCGACGGAGATCTGCGAGCAATGCGCTGCCGAAGGCGTACCGATTGTGCTGATCAACAAGGGCGATGATATTCCCTTCGTCGATCGCATCATCTCCGACGATCGCATGGCCGGGCATCTTGCCGCCTCGCATCTCATCGAAAGCGGCGTCAAGGCGCCGGCGGTCATGGCCGCGCCTGCCATATCCTATACGGCAAGGCGACGTAGCGAAGCCTTCATGATGACCTGCCGTCAACGCGGTCTTGAGCCCCGAATGGTGGAACTGAAGGTTAACGACTATCGGAACGGGTATGACGCAGCCGCCGGTCTTGCCTCGCTCGGCATCGACGGCGTGTTCTGCGCCAATGACTACATGGCTTGCGGCGTGGTCGACCGGATGATGAGGGAGCACGGCCGCGAGGAGCAGCCGCCGATCCGCATCATCGGCCATGATGACATTCCTCAGGCAAGCTGGGCGGCCTACGACCTCACGACCATCCGCCAGCCGTGCGATTTCCAGGCTGAACAAACGGTCAATCTGCTGATGTCCAGGATGGCTGAACCGGATATGACCGCCCGCGTCGAATTTACCCCCGTGACGCTGATCAAAAGAAGGACTGCTTGATGAATTCCGCATTCGATGCCTCAGCTCTGACCGCGCGGGCGGAGGTCGCAATCGACGTGGCCCGCAACGCTGGACGCGAGGCTGCGCGCTTCAGGCGTGAAGGAAAGCCGGGCGCGCTCAACGTCGAGAATAAGGGATTGCAGGATTTCGTCACCATCGCAGACAGGCAGGCAGAGCAGGCGATCCGCGAGGGACTGCTGGCGCGCTTCCCTGAGGATACGTTCATGGGTGAGGAAACCGGCGGTGAGTCAGGCTCGGCCGGCACCTGGGTCGTCGATCCCATCGACGGGACGACCAATTACATCCGTGGTTTTCGCCACTGGGGTGTTTCCATCGCCTTCGTCGCCGATGGCAAGGTGGAGATCGGCGTGGTCTATGATGCGGCCAATGACCAGGTCTTTTCCGCCATCCGCGGCTGCGGCGCCTTCAAGGAGGGCCAGCCGATCCATGCCGCCCCGACCACCGATCCCGCCAATGCGATCGTTGTGCTCGGTCATTCGCGCAAGACGAGTTTTGACGACTATGCGGCACTCTCCAAGCGGCTCTACGAACGTGGCATGGATTATCGCCGCATGGGGGCAGCCGCAGTTGATCTCGTGCGTGTGGCGGAAGGAGTTTCGGATCTCTTTTACGAACGGCATCTGAATGCCTGGGATATGCTTGCCGGTGCGCTGATCGCTGCCGAGGCTGGCGCTAAAGTCGCCATTCCACCAGTCGACAGACTGCTGCAGCATGGCGGCCCTGTCATCGCCCATTCGCCTGGATTGGCAGAAGAATTCGCTTTCCTCGTCGAGTTCGAGGGATTGGCGGGCTGATCAGCCTGCCATGCGTTTCAGCCATGCCCGCTCGGTCGCCAGGGCTTCGTCCGTGGTGATCTGATCCGGCTTCAAGGCGACCAGTGCCGAGAAATTCGTCCACTCCGTATCGCTGAAGCCGCCGTGGGGATCCTTCAGTGTGAACGTCCACGCATCGACCAGCTTACCCTCGTTATGGCAAAGCGCGATCATATCGAGGCCTGCTTTTGCCGCATCGAGCAGCATCGGCCAGTAGAGATAGATTGTTTCCGGCTCCGTCGGGCCGCGCAGATCGGCAAGCAGTTCCTTTTCAACCGCTTTCCATCCTTCGGTCCTGTATATGTCGCCGAGCTTGTCGCTGGGGTCGATGCCGCGGCGCAGATGCGGCAGCTTCTCCTTGACGGCCAGAATCAGCTCCAGACTTCCAGCGCTAACGATGACGGAGGCGGAAATCTTCTGCAGGTGTTCGGCCAGATGGGCGATCCCCTTTTCGCCGATGACCTCGTAATCATCCTTCATGTCGAACTGCAGCAACGCGTCCGGATGGGCCGATTGCAGCATGGCTGCCAGATCCTCGCTGTAGAGGAGCGGACGATTGCCGTCCTTCATGCGCAGGTTGCGCAGATCCGCAAGGCTCTTCTCGGCAATGATGCCCTGCCCAGACGTCTCGCCTTCCAGCTGCCTATCATGCAGCACGACGAAACCGCCATCGGCGCGCACCCGCAGGTCGAGCTCCATCGAGGCGCCGGCCTTGAAGCCTTCAGCCATGACCTCCGCCGAAAACAGCGGGTCGGTCATGCGCCGGCGCAGGCGATGCCATTTCAGTAGGGTCTGATGGCCCTCGAACTTTATCTGAAGCCCACTTGCGTCCGTCATTCCGAGATCCTTGGCATGTTGGTTTCAGCTCTTCGTGCATCGGAACAGCTCGATTCTCAAGAGGCGGTGGCAGATTAGGCCTGATATCCCGGCAGCGGCTTCTTTTCACCGAGCAAAGCCTTTTTCGCGCGCCATTCTTCCTGTGGTATCAGCGTGCGGCGCAACAGAATAAATTAGAATACAAATTTTGTAGACAATATTTCCCGGCAGCGCGATCCGTGCGAAAATCATCGCTTGGTTTTCCCGGAGGTGACGTATGTTTGCAGCATTCAAAACTTTCCTTGCGAAGCTTTTCTGGGGCCGTGAGCAAAGGGTCTTCGAAATGCCTGCCCGAGCGACCGAACAGGATTCCGAAAGCCGCCTGCATAGCCTGCGTGAAGAGGAATTGTTCTTCTGGCAGCCGACTCCGAACTCCTGGTATTGAGCAATCAGCCGCTGTAGGTCTTCGTCACCGCTTCCGATGCGGCTGCGATATTAGCCGGGAAACCAGCCCGCCGAAGCGCAGCGCCATAAGCCACGACATTTGCAAGCACCGTCTGGAACGTTGCCCGTGGACCTGTATGGTTGAAGCGTATCAAGTGGGACGAGCCCGCTCCGACACCTGGCGTCAATTCGACACCCAACCCTGCCGAAAAACCGATGACAGAACTGGATTCAACTCCTGATGGCACGGAGACCGTTGTCACGAGGTTTGATGCCTGTTCGGCCGGCACCCAAAGGCTGGCGCCCAGCGCTGCAAGGCCTGCTCGACTTGCCGAAGCGGCTCTCTCATGGCGTGCGACGATCTGCTCGATGCCCTCCGCCTCGACCCGGTCAAGCGAGGCCTCCAATGCAAAGAATTCCAGTGGCGCCGGCGTTCCCGGCAACGCTCCGCCGCCGGCATCGACCCAGGCCTTCAGATCGACCAGCGACAGGATGGAATCACGTGGCGCATCGTCACGCAGGATCAGCTCCCAAGCTCGCGGGCTGACCGACAGGGCGGAAACGCCGGCAGGTCCGCCAAGCGCCTTCTGCGGGCCGATCACGGCAATATCGATGCCCGATCCGGCGACATCGAGCGCGTGACCGCCGACAGATGCTACCGCATCGACCACCGTTACGATGCCTCGTGCCCGCGCCAACGCGGCGATTTCAGGCAGCG
The DNA here is from genome assembly GCA_900468805.1 of Hyphomicrobiales bacterium. Lineage (GTDB taxonomy): Bacteria > Pseudomonadota > Alphaproteobacteria > Rhizobiales > Rhizobiaceae > Rhizobium. Next base: position 49,276 of record UEIF01000038.1, on the reverse strand, counting down.
GATTGAGGATGCCGCTTGCCGATTCCGCGTGAACGAGCGCCAGCACACGGACACCGGGATTGGCATCCAGCGCCGCAATAATCGCTTCGACCTCGATGGGTCTGCCGGGTCGGGCGACGATGTCGATGACGGTAGCGCCGCCGCGGCGCAGCCACTGCCCGAACCAGCCGCCATACGGACTGGTTACGATGTTGAACGCCGAAAGGCCGGGCTTTGCAAGGCTGGTCGCGACGGCTTCAAGCGCCACCACGGCCTCGGCCTGCACCAGCAGCACGTCGTTATCAGTCTTCAGCAATAGGCCGATGCGGCGGGCAAGAGTGGCGTGACGTTCTGCCGGATAGACCGGCGCGCCGTAAAGCGGGTTCCAGGCTTCGGTCATGAGCAGCTCCTTCAAGCGGGTTCGGTCACGAGGCGCGGCACGGCCGCAACGAGCTGGCGCGCCGCGTCGGATCGTGGGGCGGTAACGACATCTCTCGCCGGTCCTTCCTCGACGATACGGCCGGCGTCCATGACCGCGATGCGATGCGAGATCGCCCGCACCACCGCGAGGTCATGGGATATGAAGAGATAGGCAAGGCCGCGCTCGCGCTGTAGCTCGACCAGCAATTCAAGGATGCGGCCGCGAACGGTCACATCGAGTGCGGAAACGGCCTCATCCAGAACCAGTAGGGAGGGCCGCGTCGAGATGGCGCGGGCAATGGCGACGCGCTGTCGTTGTCCGCCCGACAGCGTGCGGACTGGGCGGGAGGCAAAGGCGGCGGGCAGACCGACGCGCTCGAGCAGGGCAGCGATTTCGCCCGGCCGCCGCGCCTTGTCCGCAATGCCGTGAATTCTTAGCGGATCGTCGAGAACCGAGGCGACGGATGCCAGCGGATTGAAGGCGGCGAGTGGGTCCTGAAACACCATCTGCATATGTGCGCGTCGGCGTCGCAGGTCGGCGCCGCGAAGTGCGAGCCAATCCTCTCCCTCGAACCGGATGGAGCCGGCATCAGGCTCCAACAGGCGTAGAAGGACACGCGCCAGTGTCGATTTTCCGCTGCCGGAAGCTCCGACCAAGCCCAGGGTTTCGCCGGCCGCGATTGCCAGAGAAACTGCGTCAAGCGCCGCTACCTGGCGACCGGAACCGGAATAGGCCTTGGACAATGCAGCTACGGTCAGAAGCCCATTCATGATACCGCCTCGGTAATCAGGGGCTGTGTGGAGAGATCGCGATGGCTGGAGATCAGGGCGGCGGTATAGCGGTGAGATGGCGACGATAGCACCGATCGAACGGGACCAGCTTCCAACAATTCTCCATTGCGGAAGACGGCGACGCGGTCGACGAAGCCGGAGGCGAGCGCGATATCATGAGTAATGAAAAGCAGCGTCATGCCTTCCTCACGCACTAGCCCGTCGAGAAGACGGACGATCTCTGCCTGGACCACCACGTCGAGCGCACTGGTCGCCTCATCGGCGATCAGCAAGGCGGGATTGGCCGCGATTGCCGCGGCAATCACCACGCGCTGCCTTTGGCCTCCTGAAAGTTGATGCGGGAAAGCGCGCATGACGCTTGCGGACTGCGGTATGCGCACCCGTTCCAGAAGCTCTTCAGCACGGGCATAGGCCTGCCGCCAGTCCAACCTCAAGTGCTGTCGAGCGGCTTCCGCAACCTGCTCGCCAATGGTCAGCACCGGATTGAGACTGGTGCCGGGATCCTGAAAGACGAAACCGAAATCGCGGCCGGGGAGCGGAGCATGACCGAGAGCCGGCCATGTTATTTCGCCTTCGATTTTGACCCGTTTCGGCAGGAGCCCGGCAAGCGCACGGGCAAGCGTGCTTTTCCCGGAGCCGCTTTCGCCTACGATCGCCAGCCTCTCGCCTTTTACGATATCGAGATCGACAGAACTCAACGCCACCTCTTGGCCGTAGCGGACCGAAAGTCCTTTCACACTGCAGAAGGGAGCAATCATTACCGGGCTCCGCCAGTGTCGAGCGCCCGGGTCAAACCCTCGCTGAAGAGATGAACGCCGAGCACGGTGATGGCCAGCGCCAGACCGGGCAGAACCGAAAGATAGGCTGCCGAGCGCAATACGCTGCGGCCTTCGGCAATCATCGAGCCCCAGGTGGCGAGATTGGGATTACCGAGACCAAGAAAGGAGAGGGCGGCTTCGGTCAGGATCGCGCCGGCCACGATAGTGGCAGACAGGGCCAGAACCGGCGGCAGGGCGTTCGGCAGGATTTCCTTAGAGGCGATCTCGGCCGGATGCATGCCGATCACGCGTGCGGCAGCCACATAATCCCGCTCGCGGATGGATAGCACTTGCGCTCGCGTCAGCCGTGCGGGATCGGCCCAGGTCCCGAGTGCAATCGCAAAGACGACGACCGGTGTCGACACGCCGATGATGCTGACGAAAGCGAGCGCCAGCAGGAAGCCCGGTACGATCTGGAAGGCATCGACGACGCGCATCAATGCCTCGTCGATGACACCGCCGGCAAAGCCGGCAGTCATGCCGACGAAAAGCCCGAGCACCATGGCGGAAAGGGCTGCGGCAATTCCTACGGCCAGCGAAGTCCGCGCGCCGTAGAGCAGGCCGGCGAGCACATCGCGCCCCAGCCTATCGGTGCCGAGCGGCAGGTTCGAGTCGGTGAAGGGCGAAAGCAGCGCCCGGCCGGCGATCCGCAGCGGATCTCCTGGCGATATGACCGGGGCCAGCAGACCAGCAATCAGCAAGGCCGCCAGGATCGCAAACCCGATCGCTCCTTCCGGAGTCTGAAGGAGACGGCGCAGCAGTGTCATGCCCGACCCTCCGATGCGCCGATGCGCGGATCGAGGGCGGCATAGGCGAGATCGACGATGAAATTGACGCAGATCACCAGAACGGCGCTGGTGACGATGATGCCCATCAGCAGCGGCGCGTCACGGCCGTTGACCGCCTCCTGCGCCAGCCTGCCGAAGCCTGGAATGGCAAAGACGCTCTCGATCACCACACTGCCGCCGAGCATGGCGGCAGACTGTAGCCCGAGCATGGTGACGAGTGGTAGCAGCGCATTGCGCGCCACATGGCGAAGCACGATGCGGCTGCGCGACAGTCCCTTTGCGCGGGCAAACAGCACGAAATCGAGCTTCCAGGCTTCTGCCATGCCTGAACGCATGACGCGCAGAAAAATCGCAAGATAGATGCAGGCTAGAGCCCCGACTGGCAGGGCAAGATGCTCTGCAACATCAAGCGCACGGGAAAGGCCGGTCTTGCCGGAGACGATAGTCTCGATACCGGCGATCGGCAGCCAGCGCAGCTTGACCGAAAAGAGGATGCTGAGCACCAATCCCAGCCAGAAGCTTGGAATGGCATAAATGATCAGAGAACCGATCGACAGGGCGCGATCACGCAGGCTGCCCGGCCTTGCTCCGGCTAGGATGCCGAGCGCCGAGCCGAGTCCGAAAGAAAGCCCCGTGGCACTTCCCATCAGGAGCAGTGTGTTCGGCAGCCGTTCGGCAATGAGGTCGCGTACCGGCCGGTTGAAGGCTACAGACCAGCCGAGGTCGAGACGGGCGAGCGACGAAAGATAGAGCCAGAGGCGGGCGAAGACCGATTGATCGAGCCCGTAGCTTTCCCGCAACGATTTGATCAGCGCCGCATCACCGCCGCCGATCGAGCCGAGATAGGCATCAACGGCATCGCCGGAAGCGAATTCAAGCAGGAAGAAGCTGAAGATCACGACGATCAGCAGCACTGGAATGCTGCTGATGACCCTGCGTCTCAGGAGGATGAGTGCACGTTTCACGCCGGACGAGGCCTCTGAAGGAAATCAGCCTTCGACCCTATCATGATTGCAGCGCTGTATCGCCCCAGTTCGAAACTACCCAGCGCGGATTGTCCGATACGTTCAATACCGTATCGCGCGCCACCGTGATGAAGCCCCATTCGGCAACATTGATCAGCGGCAGTTCCGCCACCGCGAGTTGCTGGAACTTGTAGTACAGGTCGGTACGCGCCGCAGTATCCACGGTTTCGGAGGCCTGCTCTATGATCTTGTCGAGTTCGGCGCTGACATAGCCGCCCTGGTTGGAGAAGGGCACGCCGTCAGGCGTTCCGGACTGCACAAGGATCGTTGTGGAAATGGCCGGATCGCCGCGGAAGACCGGCGGGCCAACAGCGATGTCGAAGTCGTGATCGGTGTAAACTGCCTTCTGGTGGGCCGCTGCATCGGCGTTGACGATCACCGCGTCGATGCCGACAGCAGCAAGCGCCTGACGCAGATAATCGCCGAACTGGCGTGTCTCGTTGAAATAGGGCGCCGGGCGGAGCTTGAGCTGGAAACGTTTGCCGTCAGGCCCTTTGGTGTAGCCTCCCTGATCAAGGAGGTCGTTCGCCGCCTGAACGTCGAAATTATAGTTGGCGACATCGGCGGTGTAGAACTCCTTGGAATTCTTCGGAACTGGACCGGTCGATTCCGTCGCATAGCCGAGGAAGATCGTGTCGACGACGAACTTCTTGTCAATCGCATGGGCGATCGCTTGGCGGACTCTGAGATCGGAGAGTTCCTTGCGGCGATGGTTGATCTCGATGACGAGCTGATAGGTCAGCGCCTCATAGCCCTTGGAGATGACCTTGATGCCGTCAACCTTGGAGATACGGTCGAGATCGGCAAGCGGCACGGCGGAGAAGGCTGCGAGATGGATTTCCTCGGCTTCCAGTGCAGCACCGGCCGATTCACGGTCGGGCAGTACACGGTAGACGATTTCGTTGAGCTTCGGTTCGCCCTTCTGCCAATAGTTCTCGTTGCGCGTCAGCCGGTAATATTCGCCCGGCTTGTATTCGGCGAACTTGAAGGGGCCAGTGCCCACAAGCGTATTGTTGGCCGGGTTCTTGGCGATGTCGCTGCCTTCGAAAATATGCTTGGGGACGACGCTGGTGACGGCCGGCAGTGCATTGCGGATAAGCTGGAAGGGCGTCGGCTTTGAGAAGCGGAAGATCGCCGTGTGGTCGTCGGGCGTGTCGACCGCCTCCAGATTGGCGAAGACCAGGCGGCCGAGATTCTGAAGCGGCTTCCAGACGTTGAGTGCCGAGAAGGCGACGTCGGCTGATGTGAACGGCTTGCCGTCGTGCCAGGTGGCGTTTTCACGCAGCTTGAAGGTAACCGAGCGCCCGTCAGGCGAACCTTCCCAGGAGGTGGCGAGCCGCGGCGAAAGACCGTCGGCGCCTTCGAAGGAGGCTTCAGCCAACGGTTCGATCACCTTACTGGCGACGAAGAAGACGCCGTTCGAGGCGACGATAGCCGGATTGAGGTTTTTCGGCTCGGAATCGGCTGCGACGATCAGGCGTCCGCCGGCCGGTACGTCTTGTGCCAGCACAATGCGCGAAAGCGCGGTCGAACCAAGAAGCACCGCAGTGCCTTTCAGCAGGCTCCGCCGCGAGATATCTGCAATAGTCATGCCCCCTCCTAATCCCTAAAAATTCAATAGGCTATATTCGAGCTGAAACGATAAGTGTGACAGAAATTAAATTCGAATAGGTTGGCCGGGCGAGATATTTTTTGTCACCCAGCCATTATTTTCAGCGACCGCCGACAGCGAGCCGCAGCGCTTCCGTTCCGAGGTTGCGATAGGCCGCTCCCGGATGCGGAGCAACCAGCCGTGGTCCTGCACCACCGAGCTTTTCGCGCAGCGTACCCTGCCGGTATTCGGTCTTGTAGACGCCGCGCTTTTGCAACTCCGGCACCAGCAGATCGACAGTGTCCTCGAAGCTCTCGGGCGTCACCGCATAGGCAAGGTTGAAGCCATCGACATCGGTATCCTCGACCCATTCCTGCATAAGGTCGGCAACCGTCGAGGGGGAGCCAACGAAGACCGGGCCAAAGCCGCCGACGCCCACCCAGTCCGCCATCTCGCGTACCGTCCATTCCTTGCTCGGATCGATGGTCGTGAAGGTCTCGACGGCCGATTGCACGGCATTCGTATAGCGATGGCGGAGCACCTCGTCCGGCCCGAACTGGCCGAAGTCGATGCCGGTCCAGCCGGAAATCAGCGTCAGCGCGCCTTCGAAAGAGGCGTACTCGCGATATTCGTTGAACTTGCGCTGCGCCTCGGCATCCGTCTCGCCAAGCACGACGGTCTGGAGGTTGAAGGCGAGGATTTCCCGCGGGTTGCGCCCGATCCGTTCGGCAGCCTGGCGGACATTGGCGACATAGCGCTTCAGAACCGCCTTTGAGGGTGCCGCCACGAAAATGCACTCGGCATGTGCGCCGGCAAAATCCTTGCCGCGGCTCGAAGCGCCGGCCTGGTAGAGCACCGGCGTGCGCTGTGGCGAGGGCTCGCTCAGATGAATGCCGGGAACCGTGAAGTATTTGCCGGAATGGTTGATCGGATGGACCTTTTCCGGATGGGTGAAGATGCCCGTTTCGCGGTCTCGGACGACTGCACCGTCCTCCCAGCTTCCTTCCCAGAGCTTGTAGCAGACCTCGAGATATTCGTCGGCGAGATCGTAGCGGTCGTCATGATTGGTCTGTGCCGGCTGGCCGATATTGAGCGCGCCGCTGTTGAGATAGGAGGTGACGATGTTCCAGCCGACGCGGCCCTTGGTCAGGTGGTCGAGCGTCGAGATGCGCCGGGCGAATGTATAGGGATGTTCGAAGGAGAGCGAGGCCGTCAGGCCGAAGCCGAGATGCTCGGTCTCGTAGGCCATGGTCGGGATGAGCTGCAGCGGATCGTTGACCGGCACCTGCGCCGAATGGCGCAGTGCTGCATCGACATTGCCGTTCATGACGTCATAGACGCCGAGCACATCGGCGATGAACAGACCGTCGAACTTGCCGCGCTCCAGCGTCTTTGCCAGATGCACCCAGTAATCCAGATCCTTGTAAGTCCAGGACTTGTCGCGCGGATGCCGCCACAGCCCCGGCGACTGGTGTCCGACGCAATTCATGTCGAAGGCGTTGAGCCTGATTTCACGGGTCATGTCATAATTCCTGCATCTGTCGACGGGTGCGGTTATGCGCCGACGGTTTTCCTGTTGATGAAGCTGAAGGCGAGCACGGCGAAGATGAGGCTGCCGGTGCCGACCTGCTGCCAGTAGAAGTTCAGGCCTGTCAGCAGGAGGCCGTTGGCAACGATGCTGAGGAGCAGGACACCGAGTACGGTGCCGAGGATGTTGGGCCGGCCGAGCGGCGAGAGCGTCGTGCCGATGAAGGTCGCGCCAATCGCGTTCAGCAGGAAGGCATTGCCGGAGGAGGGGATGTAAACCGTCACCGTCGCCGTCAGGATCAGGCCGGCAACGGCGGCAATGGTTCCGGCGAGAATGAAGGTTGCCGCAACATGAGCACCAAGGCCGATGCCGGAGTAGCGCACCACGCTCGGCTGGATGCCGATCGAAAGCACTACGCGTCCAAAACGCGTCCAGGCAAAAGCAGCCGAAGCACCTGCGATGATGACGGCAGCAATGATGAGTGGCACCGGTACATTCGCGATCGTTCCGTGCCCGAGGAAGCGGAAGGCGGGTGGAATGCCTGAGGGCGGCAGATAGACGGGATTGCCGCCATTGGTCAGCAACTGCTGGATACTGCGCCCGATGAACAATGTGCCAAGCGTCGCGAGAAAAGGTGCGACGCCGATCGCAGACACAAGAATGGCGTTGAAGGCGCCGACAAGCGCGCCTGCGGCGAGACCGGCCAGCAGGGCCAGCGGTACCGGTTGGCCTGCCAGGACGAAGGAAACGAAGGCGAAGCTTGCAAAATCGACTGCCGTGCCAACGGAAAGGTCGATGCCGCCGGCCGATACGGCAAAGGTCATCGCGATCGAGACGATGGCGAGCAGCGTGAAGTTATTCACGAGAATGCTCTGCAGGTTGCCGGGCGTCAGGAAAGTGGGCGCCAGGATCGAGAAGGCGGAGAAAACCGCGACAAGCGCCACGATCAGCCCATATCGTGCAAAGCCGGCAGCGGAGCGTCCGGCAAAAGTCGGAACAGACATGTCAGATCTCCCGTTTGCGCAGCAGTGTCGTGGCCGACACGACGATCAGGATGAGAAGGCCCTGCACGCCACTGACGAGCGTGCTCGGCAGGTTCAAGAGCTGGAAGCCGTTGGTCAGGAAACCGACGAACAGCGCCGATATCAGCGTTCCCGGAACGGTCGGCACCAGGCGACGGGAGAAGACCGAGCCAAGCAACGCGATGACGACGACAGGCAGCAGCGCCTCACCTGAACCCGTCGTACTGCCGCTGAGATAGGAAACCGAGAGTATGCCGGCAAAACCGCCGCAGAGACCGCTGGCAATAAAAGCGCCCGAAAGCAGCCGCTTGAGCGGCAGGCCCGCAGCGCGCGCGGCGTCCGGAAACTCGCCGACGGCATAGAGCCTCAGCCCGACAGGCGTATATTGCACGATTGCCGTTGCTATTGCCGTAAAGCCGATCAGGACATAGGCAAGGATCGGGATACCGAAGCTGTCGGACGCCGAGATTGCCGTCAGGAAATCGGTGGAAGCGGGAACGACGGTATTCTGCGTGAGCACCAGTTCGAGGCCGGCAACGACGTTCATGACGGCGAGCGTTGCAAGCAGCGGCACGATGCCAGCCAGGACGACGGCGGCCGCATTGACCGCGCCGATCGCAAGCCCGGTCAGCAAGGCAGCTGTGATTGCTATGGGATCGCTGTAGCCGAGCTGGATCAGCGAGGCGTAGACGGCAGCGCTCAAGCCCATATTCGCCGCCAATGACAGATCGATGCCACCGGTCACGACATTCGAACCGCCGGCGATCAACACGACCGTCAGGCCGATCGCCAGAACGCCTGAAATGGCGGATTGGCCGAGCACGTTGCCGATATTGCCGACGGACAGGAAATAAGGCGCTGTCAGCGAAAAAACCACGAGGATCGCCGCAAAGGCGAACAGGGAGCCGAAGCGGAGAACCGCGACGGCCGCTTTGCCTTTCGCCTGCGGCGGGTGGTCGGATGAGGAGACGGGCAGGGAGGAAAACTGAACGTCAGCCGACATGGCGTAATCCTTCTGAAGCGCCGGTCGAGACCGACAGCACTTCATCCGTTGTGGTCTTGGCGGAATCGAGCTCGCGGATCAGCTGCCCGCGGAAGAACACCAGAATGCGATCGGTGATGCCCACGAGCTCCGGCAGGTCGGAGGAGAGGACGATGATGCCGGCGCCGCGCGCTGCGAGCTCGCCGATCAGCGAATAGATCTCAACCTTGGAGCCGATATCGACGCCGACCGTCGGCTCGTCCAACAGATAGATTTCCGACTGACGGCTCAGCCATTTGGCGATGGCAACCTTTTGCTGGTTGCCGCCGGAGAGCGTGCGAACCTGAGCATCGCGGCCTGCCGTCTTGATCTGCAGTCGCTTGATCAGGTCGCTGGTATCGGAACGCTCGCGCTTCAGATTGAGGAAACCGAAGCGCGTGTAGCGGGAAAGGCTCGGCAGCGTGATATTTTCAGACAGGCTCAGATCAAGACCGACGCCGTGACCACGGCGATCCTCAGGCACCAACGCGACCCTGCGGTCGACAGCTTTTGCGGGGCTACGTGGTTGTGCCGGTCTTCCTTCGATTTCGATCTCGCCACTGGCGGCCTGTTCCAGCCCGAACAGCGTGCGGACGAGATCTTTGGCACCTGAGCCGAGAAGGCCGGTAATGCCCAGCACTTCGCCGCGGCGCAAAATGAAATTGATATCGTCGAAACGGTTTGGCGACGAAAGCGCTTTGACCTTCAGGATGTCTTCGCCGAACTCCACCTGGCGCTTGGGAAACATCTCGGCAATGTCGCGCTCGATCATCAGGCTGGCGATCGCCTTGGCAGAGGTCTCGCCGATCGGAAGAGAGGCGACATCGAGGCCATTGCGCAGCACGGTGACGTGGTCGCACAGTTCCTCGATCTCGTTGAGGTAGTGCGAGATATAGATGATGGTCACGCCTTCGTCGCGCAGGCGGCGAATCAGGCGAAAGAGGATTTCGGCCTCGCGTCGCACCAGCGCCGCGGTCGGTTCGTCGAACACCAGCACCTTCGGCTGATGCAGCAGCGCCCGGGTGATCTGGACGATCTGTCGTTCGGCGGTCGAAAGTTCGCTGATCAGGGCATTTTTCGGCAGGTCCACACCGAAATAATTGGCGAGAAGCTCGCTGGCACGCTTCTGCATGGCCCGGCGATCGATAAACGGCGTTCCCGCAACCCGGGTCTCACGCCCGAGAAAAAGCGCTTCCCCAACGGTGAATGTCGGAACCAGCAATCGATCCTGGTGAATGAAATGGATGCCGAGCTCTTCACAGAGGTGCGGCGTCAGCCGGTCATGGACTTTATTCTCGATTTCGATCCGGCCCTCGTCCGGCTTATGCAGCCCGGCGAGAAGCTTGATCAGCGTCGACTTGCCCGCGCCGTTTTGCCCGACGAGGCCGTGGACGGTGCCGCGATGTATGGCGACGGATGCGCCGGCAAGCGCCTGCGCACCGCCAAAACGCTTTACGACGCGATCGAAGCGAATGATGACATCGTCATTCTCGGCCGGTTGCTTCGGGACGGATGCAGTCATGATGCAGCTTTCCAGGAGGAGGGACCCTGCGGCATCAGCCGCAAGGTCCGCCTTGATATCAACCGATACCGAGCTTCTTGACGACCTCGGAGACATTTTCCTTGTTGGCGAGCAGCGCCGGAACATAGGTTTCGCGCGGCAGCGTCTGACCGTCGAGCAGCTTGGCGACGTTGCGGACCGCGACACGGCCGATCTCTGCCGGCTGTTGGGCGGCATCGGCGCCGGCCGGAGAATTCTTATCGGCGACGAGCTGGAGAACCTCCGGGCTGCCGTCGACGCCGTAGGTGCGGATCTCGTTGCGGCCGGCGGCGGCGATCGCCTGCGTCGCGCCGAGCTGCGGAATATCCCAGGCCGACCAGACGGCCTTGATCGAGCCCTTGTCGGGATATCTGTTGAGGATCGCAGTGATCTGGGTGAAGGCGTCCTGGACCGTATTGGGGATAACATCCCGCAGTTCCGGCTGGATGATTTTCACTTTCGGGAAATACTTGATGACGTTGACGAGCTGATCGTAACGGATCGCGCAAGGTGTCACGCCATAGAAGCCGTTGAAGACGACGATATTGCCCTCGCCGCCGATATCGGAGACGAGCTGCAGGGCGAGGTCCTTGCCGATGCCCCAATTGTCCGAAGTCGTGTTGTTGATCGAATTGGTCGAGCCGACATCGACCGTCAATACCGGAATGCCGGCATCGCGGGCCTTCTTCAGCCAGGGATCGATGACGCTGAGCGTGCCGAGGATCTGGACGATTGCATCCGGCTTCTGGGCGACAAGCGTCTGAAGCTGGGCGATCAGCTTGCCGTCGTTGCGGCCGGCGTCAACGGCGATCGGCTCGCCTCCGAGCCGCTTCACCTCTTCGATCTGGGCGTTGTAGACCTGGAGATCGAAATAGTGGTCGGTGCCGGTGGCGCTGATGGCGACGCGCTTGCCCTTCAGCGAAAGGCCCTCGTCTTCGGCCCTTGCGGCGGGCGCAGTCAGCATGCTCGCGCCTGCAAATGTGGCTCCGGCAACTGCCGCGAGCTTCAAGATTTCGCGGCGTCCGAAGCCGCCTCCAAGTCCTTCATTCATAACGATACCCTCTCAATTTCATAGTCTGTAAATTATATAGATTTTAGGCGCATAAGAGGTACGTTATTCCAAAAGCATGCGGCCGCAGGAAATTTTCTGAGGCCAGATCCTGCTGTCAGCGATCGGTGTTGCGGCCGAGGCCGTAAGTCAGAGCCAAGGCTCCGACAAGCACGGCGCCCTTGACGAAATCCTGGGTGTAGTAGGGGGCGTTCATCATGGTCAGGCCATTGAGCAGAACGCCGACGAAGACGGCGCCGGCAATGGTGCCGAGGACGTTCGGACGGCGAAGGTTGAGAACCGCAAAGCCGATCAGCGCAGCTGCGACGGAATCCATCAGCAGCGAGCCGCCGGAGGAGACATCGCCGCGACCGACGCGAGCGGCAATCACGATGCCGCCAAGCGCTGCCAGCGTTCCCGAGATGACATAGGCGAGCGTCTTCAGCCGCGTCGTCGATGCCCCGGCAAGCCGCGTCGCCACCTCGTTGCCGCCGGTGGCAAAGAGCAGCCGGCCGATGCGGGTGCGCTCGGTCAGCACGAAGAGAACGATTGCAACGACCGCCATCAGCACGACGGAAACGGGCAGGGTGCCGAACAGACTGTAGCGGCCGATCAGCAGAAAGGCCGGATCATAGGCGCCAGTCGCCTTGGAGCCATCGGGCAAGACGAGGCCGGCCGAAATCGAGCGACCGGCCGTGGGGATGAGCTGCAGGCCCGACAGCAGGAACATCATGGCAAGCGTCGCAAGCAGATCGGGCACACGCAGACGCACGATGAGAAAGGCGTTGACGAGCCCGATCGCGGCACCGAAGGCGAGCACCAGCGGCACGGTAGCGAAGGCATTCAGATGCCAGACGATCATCGCGTAGCTAGCGGCCATGACGCTGGAGGCAGCAACCGCACCGATTGAGAGATCAAAGCCGCCGACGGCCAGCGTTACCGTGACACCGGCGCCGAGGATCGCGACGACCGACACGGCCTGCAGGATGCTCATCAGGTTGCCGATATTGATGAAGGCCGGTTCGGCATAGGTGAAGCCGATCACCATCAGCCCGAGCAGGATGAAGACCGCGCCGGCGCGCAAAATGCCGCCGAGCGCCAGGAGACGATTGGCCGGGTTGCGGTTCTCCGTTCCTGCAACAGCCTTTGGAAGCGCGTCGTCATCGATGGTCGTCATGCGGAGAGTCCCTGTACGGCTGAAGAAGAGGCGGCATTTATGACGACTGGCCGCAGCGTGTGGCGGTCGATGGTCAGGATGCGGTCAGCGACCTCATAGGCCTCTTCGGGATCGGATGTGGCGATTAGGGTTGCGCGGTCGGTGCGCGCGCGGATCGTCTGGATGATATCGTGGCGGGCGCCGACATCGACGCCCTGGAATGGTTCATCGAGCAGCAGCAGGCGGCTGGGCTCCGCCTCCCAGCGGGCGATCACCGTCTTCTGCTGGTTGCCGCCTGACAGTGTCCAGACGGAGGCCAGCGGACCGGCGGCTTTGATGCCAAGGCGGGAAATGGCCTTCTCGGCTTCGTGCCGCTCGCGCCCGCCGAGAAGGAGGCCGTGCGGATACCATTTGGAAAGATGCGGCAGGCTGATGGTTGCGGCGAGCGAATTGCCGGGCCAGGCGGCGGGCATGAGCGAGGAGCGGTGACGGTCTTCCGCGGCCATTGCCACACCGGCTGCAATGGCGTCGCCAGGCGATTTCGGCCGATAGGACCTGCCATCGAGCCGCATCTCGCCGCTCGCGAATCCTCTTGCGCCGAAGATCGCAGACAGCAGACGGCTCTTGCCGGCGCCGAGCACGCCGGTGATCGCGACGACCTCGCCCTCATGCAGGGTCAGATCGAAGGGCGTGCTTGCCGGAAGAAGGCGGATATCGTGCATTTCGAGAACAGCCGGACCGGTCGCCGGGCGCGCGTCCGGCCGTGCCGCTTCCAGCCGGCGGCCGATCATCGTCTCGATGGCACTGGAAAAATCGATGGGGCGGGTAAAGCTGCCGACGACGCGACCACCACGCATGACGAGTGCCCGGTCGGCGATCGCTTCGAGATCGGCAGTCCGGTGCGAGATGTAGAGGATCGCAAGACCCTGTGCACGCAGAGTGAGCAGGATGTCGAAGAGGCGCCGACTCTCGTCTGCCGAAAGGCTTGCAGTCGGTTCGTCGAGGATCAGCAGGTCGGCCTTGTTGGCGAGCGCCCTAGCGATTGCCACGAGCTGCCGGTCGGCGGCGGTCAGATCGCCGAAATCCCTGTCGAGCGGCAGCGAGAAACCGGCGGCATCGAGCATCGCGCGGGCTTGGCGGCGCACGCTTGCGCGCGAGACGAAAAACGGTGTGCCGCGCTCGGCAAAGCGATGCAGAAGCAGGGCGTCGGCCACCGTCAGACCTGCCGCGCCGACAAGGTCGGTCGACTGGTGCACGGTCACCACGCCGGCCTTGGCCGCTTCGGACGGGGTCCTCGGAGAGAAGGGCCGGTCGTTCAGGCTGATCGTGCCCCCATCGGCCGCGAGCACGCCCGACAATATCTTCACCAGCGTCGATTTGCCCGCGCCATTGGCGCCCATCAGCGCAACGATCTCGCCGCGGTCAATGGAGAAATGGGCGCCCGCAAGGGCACGCGTCGACCCGAAACTGCGGGTGATATTTTCGACGTGAAGGAGTGGCATCGGGCGAGTCCGGGTCTGCTTTCAGGCCGCAATATTGGCCTGCAACGCGCCCGAACCTCCAGGCACGCTTTGTCGCTGGTGCGTGGTGTCGGGAACAAAGAATCTCCGGAAACCGCGAAAATCGGATCATTAAATCTACTAAAAAGATAGAGTTTATATCTAATAATTTCATGCGTCGCGGGGGAGCTGCCTGCCTGTCAGACGACGCCCACGATTGACCAGAAGGACCGCGACGATGAAATCCCTCGCACGGCTTACGCTCTCCGCAGCCGCAATCTCTTTCCTCTTTGCCCAGCCTTCCCTTGCGGGCGGCGTGAGCGGCGCTCCGGCTCCCTTCGACAAGGGTGGCGTCAAGGTGGCGCTGATCAGCTATATCTCGGCCGGTGACTTCTTCCAGGCCTATCAGGCTGGCGCTGAAGCCCAGGCCAAGGCGCTTGATATCGACCTGCGCGTCTTCCCCGGCAGACAGGATGCCGCCGAGCAGCGTGAGCAGATCCTGCAGGCGATCAATCTCGGCGTCGCCGGCATCGTCGTCGACCATGGGCTGCCTGAATCGCTCGGCGATGTCGTCCAGCAGGCGCTGGACAAGGGCATCAAGGTCGTCGCCTTCGATGTCAATCTCAACAATCCCAAGGTGCCGCAGGTGGAGCAGAGTGACCACGAACTCGCTCAGCTCGGGCTCGAGCAGGTGGTGAAGGACAACGGCAAGAGCTTCAAAGCCGGCTATGTCTATGTCGCCGGCTTCGCGCCGCTCGACCGCCGCAACGAGGTCTGGGATAAGTTCAAGTCGGAGAATTCCGGCGTGGTCGAAAAGGCCCGCTTCGGCAATGTCAGCGACACGACGGCCACCTCGACCGCCGACCAGGCCAAGGCGGCACTGACCGCCAATCCCGACATTACCGTCGTCTTCGCGCCCTATGACGAGTTTGCGCGCGGCGTGAAGCTCGCCGCCAACGATCTCGGCATCGCAAGCAAGCTGAAGATCTATTCGGCCGACGTGTCGACCGCCGACATCCAGGAGATCACCGAAGATGGCAGCCCCTGGGTTGCGACCGTCGCGACCAATCCGGCCGTTGTCGGAGCTGTCTCCGTCCGCGCCGCGGCGCTGCAGATCGCCGGGCAGGAGATTCCCCACCAGATTACCGTCAAGCCGACGCTGTTGACGCAGGAAAGCCTGCGTGCGGCCGGCGTCAAGACGATCGAGGACCTGGCGCAGAAGATCCCGGCTTTCAGCACAAGCGACGCGGCTACCGCGAGCTGGATCCCGGACAAGCTTTTCTAGGCTGCCTGCCTCGATCTTCCGGCGGGGGTTGTGCGGCCCCCGCCGGGCCTATTTCAGAAACCGGAGTTTCGATTCATGAGCCAATCCAATGTCGTCTTCGCGACCAATCGCAGCACGACGCGAGCGGACCTCTTTGCCCGCGCCGAGGAAATCTCGGCCGATCTTTCCAGCCGCGCCGCCGAACTCGACCGTGAGGGCCGCCCACCGCTTGGCGAAATCATCAAGCTGAAGAATGCCGGTCTGCTGAATGCCCTGCATGATCAAAAGATCGGCGGCAGTGGCCTTGACTGGGTGGATGGCTTGCGGCTGGTGCGCATCCTCGCGCGCGGCGAAAGCTCGATCGGCCAGCTTCTCGGCTATCACTACGTTAACAGCCAATATGTCTACTGGGCGCTTGAGGAAGCTCGCGCCCATGCGCTTGGCTCTGAAACCGTTGCGAAAAACCTCTATTGGGGTGCGGCCGTCAATCCACGCGATCCGGGCCTTGTGCTCACCCGTCGCGGCAACGGCTATGTGCTGAACGGGCGCAAGTCGTTTTCCACCGCCGCCCATGTCTCCGATTATATCAACGCCAATGCCACGCTCGACGACAACATCGTCGGCTTCGCCGTGCCGACCAATCGGCCCGGCTATCAGGCCAATGACGACTGGGACAATTTTGGCCAGCGGCTCTCTGACAGCGGCAGCGTCGAGTTCCACGATTTTCCCGTCTACGAGGAGGATTTCGTTGGCTTTCCGGCTGCTCCCGATGTCGCCCCGCCCGTGCTTTCCACCTTCAACACGCCGCTCATCCAGCTCGTCTTCGTCAACTTCTATCTCGGCAGCGCCGAAGGCGCGCTCCAGGCAGCTATCGACTATGTACGCACAACGACGCGTCCCTGGGTGACCTCGGGCGTCGAGCGGGCTGCAGACGATCCCTATATCCTGGAGCGGGTCGGTGAGTTCACTGCCGCGCTGAAAGCTTCTGCCGCCTTGGCAGATGCGGCAGCGGCCGCAGTTCAGACAGGGCTCGCAAAGGGCGATACTGTCACGGCCCGCGAGCGCGGCGAGGCGGCGGCGGAAGCCTATGCCGCCAAGGTGCACGCGACCCATGTCTCGCTCGATATCACCTCCCGCGTCTTCGAACTGACCGGCGCACGCTCGACGGCGGAGAAATATCGTTTCGACCGTTACTGGCGCAATGTACGCACCCACACGCTCCACGATCCGGTTTTCTACAAGGCGAAGGAAGTCGGCGAGTTCGTGCTGAACGACAAGATCCCTGAAGTCAGCCTCTACAGCTGAGATCAGATACATTTCCGAAAAAAGAAACCCCATTTCCATGATCGGAAATGGGGTTTTCAGTTGAGGAGAGAAATCAGAGCGCGCCGTTTTTCGGCGGGATCACGCCGTTCAGGTGGTAATTGCCAACGACGTGATATTTCCAACGCACGGGATCGTGCAGCGTATGGGTGCGGGCATTACGCCAGTGCCGATCGAGGTTGAGATCGGCCTTGACCGAGGATGTTCCGGCGAGTTCGAAAAGCGTATTGGTGGCTTCGATGGCGATCTCGGTGGTCAACACCTTAGCCGCAGCAACGGCGAGCGTGGCCTCGACGACCGTTGCCTCCGTCGTTTCGATTTGCGCCGCGTCGACCTTGCGGCCAGCGCGTTCGACCAGAGCCGCCGCAGCCTCCAGCCGGATGGCAATCTGCCCGACCTTGGCGATCGTCAGCGGATCGTCGGCAGCACGCTCCGCGCCGCTGTCCATCCAGGGGCGGGACTTGGTGCGCACAAAATCCAGCGTCTCGGCGAAGGCGGCGCGGGCTATGCCGAGATCGATGCCGGCATGGATGATCTGGCCGACGGAACCTATCGTCGTCGGTCGCTCGAAGCCCTTGTGATGGAGTACGACGGAATCGGCGTGAACATAGATATTGTTCAGGATCGTCGTTCCGCTGCCCGTTGTGCGCTGGCCGAAGCCATCCCAGTCATCGACGATCTCCACACCCTCCGTGCCCTTCGGCACGAAAGCCATGACCAATCGGTCCTCTTCATCGAGTGCGAAAACGGTGACCCAGTCGGCGAACAGCACACCGGTGGAGTAATATTTGGTGCCGCTGATGCGATAGCCCGGGCCATCGCGCGTGATGCGGGTGTTGTAGTGACCGACGGTCTTCGTGCCGCGCTCCGAGAGCGCATTGCCGAAACGATCACCGGCAAGCACCCGGCCGAAGAAATATCGCTTCTGCTCTTCGCTGCCGTCAGTGCGCAGCGCTTCCAGAATGTAGAAGTGATTCTGCGGAATCTGGCCGATCGAGCTGTCGGCTTCCGCCAGGATCGCGGTCACCTCGGCCAACACCGCGTTCGATACGTCGAGCCCGCCATACTGTGCGGGAACTGCGATTGCCAGCAGGCCGGATTGGGCCAGTTCATCGAGTTCGGCAAAAGGCAGCCGACGTTCGGCATCGCGCGCGGCGGCTGTGGCGGCAAATCGAGCGGCGAGTTTTCTGGCAGTTTCCAACGCCTCGTCGTCGCTTTCAATGCGGGCGGCTATGGGCCGGACCTGGTCTTGTTGCCTCTGCACGGTGGTCATCGATTTCTCCAGTTCTCACAGCGCTATCGGTGAAAGAAATCGAGGCAGGAGATAAGATTATAAATTCTATAGATGCGATAGAAAATAAAAAGTGCTTGCTTATCTGGGGCGTGCCCTGGCTACTAACGTCAGTCTTTATCGATCTCACCTGGAAGTGACCGGATTGCTGGTGAAATTGTCGCCGGAAATTGCCGTCACCGATCTCGAATTGCCACCGGCCAACCCCTACCTAACCAACGGACAGATGCGTCGTTCCGGCATCAGCGTTCAGCAGAGGGCAGGCGACCGCTTCGCCCGATCCATGAGGAAAACATGACCCGTTCACGGCAATTGCGCCTCGGCGCCTTCATGCGTCCCGTCAGCCTGCATACCGGCGCATGGCGCTATCCCGGCTCCTATCCGGATGCGAACTTCAATTTTGCCCATATCAAGTCCTTCGCGCAGAAGCTCGAGGCCGCGAAGTTCGACGCCTTCTTCATGGCGGATCATCTGGCTGTTCTCAACATGCCGGTCGAGGCGCTGAAGCGCAGCCACACAGTGACCTCCTTCGAGCCCTTCACGCTGCTTTCGGCGCTCGCGGCCGTCACTGAAAGGATCGGGCTGGCGGCAACGGCATCCACCACCTTCGACGAGCCTTATCATGTCGCTCGCCGTTTCGCTTCGCTCGATCATCTCAGCAATGGCCGTGCTGCCTGGAATATCGTCACGACATCCAATCCAGATGCCGCACTTAACTTCGGTCTCGATGAGCATGTGGAACATGGCGAGCGCTATAAGCGAGCGCGAGAATTTTACGATGTCGTCACCGGTCTCTGGGACAGTTTCGCCGACGATGCCTTCATCCGCGATCGTGAGAGCGGCATCTACTTCGATCCCGAGAAGATGCATGTGCTCGATCACAAGGGCGAGGAACTAAGCGTGCGCGGGCCGTTGAACATCGCCCGGCCAGTGCAGGGCTGGCCCGTCATCGTGCAGGCCGGTCAATCGGATCCAGGTCGCCAGCTTGCTGCGGAAACCGCGGAAGTGGTCTTCTGTTCGCCGCGCGATCTCTCGGGCGGCAAGGCGCTCTATGCCGATATCAAGGGCCGGATGGAAGCCATCGGCCGCAACCGCGACCACCTGAAACTGCTGCCTGCTGCTTTCGTCGTCATCGGCGACAGCCTCGAAGAGGCGCGCGCCAAGCGTTTGGCTCTCGACAGCCTCGTTCACTATGACAGTGCCATCGCCTCGCTATCGATCGCGCTCGGCCATGACGCCTCAGGCTTTGATCCGGACGCGCCGCTGCCCAATGATATTCCAGATACCAATGCCAGCAAGACCGGGCGCGCGCAGGTTATCAGGCTGGCGCAGGAGGAAAACCTCACCGTGCGTCAGCTTGCCCAACGTTATGGCGGTTATTCCGGCCTTGCCTTCGTCGGCACGCCGGCAAGCATTGCCGACGAGATGGAGCGCTGGCTGGACGAAGAGGGTTCGGATGGCTTCAACATCGTCTTCCCCTACCTGCCGCAGGGGCTCGACGACGTCGCAACACGCCTGGTTCCCGAGTTGCAGCGCCGCGGCCTGTTCCGGACAGAATACGAGGGCACCACGCTGCGCGAGCACCTCGGCCTGCCGCGTCCGGAAAACCGCTTCTTCAGCTCGGGCCGTTAGGGCCGGGCAACGATCAGACGCAACGATCCCTCGAAGAAAGGCTGCGTGCGAAGCTCGCCATAGCGCGCCTCCCATGTGCCGTCCTTGAGGTCGCGGCCGAGTTCGGCGGTGAAACGCTCGCCGATCACCGGATCGACAAAGCTCCAGGCGGAATTGGCAAGCCGTGCGCCGGGATCGAGCATGCGCTCCGGCCGGCCGTAATAGGCCTCGCCGAAACCATCGGTGCAGGTAAGCGGGATCGGCACCGGCGATATGTCGATCTTGCCACCGAGAACATCGGTAATGGTCTGTAAGGGCGGATAGCGGCTGGCCTCGACGGCGATCATCTCCGGCGCATAATCGAATAGCCATGAGCGCTCGAGTTCATTTGGATCGCAGCTGAGGATCAGGACGGGGCCGCGTGAAACGCGCCGCATCTCTAATAGGCCGGCCTTGAGGTCGGACCATTGATGCACAGTGAATGTCGCCATGCTCGCATCGAAGGAGTGATCGGCGAAGGGAAGCTTTTCGGCCGTTGCATCGATTGCCTCGGGCAAATGTGCCGGGCGCTGCGCGCGCATGGAAGCCGAAGGTTCGACCGGCGTGACCTTCCGGTCGACCGGCTCGTAGGAGCCGGCACCGGCGCCGACATTCAGCACCGTTTCGGCATTGCCGAGCGCGGCACGAATGAATTCTGCGATGTGCGGATCCGGCTGGCGGTACTTGCTGTAATTTGTGCCGATTACGCCGTAATTTGCGTCGCCTGCGCTTCCGTCATCATGTCTGTTATTCACGATCGGTCTCCGTAATTATTTTAAACGGTAAAGCTTCGCCCTTGCCGAAACGCGTTGCGTTCCAGCATCTGTTGTTCCTGAAATGGCATTCAGTCATGTCACGAGCCGCAACAAACACCATGTAACGCAGGACGAAAACCGATATGATCGAACAAATATTGTTCGGAAAACTCACATGGCTCGCCGCATTCCACCGCTCAATGCTCTCCGCGCTTTCGAGGCTGCCGGCCGTCTCGGGCGCATGACGCTTGCCGCTGACGAGCTGAATGTCACCCACAGCGCGATCAGCCGGCAGGTCCAGCATCTCGAAGATGTTCTCGGTGTTCCCCTATTCGAGGGGCCGAAGAACAAGCTGCGGCTGACCGAGGCAGGTACGACACTGCTGTCGGGCCTGAATGCCGCCTTCGACCAGATCGACAGCTCCGTGCGCGCCGTTGCCGATACCGAGGACGGAGCCCTGGACGTTTCCTGCCCGGGAACCTTCACCATGCGCTGGCTGATCCCTCGGCTTTACCGGTTTCAGGCGGAATATCCTGATATCGACGTGCGCCTAACCGCCTCGTCGCGCCCGGTGGATTTTGCCCGCGACAGTTTCGATGTCGCCATCCGCGTCGGAACCGCCCCCTGGCCTGCCGGGGCGGACGTCATTCCTCTTTTTCCCGAGCAGACCGGTCCTGTGCTTGCCCCTTCCCTGGTGGAAAGCGTGGGCGAGCGCTTTACCGGCGCAGCAAGACTTCATACCCGCAGCCGGTTGCGGGCCTGGGGCGACTGGCTTGCACGCTCGGGCATTGTTGTCGAGGCGGGCAGTCGCGTCGAATACGAGCATTTCTATTTCATGCTGGAGGCTGCCAATGCCGGGCTTGGTGTCTGCGTCGTGCCCTGGCCGTATGTGACCGACGACGTTCGCCTCGGCCGGCTGGCCGCTCCGCACGGCTTTCTGGAAAGCGGCCACGAATATGTGGCGCTGCGCCGGGCGAGGCGAAACCGAAAATCCTCGCTTTTCTGCAAATGGCTGGAAAAAGAGGCGTGCGCATTCGTCGTCTCGCATCCTGCGCCAGCGACGCGGAGCCACACTGCCGCTATCTCCTGATGACGCCGACCCGTGCCAGCACTTCGCCAGGAATGCCATAGCGCTGAATAATATCCTTGTTGTTGCGCAGGCCGCAGATCTCACGCTGAACGAACAGCGCCCAGACGGCGTCGGATGCCTCGTTGACCAGCGTTTCGTGCTGTTCGGCGCTGTGGCGATCGGGATTCCAGGCCTTCAGGGCTGCGAGCGCCGATTCGACTTTCAGTCCGTTGCGCCCGAGCGAACTGGCGCGCTCCGACATGAGCTCGTATTCGAGCACGTTCACCCCGCCTTCGGCCGAAAAGGACTGCCTGAAGGATTGCGGCGGGCGAACGCTCATAGACTGTCCCTTCGCAGGTTACGACGCCGGCGCGCCCGTGACCTGGAAATAGACCCAGGCGGCGGCAAACACGAGGATCACCGCGGCGATGACCAGGAGCTTGCGGAGCATCGGATTGGGGGCTTTCGGCGGAGGCTTCGGCTTGCGAAACTTGATAACGTTGTCGCTCATTGTCCTGCTGTTCGGTTTGATCTTCGTGCAGCAGTAACGCATATCGGCGCTTTTGGCACCTATGTCGGCGTCCAGATATACGCTTTTCATGTGGGCTGCCGGCCAAAGGCCGGCAGCCTGATGTCAGCCGATCAGCGCGCCGCCCAATTGGCGCCGCGGCGGAAGATAGTCTTCATCTGGGGCACGTCGAATTCCTTGGCGACATGGCCGAGCGAGGAATAGAAGACACGGCCCTTGCCGTATTTGCGCTTCCAGACAACAGGCATGGTCACGCCGTCGATCCAGTAGGCATGCTCGCCGGTGAAGGTCGTCGTTGCCAGCACCTCGTTCGAGGGGTCGACATGCATGTAATATTGCTCGGAATTATAAGGGAAATCGGTGATCCCCTCCATCAGCGGGTCGTCTGGTCGGGTGACGTTGACCGTGTAGTTGATGATGTTGCCGGGATGGGCAACCCACTGGCCGCCGATGATGAACTGGTAATCGGTCGATTCACGGAAGCTGTCGCCGGCGCCGCCGTGATAGCCGGCAATACCGACGCCGCTTTCGATCGCGGCAGCGAGGTTCTTCACCTCTTCCTTCTCGATTTTCGACATGGTGATAACGGGAACGATCAGGCTCAGATCATGGATCGACGGGTCGGCGAAGGCCTCCGTGCTGTGCTCCACATAGACCTTGAAACCGTCTTCCTCGAGCATGTCCTTGATGATTGCGGCGCATTGTTCCGGTTCATGGCCTGCCCAGCCGCCCCAGACGATGAGTGCTTCACGCATGTATTCCTCCTGAATGTTACTTGCCGAGCAGTCCGTCGACGAGAGATTGGGAAAGTGGAGCAGGGCGCTCCGTTGTTGTGGTGAGCGTCACCGTCTTGCCGGCATCGGACGCCTTCTCGAAGGCTTCCATAACCTCAAGCACGTGCAGTGCCAGATCGCCGTTTGCGCGGTGCGGCCGGTTCGACCGGATGGCATGGGCAAGATCGGCGACGCCGAGCGAGCGATAATTGCCGTCGGCATAAGGCAGGGTCACGGGCTGGTCTTCGAACTGACCGCCTTTCTTCAGATATTCGACCGGGCCTGCAAAACGGTTCGGATCCGGTACGATCAGCGTGCCTTCGGTGCCGTAGACTTCGAGCGGGACATGCTTGTGGCCGGCGACATCGAAGCTCATGCCGATCTGCACGACAGCGCCATTGGCGAAAGCCATGACACCGGCCACATGGGTCGGGATATGAACGGGGATGCGCTCGCCGTTGCGCGGCTCGCTGGTGATGATGCGCTCATTGCGCGGCGTGACCGCAAAGCCGGCAACCTTGGCGACCGGTCCCAGCAGGTTGACGAGGTCGGTGATGTAGTAGGGACCCATGTCGAGCATCGGGCCGCCGCCGACTTCGTAATAGAAGGCCGGATTGGGATGCCAGCGCTCGTGGCCGGGGCACATGAAGGTCGCGGTGCCGCCGACCGGAATGCCGATGACGCCCTCGTCGATCAGGGCGCGGGCCGTCTGATGACCGCCGCCGAGGAAGGTGTCGGGTGCTGCGCCGATGCGCAAACCCTTGGCCTTGGCGGCATCCGCCAATTTTTTCCCTTCCACGAAATTAATCCCGAGAGGCTTTTCCGAATAGGTGTGCTTGCCGGCTTCCAGTGCCTGCAGGCCGACGGCGACGTGGGCTTTCGGAATGGTCAGGTTGACGATGATCTCGACCTTCGGATCAGCCAGAAGCTTTTCAACAGACTTGGCCTGAAGGTTGAATTCATTGGCTTTTGCCTCTGCAAGTTCGGGATTGAGGTCGGCCAGTCCGCGGATGTCGAGGATCGGGAATGCCTCTGTCATTGCCTTCAGATAGGCGCCCGAAATA
Organism: Hyphomicrobiales bacterium; assembly: GCA_900468805.1. Taxonomy (GTDB): domain Bacteria; phylum Pseudomonadota; class Alphaproteobacteria; order Rhizobiales; family Rhizobiaceae; genus Rhizobium. The sequence goes on along the minus strand of UEIF01000038.1, from coordinate 25,331 downwards.
TTGCCGCATCCAATGATGCCGATACCGACTTTTTCCATCATATCCTCCCGTAAATATTGATTTCTGACGTTAAAGCGCCGGCCCGGTGGTGCTCCAGGGCGATTCATAGAGTTCGTAAAGGGCGACGGCGGCGGCACCCTGCGCCCAGAAATCGTCGGTCGAATCGTCAAAGACGAGTTCACTGACGCCCTTGAGCGAGGGCGGAATGGCGAGTGCATAGGCATCGCGCAGGCTGTTGAGGAAAGGCTCGCCGAGAGCAAGCGACGAGCCGACGAGAATAACCCGCGGCGGCGCAAACAAGGTGACGATATTGGCGATGGTCAGCCCCACCGCTTCGCCGGCCCGCATGGCCGCGCTGATCAACTGGTCGTCATCGGCCTGGATCATCGCCTTTACATGGGTCATGCCGCGGCCAAGACGCACCGCTTCGGCAAACCGGCCATCGGCCTGCTGCTCGCCGAGGATTGCACTTTCGCCGGCCTGGCTGGAAAGGCGAACCACACCTTGCTGGCCCATGCCGAGAACGAGATCGCCCAGATTGTGGCTGAGGCCGCCGGCGCCGCGGAAAAGCTGGTTGTCGTGCAGCACGCCGAGGCCGAGCGTCTGCTCCAGCGAAATCAACACCATGTCTTCCAGATCACGAGCCTTGCCGAACCAGTGATGGCCGAGCGTGATGGCATGCGCATCGCTCTCGATGATCGTCGGAGTCGACAGGCGAGCCGACATTTCTGCAGCAAAATCAATATTGACGTCGCGGAAGATCGGGCTCGATCGAATATGGCCGGTACGGTGCTCGATAACGCCGGGAAGTGCCAGACAGATGCTGTCAATATCATCGAGCGACAGGCCGATATCCACGACGCAACGCCGCACGGCATCCTCGATCAGGTCGGCAATGACAGCGATCGGCTGACGATCGATGCGGATCGGCAGCGTCAGCTTGGAGAGCACGTCTCCACGGAAATTGGTGACGGCGAAAACCATGCGGCTGGCCGCGATCTTGGCTCCAACCACGCGGGCGGCATCCGGATTGAGCTCCAGCATCACGCGAGGCCTTCCACGCACGGCTTCATTGCGGATATCGCCCTCATGACGCGGCAGAATTAGCCCGTCGTCGAGCAACGAGGCCGTGATGGCGGAAACCGTCGTCGTCGAAAGCTCCGTACGCTCGCTGATCTGGATACGAGAGATCGGACCATGACGCCGGATCGTGTCCAGCACGTTCAAGCGGTTGATCGCACGCATTAGTTCGGGATCTGCAGTCTTCATGAAAACGAGCCAGGCATCAATTTGTTGGAGCAGGTGCCCCAATATTTTTAACGGGTTACGAAATAAATAACAGGCAAGTGCGGATGGCTGTCAAGCGAATTTGACGAAAAATACGGCAGTTGGGTTGACATCGGGCAAAAGCTCCGTTGAATTAATCCGCATAGGGGAAAAATTGTGAGGACATGGCCCCTGGGAGGAAAATCATGAATTTTATGTTGAAGAACGCCACCTTCGGCGGCAGACGGATCGTATCCATGGCCGTAACGGCCGGCATGTTGTTGGCAGGAGCGGGTGCTGCTTCCGCGACGACGGTGGTCAAGTGGCTGCATCTCGAACTCGATCCGAAAAACGTCGCGGCCTGGGAGGAGATCGTCAAGAAGTACGAAGCCCAGCATCCCGACGTCGACATCCAGATGCAGTTCCTCGAAAACGAGGCCTTCAAGGCCAAGCTTCCGACATTGCTGCAGTCTGATGACGTGCCGGATTTCTTTTTCAGCTGGGGCGGCGGCGTCTTGAAGCAGCAGTCCGAGACGGGCGCGCTCCAGGACGTGACGACGGCTCTCGACGCCGATGGCGGCAAATTGCGCACTGCCTATACCCCGGCTTCGGTCGACGGCCTGACCTTCGACAGCAAGACCTGGGCGATCCCCTACAAGGTCGGGCTGGTCAGCTTCTTCTACAACAAGGCGCTGTTTGCCAAGGCCGGCGTCAAAGCCGAGGACATCAAGAACTGGGCCGATTTTCTCGCCACGGTGAAGAAGATCAAGGCGGCCGGTATCGTGCCGATCGCGGGCGGTGGCGGCGAGAAGTGGCCTATCCACTTTTACTGGAGCTATCTCGTCATGCGGGAAGGCGGACAGAAGGTCTTCGAAGCCGCCAAGAACGGCGAAGGCGAAGGTTTCCTCGATCCGTCGATCATCAAGGCCGGTGACGATCTTGCCGAACTCGGCAAGCTCGAACCTTTCCAGCCCGGCTATCTCGGTTCGAGCTGGCCGCAGGCGCTTGGCGTTTTCGGTGACGGCAAGGCTGCAATCATCCTTGGCTTTGAAGCGACGGAGGCCAACCAGCGCAAGAATGCCGGCGACGGCAAGGGTCTCGCACCCGACAATATCGGCCGCTTCGCTTTCCCGACGGTCGAAGGCGGTGCCGGCAAGCCAACCGATACGCTCGGCGGCTTGAACGGCTGGGCCGTCACCAAGAAGGCATCGAAGGAAGCGATCGATTTCCTCGCTTTCCTGACGAATGCGGAGAACGAGCGGGCGATGGCCAAATTGGGCATGCTTCTACCCGTTGCCGCTGGCGCCGATGACGGCGTCACCAACCCGCTGCTTGCCGAATCGGCAAAACAGCTTGCGGGTTCCACCTGGCATCAGAACTTTTTCGACCAGGATCTCGGTGCGGCCGTCGGCCGTGTCGTCAACGACGTGTCGGTGGAAATCGTCTCCGGACAGATGAATTCCAAGGACGGCGCCCAGATGATCCAGGACGCTTTCGAACTGGAGCAATAACCAGCGCCCGCAGACCTTCCCGGCGCTCTCGCCAGAAGCGGAGCGCCGGCATTGCTGCCGACGAGATACGAAAGCAGGAACATGGCGAATATTTCAGTCCTACCGACATCGAGTGCCGCAAGGCCGGCAAGACGAGCCGCAAACAGCAGGAGTTCGGTCGCGCACGACCGGCTGACGGTGCTGCTGCTCTTTCTGCCGCCGGCGCTGCTGCTCTTCACGCTCTTCGTCATCATGCCGATGGGCGAGGCGGCTTGGTACAGCCTTTACAAGTGGAACGGCTACGGCACGCCGACCGAGTTCATCGCGCTCCGCAATTTCCAGGTTCTATTCCGCAATGCAGCTTTCACCCAGGCGCTGGTCAATAACGGCCTGATCATCGTCATCTCGATCTGCATCCAGGTGCCGCTCGCCATCTGGCTGGCCACCATGCTTGCCCACCGCATTCCGGGGGTCGTCGGCTATCGTCTGATCTTCTTCCTGCCCTATGTGCTGGCGGACGTGGCCGCAGGCCTCATCTGGCGCTTCGTCTATGACGGCGACTACGGCCTGTTTGCCGCCATTTCCAACTTCTTCGGCTTCGCCAACCCTTACGTGCTCGCCGACAAGGACGTGGCGATCTATGCGGTGCTCGGGGTCATCGTCTGGAAATATTTCGGCTTTCACATGATGCTGTTCATCGCCGGCCTCCAATCCGTCGACAAGAGCGTGCTGGAGGCGGCCGAAATCGACGGCGCCACCGGCTGGCAGAAATTCCGCTACGTCACGCTGCCGCTGCTCGGTTCAACCCTGCGTCTCTCCATCTTCTTTGCCGTCGTCGGCTCGCTGCAGCTCTTCGACATGATCATGCCGCTGACCGGCGGCGGGCCGTCCAACTCCACCCAGACGATGGTCACCTTCCTCTACACCTATGGCGTCATGCGCATGCAGGTCGGCCTTGGCAGCGCCGTCGGCGTCGTGCTCTTCGTCATCTGCGTGACGCTCGCCTTCGGTTACAAAAGGATATTCATGCGCCATGACTGATATGAGCTCTTCCATCCGCATGAGCACGTCCACCCGCATCTATCTCTACGTATCGCTCAGCCTGATCGCGGCGATCGTGCTTGTGCCGCTGCTGACGACCGCGCTCGGCGGCTTCAAGACTCTGGGCGACCTGCGCACCAACCCGTTCGGCCTGCCGATGGAATGGCAATGGTCGAACTACACGGACATTCTCTTCGGCGAACGTTACTGGCTGCAGATCGGCAATTCGCTTGTCATTGCAGCCCTCACCGTGCTTCTGACGCTGATCGTCTCGTCCATGGCGGCTTTCGCCTTTGCCCATGTCCGCTTCTTCGGCTCGTCCTTCCTGCTCAATTATTTCCTGCTCGGGCTGATGTTTCCGGCGGCGACTGCGATCCTGCCGCTCTTCATCCGCATCCGCGATCTCGGCCTGCTGAATACCTATTGGGGGGTGGTGCTGCCGCAGGTGGCCTTCGGTCTCGGCATGAGCATCCTGCTATTTCGCAATTATTTCCGCAATCTCCCGGAAGAATTGTTCCAGGCAGCCTTTGTCGACGGTTGCGGTTATCTGCGCTTCTTCTGGCATATCTCGCTGCCGCTTTCCCGCCCGATCGTCGCCACCGTCAGCATTATCTCCTTCGTCGGCAGCTGGAACAGCTACATCCTGCCGCTGATCATGCTGAACTCGGAATCCAAATATCCCTGGCCGCTCGGCATCATGGTCTATCGCGGCGAATATGGCACGGAGTGGCAACTGGTGCTGGCCTTCATCACGCTCACCATCCTGCCGACCATCATCGTCTTTTTCGTCGCCCAGAGACACATCATCGCCGGATTGACTGCCGGTGCCGTGAAGTCCTGAGCCGAGCCATTGGAGGTGTTATCATGGCATCTGTTTCACTGAACGATATTCGCAAGGCCTATGGCGCCGTCGACGTCATCCACGGCATTTCGCTTGACATCGAGGATGGGGAGTTCGTCGCCCTCGTCGGACCGTCCGGCTGTGGAAAATCGACGCTGCTGCGGATGATCGCCGGCCTGGAGGAGATCACGGACGGCGAGATCGCGATCGGCGGCGCTGTCGTCAACGGCATGACGCCCCGCGAACGCAACATCGCCATGGTCTTCCAGTCCTACGCGCTCTATCCGCATATGACGGTCGCGGAAAATATGGGTTTCAATCTGAAGCTCGCCGGTGTGGGGAAACCGCAGATCGAGGCCCGCGTCGCCGAGGCCGCCCGAATGCTGGATCTCGCCCAGCTTCTCGACCGCAAGCCGGCCCAGCTTTCCGGCGGCCAGCGCCAGCGTGTCGCCATGGGCCGCGCTATCGTGCGAAACCCTGCCGTCTTCCTGTTCGATGAGCCGCTGTCCAACCTCGATGCCAAGCTGCGTGTGCAGATGCGCTCGGAAATCAAGACGTTGCACCAGAAGGTCAGGACAACCTCGATCTATGTCACGCACGACCAGATCGAGGCGATGACGCTTGCCGACCGTATCGTCGTGCTCAATCAGGGTAGGGTGGAGCAGCAAGGTACGCCGCTCGAACTTTACAGGAAACCGGCCAACCTCTTCGTTGCCGCATTCATCGGATCGCCGGCGATGAATATGCTCGACGGCACGGTGGACGGCGAAAACGGTCAGCCGGCCGCGCGTCTTTCGGATGGAACTGCCATCCGCATCGCTTCGGACCGCAAGGTCCGTCCCGGGCAGGCGGTGACTGTCGGCCTGCGCCCCGAGCATCTGACGCCTGATGGCAAAGAGGGAAACGTGCTTGCCGGGCAGACCCTGCTCGTCGAGCCGACCGGCGCCCAGACGCATGTCGTCTTCGATCTTGCCGGCCAATCTGTAACTGCCGTAGTGGATGGAGCTTATGCTGCCCGCTACGGCGCCCGTTTCGAGGCCAATATCGCCAGCGAACAGGTTCATATCTTCGACCGAGGCACCGGTCTCGCGCTTTGATTCGGAGAGATTACTGGCGGCTGGGCGTGTCCCGGACCGTCGAAATCAAAAAATCCGCCGCCGATCGTATGATTGGCGGCGGATTTGTCTTGTCAGTGCCTATTCGGCGGGCTGTGCCGCCAGGGCAAGCAGATCGCTCTCATCCCGCAGGTCGCCCGCCATCGCGGCGGCAAAACGGGTCTGGTCGAGTTCGTTTTCCCAGCGGGCGACGACGATGGTTGCAACCGCATTGCCGACAAGGTTCGTCAGTGCCCGGCATTCCGACATGAAGCGGTCGATACCGAGGATGAGCGCCATGCCGGCGATCGGAACCGAGGGGACGACCGAGAGTGTCGCGGCAAGCGTGATGAAGCCGGCACCGGTGATACCTGCGGCACCCTTGGAGCTCAGCATGGCCACCAGAAGCAGCAGGATCTGGTCGCCGAAGCTCAGATGCGTATCCGTTGCCTGGGCGATGAAGAGCGCTGCCAGGGTCATATAGATGTTGGTGCCATCGAGATTGAAGGAATAGCCGGTCGGAATGACGAGGCCGACGACCGAGCGCTTGCAGCCGGCGCGCTCCATCTTGTTCATCAGACCGGGCAGGGCGGCTTCCGACGACGACGTGCCGAGCACCAGCAGCAGTTCTTCCTTGATATAGCGGAGCAGCGCCAGGATGGAGAAGCCGTTGTAGCGGGCGACTGCGCCGAGCACGACCAGCACGAAGAGCAGCGACGTCAGATAGAAGGTGCCGATCAGGAAGGCGAGGTTGGCGATCGCGCCGATACCATATTTACCGATGGTGAAGGCCATGGCGCCAAAGGCACCGATCGGCGCGAACTTCATCAGGATCGCGACGAGGCGGAAGACCGGAGCGGTCAGAACCTGGAAGAAGTCGAGCACCGGTTTGCCGCGCTCGCCGACGGAGCCGAGCGCGATGCCGAAGACGACCGAGAAGAACAGCACCTGCAGGATGTCGCCTTTGGCGAAGGCGCCGACGATCGTATCCGGGATGATGTTCATCAGGAAGCCGACGATCGTCGCGTCATGGGCCTGGGCGGCATAATTGTTGACCGCCTTCGTATCCAGCGTCGCCGGATCGATATGCATGCCGGCGCCGGGCTGCAACACGTTGGAAACGACGAGGCCGACGACAAGCGCCAGCGTCGAGAAGACGAGGAAATAACCGAGCGCCTTGCCGACCACGCGGCCGAACTTCTTGAGATCAGACATTCCGGCAATGCCGGTGGTGACAGTCAGGAAAATGACCGGCGCGATCACCATGCGCACGAGCTTGATGAAGGCATCTCCGAGCGGCTGCAGCGAAGCGCCGAGGGAAGGATAGAAATGGCCAAGCAGAATGCCGGCGGCGATGGCGGCAAGCACCTGCACATAGAGGTGCCGGTAAAAGGGAGTTTTGCCGCGCGCTTCGGCGGCATTCATTGCGATATCCATGGTATCCTCCGCTATGCCGAGCGCCAAATAGGCGGCGGGCAAGTCATGATGGTCAAACAGCCTCCCGACTGCTAAGTACGGAATTGCAACGCGCGTGCCAGTTTCCAAAATGGGGATAAGTGTTTGATATTATTATTGGCGCAATGGAGAATTCGGTTCAAAGGTGCGGAATTTCGCACAAATTGATTTGCCGATCGTGCGAAAACATGCACAATGTTGCCATGCTCCAGCTGACCGCATCCGAACGTTTCCTGACGCCTGAACAGCTACGCCGGCGCGCCCGGTCCTTCTGGCTGATCTTCGTAGCGCTCGCTGCGGTATTGATCGGAATGGCACTTTATGGCGCCGGCATTTATGGCCGCCTTCAGGCCATTGCAGCACTGGAGGATCAGGGGCAGACGGATGCCAATCTCAAGGTGGCGTTGCTGCGCGCCGTGCTCGAAGGGCCGCGGGCTCTGCCGCTCCTCCTTGCAGATGACCAGCAGGTGCGTGACGCTTTGTCATCAGAACGGAATGACGCCGTCATTGGGCTCGACCGCAAGCTCGAGAGCCTCGTTACCGGCACCCGTGCCTCGGTTCTTTATGTGACCGGCAAGAACGGCATCGCGATTGCTTCCAGCAACTGGCGGGAACCCTTGAGCTTTGTCGGCAACGACTATTCCTTCCGTGATTATTTCCGCCGCGCGATGGAGACGGGCACGGCGGAGCATTTCGCTCTTGGCAATGTCAGCAACAAGCCCGGTCTTTATATTTCCCGGCGGGTGGGGGATGCGGCGGCACCGCTCGGCGTCGTCGTCGTCAAGATGGAGTTCGACCAGCTGGAATCCGACTGGCGCGACGCAGCCCGGCCGGCCTATGTCACCGATGAGCATGGGGTCGTGCTGATCACCAGTCTTCCCTCATGGCGCTTCATGACAACGAAACTCCTGCCGCAGGACAGCGTCGCGGCGATCAGGAGCAGCCTGCAATTCGGCGAGGCGCCGCTGGTGCCTTTGCCGATTGTCGAGAGGCAGGCGCTGAGGCCCGGGGCGGCAATCGTGCATGCCATCCTGCCGGGAGGCGGGGAGGGCGAGTTCCTGCGGCTGCGCACGGAAGTGCCTTCGACCTCATGGCAACTCGAATATCTGGTGCCGACCCAAGCGCCGGTCGCCTCTTCCGTGCGCGAATGGCGGTTACTGACGTTGGCCGGCCTCATTCCGGTGCTTGCGATCATGACCTTCCTGCTGCGCCGTCGCCAGGTCGCCGTCATGCGCATTGCGACCGAGCGGGCCGCTCGAGAAGAGCTTGAGCGACGGGTGCTGGAGCGGACGGACGATCTCAGCCGCGCCCGTGACCGGCTGCAGGCGGAGATATCGGATCACCGCGCGACCGAAGCCAGGCTGCAGGTGGTTCAGCAGGAACTTGTGCAGGCAAACCGCCTGGCGATCCTCGGGCAGGTCGCTGCCGGCGTGGCGCACGAGATCAATCAGCCGGTGGCGACCATCCGCGCCTATGCCGACAATGCCCGCACTTTCCTCAAACGACAGCAGCCGGGCTCGGCCGATGACAATCTCGATGCGATTGCCGGCCTGACGGAGCGTATCGGAACCATCACCGAGGAGCTTAAAGCCTTTGCCCGCAAGGGTCGGACTGCGGCGGAGCCAGTGGAACTGCGGGCCGTCATCGAAGGCGCGCTCGTGTTGCTACGCAGCCGTTTTGCCGGCCGGCTCGACGCGCTTGATATCAGGCTGCCGCCGGCTGATCTGAAGGTGAGTGGAAACCGCATCCGTCTGGAGCAGGTGCTGATCAACCTCTTCCAGAATGCACTGGAAGCGCTGGACGGCAGGGAGGGAGCAAAGGTCGATATCTTCTGCGAGGAGACGGACAGCGCGGTGACGGTGACTGTCGCAGACAACGGCCCCGGCATATCGGAAGACATCCTCGGCTCACTCTTTTCGCCCTTCAACACCTCGAAGGAAAAGGGCCTCGGCCTCGGGCTGGTCATCTCCAAGGATATCATTTCCGACTACGGTGGCCGCATCGACGTCGAAAGCAATGCGTGCGGCACACGCTTTACTATCCATCTTCAGAAAGCACAGGCATGAGCGATATGATCCCGGTCTTCCTTATCGATGACGACAAGGATCTCCTGAAGGCGACGAAGCAGACGCTGGAGCTTGCCGGTTTTTCCGTTTCGACCTTTTCCGCCGCTACGGAAGCATTGAAGGAGCTGAATCCGGAATTCTCCGGTGTCGTCGTGTCCGATATCCGCATGCCCCAGGTCGACGGGCTGCAGCTCTTCGACCGCATACGGCAACTGGACCAAGACCTGCCGGTGATCCTGATCACCGGGCACGGCGATATCCCGATGGCCGTAAAGGCGATCCAGGATGGCGTCTATGATTTCATCACCAAGCCCTTCGCCGCGGATCGGCTGGCGCAGAGCGTGCATCGGGCGGCTGAAAAGCGCGGGCTCGTGCTCGACAATCGCTCGCTTCGCGAGGCAGCCGAACAGGCCCAGGGAGACCTGCCACTGATCGGCCAGACACCGGCCATGGAGCGCCTGCGACGGACGCTCCGGCAGATCGCCGACACGGATGTCGACGTGCTGGTGACCGGCGAAACCGGCAGCGGCAAGGAGGTGGTGGCGAGCCTGCTGCACCGCTGGAGCCGCCGGGCAAAGGGCAATTTTGTGGCGCTGAACTGCGGCGCCCTGCCAGAAACGGTGATCGAAAGCGAGCTCTTCGGCCACGAGGCGGGTGCATTCACCGGCGCCCAGAAGAAGCGCATCGGCCGCATCGAACATTCGAGCGGCGGGACGCTCTTCCTCGACGAAATTGAGAGCATGCCGGCTTCCGCACAGGTGCAGATGCTGCGTGTGCTGGAAATGCGCGAAGTCATGCCGCTTGGCACCAACGAGGTCCGGCCCGTCGACTTGCGTGTCGTGGCCGCCTCCAAGGTCGATCTCGGCAATCCGCGTGAACGCGGTGATTTTCGCGAGGATCTCTACTATCGCCTCAATGTCGTGACGATCAGCATCCCACCCTTGCGGGACCGGCGCGATGATATCCCGCTTCTCTTTGCCCACTTCACCGAACGCGCCGCCAACCGCTTCAGGCGCCCGGTGCCCCCGGCTTTACCCGAACTGCATCGTCATCTGAAAGGGCATGATTGGCCGGGAAATGTGCGCGAGCTCTCGCATTTTGCCGAGCGGTTCGTGCTTGGCCTTGAAACTACGCCGGCAGAGCCCGAGCAAAACGGGAGAGAGGACAAACAGGCCTTCCTGCCTCTGCCGGCGAGGATCGATCGCTATGAGGCCGATATCATCCGCGAGACACTGATCCGCAATGAGGGCGACGTACGCCGGACCATCGAAACACTCGGCATCCCGCGCAAGACCTTTTATGACAAGCTGCAGCGCCACGGTATCGAACGGGCAGCTTTCAGCCCTTCGAAGGCGGATGGCTGAGATGCCAGCATTTGCCGGCAGCGGAAACAGGCCCGGAATAAACACTTGAAGCGGCGATGCTTCGGACCGTGACAACTCGTCGTCCTGCGCTAGATTGATCAGTGCTCATGCGGCCAATCATGGAACGAACGCTTGATTTATGATGTTGTTGTCGTCGGTTCCGGCTTCTCTGCGATCGCAGTCGTCTGCAATCTTGTCCGGAAACTTCCGCCGACGGCGTCCATCGCCGTCATCGGTGACGATCCGGGCTTCGGCAGAGGCACGGCCTATCGCACCGAAATGCATCTCCACCGCCTGAACGTTCCGGCAGCGCGAATGAGCCTCTTTACGGACAGACCAGCCGACTTCGTGGAATGGCTTGGTCGCAAGAACCGGCCGTCGCGGGATGCCGATTTTGCCTCACGCAGCGATTATGGCCTTTATGTCAGGGACACGCTCGCAGATCTCCTTCGGCATCAAGCCCGTTGCCGCGTCGATTTCATCAGGTCCAAGGCCACAGGCTGTGTCGAACGCTATACGGGCGCGCTCGGCTTCCTGCTGGAACACGGCGGGGAAATCGCCGGTCGCCAGGTCGTACTCTGTCTCGGATTGGGCAATGCGAAATTGCCTGTCGATGTTACAGGTCTCAGTCTTGGTACGCGTTCGCATGTCATTGACAATCCCTGGCGCCTGTCCTGGCTGACACGGGTCGGTCCGCAGGACAGCGTCTGTATCCTGGGTTCGGGCCTTACCATGATCGATCAGGTTCTTGGGCTTCGCTCACACGGACATCGCGGTCATATCGATGTTCTCTCGCGACGCGGACTTGCACCGCACGGACATGCGCGCGATCCCAAACCGCCAGCAATCGTCGAGATCGATACAAAGACAGCGACGCTTAGCCAGATCCTGCGAGGGATCCGGAGGCAGGTCCGATCCGGAACTCCATGGCGATGCGTCATGGATGGGCTGCGGCCGAGAACGCAGGCGATCTGGCAAGGTCTTGCACCCGCGGAGCGGTCGCGCTTTCTGCGGCATGCCCTGCCATGGTGGAATGTCCACCGTCATCGCGTTGCGCCGGACATTTATGACAGTTTTCAGCGTCTGAGACACCAGGGCGTCATCGCATTTCACGCCGGCTATCTCAAAACGCTCACTGACGCCGGCGAAAGGATCGATATCGAATATCGCAAGAGAGGAAGCAGTAAGATCGATATCCTTAATGTGGATTGGATCGTCAACTGCACCGGTATGGAACGTGCCGGGCTGGCGCATTCGCCGCTATTGCAGGAGATGCGCCGGCAAGGCTTCGTCGCCGCCGATCCGCTTGGCCTCGGAATCTCTGTCGACCGGAATTCGAAGGCGTTGAATTCTGAGGGTGTGGTGCAAACGAACCTCTATGCCGTCGGCGCTTTGACGGCCGGTCAGTTCTGGGAAATCACCGCCGTGCCCGATATCCGCACGCAAGCCGAACAGGTCGCAACAGAGTTAGCCATCTCAAACGAGGCACGGTCGCAAATCCTATAGGTTGTGCCGATGGATGTATTTCTATCTGATGTTGTCTTTTTCGGCAGGGTCTTCTAACAAGCGCACAGGCCAGCGGCGAATCAGATTGTGCTTATTCAGGGCGTCACGTGTTCACGTCATTGGAATGACAGTGGATTGGCATTCTCGCAAAACCGCGCGCGAATAATACTCCTGGCGCAGATTCAAAGCTATAGAGCCGGTAAATTTTCAGAGATCAAATCGACGGGCTGCCCGCACTTTTTTGTGTAGCGATGCCGGAATGGCAGCCACGTCTTATTTCCGTCTCGGGAGCCCTTGATCTTTCGTAACATTGGCGCACCATCTTACTTAGCGAAGGCGAAAATCGCTGAGGCAGACCTTTATAGGAGGGCCTATGCTGACCAATTCCCTATTCGATGCGTTCACGCGTAACTATGAGTCTCGCCGCGAGACGGACATGTCTATCGCGGACTATCTGGCATTATGCAAGAAAGATCCGATGGCCTATGCCAATGCCACCGAGCGCCTCCTCGACGCAATTGGCGAACCAGAAATCATCGATACAGCAAAGGATTCGAGGCTCGGCAGGGTCTTCATGAACAGGACCATCCGAACCTATCCGGCCTTTGCAGGCTTCTTCGGGATGGAAGAGACGATCGAACGGATCGTATCCTTCTTCCGCCATGCTGCCCAGGGCCTCGAAGAGCGCAAGCAGATCCTTTATCTGCTCGGCCCTGTCGGCGGCGGTAAGTCTTCGCTTGCCGAGCGCCTGAAGCAGCTCATGGAGATCAATCCCATCTATGTGCTGAAGGCCGGTGACGACTTGAGCCCGGTCTTCGAAAGCCCCCTCAACCTCTTCGATCCCCTGACCATGGGGCCGCTGTTGCTCGAGCAATACGGCATTCCAACCCGCCGCCTCAGCGGCTTGATGAGTCCATGGTGCCTCAAGCGCCTCGACGAGTTCGACGGCGATATCTCACGCTTCCGCGTCGTGAAAATCCAGCCGTCCCGACTTCGCCAGATCGCGATCGCCAAGACCGAGCCGGGTGATGAGAACAACCAGGACGTCTCATCGCTGGTCGGCAAGGTCGATATCCGCAAGCTTGAGCACTATTCGCAGAACGACCCCGATGCCTACAGCTATTCCGGCGGTCTCAACCGCGCCAATCAGGGCGTGCTGGAATTCGTCGAAATGTTCAAGGCGCCGATCAAGATGCTGCATCCGCTGCTGACGGCGACGCAGGAAAGCAATTACATGGGCACCGAGAATATTGGTGCGATCCCGTTCTCGGGCATCATTCTTGCCCATTCGAACGAAGCGGAATGGCAGACCTTCAAGGCCAACAAGAACAATGAAGCCTTCATCGACCGCATTTGCGTCATCAAGGTTCCCTACTGCCTCAGGGCCATGGAGGAGCAGAAGATCTACGAGAAGCTGATCGAAGGGTCGGAACTTGCGAGTGCGCCATGTGCGCCGGCGACATTGGAAATGCTTGCCCGTTTCTCCGTCCTGTCACGACTTCGCAAGCACGAGAATTCAAATCTCTTTTCGAAGATGCGTGCCTATGACGGCGAAAGCTTGAAGGAAACCGATCCGCGCGCCAGAAGCGTGCAGGAATATCGGGATGCTGCCGGCGTCGACGAGGGCATGGACGGAATATCGACACGTTTTGCCTTTAAGGTTCTAGCGTCGACATTCAACCACGACACGACGGATATCGGTGCCGATCCGGTGCATCTGATGTATGTCCTGGAACAGGCTATCCGCCGCGAGCAGTTTTCCGAGGAGACGGAAAAGCGCTACATGGAGTTCATCAAGGCAGAACTAGCACCGCGCTATGCGGAATTCATCGGCAACGAGATTCAGAAGGCCTATCTGGAATCCTATTCCGACTATGGTCAGAATCTCTTCGATCGTTACGTCGACTATGCCGATGCCTGGATTGAGGACACCGATTTCAAGGATCCGGATACCGGGCAGATGCTCGACCGCGAACTTCTGAACCAGGAATTGACGAAGATCGAAAAGCCGGCGGGCATCGCCAACCCAAAGGATTTCCGCAACGAGATCGTCAAGTTCTGCCTCAGGTCGCGCGCCGCCAATGGCGGCAGGAACCCATCCTGGACGAGTTATGAAAAAATTCGGGAAGTGATCGAAAAGCGAATGTTTTCGCAGGTCGAGGATCTGTTGCCGGTCATTTCCTTCGGGTCGAAGAAGGATAGCGAAACCGAAAAGAAACACAGTGAATTCGTCTCGCGCATGGTGGCGCGGGATTATACCGAACGGCAGGTTCGCCGGCTGGTGGAGTGGTACATGCGCGTCAAGCAGGCGAGTTAGGTAGGTTGTCCGAGCGAGTACCCATGTAGGAGCAAACATGCACATCATTGACCGGCGGCTTAATCCGCGCGGTAAAAGTCTAGAAAATCGACAACGGTTTCTACGGCGTGCCAAGGACGCCGTCGGGCAAGCGGTAAAACAATCTTTGCAGAACCGCTCCATTCGCGATGTGCTTGATGGCGGCGAGGTCACTCTTCCGATAGGCGGCATGGCCGAACCGGGCCTTCACCGGGGCGGAGGGGGAATTCAGGATCGCATCCTTCCGGGCAACCAGAAATTCGTCGAGGGCGATTTCATCAGGCGTCCGCCGGCTTCAGGCGGCGGACGTTCGTCAGAGGCGGGGGAAGGCGATGGCGAAGACGGCTTCCGCTTCGTGCTTACCCGGCAGGAATTTCTCAACATCTTCCTAGAGGATTTGGAATTGCCTGACCTCGCCAAGCGCAGGCTGAGCGAGACCGAGGACGTGACGCCGCAAAGGGCCGGGTTTTCCGTCTCCGGTTCTCCTTCCAATATAGCCGTCGGGCGCACCACACGCCTTGCCATGATGCGGCGCCTGGCACTTCACCGGCCGAAGGCAGAGGAAATCGAAGCGCTCCAGAAGCAGATTGATGAATGCGACGACGCCGAGGAGCGCCTCGCCCTGGAACAGAAGCTGACAGCGCTGACGCTCAAGAGCAAGCGCATCCCCTATATCGATCCGCTGGACGTTCGCTATCGGCGCTTCGAAAACACGCCGAAACCTGTCGTCAAGGCGGTGATGTTCTGCCTCATGGACGTTTCCGGCTCCATGAGCGAGCATATGAAGGATCTCGCCAAGCGCTTTTACCTGCTTCTCTACCTCTTCCTGTCGCAGCGCTACGAAAAGGTGGAGATCGTCTTTATCCGCCACACTGAAAAGGCAGAAGAGGTCGACGAGGAAACTTTCTTCTACAGCCCGGCGACAGGCGGCACGCTGGTATCCAGCGCACTTGCCGCGATGCGCTCGATCGTTGCCGCGCGCTTCGATGCCACTGAGTGGAATATCTATGCGGCGCAGGCCTCGGATGGCGATAATTCCTATTCCGACGGCGCTCTGACCGGCCAACTCCTGCAGCAGGAAATCCTGCCTGTCTGCCAGTACTTCGCCTATATCGAGGTTGGTGAGGAAGGCGGCGATTCCTCAATTTCGAGATCGCCGCTCTGGGCGCTTTATAATGAGATCCGGTCCGACGGTCTTCCGCTTGCCATGCGCAAGGTCTGCCGCAAGAACGAGATCTTCCCGGTCTTCCACGACCTGTTTCAGAAGAAAACCGCCAAGGCAGGGGCTACGCCATGAAGACCAGCACTCGGCATAAGGAAAAGCTGCTGTTTGAAGGCGCGGACTGGGATTTCCCCACCCTGCAGCGCATTCATGACGCCTGTGAAGATATTGCTCTCGGTGAACTGGGACTCGATGTCTATCCGAACCAGATCGAGGTCATCACATCGGAACAGATGCTTGATGCCTATTCCTCGACCGGCATGCCGCTCTTCTATCGCCACTGGTCCTTCGGTAAGCATTTTGCCCATCACGAAGCCTTCTATCGCCGCGGGATGCGCGACCTGGCGTACGAGATCGTCATCAACAGTTCGCCCTGCATCTCCTATCTGATGGAGGAGAACACGGCGACCATGCAGACGCTGGTTATTGCACACGCCGCGTTCGGCCATAACCACTTCTTCAAGAACAACTATCTGTTCAAGCTCTGGACCGATGCCGAGGGAATCCTCGATTATCTCGACTTCGCCAAGAGCTATATTTCCCGCTGCGAAGAACGATATGGCGAAGTGGCCGTCGAACGCACGCTCGATGCCGCCCATGCGCTGATGTCCCACGGCGTGCACCGCTATGCCGGCAAGACAACGGTGGATCTCAGGCTGGAGGAAAAGCGGCTACAGGAGCGTCGCGCTCACGAGGAGAAGATCTTCAACGATCTCTGGCGCACCGTGCCCGCTGGTCTCAAGCGCAGCAAATCCGACCGCGATTTGGAGCGCAGACGTGCGGCTCTTGGCTTGCCGCAGGACAATATCCTCTACTTCCTCGAAAAATCGGCTCCCCGGCTCCATTCCTGGCAGCGGGAGATATTGCGCATCGTGCGCCACGTCGCCCAGTATTTTCATCCACAGCGCCAGACCAAGGTGATGAACGAGGGAACCGCCACCTACGTCCATTACAACATCATGCAGCGCCTGCACGAGCGCGGGCAGATCAGCGACGGGAACTATTTCGAGTTTCTGAAATCGCACACGAATGTCGTTTTCCAGCCGTTGTTCGACGACCGGCGCTTCTCCGGCTTCAATCCCTATGCGCTGGGTTTTGCGATGATGCAGGATATCGAGCGCATCGTGAAGGCGCCGACTGACGAAGATCGCGAGTGGTTTCCCGATATCGCCGGACAAGGGAATGCCATGGCCGTCCTGCGCGATATCTGGGCCAATTACCGCGACGAGAGCTTCGTCAGCCAGTTCCTCAGTCCGCGCCTCATGCGGCATTGGCGCATGTTCCAGCTTCATGACGATCCTGAAGTTGAGGAAGGCATCCTGGTTTCCGCAATCCATGACGAGCGCGGTTATCGGCGTATCCGCCGGCAACTCTCTCGTGACTACGATATAGGCCATACCGACCCGGCGATTGAGATCGTCGACGTCGATCTCGCCGGCGACCGCAGATTGCTGCTGCAGCACCGGGCCACCAATGACGAGTTCCTGGAAGAGGACGACTTAAAGCTCGTTCTACAGCATCTTGCCGATCTCTGGAGCTATGACGTTCTGCTGGAAGAACTCGACAGCAAGGACAGTATTGTCCGGAAGCACGTCGCACATCCGCGGACCTTTTCGCGACAAAGCGAATTCGCCTGAGTGGACGGGGTTCTGCCTGAATTCAGAGACACGATTCTTCAAACGTGATTGGACAGGCAGCGCAGTTGAGATCAACCTTCTTAAGGGGGCGTGCAGTCTATTTTTCCAAATAGGAGGCCGTCATGGAACAATACGCAGTCGATCAGCTCAAGGCTATAGCCAGGGTCAGCCGCACCACTCCACAACTGTCTCGCGCCGAGCGCTTGGACCGGTGGGCGCAGCTCCTGGAAGGCGATCCCGCGCGTTCGCTCGTTACCCTTCGGGAAACCGAATATTTGCCCCGCGACCAGCGGATAATGATGAGGATCGCCGGGTCGCCCATATCCGTAGCCTATGCCGATCCGGTTCTGCGTGCCGCCGGTCTTGAGGGCGATACCTATGGCGACGCCCAGAGTTTCTTCGATCTTAACGATCGACAGCTGCATGGGCTCGTTTGCTCGTGCCATTTCGGAGCGCAGGTCGATGCAGGCATCGTCGCCCGTCATCTGAGGGCGACCTCCATATCAGGTGTAAAGGGTATCCTGGCGCGCATGCGGCTGCTTTTCACGCGATAGACCGACGGCGAAACAATTTTTACATTTAGAGGCCGGGCAGCGGAACCGGGCCGGTGAAATGCGGCACTTCATAACCGCGTTTGACCTGCGGCCGCGCGGCAAGTTGAAGATACCAGCGACGGACATTCGGAAAGTCGCTGAGGTCGATCTTGTGACGCGCAAAGCGCGAAACCCAGGGCCAGACGGCCATGTCGGCGATGGAATAGTCGCCGGCGAGGTGCTCCCGGCCTTTGAGCCGGGCGTCGAGCGTTTCGTAGAGCCGAATCGTGTCCTCGCGGAAAAGCGCCTCTGCAAAGGGCGCGCGGCCTTCATTGTATGTCAGGAAATAATGCGCATGCCCAAGCGTAGGGCCGAAACCGCCCATCTGCCACATCAGCCATTCGATTGTATGATGACGGGCGGCGCCATCGCGCGGCAGGAACCGTCCCGTCTTTTCGGCGAGATAGAGGAGAATAGCTCCGGATTCGGCAAGCGTGATGCCGGTCTCGTGGTCGACGATGGCTGGGATCTTGCTGCCGGGATTGATCGCCAAGTAGCCGGCGGAAAACTGATCGCCTCTGGTGATATCGATCGTGTGGGTCTTGTAGGGAAGGCCGAATTCCTCGAGCGCAATCGATATCTTCAGGCCGTTCGGCGTAATCCAGGTATAGAAATCGATCATCTGGACGGTCAGTCGAACATCACTTCATCGACCGGCAATTTTGCCATGCCGAAACGGCCGGTGACGTCGTCGAGACCGGAGAACATGTCCCGCAACGCGTGGACAATGGTTTCGACGTTCGGATCGACGACGCGATAGACGATTGCCTTGCCCTCGCGGCGTCCTTCGATGACACCGGCTTCGCGCAATTCCGTAAGTTGCTGCGAAAGCGTCGGCTGGCGGATCCCGAGTTCTTCCTCCAGCGCCGAAACGGACGCTTCGGTTTCCATCAGGTAACAGACGATCGCCAGCCGGTTCGCATTGGCGATTAGCTTCAGAAGTTCGCTCGCTTCGCCGACGCTTCGGCAGACCCTCGATGATACGGGCTTGGTCATGGCCACCTCTTTTGTTCTACAAAAAAGTAAAGTGAGCTCGTCGAAATTTCAATGCCGAGCCTACCGACAGGGATGGTTGCGGCAGAAGATTTTCTTATCGGTAGATTTTATAGGTTTTTGATTTGGTTTCATGCCGCTTCTCGGGACGACATTTCTCGCCATCAATTTATAAAAAAGTAGATTGAACGCAATGACAATTCTTGAGCGGAATGAAGATGAGAATCGGCGTCCACCCCAACAATCTCCACCTGCGGCTCGCCAGCGTCTGGCCCGGTGCCTTTGCGGGTCTCGATCCCATCTTCGTTCCCT
The DNA here is from genome assembly GCA_900468805.1 of Hyphomicrobiales bacterium. GTDB lineage: Bacteria > Pseudomonadota > Alphaproteobacteria > Rhizobiales > Rhizobiaceae > Rhizobium. Next base: position 6,116 of record UEIF01000038.1, on the reverse strand, counting down.
ATAGTGAGGGTCGTGATACAGCGTCCTTGCTCGAAAGCGGCGCCATCCATTTCGGCGGAACGGGCTCGACGCCACCGATCGAGGCGGATGCCCGTGGCCTCGGTGTCGAATATGTCGCCGCATCCGCGCCCCGACCTGCCAATGGCGCGATCTTCGTGCGTGCCGCCAGTGATATCGGCTCCGTTGCCGATCTTGCGGGGCGCAAAATTTCGCTGATCGACGGTTCGTTTCATACCTATCTGCTGGCCCGCAGCCTTGAGGGTGAGGGCCTTGCGCTTGAGGACGTCGAACGCATCGAAAGCAGCACGCGGGATTCCCTGACGGAATTGCTTGAGGGCAGGGTGGATGCCTGGGTTGCCATGTCTCCGCGGCTGGAAAAGGCGATCGGCCGCACCGATCTCCGCCTCATCGTCCATTGCGGCGCGACCATTCCCAATCGGTCGCTGTTCTGGAGCCTTGCTCGCATCGGGCTCTCTCCCGCCGAAATCGCCGGTATCGCCTCGGAGCTTGCCCGGGTTGGCCGCGAGATTACTGCGGACCCGGTGAGGGCGGCTCATCTTCTGGCGGAAAACGACCGCAGCGGCACCGATGCCGAAGCCTGGGAGCGGGTGGTGCGCTCGCGCGATTTCTCGGTCGTGCCGATCGATGCAGCAGTGCTTGCCGAGCAGCAGGAAGAGGCAGACACGCTTTTCCGCCATGGCCATTTTGATCGCGCGGTCGCCATTGTCGGGCCGCTGGAAGCAACGAAGTGAGGAGCCGGGGATGAACGTCTTCTGGTATATGTGCGCGCCTGACGGCGCTTATCCGTGGCAGCCGGAAGGCTCCCGTCAGGTCGATTACGGCTATTACAAGCAACTCGCCCAGGCCTATGACCACCTGGGTTATACCGGTGCGCTGTTTGCGACCGGTGCTCACGATGTCTGGGTGCTGGCAAGTGCGCTGCTCTCCTATACCGAAAGGCTGCGTTTCCTCGTCGCTATTCATCCGGGGCTCGTCGCGCCGACGCTGCTTGCCAAGATGGCAGCGACCTTCCAGGAATTTGCCCGCGGGCGTCTGCTGATCAATGTCGTTTCCGGCGACGCCAAGATGCTCGGCGCTTACGGCATGATGCTGCCGCATGACCAACGCTACGACATGGCGGATGAATATCTGCAGCTCTGGCATCGTCTCTTTGCCGGCGAAAGCGTTACCCATCAGGGCAAGTACTTTTCCACCGACGGCGCCAAGCTTGCCTTGCCCGTTGGCGAAAGCATCGCCCCGCCGCCGCTCTGGTTCGGCGGCTCCTCCGACAAGGCGCTCGATGTCGCGGCAAAGCACGTCGATACCTATCTTTCCTGGGGCGAAACGCCCGACCAGATCAAGGACAAGGTAGAGGCCGTGAAGGCGCGTGCGGCCCACTACGAGCGTGAGCTCGAATATGGCATCCGCCTCTACGTGATCGTCCGCGATACCGACGAGAAGGCGTGGGAAGCTGCCGCCGACCTCTACAGCCGCATGGACGATGCCGCAATTGCCGCCAATCAGCGCTTCATCGCCCGCAGCGATTCCGTCGGCCAGCAGCGCATGACGGCTCTGCATGGAGGCCTGAAGCCAGCCAACCTGCGTGATCTCGAAGTCGCCCCGAACCTCTGGGCCGGCATCGGTCTCGTGCGGCCCGGCCCCGGGACGGCAATTGTCGGCTCACCGGATACGGTGCTGCGTACGCTAGAGGCCTATCAGAAGGCTGGCGTGGAAACCTTTATTCTTTCCGGCATGCCCCTGCTTGAGGAAGCCTATCGTTTCGGCGAAAAGGTTCTGCCGCGTCTCGATGTCAGCAGGGAAGTGTCGAAGGCGCGCAGCTACACCTGGTCGACTCTCTTCGATCGCGACCTTTCCACCGTCAAGAGCGCCTGACCCTCCGGCAAGAAAGCAAGTTCCGTGGCAGCAAGCGAATTCCATCCAGCTGAACAGGAGACGACGGGTAACGGGCTTGCAGCCCGCATCCTGAGGGCGATCGAAGCCGTACTTGGCGTCGCCGCCGCGTCAGTGCTTGCCGTGCTGCTTGTCATGGTGCTGGTCAGCGTCTGCATGCGCTATTTCTTCGCGGCCGGCTTCATCGGTGCGGAAGATCTCGGCATCTGGCTGCATGTGCTGCTGATCGCACTCGGCGCGCCGCTCAGCCTCAACAGTGCGCTTGCCATGCGTCTCGATGTCTTCGTCAACATGCTGCCGGAGCGGCTGCGTCCGGCAACGCAGATCTTAGCCGATGTCTTTACCGTGCTCTCTGGCCTCATCCTGAGCTTTGGCGGCAGCGAGATCATGACCATGCTCGGCGGCACGTCCCCGACGCTCGGCGTGCCGGAATGGATCCGCTTCGGTTTCCTCGGCGCCGGAGGCGCGCTGATCCTCGTCGTCCTTCTGCTGCAGCGCATCGCTGAAGGAAGGGCTTGGCCGGTCCTCCTCTCGATCACTATCGGTGCTGCACTCTATACCGGCATTCCCTTGATCTCCATCGAACTCGACTGGCCACCTAGCATCTTTCTCGGGCTGATCGCCGCGATCGGTCTTGTGCTCGCAGCACCGCTGCCGCATGCTTTTCTGGCGGCGGCCTATGTGGTGATTGCCTTCGGCAGCAGCCTTCCGGAACCGGCCATCGTCTCTTCGACGGTCACCGGTATTTCAAAATTCCTGCTGCTTGCCATTCCCTTCTTCCTGCTTGCAGGCGGCCTTCTGACGGCATCGGGCGTTGCCAACCAGCTGGTGCGCTTTGCCGCTGCCATGGTCGGTCATCGCCGCGCCGGTCTTGCGCAGACGACGCTGCTCACCAGCGTGCTCTTTTCCGGTGCCTCCGGCTCCTCGGTTGCCAATGCCGCGTTCGGCGCATCCACCTTCCAGCCGGAACTCGTCCGGCACGGCTATCCGCCGGCAAAGGCTGCGGCGATCATCGCTGCGACCTCGGTGCTCGACAATGTCATCCCGCCATCGATCGCCTTTCTGATCCTTGCAACCGCCACCAATCTGTCGGTCGGTTCACTGCTGGTCGGCGGCTTCTTCGCCGGCGGGCTAATGGCCATCTGCCTTGCGGTTGCCATTCATCTGACGGTCCGCGACCAAGCGCCACTGCCGCGGGCCACATCTGCGCAACGCTGGCAATCGGCCGTCCAGGCAATCCCGGCCTTCGGTCTCGGCGTCATCGTCGTGGTTGGTATCCGTATCGGCATCGTCACGACGACCGAAGCTGCAGCCCTTGCCGCCTTCTATACTTTCCTGCTTGGCATCGGCGCGCGGCTTGGCATCTATTCGCTGTATGCCGCTTTCCGGCAGGCTGCCGTCGAGGCGGCAGCGATCGGCCTGCTGATCGGCACGGCTGGCCCCTTTGCCTTCCTTTTGGCCGTCGACGATGTCTCTGGCCTGATCTCACATCTGACGACGGTGCTCGGCGGCAGCGCGCTTGCGGTGATCCTGCTGTCGAACATCATCCTGCTGATCGTCGGGCTGGTTCTCGATATCGGCGCTGCAATCCTGCTGTTCGGGCCGATCCTGCTACCGGCCGCGGTTGCCGCCGGCATCGACCCCATCCATTTCGGTGTCATCATCGTGGTCAACCTGATGATCCACGGCCTGACCCCGCCACTCGGCATGCTGATCTTCGTCGTCAGCGGTGTCACCCGCATTCCAGCCTCCGCCCTCTTCAAGGCGGTTGTTCCCTACCTGGCTGCTCTTCTCGTCTCGCTCGCAATCCTTTGCGCCTGGGCAATCATCTTCTAACCGACAGGACGTCATCCATGGACAATCTCAATCGACGCAATTTCCTGAAGACCGCCGCGATAGCAGGCACCGCCCTTGCCGCACCGGCCTTCGTTCGCACCGCAGCTGCGCGGACGACGACGATCACCATTGCCTCGCTGCTTGGTGACGATAAGCCGGAGACCAAGATCTGGGTGAAGATCAGCGAACTGGTCGAGGCCAAACTGCCTGGCCAATTCAAGTTCAATATCGTCAAGAACGGTGCGCTCGGTGGCGAAAAGGAAGTGGCAGAGGGTGTTCGCCTCGGCTCCATCCATGCCAGCCTTTCGACTGTCTCTTCGCTCTCCGGCTGGGCGCCGGAATTGCAGATCCTTGACCTTCCCTTCCTGTTCCGTGATGCCGATCATGTCCGTCGGACCGTTAGCGGCGATGTCGGCACCGATCTGAAAGGCAAGCTGCAGGCACAGAGTTTCGTCGTCGGTGATTTCATCAATTATGGCGCCCGCCATCTCCTGACCAAGGAGCCGGTGACGCGCCCGGAACAGCTCAAGGGCAAGCGCATCCGCGTTATCCAGAGCCCGTTGCACACCAGGCTCTGGAGCGCCTTCGGCACAACGCCGATCGGCATTCCGATCACCGAAACCTATAATGCGCTGGCAACGGGTGTCGCTGACGCCATGGACCTCACCAAATCCGCCTATGCCGGCTTCAAGCTCTATGAGGTCGTGCCCTACATGACCGAGACCGGTCACATCTGGGCGTCGGGCATCGTCTACTATTCATCGACTTTCTGGGGTGGCCTGAACGACGAACAGAAGGCGGTCTTCCAGCAGGCGTCCACCGAAGGCGCCGCCTACTTCAACCAGTTCATCGTCGACGATGAGGCGGTATCCGTAGAAGTCTCACTGAAGAACGGAGGCAAGCTGTTGAAGCCGGAAGCCTTCGAGGAATGGCAGAAGGGTGCCCAGGGCGTCTGGGACGACTTCGCGCCCATCGTCGGCGGACTGGACCGCATCAAGGCCGTTCAGTCCGCCTGATAAAAGTTCCGAGGAGACGCGAATAACATGCAGCCGTGTGTTATTCCCGGCTGACCTGTCAGCCCTCTTGTCGATACGCTGAGGCGACGCAAGGCCCATCAGATAGACACGCCGCCGCCTCGCGTCGCCGACCCGAACGAACATCCCGGATCATCTACAGAAATTGCGCAGGGAGACGACGTGTCCCCGTGCGCTGTTCTGGCTGCCGGTCGCTTGGCGAATCCTGCAAGCGCGACCTGATCGTGACCGCGGTCGCGCGGGCAGATGGCGCAGCCGCTGCAAAGGCGGCATATCGCATGTGGAAATCGCAAGCGATGCCAGAAATAGCCGACACCGACGACACTGGCTGCGTAAAGCGGCAATCATCAGCCGCACCGTTTGAACTGTAAGAATCATCAGCCGCGGATAATCAAATCCCCGACTATAAGGTTTCTGGCGAATTGACAGTATCGGGGCCACACCATAAGCCGGACTGTGACCGGCAATTAGGAGGCAGCGATAATGTCGATCTGGATTGGGCGAATTCTGTCAGCGGTGGTCGTTATTCTGCTCCTCGCTGATGCAGCCATTAATCTCTTTGCACCTGGGGTCATAAGGGCGGAAATGGAAGCAACCGGTTTCCCCGTCAATCTCGCCCCGGCGCTCGGCATTATTATCGCGGTCTGCGCGGTCCTTTATGCTGTTCCGAAAACAGCCTTCCTTGGCGCTATACTCGTAACCGGCTTTCTCGGCGGCGCAATTTGCACGCACTTCCGCCTGGGCGAATTTTTTACGCCTCCCCAGATCATCTGCCTATTTCTTGGCTTTGCAGCATGGGGCGGCCTTTATCTGCGCGACCCGAGACTGCGCCAGTTGATGCCGCTGAATATGGTTTGAGCGCGGGGCCGCCTCATCCTGGAATATGAAAAGGGTGGGCCATGGCCTCTACTCTGTCCATCGGATTACCCAGGCTCGCATAAAAAAAGCTCGCCCTCGGGTGAGGGCGAGCTAATACCATCTACAGGAGTGGAATTCTGTATCGATGGGTGAGGCCGATCCAGCAGGGAACCGGACCGACCTCAGTCTTCTGAATTGGAGGTCACCAAAGCAGAAGCCTGTGATGAAAAACCCCGAGATGCAATCCCGGGGTCTTCAATGTTCAGATTAGAACGAGCGCTGCAGACGGAAGTAACCCGTCGTGGTGTCGTCGCCATCTTCCGGATCCAGCCACTGTACCGAAGCCTTGGCGTAGAAGTTGTCAACGATCTGGTAGTCAACCGTCAGACCGGCCTTCCAGGCATCGCCGGTACCGTCGAAGTCTTCCGGAACAGCCTTGCCGCCGCCGATGTAGTTGCCGTAGTACTGAACGCCGGG
>UEIF01000037.1 GCA_900468805.1 Hyphomicrobiales bacterium | reverse complement strand
TGATTGAGTCTGGAGCCTAGTCCTGCTCCTGCGGGCAAGGCCAGGTCGAAGGGACAGAGAGCCCCGAAGGCAGCTTGGTGGAGGAATCGCCGCAGGCAAGATCGATCTGCGCCTGTTGCAGGCCGGTAGCGGCGGAAAGATCCAGCCCCTCGATGCGGGTCAGAAACATGAAGGCTCGGTCGAAACTGATCGGACCTTCAAAGCTTGCGCTCGTCAGATCGGCGCGGGAGAGGTTAGCGAGTGCGAAGCTGACGCCTGTCAGCACCGCCTGGTCGAAATTGGCCCGACCCAGCTCGGCCTTCTCGAAGTTGGCCTTCGTCAGCTGCGCCCCGGTGAAATCGGCCCGCTGCAACTCCGCACCGGCAAAGCTTGCACCATCGGCGATGGCCCTGGCAAACGTCGATCGATAGGCTTCGATTTTTCCGAAGTTCGCGCCCTGCGCGGTAGCGCCTTCAAGCGAGGCGCGCACAAGGGTCGCCTTTTCGGCATTGGCGGATTTGAGATTGGCGCCGCCGAGATCGGTCAGCGAGAAATCCGTGCCGGCCAGATTGGCGCCCTGGAGGTCGCTGCCCTGCAGCATCAGGTTCTTCTTGTTGCACTCCTGCCAGTCGAGCTCGGGCGAAGCCGTGCTGCCGCAACTGGCCGCCATAACGGGCAGCGAATAGGCGGTTATGGCCAAGAAAGCCGAAAGACCGAGCACCGAGCGTCCAAACATCAACCTCTCCTCCGCGAGTCGCGCTACCAGAGATTTCTACAAGGCGCAGACTACGATAAAAATATGGTTAGTCCTTGCCGGCAATCAATCTCTCGAAGTTCCCGTCAGGTCTTCGGCACGCGCAGCTCCATGCAGGTCAGATCGAGCCAGCGGCCGAACTTGATGCCGACTTCGGAAAATGTGCCGGCAATGCGGAAGCCGAGTTTCTCGTGCAATTTGATGGAGGCGGCATTTTCTGCCTCGATGCCGGCGATCATGACGTGGATATTTCCGGCGCCCGCCCGCGCGATCAATTCGCGCATCAGCTTTTCGCCAATGCCCGCACCACGGCAGTCCTTATCGACATAGACGGAATGCTCGACCGTGTGGCGGTAGCCGTCAAAGGCGCGCCAGTCGCCATAAGAAGCGTAGCCGGCAACCTCGCCGTTCATTTCGGCGACGATGACGGGAAAGCCCCTGCCCTTGCGAGCCTTGAACCATTCCAGCCGGTTGTCGAGATCGACGAGCGTTTCGTTCCAGATCGCCGTCGTGTGCTCGACAGCGTGATTGTAGATATCGCGGATAGCAGCAAGATCGACTTCGGCGGCGTCCCGGATGAGAACGGTATCGGTCATATGGCAGGCCCGGTTCGGAATGGTCTTCTGCCGGGGCATACGCCGGGCGCGGGCCGATGTAAACGCCGGATATCGGCAAGAGATCAGAAGGCGGGAACCGAGAGGCTGAAGCAGGTCAGCACGGCCGAATAATGCACTGCAGCCGCGGCCACAACGAAGCCATGCCAGATGGCATTCTGGAAGCGCAGCCTCTCCCAGACGTGGAAGATGACCCCCAGCGAATAGATGATGCCGCCGATGATGATCAGCAGCATGGAAGCATAGGGAATGCGCGAGGCGACGGGTTCGGCAACCAGCACGCCGCTCCAGCCCATGGCGAGATAAAGCAGGATCGCCAGCCGGTCGTATTTGCCCGGAAAGACACATTTGACGAAGATGCCGAAGGCAGCGATCGCCCAGATGACGATCAGCATGCCCAGGAGCAGCGGGTCGTCGGCGCCGCGCTCCAGAAAGGGCGTATAGGTGGCGGCGATCAGGATGAATATCGCCGAGTGGTCAAGCCGGCGCAGATACCATTTGGTGCGCGAAACCGGCCAGATATTATAAGAAAAGGAAATGCCGAGGGTCAGCACCAGCCCGACACCGTAAACCCAGGCGGCAGCGAGCGCACCGGCGGGGCTCCAGAGGGTGGCGTAGAAGATCAGCACGGTCACGCCGATCAGGGCAAAGAACAAACCGACGCCGTGGACGATGCCGTCAGCGATCAGCTCATATCTGTCGTAAGCCCAGCGAATGCCGTTGATTTCGGCCATGCACGCACCCTTACTCATAGCAATGCGATGGTCGCATTGAATTCGTAAAGGCGCAACCTGACGCCCGGTGGCGTCAGGTTAAATCTTTGTGACGAGCCATGCTCGTTTTTGATGACGCGCTTACTTGCCTGCCGCACAATCCTCGCAGAGCGGCGTCTGCGGCAGCACTGCAAGGCGGGCCTCGGATATCTCGGCGCCGCAACGGGCGCAGGTGCCATAGGTGCCCTTGGCGATGCGTTCGAGAGCGGCGTCGATGGCGCGCAACTCGTCCTCACCGGCCTGGCCGAGCCCCTCCAGTACCTCGTCATTCTCGTTCTCGATGGCTCGGTCTTCGTCATCGGCCGCCTTGGTGCGGCCGAGGTCCGTATCGATCTTGCGCAGGCGCGCGGTCAGCTCGTGCCAGCGGTCGCGCAGGATCTTTTCCTGAAGTTTCGTGTCCATGGTTTCACGTCCTACCGATCCACCAGTACCGAGCACTTGGCGTGGCGCACCACGCGGTCGGCGGTGGCGCCGATGAAGTAATTATAGATATCGGGGATATGCGAGGCGATCATGATGAGATCGGCGCCGTGGCTCTCCGCCGCGGCAAGAATGCCGTTGGCTGGCGGGCCGTTGCGGACTTCGACGGCGGCCGGAATGCCGGTCTTGGCGACGAGGCCATCCAGCCGGTCGCGGCCTTCCCTCATGGCATCTTCGACGATGTTTCCCGGCAGCTCGATGGCGACATAGGTCGGAATATCCTCGACGACATTGAGGAGGACGATCTCGCCGCCATTGTCGAGCAGCTTTGCCGCGTTGCGGAAAATCTTCTCGCCCTTATCGATGCTGCCGATTTCAATCGGAACGATGATCTTCTTGTACATGCGATCCTCCTCGAGGTGTTGCTCTTCGTGGTCAACTTCCTACTCGGATAGATAAAGCGCATTGACTGATATCAAGTGGGGGCCAGGCGATCGTCAACGTTTGCAGAACGCTTCATCGTCAAAAACTGGCCTTCTGTGAACAATGCGAATAGGCCATATAGGCATCAAGTACAGCAGCCGAGGGGAGCTTACAGGCAAATGGACCGGCGAAAATTCCTCGCGCTCGCTACGGGCGGCACATTTGCCGCCACCGCCGGTACGCCTTTCAATTCCAGGGCAGGAGATCATTCCGTGACGTCATCAGAACCATCTTACGCGCTGACACGCCCTGCCTATATCGACCAGTCGCATCTGGTCGTGAAAGACCTGGCTGCGGTCTCCGGTTTCTATCAGAAGATGCTTGGCCTTTCGATGCTCGAAAAGACGGCAAGCGGCGAAGTCCTTGGCGTCGCCGGCCTGCCGTTGCTGACGCTGACGACGGACAGCAATGCGCGCGAGGCGCCCCGCAACGCCGCCGGCCTCTTCCACACCGCTTTCCTGATGCCAAGCCGCACCGAACTTGCCCGCTGGCTGCGCCATGCCGCGCACAACAACGTCACGCTCGAGGGCGCGTCCGACCATCTGGTCAGCGAGGCGATCTACCTTTCCGATCCGGAGGGCAACGGCATCGAAATCTATGCAGACCGGCCGCATGAGAGCTGGAAGTTCCATCCGGACGGCATGGTGGAAATGGCAACGCTGCGGCTCGACCTGCAGGCGCTCTACAACAGCGCGCCCGACGATACCTGGACCGGCATGGCTGAGGGCACCGCGATCGGTCACATCCATCTGCAGGTCGGCGACATTCCGCAGGCGGATGCCTTCTATCGCGACGTGCTTGGCCTGAAGGTAATGGCGCGTTATCCGAGCGCGAGCTTCTTTGCGAGCGGCGGCTATCACCACCATCTCGCAGCCAATATCTGGAACAGCCGCGGCGCCGGCACGCGCGCCGACCACATGACCGGCCTTTCCGACTACAAGATCCGTTTCAACGACAAGGAAACGCTCGACAAGGCCGTTGCCAAGCTCGACGAACTGGAGATCAAGAGCGAGAAGCGCGATGGCGGCGTCTTCCTCAGGGATCCGTGGGGCATCGGGCTTACGCTTTCGGCCTGAAGGAATAACTTTTGAGGCACTTGGAGAGGATCGTTTTGGTATTTTGCCGAAACGGTCCTTTTGTTTTGGGGTAATTTCCAAAACAGTCCCGGCATATTTGCCGATATTTGCTTTCAGGACGACCGCAAGCGCAGGACTCGACGCCATCATGCCGCTGTAATAATCTGGACGTATCGTTCCAGTTTACAACCCTCAATAGATTTCGCAGCCAATCCCCATCGTACACCGACGAAATGTCCGCCATCGGACGGAGGAGGCAGAATGACAGTGGAGGACTCTCAGCGCGTCCGGCAGGTAGCGGAGCAGGTTGCAGCCGCCAGCCCGCCGGATGTTCGGGCAGATATCAATGCGCTGATGAGCAGCGCGCAAAAGCCTGGCTGGCTCGATGAAGCCGGCCGCGCCATGAACGTCCGCTACGGCGGCGTGCGCGCATTGATGAACCGAGATCAGCCAGTCGAAGAAGGGGTCGATATCGGCCCACCTCCGGTCGGCGACTTGGAGACCATCGTCTTTGCCGTGGGTACGCCGGTTTTCCTTGTCAGGAACAATGCCGTCGACATCGACAGCGCCCGAGAGGAAGCGAGGGCCTGGCGCCGCATCCTCACAGACAACGCTGTGAACCTGGACCGGGCGATGGTTTCGATCGGCCGGGTCGACGTCACCAATGCCGACCGCGACTATGCCGGCACGGCATGGGTGATCGATGACGGTCTCGTCATCACCAACCGCCATGTGGCCAACCTTTTTGCGGAAGCAAGCGGCACCGGCTTCAAGTTCAAGATCGGCTTCGACGCGCGCCGCGAGATCGGCGTCAATATCGACTTTCTGGAGGAATTCGGTAACGCCGCCAGCGACGAAGTGAAGATCGAACGCGTCGTCTGGGTGGCGCCTGAAAACGGACCCGATGTTGCCTTCCTGAAGCTGGAACAGAAATCCTCGCCGGTCGGCCGTCTGAAGCTCGACCTTGCCTCCGAGGTGCCGGTGCGCAACCTGCCGGTTGCCGCAATCGGCTATCCCGCCAGCGATTCCCGCTTCTCCGATCAGAGGCTCGCCGAAAAGATTTTTGGCGGAGTCTTCACCAAGAAGCGGCTCGCCGTCGGCAACCTGCTGGCAGCCGACGAGAACCGTGTCACCCATTCCTGCTCCACCCTCGGCGGCAATTCCGGCTCTCCGTTGCTCGACATCGGCACCGGCAGGGTGATGGGGCTTCACTACAGCGGAACCGAATTCATCGAGAATGACGCGGTGCCGGCGGCCGTTCTGCGGCGCTGCCTGCAGCGTGCCCAAGGATTGCTCCAACCGCCACCGAAAGAGGAAATTGCCGTGATCAATAGCGATGGAAGTGGAAGCGGCAGCGGCAGCAAAGTGACATTCACGGTGCCGCTGAAGATTACCGTCGAACTGGACACTGCGGCGTTGCAATCCTCGCTCGCAGGCGGACCGGCGAACGCGCCGTCGGGGCCGTCCATCGTCATGAGCACGACCGGTTCCGACCCCAACCCGCCGTCCCCCTCGCCGATTCCGATGCCGACCAAGGAGCAGGTATTTACAGCGGTCCGCAGCGCAAGATCTCAGCTTGCCAATCGTGATGACGTTGTAGCCATCAAGCCGGGCTATCGCTTCGAGAATGGCGAGATCACCGATCAGCGCGCCGTTGTGATCGCGGTCAATCGCAAGCTCGAGCTGGGTGCCCTGGAAGCGCGCGGCCGCACGAAACTACCTGATTATATTGACGGCGTGCGCACGGACATCACCGTTGCCTCGGCGCAGGATCTCTTCGGCATCGATATGGACGAGGCCGCGCAGCCGAGCTGGCATACGAATTACAAGCCGCGCCCCGATCTGCCGCTGAGCCGGCGCCCGGTCAATGGCAAATTCGTCATCCATACAGGACCCGATGCGAGCTGGCCGCAGCTTGGCCCATTCCTGTCGAAGACCCGGAAGTCGCTGGTCGTTGCCATGTACGATTTCGGTGCGACGAATGTCGCCAATGGCGTGCTGGATGCTGTCAAGGGCCAGGCAGAAACCATCTCCATGGTACTGCAGATGGGCGGCAAGGTGCATGACGGTGATCTGACGGATGCCGAAGCGGTCGGGCAGATCCGCGATGCGAAGGGCAACAAGTTCGATTTCGCGCCGGCGAGCGTCGGCAGGAACGGCATCTTCGATTCCGCCTATCATATCAAGGTCGCCGTGCGCGACCACAATGCCATGTGGCTTTCGAGCGGCAACTGGCAGAGCTCCAACCAGCCCAACGTGGCACCTTTGACAAACAAGGATGACGCGGCATCGGCACTGCGGCTCTACAATCGCGAATGGCATGCCATCCTTGAAGACGCCGTGCTCAGCAAACTCTATGAGGATCATATTCTGCGCGATCTGGAAGAGGCCAAGACGGTGACCGAGGCCGGCATCGTGTCGGAACAACTGGTCTTCCTGCCCGCTAACCTCGCCACCGACACGCTCGAAGCGCCTCAAAAGCCGCGCTATTTCCAGCCGCTGACCGGCGAGCGGACGATCGACGTGCAGCCGATCCTGACGCCTGACAACTATATCGACGTGGTATTGCCGTTCATTCAATCGGCCAAGAGCCGGATCTACTTCCAGAACCAGAGCTTCAACACCAAGACGGTGGGCGACAACTATCGCCGGCTGCTGGATGCGCTGCTCGAAAAGCAGAAAGGCGGGCTCGACGTGCGCATCATCTTCCGCAGCTTCGGCTCCGAGGACCGCGACGTCATCACCAACGCCAAGGATTACGGCTTCGATACCAGTAAGATCCGCAAGCAGAAGAACTGCCATACCAAGGGGATCATCATCGACAGCGAAGCCGTTTTGATGGGCAGCCACAACTGGACGACAGCCGGCACCGGCTTCAACCGGGATGCGAGCCTGATCTTCTATGATGCCGAGATCGCCAAGTTTTACGAAGAAATCTTCCTCTACGACTGGAACCGTATCGGCCCGGCGAAAATTGATGAAAACCTGCCGCCGCCGGTACTCGCACCATCAGGAGGGGAGACGGCGCCGCCGTCAGGCTACATTGCCGTCCCGCTTTCGATCGCGCTTGGGCGGTGACTTCGCAGGCAGCGCTTTCGAAGCAAAACCTCCAGACGACAAATGGCGCCGTTTCCGGCGCCATTTTCAGGTTTGCATGTTTCAATGACGGGGCTCGATGGTCACCTCGCCGAACATGACGCCGCGCGTCAGCGGCTTGGCGAGGAAATCGTGCGGGAAGCCGAGAACGATGGCGCTTGCCTCGGCGAGGCGGGTGCGATGTTCATCCAACAGCACGACATCGAGCGCACCGAGATTGTCTTCGAGCTGGGCCATCGTCTTAACGCCCAGGATCGGCGAAGTCACGGCCGGGTTGGTGAGCGTCCAGGCGATCGCCACCTGCGCGGGCGTCTTGCCGATCTCGGCTGCGATTTCCTTCACGACCTCGGCGATGCCGAGGCTGCGCTCGGTCAGCGAACCGTTGCCGGCAGCGACATTCTTGCGGGTGCCGACGGCACTTGCGGTGCCACCGCCGATCTCGAGGTCGGCACGACTATATTTGCCGGTGAGGACACCCATGCCGAGCGGCGACCAGGGGATGACGCCGAGGCCGAGTTCAGCGGCCATAGGGATCAGTTCGCGCTCCACCGTACGTTCGATCAGGCTGTATTCGATCTGCAGAGCCACCAGCGGCGCCCAACCGCGAAGGTCGGCCCGCGTCTGCATGCGCGCGACCTGCCAGGCCGGCGTATCGGAAATGCCGGCATAAACGATCTTGCCGGCGGTGACGAGATCGTCCAGCCCGCGCATGACCTCTTCGACCGAGGTCGTGAAGTCCCAGGCGTGCAGGTAGAAGAGATCGATGTAATCGGTATTCAGCCGCTTCAGGCTGTCTTCCACCGAACGGACCATGCTGCGGCGGTGATTGCCGCCGGAGTTCGGATCCCTGGGGCGCGAGGTAATCGTGTATTTGGTGGCAATCACCAGTTCGTCGCGGCGGCCTTCGGCAAAGCGGCCGACGAGGGTTTCGGACGTGCCGCCCGTATATTGATTGGCGGTATCGATGAAATTGCCGCCGCGATCGACATAGGCGTCGAACATGCGGCGAGACTCCTGCTCGTCAGCGCCCCAGCCCCAGTCTGTTCCGAAGGTCATGGCGCCGAGCGACAGCGGCGAAACGCGCAGGCCGGAACGGCCGAGGAGACGGTAGCGGTCAAGGGACAATGTATCAGTCATGGATGATCTCCTGTGTTGCAGACAGAAGATGCGCCTTGCTGATACTGACAACAATGCTACATTATCGGCATGACTTCTTTAGAAAAGAGAGCATAATGCGCGGCAGCGACTATGCCGAACTCAGGGCTTTTGCTGCGGTCGCCGAGCACGGCAATTTTGCCCGTGCGGCCGCCCGGCTCGGCATATCGGCCTCCGCACTCAGCCAGACGATCCGCACACTCGAGGAGCGGATGGGCATCCGGCTGCTCAACCGCACGACGCGCAGCGTGGCGCCGAGTGAGGCGGGCCAGCGGCTGCTTGCCCGGCTCCTGCCGGCACTTGCCGATCTCGACCAGGCAGTGGCGGATGTTGCGGCGTTGCGCGATAAGCCGGCCGGCCTGTTGCGCATCAACGCGCCGCGGGTCGCGATCGTACACAGGCTGGCACCGCTGATTGCCCCCTTCCACGCCGCCTATCCCGATATCGTCATCGACATCATCGTGGATGACAAGCTCTCCGATATCGTTGCCGACCGTTTCGATGCCGGCATCCGGCTGGGCGAGATGGTGGAAAAGGACATGGTGAGCGTAAAACTCGGCGGCGAGATGCGGCTCGCCGTCGTCGCTTCACCTGACTATGTCGCCCGCCACGGCATGCCGGCAACGCCGCGTGACCTGCGCGACCACTCTTGCGTCGCTTCCCGCTGGCCGACGGATGGCAGCCTCTATCACTGGGAATTCGAGCGCGGCGACGAGAAGCTCGAAGTGGCCGTCTCGGGGCCACTCAGCACCACAGACAACGACCTGATGCTGCGGGCCGTGCTCGATGGCATCGGCATCGGCTATCTCTTCGACTATCACGTGGCGGAACATATCACCGCCGGCCGGCTGGTGAGCATGCTCGACGACTGGACACCGCCCTTCTCCGGCTTCCATCTCTATTATCCGAGCCGGCGCCAGATGCCGCCGCCGCTGCGCGCCTTCGTGGATTTCATCGGCCGGCAGCGGGTTGCCTAAAGGCCTTGATCCCCCCGGCGGAACCGGCAGCAACCCTTGCGCGTTGATTGCCGAAGCAATGGGGCTTCTGGGACTTATCGCACATGGGCATCGCCAACGGAATCCGGAAACAGGCAAACAAGATCCGCCTCGGCGAACGCCATACCAGCGCATGGGCACGAACGCTGCAGGAAGCTACAGAGGAGCTCCCACCGCCGCCGGTGCCGGTTCGACGCGTCGAGAAGGACGGGCTCGATGTCAGCATGGCCTGGGCCATCATCGGCATCTTCGGCATCCTTGGGCTCGCCGCCGTCTACATGATGTCGCTGATCCTGATCCCGATCACGCTCGCCGTGGTCGTCGGCATGATCCTCGGCATGGCGGCAGAAAAGCTCTCAAAGCTGGGTGTGCCGCGGCTGGCCAACGCGGCGATTCTTTCTTTCTCCGTCGCGCTCGTCATCGTTCTGGTGGTCAATTCGCTTGCCGGCCCCCTGTCGACGATTGCCAATGAAGCGCCTGATTTCATCGAGAGCACCACTCAACGCATCATGCCCTATCTGGAGCGGATCGAATGGCTGCACATCACGCCCGCAACCTTCCAGAGCGGGCCGATGTCGATCGATGCGCTCCTGGAAAATACCGGCAATGTGCTTCATGTAGTGACGACGAACCTGACGCCGGCGCTCGTGCAGGGACTGATCTTCTTCGCAGCGCTTCTGCTCTTCCTCGCCAGCCGCGCGAACCTGCGCAAGACGATCATCATGACTTTCCGCAGCCGCTCCCAGAGGCTTGCCGCCATCCGAGTCATCAATGCGGTGGAACAGGCACTCGGCTTTTATTTCGCCACTGCCTCGCTGATCTATGTGGCGCTCGGCGTCGTCATGACTGTCATCGCCTATGCCGGCGGATTGTCCATGCCCGTGCTGTGGGGCTTCTTTGCCTTTCTTTCGAGCTTCATTCCTTATCTCGGCATCACGATGATGACCTTTGCCGTGGCCATCGCCGGGATCATGTCCCATGACGGCATCATAATCGGCCTCATTCCGGCGGCTGCCTTCTTCACCGTGCATCTCGTCATGGAGAACCTGATCTTTCCCGCCGTCATGGGCCGGCGGCTGGAAATCAATCCGTTCGTCGTCTTCCTCGCGATCATTTTCTGGACATGGATGTGGGGCGCCGTCGGCGCGATGCTGGCTCTGCCGCTCTCCCTGATCGTCATGACCATCATCGAGGAACTGGTGATCGAGGAAAAACCGCAGCCACAACTGCCGAAGTAATCGATAGCGACGGGATATGCCGATGCCATCCGATCTCGATCTCAACGAAGTCAACCACGACGACCTCGTGGGCGGCAGCTCGCTCTGGGGCAGGAATGGCAAGCGCCCGACCTGTTATCCGCTGAAACAGAGCTTCAAGACGGACATCGCAATCATTGGCGGAGGCATCACCGGCGCGCTTGTGGCGGAACATCTGACGGCGCGCGGTTTCTTCGTCGTCGTCATCGACCGCGAGCAGCCGGGGTTCGGCAGCACGGCAGCAAGCACAGCGATGCTGCAATGGGAGATCGACCGCACACTCGGCGAGCTGGAAATCCTCTATGGTTTCGAGCGGGCGGCCGCCATCTACCGCCGCAGCGCCGCTTCCGTCGCGGGGCTTGCCAAGCTGGTCGGCGCCCACGGCATCGTCTGCGGTTTCCGGCCGCGCAACACGCTCTATCTCGCCAATAATCATGAAGGCGCGCGCGAATTGCTGGACGAGTGGCAATTGCGCCGGCGGGCGGGGTTGCCGGGGCATTATCTCGAGCATCCCGATCTCTTCACCCAATATGAGTTCGATCGGGATGCGGCGATCCTTTCGCCCGGCTCCGCCGAGGCCGATCCCTTGCTTCTTACCGGGGCTCTGCTGCAGATCTCGATTTCACGCGGTGCGCGGCTGATCAATGCCTCGGTGACCGCGCTTAACAGCGAAGGCAGGCATGTGACCGCGGTGACAGATGGCCCCTATGTGATCGAGGCGCGGCATGTGGTGCTGGCGACCGGCTATTCCATGCCCGGCCTCGACATGCCGAAGCTGCACCGCACGAGTTCCAGCTGGGCGCTCGCCACCGTGCCGCAGAAACCTGACGACCTCTGGCGCGACGGAACGCTGCTCTGGGAAGACAGCCATCCTTATCTCTACCTGCGCACCACCGATGATAACCGCATCATCGCCGGCGGCGAGGATGACGACACAATCGATCCCGGAGAGCGCGACCGCAAGTTACCCGCGAAGACCATGGCGATCCGGGAGAAACTGAAGCGCCTGTGGCCGAAAGCCGATACGCGGGTCGAGCATGCCTGGTGCGGCACCTTCGGGGAGACGGCGGACGGCCTGCCGCTGATCGGCCCGGTGCCTGGCATGGCAGGTGTCTATGCCGCCTATGGCTATGGCGGAAACGGTATCACCTTCTCCTACCTCGCAGCACAGATGATCGGCGCGACGCTGGCCGGAACGCAACGCGAATGGTTCGAGGATTTCGCGCTCGATCGGGATGCGCCGGCTATGCGGAGTTTTGTGGCGAATTCGATGCGTGCTGGGGAAGAGCTGAGGTAAGCCCCGCCCCTACTCAGTCGTTTTGTCGTCACCGGTATCGGCAACATCCTGCAGGCGGACGAACTCCGTGCCCTTGGCCTTGAGATCGACGAGCGCCTTGGCGACACCTTCACCGGCCGCGTGGGGCGGCTGGTTGATGTGGGAAATGACGACGTCGCCGTCCTTTGCCGAGGAAATGCGCTTTTCCGTTACCGCAGCACCAAGCAGCGAACCGCCGTCGCCATTCACGGAATAGCCGGCGATGCGATAACCCATGGCGCGGATCTGGCCGATGGCCGAGAGATCGTATTTGGCGGTCGAACCACGAAACCAGTGCGGTGCGGGAATGCCCGAGGCGACCATGGCAGCAGCACCGCCCTCCACCTCCTGCCTGACGGCCTCGGGCGAACCGGCAGATGCGATGCCATAGACCAACACCGGCTTGTCGATCGCCGGAATGTGCCTCTCGCCGTGATTTTCCAGTTCGAAGAGATCGGGATTCTGCAGGAAGGCGGCAACCGCCTTCGGATTGCGCTTCAGCCAGCGCGCGGTCACGAAAATCGTCGCGGGAATACGCTCATTGACGAGTGTGGACAGAATGCGCTCATCGGCCTCACCCATGCAGGCATCGAAGGTGAGCGCGACGCGGGCATGGCCTGATATGTTGGAACGGGCGATGTGCAGATGCGGCTCCACCAGCTTCGGACCTGCCGTTCCGGGCGGATGCTCAGGTACGACCGGAGATGTTTCCACAGCAAATGCCGACGAGGCGGCAGCAAGCAGCAGCGCGGGTGCGAGAAGAATACGGTTCATAAAGAATCAGATGCAGTTGATGTTCTAGTGAAACTTAAAGCAAAGCGGCAGACCAAGCCATGTGGCCTGATGCCGCCTGCAGAGGAATGGAAGGTGTCTCAATCTCCCCGCATTCCTGTGCCCGACACAAGATGACAGTGCCGGACCTTTGGGCGAGAGAGACACAAATCCCATCAGGAAACACGGGAGAGTGACGCTCAATCGTAGAGGTAATATTTCGTCCACTTATCCTTCGGCACCTTGTCACCGATCTTGTACTTCAGGTCACGCACATTGATGTGCTGCGGGCCGGTGATGCAGGTATAGGCAAGGTGGTACCAGTCGCCCTTGCTGCGGAAGACGGCGCCGGGAGCTTCCAGCCGGTCGTCGCTCGGAATCGGATCCTTGAAAGTGTAGGCAATCACCTTGTCCGGCCGGAAACCGGTGCCGTCCTTGTTGATGCGGCTCATGGCTTCGGTGTCGCAACTCTGTTCGAGGCGGGTGGCGGGATCGAGCTTTTCGAGCTGCTTCTTGATGGCAGGATCAACCGCAAAGGCGGAGGAAGCCGCAAGGCCGATGAGCGACATAAGCAGAACCAGACGTTTCGGCATTGCGGGGAAACCTTTACTGTTATGCATTCTTCATACTGCCGCCGACAGCATGCCGGGGCCTGACGAAGGTGTAATTTTCGCGCGGCGCTAGCGGACTTTCTTAAATATTGTGGTGACATCAAGGCAACGCGCCGGCCATCGTGTCTCGAGACGCTTCATTGCTTAAGCGCTTGATCCCGACCTGCCGCGTCTCTATCTCTTGCCCACCGACATCGCCCTCACGGAGCCTTCCTTGTCCGCTTTCAACAATCTGCCCGCCCCTCCCGCTGCCGAAAAAAGGCCTGTCTCCGACACGCGCCACGGCATTACGCGCACGGACGAATACGCCTGGCTAAGGGCCGACAACTGGCAGGCCATGTTCAAGGATCCTTCCATCCTCGACCCTGATATCCGCAGTCATCTGGAGGCCGAGAACGGCTATATGAATGCGGCCATGGAAGATACCAAGCCGCTGCAGAAGGTGCTGTTTGCCGAGATGCGCGGCCGTATCAAGGAAGACGACAGCTCCGTGCCGATGAAGGACGGCGCCTATGCCTACGGCACCGCCTTTGTCACCGGCGGCGAGCAGCCGCGCTATTTCCGCATTCCGCGCGACGGAGACGTGAAGGACGAGACGCTTCGCGTCATCCTGCTCGATGGCGACAAGGAAGCGGGCGGCAAGGCCTATTTCCGTCTCGCTGGCATTGATCACTGCACGGACCATAGCCGCGGCATCTGGGGCTATGACGACAAGGGTTCCGAGTTCTTCACGCTCCGGGTTCGCGATCTGGCGACCGGCGAAGATCTGTCCGATGTGATCGAGAACACGGGCGGCGGCGGTGTTTGGGCGCCCGACGGCAAGAGCTTCTTCTATTCGGCGCTCGACGAGAACCACCGCCCCTCGAAGGTTTTCCACCATATTCTCGGCACGCCGCAGAGCGAAGATCGTCTGGTCTACGAGGAAGAGGATGCCGGCTTCTTCATGGGCGTCGGCGGCTCGCTGCTCGACGACTTCATCTATATCGATATCCACGACCATGAGACCAGCGAATACCGGCTGCTTTCGACCAAGGACCTGACCGCGGAACCGAAGCTGGTCGCCGCGCGCGAAGAAGGCATCGAATATTCGCTGACGGAGGGCGGTGATGTCTTCTACATCCTGACCAATGACGGCGGCGCCAAGGATTTCAAGATCATGGAGGCGCCGGTTGACAGACCGGGCAAGGAAAACTGGCGCGAGATCGTGCCGCATAAGCCTGGTACCCTCATCATCAGTCATATGGCCTATGCCCGCCACCTGCTGTGGCTGGAGCGCAAGGACGGCCTGCCGCAGATCATGATCCGCGACCGCCGCACCGGCGAGGAGCATGCGATCGCCTTCGATGAAGAGGCCTATTCGCTCGGTCTTTCCGGTGCTGCGGAATACGAGACCGACGTCATCCGTTTCTCCTATTCTTCGATGACGACGCCCTCGCAGCTTTACGACTACAACATGGTCACCCGCGAGCGCACGCTGCTCAAGACGCAGGAAGTGCCGTCGGGCCATAATCCGGATGACTACGTCACCCGCCGCGTCTTCGCGCCGGCCTGGGACGGTGAGCAGGTACCGGTCACCCTGCTCTATCGCAAAGACACACCGCTCGATGGCACAGCGCCCTGCCTGCTCTATGGCTACGGCGCCTACGGCATCACCATCCCTGCCGGCTTCAACACCAACTGCCTGTCGCTCGCCGACCGCGGCTTCGTCTATGCCATCGCCCATATCCGCGGCGGCAAGGACAAGGGCTTTGCCTGGTACGAAGACGGCAAGATGGACAAGAAGACCAACACGTTCAAGGACTTCATCGCTGCCGCTGACTATCTGAATCAGGAGAAGTTCACGTCTTACGCTGGTATCATCGCCGAGGGCGGATCGGCCGGCGGCATGCTGATGGGTGCAGTCGCCAACATGGCGCCGGAGAAATTCGCCGGCCTGATCGCTGCCGTGCCCTTCGTCGACGTGCTGAACACCATGCTCGACGACACCTTGCCACTCACCCCGCCGGAATGGCCGGAATGGGGCAACCCGATCGAGAGCAGGCAAGAATACGAGCAGATCGCCGCCTATTCGCCCTACGACAATGTCGGCGCGAAGGCCTATCCGCCGATCCTGGCTCTCGGTGGCCTGACCGACCCGCGCGTCACCTATTGGGAGCCGACAAAATGGGTCGCGCGGCTGCGCGACAAGACGACGGGCTCCTCGCCCATCCTGCTCAAGACCAACATGGATGCCGGCCACGGCGGTGCGTCCGGCCGCTTCCAGCGGCTTGAGGAAATCGCATTCGAATATGCGTTTGCGATCAAGGTGGCAGGCAAGATGTAAGATCGGGTGTGGCGTTCCTGTGAACGCCACACAATCAATGGAGGGAGAAATGGCCGTCTATGTCGCGCTGCTGAGAGCCGTGAATGTCGGCGGCATCGGCTCTCTCCCCATGACCGAATTGAAGGCAATCTGCGAAGAGCTCGGCTTTGCCGATGCGAAGACCTACATCCAGAGCGGCAATGTTCTCTTCCGCTCGGATGAGGCAGAAAAGGTGGTCGAGGAAAAGCTCGATGCGGCTCTCGGGCGGACGATGGGCAAGCGGCCGGGCGTGATGGTGCGCAGTCGTAAGGAGCTTGATGCCATCGTCGCCAATGTGCCCTTTCCTCAGGCCAAGCCCAATTTTCTGTTGGTCTATTTCCTTCCCGAAGCAACGGCTTCCGATGCGCTGGAAAAGATGGTTGCGCCGGATGGCGAGGAGGCGAAGCTCGCCGGCCGTGAGATCTATGTGCATTATCCAAATGGTTCCGGCCGCTCGAAACTCAAGCTTCCGGCGCTGAAGCCGGGGACATCCCGCAACCTCAACACCGTGCGAAAGCTTGCAGAAATGGCGGCAGATCTGGAGGCCGGTGAAAGCTAGAGTATCTGGTATGCTGCAGCACTTTGCCTTTTACGCAAAACCGCTGCACCCATTTGCTGGAATTGCTTATGGCTGTCCGCCTCCGCCCGCTGCACCATAGACCTGACCGGTGGCGTAACTCGCATCGGCAGCGGCAAGCTGCACGTAGATCGAGGCAAGTTCGGCTGGCTGGCCGGGACGTCCGAGTGGCGTATTGCCGCCGAACTCGACCAGCTTTTCCTGTGTCGCGCCGCCGCTCACCTGCAATGGCGTCCAGATCGGTCCGGGGGCGACGCCGTTCACCCGGATGCCTTTCGGACCAAGCTGCTTGGCCATCGATTTGGTGAAATTCATCATCGCCGCCTTGGTCATGGCGTAATCGACCAGATTGGCGGAGGGATCATAGGCCTGTTCGGACGTCGTCTGGATAATTGCCGAGCCTTCGCGCAGGTAGGGCAATGCCGCCTTCGTCAGCCAGAACATTGCATAAATGTTGGTCTTCATCGTCGCATCGAAATCCTCGCTGGAAATATCCGAAAGCGACTGGCGCTGCTGCTGGCGTCCGGCATTGTTGACGAGAATATCAAGTCCGCCGAGCTGGCGCACCGCGTCTGCCACGATCTTCCGGCAGAGTTCTTCATCCCTGAGATCGCCGGGCAGTGCCACGCCGATGCGCCCTTCCCTTTCGATCAGTTCGATGACCTCGCGGGCATCCGGCTCTTCATCCGGCAGGTAACTGATCGCAACATCGGCCCCTTCGCGCGCATAGGCGATTGCCGCCGCACGGCCCATGCCTGAATCGCCGCCGGTAATCAGCGCCTTGCGGCCCGCAAGGCGACCGCTGCCCTGATAGCTCGTCTCGCCATGGTCCGGCTTCGGCTCCATATCGCGTGCAAGCCCTGGAAAGGGCTGGGTCTGCGAGGGAAAGGGTGGCTTCGGAAACTTGCCGCGCGGATCATGGATCGTCTTGCTGTTGCTGCTCGGGCTGTCCATTGCCTGTTCTCCCTGCGATTTACACTGCGGGCATAACAGTGCGGGCACCTATCGGTTCCCTGCAGAGACAAAACGTCGTGGTAGCGCCTATAGCCGGCCGCCGCCGCCGGCTGCGCCATAGATCTGGTCGTGCCTGACGGCAACAAGCGGCGACTCGATTGCCGGCAGGAAGAGCATCTTCACGAAGATGCGCAACATCAGCACCTGTTCGGCAAGCGTATTCGGCTCCTTCAGCGTCTTGGAGAGAACGATCCCGCCTTCCAGGACCGAGGAGACCATGTCGGCAAGCTGGTCGACATCGACTGGCTCTCGCGGAGAGTAGACCGCCATGATCTCGCGGAACATACGGCCGAAGCGGCGGCGCCAGGCGAGGACGGCGTTGCGGTTGGTATCCTGTATCTCGTGGTCGAACAGCCGCTCGTAATAGCAGACGGTCGCCACGAGGCAGCCGGGATGGCCGTTCGGCAGATCGGAGAGCAATTCAGACAAAAGCTTCAGACCAAGCAGGAAGGACTGTAGCGGATCGTCCATCAGATCGCGCGCACGGCTGAAGATCTCGTCGTAGATGCGTTCGTCATTTTCGATGTAGCGGTTGAGCAACGCCTTCGCGAGCTCGTTCTTGTCCTTGAAGTGGTAGAAAAAGCCGCTCTTGGTGATGCCCGTCTCGGCGATCAGCTCCTCGATGGAAGTGCCGCCGAACCCCTTCTGCAAGACCGCCGCTTCTGCCACATCAAGGATGCGATTCCGCGTTTCCTCACCCTTTCGCATGTTCCCCTCCTGTACTCGCGGTACAGTTTTCAGTTCCGCAACATCAGGCCCGCCTCCGCCCCCGGCAGCATCGGTCCATGCAAGGGATTGATTTCAATCCGAAAAGTTCGAAACCGTCTGTAGTATACCGTAAGTCGCCTAGTTTAGCATCAACTTAAACGTCAGAACATCATCCATCGACGGCAGCCATTTCAGGCGCCGCGACAGGAGAGGTTTCGCAATGGCAAAGTACAGGTGTGAGCTGCCGCAGCTAAAGGGCGGCACGTTCATTAGCGATGGTGGTATGGAAACCACGATGATCTTTCATGAAGGCATCGAGCTTCCACATTTCGCCTCCTTCGTATTGCTGGCTTCCGAGGACGGGCGGGAGCGCACGAAAAGATACTATCGCCGCTATCTGGATATCGCCCGGCGGCACGGCACGGGCTTCGTGCTCGACACCGTCACGTGGCGTGCCAATCCCGACTGGGGCCAGAAGCTCGGATACACAATCGAAGCCCTGCAGGCGGCAAACGAGGAAGCTGTCGACCTGCTGGTGGGCTTGCGTCGCGCCTATGAGCAGCCGGAACAGCCGGTCGTCATCAGCGGCGCCATCGGCCCGCGCGGCGACGGCTACAAGGCGGGTGCGATGAGTGCCGACGAGGCGGAGGACTACCACGCCGTCCAGATCGGCACTTTCGCCGGCACGGAAGCCGATATGGTGGCCGCGTTCACGCTGACCAACGTCGATGAGGCGATCGGCATCGCCCGTGCGGCAAAAATGCTCGGCATGCCCTGCGCCATCTCCTTCACGCTCGAGACGGACGGCAGGCTGGTGACCGGCCGCAGCATTCAGGACGCCATCGAGACAACGGATGCGGCGACCGGCGGATCTCCGGCCTATTACATGATCAACTGCGCCCATCCGACACATTTCGAAGGAGCACTCGATCATGGCGGCGCCTGGGTGAAGCGCATTGGCGGCATCCGCGCCAATGCCTCGACCCTGAGCCACGAGCAGCTTGATAACAGCGAGACACTGGATGCGGGCGATCCCGAAGACCTCGGCCGGCGTTACCGCGAACTCGTGCGCCGCATGCCGCAACTGCGCGTGCTCGGCGGCTGTTGCGGCACCGACCACCGGCACGTCGCGGCGATCTGCGAGGCATGCTTGCCGCAGGCGGCGTGACAGGGTCAGCTGGAGGGCATGACTGTGACGATGGTTGGGGCAATAATGCGCCAGCACAGCTGGCGCGATCTGTGGCTTGCGATTGCAGGGCGGCAGGCGCAAGCCGAACTGGAGTCGGCCGAAGAGGTGGCGTTGCAGGATATGGATCTTGCAGCTTTCGAGGGCCTCGACGGCCGCATGGCCTACGGGCTCCAGGCGGACCAACGCAAGGGGCGTCCATCGCGGCGCGGGCGATTGCGGGAGCCTGTCGGCCTCTGACGAAGAGGAAGGCGCCTCAGCTTTTGGCTGCGGCGCCTTTCGTCTGCTTGCCCCTGTAGCCGCTGATTTCTTCGCCGGCGGTCGGCGAAAAGCGCAGGTTCCAGATGGTGGCGGTGATCGAAATGATCGCAACCACGATGAAAGCGATCGAGAAATCACCAAGCTCGGGCGTTTTGACACCGTTGAAAGCCATGGATCCATGCAGCGCCAGCGCGCCGATGCAGATGCCGAGCGACAGCATGAGCTGCTGGAAGGTGGTGTAGAAGCTCGTGGCCGAGCTCATCCGATCCTGGCCGATCTCGTCATAGGCGATGGTATTATAGGCCGTGAACTGGAACGACATGAAGAAGGCGCTGAGCACCAGGGCGATGAAGATCAGCGGCATCGGCCAATCCGGCCGGAAGGCGGCGCAGAGACCGTAACCGATCGTGCCGAGAATGCCGTTGATAACAAGGCTCCTGCGAAAGCCGACGCGGCGGAAGACGGCGCGCGCGAGGGGCTTCATGAAAAGCGCGCCGAGCGCGGTGGAAATGACGATCTGGCCCGCAGCAGCGGCCGAAAGACCGAAGCCGATCTGAAAGAGGAGCGGCAGCAGGAAAGGCTGCGCGCCCTGCGTGATGCGCGTCAGCGAGCCGGCGATGACCGAGGTGCCGAAGCTCGGCACCTTCATCAAGGAGAAATCCATGATCGGCGAAGGGTGATTGCGGGCATGGCGCAGATAGGCGATGCCGAAAAGCAGGCCGATGGCGATCAGGAAGATCGCGAACGAAGCCTGTCCTTCATGGCTCGACAGTTCGAAGCCGAAGAGAAGCGAACCGAGCGAGATGCCCGAGAGGATGAAGCCGATCGTATCGAAGGGGCCGGCGGCCTTTCCCTTCACCTCGTCGATATAGATCGAGACGAAAATCATGCCGATGATGCCGATCGGCACATTGATGTAGAAGATCCAGCGCCAGTCGAGATAGGTGACGATGAAGCCGCCGAGCGGCGGGCCGACGATCGGGCCGATCAGCGCCGGCACCAAAAGCCAGGACATGGCGCTGACCATATCCTTGCGGTCGACGCTGCGCATCAGGACGAGGCGGCCGACGGGCATCATCATGGCGCCGCCGATGCCCTGCAGCAGGCGGGCGAGAACCAGGAATGGCAAGGTCGGCGCGAAGGCACAGAGGATGGAGCCGATCACGAAAACGGCGATCGCCGAGCGGAAGACGGTGCGCGAACCGAAACTGTCTGCCATGCGGCCGCTGGCGGGAATGAAGATCGCGAGGCTGAGCAGATAGGAGGTCAAAGCGATCGACATGGCCGGGGCGTCGACACCGAAATCGCGTGCCATCGTCGGCAGCGCGGTCGCCAGCACGGTTGCATCGACGTTTTCCATGAGCATGGCACTCGCGACAATCATCGCGATCACCCGGAAATTGGGTGCTGCACGCCGAGCCAACGGCGCATGATAAATCTGATCCGACATCGTCAGGGATCACTCACAGTGGCGCAGCGGAGCACACGGGGCGACAGGGCCGCGGGGGATGACATGGCAAAGATGCCAAGGGGAGATGATTTGCTATACGCCTGCAATCATGGCGGCGCTATGTCTTTTATGGCAAAGCTGCTTTGCCGAGAGGTAAACGCAGATCACCATTCCTTGCACTTTTTTGCCCTTCGTGAAGGAATGGTCCGGGGTCAAAATCGGCTTGCGTGACAGCACTTGCAGCCCTACCTATTAGCCATGACCTCCGCCCTGCAGAAAAACCGGCCGGACACGGCCTTTTCGTTCGACAACAGCTACGCGCGGTTGCCGCAGCGTTTCTTTGCGATGCAGGCGCCGACGCAGGCGGCGGAGCCCTGGCTGATCAAGCTCAATGAGCCGCTGGCCGAAGAACTGGGCCTTGATGTCGACATTCTGAAGCGCGACGGCGCAGCGATCTTTTCCGGCAATCTCGTGCCTGAAGGTGCCGAGCCGCTGGCGATGGCCTATGCCGGCCATCAGTTCGGGCAATTCGTGCCGCTGCTCGGCGACGGGCGGGCGATCCTGCTCGGCGAGGTGATCGACCGTAGCGGGCAGCGCCGTGACATCCAGCTCAAGGGTGCGGGACAGACGCCCTTTTCGCGCCGGGGCGACGGGCGGGCAGCGCTTGGCCCGGTCTTGCGCGAATACATCATCAGCGAGGCGATGTTTGCGCTCGGCATTCCTGCCACGCGGGCGCTTGCCGCGGTGCTGACCGGCGAAGGCGTGCGGCGCGAGGAGATCTTGCCGGGCGCCGTTTTTACCCGCGTTGCAGCAAGCCATATCCGCGTCGGCACCTTCCAGTATCTTGCCGCCAGCGGCGATGAGGACGGCACCAGGGCGCTCGCCGACCATGTGATCGAACGGCACTACCCCGAACTAAAGGCGGCGGAGAACCCCTATCTCGCACTTTACGAGGCCGTCTGCGACAGGCAGGCGGCGCTGATCGCCCGGTGGCTGCAGGTCGGCTTCATCCATGGGGTGATGAACACCGACAATATGACGATCTCGGGCGAGACGATCGATTTTGGCCCCTGCGCCTTTATGGATGCCTATGATCCGATGAAGGTCTTCTCGTCGATCGACCAGCACGGGCGCTACGCCTATGCCAACCAGCCGGGCATCGGGCAATGGAACCTGGCGCGGCTCGGCGAAGCGCTGTTACCGCTGATCGATGCTGACAGCGACAAGGCGATCGAGCATGCCAATGCCATCATCAAGGCCTATGGCGAGCGCTTCCACGCCTATTGGCTGCAGGGCATGCGCAGCAAGATCGGCCTCGCATCCACCGAAGACGGCGATCTCGAGCTCATTCAGTCGCTGCTGGCGCTGATGCAGGCTGAGGGCGCGGATTTCACGCTGACCTTCCGGCGGCTTTCGGCGCTTGCGGGCGACGAAACGGCCGAGGCTGCCTTCGCCTCGACTTTCCGCGAACCGACTGCCGCCGTCGAATGGCTGGGGCGCTGGCGCGACAGGCTTTTGCGCGATCCACAGGCGCCCGCCGAGCGAGCCGCAGCCATGAAGCTGGTCAACCCGGCCTTCATTCCGCGCAATCACCGTATCGAGCAGGCGATTGAGGCGGCCGTAGAGGATGGCGATTTCTCGCTCTTCGAAGCACTTCTATCCGTGCTTTCTCATCCCTATGACGAGCAGCCGGCATTCGTGGCCTATATGGACCCCCCGAAGCCCGAAGAGCGGGTGTTGCAGACCTTCTGCGGAACCTGATTTCAGCCAATTCCATATCAACCGACCCATATTAACTGGAGATAGTGATGACCGACCTTCTCGACATCCCCGTCAAGACCGTTCAGGGGCGTGAAACGACGCTCAACGAATATCGCGGCCAAGTGCTGCTCATCGTCAACGTCGCCTCCAAATGCGGCTTGACGGTGCAGTATGAAGGGCTTGAAAAGCTCTATGCCGACAAGCGCGAGAAAGGCTTCGTCATTGCCGGCTTTCCGGCTAACGATTTCAAGGGACAGGAGCCGGGCACGGATGCGGAAATCCTCGATTTCTGCACCAGCACCTTCGGCGTCGACTTCCCGATGTTCTCCAAGATCTCGGTCAAGGGGCCGGAAAAGCACCCGCTCTACAAGAACCTGACAGGTTCCGGCATGGAAACGACCGGCGAAGGGCCGATGCGCGAGCGGCTGAAGGGCGCCGGTCTCGCGGCTGACGACAGCGAAGTGCTCTGGAATTTCGAAAAATTCCTCGTCAGCCGCAACGGCAAGGTCGTTGCCCGATTCGCCCCTGATGTGACGGCTGACGACAATCGCCTTGTCTCGGCGATCGACCGCGAGCTTGCAAAAGCCTGAGACGACGACCGCAACCGCGGCCAATTGTGGCGGTTGAAAGGTAACCCTCCCGCTCTATCTGTCTGATCGGCGTATATTTTTCGCCATTCTCCGATCCGGCTAACCAGCGGGAGACTGCCTTATGGCAATCGTCATTACCTCCATCCTCTTCATCATTTTCGGACTGGCGCTGGGCACCGGCGGGCTCTGGCTCGTCACGCTCGGCGGCAGCATCTTCTATCTCTTCGCGGGGCTGATGTTCCTGCTGACGGCAGGCCTGCTCCTCATGCGCAAGGCGGTGGCGCTCTGGGTCTATGCGGTGCTGGTGGTCGTGGCACTCGTCTGGGCGATCTGGGAGGTGGGGTTCGACTGGTGGCAGCTAGGCCCGCGCGGCGGCCTCATCATCCTCTTCGGGATCTGGCTGCTGACTCCCTGGATCCGCCGGCCGCTCGGTTTTCGCAGCCCGACCGGCACTTATTACGGCGCCAATCCCTGGCCGCTCGCCATTCCGGTCTTCGCCGCCATCATTGTCGCCGTCTATTCAATGACGACCGATCCGCACGATCTTGCGGGTGACCTGCCGACGCAGACAGTTGCCGCCACGCCGGCCTTCGGCGGCAATGTGCCCGGTGGCGAATGGCATCAATACGGGCGCACACCCTTCGGCCAGCGTTATTCACCGCTCGACCAGATCACCGTTCAGAATGTTTCCACGCTGAAAGAGGCCTGGCGCTACCAGACCGGCGACGTGAAGCGGCCTGACGATGTCGGCGAAACAACCTATCAGGTGACGCCGCTGAAGGTGGGCGATACGCTCTATCTCTGCACGCCGCACAATTGGGCGATCGCGCTCGATGCCAGGAACGGGCAGCAGAAATGGAAATATGACGCCAATTCCGGCATGAATCCGGACCGTCAGCACCAGACCTGCCGCGGCGTCACCTATTACAGCGATGAGGCGACACCGGCCGGCCAGCCCTGCAAGGAGCGCGTCTACCTGCCGACCTCGGACGCGCGGTTGATTGCGCTCGATGCAAGCAACGGGCAGGTCTGCACCGGCTTTGCGGAACAGGGCGTGCTGCATCTGCAGACGGGCATGCAGTACAATCCGGCAGGCTATTACTACTCGACCTCACCGCCGGTTGCCGTTGCGGGCAAGATCATCATCGGCGGGGCGGTCAACGACAATTATTCCACACAGGAACAGTCCGGCGTCATCCGCGCCTATGACATCAACAGCGGCGCGCTGATCTGGAACTGGGATTCCGGCAATCCGGACCAGACGACGCCGTTGCCGGAGGGGCAGCATTACACGACGAATTCGCCGAATAGCTGGTCTGTCTTCAGCGTCGACGACCAGCTCGGCATGGTCTATATCCCGCTCGGCAATCAGGTGCCGGACCAGCTCGGCATGAACCGCAGCGAGAATGTCGAGAAATTCTCCTCATCCGTTGTGGCGCTGGATATCAATACCGGGCAGCTTCGCTGGGTGCAGCAGTTCGTCCATCACGATCTCTGGGATATGGACGTGCCCGCGCAGCCGGTGCTGCTCGACCTGACAAAGCAGGACGGAACGGCGGTTCCGGCGCTGGTGGCTTCCACAAAGCAGGGAGATATCTATGTGCTGGACCGTCGCACCGGGCAGCCGATCATTCCCTTCAAGGAAATCCCCGCGCCTGATGGGGCGATCCCCGAAGATCGTACGGCGCCGACACAGCCAATCTCGGACCTCACCTTCTCGCCGGAACCGCTGCAGGAGAAGGACATGTGGGGTGTCTCGCTGTTCGACCAGCTTGCCTGCCGCATCGATTTCCATCGCTACAAGTACGAGGGCCGCTATACGCCGCCATCGCTGGAGGGAACGATCGTCTATCCCGGCAATTTCGGCACGTTCAACTGGGGCTCGGTCGCAGTCGATCCGGAGCGGCAGGTGATGTTCGGCATGCCGACCTATCTTGCCTTCACTTCGCGCCTGGTGCCGGCGGCCGATATTCCGCCACGCGGACAGGATGAAAAGGGCAGCGAACAGGGGCTAAACCGCAATGACGGGGCACCCTACGGCGTCTTCATGGGTCCGTTCCTCGGGCCGTTGCAGATCCCCTGCCAGGCGCCGCCATGGGGCTATGTCGCTGGCGTCGACCTGCGCACCGGGCGCATCGCCTATATGCACAAGAACGGCACGGTGCATGACATGACGCCCCTGCCCCTGCCCTTCAAGATAGGCGTGCCCGGCATCGGCGGGCCTGTCATGACCAAGGGGGGCGTCGCCTTTCTCGGTGCTGCCGTCGATAATTACCTGCGCGCCTACGACGTGACGAACGGACGTCAGCTGTGGGAGGCCCGGCTTCCGGCCGGCGGACAGGCGACGCCGATGACCTATGCGACTGGCGACAACAAGCAATATGTCGTCATGGTCGCCGGCGGGCACGGTTCGGTCGGCACCAAACCGGGCGACTACGTCATCGCCTACACGCTGCCGTAGTGCCAGCTGAGCGATACACAAGCTCGGGGCAGGATTGCCCCAGCATACTGCTACCGATTTTTCAGGGGGATTTTTTCATGGAAATCGGTAGCAGCCTTTCAATTTATTCAGGCCTCGGCTCGCTTTTCGAGCAGGGCAAATCCAAGAACAAGCAGACCGACGAATTCAGTGGTAGCGCGCGCAACCAGTCCGGCGCCGGGCTGCAGCCGAGCACGACCCCGCCGTCCATCGCCAATACGATGTGGGCAGTGCAGGCCGGCAACGAGACCTACATCAACCCGCCTTCCGACGCAGAGGCCGCCGCCAAGGCGGCGCACGACAGCCTGGTCGACCAATTCTCTGAATGGAGCAATATGGACCCGGCCGAATTCATCCGTGCCCGATACCTGGAAGCACACGGTCTGACCGAAGACGACCTCAAATCCATGCCCGCCGACCAGCGCGAGGCGATCGAAAAGGAAATCGCCGAGCAGATCAAGCGTGAGCTTGCCGGCATCGAAGACGACGGAGACGGCAGCAAGGATCAAACGACTGCGCAATCCGCGGCCACACAGTCCACGGACGAAAATTCGGCCGCCTGATCTGAGGTTTCATCCGAAGAGCCGCGGGGTAGCGATGCTGCATCGCGGCTTTTCAATTAGCGTGGCGGATGAACTCGCAGAAAACCAGGCGGGAACCTTCTACACAATCTCGGTAATCATCTTGCCTATTTCGGCGAAGACGGGATTGAACTCGTCCATCTTCACGGTCATTTCCGCCATATAGACTGCGGCAACGATGGGGCCGCGATTCGGCGGCCAGATGATGGCGATATCGCCGGCCGAACCGTTGTCGCCCGTGCCGGTCTTGTCGCCGATCTTCCAGCCGGAGGGCAGGCCTGCGCGCAGGCGCGCGCCGCCGGTCGTATTGGCCACCATCCAGTCGACAAGCTGATTGGCCGAATCTTCCGCCAGGACCGAGCCAAGGGCGATGTTGCCGAGCGTATCGAGCATGGCATCGGGCGTCGTGGTGTCGCGCGGATCGCCTTTCGTCGCCTCGTTCAGCGCGGTTTCCATGCGGTCGAGCCTTGTCGTACCGTCGCCGACGGAACGCAGCCAGTCGGTCAATCCAGCCGGGCCGCCAAAACTTTCCAGCATGAGATTGCCGGCCGTGTTGTCGCTCAGCGTAATGCCGGCCTTGCAGATCTCGGCCATCGTCATGCCCTCGCCGCCGGCGTGCTTTTCGGTCTCGGGCGAATAGGTGACGAGCTTGTCCTTGCCGTAGGTGACGCGCCGGTCGAGCTTTTCATCGCCCTTGTCGACACGGGCGAGAACGAGGCCGGCGGCCAGAACCTTGAAGGTGCTGCACATGGCGAAGGGCTCGCTGCCGCGATAGCCGAAGGAGACATTCGTGTCGCTGTCGAGAACAGAGACCCCAAGGCGCCCGCCGATGCGCGTTTCAAGTGCTGCAAGCCGCTTGTCGATATCGTCATCCTGCTGCGCAGCGTACACGCGAGGCGCAAAGCCCAGCGCAGGCAACAGCAAGGCGGAACCCATGAAGCTGCGGCGGGTGAAGCTGTGATTCATAGAGACCTCCGGGGAATCAGGAACACAGGCGTAAAGGCTGATTGCGGCGGCATCTCGGCTTTAAGGCCAGGATCAGGCGGCGCGCGTGACCTCCACCGTCACATGCGACAACTCGTCCAGGCTCGATAGTCTCTCCTTGTAGAAGGCGGTGTCGCGCGGCTGCGGCGTGAGCACGGCGACGATTGCCGCATGATGGCCGGGGCCGACCTGCCAGACATGCAGATCGGTGATGCGGTCGCCATCGCCCTCGATAGCACCCCGGATCTCATCCGGCAGCGTTTCCCCTTCGGAGAGCACGTCGAGCAGCACGGCGCCCGACGATTTCATCAGCCCCCAGGACCATTGCGCAATGATGAGAGCGCCGACAATGCCCATCAGCGGATCGAGCCAGAGCCAGCCATAGAGACTGCCGAAAGTAAGCGCAGCAATGGCGAGCACCGAGGTCAGCGCATCGGCGATGACGTGCATATAGGCGGAGCGGATATTGTTATCCGCATGACCATGGTGGCCATGATCGTGGCCGTGGTGATGATCGTGATCGTGATGGTGATCATGCCCGTGTCCATGATGGTGACCGCCGCTACCGCTCAACATCCAGGCGCTGACGAGGTTGACGGCAAGGCCGATGACGGCGATGGCAATCGCCTGGCTGAAGCTGATCGGCACCGGCGACGTGATGCGCAGGAAACTTTCCCAACCCATCAGCAGGGCAATCATCGCCAGAATGATGGCACTCGCGAAGCCGGCGAGATCGCCGAGCTTGCCGGTACCGAATGTGAAACGCGGGTTGCGGGCCTGCTTGCGGGCGAAGAGATAGGCAAGCGCCGAAATCAGCAGCGCGCTCGCATGGGTGGACATGTGCCAGCCGTCGGCCACCAGAGCCATTGAGCCGTAGACCGTACCAGCGGCGATTTCGACCACCATCATGACTGCCGTCAGCGCGATCACCAACCAGATGCGACGTTCGTTCCGGGCATGGTCCTGTCCCAGGAAGACATGATCATGTCCATGGCTATTCGTTCCTGATATCATCGCCATCTCCTTATCGATCCGGCTCAGCGGATATAGGTTCTCAATACTTCCGATATTTCCTCGACCGCTTCCGCCCTCGCCTTTTCGTCGTCGGCATGCAGCACATGTTCGTGCAGATGCTCGTCCAGCACCTCGCCCGTCAGACCCGTCAGCGCACCGCGCACGGAGGCCAAAAGCTGGAGGATCTCACCGCAGGGGCGCTCGGCCTCCAGCGCGCGCTCGACCGCTTCAAGCTGTCCCCGGAGGCGGCTGACGCGGGCGATGAGCTTCTTCTTCTGATGGGTGGTGTGGGACATAGAGATCTCGAATTTAGTATAGGGGGCTACCCTATATTGCCTTTCCAAAAAACGAAAGCGGCGAAGCGGCGCGGTCGCTCTTGAAATTACATAGGACTCCTATATATTAAGGGCATGGAAACGCCTAAA
The DNA here is from genome assembly GCA_900468805.1 of Hyphomicrobiales bacterium. Classification (GTDB taxonomy): domain Bacteria; phylum Pseudomonadota; class Alphaproteobacteria; order Rhizobiales; family Rhizobiaceae; genus Rhizobium. The sequence continues at coordinate 68,007 of UEIF01000037.1, read as the reverse complement.
GATCCCACTCCGATCGACAACCGCATCAGCGAAGGCCTTTCGCGGATCGCGATCACGATGCGCAGTGATGAATGGTCGAAGGCTGAAAAGGCCGGGCTGAAGCCGACGCAGCTTGCGATCCTCGATTTCCTTGCCGGGCGAAACGGTGCACGGGTGAAAGAGATTGCGGCACATCTCGGCGTCTCGCAGCCGACGGCGACGGATTCGATTGCGGCGCTCGAGCGCAAAGGCTTTGTCATCAAGGCAAGCGTCGCCGATGACAAGCGCTCAACGGCAATTCGCATCACGCCCGAGGGGCTGGCGGCGCTTGGCTCGGTTTCGCCGATAGAGACAGCGGCGATGGAGGCGGCCCGGTCGCTTTCTCCCGGCGAGCAGGAAGGCCTGCTGCTGTCGCTTGTCAAGATGATCCGGCATCTGCAGGAGGCAGACGCCATACCGATCCAGCGGATGTGTGCGAGCTGTCGCTATTTCCGCCCTTATCAGCATTCTGGTGCTGCCAAGCCGCACCATTGTGATTTCGTGAACGCGGCCTTCGGCAGCAATGAACTGCGCATCGATTGCCGCGACCATGAAACCGCCGATCCGGCAACCCGGGCTGCCACCTGGGATGCCTTCGAAAAAGGATAGGCGCACTCTCCAGGCAACTTAGAAAGAGAAGGAAATTCAAAATGTTGAGACAATTTATCACCGGCGCGGCCATCGCCGGAGCGCTATCCCTTTGGCTGGGCTCAGCCATGGCGCATCCCGTCACGGCAGAACCGTCTGTCGTTGTGAAAGCCCCGTTCGATATCATCGAAACTGAGATCGTCACCAAGGGCGACAAGGCGGTCTTCTCAACCCGCGTGCGCGGCGAGGCCGGCGCTGAGAAGCCAGCGGTCACAGGTAAATTCGAAGGCTCCGGCGTCTATGCCTATGTCTGGCCGACCTCGCTCAACAGTGGCGATATCGGCTTCGACAAGAACCAGGGCATCGTCGCACTTGCCGTTACCTTCCATCCCGATTTCGACGATGCCGCCTATAAGGGCAAGAACCGTGACGTCTGGCATCCGCACTGGGTCGTGCTTAACGAGGACAAGGCCTGCGCCGGCGGGTTGAAGGTGACCGATATTCCCGATGGCGCCAAGCCGAAGCTTCCCGCCACCTGGCCGGGCGTTCCGCTGCTGATCGATAGCCCCGACTATCCGACCGCGCTCAAGGGCGATCGCGTCGATGTCACCATTCCGCTGTCGCTGCTCGGCGGCCTGGTCGGCGCTTCCTATGATGGCGTGACGGCAGGGCTGAAGATCAACGGCAACCTGCATGCGCCGCTGCTCTGCGTCGACAATGTCTTCAAGGTCGCATCCGGCAATCTCAGCCTGCCGGGCAAGGTCATGCCTGCAAAGTGAGCGGGTCGCCGGTCCGTCGACTGCCATCGCCGGACCGGCTCTTTCCTCTCTCCAGGCAAATAGAGAAGAGAAAACACCAGGCAGGATTATCCCATTGCGCCCCAGATGCAACGGGCGAAGCAAGCGCCTGCCCAACGACCAAGGATTTCGACATGTCCGATATGACACTCGCACCGGAGCTTTCCGTCAGCGAATGGTTCAACACGCCTCAACCGCTTTCCATCGCCGGATTGCGCGGCCAGGTGATCTTCCTGCACAGTTTCCAGCTGCTCTGCCCCGGCTGCGTGGCCGAGAGCCTGCCGCAGGTGCGCCGCATCGAGCGCATCTTCGCCAACACGGATCTCCAGGTCATCGGCCTGCACACGGTCTTCGAGCATCACGAGGCGATGACGCCGACTGTGCTCAAGGCTTTCATCCATGAATATCGGCTGACCTCGCCCATCGGTGTCGATCAGGCCGACGGGCAGTCCGACATACCAATGACAATGCGCCACTATGGTTTCAGGGGGACGCCCTCCTCCGTGCTGATCGGCCGCGACGGGGCGATCCTGCATCATGCCTTCGGGGTCGAAGACGATATTGCGGTCGGCGCACGCATCGGCATGGCGCTGGCCGCTCCCCTTCCGGCAACAATGCCTGCTGACAAGATCGACGGCTGCGCCGATGGAGCTTGTGTTGCTCCCGCGGATGCGGCCTGATCTTGCCGGAGCTGCCATTGACAAACGAGCGGTTTCGGAGGATTGATCTCTGCATGATCGAGAACGCGCACCATAACCGCTCGTATTTTTGGCTGTACCTGTAAAGGGCGGCCGAGACAGATCATAATGTCAACAAGCCGCCGTCAGGCGGCTTTGTTGTATCGGCAGCGTCCTGACGGCATAAACTTCGAAAAGGACGCGAAGATCATGCTTGAAATCGAAGACAGCGAAATTTCGCTGATGCGCCCGCCGGTCGTGACGATCCGCGCCGCAAAACCGCGTGACATTCTCGAACTCCACGAGATGATCGGTCTTCTTGCCACCCATCACGGCGACATTTCGGCCTCGACACCGGAGCAGCTCGAGCGCGATCTCTTCGGGCCGACGCCGTGGATTTCGGCTATTGTCGCCGATGGCAGCGAAGGCCTGATCGGCTATGCCATTCTCGTTCCGCTCTACAGGGCGCAGGAAGGCAAGCGCGGCATGGACCTGCATCACCTTTTCGTGCGCGACGGTCATCGCGGCCATGGCACCGGCCAGCTTCTCGTCGACCGCGCCCGCGAAACCGCACGCATTGCAGGCTGCGATTACCTCTCCGTCAGCGCCGCAACCGGCAACCTGAAGGCTCACCGCTTCTACGAACAGATGGACTTCACCCCTCGTCCGGTCACCGGCATGCGCTATATGCAGTCCCTGTCGTGAGTGGCTCCAGCCGCTTGGGCGTCTTGTAAGGGAGAAGAGTATGACCCGACTGGCGGTGGTACTGACCGAAGGCTTCGCGGACTGGGAAGTGGGGCAGCTTGCTGCCTCCGCCCGCACCCATTTCGGCTTTGATGTCGTGACCGCAAGCCCCGGCGGAGCGGGAGTGCGCTCCATGGGCGGCATGCGGGTGGCTCCTGATACAGTGGCCGAGAACCTGCATGGCGACGCCTTCGATGCACTGGTCATCTGCGGCGGGACAATCTGGGAAACAGAGAGGGCACCCGACCTTTCGCCCGTCATCAACGACTTCATCGCGCGAGGCAAGGTCACTGCCGCGATCTGCGGCGGCACGCTGGCGCTGGCGCGCGCCGGTGCGCTCGATGACATTGCCCACACCAGCAACGCGCCCGATTTCATTGCCGGCGCCGATGGCTATCGCGGCCAGGCGCATTATCGCGACGGTCCGCAGGCGGTGCGATCAGGCATGATCGTGACTGCGTCCGGTTCGGCGCCGATCACGTTTACGGCGGAGATCTACAGGGCGCTCGGCTTCGGCAGTGAAGAACTCGATACCTATGTGCAGATCCTCGGCGCCGAACATCAGCCGAAGGCGGCCTGAGCCTCGCCTAGCAGGCCGATAACCTCGGCTGTCGTGCGCACGTCGCCGAAGCTGCGATAGACCGAATAGAGCGCCATGTTATGATCTATATCGCGGCGAGCGGCATTTGCATCGGCCAGCATGACGACGCGAAAGCCGCTGCTGCAGGCATCGCGGGCCGAGGATTCACAGCAGATATTGCTGAGCGTGCCGGTAATGAGAGCCGTATCGACACCGCGAGCCTTCAGCATGGCTGCAAGTGGCGCGCTTTCCGGATGAAAGGCGCTGTAGGAAGTTTTCTCGATCAATAGATCCTGCGGTTCCGGGACGAAATCCGGCGCAAGCCTGCTTTCGATCGGCCCTACGCCGCCTGACGTGCGGTAGAGCTCTGCGATCGCCTCCCCGAAGAATTCGCGCGCCAGCTCCGGATGAGTCTGCCTCGGCGCCGCACCACCCAGACAATCAGCCCGCCGCAGGCGCGCACCGCAGCAACAAGCGCCTGAATGTTCGGAACGATGCCTTCGGCATAACTGCCCGGCGTGACGAAGAAGGGGATCATGTCAACGATGACGAGCGCGGTTCTTTCCGGCGCCAGATGCGTGAACGCGAAACGGCGGCCGCGGCGCTCTTCCTGACGGGCATATTCACGCGCTTCGATCTGCCAGTCGTGCCGTTTCAAGACCGCCCATCCGTTCCAGTGATTGAGGTCTCGCGTATACCGAGTCGCCGCGACGGCATCTCTTTTTCCGGGCTGGTCTTCACCGCCGCCTCATGCGCTGGCCGTACGGCCCACTGGTGAAGTGCGGCCTTGACGAAGAGGAAGGCGGCGGCCCGCGCCTTCACCAGATCGCCGGGATCATCGAGACGGCTGGCAATCTTCGCCTCCATGACAGCGATTGTATCAGCGAACCAGAGCGCAAGAACGGGGTTGCGCGCGCCAAGCCGCTCCCGCATGCGGGCGATCGCGGCGTCGGTTTCCTCAAGAGACGGATGCTTCATAGCCCCAACCTAGTCTGCTGCGCTTGTCCCAGGCAGGCGCTACTTGCTCGGTACGGCCTTCAAATACGCTGAGATCGCTTCGATATCGGACTGCGGCAGGTGGGCGATGTTCTGCTGCACGTCGACCATCTGGCCGCCGGCAGAGTCGAAATCGGGGGTGAAGCCGGTCTGCAGGTAGTTGGTGATATCGGCTTCGCTCCAGGAGCCCACGCTCTTGGAGCCGGGCGTGATGTTCGGTATGCGGCCCTTGCCTTCCGGGTTCGGCGCGCCGGCGAGCCACTGGTCGCGGACGAAACCACCGAGGGAATCGCGCGGGGTATGACATTCGCCGCAATGGCCGAGGCCTTCGACCAAATACTGGCCGCGCTTGAGCTTGTCGTCGGCATTGGCGAGCACGACACGCGGCTGGTCGTTGAAATAGAGGAGCTTCCAGCCGCCGAGCGCCAGGCGGATGTTGAACGGGAACGGCAATTCATGTGGTGGCGCGACATTGCTGCTCTTCGGCAGGGTCTTCAGATAGGCGAAGAGATCGTTGACGTCCTTGTCGCTCATGCGCGTATAGGAGCCGTAGGGGAAGGATGGGTAGAGATGCTGCCCATTGGGGCCAACGCCGCGCTTCATGGCATTGCCGAACTGAGCCAGCGTCCAACGGCCGATGCCAGCCTGTTCATCCGGAGAAATGTTGGGCACGTGGAAGGTGCCGAAGGGACTCGTCAGGGCGAGACCGCCGGTCAGCGTCAGCTTCGCATCGTCTTTCGCACCGGGCGCAGCATGACAGCTGACACAGCCGCCGGCCCAGAACACCTTCTCGCCATTTGCGACATCGGGAGCTCCGAGATTGGCCCAGTGGCTTTCCGGCAGCGCATCGGGTGCCGTGACGAAATAGAAGACCGCGCCGCCGATCACGACGACGCCGATGAGACAGAGCACAAAGCGGATGAACCTGCGGACCATGCGCCGCCTCTCCTTACTATCGATATCAAGGGCATCCCCGGCCCCGGTGCCGGAGGAGAATAAGGCGATCCGCACCGACGGCAAGGGCCGGTGCGGATAACGGGATCGTGCAGGTTCGCTCTATCGCCTAGTCCTTCTTGATGCGATAGAGCTGATGACAGCCACCGCAATTACCGCCGACCGTATTCAGCGCAGCGCCGACGCCGGCGGCATCGGCTGGAAGCTGGGCGAGAACGGTTTCGGCGTCAGTAGACAGCTTCGCGGCGCGTGCCTTGAAGTCATCCATGTTTTCCCAGATCTTCGGGCTTGCTTCCTCGTCGCCCGTCTCGGTGCCCGGCTTGAACTGGTCCGGGAACGCCTTCGCCGTTGCGGCGATCGTCGTCAGTGCCGTCTTCACGGCTTCAGCATCATAGGGCTTTGTGCCCTTGGCGATGGCGGACAGCGCGCCTGCTGCGCCGCCGATCTGCTTCATCATTCCAACGCGTGCGTCATGCGTGCCGTCGGCGGCGATGACCGAACCGAGGGCAATGCCGGCGAACGCAACAGCCGCCGCAACTGTTTTCCAATTCATGATTCTCTCTCCATTGTTCCACCGGCGAAGCCGGTCGAGGGCAATTTGCACCGGGATCATGACAAAATCCATGTGGTCGCATAGTCACGTTTAGCCGGATCCTCATAAAAACAATGTGATAAGAATAGGCAGGATCAGGCTGTCTTCCACCCCTGCCAGAGGCTGATCGCGGAGATGACGACCAGCAGCAGGCCAGCAAGACGGCCGATGACGGCTGTGGTATTTGGGTTGGAAATCAGGAGGTCGCGGCTGCGGCCGGCGGTCATGGCAAGCGTGCCGTAGACGGCAAGCTGCGTCAGCACGGTCATGATGCCCATGATCAGACCCTGCAGCCAGATCGGCCCATATTCCGGCTTAATGAACTGCGGATAGACGGCGAGCACGAAGATATAGGCCTTGGGATTGACGAGGCAGGTGACCGCACCCTGCCGGAAGGCCTTCCAGGTGGAACGAGCCGTGCCGGGGCCGACCGCCTCGACCTTGATCGAGCTCTTCATCAGGGAAATGCCGATCCAGATCATGTAGGCGACGCCGGCAAAGAGCAGCAGGTTGAAGAGTTGCGGCAGCATGGCGACCAGGATACCCACTCCCGCCGCACCATAGGCCGAATGCACCGCCCCGCCGAGCATAATGCCGCTGGTGGCGGCCAGCCCGCGTTTGGTGCCGCCCGTCAATGAGTTGGCGAGCACGAAGAGCATATCCATGCCCGGTACGATGATGATGCCAAAGAGAAGAGTGAAATAGAGCCAGAGGCTTTCGTGGTAATTCATGTCAGTTGTCCATCCCTCGTTCGAGCGCGCTTTTCGCAGAGCCCCTTGAATTTCAATCCGATAGGTGGCTCTATACGAGAGACCAACTGACAGTGTATTGTCAGGAGCGTTGGAGAAAGGGCGTCAAATGCGCAAGGCCTCCAGGCTTTTCGAAATCATACAGATATTGCGGCTGGCGAAGAAGCCGATGACCGCCGCCCTTATGGCCGAAAGGCTGGAAGTGACGGTGCGCTCGATCTATCGCGATATCGCTGCGCTGCAGGCGATGCGCGTGCCGATCGAAGGCGGGCGCGGCATCGGCTACATCATGCGGCCGGGCTTCGACCTTCCGCCCCTGATGTTTTCGATCGAGGAGACGGAGGCGATCGTGCTGTCGCTGGCGCTGTTGGAGCGCACCGGCGACGAAGAGCTGAAGCTTGCCGCGCGGCGCGTCAACCAGAAGCTTGCCGGCGCGGTGCCGGCGCCGCTGCGACAGGCGATGGAAAACAAGGCGCTGTTTGCCTGGGGCACGATCGCGCCGGCGCCCGCAGCAGTGGACCTCGCCATCGTGCGGCGGGCAATCCGCGACGAACGCAAACTTACCCTTTCCTATCGCGACGAAATGGGACGCGCGACCGAGCGGATGATCCGCCCGATCGCGCTGATCTATTATTCGCAGACTGCCAATATCGTTGCCTGGTGCGAACTCAGGCAGGCGATCCGCAGTTTCCGCGGTGACCGGGTGGAGGCCTGTGCCGAGGCAGACGCCTTCTTCAAAGGGGAAGGCGACGGCCTGCGCACGCTTTGGACACAGAGCTGGACGGAGAAACCTTTGGCGGCCAACGCCTGAACCGTCGTCGTTATTTCTCGCGCGCGAAATCGGCGAGGAAGGCGGCCTCGATCATCGCCGCCATCTGCACGTGGATTTCAGCTCTCGTTCGCGGATTTCCCGGCGCATCCTCGCAGATCGGGTCGGTCTCTCCGAGGCTTTTCAGGAAATCCGGTGCATCAGATCGACATTCGGCGAGGAAGCTCAGATGTACTGCGCCATCGACGGTCTGATAATCGGCGCCTGGAATCTCGGCTGCGATATCGTCCGACTTCACGCCCACAGGGATGGTTTGCGGGCGGCCTATGTTGATGATGTGCATGGGTATATCGATAGACCGCAAGCTCGCGGCCGTGAAGGCCCGCACGACGGAAGGATCGATCGCGACGACGGAGCGGATGCGCGGATCGCGGTTCGACTGCTCGAAAAGCGCCTTGTCCACGCTGCGCAGGTCGACTTTGCCACCGGCAAACCAGACGCAGTCGGGCATCGTCTTTTCCACGTCGCAATATCGGGCGAAGGCCTCGCGATCCACCCGCACACCGGCAACCGCCATGACCGTATGTCCGCCGAGCGAAAAGCCTAGCGCACCCACGTGCTTCTCATCGATACGGGCGGCCCAGGCAGGATCGGCGGAAAGCGCCGTCAGCACATCGGAAAGATCGGCGGACCTCTGCCACAATTTCGTTGTATCGAGCGGCGTCGAATCTCCGCGCGTCGTGCCAGGGTGATTGGGGCCTGCGACGATGAAGCCTGCCGCGGCAAGCCGTATCGCAAGCCAGTCCAGATTGACGATGCTGCCGCCGGACCCGTGCGAAATCAGGATCAGCGGAAAAGAGCCTCCGGCGATCGAGGCATCTTTGAGCGCGGGCGTTTCCATGAATACCCTGTCCTTGCTGGAACGCACCGGCGTGCCGACGGCACCTGTCGGATACCAGATCATCACCTGAAGTGGCACACCGCGTGCAGGTGATGAGACCTCGATCGTGCGCACGCCGACCGGCTCTGCGGCAAAAACGGAACTTGCCGCCAGGAGGCCGACGGCAAGCAGGAAGGGAAGCAATCTCATTTCGGGCCTCGTTCAGTGGCTGCACCATCATCAGTGCAGCCGCATCTCGCCCGGAAACAAGGAAATAGAGACCCGAAACGCGATCGGAAGCGTTCTCGATCGCGTTCCGGGAAGCAATCAGAGCGCCATGCCGCCGGAGACCTCGATGCGCTGGGCGTTGACCCAGCGGTTGGCCTCCGTCAGCAGCGAGGCGATCATCGGGCCGATATCATTGGGCACGCCGGCGCGGCCAAGCGCCGTCATCGAAGCGACCCTGCGGTTGATTTCCGGATTGTCACGCACCATGCCGCCGCTGAAATCGGTCTCGATAGCGCCTGGTGCGACCGTATTGACGGCGATGCCGCGCGCACCGAGTTCGTTGGCCATATAGCGCGTCAGGACCTCGACCGCGCCCTTGAGCGAGCCGTAGGCCGAGGAGCCCGGCAGGGCAACGCGGGCAAGGCCGCTGGAGAGATTGACGATGCGGCCGCCGTCGGCAATGACGGGCAGAAGCTTCTGCGTCAGGAAGAAGACACCCTTGAAATGGATGTTGTAGAGCTTGTCCATTTCCTCCTCGGTCGTTTCAAGGATCGAGGCGTGGTAACTGGTGCCGGCATTGTTGACGAGAAAGTTGAAGTGCTCGCGGCCCCAGCCCTTCAGCACCGAGCGGACGCTGTCGATGAAAGCATCGAAGGCCGCGACATTACCGGTATCGAGCTGCAGGGCGGCGGCCTTGCAGCCGAGCGCTTCGACCTCGGCGACGACCTTGTCGGCCTCGGCGCGGTTGGAGTTGTAAGTGAAGATCACGTCGACGCCATCGCGGGCGAGGCTGACAACTGTGTTGCGGCCGAGGCCGCGGCTGCCGCCGGTGACGATTGCGATTTTCGAATTTGTGTTCTGATCGGTCATCTCAGTTGCTCCTTGTTCTGACGACCGGAATCTAGGTCCTGACACCCCTTTTCTTGAATGCCGAAAGCCTCGAACTTCTTGCCTATTCCTCCAGATAGGTTGTCGCCTCCGCTCTACGGAGTAAGATGGCGGGCAAAGGCCGCCACCCGGAGAATGATGATGTCCAATGAAATCAAGACCGTGCTTAACCAGTACATGGACAGCCATGGCGGCGGCGACGGGTTGTTTACAACCGCCCTGCCCGGCTTCTACCTGATGCGCGCTTCCACGCTTACCATGCCTAAGCCGGCGATCTACCGGCCGGCGCTCTGCATCATCATCGACGGCGCCAAGCAGATCATGTTCGGAGAGCGGCTCTATACCTATACAACCATGCAGGCGCTGGTTATCAGCGTGGAAATGCCGGCCTTCGGCCAAGTGATCGAGGCAAGCGTGGAACGGCCGATGATCGCGCTGACGCTGGAACTCGATGTCACCATTCTGCGCGACGTTCTTGAGGCGATGGAAACTCCGCCGAAGCCTTCGGGTGAAGGCGGTCCCGGTGTTTTTGTGCAGCAATTCGGCGGGGAATTGCAGGATTGCATCCTGCGGCTGATGCGTATGCTGAACACACCGAAATCTATCCCGATCCTGCGACAGGCGATCCTGCGCGAGATCAGCTTCTGGCTGCTGTCAGGCGAGAATGGCAGCGAGGTCTGCAAGCTGGCGCTGCCCGGCAGCCAGACGCGGCGCGTGGCAGATGCCATTCACCTGTTGCGCGACAATTTCACGGCGCCGGTGCGAGTGGAGCAGCTGGCGGCGGCAGCGAAGATGAGCCCCTCCTCCTTTCACCAGCATTTCAAGATGCTGACTTCGATGAGCCCGCTTCAATATCAGAAGCAGCTCAGGCTTCTCGAGGCAAAGCGGCTGATGGTGGCCGATGGCATCAATGCCGCCAACGCTGCCTATCAGGTGGGCTATGAAAGTGCCTCGCAGTTCAGCCGCGAATATGCCCGCATGTTCGGCACGCCGCCGAAGAAGGACGCGCTGGAGCACCGGGCACAGCCGGCGACGGTCGCGACGGAAGTGGCTTAATACGAGAGAGTGCGGCTGTCCTCGCGGCCGAAACCGCGGATCTCCATCCGGTCCGAGTATACATCGACGATCGCGAAAGTGTTTTCGCTCTCGGTATCGACCACACCCTTGAAATTGACGAAGTGGCAGCCGCCGACCTTGCCGTAATTGCCGACGTGGTTATGGCCGTTGAGATAGGCGACGACATTGTCCTGTGAAGACAGCAGTTCGACGATGCGCTCGCGGTCCCACATATCATGCTCGCAGGGTGGATGGACGGGGAAGTGATTCATGACGATCACCTTCTCGTCCGCGGCCTTCGCCTGCTCGATCTCATTTGCCAACCAGGTGAATTGCTCGTCGCTCAGCGACGCGTTCCACTCATGAGCGTTGTCGACGCCTGCGGCCAGCAGCGCCGCCAGACGCTCGCGGCCAAGCGCACGGAAGGCATGGCCTTCGGGCGGTGCGAAAGTGCTGACTTCGTTGCCATTGAGTACGATGAAGCGGAAATCATGGCGCTGGAAGCTGTAATAGGCGGCCGGCATGCCGACCCGTTCCGCAACCTTTTCCAGATATTCCGGAGCAACACCGAAATCATGATTGCCGAGCAGGAAATATGCTTCGTGGCGCAGCTTTTCGTAGACCGGCAGGATATCGTCGAAGCTTCTGAAATCGCGGTCGATGATATCGCCGAGCGTCATGACGAAACTCAGTTCCTCGCCATTGAAGGTCTCGATGGCAGCAGCGACCTTGGCGAGGCTGTTGGCGTAATAGCGCCCCATTTCGACCTGCGGTTCGATGGCGGCATATTGCGGGTCGGCGATGATGCCGAAGCGGAAAAGGGGAAGATCGGCTGATGACATGCGGCGTGATGTAGAGGCCGCGGGTGACAGCGATGTGACGTCGCAGCCAGCCGCGGCTTTTTGACAAAATGCCCGGGCGATGCCTCACCCTGCGGCCGAGCCCTGCTCCCGGCGACCGGCAAGGTAGGGCAATGCAAACATATAGAGGCCGCTAAACAATAGCAGGAAGAGCGGTGGTAGCGGCGAGTAGACCACGAAGGCCGGCGGAGTGCCCACCGCCATGGTGGCGAAGTTGGCAATAACAGTCACGGTGAAGATGATCGACAGCCAACGGTGAAGCTGACGGATGGACTTGTTCCAGTTCATTGTTCTTCCTCCTCAAACGATCAGACGCCGGGCGTCCTGCATCAGTCGGCGCGCGCCAGAACCTGCTCCAGGTTTTCGATGAAACGCTGCCAGCCGAACTTGGCGCCCTGATAGGCCTGTTCCTGATCCGGACGGAAGCCAGCCTGTTCCATGCGCAGATGTGTGCCCGATCCGGCGGGGGTCAGCGTCCAGGTGACGGTGCTTTCGAGACCGTAGGCATCCCAGGTGTAGGAGAGCGTCCTGTTCGGCTCGACCTCCAGAACCCGGCAATCGACGGAGCCCCATTCCGCGCTGAGCTTGAAGCGGTGGTCCGGAACGGGCTTGAAGTCGTTCTTCATCAGCCATTCCTGGATCAGATGCGGCTGGGTGAGCGCACGCCAGATCTTTTCCGGCGGGAAAGCAATCTCCCGTTCGACGATGACGGAGCGAATTTCAGTCGAGGTTTCGTTCATTGGTCCATCCTTTTGAGCAAATCTTCGAGATCGTCGAACCGCTTTTCCCAGAAGCTGGCCATCTCTGTCGTCCAGTCCGCCAGAGGGGCAAGCGCCTTGATCTCAACGCTGTAATGGGTTTGGCGGCCTTCGTGGCGATCGCGCACCAGACCGGCGCCCTTCAGCACCGCCAGATGCTTGGAGACAACCGGCTGGGAGACGCCGGCCCGCGCCGTCAGCGCGCCGACCGTCTTCTCGCCTTCGCGGCACAGGCGCTCGAAGATCGCCCTTCGGGTCGGGTCTGAAAGCGCCCTGAAAAGCGCATCATGGGCATTCGACATGTGAATTCATACCCGTTTGACTATGGATTGATTTATAGCCAAACGGGTATGAATAAGTCAAGCGGTTTTCAAAGGTGGAATTGCTGGGCGGACCGGATTGCCGCAGAAACGAAAGCACCCGGCGCTTGTGGCGCCGGGTGCTGAAAAGCCGGATGCTCGGAAGAGCTTACTTCGTTGCCGCTTCGTAGCGCTCCAGGACGTAGTCCCAGTTGATCAGGCTGTCGACGAAGGCTTCGAGGTACTTCGGACGAGCGTTGCGGTAGTCGATGTAGTAGGAGTGCTCCCAAACGTCGACGCCGAGGATCGGGGTGGCGCCGTGAACGAGCGGGTTTTCGCCGTTCGGGGTCTTGGAAATCTCGAGCTTGCCGTTCTTGACGGAAACCCAGGCCCAGCCGGAGCCGAACTGGGTGGCGCCGGCATTGGCGAAATCGGCCTTGAACTTGTCATAGCCGCCGAGGTCGGAAGTGAAGGCAGCTTCGAGCTTGCCCGGCAGCTTGTTGCCGCCGCCGCCCTTCTTCATCCACTTCCAGAAATGGATGTGGTTGTAGTGCTGGGCAGCATTGTTGAAGAGGCCGGCATTGGTGCCGAAGGACTTCTTGACGACGTCTTCCAGGGAGAGATCGGCCAGGCCGGCTTCCGCTGCAAGCTTGTTGCCGTTGTCGACGTAAGCCTTGTGATGCTTGTCGTGGTGGAACTCCAGCGTCTCCTTCGACATGAAGGGAGCAAGGGCTTCGTAGTCATAGGGAAGTTCAGGCAATTCGAAAGCCATATCAGATCTCCTCTTGGCAATAGATTGCGTCATCGGCAGGTGAGGCGGAACATAGGAGGGGAACCACGGAGTGGCAACCGGCGAATTATCAAAAAACAACGACTTCGAGGAAAAATTGCCTCTCTCCAATGGGCTCTCTTCAAAAGCGCAAATCACAGGCAGTGCCGCGCGTTGCGGGATTTGAAACCAGGAGGACTGCAAATAGGAAATTGGCATGCAGAGGAATAAATCCCTCTCCTGGCGGCGCTCACATTCCCGTAATCGCGTCCGGAAAATGAGGCACGCTCGCGTCTCGTCGTCGCGCTTAGGGGCCGCCGGCGGGATTTCAATAAAAATCTGTTAATTTCTTTCGGACGCTTTTGACAGGCGACGAATAGCGCGTCTTAGATGCAATCCAAGGCTATTGGAGTGCGTTAGCACAACCTTCGATAGGGTTTACTTAATTAGCATCGCATAAATCATTTCAGGGACTTCTGACATCAACTTCGGGGCGTGTGATGGTCATGAGCTTTTTTCGTCGTAATGAAGAACCCGTCAAGCCGGGTTTGAGAATATCCAGCCATCGCCAGATGTTGTCCGTCACCGAACAGACGGCCCTCGTGGACAAGCCGCCAGTGCAGTACAGCGTTTCGGAAGTCGATGATTTCCAGGCTTTCGGCACGGCGATCGAGGAGAACAAGCAGTCTTCCGAGGAGCTGCTGGTCAGCCTGACGTCGCTGCAGGAGCGGGTTTCCTCGCTGCTCGGCGCGCACACCCACTCGCTCAACGAAACGGGGGCGCTGAGGGCTGAATGCTCGCGTCTCGGCTCATTGCTCGACTACGAGAGCAATGCACGGCGCAAGGCCGATCAGGAAAACCAGCGACTGACGGTCGACAACAAGGAGCTGAAGCTCGACAGCAGCCAGCTTCGCGTGGAGGCCGGCACCTACCGCGAAGAACTGGTGAAGCTGCAGGGCGTGCACGAGCTGACGCGGGAAGAATTCACCGTCGTCGAGGCCCGGCTGATCGACGCCGAACGCGAGATTCGCGACAGGGCGCTGCAGTTCGACGAGGTTTCCTCACAGCTTCGCCGCACGCAGCAGGACCATGATTCCCGCAGCCGCGAATTGGCGACGACCCGCGAAAAGCTGGAGCTGGAAACCACGGCTCATCAGTTGCTCGTCGAAAGCTCGCGTCGCGAAAACAGCATTCAGCTTCGCGAGCTCGCGCGCCTCAACGAGGAGCGCAGCCACCTCAAGACCAACCTTTCGGAGCATGAGGCGCTGACACGCGGCCTGCAGTCCTCCGTCGCCAATCTGAAGCAGGATCTCACCGCTTCCGAGGAGCGCTACCGCCGTCTCGAAGCCGAATTCGAAACGCTGGAAACCTCCTCGACGCTCGAAATCGCCAATCTGCGTACCAGGCATGAGGCGATCGGCTCCAAGGCCGAACTCGTCGAAAAGCTGCTGTCGACCGCCAACAGCCGCAACAAGATGACGGACGAAGAGCTGCAGTCCACCCGCGTCGAACTGAAGCGCAGCAAGTCCGAGCTTGCCACGGCTCTGGCGCGCCTGGAACGGATGACCGACGAGATCAACCGCGTGCGCCTCAACGGCACGGAAAGCGAAGCGGCCCGCCGCGAGCTGGCCGCCCATAGCAACGATCTGGTGATGAAGCTGCGCGAGGCCGAAAGCCACCGCAACAAGCGCGACCGCGAGATCGAAGCCTTCAAGCATGAGCTCGATACGCGTCTGGATACCGACCGATACGAAATCAGCCAGCTCCGGACGAGCCTGGAAATCGCCAAGTCGGAAATCCGCCAGCTCCGCGCCGAACGCGCTATCCTCAGCGGCCAGCTCGAAGTGGCGCGCGGCGATCGCCCAAGCCTCGCAGACGCCCTGGCCGTCGAAGAGCCTGCGAAGGAAGAGGTCCGCATGCCGACTGCCACCTTCGCTCCGATGATCGATATTTCCAACAAGTCGCTGCGCAACGGCATGATCGCCGGCTCCGTCAATGACGAACTCTCCGCCATCGAAGCCAATCTGCGCACGCCGCCGGCAGAGTGATCGAGACTTTCTTCGGCGGGAAGAGAACTTTCCGCCGAAGGCAAAAGCAGCACCCCTGACAGCCCTCCGCCATGCAGCCCGGAACCGGAGCCTGCCTTCATGAGTTTGAAGGCAGGGTCTGGAGGAGGCGCTCACATGGAACATGTTCAAAATCGGCCTGAGGATCAGCAGAAAATCTATCAGCGATGGGCACCGGTCTATGACCGGGTCTATCGCGGTCTCCTGCGCGACGGGCATCGCACGCTGGCGCGGCTTGCCGCTGATGCCGGTACTGACATTCTGGAAATCGGCGTCGGCACCGGACTGGTGCTCTCTCATTATCCGCGCCGCTCCCGGGTGACGGGCATCGACATTTCCGAGCATATGATTGCCAGGGCGCGGGAAAAAGTCATCCGGCAGAAGCTTTTCCATGTCCGGCAATTGCAGGTGATGGATGCCCACGCGCTGGCCTTCGAGGACCGGTCCTTCGATGCGGTCTGCCTGCCCTTCGTCATCACGCTCATCCCCGAGCCGGAACGGGCGCTCAATGAATGCGCCCGTGTTCTTCGGTCGGGCGGCGAGATCATCCTGGCCAGCAAGCTCGGCGACGGCGCCGGGCTGCAGGGTGCGATCGAGGAAGCCGTGGCGCCGCTCGCCCGGCGCATCGGCTGGAGCTCCGCCTTCCGGATCCGGAGAATCACCAACTGGGCACGCGAGAGTGGTTTCGATGCCATTGAAATATTGCCGGTTTTCCCGAACGGCTTCTTCAAGGTCGTTCGCCTCAAACGGCGCGCACAGGATGCTTGAGATGGAACTTTTTTCGTCCCAATGTGTGTCGCGATCTTTCAGATTCGCTTCCACGCTTTAGGTCTTTGTTTTCTGCATGTCGCAATCGCAAAACCGCAGCATAGTTTGCGCAACGTGCTTCAAGCGTGTTTTCAGTCGGGCTTTCGCTCGCCGGGGATCTTGATGACCACGGATTTCTTCCTCTTCATCGTCGTAGGTTTCTGCGCGCAGATCATCGATGGCGCGCTCGGCATGGCCTTCGGCGTGCTCTCCACGACCAGCCTGCTGGCGCTCGGCGTGCCGGTCGCCAATGCCAGCGCGATGACGCATGTGACGGAGATGTTCACGACGGCCGCATCGGGCATTTCCCATGCCTGGCACCGGAATGTCGACTGGAAGCTCGTGGCGCGGCTCGCACCCGCCGGCATGATCGGCGGGGCGGTCGGCGCCTTCCTGCTTGCAAATGTCGAAGGCAAGATGATCGAGCCTTTTGTCTCGGCCTATCTGATCGCCATCGGACTTATCATTCTCTGGAAGGCTTTCCACCCGACGCCCAAACGTAACGTGCATGATTGGATGGTGCCACCCGTCGGGCTCTGCGGCGGCGTGCTCGATGCCATCGGCGGCGGCGGATGGGGGCCGATCGTCACCAGTTCGCTCGTCGGCCGCGGTCACGATCCGAAGCGGGTGATCGGCTCGACCAACTTCACCGAATTCGCGGTGACGCTGATCATCTCGATCACTTTCGTCCTGACGCTCGGCTGGTCGGAACTCGGCTCGGCGGTGGGCCTGATCATCGGCGGGGTGATCGCTGCCCCCTTCGGCGCGATCCTCGTCAAGCGGCTGCCGGTGAAACCGCTGATGATCGCGGTTTCGATCATCATCATCGCGACGTCGGCGATCCGGTTCTTCTAAGCGGTGTTGCGGCCGAAATAGACGTCGACGGCTGCTATCCTGTCGCCGTCGAAACGGAAGCTCTCGATGTTTCGGAACGCTTTGCCGTCGGTCATCTCCGCCCGGTAGCGCACGACAGCCTCATCGCCACGGACCACCAGGAATTCGATATCGAAGGCATTCAGCTCCGGCTCGTTCGGCCAGCAGCGCTCGAAATAGGTGGCTCGGTCGATATGATCATCCTGCGGGCTGGAGAAGGTGAAGTCCTCTGTCAGCATCGCGCCGACGATATCCTTCCGACGATCCAGATAGGCTGTATAGAGATTGCGCAGCATTTTCGCGCGGTCCTCATCTCTGTCGCTCATGACTGCTCCTCCTTTGAAATTCTGATTGCATATTGCAATCAGTTAGGGGCGAAATCATGACTTTCAATACCTTTTGACGTTGGCGGCAGGTCGGATCGGGCGGAATCCGTCCTTGGCAGCCCCCAGGGTGATGCGTAAAGTGAGGATCGCTTCATCTTGGCCACGGCCAGACTGTACCGAAGAAGATCTGCAATGACCGACACCCAATGGGACGCCGCAAAGGCGGCGCCCGGCTCCGCCTACTGGAAACGCAATCTCGTCATCTCGCTCATGGGCTCGTTCACGACCATCGTGGCGATGACGCTGCTTCTTCCCTTCCTTCCGCTTTATGTGGAGGAGCTTGGCGTGAGCAATCATGCGGCGATCGTGCAGTGGTCGGGTATCGCTTATGGCGCGACCTTCTTGGCCGCGGCCTGCGTGGCGCCGATCTGGGGTCGGCTGGGTGACATCTATGGACGCAAGCTGATGCTGGTGCGCGCCAGCCTCGGCATGACCATCGCCATCTCGCTGATGGGCATGGCCGGAAATATCTGGCAGCTCGTGGCACTGCGCCTCTTCGTCGGCCTCGCCGGCGGTTATGCCTCCGGGTCGATGGTGCTGGTGGCGACACAGACGCCGAAGGACCGCTCCGCTTGGGCGCTCGGTGTGCTCTCATCCGGAATCATGGCTGGCAACCTTGTCGGCCCGCTGATCGGCGGGGCGCTGCCGCCCATCATTGGCATCCGCGGCACATTCCTGGCCGCAGGCGGCATGATCTTCCTTGCCTTTCTCGCCACCACTTTCCTCATCAAGGAGGAGAAGTCGGCGGCCCGCAAACAGGCGGCCAAGGCGTCCGGCGGCTGGAAATCCATTCCCGACAAGGGGCCTGTTGTCGCGATGCTGGTGACTGGCCTGCTGCTGATGCTCGCCAACATGTCGATCGAGCCGATCATCACCGTCTATGTGGCGCAGCTCGTGCCCGATCAGGGTCGGGTGACGATGGTCGCCGGTATCGTCATGTCGGCAGCAGCGCTCGGCAGCATTCTCTCGGCTTCGCGGCTCGGCAAACTTGCCGACCGGATCGGCCACTGGCCGGTCATTGCCGGCGCGTTGGCAATAGCAGGCCTGCTGCTCATTCCGCAGGCCTTCGTGACCGCTTCGTGGCAGCTCATCGCCCTGCGTTTCCTGATGGGTGTGGCGCTCGGCGGGCTCCTGCCCTGCATCACCGCCGTCATCAGGCATAGTGTGCCGGATAGCGCGGCCGGCAGCATCCTCGGCCTTTCCATCTCTTCGCAGTATGTGGGCCAGGTTGTCGGGCCTGTTCTCGGCGGTTTCGTCGGCGGGCATATCGGCATGCCGGCGGTGTTTCTCGGCACCTGCGTTCTACTGCTCGCAGGTGCGGGCTTTGCGTGGTTGGTGCGGCCAAAGGAAGAAGCCTGATCGTCAGGCTTTTCCGCAGATCATCTCGACGCCGGATTGCGCCAAAGCCTCCAGCGTTTCACGGCTATCGCCGGCTCGCGTGCGGACAGCAAGCGAATGCATGATGGCCGAGGCGAGCTTTGCCAACATGTGAGGATCGGTATCACCGGGTAGTTCGCCGCGCTCCCTAGCGAGCGTCATGCGTTTCTCGATCTCGCCGTCAAAATCGTTGAGGCTGCGGTTCAGCACATCCCGAACGCGCTCGTGCTGGATTGCTTCGGCCGTTGCGGTGCCTATGAGGAAGCAGCCGCGTGCGGCCGTTTCGCCGTGAAGATAGATATCGAGGGCGCGACCGTAGACACGCGCTAGATTTTCGCGAAGCGTCAGCGATGGATCGAGAGCGTCTGCCAGCACGCCCATGCTTTCCGCTCTATAGCCCTCCAGGGCATCAAGGTAGAGATTCTCCTTGTCACCGAAAGCGCCGTAGAGGCTTGGACGGTTGAGCTGGGTGGCGGCACTCAATGTATCCAGCGATGTGCCGGCAAAGCCCCGGTCCCAGAACACCTCCCTCACCTTTTCCAATGTCACTTTCGCATCGAAGGCCCTTGGGCGGCCACGTTTCTTCTCGCTCATTTTGTACCGTTTCGCATAAAATAATTGACCAGGTAAATTTTATGCGAAATAGTACAAATGTCCAACGGATTGATGCGCGCCGGTCTTGCACCGCGCAGGAGGAGGAACCCATGAGGCTCTACATGCATGCAGCGGCCTGTTCGCTTTCGCCGCATATCGTCTGCCGGGAGCTGGATATCGATATCGAGCTCATCACTGTCGATCGAAAGACGCATCGAACCGGCAACGGCGAGGATTACCTCGGTATCAACGGCAACGGCTATGTACCGGCGCTGGTGCTCGATGACGGCAAGGTGCTGACGGAGGGACCGGCGATCGTGCAGTTTCTTGCCGATAGTGTTCCTGACGGGAGAAAGATGTTGCCTGAGATCGGCAGCTTTGGCCGCAATCAGGTGCAGTCTCTACTGAACTTCATCACGTCAGAGCTTCACAAGCCGATGGCCATGCTCTTCAATGCCGACTATGCCACAGCACATGAGGCAATGCGCGCCGTCGTTCACAAGCGCCTCGACTGGATCAACGCAAGGCTTGCCGGCACCTATCTCACCGGCGGGGATTTCACTGTCGCGGATGCCTATCTCTTCGTCTGCCTGAACTGGTCGCCCTGGATAGAAATCGATCTCGATCGTTTTCCCGCGCTTCCTGCCTTCATGAAGCGTGTTGCGGCCCGCCCGGCCGTGCAGGCGGCGTTGAGCGAGGAAGGGCTGATGGCCTTCAATGCCGGCGGCAACTTCTTTGCGCCGATCGCCTATATCCAATCCGCCGGATATGTCGGCTCTCCGGTCCGGCCGTGATAGGATGCCGGTCCCGCGGGTAGCACCGCCGGACCGGATTATCCTCCGATGCTTGATAATCCTTCCCAAGAAGCATGGATTATCGAAAGCCTTCGATGGCGGCATCTTCACTCCATCGAAACCGGAAGCCCGGTTCACACAAAGGAGCGAACGATGAGCACCATAGCGGAGAATACCTCGCACACGGGTAGAACCATGAAAGCCTACAGGGTTCATGCATTCGGACCGCCGGAAGCCATCATCGCCGAGGATATCGAGATCCCCGCGCCCGGCAAGGACGAGGTTCTGATCAAAGTACACGCGGCCGGTGTCGGCCCCTGGGATGGCTGGATCCGTTCGGGAAACAGTGCCCTGCCCCAGCCGCTGCCGTTGACGCTCGGTTCCGATCTCTCGGGCACGGTCGAAGCGGTCGGCGAAGGTGTTACGCATGTGACCCGCGGCGATGCCGTCTATGGCGTCACCAATCCCCGTTTCATCGGTGCCTATGCCGAATATGCGATCGCGGCAGCGGGCATGATTGCCCTGAAGCCCGCAAGCATTGGCCATATCGACGCCGCCTCGATCCCCGTCATCGCGGCGACCGCAAGGCAGGCGCTGTTCGATCACGCGAAGCTCACCGCCGGGCAGACGGTGCTGATCCACGGTGCGGCAGGCAATGTCGGGGCCTATGCCGTGCAATTCGCCCGCAAGGCCGGGCTGAAGGTGATCGCCACAGCCAGCGGCGGCGATATCGAGACCGTCAAGCGGCTTGGCGCCGATGTGGTTGTCGATTTCCGCAGTCAGCGCTTCGAGGATTTCGCCCGCGATGTAAATGCAGTCATCGATCTTGTCGGTGGGGAGACCCAGGCACGCTCCTTCCCGGTGTTGAAGCGTGGCGGCAAGCTGATTTCCGCCGTCTCGCAGCCAGATCAGGATCTCGCCAAAGCGCATGGCGTCGAGGCCTTATTCTTCCTCGTCAAGGTCACGACGAAAGAGCTGAGCGAAATCGCTGCGATGGTCGATGATGGCGAACTCGAAACCAATGTCGGTGATGTGCTGCCACTCGATGCGGCGATCGCGGCGCATGAAATGCTGGAAGGCAAACGCGCGCATGCCAAGGGCAAGATCGTGTTGGACGTCAGGTGAGAATGACCTCGGACGGGCGTCCGGCAGAAAACAGTCCCGGCGGACGTTTTTTCACGCCATCCATTTGCGGTGTTCGGCAAAACGCTCCACCAGCATATCGAGGAACAGCCGCACCTTGGTCGGAAGATGGCTGCGGTTCGGATAGACGGCGTTGATATGGATCTCAACGCCGCGATAATCCGGCATCATGCGCACCAGGCGACCGGCCTCCAGATCCTCGAAAACGACGAAGCTTGGGGCGAGGAAGATGCCCTGCCCATTCAGTACCAGATAGCGCAGTGTCTCCGCGCTGTTGGAAATGATGCTGCCGCCCACTTTGACGCTCGCCAGCCGCCCCTCTGCATCCTCGAAGCGCCATTCCTCGCCAAAGGGATAATAGGCATATTGCAGGCAGTTGTGCTCGGCGACTTCAGCCGGCGTCGTCGGCATCGCGTGGGTCTTGAGATAATCCGGCGAGCAGACGAGGAAGTGCCGCCATGGCGTTAGCTTGCGCGCGACGAGGCTCGAATCCGGAGATGGCGTGGTGCGGATCACCAGATCATATCCGTCCTCGATCATATCAATTGACCGCTCGCCGATGTTGAAATCGATCTGGACCGCCGGATAGAGCGTCATGAATTCATTGATGACGGGCAACAGGAAACGGACGATGGCGCTGCTCGTATAGAATCTGAGCGTGCCACGCGGCGTGGAGCTCAATGCGCCGGCGGCGCGATCCGCCTCTTCCAGATCGGCCAGGATCTGCGACGAGCGCTCATAGTAATACTTGCCGGTTTCGGTCAGGCTGACCTTGCGCGTGGTGCGGTTCAGAAGCCGCACTCCAAGGCGATCTTCCAATGATTGCACATGGTTGCCCACCATGGTCACAGACATGTTGAGGCGCCGCGCGGCAGCCGAAAAGCCGCCGCATTCCACCACCCGACCGAAGACTGTGAGGCTGGTCAGCCGATCCATGTTGCTCCTCGATTATCCGCTGAGAGTTGATGATCTTTCCCGAAAACAGCAGATTATCAGAAACAATGTCCGGGTCCATCTTCCTCCAATCGAACAGGGCTTCGCACGAACGAGGCCAAGACGAATGGAGAAGGACAATGGTCGAACTGCCCCGCAACGAAGTTTTCAAGAACGTCCAGCAGGCCGGAACCGCCCCCACCGCTGAAGCTTCGGCACCGACCGCGGAAGCAATGGCTGCAGCAGCAGCGACCTCAGAAACCCCGAAGAAGACCGGCCGCAAACTCATCAAGCGCGCCGTCATCGCCGCGGCCCTGCTTGCCGGCGTCGCCTTCGCCGGCGATTTCGGCTACCGCTACTGGACGGTCGGCCGCTTCGTCGAATCCACCGACGATGCCTATGTGAAGGCCGACTTTACGACCGTCGCCCCGAAGGTCGCCGGCTACATCAAGCAAGTCCTCGTCAACGACAACGACACCGTCAAGGCCGGCCAGGTTCTCGCCCGCATCGATGACCGCGATTTCCAGGCCGCCCTCTCACAAGCCAAGGCCGATGTGAAGGCTGCCGACGCTGCCGTCACCAATCTGGACGCGCAGATTTCGCTGCAACAGTCGATCATCGGACAGGCCCGCGCCACCCTCAATGCAACGCAGGCTTCGCTGACCTTCGCCCAGTCCGATGCCGATCGCGCCAGCCGGCTGATCACCAACGGCGCCGGCACGCAGTCCCGCGCCGAACAGAGCAAGTCGCTGAAGGATCAAGCCGCCGCCGCCGTCGAGCGCGATCAGGCCGCACTCGTTGCCGCTGAGAACAAGGTGCCGGTGTTGCAGACGCAGCGCGAACAGGTGCTCGCCCAGCGCGACCGCGCCGCCGCCGCCGCAAGCCAGGCCGAGCTGAACCTCTCCTATACGGAGATCGTGGCTGCCGTTGACGGCACGGTCGGCGCGCGCTCGATCCGTGTCGGCCAGTACGTCACCTCGGGCACGCAGCTGATGGCGGTCGTGCCGCTGCATGCGGTCTATGTCGTTGCCAACTTCAAGGAAACGCAGCTGACCTTCGTGCGCCCCGGCCAGACGGTGGAGATCAAGGTCGACAGCTTCCCGGATGTCGCCATCAAGGGCCACGTGGACAGCGTCTCGCCGGCAAGCGGCCTCGAATTCTCGCTGCTGCCGCCCGACAATGCCACCGGCAACTTTACCAAGATCGTGCAGCGCATCCCGGTCAAGATCGTCATCGATGACGAACGCCTTGCCGGCCTGCTGCGCTCGGGCATGTCTGTCATCCCCGATATCGATACCAAGGCCGCTCAGACCTCCGCGGCCGAGGAGGAAGGATTATCCACTCCTGCTGGATGATCCTTCCATTTCTTCCTCTGACATCACCAGACAGCGTCATGAGACAGTTTTCCGTAGAGACGGAAGGAGATAAGTCATGGCTACGCTTCAGATCGCCGCAAACAGCAACTCGGTCGCGCGCCCTGGCGCCGCGATCGTTTCCGCTACGGCCGTCCCCGCTGCCGACCCCGCCATGAGCCCGCCATGAGCCCGCTTCGCATGTGGACAGCTGTCGTCGGCTCCACGCTCGGCGCCTTCATGGCGATCCTCAACATTCAGATCGTCAATGCTTCGCTTGCCGACATCCAGGGCGCCATCGGCGCCGGCACTGACGATGGCGGCTGGATCTCGACCTCGTATCTCATCGCCGAGATCGTTGTCATTCCGCTCAGCGCATGGCTCGCCCGGGTCTTTTCGGTGCGCAACTATCTGTTGGTCAATGCGGTGCTCTTCCTGATCTTCTCGGTTGCCTGTGCCTTCGCGGTCAATCTGCAGCAGATGATCATCCTGCGCGCCATCCAGGGTTTTTCCGGCGGCGTGCTGATCCCCATGGCCTTCACCATCATCATCACGCTGCTGCCCAAGGCCAAGCAGCCGATCGGCCTGGCGCTCTTTGCCCTTTCGGCAACGTTCGCACCGGCAATCGGCCCGACTATCGGCGGCTACTTCACCGAAAACTGGGGCTGGGAATATATCTTCTATATCAACCTCGTGCCCGGCGCGCTGATGGTGGGTATGCTCTGGGCTTCGCTCGACCGTGCGCCAATGAATCTCGGCCTGCTTGCCAAGGGTGACTGGCCGGGCATCATCACCATGGCGATCGGGCTTGCAGCACTTCAGACCGTGCTGGAAGAAGGCAACAAGGAAGACTGGTTCGGCTCGGATTTCATCGTCCGCCTCTCGGTTATCGCTGCGGTTTCGCTGACACTGTTTCTGGTGATCGAGCTGAAGACCGCCCATCCTCTGCTGAACCTGCGCCTGTTCGCCCGCCGTAATTTCGGCTTCGGCATCCTTGCGAATTTTCTGCTGGGCATCGCGCTCTATGGCTCGGTCTTCGTGCTGCCAATCTACCTGACCCGTATCCAGGGCTATAATTCCGAACAGATCGGCCTGGTGCTTGCCTGGACCGGCATCCCGCAGCTGCTGCTGATTCCGCTGGTGCCGCGCCTGATGAAGCGCTTCGACATTCGCCTGCTGATCGTCGTCGGCTTTGCCCTCTTCGCCGCTTCGAACTTCATGAACGTGTACATGACGGGCGACTATGCGAGCGACCAGCTCTTCTGGCCGAATGTCGTGCGTGCCGTCGGTCAGGCGCTTGTCTTCACGCCGCTCTCTGCGATCGCCACCGCAGGCATCGAGCCCGAAAATGCCGGTTCGGCTTCCGCCCTCTTCAACATGATGCGCAATCTCGGCGGCGCGGTCGGCATCGCCTCGCTGCAGACCTTCCTGTCGAAGCGCGAGCAGTTTCACTCGAACATCCTGACCAACTCGGTCTCCGTCTTCGAGGAAGCTACCCGCGATCGCGTCGCCAGGATGACCGCCTATTTCATGAGCCACGGCGTCAGCGATCAGGCGCTTGCCACCCACAAGGCGGTCGTTGCCATTGCGCTAAAGCTGCGCAAGCAGGCCAATATCATGGCCTTCAGCGACACCTTCTTCCTGCTCGGCGTCGCCCTGGTCATCGCCCTGCTTGCCAGCCTGCTTCTGAAGAAATCCAGCCAGATCTCCGGCGGAGGCGCTCACTGAGCGCCCCTGCCCCAGTGGAGGAGAACACCCATGACCACCCTGCTCGACATCGACTATGCCGTTGAAACCAAGGCACCCGCGGGCAGCCGCCACACGACTGCCGTGCTCGACCTCATCGAATGGCTGACTGGCGACGAATGTCATGCCCTCGACGAGGCAGGCCTCGTCTCCGGTCTCGGCCGCCGCCTGCGGGCGCTCGGCGTTCCCGTCGATCGGCTGACGCTGCATCTCATGACCCTGCACCCGGAATTCATCGGCCGCACCATTGCCTGGGCGCCGGGTGAACCGGTGGAGATCCATGACCGCGAGCATGGCGCGCGCCTCGCCATAGCCAACACGCCGCTGCACAAGGTTTTCGAAACACGCGAGATGCTGATCGTGGGACCGGGCCAGAGCCCTCATGGTCGTTGGCAGCATCTCGACGTCTTCACCGGACGCGAGCTCGTGCAATTGATGATCGCCCCACTCTGCAACGCCGACGGCCCCGTCAGCGCCGCCATTTTCGGCACCAAGCGGCCGGGCGGGTTCACCGCCCATGAAATGCAGGTGATCGAACGTATCGTGCCGGCGCTACGCAATACCAGCGAACTCCGCATTCTGCGTCAGGTCGAGCTCAGCCTGCTCGACACCTATATCGGGCCGATGACGGCAAGCCGCATTCTGGCCGGCCGCATCCGCCAGGGCGAGATCGAATCCATGCAGGCCGCGCTGCTGCTCTGCGACTTGCGTGGCTTTACCGAACTTTCCAACCGCTTGCCGGGAGACACGGTGCTCGGCTTGCTGAACGCTTATTTCGACCGAGTCATTCCGGCGATCACGCGAGAAGGCGGCGAAGTGCTGAAATTCATGGGGGACGCGGTGCTTGCCTTCTTTCCCGGCTTCGATGCCACCCGTACCTGCAATGCAGCGCTCTCGGCGGCGCGAGCGATCCTCGACGCGCTGGATGGCTTCAATTACGACGGCATCGGCGCCAAAGCCGGCATCGCCTTGCATCACGGCGAAGTCAGCTACGGCAATATCGGCTCCGGCCGGCGGCTGGACTTCACGCTGATCGGCGGCGACGTCAATCTCGTCAGCCGTATTCAGGGGGCGTGCAGCGAACTTGGGGAGGCGCTGCTGATGTCCGAGGCATTTATTGAAGAGGCAAAGCCGGAGGACGCAGTATCGGTGGGAAGCCATCGGCTGAAGGGCTTTCCGGACGAGGTGGAGCTTTATACCGTGAAGTGAGGCCCTCGCTCGTTGACCCAGCCCTTCGCATGGCTCAGGGCGTTCGTGACTGCGATCGATTCACTGGATCAATTACTGCCGCTACGCGACACATCACTCACTCCTCGTTCCCCCCGCGGCCGTAGGCCCAGTCCATGTAGAGGTCGAGCGCCTTGCGGGTGACAGGGCCTTCCTGGAAATTGCGGCCGTCAAGCCTGTTGACCCCGACGACCTTGGAATAATTGCCGCTTGTGAAGATCTCGTCGGCGCCCATGAAGTCCTCGACCGAGAGCGTCGCCTCGCGTACGTCGAAGCCGGCCTTGCGCAAGAGGCCGATGACGCGCAGGCGCGTGATGCCAGCGAGGAAGGTACGGTTGGCGACCGGGGTGAAGACTACGCCATCCTTGACCATGAAGACGTTCGAGGACGCGGTTTCGACCACATTGCCGTTCATATCGCGCATCAGGGCGTTGTCGAAGCCACGGCCTCTCGCCTCCGCAATCGCGCGACCACTGTTCGGGTAGAGCGCGCCCGCCTTGGCGTCGGTCATCGCGGTTTCCGGCGTCGGGCGACGGTAGGGCGACACGGTGAGCGAGGAACCGCCGTGGCCGCCCATGGCCGCCTCGAACAGGCAGAGCGCGAAACGCGTGGATTCGCCATCAACGGTCACGACGCTGCCCGGCGAACCGTGCTCACCCCAATACATCGGCTTGATATAGATCGGCGTCTTGCCGTCGAACTTCTTCACGCCGTCCCAGGCAAGCGCCTCGATCTCTTCGGCCGTCTTGACCGGCTTCAGGCCCATGGCAACGGCAGAGCGGTTGATGCGCTGGCAATGCAGGTCGAGATCGGGTGCGATGCCATCGAACCAGCGGGCGCCGTCGAAGACGGTGGAGCCGAGCCACATGGCGTGCGAAGTCGGCCCGATCAGCGGCGGGTTGCCGGCAATCCACTCTCCCTCGACATAGGTCCAGGTGGTCGTGCGGGGTGACGTATCGACGGACATGGCGCTCTCCTTCTGAAGTCGGCAAAGCAAAATCCTCCATGCCAGGGACGGTCAAGCGCAAATTGACGGTTGAAACATCGAAGCAAGAAAATGCCCGATAGTGCGCTAGGATTGAAATATTGATGCGCGTGTCTTGGTCCCAAAGCGATGGGTCCATAAAGGAAAATGATGGATAGGCGACTGGATCGAGCCCCCCGCCGCATGTCATCATGGATAAGGAAAAGCGTGTGCGGGGCCAGGAGAGAAGCCGATGAAAGCCATGTATTACGAAGCCTTCGAACAGGCGCCGGAGATCCGCACCGTGCCGGATCCGACACCTTCGGAAGATGGCGTGGTCATCAAGGTCGGCGCGACAGGGCTTTGCCGCAGTGACTGGCACGGCTGGATGGGGCATGACCCGGATATCCGCCTGCCGCATGTGCCGGGGCATGAGCTTGCGGGCAAGATCGTGGCGACGGGCAAGGGCGTGGTGCGCTTCAAGGTCGGCGACCGGGTGACAGTGCCCTTCGTTTCCGGCTGCGGCCACTGCAGCGAATGCCATTCCGGCAACCAGCAGGTCTGCCCCAACCAGTTCCAGCCGGGCTTCACTCATTGGGGTTCATTCGCCGAATATGTCGGCATCGATTATGCCGATACCAATTTGGTGCATCTGCCCGAGAGCGTGGATGACGCGACGGCGGCAAGCCTCGGCTGCCGCTTCGCCACCTCCTTCCGCGCCGTTGCGGATCAGGCGCGCACCGGACCGGGCGAGTGGATTGCGGTGCATGGCTGCGGCGGTGTCGGCCTTTCGGCGATCATGATCGCTAGCGCGCTTGGGGCCAATGCGATCGCCATCGATATCTCCGTGGAGAAGCTGGCCTTTGCGCGCGAGTGCGGGGCGGTGGCAACGATCAATGCCTCCGCAGTTGGCGACGTACCGGAAGCCGTGCGCGAGATCACCAAGGGCGGCGCGCATGTGTCCATCGACGCGCTCGGTCATCCCGTCACCTGCTTCAATTCGATCAAGAATTTGCGCCGGCGCGGCCGCCATGTGCAGGTGGGCTTGATGCTCGGCGAGCATTCCACACCACAGATCCCGATGGCACAGGTGATCGGCCACGAACTGGAAATCTACGGCAGTCATGGCATGCAGGCGTGGCGCTATGACGCCATGCTAGCGATGCTCGCCGCAGGCAGGATTGCGCCGCAGAAACTGATCGGCAGGCGTATCAGCCTTGCGGAGGGAGTGCCGGCGCTGATGGCGCTCGACAAGGCCGAGGGTACGGGTATCAGCGTGATTACGCAGTTCTAGGACGGTGGGCCGGCAGTTTGCGCCAGGGCGGACTACCGGATACGAGGTTGCGACCCCACCTATTTGTGACGAAGCCACCGGCCCGCCGGCGGCGATGGGGGAGTCCATGAGCGAAACACAACGCAAGCTGACGACGATCTTTGCGGCCGACGTGCAGGACTATACGCGTTTGATGGGCGAGGATGAGGAAGGCACGCTCGCGATGCTGAAGCATTATCGCGACGCGATGTCCCGCCTGATCACCTCGCATGCCGGACGGGTGGTCAATACCTGGGGAGACGGGCTGCTTGCAGACTTCCCAAGCGTCGTCGAAGCGGTTCGGGCAGCAATCGACGTACAGAACGAGCTTGCCGGCAAGAATGCGGCGCGACCCACGGATGGGCGGATGCTCTTCCGCATCGGCATCAATCTTGGCGATGTCATCGTCGAAGGCGACGATATCTATGGCGATGGCGTCAATATCGCCGCGCGGCTGCAGGCTTCGGCACCGGCCGGCGGGATCGTGATCTCGAACACAGTCTATGACCAGGTGCGAAACAAGGTGGCCGTCGGCTTCGACTTTCTGGGGCCTCTGGATATGAAGAATGTCGCCGATGCCGTGCCCAGTTATGCCGTGCGCATCGGCCATGTCAGCGCAGAGCCGCAGAAGCCGGCATCCGTTCCCGACCGCCCCGTCGAGAGGCCGAGGTCCAGACCGGCGCCGGCCCCGCGCGGCAGGCTGAACAAGCTCGGCGGCATCCTGGCCGTCATCGGCGCCATGCTCGTCGTCATCAATATTGCCAGCTGGGAAGGTGAGTTTTGGGCCGTCTGGCCGCTACTTGCCTTCGCCTTTCTGGCGGCCATGACATGGGTGCGTATTCAAGACCGGTTCGATCAGCGCATCGCAGCACTTGCCATCGTGGGGGTTGGCCTGATCGCCATCAACATGCTGACATGGCAAGGGACTTTCTGGGCAATATGGCCGCTGCTGGGGCTCTCGGTTGCCGCCGGCATCCGCTGGGCGATGCGCGACTGAGGCTCAGGCGTGTCGCTCCAACCGAAATGCGGCGCCGTCGATCATCATCTGCAACCCGGCTTCGAAGAAGGCTTCGTGCCCGTAGTTGCGGTAGTGCGTAATCGCCCGGCGCGTCAGCGGGAAAGCGATTGCAGCGGCATCGAGCTTTTCCTGCTCCGGCGGCGGCTCGGCCTGCTCCTCGATGACGCAGCCGACGGTGTAGCGATCGACCGCGACGAGCAATTCCATGGCGAATTCCACCTCCATGCCTGATTTGACGAGGATCGCGATATGGGCTTCGATATTGGCAAGATCCTGCGGATCGGCTTCAGTACCGGCATGCACCCGGCCACCGTCGCGGTAGCTCAAGAGCGTGCGGCGGAAATTGCGGGCATTGTCGAGCATGAATTCCCGCCAGCCATCTGCCGAGGCCGGCCAGTCGTGTGTGTGGCCCCGCGCCATGATCTCCTCGGCCATCGCCTCGACAAGCGCCCGCTTGCTCTTGAAGTGCCAGTAGAGGGCGGGCTGGCGCACATTCAGCCGCTCGGCAAGCATGCGGGTGGAAAGGGCATCGATGCCCACTTCGTTCAAGAGCTTCAGCGCTTCGTCGACGATCTGCGCCCGATCCACTTTCATCGTTTTCGAATTCCCTGTTGCCATCTCAATTTATCAGCGATAAGGAACTTATCAGTGATAAATTTTCAGCCGATCCGATGAAAAAAGCGCTAGTCGTCGTCTATGCCACCGTAATCCTCGATGCCGCCGGCATTGGCCTGACCCTGCCGATCTTTCCGCGGCTGCTTCAGGATGTCGGCCATACCGACGATCTCGGATGGCGATTCGGCGCCTTCCTGGCCCTCTATGCGCTGATGCAGTTCATTTTTTCGCCGGTGCTCGGCTCGTTGTCGGACCGCTTCGGCCGCAAGCCGATCCTGATGCTATCGCTCGGTGGCGCGGCGATCGACTACGTGTTCATGGCCGCTGCGCCGTCGCTGTGGCTGCTCTTCATCGGCCGGGCGATCGCCGGCATTACGGGCGCCAGCAATGCGGTGGCCGCGGCCTGCGTGACCGATATCACCGACGATGCGGAGCGCACGCGCCGCTTCGGCCAGCTCAGCGCCTGCTTCGGCATCGGCTTCATTGCCGGGCCGGCGATCGGTGGCGTGCTCGGAGAATTCTCCGTGCGCCTGCCCTTCATCGCCGCTGCCGCGCTCAATGCCGCCAACCTGCTGATGGCGCTATTCTTGCTGCCGGAGACGCGTAGATCTGGCACGGCTGCGGAGAAACAGGAGTTTTCGCCGCTTGCCCATTTCCGCTGGCTAATGGGCTACCGGCTGCTGCTGCCGCTTGCCGGCGCCTATTTCATTCTGGCGCTCGTCGGCGAAGTCGGCGGCACGATCTGGGTTCTCTACGGGCAGGACAAGTTTTCCTGGTCGCCGATGATGGTCGGCATCTCGCTTGCCGCCTTCGGCTTCTTCCATGCCATCGTGCAGGCCTTCATCGCCGGGCCGATCAGCGAAAGATGGGGCGAGCACCGGACGCTCTTGATCGGCATCGTCGCCGACAGCGCTGCCTATATCATCGTCGCGCTTTTGACGGAGGGATGGATGGCATTCCTGCTGATGCCGCTCTTCTGCCTCGGTGGCATCGGTGCGCCGGCCCTGCAATCTCTGGTGACGGCGCGCGTCGACGGCGATCATCAGGGACGTGTACAGGGATTGCTCGCGAGCACGACGAGCCTTGCCTCGATCATCGGGCCACTGGCGATCAGCACGATCTATTTCGCCTCGCGGGATATCTTTCCGGGGCTTGTCTGGGTGCTGGGCGCGGGTTTCTACGTGCTCTGCCTGCCGGTCGCCTTCAGCCGCCGGCCGAAGGATGCCACGGCCTGAAAGTGGATGGCGGCGAGATAATCATCCCGCCGCCTGTTCCGATTACTTGATGCTGTTATTGGGCGACGCCGATCGAGGCGAGGTATTCGGCCGAAGCGATGATCTTCGACTTGTCCTTGATCTCGATGATCAGGCGCGGATTGCTTTCGACCTTGGCAAGCGCTGCGAAAACCGCACGCCAGTTGACGGTGCCTTCGCCGAGCGCCCAGTGGCGGTCGGCATAACCGTCGGCATCCTGCAGATGGACGTGGCCGAGGCGGTTGCCGGCGGCGTGAACGTAATAATCGACCGGCGGAGCGCCGGTATAGCCGTGAGCGTAATGCGCATGGCCGGTGTCGATGGAGACAGCGACTGCCGGCGAGTTGAAGCTTTCCGCCAAGGCTCCGCGAATATGCGGGTCCTTGTCCTCGATGTTCTCGATGACAAGCGTGCAGCCGATTTCCTCGGCGCGCTTCACCGCTTCGCGCATCGTCTGATGGCAGTATTCAACGATCTTTTCGCGTTCGCCCTCGTTATTGTCGAGGTTGTTGTAGCTCCAGGTCGTGTAAGGGCTATGGACGACCATATGCGTGCCGCCGATCGCAGCGCAGACATCGAGGCCCTGCAGCATGCGGCGGGAGACGACGGCGCGGATGTCCGGATCCTGCGAGGCGATGATGAAGCCCCAGAACGGTCCATGGATGCCGACGCGGCCCTTGTAGCCGTCGAGCAGCCTCTTGACGTGATCGGCACGCGGCGTCCAGTCGCCGTTCAGCACCTCTGCATTGACGAAGCTCTGCAGCTCGAGATCGCGGGACTTTTCGAAGAGCCAGTCACGATGGTTTTCGAGTTCGTCGATCGTCATGGCTGCGCCGACGACGGGAAGTGAAGACATGGGGTTGCTCCGCTGATGGTATGGCCTGATTGGCGGGGAAGGATCGGCGCGTTCTATGCGCCTCTTCTGTGTCGCCGATATTACAGGCCGGTATCCCAGAAACAGCGGCTGCCAACCTGTCGCACTTGCGAAGCGGGAAGGCCATACCGATATGATCGTCGTCGGTTTCAGGGCTCGAGAGCGCGCAAAAGCCACCTCCGCTCGCCCTTCCCTGATTTTACGGCGGTTGCCAAAACGGCCGCAAAGGTCTATCGGACCGCCCCGCAAGAACAAGAAAGTGACATCATGTCCAACTCATTTGTGAAAACAGATGCCCGGACGGAGGCAAAGAGCTTCTTCGTGCTGGGCGACAAGGTCGAGCGACGGGCTCGCCTCACAGGCAACTGGCTCAACATCTTCGACGTGACGGTGGAGCCCGGCGGCAAGACGCCGCGCCACGCCCATGCAAGCCCGGAAGTCTTCCGGATCATCGAGGGTACGCTGACGATCTGGCGGCTCACAGATACCGGGCCGGAAGAGATCGAAGCGAGCGAAGGCGACATCGTCACCATCGCGCCTTTCATGGTGCATGGCTATTCCAACAACGGAACCGTCCCCGCGGTCTTTTCGGCTATCGTCGATCACGACATGGCCGAATTCATCGAGACCGAGGGTGTCACCGAACAGCCGCAGGACAGCCCGTCGCCGGAAACGGTGGCTCGTATGCGGGCGGCCGCAAACGCCCATGGGATCACGATCCTGGCGGCGTAGGTCGCATGCGCCGCAGCTGCAGGCAAAGAGATCGTCGAGGCATCACGCCGGCGTTAAACACATTCCCCATTTGACGACCCAACCGCTGCTTTCAATATTGCGCGCAGCAGTTGATGCGCTAGCATATGCTTCGCCGTGGTTGGGGATTTGTAATCGTGTTTCTGCGCAGTGTCGTTTTTGGGTTTTTCGCATTCCTTACCTCGTTCGGAAACGCATGCGCAGACATTACAATAGAGCGTGTGCCGATTGATAATTCCGTTCCAGTTCTCCTCCTCAAAGGTGAATTTAGCAAATCCGACAATCCAGAACTGCTTGCCCGCGAAGTTGCGGCAAGCGGAGCCAGAGTAATCACCTTCGACAGTAATGGCGGCCACGTTCTCTCTGCGATGGCCTATGGGAGAATGATCCGCTCGCTAGGATTATCAACTCTGCAGCTCCGGTCCTCACAATGTGCCTCTGCCTGTGCGCTGGCGTTTGTCGGCGGCGTGAACCGCGAAGCGGACCCAGGCGCGATCGGCGTCCACCAGTCTTCCTTCTCGCCAGAGAGCAATATCGAAGGCAATGCCGCCGTCGCCGCGGTTCAAGCGATGACCGCAGAGATCATGACATACCTCATGGAGATGGATGTCGATCCCAAGCTGCTCCAGCTTAGCTTATCGGTTCCCAGCGATGACATGCGATATCTCACTGCAAAAGAAATGCAGAACTACAAGGTCACTTGGGGCAGCCTGCCCGCCCTGCCGGAGCGGGCGGCATCGACCGGAGCTGCTCCGACCACCGTCCCGCCCTCGGCAAATGCTGAATTCGCTCCACTGACGACAGAGCAGAGGGCCCTCGTCTTTGTTACTGCCTACTACAGCGCATGGTCCCACGGGAACGCCGAAGCGGTTGTTTTTATGGAGGAGGCTTACGCCGACACAGTGGACTTTTATGGGAAGCCGACCCCCAAGGCGGTCGTTATCGGTGAAAAGCGGGACTTCGCATCAAGGTGGCCGATCCGGGCCTATAGTATAAAACCCGGGTCGGCGCGGATAACCTGCTCCGAGACCTGCAGGATAGACGGCGTCGTTGATTGGTACGCAAAGCGCGATGTGGGTGACCGCGTATCTTCGGGTACGGCGGAATTCTCTCTGGTTTGGGACCAGAGGGCCGGAACTATTATCTCGGAGACGGGCAAAGTCATAGAGACCGACAAGGGCGCGTCCCAACCCATTCGCCTGATATCGCAATGGCAAGAGCAGAATACTACGTGCCGAGGCGGCAGCGGGGATTCTGCTGAGACGCTGGCCGCCTGCAACAAGCGCGAGGCCATCGGAACGAAGCTCCAGGCTGTGGGCTGGTGTTATGGCCGTGAAGGCGAGTACGGGTATCAGATGGAGTGGCATGCTTGCGACGTCGCATCATCTCAAGAAAACGGAGCGGTCGCCGCAACGTCTGCGGCAACTAAGGTCAAGCGGCCAAACGCATCCGACTTCCCAATTCAAAGCCGGTTTACCGGAAAGACAGTGTTGCCGGACTTCAAAGGGCGTGACCGAGACTTCAACAATTTCAGAACACGCATCCGCGAGGGAATGCGCGAAGGACCGAATTTTGCCGGACGCTATACGCTTATTCAGATTGGTTGCGGTACCGGGTGCTCCTTCGTCATAGTCGCCAACAACCAGACAGGCCGCCCGGGATCTTTCCCTCGTGGTGGCGAAGACAACCTGTATTTGAATTTGGAATATAGCCGGGACAGCCGCCTTGTTGCCACTCAGTGGCTGAATTACGATGTCAATAAATGTTTCGTCGAATTCTTCGACTTCGACGGCAATACGTGGAAGCCCATCAGCAAGACTGAGATCGGCGACACCGAAGTCTGTTACAAGCCGATAGAGGAAAACCTTCGCTGAACTTACCGATTCATGTCGAGGGTCGGAAATCTCGAAGCGTCGACGCGGTGATCCGACTGTCGCCTGATCGGGTCGGCCCTTGCGGCCGATCCCTCTCCTCTGAAAACTGTCATAGAACGGCCCTATAAGGATTTTGCCCGGCGCCTCTTGCGCCGGATACGTTTCATCGACAGAATTGCGGCATGCCTGACAACGACCCTTCCAGTACCAATCCCGCCTCAACCAGCCGGGAGATTCCGGCCGACGATGGCGGAGATTACTGTTGTAGCAAGCGCGTTTCTTCCCGCTTCGGTTCAGGCATATCAAGGCTGCGCAGGACGCGGCTCATCTCCAGGCTATCGCAACAGATCAAGCTCCCGATGTCGTCGACATCGGGCCGGTCGCCTATTGTTTTCATCTCAGAGGAGCGGCCCTTTATGACAGCGGCCGCATTTAACACCTGATGTTCTTCGACTGGATATCCGACCCTTCCGCCTGGGTTGGTCTGGCCACGCTTATCGTGCTCGAGATCGTTCTCGGCATCGACAATCTCGTCTTCATCGCGATCCTCGCCGACAAGCTGCCGCCGCATCAGCGCGACAAGGCGCGGCTCGTCGGCCTCGCGCTCGCGCTCGTCATCCGCATGGGGCTGCTTGCCTCCATTGCCTGGGTGGTGACGCTGACGACGCCGCTCTTCTCCATTCTGGGTTTCGACCTTTCGGGGCGCGACGTCATCCTGATCGTCGGCGGCCTGTTCCTGCTCTTCAAGGGCACGATGGAGCTGCATGAGCGGCTGGAAGGCCATGTCGAGCATGACGACAAGAAGATCATCCATGCCGTCTTCTGGCAGGTGATCGTGCAGATCGTCGTGCTGGATGCGATCTTCTCGCTCGACAGCGTCATCACCGCCGTCGGCATGGTGCAGCATCTGCCGGTCATGATGATCGCCGTCATCATCGCCGTCGGGGTCATGCTGCTCTTGTCGAAGCCGCTCACCTCTTTCGTCGGCAAGCACCCGACCGTCGTCATCCTTTGCCTCGGCTTCCTGATGATGATCGGTTTCTCGCTGATCATCGAAGGCTTTGGCGTCCACCTGCCGAAGGGCTATCTCTACGCGGCGATCGGCTTCTCGGTGACCATCGAGGCGCTGAATCAGCTCGCGCGCCACAACCGCGAGCGGCTGATCACCCCGACCAACATCCGCGAGCGTACCGCCGATGCCGTGCTCGGCCTGCTCGGCGGCAAGCGCCCGCAGGTTACGCTCGGCTCGACCGC
Source organism: Hyphomicrobiales bacterium (assembly GCA_900468805.1). Lineage (GTDB taxonomy): Bacteria > Pseudomonadota > Alphaproteobacteria > Rhizobiales > Rhizobiaceae > Rhizobium. The sequence goes on along the minus strand of UEIF01000037.1, from coordinate 31,593 downwards.
CGAACTGATCGGCGAGCATACGGCAGAGGAGGATGTCTTCTCGTCGGAGGAAAAGGACATGATCCAGGGCGTTCTGGCGCTTGCCGGGCGGCCGGCGAAATCGATCATGACACCGCGCATCGACGTCGAGTGGCTGGACCTCGATGCGCCGGCGGAGGAACTGCAGCACCGGATCGTCGAGCTTGGCCATTCGCGCTTTCCCGTCGGTCGCGGCAGTCTCGACAAATTCATCGGTGTGGCAAGCGCCCGCGACCTGATGCGCGATATCATCCAGGAGGGCGCAATCAATCCGGAGCGTTCCATTCGCCAGCCACTTGTGGTGCATGAAAGCCTCAGCGCCCTGAAACTCATGGAACTGCTGCGTCAGTCCGGTCAGGCAATCGCCATCATCCTCGACGAGTATGGCGATCTGGAAGGCATCGTGACGACGACCGACATTCTGGAGGCGATCGCCGGGGAATTCCCCGACGAAGACGAGGAGAAGCTGACCATCGAGCGCGGTGGTGACGGCGCACTGACGGTGGATGGCTGGATCGACATCCGACACGCTTCCAAGCTGCTCGATGACGACCTCGTTGACGATGCCGACCGCTATTCGACACTGGCTGGCTTCATCCTCTGGCGTCTCGGGCATCTGCCGCATGAAGGCGAGGCCTTCACCGCCGGCGATCTGGCCTTCGAGGTGGTCAAACTCGATGGCCGCAACATCGACAAAGTTCGCATCCGCCGCGTCGAGAACGTGGCCTGATATCAGGAGAAAAACGATGGCATGGTCAGCCAGCCAATATGTGAAATTCGAAGATGAACGCACGCGCCCGGCGCGAGACCTGCTGGCGCAGGTGCCCCTGGCGGAGCTCCACCACGCGGTCGATCTCGGCTGCGGGCCGGGCAATTCGACCGAGCTCATCATCGACCGCTACGGGGCGGCCAATGTCTCTGGCCTCGACAGCGACTTGAACATGCTGGAGGCGGCCCGCAAGCGCCTGCCGGGCACGGCTTTCGTGGAAGCAGACCTTTCCACCTGGCAACCCTCCGAGCCGGCAGACCTGCTGTTTGCCAATGCCGTCTTCCAGTGGCTGCCCAACCATCTCGACATCTTCGACCGGTTGATGGACGGACTGGCACCGGGTGGCGTGCTTGCCGTGCAGATGCCAGATAATCTCGGCGAGCCGAGCCATCTGATGATGGAGGAAACGGCACATGCCGGTCCATGGAAGGCCGCCTTCGAGAAGAAGAGCGCTCGTCGCAACATGCTGCCGCCGCCATCGACCTATTACAGCCGGCTGATCGCCAAGTCTTCCCGCGTCGACATCTGGCACACGATCTACAATCATCCGATGGACAATGCCGCTGCGATCGTCGAATGGGTCAAGGCAACGGGCCTGCGCCCCTATCTCGACCATGCCGGTGAAGAGCATCGCGAGGCATTTCTCGCCGACTATCTCGAACGCATCGACCGGGTCTATCCGAAGGCAGCCGATGGCAAGGTGCTGCTCAAGTTCCCGCGGCTCTTCATGGTGGCCGTAAAGGCCTGACCGGGAAACCCCAGCATTTTTAGCGCCGGCAGCGATCTGCGTGATTGCTGCCGGCGAAGCTTTCTCAGCCATCCGCAAGCCACACGCAAAGTTTGAAGTATAGCGGTTCGTCCTGGGGTTTCTCAATCCAGACGTGCTTTCGCGATGTTACCGACATCGATCGCTATCCATTAAACGCCTTTGCGCCACCATGTGCGGGGCCTGACAAAGAGATTTTGAGATGGTTTCTTCTGTTTCCAACATCCGGCTGCAGACGGCGCAGATTGCCTTGCAGGTGATCAAGAGCGGCTCCTCCGACAGCAGTTCCAGCAGCTCGACCGATCATGACTATTCCAGCCTTCCCTCGCAATCCCGCTCGGCGCTGTCGGTCATGCTCGACAAGATCAACTCCGGCAAGACGGGGTCCACGGATGCATCCGGCAACACCACCGCCAGCACCGATATCACCACCGCCTCTTTCATGGCGCTGCTGCGCCAGAACATGACGGCTGCGGCAGATGCCAAGGGCCCCGGCAGCCAGGAAGCCGCCATGCTTGCCGCCTTCAAGAAGGGCCAGCTGACGGTCACCGATCCGACCCAGGGCGTTTCCATCAAGGCCTGGGACGTGACCGATCCCAAGGAAGCCGATGTCGACCAGAAGAAGGGCACCGACATCAAGACCGACGACTGGAATAACTTCCTGCGCGACCATCTTCAGCGCGACTCCCATGCGCGCCTCGTCAGAAGCGAAAACGGCAGCTTCATCGAGAAAGGCACTGGCAACGAGGTCTATTTCGGCCAGGTCGGCACGCAGAATTATTACATCACCTGGCCGGTAAAGACCGAGACGAAGCCGGCCAGCGGCACAGGTGACAAGCCCGCGACTGACACATCTGCATCCAAGCCGGCCACCGACACGACCACGGACAAGCCTGCCACCAAGGCGTAAGCCATCCATCATCGTAAGAGGGCCATTGCGGAAAGACCTTCCGCAATGGCCCTTGCATGTCAGGCTCCCAAAAGCTCGATCAGCGACAAGATCGCGGTCGCGAGAATAACGAGGCCAAAGCAGATGTTGAGCACCCGTTCGCTCGACGGCTCCATTTGCACTTTGCCGAGAACAACGCCGAGCCACAGCCAGAAAATATCGACGACGATCATGACGAGGACGCAGAGTGCCCATTTGGCCTGCATGTCCAGCGCGCCATCCTGCGAGAGCCGGTATGCGGCGAAAAGAGAGGCGAAGGCGATATAGGCCTTGGGATTGGTGAGGCCAAGCACGACACCGCCGGCGATGGTTGGCGAGGCTTGCCGCCGTGTGGCCGAGAGATCGGCGCCGACTGGCGCAGAGGCGATCTTCCAGGACAGCCAGACGAGATAGAGGGTGGCAGCGACCGTCATCACCAGCATTGCCAGTGGGATTGCCTCAATCAACGATAGCAGGCCGGCGGCGGCCGCGGCGGCGGCAACGGCCAAACCGATCTGCAGACCGAGATAGAAACGCAGGCCCGTCACCATCCCGTGGAGACGTCCAATCGCCAGAAGGGCAGCGATGGCAGGGCCCGGCGAACCGAGAAGCGCCAAGGCGGCCATGACGAAGAAGCCTGCACTGACGAGATCGATCATAGAGCCCTCAATCACATAATGATATCTGTATATCTTTATGTGATTTCGACGTAGTGTCAAACGCTTGTTATCGTTGAACCGCAAGGTGCTTGCGGCGCAGCCGGAGCGCTTTATATTCGGCCGGACAATCCAGCAGGAGATGGCACATGGACGCTCACCCCACCCCGCCCGTCACTCTCGTCATCTTCGGCGCCACCGGCGACCTGACACGGCGACTGCTGGTTCCGGCCATCATCAATCTCACCCGCAGCCGCCTTGTCGGCAAGGACCTAGACATTCTCGGCGTCGGCATCGAGCCCGGTGACGATGAGTTCCTGCGCCAGCGGCTCGACGCTTTTCTCAGCCATCTCGAGGGCGATGAAGCGACTGACAAGGATGAGGCCTGGGAGAGCCTGCGGTCGCGGATTTCCTATCTGCAGGGTGATTTCACCAAAGACGACATCTTCCTCGAAATCGGCAAGCGCCTTGGCAAGACCTGCAATGCCGCCTTCTATCTCGCCGTGCCGCCGACCTTCTTCGGGCCGATCGTCGAGAAACTTGCCGGTCTCGGGCTGATGAACGAGAGCGAGGGCTGCTTCCGCCGTGTAGCAATCGAAAAGCCCTTCGGTACTGACCTTGCCTCGGCCCGCGCCTTGAACGAGCGCATCCTCGCTCAGGTCGAAGAAAGCCAAGTCTACCGGCTCGACCATTTCCTCGGCAAGGAAACGGTGCAGAATCTGATGACGGCGCGCTTCGCCAACATGATGATCGAGTCACTGTGGAACAACCGCTATATCGACCACGTTCAGATCACTGCTTCCGAGATCGTCGATGTCGGCACGCGCGGCAAGTTCTACGATGCGACCGGCGCGTTGCGCGACATGATCCCCAACCACCTGTTCCAGCTTCTGGCGATGATCGCCATGGAGCCGCCGAACAGTTTCGATGCCGAAGCGATCCGCAACGAGAAGAGCAAGGTGCTCAAGGCGTTGCGCGTCTATACACCGGAAGAAGCCAAGGCGAATGGCGTGCGTGGCGCCTATACCGCGGGTCCGCTCAATGGCAACGACCTGCCCGCTTATCGCGAAACAAAGGACGTTTCGCCTGACAGTAAGACCGAGACCTATGTGGCCTTGAAGCTTTATGCCGATACCTGGCGCTGGGCCGGCGTCCCCTTCTATCTGCGCACCGGCAAGGCGATGACGGCGCGCGATACGGAAATCGTCATCACCTTCCAGCGCGTTCCTTTCGCGCAGTTCCGTGAAACGGAAGCCAACCGCCACCTGCCGCCGAACAGGCTGGTCATTCAGGTTCAGCCAGACGAAGGCATGAGCATGGAGATCTCCATCAAGTCGCCGGGACAATCGGTCGATACCGTGCCGGTGTCGCTCGATTTTCGCTATGCCGACAAGTTCGATATCGGCAAGACGACCGGTTACGAATCCCTGCTCTATGATCTGTTTATCGGCGACCAGACACTGTTCCAGCGCGCCGACGGCATCGAGGCCGGTTGGGCCGCCGTTCAGCCCTTTCTGGAAGAGTGGGCAAAGGATGACCGTATCCCGGACCCCTACGCTCCCGGCAGCATGGGACCCACTTGCGCCGACGAGCTTATTCAGCGCGACGGCCGCGAGTGGCATGAACTGGGCGTGATCCTGCACAGGGACGGCAAATAGCCATTCCTGCTTCTTTCATTCGATCCTATCCCGTCAGCGGCACGCTGCTGCCAACGTGCCGTCGCGTTCGGCCGTGCGGTAGGCGCGCGTGCCGTGCCGCGGGCAATCCGTCCGGTCAGACGGAATGACGACGGTGATATTGTCGCTCTCGACGGGATCGAGCGGAATCGAAAAAGTATTACTTGATTCCGCGTCCGGCACCGTGCCGGGCGGCATGCCGCCGAAGCGGCCGGAATAGTCCATATCACCGAGGGCCTGGGAAAAGGCCGGAGCGGCGAACCCGAGGAGAATGATCGAGGCTGCTGCAATAACCGTACGCATGATCATATTCCTTCTTATCTGGCCGATATGAAACGGGATTTGGGTATCCATCGTTCCAGCCGATCCGGCCGTCGGTGAAAAGATCCGGCATCATCTAATCTAGGAAAGGTCAGCGCTGATTTCCATCCGGCGAATGGATTGATCAGACCATTAAAGCGTGTCGCGATCTTTCAGATTCGCTTGCCACGCTTTAGGCTCTTGTTTTCGCATATCGTTACCGCAAAACCGCTGCACACTTTTGCGCGACACGCTTAGAAGGCGATTGATGCGTTGACGAAGAATGTGCGCGGCTGGCCCACGAACTTGCCGCCATTATTGTCCGTCGAGCGGGTGAAATATTCCTTGTCGAACAGGTTCTTCACGCCCAAGGCGAGCTGCGGCGCATTCTTCCTGTCTTCCGGCTGATAGGCGACGCGCAGGTTGACGGTGCCGTAGCCGGGAATATCGCCCAGGCGGCCCGTCGCATCCTCTTCCGTCACATAGGTCGCGCCGGCATCGGCAGATCCCGGCGAATGCTGCTTTGACTGCGCCTGCAGGTCGGCGTTGAAGATCCAGTCGTCGTAGCGGTAACGCGCGCCGAGCGAGGCGACCTGACGCGAATAGAACGGCAGGTCGCGGCCTTCGAAGGCGCCGGCCTGATAGGTCGCTTCCGTATAGGTATAGCTTGCAGACAGCGACAGGCCGTCGAGCGCCGGCACGACATCGCCGATATCATAGTTGATGGCGGACTCGATGCCGCGGTGGCGGGTGGCGCCGAGATCGGTCCAGATGCCTTCGCCGACGATTGTACGGCCGAGATAAAGCTCCTTGTCGAAATCGATATTGAACGCCGTCAGCTCGGCATTCCAGTTGTCGCCTTCATAATGCAGGCCGATTTCGTAGGTCGTTGCCTTCTCCGGATGCAGGCCGTCGGTGGTGGAGGCAAGCTGGCTATATTGCTGCGGGCCGAAGGAGACGCCGACATTGCCGAAGACGGTCAGCTCGTTGGTGAGCCGGTAGGAAGCCGACAATGTCGGCAGGGCTTCGTTCGCCTCGACCGAGGGAGAGATCGCGCTGGTGACTGCGCCGCTGGTGGCGAAATTCACGACATCGTTGTGCGTGCTGATCATCTCATAGCGAATGCCTGGTGTGATGGTCCAGTCGCCGATCTCAATCTTGTCGTCGATGTAGAAGGCATGCGCGATCGTGCCGCCATCGCTCGTCTGATAGGTCGGTGCGGCACGCGTGGTCGGATTGATGCCCGAAGCCCTGTTATAAAAAGCCGAGCGGGCGGCGACTTCAGAGCTTTCCTCCCAGAGATAACGATAGCCGACCGTCACTTCCTGGGTAATGCCGCCGAGCTCGATCAGGCGCGAATAGCGCGGCTCGATGCCGAAATAGCTGTAGCTGCGCGGGGCCGAGGTCAGGCGGTAGAGGCCGGCGCTGGCGCCCGTACCCTGCTGCTCGACATTGCTGGTGCGGAAGGAATCCACATAATAGGTCAGCACTTCGAAATTGTTGTCGCCGTCATCATGCTGGTAGCGCAGCGAGATATCGTTGCGGCGGCCGCTGAAATCATCATAGCGACGGGTGGACTGATACGGATCGGCATCATATTGGGCGCTCGTCAGGCCACCGGGCATCTTGCCCTCACCCTCGTAGTGGTGGAACTGGATGCCGAGCTTGTCCGTATCTGAGAACTCGTAGCTGCCCTTGGCGATGATATCGTCGATATCGGTGCGGTCGTTGGCGTCGCGATAACCCTCGCCATGGATGCCGGAATAGAGGATCGCAGCGCCGAGCCCGTCATCATTCGTGCCGCCGATCAGGAAATTCGGCGTCGCCTTCACGTGGCCGTTGTTACCGGCGATCTCTGCGCCGGAGGAGAAGCGTGCAGTGAAATCTTCCGGGATCGGATGGGTGACGAAGTTGATGATGCCGCCGACGTTCTGCGGGCCGTAGCGCACGGAACCTGCGCCACGGACGACGTCGATCGTTTCGACGTTGCCGAGCGTCAGCGGGAAGAGCGAAAGCTGCGGCTGGCCATAAGGCGCATAGGCCAGCGGAATGCCATCCATCAGCACGGTGGAGCGCGGCGAAAGGCGCGAGGTCAGACCGCGTACCCCGAGGTTCAGCGACACATCGCTGCCGCCCGTGCCGTTGGCCTCCTGTACCTGAACACCGGGGATCTGATTCAGCGCATCGCGAATATCCTGTGCGCCACGCTCTTCGAACTGCTCGCGATCCAGGATCGTCCGGGCGCCCGGATGTTTCAGCACCTTGTCCTCGTTCGGCTCCTCCAGCCAGTTGCCGGTGATCTTGATCGTTTCGAGCTGGGTCACACCGCTGGCAGCTTCCTGTGCGAGTGCCGATGTAGCGGAGGCCAGAAGGGCGACGGTGAGAGCGAGATGCTTTCCTTGGAATTTGGGGGCAAACATGGGGATTTTCCGTAGGCGTTTGAAAAGGAGAATTTCGACAACAGGCCGCCATGCCGGAAATGCCGGGCATTCCAGTGCAAGTGACGGTTTTTATTGGATGACTATCTGATATTAGCCGCTCGGCGGGCGCCGGTGTCTGGGCACGGTCTCATAGGCGAAAGGACGGCGTATCGCCGTCTTGCTGCAATTGAACAGGCACGTCATGCGATAACCCCGACAGTCGACGCCGCTCACGACGTCAATGTCGCGTTCACTACAATATTGTAGTGCGCATTTCAATAAACATAACTCTATTCCTCATGTTTATTTTCATGCGCCGGGAATGCCGAGAATTTGCCGGGAAACTCAATCGTTCCTGAGTGCCTGATCACGCAGGTCGGCGAGCCGGCGCTTGGCATCCGTCGCCCGCTGCTGGTTGCGGACCGCGACTCCATAAACAAGGAGATCGGCGATGACGATGGCGCCGATGCTCCAGCTTGCAAGCCTGGAGGGCGCGCCGATGCAGGTCAAAACGGCCGAAACCTTATCGGCATATGTCGCGCGCAGTTGCACGCCGCAGACCAGAACGATCTTGCAGCCGATATCCTGGATCTGCCGGACGATGAGCTTGAGTTCAGCAGTCTCGCGCACGGCATGGAACATGACGATGACATCAGAAGGCCTGACATCGATCAGCTCATTGGCAAGCGTAAAGCCCGACGCCCCGGAACAGCGGGTCCGCACGCCGGCGCGGCTGAGAGCAATCGCGCAATGGCGTGCTTCGACCTCGGCGGTGCCCATGCCGATGCACCAGACAGTGTCGGCCTCCTCGATGACCGAAATGGCAGAGGCGAGCATTGCGCCGTCGATCTGCTCCTCGGTGGAGCTCAGCACTTCGCGGGCGGTCGCAAACATCTGCCCGGCAACCTTTTCCAGATCGTCACCGGTTGCGCGAAAGCGCTGCTCCAGACGCTCACTGGTAGAAATGGTGCGCGCCATGACCCGGCCCGACACCCGCTTCAGCTCCGGCAGGCCGGTGAAACCCAGACGCTTGGCGGTCCTGATGACCGTCGCATCGCTGGTGCCGGTCTCGGCGGCGATCTCCTCGGCGCTGCGAAAAATCAGCACGTCGATCGGCATCTTCACCAGATGCTCCGCCACGGCCAGCTCTGAACGGCTCAGTTTGGTCCTGTGCTGCTCGAAATGCTTTCTCAGCACCGATGACGATCGATCGCTTCCGTTCATCCGCCCTTCCCTAGATGATATTCAGAAAGGCCGAATAACCGACTTTAGAGCTGAGAGGAACAGGAAACCACCCGTGTCTTCCTCAACCTGCAATATGCAGGTTCAGGCTTTCCCCCATGAACGGCCGATCGCCCTCACCTTTCTGGCCATGACCGACGCTCCAGCGAGACGGCCAGACAAGGCGCTCAAGTCCTGTCGAGGCAATTGCTTCAAAGGACGACCAGGCCTCGCTGCCTGTCCCGCGCCAGAGCACCCCACCTGGCCCCATGCCGCTATGCAGGAGGAGTTGAAGAGTGAAATCCTCGCCGGGTGGCAGGTCTGGGCCAAAGAAATAGTAGGGGCTTCGGCCGGGATCGCGGCCGAGGATGAGCGTCAGTTGTTGCTGCCTGCCACGCAGGCCAAGCCATAGCGGTGCCAGCCCTTTTTCGCCGAAAGCCGAAAAGATCGTCTGCTGCGATGCGCAAGGCTCAGGCGCCGTCCGGCCACCCAGGCGGAATTCGACGATACGGTCCGTGCCCACCGGGCCCGACCAGCGCGCTTCGCTTATCCCGTAAGCAATGCCATGCCATTTGTCCTCGCCCGCAGGCATAGGAGGCCATTGCAGGCGTTCGCGTACCGTGCCTTCGGTGTCGAGAACCTGATAGCGCAAGCCATCCTCATCGAGCGCTGCCTGGATGCAATGGAGATATTCGACGCCTTCCGGCATCCGGTGCGCCGTGCCGGCACCCGCCGTGCAGATCTGCAGCACGCCGCGATGGGCCTGGACATCGAAGGCCAGAATATGGCTGCAGCAATAGGCAAAGACGCCGGCCTCTACGAGAATATCCCAGAAGCGCTCGGTATATTCATGGCCGATCTCGCGCTGATAGGCGCCGGCGTAACCATTGACCGGAAAGACCGGGTGATGGCCGAGCACCAGCTTGTAGCGGGCATCAGCATGCGCCTTCAGCGTCGCTTCCAGCCACTCCGTTTCAACATGACCTTCGCCGCCGAGACCGCTGCAGAGCGTATGGACGAAGACCATGAGCAGATCGCCGCGGCGAACCCAATAGGCCAGCCCCTCCTGCCCCGCCGGTCCGTTTGCCGGAAGGCCGAGCGTGCCGCGAAAGATTGCCTCGCTCATCTCGTCATAGGTCGTGTGGTTGCCGGTCGTGTGCCACATCGGAATTTTGGTGCGGTCGAGCCAGGCCATCTCGACATCAAGCCAATGCTGCCATTGGGCATGCAACGAGGCTTCATCCGCCGTCAGGCCGATGATCTCATCGCCGGGAAAGAGAATGAACTGCGGCTGCGGCTCAAGCCTGCGCAGGACGGCATTCACCGATGCAAAGGTCCGCTCGTGCAGGGCGCCGGCAACGCCCGAGCAGGAATCGCCATAGAGCACGAATTGATGGCCGGCAGCCTTTGGCAGCAGCGCTTTGATGGAGGATGCGTCGGTCATAAAAACACACGAAAATGAAAGATGGAAAAGCTTTAAAAACAAAACCCCCGGACGGAGCCGGGGGCTTATCGAAATGATGGATCGTCCTAGACGAACTGGCTGAGGCCTGGCACGGAGGCGACCACCTGGTCGACCACATCGTCGCCGGCATGTTGCCTGGCAATGGCGATGGTTTCCTTGGCGAGCGAGGTGATCTCGCTCATGCCGAGGCCTTCGCTCATCAGCTGCTGGCCGAGGCCCATGATGCCGCCACCGCCGAGCGCGCCCATCAGGCCGCCGAGCAGACCGCCGCCACCGCCGGAGCCTTCGCCGTTGAACTGGGCAACGAGTTCGGTGGCGCCGGGGATCTTTTCGATCATCTCGGCAACCGGACCATCAGCCGCTTCGCGCTGCAGGAAGCCGAGCATCATGCCGAGCGCCTTTTCGGCCAGATCAGGCGAAATGCCCACGCGATTGGCGATTTCAGTCACAATCTCATTCATCGTCTGCCTCCTGTTTTGACGTTAACGTCAACGTAATCGAATCGAGGCGGCAACTCAAGCGGCTCTCTTTGCGGTATCCGCTTCTGCTTTTCCTTTTAACGCAGACAGTTGTCGGTCTCCCGTCGCCTGCTTATAACAGAGAAACGATATTTGCATGAATGTGCGAAAAGAGGATCCTCGCATATTCTGGAACTGAGCTGCGGCATCGACCGAGGAGACATTTTTACATGCTCGAGGACGGCAAGATTTTCATCGGCGCAAGCCGCAATCCTGATGACAGCATCAACAAGGGCGAATATCTCGACCTCAAATTCGGCAATCGCCACGGGCTCGTGACCGGCGCCACCGGCACGGGCAAGACGGTGACGCTGCAGGTGCTGGCGGAAGGCTTCGCGAGAGCCGGCGTGCCGGTTTTCGCCGCCGACATCAAGGGCGACCTTTCGGGTATCGCCGCCAAGGGCGAGCCGAAGGATTTTCTCACCACGCGCGCCGAGCAGATCGGCTTTACCGATTATGAATTCGAGCAGTTCCCGGTCATCTTCTGGGATCTCTTCGGCGAGAAAGGCCACCGGGTTCGCACGACCGTCGCCGAGATGGGGCCGTTGCTCTTGGCCCGCCTGATGGATGCCTCCGAGCCGCAGGAAGGCGTCATCAATATCGCCTTCAAGATCGCCGATAAGGCCGGCCTGCCGCTGCTCGATCTCAAGGATTTCACGGCGCTGCTCAACTATATGGGCGAAAATGCCTCCGAGCTTTCCAACCAGTTCGGCCTGATTTCCAAGGCTTCCGTCGGCTCGATCCAGCGCGCACTTCTCGTGCTGGAGCAGCAGGGGGCCGAGCATTTCTTCGGTGAGCCGGCGCTGAAGATTTCCGACATCATGCGCACCTCGAACAATGGCTACGGGCAGATCTCGGTGCTTGCCGCCGACAAGCTGATGATGAACCCGCGCCTCTACGCCACCTTTCTGCTGTGGCTGCTCTCCGAGCTTTTCGAAGAGCTGCCGGAGGTTGGCGATCCCGACAAGCCGAAGCTGGTCTTCTTCTTCGACGAGGCTCATCTGCTCTTCAACGACGCGCCGAAGGTGCTGACCGAGCGCGTCGAGCAGGTGGTGCGCCTCATCCGCTCCAAGGGGGTCGGCGTCTATTTCGTGACGCAGAACCCGCTCGACGTGCCGGAAACGGTGCTCGCCCAGCTCGGCAACCGCCTGCAGCATGCGTTGCGCGCCTATTCGCCGCGCGAGCAGAAGGCGGTGAAGACGGCGGCCGATACCTTCCGCCCCAATCCGGCCTTCGACTGCGCGACCGTCATCACCAATCTCGGCACCGGCGAGGCGCTCGTCTCCACGCTCGAAGCCAAGGGGGCACCTTCGATCGTCGAACGCACGCTGATCCGGCCGCCGTCCGGCCGCGTCGGACCTGTGAACGATGCCGAGCGCCAGCAGATCATGGACCATAGCCCCGTGCTCGGCGTCTATGACGAGGATGTCGACCGCGAATCTGCTTTCGAGTTGCTCGCAGCACGTGCCAAGAAAGCCGCCGATTCCGAGGCTGCCAAGCGGGCGCAGGAAGAGGCCCCGGCGCCGCAGGAGGGCAGCACGACCTCCGGCTGGACGCTGCCCGGCTTCGGCGGCAGCGATGACGACAAGCCTACAGATCGCGGCCAATCACGCGGCCGCTCCGGTTACCAGCGCGAAACGGTCGTGGAAGCAGCCATGAAGAGTGTGGCGCGTACGGTGGCCACCCAGGTCGGCCGGGCGCTGGTGCGGGGCATATTGGGAAGCCTGAAGCGGTAGCAGATAGGTCAGGTCAGCGCTTGCGGACGAATTCCGTCCGCAAGACGAGGCCCTTGATCGCATCGTGACGGCAGTCGATCTCTTCCGGATTATCCGTCAGACGGATGGAACGGATGACCGTGCCCTGCTTCAAGGTCTGGTTGGCGCCCTTTACCTTGAGATCCTTGATCAACGTGACGGAATCGCCGTCCTTCAACACGTTTCCGGCGGCGTCGCGAACCTCGGACGCAGCCTGTGCAGCTGCGGCCATTTCGGAAGCCGGGCGCCATTCGCCCGTCGCCTCGTCATAGACATATTCGTCGTCACCACCCGTCATTGCATTCGCCCTCGATCAGGAATTTCCTCAGTCCATCGACGGCCGCTTATAACGATCACACGATGCTGTGCAACTAGTGTGGCAAACAGCCAGGCGAAATGCATCCGGCTGGGATCAGGGTGCCTTCCGGCCTTTGCGATAACCGCTAACTTGCGCGCCATGTTCCGGAATGGGGCCGGTGGGCAGATGTCGCCGACACGGCAGCCGTATGCGACGGCGCATCAGGAACAGTGCGAGCGCCGAAAGGCAGATGGAGATTTCCAGCAGGAATGTCCAATGGAGCAGGAAGCTGATGATCCAGTTGGCATGGGTTGCCGTTACTCGAACCAGCTCAAATTCATGGAACGAAAAAGGCGCCAACCAATAGAGCGGTGCAGCGACCGTATCCATGACCATGTGCAGCATGGCGGCTGCGAAGAAGACGCAACCTGCCGCGAGCCAGGCCGGGCGGAGCCATTTGAGGAGCGGCAGGATCAGGATCGCCGAGACAAGCCAGAAGAGCGGCCAATGCGTGACATAGGCATGATGATGGATCTTGCCGCCCGACGCGTAGAAATAGGCCATGTCGAAATCCGGCGCGACACTGCCGATCAGAGCCGCCGCGATGATGGCAGGGGACGACGCTCTGCGTCGCGCGGCAGTTCCAAGAATATAGCCTGCCGGCAGATGGGCGATGAGCATGCCGCCTCCCTTGAAAATATCCTGACATCGCTAGGCAGCGATTGTGTCGGGATCAAAGCGGCCGCGACATGAAGACTTCGGTGTGGCTGATTTCGGCGGGCACGGTGTGAAACGGGGGGCAGTGGACGAAACCGAAGGCTTCGTAGAGGGAGAGTGCACTCTTCAAATAAGCTGCGGTATTGACGAGCATGGTGGTGCGTTTGCTCATCTTCTTCGCTTCGTCGAACACCTTCTGCATCAGCACTTTGCCGATGCCCCAGCCGCGAAAGGCGGGATCCACGTAGAATTTATGGATCTCCATGGCGTCGGCATCGAATGGTGCGAGCGCGATACAGCCTGCCGGTGCTCCCTCCCATCTGGCGAGAAACATCATCGCTTCGTCGGAACTGTATTTCCGGGCGAGGCTTTCATGATTTTCGCCGTGGAAAAGCGTCATGACGATCTCGGCAGGAACGCCATGATCACGCCCCATCTCAACATCCAGGGCACCGAGCGCCTCGCAGAAGCCGGCGGCAACCACGAAATCCTCTATACTGCCCGCCCTCGAAATGGAAATCATCCCGCGTTCCCCGATCCCGGATGATGATGACCTTTCATACCATCTGAGCGTCTTTACTGCTATCATGATCCCTTGTTTCCAGCCGCGAGCAATGATATTTCCGTCTTGCAAGCGAGAAAGAAGGAGGGCTGCGCGTGAGTATGTATTTCCGGCATCATCGCCAGCGTGGCCCAGTCAACGCCCTGCAGATGCGTTTGCAGGGCTGACCAGAGACCGTTTCTCGCAAATCTCTTCCTGGTCCGCCCCTTGTGGCACTGCTGCACCTCAATGCCCGCCGTTCGAGCTGCAAGCATTTCATAATCCGCCAAGCAAAACGCGCTTATCCGTTGATGGCTGAAGCCCCGGATAGGTGCGATCGATTGGCAAGACCAGGATACGATCATGACCCTCATCAATATCCGCAATCTCGGTATTGTGCTGTCGGCGCCGCTGTTTTCGAAACTCAATCTCGTCGTCAATGCCGGCGACCGGATTGGCCTCGTGGCCGCGAACGGACGGGGCAAATCCACGCTGTTGCGGCTCATGACCGCGACGCTGGAGCCGACCGAAGGCGAGATCACCAAGGCGCGCGGGCTGACCATCGGCCATGTGGAGCAGAATGTGTCGCCGGCCCTTCTCGACGCCACTTTCCGTGACGCTGTGCTTCTGGCCCTTCCGCCTGAGCAGGCCGAAAGCGAGAGCTGGCGCGCCGACGTCGTGCTGGAATCGCTCGAAGTGCCGGAGGAATTGCGCGAGCGACCGCTCCGGCAGCTCAGCGGCGGATGGCAGCGGCTGGCGCTGATCGCCCGCACATGGGTGAACGAGCCGGACGTGCTGCTGCTCGACGAGCCGACCAATCATCTCGATCTTGAAAAGATCGCGCGGCTGGAAGGCTGGCTGAACGCATTGCCGCGTGACACGCCCGTTATCATCTGCAGCCACGACCGTGCCTTTCTCGACGCGACCACCAACCGGACGCTCTTCCTGCGGCCGGAACAATCGCCTGTCTTCTCCCTGCCCTACAGCCGGGCGCGCGCCGCGCTCGACGAGGCGGATGCTTCCGATGCGCGGCGATACGAAAAGGACATGAAGACGGTCGAGCAGCTTCGCAAACAGGCGGCGAAGCTCAACAATATCGGCATCAATTCCGGCAGCGATCTGCTGGTCGTGAAGACGAAGCAGTTGAAGCAGCGTGCAGAGAAGCTGGAGGAAGCCACCAAACCTGCCCATCTCGAACGTTCGGCAGGCGCAATCCGCCTCGCCAATCGCGGCACGCATGCCAAGGTTCTTGTCACACTCGAAGACGCCGAGGTCACCACGCCTGACGGCACGCTACTCTTTCGCACGGGAAAGCAGTTCATCTGCCAAGGCGACCGCATCGTGCTGCTGGGCCTCAACGGCGCCGGCAAGTCGCGGCTGGTCTCGATGCTGCGGGCTGCGATCGCCGAGCCGGAAACGGCAAAGGCGGGCATCAAGGCGACGCCCTCGCTTGTGCTCGGTTATGGCGACCAGCTGCTTGCCGATCTCAGCGATGCGGATACGCCGCTGCAGACGATCATCCGCCGCTTCGATGTCGGCGACCAACGGGCGCGCTCGCTGCTTGCCGGTGCCGGCATGACGATCGAGATGCAGGGCAAACCGGTCAAGCTGCTCTCCGGCGGGCAGAAGGCACGGCTCGGCATGCTGGTGCTGCGGCTGACGCAGCCGAATTTCTACCTGCTGGACGAACCCACCAACCACCTCGACATCGAGGGGCAGGAAGCGCTGGAAGGCGAGTTGATGGCGCAGGAGGCGAGCTGCCTGCTCGTCTCTCACGATCGTAGCTTTGTGCGGGCGGTGGGCAACCGCTTCTGGCTGATCGAGCGGAAGAAACTGGTGGAAGTGGAAAGCCCGGAAGGGTTCTTTGCGAGTGTTGGATGAGTTGGATAGGGGGGCGCAAGCGAGATTGCTCGCGACCCCTTTTCAATGAACCTTAACGCTTCGCCGCCGACAGGCAGAAAAACGCCCCCTGCGGATCCATCCCCTGACAGACCCAGCCGCCGGGAACTTCCATGGGACCGTTGACGACCTTGCCGCCGCCGGCGTTAACGCGCTCGATGGCAGCATCAAGGGCCGGCACGGTGAAGTAGTAGGACCAGAAGGCCATGCCGACTTCCGGCGGACGGGTCATCATGCCGCCGGTCTGTTTTCCTTGCGCGGCAAAAATGTGGTAGATGCCCATCGGCCCCATGTCGAAGTCCTGATCCTTCGTCCAGCCGAAGCGCTTGGAATAGAAGTCGAAGGCCTTGGCGCCGTCATTGGCGTAGAGCTCGCGCCAGCCGACATGGCCGGGCGTGTCGTAAGGCAGTTCCGGCGGCGGATTTTCCATCGGCAGCGGCGTCATGATGCAGAGCACTGCTCCATCAGGATCGGCTACGACGGCAAAGCGGCCTATGCCTGGAATATCCGCCGGCTGGCGGCGGACGGTACCGCCGTTTGCCGAGAAGTCGCGTGCCGATTGATCAGTATTGTCGACGGCGACGTAACCGGTCCAGTTCGGCGGAATGCCCTGCCCTTCCAGCTCTGCCGGAAAGGGCATCATGCCGGCGACCCTGACGCCGTTTGCTTCGAAGATGGTGTATTCCGGCTGGTCTGCCGCCGGCATTTTACCCGACGTCCAGCCGACGACCGAGCCGTAGAATTTCGCCGCCGCATCCGGATCCGGCGTCATCAGTTCGCACCATATGAACTTGCCATGCGTATTGGACATCGTGTCCTCCTCGGTCCACGCTTGAGTTCTGTCTCTTGTTTTCAAGCAATTCCGGACGCAAAACCGCTCTCGCACTCTTGCTGGAATTGGCCTTGATGTGCCCCGGCGATTTCAGCCCTTGCGGGTATATTTGACTTCCATGAACTGCTTCCAGGTGCCGTCAGCTTCCTTGACGCTCGATGTGAAGGTTCTGACGTTGTCGTCGAGAAAGGCGATCTGCTCGCGATAGTCGGCAAGGCCATCGCCTTCGAAAGCCAGGCCCCTGGTGTAGAGCGACAGAACGTTACCCGGGGGCTCGATCTCGCCCTCATAGGTCCACATGTAGTCCATCATCGAGCCGATCCAGCTGCCGACATATTTGCTTTTACTCGAGTCGTAGCCGAGGGTAAGGATCGTTGTTGCCTGCTTGCCGTCGCTCATTTCACCGGCCCCTTCGGCAATGAACCAGATACCCTGCAGGGAGCGCACGGTCTCGTCCCAAGGCTTATCTCCAGTCATGTCTGAAGCAGCGACGGTCCAATCCCCCACCATTCTCTCCAGGAAAGCATGCTCCTTCAGCACTTCTGCAGTCTTCATCGTCCTTCTCCTCCGGATGATGGTTGGCTGGGTCTAGTGACAGCAGGATGAGGCTTGGGGGGCTTCCTCATATTCGTCGTGACGCTTCACGAAATCCATGGTCGAATCTTCGTTGCGACCCTTGGGGGCATGATCCAGGATCATCAATGTTCCAAGGATTTCCTCCGCGCCTCGGGCATAGCTCGAATAGGTATGGAACACTTCGCCCTTCTCGTTTTTGTAGAATGCCGAAAGTCCGGGCAGTTCATCATTGGCGTCAGCGGGTGCTATCGGAGAGAAATTATAAAAGACCTTGTCTTTGGCAAGATCCTCGGGCGTGAAAGATACGTGATAATCGAAGTTGAAATCGCTGCCGAAGGACGAAATCCAGGGGAAATTCCAGCCCATGCGCTTCTTATAGGCCTCGATCTTGGCGAGCGGCGCGCGGGCTACGGAAACGAGTGTCACGTCGTGATGGTTGAGGTGGGGCAGTGTGCCATCGAGATGATCGCCGAGGAATGAGCAGCCGGGGCAACCGGCCTCCCATTCGGGGCCGAACATGAAGTGGTAGACCATCAGCTGGCTGCGGCCATCGAAAAGGTCGGCGAGCGATTTCGGCCCCTGCAGCGTGTCGAACGTATAGTCCTTGTCGACCTTCACCCAGGGCAAAGCCATGCGTTCGGCATTCACCTTGTCTCTCAGATGGGTCGCCTCTTTCTCTCTCAAGAGCAAAGCTCGGCGAGCTTCAAGCCATTCCTCGCGGGAAACGACGGGATTTTGAGTCAACTTGTTCAACATGATCTGCGCCCTCCTCCGGCGCTGCCGGCATTTTCCGGCAGATAGTCTCCTCTTCTTGACTAAATAGATTGATATCAATAGAAATAGATCATGTCAAACCCGATCGCGATTCCTTTTTCCACGACGCTTCTGGTGCGGGATACGTGCCTGTGCCTGCATGTGCAGCGCGCCGCACGTGCGCTTGCCAGGCTGTTCGATGATGCGCTGCGGCCTGTCGGCCTGACCAACGGCCAATTCTCCCTGCTGATGTCCCTCAACCGGCCGGAGCCGCCGCCGATGGGGCCGGTCGCAAGCCTGCTCGCCATGGACCAGACGACGCTGACGGCGGCGTTGAAGCCGCTGCAGCGCAAGGGTTTTGTCAATGTGGTGCCGAACCCGAGAGACCGGCGCGGTCGCCTCCTCTGCCTGACGGATGAAGGGCGGGCGGCGCTGCAGAAGGCGCTGCCGATATGGGAGAACACGCATGCGACACTGGAAGCGAAGCTGCCAAATGGCGATGCGGATGGACTGAGGCGAGACCTGCAGTTTCTCGCGTGATCTTACAAAGCTCGGGATAAGACGGCTGTAAATCAGCTGCAAAAAGCCTCTTGACTTAGAGTGCGCTCGAAGCCGTAGCTTCCTTGGCGTCGTGACGAGAACAGGTGTCTCATGAAGATCAGTGACCTCGCAAAACGCTGCGGTCTGTCGGCTCATACGCTACGTTACTACGAGCGTATCGGCCTGCTCCCCTATGCCGACCGCGACAGATCCGGACAACGCGACTACGACGCTTCAATCCTTTCCTGGATCGAGTTTCTCGGCCGTCTGAAGACGACCGGAATGCCGATCCGCGACATGCTGCTTTATGCAAAGCTTGCCGGTCGCGGGAAAGCAACGTTCAGCGAGCGTCGCGAGATGCTTAGGGAGCATCGTGAGCGTGTCCGGGCCCATGTGGCCGATCTCGAAACCTGCCTTCGCGTCCTCGACGGCAAAATCGCCTCCTATGAAGAGGCGGAAGAAAGGATGAGAGATGACAAACGGAACATTGCAGACACGCCGGCTCGGGCAAGGACTTGAGGTCGGATCGATTGGCCTCGGCTGCATGGGCATGAACTGGGCCTATGGCGCGACCGCCGCCGACAGGGGCGAGGCGATCGCCACGATCCACCATGCGCTTGATCGTGGCGTAACCCTGCTCGATACGGCCGATAGCTATGGCCCGCACACCAACGAGGAACTCGTGGGGGAGGCGATCAAGGACCGGCGCGACCAGGTGGTGCTGGCAACCAAGTTCGGCATCGTGCGCGCAGCTGGAGCGATACCAGGCGTCAGCGCCCAGACGGCTAACGGACGGCCCGAATATGCAAAAGCATCCTGCGAAGGGTCTCTACGGCGGCTCGGCGTCGACCATATCGATCTCTACTATCTCCACCGCGTCGATCCCGATACGCCGATTGAAGAGACAGTAGGTGCGATGAAGGAGCTCGTCGAAGCCGGCAAGGTCAGACATATCGGCCTGTCGGAAGCCCGCCCTGACACAATCCGCCGGGCACATGCCGTACATCCCATTACCGCCGTTCAAAGCGAATATTCACCATGGTCGCGCGATCCGGAAGACGGCGTGCTGCAGACGCTTCGTGAACTCGGGATTGGGCTTGTGGCCTATTCGCCGCTCGGACGTGGCTTCCTGTCCGGCGCGATCAAGTCCGTCGATGAACTCGCGCCCGATGACTACAGGCGGACCTCGCCGTGGTTCATGGGTGACAATTTCAGGCGCAATCTCGAACTCGTCGCCGTGTTCGAAGAGATTGCGCGCCGCAAGGGCGCTACACCGGCGCAACTGGCTCTCGCCTGGGTGATGGTTCAGGGCGAAAATATCGTGCCCATTCCCGGCACCCGCCGCCGCGCGCGACTGGACGAGAATCTTGGAGCGGCTGGCGTTGATCTTACACCTGGAGATATCGAGGAAATCGCCAGGGCCCTGCCCCGCGCCGTCGGAGATCGCTACGGCGAAATCGGCATGCGGACGCTCAACGGATAAACATCCGGAAGTCGAAGTCTTCTCCCCAATCTGTGGGGAGAAGACATAGCGTTGTCGCGACGATCAGCGCGTCAGGTCGAGCGATGCCGTCAGGTTGCCCATCGGCGGCTCATTGTTCAGCGCAAGCGCCTTGTCGCGGGCGAGCAGGCCCGGCAGAACCGGCAGGTCGTATCGGGCGCTGATCAGGCGCAGGATCGAGGTCGTGTCGTACTGGGTATGATCGACCATGCCGCCCTTGGCGTAGGGCGAGATGATGAAGGCCGGGATGCGATTGCCCGGCCCCCAGCGATCGGCCTTCGGGGGGGCGACGTGGTCCCAGAAGCCGCCGTTTTCGTCATAGGTGACGATGACAAGCATGTGGCCCCATTGCGGGCTCTTTTCGAGATGCGAGACCAGATCCGCGAGGTGCTGGTCGCCGCTCGAAACATCGGCATAACCGCCATGCTCGTTGAGGTTGCCCTGCGGTTTGTAGAAGGAAACGGCCGGCAGCTTACCGTCGTCGATATCCTTCGTGAAGGCTTCGCCGCCGAGGCCGCCATCCTTCAGATGCTCGGCGCGGGCGGGCGTGCCCGGCGCGAAATTGGCGAAATAGTTGAACGGCTGATGATGGAACTGGAAGTTCGGCACAGGCGTGGCGTTCTTGCCGTCGAGGGCTGCCTGCCAGGCGCCGCCATACCAGGCCCAGGTGATGCCCTTCAGCGATAGCAGGTCGCCGATGGTGATCTCGTGCTGCGGTGGTAAGGTGTTCGGCTGCGAGGGATCGGCGTAGGCGGCATCGCCATCCTTGGCAGGGGCGTTGGCGCTCGGCTGGTAAGGCGGCTGCATGGTGTTGACGGCGTAGAAATCCGGCGTGAGGTTGCCGTCGGAGACGAATTTCGGAGCGCCGTCGAGGGCCGATTTCGGGCCGTTGTCGGCCGGGATCAGCGAGATGCCGTCAGCATCCACCTTGGCGATGGTCGGCTTGGCCGTGCTCTTGTCGGCATCTGCATAATAGGGAGCGCAGGCACAGATCAGCTGGAAGTGGTTGAAGAAGGAGCCGCCGAAGCCGCCCTGGAAGAAATTATCGGCGATGACGTATTTCTTGGCGACCTGCCACATGGGCAGGATCGAGCCGTCATAGTGGCCCATGACGAGGCTGCCGGAATCGGCCCAGGCGACGAACTTGTCGTTCTTGCCGCCGTCGATCTGCATCTGCTCCTGATAGAAGCGGTGCCAGAGGTCACGGGTGATGACATTTGTCGCCTGCGCGAAGCCTTTGGGATCGTCGATCGAGAAGACGGCATTGGCGAGGTGAGCGGACTGCGCCTCGGTGATTGCGGGCGTCACACCTTTGGCGGTCAGGCCGCCCCAGGAAGGCGGCAGCTCCGCCAGCGGCGCGCCGTCGCGGTCGAGCTGGCGTGCCTGGCTTTCGCTGGCATTGGCGAGGCCATTGGCGCCCGGAAAGCTGCCATAGAGGTTATCGAAACTGCGGTTTTCGGCGTAGATGACAACGATATTCTCGATCTTGTCCATGCCTGCAGGTGCGGCAAGGGCGGCCGTGGCTGATACCAGCGGCAGCAGGGCCGAACCGGCCAGCGAAAGATTGCGCAGGAACTTCAGTCTGGTCATGGCGGGGGATACCTCATGGCTAAGGGGGCGTGGCTAGAGGAGCGCCCGGCGGAAATAGAAAGACCGAGCGCAAGCGAGACGCTATTCTCGCCGTCTATCAACTTTGTGACATTGGGCAGGTCGCACCTGCGGTCGAAAGGCGCGCGTCATCAATCTGTTGCAGTCAGGTTCGATCATGGGGGCAGACGATGTTAACCCATTGGAATCTCTCATATGGCGGCAAAGATTATCTGGCTCTTGCGATCCGGTCTGGCGCTCGGTTTGGCCGCCACTGCGCTCGGTTTGAGCCTTCTGCCGCTGCGGCAAAGCAGCGCGGCCGTCATCGGGGGCGTGCACCCCGGCCCCATGTCGCGAGCCGACGCCTATGCGCGCGCCGAAGCGCTGACGGAGCTCGGCCGCAAAATGTTCTTCGATGCCTCGCTTTCCGCCTCCGGCGTGCAGGCCTGCGCCTCCTGCCACGATCCGCATCATGGCTTCGCTCCGGCTGGCGCAACGCCGGTCGAAATGGGGGGACCGCATATGGACCAGCCGGGCCTGCGTGCCGTGCCGACGCTGCGCTACCTGCAGGCCACACCCTCCTTCACCGAACACTTCTACGATTCCGAGGACGAAGGCGACGAGAGCATCGACAACGGGCCGACCGGCGGCCTGACCTGGGACGGGCGCGTGGACCACGGCTCCGATCAGGCGAAGATCCCGCTGCTGTCGCCTTTCGAAATGGGCAACAAGGATGAAGCTGAGGTCGTCGCTTCACTCAACAAGGCAGCCTATGCCAAGGATTTCAGGGAGATCTTCGGCCAGGAGATTTTCGGCAATGCCGGGGATGCCTTTCAGGGTGCAGTCGAGGCGCTCAGCACCTTCGAGCAGAGCGGGCCGGACTTCTACCCCTATTCCAGCCGCTATGACGCGTTCCTCGCCGGCAAGGGCACGCTGACGGCGCAGGAGCTGCATGGCCGCGAACTCTTCGAAGATCCGGCCAAGGGTAACTGTTCGAGCTGCCATCTGAGCGAGCCTGCCAATGACGGCGAGCCGCCGCAATTTTCCGACTTCGGCTTCCTGGGGCTGGCTGTGCCGCGCAACATGGCGATCCCGGCCAACAGCAATCCGAACTATCATGATCTCGGCCTTTGCGGACCTGAGCGTACCGACTTCAAGGATCGGGCGGACTATTGCGCGCTGTTCCGGACGCCGACGCTGCGCAATGTGGCGCTGAAGAAGAGCTTCTTCCACAATGGCTACTTCCATTCGCTGCGTGATGTCGTTTCCTTCTACGCCACGCGCGACAGCGATCCCGGCCGCTGGTACCCGAAAAATGCCGACGGCACGATCCGCAAATATGATGACGTTCCGCAGGCCTATTGGGACAATCTCAACCAGGACCCGCCCTTCGGCCGCAAGCCCGGCGATCCACCCGCACTGACGGAATCGGAAATCGACGACATCGTCGCCTTCTTGGGCACGCTGACCGATGCGGACCAGCTGCCAGGCCCGACGCGGCAGGCAATACATTGAATTCAAAAGAAAAGGCCGGAGCGATGCCCCGGCCCTTGTCGATCGATATTACAGATAATCAGGCAACCGTGACCGGAACTTCGGTCGAGGTGCGCATGGCGTGGCTGTAGGGGCAAACGATGTGGGCTGCGGCAGCGAGCTTTTCGGCGGTTTCACGATCGACGCCGGGGATGTTGACCGTCAGCGCAACTTCGATGCCGAAGCCGCCGCCATCTTCACGCGGGCCGATGCCGACGGTTGCGGAAACCGTTGTTTCCTCGGGAATCTTGACCTTTTCCTTGCCGGCTACAAATTTCAAGGCACCAAGGAAGCAGGCCGAGTAACCGGCCGCGAAAAGCTGTTCGGGATTGGTGCCTGTTGCGCCGTCGCCGCCGAGTTCCTTCGGCACGGTGAGCGTGACGTCGAGAACACCGTTTTCGGAAACGGCGCGGCCTGCGCGGCCACCAGTGGCGGAAGCTTTGGTCGTATAGAGAATAGGCATGACAATCTCCTTTGGTTGGCCCCGTTCGTTCGGGTTGAGTTTTTAATAACGCGCAATTAAATTGCACGCAAGTGAATTTTGCAAATTGCATTCGGAATTTGAAAAGAGGACAATGAAGACCTCGGGGATGGCAGACATGAAGGCGAGAACGGCGAAAGTGATCGAGATACCGGAAGAGGAAAAGCGGTTGGAGAAGCAGCTCTGTTTCGCAGTCTATGCG
Organism: Hyphomicrobiales bacterium; assembly: GCA_900468805.1. Taxonomy (GTDB): domain Bacteria; phylum Pseudomonadota; class Alphaproteobacteria; order Rhizobiales; family Rhizobiaceae; genus Rhizobium. Next base: position 7,642 of record UEIF01000037.1, on the reverse strand, counting down.
ACGGCGCATGCCTTTACCCGCGCCTATAAGCCCATACTCGACAAGGTGGGCCTCACCTATCCGCAATATCTCGTCATGCTGGTGCTTTGGGAAAAGGCAGAACTGCCGGTGAAAACGATCGGCGAGCAGCTCGATCTCGATTCCGGTACGCTCTCCCCTCTCCTCAAGCGGCTGGAGCAGAACGGCCTTATCAGGCGCACCCGCGATTCCCGCGACGAGCGGCAGGTCATCGTATCGCTGACGCCGAAAGGTCAATCGATGAAGGGCGAGATCAATACGATCATGTCTTCGATCGGCGAGGCGATCGGCTGCACGCTGGAGGAAATGGCCGTCATGCGCGACATGCTGCACCGGCTGCGGGGCAATCTCAACGCAAGCATATAGGCCGAAACATGATCACCGGCTGAAACGGGATGCCCGCGCCAAGCCGGCGCGGGCAGTTTACCTCACTCGGCTGCCTGATAGGCTTGCGGTCGAACTGTTGCGGTCTTCGGGCCGACAGCGGCAAGCAGAGTGATCAGGATCGCCAGCAGCGCCACGAAGACGATGCCGCCGACGTAGGGATCCCAGCCGAAATGCGGGGCAGCCGCGAAGATTGCGGAGGCCGCCGCGAGCACGATGCCGCCGCCGATCTGGAAGGAGGCAAAGAGCAGGCCGGAGGCAAGACCGGACTTGTCTTCTTCGACATCAGAGAGAGCGGCAACCTGGATTGCCGGATAGGTCATGGCATAACCGACGCCGAGCGGGATCTGGTTGAGAGCAACCAGGATGATCGGATCGATGTGGCCGACCAGCGCCACCCAGAGGATATAGCTCGTTGCCTGCAGGCCGACGCCGACCGCCATCAGGCCGGTCGTGCCGCGGTTCTGCGCAACGGTGGCAAAACGCGGAGCAAGGAACATGACGCAGACGCCGCCGAAGGCAAAGCAGAAGCCGGTGGCAAAGGCCGACCAGCCGATGACATCCTGATAATAGAGCGTCGCGATGAACTGGAAGCCGACATAGGCCCCCTGAAACAGCGCGGCGACGGCATTGGCATGGCTGAGCTTCGCTTTGCGGAAGATATGCAGCGGCACCATGGGATCGATATGGCGCGATTCCACGATCAGGAAGAGAGCGATCAGCACCAGTGACGCCACGAGCGAACCCCAGGTGAAGAAATCGTTCCAGCCTGCGGCCGCAGCATTGGTGATGCCGAAGACGAAAAGCAGAAGGCCGGGGGTAATCGTCAGCGCGCCAGCCCAGTCGAAGTGCTTGCGTCCCTCGCCACGCCGGTCATCCGGAGGCAGGACGAAGGGAGCGATGGCGAGTGTCAGGATGGCGATCGGAGCACCCATGACAAGGGTCGCCCGCCAGCTCACGAGGGTGGCTGCGCCGCCGAGCACCATGCCGAGCACGAAGCCGGTAGCGCCCGTCGAGGCGAAAACGCCGAGCGCCTTTGCCCGTTTCTCGCCCTCGCCGAAGACGGAGAGCAGCAAGGCAAGTGCCGCCGGCGCGGTAAAGGCGGCAGCAATGCCCTTCACCAGACGTGCAGCGATCAGCGTCGGCCCGCTGTCCACGAAGCCACCAGCGATGCTGGCGGCCGCGAAGATGCCGAGCGACCAAAGGAAGACGCGGCGGTGGCCGAAGAGGTCGGCGACACGGCCGCCGAGCAGCAGAAAGCCGCCATAACCCAGCACATAGGCGCTGACCGCCCATTGAAGCGAGGTTGCAGGCATACCAAGTTCGGTCTGGATCGCAGGCAGGGCGACCCCGATGGTGGAAACATCCATGGCGTCAAGGAAGTTCGCAGCGCAGAGCAGCAGCAATGCCAGGCTGGCTCCGCGTCGAGATGGGGAATTGGTCATCGATCTCAGTTCCTTCTTTGCTGCCGCCTTCGCCGGGAGGCTGGCGGGCGGCAGGGAACGAGAAAATGTACAGCTTCAAATCCTATTGCAAATTGATAATGGCCATGTCAGGTATTACCAATAATGATGAATGACGCCACCCTTCGCAAAATCGACCTGAACCTTCTGCTCGCCTTCTCGGTGCTGATGCAGGAGCGCAATGTCAGCCGCGCAGCCGAAAGGCTGCTGCTCGGCCAGCCAGGGCTTTCGGCCGCGCTCAAGCGGCTGCGCGAAGCACTGGACGACGAACTGTTCGTGCGCGTCGGCCGCGGCCTGCAACCGACGGCTCGGGCGCTGGCCATCGCACCGGCAATCGAGGATGCGCTCTCCGGCATCGAACGGGCCATCCGCCCACCGATGAGTTTCGATCCGACAACCTGGCGGGGCGAATTCCGCGTCGGCATGTGCGACAATCTGGAGACCGCCTTCTTCGGCCCGCTGGTCGCACGGCTGCGTGAGCTTGCACCGGCTGCGCGGCTCGTGGGCGTCGCAGCCGACAAGCGCGATGCGGCGCAGATGCTCGATGACGGCGCGTACGAGTTCAGCATTTCCGTTCATAGCGAACCGGCCTCCTGGCATGTCCGCATGCCGCTTTTCGAGCAGTGTTCGATCGCCATCTACGATCCGCAGCAATTGAAGCTGAAGCCACCGCTCAGCGTCGAGGATTTCACCGCCGCGCCGCACATCGCCATCTCCTTCGTCGGCAGTGCAACCACCGCAGTGGACGCGGCCCTCGACAAGGTGGGCCTGAGCCGCAATGTGGTGGCGACCGTGCCGCGCTATTCGGCTGTTCCCCCGGCGCTCAGAGCCATGCCGTCGATCGCCGTCGTGCCGGAATCGCTTGGGCGCTGCATGGCGCAGCTCCATCATCTCGAGGTTTCGATGCCGCCGATCGAGTTGCCGGCTGATCCGGTGTCCATGCTCTATCGGCGGGTTGACCGGGCCGATGAGCGGGCGGCGTGGTTTCGGCGGCTGTTTGTCGAGGTGGCGGATAAGGCGCTGCTTGCTTCCGGGTGCAAGGCTGGGATTTGCGCTGAGGCGGCGTAACTATCAAGTCAAAAGAAAACCGCCCGTGTTGGGCGGTTTTGTGTTTTGGGCGAGGCACCCTCCGGCCCTGCGCTTGCGCTTCGGGCGTTCGTCACTGCAATCGATTCACTGGATCGATTGCTCGGGCTTCGCCCGACCGTTCCTCACTGCCAAACAACGATCGGGGTCTTGTTCGGAACGCGATCGTAGAGGTCGATGATGTCCTGGTTGAGCAGGCGCACGCAGCCCGACGAGACGGCCTTGCCGATAGAGCGCCATTCCGGGTTGCCGTGCAGGCGGTAGAGCGTATCTTCATTGTTCGAGAAGATGTAGAGCGCACGCGCACCGAGCGGGTTCAAGAGGCCAGGCTCCATGCCGCCACGCTCGATCGAGTATTTCGCAAGTTCCGGCTGACGGGCGACCATCTCATTCGGCGGCTTCCAGCGCGGCCATTTCTGCTTCCACTGGATCACGCCGTTGCCCGCCCATGCGAAGCCTTCGCGGCCGATACCGACGCCGTAGCGCATCGCCATGCCGCCGGGCTGAACGAGATAGAGGAAGCGCGAAGGCGTATCGACGACGATGGTGCCGGGCGGCAGGCCGGTCGGATCCACGACCTGCTGGCGATAGTAGCGCGGATCGATCTGCTGGTAGGGAACGGCGGGGATCAGGAAACCGCCGTCTTCGATTGGGCCGTACATGACGGCAAGTTCTGCTTCGCCGGGCGCGCTCGTCGTCTGGAACGCGCGGAAGGGCGAACGGTAGCTGATCGACATGCCGCCATTCTCGACCGTATTCGAGGTGGAGGCACAGCCTGCCAGCGCGGAAGCCGCTGTCAAAGCCGAAAAGGAAAGAAAACTACGACGGGAGAGGGATTTATCGAGGCTCATGACGCGGAACTAATTTCCTTCGTGATACGGGGCTCGCCATAAGCGCAGCTGACCCCTGATTCGTCCAATGCCGAAATCGACAAGGAAAAAATCTATCGGCTTATGCTGAATAAACCATAGCATCACGCAGACGTGTCCGGCTCCGGGCAGACGATCTCGCCTGCCCTGTTGCAGCCCTACATCACAACGATCTCGGACTTGGCCGGCACGCGGTCATAGAGATCGACCACATCCTGATTGAGCATGCGTACGCAGCCGGAGGAAACCGCCTTGCCGATGGACTGCCAGTCGGGGGTGCCGTGGACGCGATAGAGCGTGTCCTGGCCGTCCTTGAAAATATACATGGCGCGGGCGCCGAGCGGGTTTGCGAGGCCCGGATTCATGCCGCCGTTTTCCGCGGAGAAGGGACGGACTTCCGGCTGGCGCGAAACCATTTCAACCGGCGGCGTCCAGCGCGGCCACTTCTGCTTCCACTGGATGACGCCGCGGCCCTTCCAGGCGAAGCCCTCGCGGCCGAGGCCGACGCCGTAGCGCATCGCCTTGCCATTGCCTTCGACGAAATAGAGGAAGCGATCCTTGGTATCGACAACGACGGTGCCGGGGCGCTCATTGGTCTGGTAATCGACCTCCTGGCGCAGATATTCCGGCTGGATGCGGCTGGCGGGAATGGCCGGCAGCGTGAAATCGCCGTCCCTGACCTGCCCGTACATGCCCATGTTGAGGTTCAGCGGATTGCTGACCGGCAGGCCATAGGTCTGGTGGAACTGGGTCTTATAGAGTTCGCGCGTCTGCGGCACCGGCTGGTCGGGTATCGGCTTGACGCGGCGCGGATCGACGCCCGGCGGCTCGTAAAAGACGGGGGAGATTTCCTGCACGAAGCGCGCAGGCGAATCGGCTGCGACATCCGGAATGAGAATATTGCAGCCGCTGAGCGTCATTGCAGCAGCCGCGAGCCCGGCAAACGGGAAAGCCCGGCGCAGAAAATTCATGAAACCACCCTCATCAGCGATAACAGAGACAGCATATCTGCTCGCAGGATGGCATTCGCGGCTGGCGCGAGGCTGGTGGCAGAGGCCGAAATGGCACCAATAAGCAGTGGATGCAGGCCCTTGCCGGATCAGCATCCGGCGGCTGTCAGGCCGCGACACCGTGGAAGAACTGGATGCTCTGTTCGATCTCGGCGGGAAGCGCCGAGGTGTGGTTGCCGGTGACCAGGTCAGCTTCGATACGCGTGCCCGCCGCACGGGCGCGCGCGACGAGCAGGTCAGCCCGGTCGTTGAAATGCGATTCCTCCGTGCCGTGCAGCACACGCACCGGGCATTTGAAGCTGTGCGCATAACAAAGCGCCGTGCGCACCTCGAACTCATGCGCGTTCGAATCGTCGAAGCGAATGTCTTCGGGGTAGCGGTTGAAGAACCGGAAGGCGTCCGCGTTACCCGAAATCGGCACGGCCGCCCGGAAATGACGCGTACTCATCGCCGTCAACATGGTCAGCGTGCCGCCGATGCTGTGACCGGCGATAAAGAGACGCTCGGGATCGATGCCCGGCAGATGGCGCAGACGCTCGGTCGCGGCGAGCACGTCGTCGACTTCGTCATAGAAGCCGGAAAAATTGCCCATCTGGCCGTTTTCGCCGCGCACGGACGGCATCATCACCACATAACCGGCATCCACGTAAGGTTTCATGAGCTGCCAGTGGCCCATGCCCATGGCATTGCCCCCATGAAGGAAGAGGATGCCGGGCTTGGCCTTATGCTCCCGCTTGTATCTGGAAACCCAGGCCGTCAGTTCCAGCTCGCCGCCGTAGCCGGAGCGGTAGAAGATCCGGTCGGCATCGGCGGGTGCCGTCAGCGGCTCGTATTTGTCCGGCGCCGGCCCCTTCTGCAGCAGTTTGGTGCGGAAGTGATGGCGGACACCAGCATAGTCATGCTTGGCGAGTCTTGGAACGTCGGGAACATCGAAGGCATTCGCAAGGCTGGGCAGCAAAAGAGAGCCCGCCATGCCTGCAAGCAGACCGCGGCGTCGACGGAAAAAAGCATTTCGTTCTTGCGAGTTCATACGCGGCATCCATCATTTTCCCGGCTCAAAAAATCTGCACCGGAAGCGCGTTGCCGCCAATACACATGCTGTTGAAAACGGGGGGCCTGCGTCATTGTTGCGCAGGCAGATGTCATCAACCCGCCTTGGCGTCGATCATAGCAATGAGCGTGCGCAGGCGATCGGCCTCGTAAGAGGGCTTGTCGGGACGCAATCTTGCGATGCGGGGGAAGCGCATGGCAACGCCGGACTTGTGGCGGGTAGAGCGGTTGATTCCCTCGAAAGCAACTTCCACCACAAAGCCGAATTCCTTGTCGGCCCTGACAGCCCTGACCGGTCCGAAGCGCTCGGTCGTGTTGTTACGCACGAACTTGTCCAGCACTTCGAGCTCGGCATCGGTGAAGCCGAAATAGGCCTTGCCGACGGGAACCAGCTGTTCGCCGTCCTCCCCTTCCGCCCAGACGCCGAAGGTGAAATCCGAATAATAGCTGGAGCGCTTGCCGTGGCCGCGCTGGGCGTACATCAGCACCGCATCGACATTGAAAGGGTTGCGCTTCCACTTGAACCACGGCCCCTTCATGCGGCCGGCCTGATAGATGCTGTCCCGGCGCTTGATCATCACGCCTTCGATGACGGGATCGGGCGGGGCGGCACGCAGATCGTCCAGTTCCTCCCAGGTCGAGAACGGCACCAGCGGCGACAGATCGAATCGGTCGTGAGGCGCGTGTTCGATGATTTCGGCGAGACGGTCGCGGCGCTCGATATAGTTCTTGCCGCGCACATCCTGCTCACCGTCGAAAAGCATGTCGTAAGCGCGGATGAAGGCGGGATATTCCTCCAGCATTTTTGCCGTCACCGTCTTGCGATTGAGGCGCTGCTGCAGATCGGAGAAGGTGCGGGTCGGGTTGTTGGAGCGCGCCGTACCGCCGACCAAAAGCTCGCCGTCGACGACGCCGGCAAAGCTGATCGATTGGAGTATATCGGGGAAGGCGCCGGAGATATCGTCGCCGGAGCGGGAGTAGATCCTGCGCGTCTCACCGGAGCGGGAAAGCTGGACGCGGATACCGTCCCATTTCCATTCGGCGGCATATTCGGCGGGGTCGAGAGCATCGAGATTGCCCTCCTCCACCGGATTGGCGAGCATGACCGAGTGGAAAATCGCAGGTGTTGCAAGCACCGGCTTTTCTTCCCCGCCCTCCAGCCATTTGAAGAGGCTTTCATAGGGCGGCTGCAGTCCGTGCCAAAGCGTTTCGATCTCGGTGACATCCTTATTGCCGAGATCGGCCAGCGCCTGCTTGGCGAGGCGGGCGGACACGCCGATGCGCAGCGCCCCGGTCGCAAGCTTGATGAAGGCGAAGCGGCCGGAGGAATCGAGACGGTCGAGCAGGTCGCGCACGAAGCTGCGCACCTCGGTGCGGCCGAGGGAGTTCATCTTGACGACGACTTCTCCCAGGCGCGGCTGGGCAAGCGCGGAACGGTCGATATCGCGCTCATTGTCCCAGACCAGCGAGATGGTTTCGGCAAGGTCGCCGACATAGTCATAGGAATAACGAAAAAGCACGTCGTCCATGCGTTCCAGAACCAGTTCGCGCAGCATGGCGGGCTTGACGTCGCGCACCTCGAGCGTGCCGGCGATGGCGGCAAGGCCGTAGCCGCGATCGGGGTCCGGCGTGTCGCGGAAGTAGTCGGTCAGCAGTTTCAGTTTGCCGTTGCGGCTGGGGGTGAGGACCAGGCGGTCTAGGAGGTCGGCGAAGGCTTTCATATTGAACCTCCGACTTCGGAGAAAGTCCCCTCCCCAACCCC
>UEIF01000035.1 GCA_900468805.1 Hyphomicrobiales bacterium | reverse complement strand
AGACGCCATCGCCGTTGGCGACGGCGCCAACGACCTCGGCATGCTGCATCTGGCCGGTTCCGGCGTCGCTCTGCACGCCAAGCCCGCCGTCGCCGCTGAAGCCGACATGCGTATCAACCACGGCGACCTGACGGCGCTGCTCTATATCCAGGGCTACCGGAAGACGGATTTCGTGACGGCCTGAGCCTCACGATGCATCGCTAAACATTGAAAAGGAGCGGCTAACCGCTCCTTTTTTGATTTTCGGGTCTGTATTCAACGACCCTACTCCATCGGCACCGCAACGAACCGCAGGTCGCCATTCGCGGCAGCGACCATCATTTGCGCATTGCGCCGGCCTTCCTGCTTCAAAGTCTGCACCTTGCTGGCGACAGCATCCGGCGACTTCATGAATTCCTGGGCGACCTCGACGATCACGTCGCCGGGCTTCAGGCCCTTTTCCGCGGCTGCCGACCCCGGCGCCACCTCTGTCACGACAACGCCGTCGACGCTCTCGGCAATGCCGAAGGTCTTGCGAGTTTCAGGGCTGAGCAGCGAGAGCGACAGGCCGAGCACGTGCTTGGGAGCGGCCTGACCGGGCGTTGCCTGATCCTGGCCCGTTCCTTGTCCTTGGCTCTGATCCTGTTGCTGCGGATCCTGCCCGTCAGGTGCGGCCTGCCCCTGATCGCCATCCTGATTCGGTTCGTCCATATCGTTGTTTTCGCCGGGATCAGGATTGATGACGCCGTCATCAGTCGAATTGTCGGCAGCCGCCGCCTGGTCGCTGTCCTCGAGACGGCCGAGCGTCACCTTGACGGTCTGCTCCTTGCCGTCGCGCAGCACCACTACGTCGACCTGCTTGCCGACAGAACTTTCGGCCACCACGCGCGGCAGATCGCGCATCTCGCTGACGGTCTTGCCGTCGAATTTCAGGATGACGTCACCTGCCTTGATCGAGCCGTCATCGACCGGCCCGCCTTTGATGACACCCGCGACCAGCGCGCCCCTGGCGCTGTCGAGGCCGAGGCTGTCGGCCACTTCGTCGGTGACAGGCTGGATGCGCACGCCAAGCCAGCCGCGCCGCGTCTCGCCATATTCGCGAAGCTGATCGACGACGCCGGAAGCAAGCTCCGACGGCACGGAGAAGCCGATGCCGATCGAGCCGCCCGACGGAGAGATGATTGCGGTATTGATGCCGATCACCTCGCCCTTCATGTTGAAGAGCGGACCGCCGGAATTGCCCTTGTTGATCGCCGCATCCGTCTGGATGAAGTTGTCGTAGGGACCGGCATTGATGTTGCGGCCGCGGCCCGAAATGATGCCGACCGTCACCGATCCGCCGAATCCGAACGGGTTGCCGATCGCCATCACCCAGTCGCCGATGCGCATCGTGCTGGAATCGCCGAACTTGACGGATTTCAACGGTTGCTTCGGCTCCACCTTCAGCACGGAAAGGTCGGTCTTGGTATCGGTGCCGATCAGCTTGGCCTTGAGCTTGGAGCCGTTGGCAAAATTGATCTCGATATCGTCGGCGCCCTCGATCACGTGGTTGTTCGTGACGATATAGCCCGAGGGATCGATCACGAAGCCGGAGCCGAGCGAGCTGACATTGTGGTTGGGGCCGCGATTGCCCTGCTTCTTGTTGAAGAAGTCGTTGAAGAATTCCTGGAAGGGCGAACCGTCGGGCGCGCGCGGTGCGGGGCCTGCGCCCTCGTCATCCTTCACGTTCTGCGAGGTCGAGATATTGACCACGGCATCGAGCAGCCCTTCGGCAAGATCCGCGACGGAAGCCGGTCCGCTGCCCGGAGCCGTCATCTGCATCGGCGGAGCGGCGGGCGCGACTGCAGCCGGTGAGATGGGCGCGGGCTGAGGTGCCGCAGGCGCTGCCTGTTCAGGTACAGCGGGCGCCGGGGCGGTTTGCGCATGCGCAACACCGCCTGCACCGACATTTGCCAGGAGGGCAGTGCCGGCCAAAAGCGCGAGCGTTCGTCTGAAGGGCGAGCGAGTCGTGGGGGCCATCAAGCTTCCTCGTCTGGGGATAAAGCGCACATACACCATCAGCATAAGGCGGAATGATGGAGGGCGAAATCACCTTTTCGAGAAATCCCCGTGCGAATATGACTTAGCCTCGTAAAAGCCAGACACAGCCGACGCCGAGCGCCATCGCAGCAAGCCCGAAGACCCTGAGTTGTCGTTCGGGCACGGTAGGAAGAAGCTTCGCGATCTCGACAAGAAAACGAGGGGCCAGTGCGTAGACCAGCCCCTCGATGATGAGGAAGAATGCAAGCCCGGTGAGGAGGTCCTGCATTCCGTCTGTCGTCAGTTCGCCGGCTGTGCCGGAGCGGCCGGCTGCGCGGATGCAGGCGGCAAGAGGCCACCGGTCTGGCCCGGTGCAGCGGGCTGGCTGCCGTCAGCATTCTCGAAGTAGCGGAAGAACTGCGAGCTCGGCGAAAGCACCAGCGTCGTATCCTGCGAGGAAAGTGCCGTGGAATAGGCGGCCATCGAGCGATAGAACTCGAAGAAGGCCGGGTCCTTGCCGAAGGATTCAGCGAAGATCCGGTTACGGTCCGCGTCACCCTGACCGCGCAGGATTTCCGAATCGCGTTGCGCGTCGGCGGTGAGCTCGACGACCTGGCGGTCGGCGATAGCCCGGCGGCGCTGGCCCTCTTCATTACCTTCGGCGCGGATGCGCTCTGCTTCGGCCAGACGCTCGGAGCGCATGGCGTTGTAGGTGTTCGGAGCCACTTCCGGCGAAAGATCCGTCCGACGGATACGGACGTCATCGATATGCAGGCCGAGATTTTCGGCATCCGTGCGAAGATCGTCGCGGATTTCGAGCATCATCGCCACGCGCTCTTCCGAAAGCGCTGCGTTGTAGTCACGCAGACCGTAGACACGGCGAAGCGAGGAATCGAGCTGCGCGCGCAGCCGTGCCTCGGCAGCGTCGCGGTCGCCTGACACCGTTTCACGGAAACGGCGCACATCCGCGATGTTGTAGATCACGAAGGCATCGACATCGAAGGTCTGGCCGTCCTGAACCTGAACGCGGATATTATCGAGGTCGAGCCGCAGGGCGCGCTTCTCCACAAACTGTACGCGGTCGGCATCCATGAAGCCGAACGGCAGCTTGAAATAGAGACCAGGCTCGGTCTTCACCGACTGGATCTGACCGAAGCGTACGACGATTGCCTGTTCACGCGCATTCACGACGAAGATCGACGAATAGAGAATGGCGAGAAGGATCGCGAGCGCGATGAGGATTACGGGAAGTCTGTTCGATACCATGGTTCAACCTCCCTGCCGTGCCGGAGCCGGTCTGTTGATCTCGTTGAGCGGCAGGTAGGGCACGACGCCCTGCTTGTCGTCGATCACGACCTTCTTGGAGTTCTTCAGAACCTGCTCCATCGTTTCGAGGAACAGGCGCTTGCGCGTCACATCGGGAGCCTTCGAATATTCGTCATTGATGGCCGTAAAGCGCTGTGCCTCACCTTCCGCTTCCTTGACGACGCGGTCCTTATAGGCGGCCGCGTCTTCACGGATACGGGCGGCATCGCCTCGCGCCTGGCCGAGCTTCTGGTTCGTATAGCGGTTGGCGTCCTCGATCGTGCTGTCGCGGTCGCGACCGGCACGCTGAACTTCTTCGAAGGAGTCGGCAACTTCGCGCGGCGGCGCCACGTTCTGGATCGTCACGCCCGTCACGGTGATGCCCGCACCGTAGCGGTTCATCGTATCCTGAACGATGTTGAGAACCTGCGTCTCGATCGGCTGGCGGTTGCTGCGGAATGCGTCCAGTGCAGGACGGCGGCCGACGACTTCGCGCATGGCGCTGTCGGAAACCTGCTGCAGCGTCTCGGCCGCGTTCTCGACGCCGAAAAGATAGGCCCTCGGGTCGCTGATCGTATAAAAGACAGCAAACTGCACGTTGATGACGCTCTTGTCGCTCGACAGCATCAGACCGCTGGAAGAACCAGCCGTGGTCGCGCCGATATTGAGCTGCTGCACCGTCACCTTGACCGTCTCGACGGTCTCAAGCGGCCAGAAATGGAAATGCAGGCCCGGCATGGAAATTTCTTCCTTGGGCTTGCCGAAGCGCAGCTCGACGCCGCGCTCGTCCGGCTGGACGACGTAAATGCATTGGAAAAGCCAGAAGATCGCGATGACAGCCACGACGATCGCAACGACACCGCCGTTGAAACCGCCCGGAATAAAGCCGCGCAGCTGATCCTGCCCGCGCCGGATAATGTCTTCAAGATCGGGCGGACCGCCCTTGCCGCCGCCACCGCCGCGTGGACGGTTCGGCCCCTGCCCCCATGGTCCCTGATTATTACCGCCGCCGCCGCCCCAAGGGCCGCCGCCGCCATTCTGATTGCTCCAGGGCATCAAAACCTCGTTGTTCGTTACGTCATACACATCCAACCGCCGTGGGGGCTGCCGGCGGATGCGATCCGACCGTTATAAGTATCACAGCACCGGCTTTCAACGCGGTGTCAGAAACTTGGTCAATATAATTGGAAAATAGTTCCTTTTCAGGCGTCTCGACGTTCATAAACGACGAAACGGGTGGGAAAGGTATCCTTCTCCCCGGCCGGAACATCAAGGCTCTCCGTCGCCACCCAGACAGCGGGATCGATGTCAGGAAAAGATGTATCGCCATCCACGTCGGCCTCGACATGCGTCACGCACATCCGGTCGGTCAGCGCCATCGCCTGCGCGTAGATCTGCCCGCCGCCGAGAATGGAGATCTCGTTTTCGCCCTGATTGCGAGCGAGCTCTTCGGCCATCGCGATCGCTTCGTCGAGCGAGCGGGCCATATGCACGTCGGCATGATCGATATCGGCGCCGCGCGAGATCACCACATGCTGGCGCCCCGGCAGCGGCTTGCCGCCGAAGCTCTCGAATGTCTTGCGGCCGACCACGACAGGCTTGCCTGTTGTCATCGCCTTGAAGCGCTTGAGATCGGTCGAAAGCCGCCAGGGCATGTCGCCGTCGCGGCCGATGATGCCATTGCGCGCAACGGCAACGAAGATGGTCTTGCGGATATCGGACATCGGCCTTCCCGGCTTGGAGCATGTCGCTCAAAACTGTGCAGCCGTCTTGCGATAACGACATGCGAAACAAAAGTCTAAAGCGTGGGAAGCGATCAGAGAGATCGCGACACGCTTCAGACGGCGATCGGCGCCTTGATACTGGCATCGGCATCATAGCCGACGAGCTCGAAATCCTCGTAGACGAAGCCGAATATATCCTTCACGTCACGCTTGAACACCATGCGGGGCAGCGGCTTCGGCTGACGCGTCAGCTGCAGCTTCGCCTGGTCGAAATGGTTGTGGTAGAGATGCGTATCGCCGAGCGTATGAACGAACTCGCCGTATTTCAGCCCCGTCACCTGCGCCACCATCATCGTCAGCAGCGCATAGGAGGCGATATTGAAGGGCACGCCGAGGAAGATATCGGCAGAACGCTGGTAAAGTTGGCAGGAAAGCTTGCCGTCGGCCACATAGAACTGGAACAGGCAGTGGCAGGGCGGCAACGCCATATTGTCCACTTCGGCCGGATTCCAGGCCGAAACGATATGGCGGCGCGAATTCGGATTCTTGACGAGGCCCTTCACGAGATTGTCGATCTGGTCGATATGCCCGCCATCGGGCGCCGGCCAGGAGCGCCACTGCGCCCCATAGACCGGTCCGAGATCACCGTTTTCGTCGGCCCATTCGTCCCAGATGCTGACGCCGTTGTCCTTCAGATAGCGAATATTGGTCTCGCCCTTCAGGAACCACAAGAGCTCATAGATGATCGAGCGCAGATGCAGCTTCTTCGTCGTCAGCACCGGAAAGCCGGCATCGAGATCGAAACGCATCTGATGGCCGAAGACCGAGCGCGTGCCGGTGCCGGTACGATCGCCGCGATCGGTGCCGTTTTCCATCACATGGCTCAGGAGGTCGAGATATTGCTTCATGGTGTCAGCCGATTCCTTTTGCCAGCAATTTAAGGGCAAAGCGGCTGAAAACCAATGAGCTGTCCTGAATATCCAAGCAAAACTGCGGGAAACCGCGACGCTTTTATGACGTATCCCCTTCCCTTGCGATCACAAAAACACTATATCCCTCCTGCCGGCTTTCGGGCCGGCTATGGCGATAAACGGGCGGTGGAATAAACCTATTGGACCCGGGGGCGGTACCCGGCGCCTCCACCAAAAACAGGCGGATTTCCGTGAGTGGAAAAGGCCTGCTTTTGATGGGGGCGAAATAGGATCGACAAGGGTGTAAAGATCGACTTTTCGCTCGGCATGATACCGCCGTTATCGGGTCACAAGTGTAGTTGCAAACGACAACAACGCTAAGGAATACGCTCTCGCTGCCTAATGGCGGTGTGAGAATTCCGAACTAAGCCCTTACGGTTAGCCCCGTAAGGCGGGGTCCGAAGGCACCTGGCAACAGAAGCCTTCACCTTCTCCCCTTTTTCGACGAAATCATGTATGCTTGATGAACGCATGAATCGGCTTGCGCCTTTCCCAAAGCGCCCGGACGTGCCATATAAGTTCGTGAAAAGACTTCTAAACCGACGAAAGACAGGAAAAGCATGGGGCAGGATCATATCCGCTACGACATTCTGGCACAGGACGCGTTGCGCGGTGTCATCCGCAAGGTCTTGACCGAAGTCGGAACGACGGGCCGTCTGCCCGGCGACCATCACTTCTTCATCACGTTTCTCACGGGCGCTCCCGGCGTGCGCATTTCGCAGCACCTGAAGTCCAAATATCCTGAGCAGATGACCATCGTCATCCAGCACCAGTTCTGGGAACTGAAGATCACCGAATCCCATTTCGAGATCGGCCTGTCCTTCTCCGACGTGCCGGAAAAGCTCGTCATCCCCTTCAATGCCATCAGAGGCTTCTACGACCCCTCGGTCAATTTCGAGCTGGAGTTCGACGTCCCGCTGAGCGACGGCGAGGAACTGCCGGCCGCCGAGATCACTGCCTATCCCGTCGATGCCATCAAGACGGAGGGTGCGGACGAAAAGCCTACCGCCGACGGCGAAGAGAAGAAGCCGGGCTCCGTTATCTCGCTCGATTCCTTCCGCAAGAAGCAGTAATGCAGAGGGAGGCGAATGCCTCCCTTTTTTCGTGATGGAGGCAACTGCATGAGCGCCGAAATCGTCAACCTACGCCAGTTCCGCAAGCAGCAGGCTCGCTCCGAGAAGGAAAAGCAGGCGGAGCAGAACCGTATCTCCCACGGCCGTACCAAGGCCGAAAAACAATTGACCCGCGCCCTCAACGAGAAGGCCGAAAAGGCTCTCGATCAGGGCCGGATCGAAGACGACGAGACCTGATCGCCAGTGGGTGAAAAGCCCGAGCGATCAAACAGATGCGATTCCTGCCTGAATCGCTTTCTCAACGAAGACGAAGCAGCCCGATGATCCGCAAACACTCGGCGACATTGCATGGGCACCGCACCAGTTTCTCGCTGGAAGATGAATTCTGGACCGAGTTGAAGGCGATTGCCGCAAGTCGCTCCCTGCCGCTCGCGGCGCTGATATCCGAAATCGATGATGGCCGCCCACCTGACAGCAACCTCTCCTCGGCGCTGCGTCTGCACGTTCTGTGCTGGCTGAAAAATGCCGCGGCGAACGCTTGATAGGCCGGCCTGCCTGACCAGCCCTCTTACTGCGCCTGAACGCCCGGCAACTGATCGAAATTAAGCTGCCCGGGCGACAAGGGCTGTTCGGCCCGCCGCGCGGCCTCGGCCTCCGAAGCAGCTTTAGCCTTCGCTTCTGCCTCAGCCTTGGCGCGTGCCTCCGCTTCGGCAGCCGCCTTCGCCTCGGCTACCGCTTTGCGCTGTGCGGCTTCCTGCGCAAGGGCCCGCAGTCGCTCTTCTTCCGCCTTCCGCTGGCGCTCGACCTCGGCAGCCGCAGCCCGCTGGGCGTCATTGAACCGGTAGAGCGCCACCTCGCGCCGCAGCCGCTGCTTTTCCAGCACATTGGTCTGCAGCCGCTCGACGCGCCGCCGCTCGCGCTCAAAAGCGCGCAGCGAAAGGTAGCTCGTGATGTCGGTCACATCCATCGTCTTGCCTGGAGAAGCCAGCAGGCCGGAGAAGTTCAACCGGATGCCGGGCTCCGCACCCGAAAGCGCCTCGGCGCCAGGATTGAGACCGATGCCGAGCGTTGCGCTGATGCGCCCCTGCGGCAGCTCGACCTGCGCATCGGCAGTCAAATGCGCCAGGTCGTTGGCGACGCTGACATTCTGGACCCGCAGCGTACCGTCAGTCACGTTGAAGGGAATGCCGAGCGGCGGCAGCTTCGCCTCGCCGTTGTTCAGCAGCGTTTCGACGATCGGATGTATCTTGCCGGCATTGATCTGGTCCTGCATCGGATCGGTAGCGGCCAGCAGCGGCGCCAGGATCGCCAGGTTCAGCCCGCGAACGCTGGTCTCGCCAAGCCGGATTTCGCCCGAGCCGTTCAGCGAACTCGCAATGTCCGAAACCGTCTTGCCCGAAGCTTCGAGCGCCAGCGACAGGCCGAACTTGCCGTTGGCGACAGGGGCGCCGTCGCGCGGCCAGACGACGCCGCCAAGATCGGAATCGGCAAGCACCAGCCGCGACTGCAGGAAGCCCGTGCCGTTGGCATTGGTAAAGAGCATATTGCCCGAAAGCGTGCCGCCATCCCAGATGCCCGCCATGTTATTGAGTTGCACCTCGTCGCCCTTGTAGGCGACATCGGAGGTGAAATCATTGACAGCCGTATCGAAGAGCCCCGGCCAGAACTGCTTGGCGGAGAGCTTCAGATTGACGTCGAGATCGCGGAAGAGCGGCTGGCCGAGGGCTGCCGTCGTCAACTGGCCGTTGGCCGGGTCGTTGATCTGCCCGAATACCGCCTCGCCGAGCCAGCCGAGATCAGCCTTGGAAAGCGCAAGTGCGCCGCTTGCCGTCGTCTTCGCCGCCTTGCGGTCGAAGGTCAGCGCGCCGGAGAATTCATTGTCGGCCGCATGGCCCTTGAGATCCGAGAACACCACCTTATCGGGATCGATGGCTGCGTTGGTCTGTAGACCAAAGGGCAGCCCGGCGCCGAGCTGCGGCAGCGCTATGCCGTTCATGACCAGGTACGGATCGAGATCGGCACTTTCGAGCGACACGGCGAGATTGCCGTTCATGAAGGTGTCGGGCCGCACATCGACCTTGCCGTTTGCCGTAAACGACGTCCGGTCTGTCGCGAAGGTCAGCGCGGCATCGGCAGGATCGTTGCCCGCCGCCGTTACCTTCAGCGTCATGCGGCCGTTGGCGCCTGCATCGATCGGCAGCGGATCGAGACCCGCCTGGCCGAAGAGGATCGACGGAACGGCATTGTCGAGCGTCGCCTCCAGCGTCGTCGTGCCGTTGCCGGTCAGCGCCAGAAGGTCTGACATGCGGTAGTCGAGATTGACGCGGCTGCCGTTCGAAACACCTGCCAGCGTGACCGACAGCGCATTGCCGTCATCGCCCCCGAGCGTCAGCGCGCCGCGAAGAGCAGTATTGCCGTACCAGGCGGCATTACGCACCAGCCGGTCCATGACCGGGTGATGCGGCAGATGCTCACGCAGCATGGCAAAGAAGGAGCCGGGATCTGCGGACTTGAAGGTGATCTCGCCGGTGCCCTTGTAGTCGAGCAGCGACCCCTCCGCTTTGCCGGTCGCCGTCAGCTCGGCACCCGCAAGGTTCTTGATCGACATCCGGTCGACGGAAAGAGCTCCGTCGGCGAGCGTAAAGGTGGTCTCAACATTGTCGGCCTGCACACCGAAAGCCGTGAATTTGTCGGCCTTGAGCTGTGCGGCAATCTTGTGGTCGAGCACGTTGTCGCCGGCGTCCTGGCCGGTAAAGAGGCCGGTTAGCGCCCGCAGCGCATCGAGATCGAGCGTATCGCCGTTCAGTGCGACGGATAAAGACGGCGTCTGGCCGTTGGTCGCCTGCCGCTCCAGCCGCCCCTTCAGCGTCGCAGCACCGATCGCGATCTCCAGGTTTTCGAAGCGCTGCAGATCATGTGTCAGGCTGACATTGGCTGAAAAGCCCGCCCGCCGCAGCTGGCGGATGGCCGGATCGACCGACCCCGCCAGCCAGGAGGCAAGCCCGGTCGGCTGGTTGGAGGCAACCACCATCTGGCCGTTGAAGGACGGATCGCCCGTGAGCGTCAGCTTGCCCTTGCCTTCCACCTGCGTGCGGCCGGGCAGCGTGCCGACGGCATTGCCGATCATCCAGCCATTGCCGGCGGGTTCCAGTTCCAGCGCCACATCGCGGATCGTCGTATCGCCGGCAACGATTGCAGGCAGGCGCACGGTCGCCTTGCCCGGCACCTGCGGGATCGGCACCTGGGCGATGATCTCGATCAGCGAATTCAGCCTCTGACGTGCCGAAACCGCCGGGTCGCGGTTGGTCTTGCCGGCAGCGCCCTGATTGCCGATCCGGTTCACGTCGATCTGCTGACCATCGGCGGTCAGCAGGAATTCCGGCGCGGTGCCGGTATCGAGCGTCGCCTCGCCGGAGATCACATAGGGGTCGTCCGTCGAGCCGACTTCCATGCGGTATTCGGGAATGCGGATGCGGTCGTTGGTGAGCTCGAAACGGCCCTTGAGGCGCGGCGGCGGCGGCTCCCCCTTTTCGGCCTTGCCTTCGCGGTTTTCGATCGCCGCAGAGAGCGTGCCCTGATAGTTCGGACGGCTGTCGACGAGCTTCAGCTCACCATCGAGATCGACGGTGACCGGATGTTTGTCGGGTGCAAGCCGGGTGCGCATGCGCAACACGCCACTCTCGTCCGGCTGATTGCTGGAGATCGAAAAGCTGCCATGCTCGCCGTCGAGCGCGCCGTCGCCCTCGATGTGCCACGGACCTGCGAGCGACTTGGCCGACATCTCGGCATTGAGCCCGGTCACGTTCCGCGAACGGCCGGACTGGTCGTCGACGAATTCGATCTCGCCACCGCTGACATGCACATTTTCCAGAACCACGGTCTTGGCCGGAATTTCCGGCCGGCTGCCGCGCGTCCAGTCCAGCGCACCATCCTTCAGAAGCCGCAGCCGCACCTTGGGGTTGACGACGCGCATGTCGAAGATCAGCGCTTCGCCCGACAGGAACGGCGCAAGCTCGGCATCCATGGAAAACTGCTCGACCTGCACCACAGGCGTGCCGTCGTCCTCCTGGCCGACGCGCACATCGTGCAGCGTCACGGACGGAAACGGCAGAAGCCGTGCGTCGACCGTGCCATGCACCGTCACCTTCTTGCCGATGATGCGGCTTGCCTGATCCTCGAAATTCTTGCGAAAGTCTGTCCAGTCGATGAACAACGGCGCCAGCAGTGCCACGAAGAGCACTACGACGATCACTCCTCCTAGAAAGACGAGGAAGCGGCCTACCAAGTCAGGGATTCTCCATTCGGGATTCTGTTGCCGACACTAGCGCTATTCATGCCGGGAGCAAGGGCCAAGATCATGAGATTATTCCATTTTCAGCCCAGATGAAAAATCTTGCCGGGATTGAGGATATTGTCAGGATCGAGCGCCCGTTTGATCTGGCGCATCAAATCTACCGTACCGCCGAGCTCCTGCTCCAGAAACGCCATTTTCCCCTGCCCGATCCCGTGTTCACCGGTGCATGTGCCATCCATTGCGAGCGCCCGCGCATTCAGCCGGGCCACGAATTCCTCGGCTGTCGCGATCCCCGCGGCACTCTTGTCGTCGAACAATAGCTGCACATGGAAGTTCCCGTCGCCCGCATGGCCGACGATCGGCGCCAGCAAACCATTTGCCTCGATATCGGCCTGCGTCTCGGCAACGCAATCCGCAAGCCGCGATATCGGAACACAGACATCGGTCGAAAGTACGGCAAGTCCGGGTGCGAGCGCGCGCACGGACCAGTAGGCGTCATGGCGCGCCTTCCAGAGTTTCGTCCGCTCCTCGGGGCTCGCCGTCCACTTGAATTCGCCGCCGCCGCATTCGGCCGCGATCTCGGCAAAAGCCGCCGATTGCAGCGCCACCGTCTCATCCGTGCCGTGGAATTCGAGGAAGAGCGCCGGGCTCTCCTCATAGGGAAGGCCGGCATAGGCGATGCTGGCACGCATCTGCAGCGCATCGACGAGCTCGATGCGGGCCACCGGAATGCCCATCTGGATCGTCATGATGACGGCGTCGCAGGCCGCCTTCACGCTCGGAAAGGCGCAGACGCCGCCGGCAATCTTCTGCGGAATGCCATGCAGCCGCAGCGTCACCGAAGTGAGGATGCCGAGCGTGCCTTCCGCGCCGACGAAAAGCCGCGTCATGTCGTAACCGGCCGACGACTTGCGAGCGCGGCGCGCGGTGCGGATTTCCTCCCCCGTCGCAGTGATTGCCGTCACTGAAAGCACATTGTCCTTCATCGTTCCGTAGCGCACAGCATTGGTGCCGGAGGCCCGCGTCGAAGTCATGCCGCCGATCGAGGCGTTGGCGCCGGGATCGATCGGGAAGAACAGGCCGGTATCGCGCAGATGGATGTTGAGCGCCTCGCGGGTGATGCCGGGCTCGACCGTGCAGTCGAGATCCTCAGGATTGACCTCGATCACCCGGTTCATGCGGCTGAAATCGATGGAAATGCCGCCATCCGGGGCATTGACCTGGCCCTCGAGCGAGGAGCCGGTGCCGAAGCCTATAACAGGCACCTTATGGTCGGCGCAGGCTCGCACAGCGGTCTTGACGTCGTCAGCCGTCTCGGCAAAGAGCACGCCATCGGGCAGTTGGGCAGGGATATAGGTGGTCGTGTGTGCATGCTGGGCGCGAAAAGCCTGGCCGGTCTGGAAGCGCTCCCCGAAGCGCTGTTTCAGAATGCCCGTGACGGCTTCGATCCCCGCTTCGTTTCGCACCCCAGCCTTCGCGTCGCGCAGTGCCATGCCCTTGATCTCCCTGCATTCCACAGCCTGCTACAGTATCTGTAGCAGGCTGGGTATGAGGCAAGTCAAAGCGGCTGTCCAGCCGGGATGCCGGGAAGATTTCATCCCATCTTTGTTGCAGGGACAGCGGGTGGATTGAGCCGCGCAAAGCCCTCCTGCCGATAATAGGGGAAGTAGGGATAAGGCGGCGTCACGGCACTGACTGTGTCCAGCCGCTCGCTCTGCTCCCGCGTCAGGCTCCAGCCGACGGCACCGAGATTTTGCCGCAGCTGCTCCTCGTTTCGCGCGCCGATGATGACGCTTGAAACCGTTGGCCGGCCGATCAGCCAGTTGATGGCGATCTGCGGCACCGTCTTGCCGGTCTCGGCCGAGATCTCGTCCAGCACATCGACGATATCGAAGAGCTTTTCGTCATCGACAGGTGGACCGTAGTCGGCGGTCTGATGTAGGCGGCTTCCCTCGGGCAGCGGCGCACCACGACGGATCTTGCCGGTCAGCCGGCCCCAGGCGAGCGGGCTCCAGACCAGCGCGCCTACCTGCTGGTCTGCGGCAAGCGGCATCAGCTCCCATTCGTAATCCCGGCCGGCCAGCGAATAATAGACCTGATGGGCAACATAAGGCGGGTAGCCATATTTCTCGGAAATGCCGAGCGATTTCATCAGCTGCCAGCCGGAGAAATTGGAAACGCCGATATAACGCACCTTGCCGGCAGCTACGAGCCCGTCGAGCGTCGAAAGCACCTCCTCCACCGGTGTCGACGCATCGAAGGCGTGAAGCTGCAAGAGGTCGATGTAGTCGGTGCCCAGCCGGCGCAGCGCATCCTCGGTCGCGCGGATCAACCGCGCCCGCGAGCTGCCCCAGTCATTTGGCCCCTCGCCCATTGGCAGCGCCGTCTTGGTGGAGATCAACACAGCATCGCGCCGGCCAGAAACTGCCTGCCCCAGCACCTCCTCCGAAGCACCGGCGGAATAGACATCCGCCGTATCGAAAAGCCTCACGCCGGCCTCCAGGCAGATATCCACCATCCGCCGTGCCTCCTGTGCATCCGTCGTGCCCCAGGCGCCGAAGAGCGGGCCGCTGCCGCCGAAGGTTCCGGCCCCGAAGCTCAGCACCGGCACCTTCAGGCCCGATGCGCCGAGATTTCTGTATTCCATGATCCGATCTCCTATTCTCTCAGGTAGAGATAGACCCGACTATTACGATGATATAGATTGCCTGTGAGCATATCATCTGTGATTTGAATTCATCATCATGAGCCGTCAGGACATCAATCGATCCGGCGAAATGGAAGTCTTCGTCAGCGTCGTCGAACGCGGCGGCTTCTCCGCTGCCGCGCAGATGCGGCGCATGACGCCGTCAGCCGTCAGCAAGCTGGTCGCACGGCTGGAGACCCGGCTCGGCACCCGCCTCGTCAACCGCTCGACGCGCAAGCTGCAGCTCACGCCGGAAGGCTGCGCCTTCTATGAGCGCAGCGTCGCAATTCTCGCTAACATATCGGAGGCCGAGCGTTTCGCCTCTGCCGGGGAGCAGGCGGCGGGCCGCATCAGTATCAACACCAGCGGCTCCTTCGGCAATCATGTGCTGGCGCCGCTGATACCGGACTTCATGGCCGAGCATCCGGACGTCACACTCGATATCACCCACACCGACAAGATCGTCGACCTGCTGGAAGAGCGCGCCGATGTCGCAATCCGCGCCGGCCCGCTGAAGACATCGAGCCTGATCGCCCGCAAGCTCGGGGCCGCCGGAAAGATCATCGTTGCCTCACCCGATTATCTGCAGCGACACGGTGAACCACGCTCAGCCGCCGAACTGTATAATCATCGCCGCATCGGCTTTTCCTATGCCCGGGCGCTGGAAGGCTGGCCGCTCATAGACAATGGCGGGACGATCACCATTCCCCTGACACCGGGCCTGCAGGTCGGCGATGGTGAGGCCATGCGTTACCTGGCGCTCTCTGGCGCCGGCCTTGCCCGCATGACCGAATTCACCGTCCGCGCCGATATCGCCGCAGGCCGGCTCGTTGCCGTACTGGAAGAGCTCAGCCCCGGTGATGTCGAAGAGTTCTATGCCGTCTATATCGGCCAGGGCGGACCACTGCCGGCCCGCGTGCGCGCCCTGCTTGATTTCCTTGCCAAACACGTCAGGCTTTAGGGAAAGAAAGGCCAGATTCCGCAATTGACCCTCTGGCCGCCCCGCGCCTATACCGGGTCTGCGCCTGCCGGCCCTCGCAGCCGGCCTCTTCATAATGCCGGGGCCTCCTCCCACCTACGCCTTCGGGCTCGCTCCGGTCGAAAAGTTCGGGATTATAGTTTTGGACGCAAGCAGCTTCCTTCAGAAAGCGAGCCTGCCCAAATGGGCATTGCTGCTCGCCTTGTCGGCCATATCAGTCCTTTTCCTCGAACTCTTCGCGCTGCCCGCCTCGCTGCTGATCGGCCCGATGGTTGCGGCCATCGTACTGGCCCTGACCGTCGGCAGGGGTCAGCTGCGCGTGCCCTACTGGCCACTGCAGTTCGGCCAGGTGCTGGTCGGCCTCTTGATGGCGCGCAACATTACGCCCGACATCCTCGGCACCATGGCCAAGGATGCGCCGCTCTTCTTTCTCTTCATCGTCTCGGTCATCGCCATTGCCGCCGGCCTCGGCTGGCTGCTCACGCGCTGGCAGGTGCTGCCCGGCACGACCGCCGTCTGGGGCTCTTCACCCGGCGGTGCCTCGGCCATGGTCATCATGTCGGAGGCCTATGGCGCCGATGCTCGCCTCGTCGCCTTCATGCAATACCTGCGCGTCGTCTTCGTCGCCGTCGGCGCCTCCGTCATCTCCCGTCTCTGGATCGCCGCAGATGGCGAGGAGCCGCCGCCGGTGATCTTCTTCCCACCGGTCGACTGGCCGGCCTTCGCCATGACCATGGTCTTCGCTGCTATCTGCTGCTACGGCGTCTTCCGCCTCCGCATCCAGGGCGGCAATATCGTCATCCCGCTGATTGGCGGCGCCGTTCTGCAGGGCTTCGGACTGTTGAAGATCGAGTTGCCGATGTGGATCCTGGCGCTGAGCTACGCACTGATCGGCTGGAGCATCGGCCTGCGCTTTACCCGCTCGATCATCAAGCATGCCGCCCGCGCCTTGCCGCGCGTCTCCGCTTCCATCCTCATACTGATGACGCTCTGCGGCTGCATGGCGGTGGCGCTTCACAAATTCGCCGGCATCGACCCGCTGACCGCCTATCTGGCGACCAGCCCCGGCGGCGCCGATTCCGTCGCCATCATCGCCGCCTCAAGCGATGTCGACGTGCCCTTCGTCATGGCCATGCAGACCGGCCGTTTCATGATGATCCTGCTGATCGGCCCGGCGCTCGCCCGCTTCATCGCCCGCCGGTCGGGGCTTGCGGAGCAGCCCGTCTAGGTTCGCGGCGAAAACCGAATTTTGCCCTCAGCGGGCATGATCTCAGGTCCTCGGCTCGAACCGGAGTATCCCGGCCACCCGCGCCCCGGGGCCGGAATCCGCAGGATGGGAGACCCCATCCATGACCTGAACCTCCGGGAAATCAAAGGGGCTGACGCCCGCAATGCATGCGACGTTGATGCCGAACTGGTTTGGATTCGAGCGGCGCTGATGATGGGTATAGATGCCGCAGGTCTTGCAGAAATAGTGCCTGGCGATGCCGGTATTGAATTGATAAAGCGTCAGATTGTCTTCGCCCTGGACAAATTCGATATCCGAAAGCTGTGCCGAGACGGCAATCGCACCCCGCATCCGGCAGTAGGAGCATGAGCAGCGGCGAATCGTGTTGAATGCGTCGGCGAGCCGGACGCGGAACCTGACGGAACCGCAGTGACACGCTGCATCATGTTGTTGTCTCTCGTCGCCCATTGCCAGCCACCCTCGTTGTTCTCAGTAGAAGCGCTACACATTTTTTGCTGAGATTGTTCTACGACCAGCGCTCGCAGAAGGCCTCGATATCGTTGGACTGGAAGTCCGCGAGCCGCTCCATGATGGTCTCGAAAGGCCAATCCCACCAGGCGATGGAAGCAAGCTTCTCCGCGATATCGCGCGTGAACCGCTCGCGGATGAATTTGGCAGGAACGCCGCCGACGATCGTATATGGCTGGACGTCTTTGGTGATAACCGCGCCTGCGGCAAGCACGGCACCGTCTCCGACCTTTACACCCGGCAACACGATGACCCCGTGGCCAATCCAGACATCATGACCGATGACGGCGCGATCTCCCTTGCGCTCATCGAAGAAGGACTGGTCGCGCACGGCATCCGCAGAGTAATATTCCGGGCAATAGCTGAAACGATGCATGGACGGGCGGTCCATCGGATGATTGGGCGCGCCGATTCTGACCTCTGCTGCAATAGCGCAGAATTTTCCAATCGTCGCGTCACCGACGATACAGCGAGGCCCCAGGTAGGAATAATCCCCGAGTTCGACCGTGTGCAGAGATGTGTCCGCCAAGATCTCGCAGCATCTGCCTATATCGGAATCTCTGATACTCGCCGTCGAGTGGATAACGGTCTCGGCGATTTTGGGGCGATTTGGTTGTGTGGTCGAGTGCATTGACAGTCTCCAGGTGTTGGCCTGCCTACCCGGGGACAATGAAGGATATGTGACGCCAGACTGCCAAAGAACCGGGCAGCGAAATCAGTTATAGAAGGCCATCAGATCAGGAGCGCGGCAGGCTGCCATCGCTGGCCTTCGCCGCATAAAAACGCTGAAGCCCTGCCCAACGCCCCGGCGTCATGCCATAGGCCTTCTTGAAATGCCGGATGAAATGCGCCTGGTCGGCAAAGCCGGTCGCGGCGGCCACGTCGGCAAAACCTTCGCCCTCGCCCATCAGGGCCTTTGCCTGCTGCAGCCGCCGCATCACCATGTAACGGTGCGGGCTGGTGGCAAAGGCTGTGCGGAAATGCCGTGACAGGGTGAAACGGTCGAGCCCGGTAATGCTCTCCAGCTCGCCCGAGCGCACTGGCCGCAGAGCATGCGCCTCCAGATAATCCCGCGCCGCCCGCACCTGTTTCCAGGCAACAGTGCCCAGAACCCGTCGGCGCACCTGCGAATGCCGCGACAGGCCACCTGCTACGCGGCTGACGAAATCATCGACGAAGAGTTCGTCCAGCTCCCGGTCCAGTTCGCCGAGTGCGGCGAGCAGTACCTGGGCCAGCGCTCCGTCGGCGATCACGGGCTGGTCGACGAAGGGAAGACCTATCTTTTCCGCCTCAAGGCATTCCATCAGCAGCGCCGGCTCCATGTAAAGCATGCGGTAATGCAGCCCGGCTTCGGTCGCAGCTCCTCCATCATGCTCCTCGTCAGGATGCAGCACGATCACCTGCCCCGGCATGCTGAAGCGCCGCTCGCCGCGATAGGTGAAGGTCTGCACGCCGTGCAGGGTGACGCCGAGCGCATAGGTATCATGCCGGTGCGGCTCGAACATGTTGCCCGAGAACTGCGCCTCGATGCGCTCGATGCCGGGAAAAGCCGGCGCAGTCAGGATGCCGCTGCCGGCAGGCGCGGCCAGTATGCCGCTGCCGGCCTGCGGCTCGCACAAACGTTCAAGACCTCCGAAGACCTGCGGCGTTAGATCCTGGCTCAATGCCCGTAACTACCCTTATGAAGTCGATACCCTGATGAAAGAGACTGGAATGTTTGATACCAAAATTGCGATCGTCCTGCGAAACAATCTTGCCGGCTGGCAGAAGCTGAATGTCACAGCCTTCCTTTCGACAGGCATCGCCGGGCAATATCCTGACATTATCGGCGAACCCTACAAGGACCGCGCCGGCAATCTCTACAACCCGCTATCCATCCAGCCGATCATCGTCCTATCGGCCGACGAAGCGACGATATCGACGATCCACCGCCGCGCGCTGGAACGCGAGGTGACCTCCTCGGTCTTCATCGAAGAAATGTTTTCAACCGGCCACGACGCCGCCAACCGGGCCGTCTTTGCCGAATACGCCCCGGACGACGCCAAGGTCGTCGGCATTGCGCTCCGCGCCGACAAGAAGATCGTCGACAAGATCACCAAGGGCGCGACGATGCAGCATTGAGGCAAGACGGCCGGGTGACCCCCGGCCGCTGGCGTTTCAGCCTGGCAGCAGCTGTTCGGCTTTCAGCGCCGCCCCTTCAGCAACTGGTCGACGACGACGAAGAGCGCAATGCTGCACCCGGAGGGATCGCCGAGATCTTTCCTGACGCGGCCGACCAGCACATCGTCCTGGCCTGATGCTTCCGACGGCATCGGGAAATGATTGTCCGCGCGGTCGTCCACCAGCAGCAGGCCGGGAGCACCGGCACCCGGATACAGGTGATGCCGATCGCAAGCTCATCCGCGCCAAGGATACACCTGCCCTCTCTTCGATTCGACGCCTGAAACGCAAACGTCCCCCGCATCGCTGCGGAGGACGGTTAAAATCGACCAAGGACAGGGCAGCCGTCAGGCGCCGCCCGATCAGCTCTGGGTGATCGGCGCGATCTGGATTTCGACGCGGCGGTTCTGGGCGCGGCCGGCTTCGGTTGCGTTGGAAGCGACCGGCTGCGAAGGACCGTAGCCGACGGCCGAAACGCGGCGCTGGTCGATGCCCTGGCCGCCGAGATAATCGGCAACGGACAGTGCGCGGCGCTGCGACAGGTCCTGATTATGCTGCAGGCTGCCGGTGGAGTCCGTATGGCCGTTGATGTCGATCAGCGTGCGGTTGAACTTGCGCAGCACGATCGCGACAGAATTCAGCGTCTGGTAGAAGCCCGGCTTCACCGCATCCTGGTCGATGTCGAAGGTGATGTTCGACGGCATGTTGAGGATGATGTTGTCGCCCTGACGGGTGACTGAAATGCCGGTGCCTTCAAGCTGGGCGCGCAGCTCGGATTCCTGCTGGTCCATATAGTTGCCGATGGCGCCGCCCGTGAGCGCGCCGATGCCGGCGCCGATCAGCGCCGCGTTGCGCTTGCCATGGCCGCCGCCGCCGACGGCGACACCGACGAGAGCACCGCCGAGCGCGCCGAGAGCGGCACCGCCGGCGGTATTGGATACCTTCTGCTCACCAGTGTAGGGATCGGTCGTCGTGCAAGCCGAGAGGTAGCTCGCCGCAACGGCCAGAAGGATGAATTTCTTGATCATGGACAGGAGGTTCTCCGTTCGAAGCTGATCCGAGCAAAATGTTAAGGAATGCGGCAACAAGATGAAGATGCTCACCTCATAGGTCAAATTCCGTTGGAGAAACATCGGCCTGTTGCAGCCGCGCCCCGATATCACCAGCTTTATTGGTAAAACCGCTACTCGAGGCCGCGGCGTTTGGCATAGGCCGCGCGCGCCTCGTCCATCCGCGCGGAATTTGCAACCACCCACTCGGCCAGTCCCCGAACCGGAGAAAGGAACTCTCGGCCGAGGTCCGTCAGCGCATATTCCACTTGCGGCGGCGTGACCGGCGTGACGGTGCGCGAAACGAAGCCGTTCTCCTCAAGCTCCCGCAGGGTCGATGCCAGCACTTTCTGGCTGATCTCCCCGACTTCACGGCGCAGCGCATTGAAGCGAAGGGGGCCATGTCCGAGCACCCGCACGACCAGCAAAGACCACTTGTCGCTGATGCGTGCCAGCATGCGGCTGATATGATCGCAGGCGCGGACCTGCTGGCAACTGTCCGTGGTCTCGCAGGCGGCGGTATCCTCGTGGTTATCTGGTTTCAACAAAGTGCCTCCTTGTGCAGTCGCGCAAACCATTCGTAATCTGGTTACTGTAGGAAACCAGCATACAGGAGGTTACTTTGAATTCTAAGCCCCGCATCGCCGTTATTATCGGCTCAACCCGCCCCACCCGATTCGCCGACGCCCCGGCACAATGGATATTGAAACAGGCCCAGGCGCGTGATGACTTCGACGTGGAACTGATCGACCTGCGCGATCACCCGCTCCCCTTCTTCGAGGAGATGGCGTCGAATTTTTGGATGCCGAGCCAGAATCCGGAAGCGGTCCGCTGGCAGGAAATGATCGGGCGCTTCGACGGCTATATCTTCGTCGTCGCCGAATACAACCATTCGATCACTGCCGTTCTCAAGAACGCACTCGACCAGGCCTACAAGGAATGGATGCGGAAGCCGTTCACCGCGATCGGCTATGGCGGCACGGGTGCCACGCGCGCGGTCGAACATCTGCGCGGAATCGGCGTTGAGCTTCATATGGTCTCCACCCGCAGTGCGGTGCACATCGGCGGCGGCGACTTCATGTCGATCCACCCGGCCTTCGGCAACAAGCCGATCGAAGAGATCGAGGCGAACCTGCTGCCGACAGCAAAGGCAGCCTTCGACGAACTGGTCTGGTGGGCCAAGGCAACGATGGCCGCAAAGGCAGCCGCAGCCTGACCTCTCCGAAAAGAAAACCGCGCGGCGAGCAGGGCTTGCCGCGCAGTCATGATGCTGCATCAGAACTTAGAAGTTCTGGAAGAGCTGGCGGACCTTGTCATAGGAGGCGTTGGCGATGTTCAGCGATTGCAGGCCGAGCTGCTGCTGGGTCTGCTGGGCTTTCAGCTTGCTCGACTCCTCTTCCATATCGGCATCAACAAGACGGCCGATGCCTTCGGTGATGTTGTCGGACAAGCTCTTGGCGAAGTCGTCCTGCATGCTGATGCGTTTTTCCAGCGCGCCGAAGGCCGAGCCGACAGTCGTCAGCTGCTGGAGCGCGGCATCGACGACGCTGATCATCTCGTTGAGGTCCTGTTTGCTTGTCGCCGCCGTCAGGCCGATTTCCACCTGGCCGGCCGTATTGCCGTTCTTGCTCTTCGTCAGCACCCAGTTTTTCGCCGTGCCGAGTTCAGTTGCAAAGAAGGCGGAAGTCAGCACACCATATTCGCCGGTGCCCCCTGCCCGGTCATCGATCACATAGCGCGCATCCTTGGAGGAGGTCGCGCCGCTCGGCGGGATGTCGATATGGTAGCTCAGCATGCCGACCGATACCGTACCATCCGAATTACGGATGAAGGAGGCCGGGATCTGTCGCGGCTGAGTCGGCGTGGAGGTATTGTCGAGGATGATCCAGTTGTCGTTGTTGAAGCCCGCACCTTCCGAAACGCTGCGAAGCTGCGCCTTCAACTGGTCGAGCTCTTCATTGATCTTGGTTTTGTCGACGCCCTGCTCTGTTGCGGCGACAAGCTTTGCCTTGATCTCGGTGACGACGTCGATGACGCTATTAACGCCGGCAGATGCAGTGCCCATCGTGGCGGCAGCCATGCCGAGGGCATCCTGAACGGCCGACAGGGCCTTGTTGTCGTGGCGCGCCGTCGTCGCGACCGACCAGTAGGCGGCATTGTCCTGGGCTTTTTCGACGCGCAGACCCGTCGTGATATGGTTCTGCGTAACCTTCATATTTCGATTGATGTCACGCAGCACATAAAGCGCCGCATCCACGGAGGTGCGCTGATAAATACTCACGGTACGAACTCCAAAAACACTACAAAACGCAACGAAACAGGATGTACCGAAATCACACGGACGTTCATGTCCGCCGTCGCTGGAGGCAGCGCAATGGCCTTCGAAAAACTGAGAAGACCGGCCGGTTACTGATCGCAATCATTGCGGGTTATGCTTAAAAAACGACTAATCTTCAGAAGTAATTTATCTTATTTCACAAGACTTCATATACCATAGAAAAGCCCGCCGATGAGGTCCGGCGGGCGCTTCCGAAAGTATTGATAAAGACTTACTCAGCAGCCTGGAGGTGTTTTTGCGGACCCGGCCGCGGACGCGTCGCCTGCGTCATTTCCTCATGCAGGCGCGCCTCCTCATGGGCATGCGGCTTGGCGAAGCGGGCAATCAGCAGATAGGCGACGGGAGTGATGAACAGCGTCACCAGCGTCGCAAAGCCGAGACCGCCGACGATCACCCAGCCGAGCGCTACGCGTGCTTCGGCACCCGCGCCATGTGCAAAGACCAGTGGCACACCCCCAAGAATGGTCGCGATCATCGTCATCATGACCGGACGCAGACGAAGCGCGCAGGCCTTCTCGATAGAAGTGCGCACATCTTCGCCACGGTCACGCAGCTGATTGGCGAATTCCACGATCAGGATGCCGTTCTTCGCCATGACGCCGACAAGCAGCACGAGGCCGATCTGGCTGTAGATGTTGAGGCTGGAGCCGGTGATAACAAGCGCGAAGACGGCGCAGGCAAGGCCGAGCGGCACCGTCGACATGATGATCAGCGACGACAATACGCTTTCGAACTGTGCGGCAAGCACCAGGAAGATGATGACGATCGCAAAGCCGAAGGTCAGCGCCATGCCACTGGAATTCTCTTCGAGCGTTGCGGCTTCAGCGAGCGGCAGCAAGCGTGCGCCGGGCGGCAGCAGCGGCTCGGCCATCTGCGTGACGTTCTTCACGGCATCGCCGAGCGACATGCCTTCCTTCAGGCCGGCGGTGATCGCAACAGAAGCGAGCTGCTGTTCGCGGTTGAGCTGCGGGGCGACCGAGCCTTCCTTCAGCGAAGCGATGACCGACATCGGTACGATCTTGCCGTCGCCGGTCTTCAGGAAGACGTTTTCGAGATCGGTCGGATCGTCGATCGGCCGCATCGTCGAGGTCAAAAGCACTGGATAGGATTCGCCACCGACGAAGACGTCCACCACCGAGCGGCCCTCGAGCAGCGACTGGATGGCGGTCGAAAGCCCTGTTATGTCGATGCCGAGGTCGGAGGCCCGCTCGCGATCGATGGCGACCGAGACCTGCGCCTGCGACGGTTCGTTGGTCAGGCGCGGCGTGTCGTACTGGCCGCTCGCGTCGAGTTGCTGCACCAGCTTGGCGGCAGCAGCCGTCAGCGCCTCGTGATCGTTGCCGATCAGCGCCATCTGCAATCCGCTGCCGGCGCCGCGGATGCGCAGGCTGTTCGACGAAATCGCATTGCCACGCAGCGCCGGCACCTTTGACGCCGCCTGGTTGATGTCGCGGACGATCTCGGCCTGCGTGCGGTCACGCTCGCCCCAAGGCGCCAAGGTCAGGACCATGAAGCCGCTATTGGAAGAGCCGCCCTGGCCGGAGATCGAGAAAATGTTCCTGATGTCGCCGCTGTCGACGAGCGGTTGGAGGTATTCCTCCACCAACTGCATCTTGTCGCGCGTATAGTCGAGGCTGGAGCCTTGCGGCGTCGTTAGCCGCATCATCACCATGGCGCGGTCTTCCTCCGGCGTCAGCTCGCTGTTGACCGTACCGAAGGCGACCACAGCGGCGGCACCGAAGATGAGCGAAAAGACGATGACGATGAAGGGTGCATTCAGGCAGGCATGCAGCCCCCATTTATAGACGCGGGCGAAAGCCTCGCCGAAGCGGCCGAGCAACCCGTGATCCTCGATCATCGGCTTGGTCAGCATGCGCGAGGCGAGCATCGGACACAGCGTCAGCGCCACGATCGACGACAGGCCGACCGAGAAGGCGAGCACGAAACCGAATTCGCGGAACAGGCCACCCACCTGCCCCGGCAGGAAGGACAGCGGAATGAAGACGGCGGCAAGCGTGGCCGTCGTCGCAATGACCGCGAAGAACACCTCGCGTGTGCCGAGCACGGCAGCCGCACGCGGCCCCATGCCCTCGGAGCGCCGGCGCACGATGTTTTCGAGCACGACGATGGCGTCGTCGACCACGAGACCGGTTGCCAGAACGATCGCGAGCAGCGTCAGGATGTTGATCGAGAAGCCGACCATGTAGAGCGCTGCCAGCGTGCCGATCAGCGCCACCGGCATCGAGACGGACGGGATCAGCGTCGCGCGCCAGTCGCGCAGGAAGAGGTAGATGACGATGGTGACGATGACGGCCGACAGCAGCAGTGCCAGCACCACTTCGTGGATCGCGCCCTCGATGAACACAGCGTCGTCACTGGTGATCGCGATCGTCGTGCCCTTCGGCAACGTCTTGGAAAGCTGGTCGACAGCAGCGTGAATGCCGGTGGAAATATTCAGCGTATTGGATTGCGCCTGGCGGATGATGCCGAGACCGATGCCCGGCTTGCCGTTGGAGCGCAGCGCCGTCTCACCGTCACGCGGCCCGAGTGTCACGGTCGCAACGTCACCGAGGCGCACATTGTGCTGCAGGATGACGTTCTGGAAGTCTTCAGGCGTCTGCAGGCTTGCGGTGGCGCGCACCACGATATCCTGCATCGGGCTCTTCAGCGAACCGGCCGGCACGTCGAGCGCGGCATTGTCGAGCGCCTTGGTGAGATCGCCGATGGTCAGCCCGCGGCTTGCAAGCGCGCTCTGATCGACGTCGACGCGGAAGACCTTTTCCTGATCGCCGTATTCTTCGACGTCGGCAACGCCGTCCACGGAGGCCAGACGATCGACCACCTCGTTTTCGACGAGCAGCGTCAGATCGTCCATGTTGAGCGTATCCGACGTCACCGCAAGGCGCATGATCGCCGAAGAATCCGAGTCCGCCTTGACGATCTGCGGCGCATCCGCCTCGTCGGGCAGGTTCTGGGCGATGCGGCCGATGGCGTCGCGCACGTCATTGGCGGCAACGGCCAGATCGATGGAATCGGAAAATTCCAGCGTCACGCGGCTCTGGCCGAACTGGGAACTGGAAGAGATGGATTTGAGACCGCTGACGCGCGCGACCGCGCCTTCGATGACCTTGGTCAATTCCTGGTCGACCGTCTGCGGCGAAGCGCCGTCGAAGGCGGTGCGAACCGTCACGACCGGCCGGTCGACATCAGGCAGCTCGCGTACTTCGACGCCTACATAGGCCGCAAGGCCGGCCACCACCATCAGCGTGTTGAAGACCAGCGCCAGGATCGGCCGGCGCACGAAGAGCGCAGTGAAGCTCGCCTTGCTGGATTCCGGTTTGTCGTGGTGGATCTCGGTCACGCTCATTGGGCGGCGACCTTATCGTTCGAGGCGACATCGGTCGCCACGCGCACAGCGCCGTTCTCGCGCACGCGCTGCAGGCCCTGCGTGACGATCTGATCGCCATCATCAAGATCCGCGTTGACCAGCACATAGTCCGGATTGCGCTGCACGACCGTGACCCGCACCTTGTGCGACTTGTTGTCGGTCACCTGCCAGACGAAGGAGCCCTGTGCATCCCACTGCACGGAGAGCGGGTTGACGGCGGGATATCTATCGCCGGCAAACTTCATACTGACCGAAAAGGACATGCCGGCGCGCAGCTCGTCCGAGCGGTTGTCGATGCGTCCACGCAGGCGCAGCGTGCGGCTTGCCGGATCGATGCGGTTATCGACCGCTTCCAGCACGCCGGAGAACACCTTGCCCGGCCGCGCCACCGACGTCGCCTCGACCCCCTGGCCGACCGAAACCGTATTGGCGAAGCGTTCCGGCACCCAGTAGTCGACGAGTATTTCAGTGCGGTCGTCCAGCGTGACGATCGGCGTCGAGGTGGTGACATTGTCGCCGATATTGACCGGCACGATGCCGACGATACCGTCGATCGGCGCCACGATGTTGCGGCGCGTGAGATTGAGCTCGGCGGCCTGCAGCTGCAGTCGCGCGTTCTGCTCGGCGATCTCGGAATCGAAGACGTCCATGCGCGAAACGCTGGACTTGATACTGTGGTAGAGGTTTGATTTCTCGAGCGCGCTGTTCAGCGCCACCTGTGCCTGCCTCTGGGCAATCACCTGCTCTTCGCTGTCGAGCTTGGCGAGAACCTGGCCCTGTTTGACCATATCGCCTGACTTGATGAGGATTTCGCGGATCGTGCCCGTCGCCTGCGGCGTCACCGCAACGGAGCGGATCGCGTCGCCCGTGCCGATTGCGTTCAGCCGGTCGTTGACGATGCCCTGAACAACGGCTTGCGTGACGACGAGCGTAGCTGCGTTGCGTCCACCGCCACCGCCGTTACCTCCGCCATTGCGACGGCTCTGACCTTGCCCCTGATCTTGACCGCCCTGACCTTGTGCCTGCTGCGCATCAGCCGTTTCGTCGGCCTTGGGCGCAATCATGGAAACGATATTGTCGGGAATTCCTGCATTCCGCATCGTCTCGCCGGCACCGGGCACAAAATAGACCCACGCGGCAAAGCCGGCCATGATGACGACGATACAAAGTACAAACTGCTTCCAAAAGGGCATTCACGTCTCCGGAGGGACTCGAGGTTGTCCAGGGTCTGTCGAAAGAGGCGTACGAGACAAAAAGTCTCGCTGGTGCGACAATATCGCACCTTTCCCCGGCCGGCAGCAAGCGCAACCACCCGTCATTACGGATTTGTAATATCAGCAGACTTTGAAAATAACCCGTCCGCTCACTTTTACTTGAGTGGCGCTAGAGTAGTGCCGGCAAAAGCGTGCAGCGGTTTTCCGTCCGTAACTGGACCATGCTTTAAATACGCCGCTCCCGCCGCCATGTTCCGGGCGAAATTCCGTTGAGCGCGGTGAAGACCCGCGTCAGGTGGCTCTGGTCGGCAAAACCGCAGGCAACCGCGATCTCGGCGATGGAGGCCGTACCGAGCAGCATCTGCCGCGCCTTCTCCGCCCGATATTCCATCAGCCAGCGATGCGGCGTGCGGCCGGTCGATTTCTTGAAAGCGCGGATGAAATAGCTGGTCGAAAGCCCACATTGCGCCGCGACATCGGAAACCGTCGCCTCCCGCGCGGTCAGCGAGGCAAGAAACGCGGTCGCCATGTTGAGCTGGCGGGCCGAGAGCCCACCCGAACGCTCCGCGGGCAAGCTGACACCGCCGTAGCGGGTCACCAGATGCGCCTGCAGCGCCAGCAGGACGTGATCGATGAAAAGCGCACTTGCATGCGCCGGCTGGCTCAACGCCGGCAAGAGCGCCATGGCAAGCCCCTGCACGACAGGATCAAGCTGCCCCTGCTTGCAGTCGAGCCCCTTGAAGCCCGGCCGCCCCGCCTCGTAGCTGAAATCGGAGAGACCCTGGCGCGAGATGTTGAAACGCACATTGTCGAAGGAGGAGCGGTGATGGCAGCGCCATTCCTCGCCCAGATCGGTGATGGCCAGCGTTCCCTCGGAATGCCCGCCCTCGAAGACGAGCTTGCCGCTGCGCCAGAGGCGATGGCTGTCGAAGGACTTCAATTGCGCGATGACACTGAAGGCATCCGCCTGGGGAATCGGCCCGCTTTCGTTATGATCCGCGCTGTTGCTGCGCATGCGCACGATCGAAACCGCGCCGGCTCTAAGCAATGAAATCTGTGGCCGAGTTGCCAATTCAATCACCCCCGTTTTCGAATTGCCTCCCGTTATCACAATCGCATGATTTTCCCTCAAAAACCACTCACGGAAACCGAAACGGCAGCCACCGTTCCCGAGGCTGCCGTCCGTCATACCGCTTCCCTGAAATATCAGGCGGCCTCCTGAAACGCCTTTTCCAGCGTGGCAATGTCGATCTTGACCATCTGCAGCATCGCCTCGGTCATGTTCTTGGCATTACCCTTGCGCGTGCCGGTCATCATCTCGATCAGCGCCTTGGGTACGATCTGCCAGGAAAGACCCCAGCGATCCCTGAGCCAGCCGCATTGTTCCGCCGTGCCCCCGTTGGCAAGGAAGCCATCCCAGATGCGGTCGACCTCCGCCTGATCTTCGCACATGACCTGCACGGAATAGGCATGGTTGAACGGTTCGAACGGCCCTGCCTGCATGGCGACAAAATTCTGGCCGCCGAGCGTGAACTGCACGATCTCGACGCTGCCCGGAGGGCCGCTCGGCGTTTCCGCCGGCACGGTGGTGATCTCGCCGATCGCGGAATTGGGCACGAGCGAGACATAGAATTCGACCGCCTCGCGAGCGCCTTCGGCAAACCAGAGATGTGAAATGACCTTGACCATGAAACGTCCTCCTTGGGTCTGTTGGTCTCTGTTCATGGCTCTAGGGCGCGTGAGCCTCGCCCGTCCCGACAGCGAAGTACGAGAATTTTACCGGTTTCCCGTTTTCGGCCTCCCCTTTCTCGGTCTTCCGAAGCCTCAACGAGGCCCTGCAGGTCAGGACAATTTTCGACAAAAGAGGGTGAAAACAAACAATCGGAATTGGTTTTTGCCAAGTAGGTTCGCCGGCGATACGCGGCCTCGCTCTTGCGGGGAAGCGATGCCGACCGACGCCCTGCCCCTCTCGGGCACGCATGCCGGCAACACATTTCCAGCCTTTAAGGCCTCATGACCAGGGAGAACGACCAATGTCCGGATATCTTGAAGTCCTCACACCCCAGAACAGCCAGCTTATCTTCATCGATCAGCAGCCGCAGATGGCCTTCGGCGTCCAGTCCATCGACCGCCAGACCCTGAAGAACAACGTCGTCGGCCTCGCTAAAGCCGCCAAGACCTTCAAGGTACCGACCACAATCACCACGGTCGAGACCGAAGCCTTCTCGGGTCACACCTATCCGGAACTGCTGGCCGTCTTCCCCGAGAATACGATTCTCGAACGTTCCTCGATGAACTCCTGGGACGATCAGAACGTCCGCGACGCGCTGGCGAAGAACGCTGCCAACGGCCGCAAGAAAGTCGTCGTTTCAGGCCTCTGGACCGAAGTCTGCAACACGACATTCGCGCTCTCCTGCATGCACGACACCGATTACGAAATCTACATGGTCGCCGATGCCTCCGGCGGCACGTCTGCCGATGCGCATAAATACGCCATGGACCGCATGATCCAGGCTGGCTGCGTTCCCGTCACCTGGCAGCAGGTGCTGCTAGAATGGCAGCGCGACTGGGCTCGCCGCGAAACCTATGACGCCGTGACTGGCATCGTGAAGGAGCATTCCGGCGCTTACGGCATGGGCGTCGATTACGCCTACACCCATGTCCACAAGGCGCCCGAACGCGTCAAGCACGGCGATCGCATCGGCCCGAACCCGGCGAAGTAAGCTCCATCGGCGAAGGCGGTCTGTGGTCAGCCTCCGCCTGCCTTGCATGCCGCCCTTCCTTGAAGGCGGAAATGAATCGAGGATCCAATGAAAATCTATCTCCTCTCCCTCGGCGCCGGCCTTCTCGTCGGCATCGTCTACAGCCTGCTGAATGTTCGTTCGCCAGCTCCTCCCGTGATCGCGCTCGTCGGGCTGCTCGGCATCCTCGTCGGCGAGCAGGTCATTCCGTTCGCCAAGACGCTGATCAACAAGGAGCCGGCCGCAGTCTCATGGCTGAACCAGATCAAGCCGCACATGTTCGGCCACCTGCCGAAGGGCGGCCAGCTCTCAAACATCAAGGCCGCCGACATCAAGCCCTCCGACAAGGTCTGATAACGCTCGCGCTCGAGGACGAAGACTATGGAAAACACGACCGCCGACCTCATCCTGCATCACGGTCTGATCACCACGCTCGACCGCTCCAATCCGACCGCCAGCGCCGTCGCCGTCAAGGATGGCAGGTTCCTCGCTGTCGGCCATGACGCCGAGATCATGGCGCTCAAGGGGCCGGATACGAAGGTGGTCGACCTCAAGGGCAAACGCGTCCTTCCCGGCCTCATCGACAACCACACGCACGTCATCAGAGGTGGCCTGAACTACAATATGGAGTTGCGCTGGGATGGCGTGCGATCGCTCACCGATGCCATGGACATGCTGAAGCGCCAGGTGGCGATCACCCCGCCGCCGCAATGGGTCCGCATCGTCGGCGGCTTCACTGAGCATCAGTTCGCGGAAAAGCGCCTGCCGACCATCGAAGAGATCAACGCGGTCGCTCCGGATACCCCTGTCTTCATCCTGCATCTTTATGACCGCGCCCTGCTGAACGGCGCAGCCCTTCGCGCCGTCGGCTATACAAAGGATACGCCAAACCCGCCGGGCGGCGAGATCACCCGCGATATCAAAGGCAATCCGACCGGCCTGCTGCTTGCCAAGCCCAATGCCGGCATCCTCTATTCGACGCTCGCCAAGGGTCCGAAACTGCCCTTCGACTATCAGGTCAATTCCACCCGTCATTTCATGCGCGAGCTCAATCGCCTCGGGGTAACAGGCGTCATCGATGCCGGCGGCGGCTTCCAGAACTATCCCGATGACTATGCCGTCATCCAGAAGCTTGCCGATGACGGCCAGATGACCGTCCGCCTCGCCTACAATCTCTTCACCCAGAAGCCGAAGCAGGAGAAGGAAGACTTCCTGAACTGGACCGCCTCGGTGAAATACAAGCAAGGCTCCGATTACTTCCGCCACAACGGTGCCGGCGAAATGCTCGTCTTCTCCGCTGCCGATTTCGAGGATTTCCGCCAGCCGCGCCCCGACATGCCGCCGGAAATGGAAGGCGAGCTGGAAGAGGTCGTACGCGTACTTGCGGAAAACCGCTGGCCCTGGCGCCTGCACGCCACCTATGACGAGACGATCAGCCGTGCGCTCGATGTCTTCGAAAAGGTCAATCAGGATATTCCGCTCGAAGGCCTCAACTGGTTCTTCGACCACGCAGAGACGATTTCCGAACAGTCGATCGACCGGATCGCCGCTCTCGGCGGCGGCATCGCCGTGCAGCACCGCATGGCCTACCAGGGCGAATATTTCGTCGAGCGCTACGGTCACGGCGCCGCCGAAGCCACCCCGCCCGTCGCTCGCATGCTGGAAAAAGGCGTCAAGGTTTCAGCCGGCACCGATGCCACCCGCGTCGCCTCCTATAATCCCTGGGTGTCGCTCTCCTGGATGATCACAGGCCGCACCGTCGGCGGCATGGCGATCTATCCGCGCCG
Source organism: Hyphomicrobiales bacterium (assembly GCA_900468805.1). Classification (GTDB taxonomy): domain Bacteria; phylum Pseudomonadota; class Alphaproteobacteria; order Rhizobiales; family Rhizobiaceae; genus Rhizobium. Next base: position 138,659 of record UEIF01000035.1, on the reverse strand, counting down.
CAACTGCCTGGATCGCGAAACGGCGCTGCGCATGTGGACCGAAAACGTCACCTGGTTCTCCAACGAGGAAGGCAAGAAGGGCCGCATCGAAAAGGGCCAGTTCGCCGATCTCATCGTGCCGGACAAGGATTTCTTCGCCTGCGCCGAAGAGGAAATCTCCTTCCTCACCTCGGATCTGACCATGGTCGGCGGCAAGATCGTCTATGGCGCCGGCACCTTTGCCGCACTGGACGAGAACGAAGTGCCGCCCGCCATGCCCGACTGGTCACCAGTGCGCAGCTTCAAGGGTTATGCCGCCTGGGGCGAACCCGAAGGTGCCGGCAAGAACTCGCTGCACCGCCGCCTGATCTCTTCCTGCGGCTGCGCCAATGATTGCAATGTCCACGGCCATGCCCACGCCAATGCCTGGGGCTCGAAGGCGCCGGTTTCCGATCTCAAGAGCTTCTGGGGCGCACTCGGCTGCGCCTGCTGGGCAGTCTGAGGATCGATGCCATGCATGCCCTTGAAATCCGACTTGCGTCGCTTGCCCGCCCCCTTTTCGGCGCGGCCCTCATGCGCTTCGTTGCCTATCTCGGCCTCTGCGCCGCCTATCTGCAGGGCGGCCTCAACAAGCTCACGGACTTTCCGGGCGCGATCGGCGAGATGAGCCATTTCGGCCTGTCGCCTGCGCCGCTCTTTGCGGTGCTCGTCATCGTCCTGGAGCTTGCCGCCTCGGCCATGATTCTCTTGGGTCTCCTGCGATGGCTGGGTGCGCTCGCCCTCGGTGGCTTCACACTCATGGCCACCTTCCTCGCCCTGCGTTTCTGGGAGTTACCCGCTGGAATGGAGCGCTTCATGGCCGCCAATTCCTTCTTCGAACATCTGGGTCTTGTCGGCGGCTTCCTGCTCGTCGCCTGGCTCGATCTGAGTGAAAAAGCATAGGGCAACCTGCACCTAAGCATCACTTCCGCTGACCATTGCAAAATGTTTCCTGACCGTGTCAGCACCGCGGTGCAAACCATTCGCCCCCTGGGCGTAGATCCTGCCAACCCCAGCATAGGACAAGTTCAATGCCGACGATCACCACCAAAGATGGAACGACGATTTACTATCAGGATTGGGGCAACGGTCAGCCGATCCTCTTCTCCCACGGCTGGCCGCTCTCGGGCGATGCCTGGGAAGTGCAGATGCTCTATTTCGCCCAGCAGGGCTACCGCGTCATCGCCCACGATCGCCGCGGCCATGGCAAGTCCTCGCAGCCGTGGAACGGCAACAATATGGATCAATATGCCGATGACCTCGCCGAGCTCATCGAGAAGCTCGACCTGAACAACCTTATCATGATCGGTCATTCCACCGGCGGCGGCGAAGTCGCCCACTATATCGGCCGCCACGGCACGAGCCGCGTCGCCAAGGTGGTGCTCGTCGGCGCCGTTCCGCCGCTGATGCTGAAGACGCCCAACAATCCCGAGGGCACGCCGATCGAAGTTTTCGACGGCATCCGCAAGGGCACGGCCGGCGACCGCTCGCAGTTCTACCGTGACCTCACCATGCCCTTCTACGGCTTCAACCGCGATGGCGCCAAGGTCAACGAAGGCCTGCGCGAAACCTTCTGGCTGATGGGCATGGCCGGCGGCATCAAGGGCCACTACGATTGCATCCGCGAATTTTCAGAAGTCGATTACAGCGAAGACCTGAAGAAGATCGACGTTCCGGCCCTGCTCATCCACGGTGATGCCGACCAGATCGTGCCGATCAAGGCTGCCGCCGAAAAGGGCATCAAGCTTCTGAAGAACGGCACGCTGAAGGTCTATCCGGGTGCCCCGCATGGCCTCGCCCAGACGGAAGCCGATAAGTTCAACGCCGACGTTCTCGCCTTCATCAAGGCCTGAACCGCCTTTGCACTGATTTAGCGGCCGGCCGGGCCGAAGGAGATCACCTATGCTTCGTTTATCCCTAGCTTTTACCGTTCTTCTCGGCCTGGCCGGCGTCCCGGCCTATGCCGCCTCGCCGCAATTCGGCGTCGGCGCGCAATATGATACGACCCATGTCTATGTCGCGCCAGGCGACGTGGACGCCTTCGCCAAGAGCTTCCTCGCCACCTTCGGCGGCACCAGCACAAAGCAGGTGACGGCAACCGTCACGCCGACGCCGAGCAGCACCACATCGCAGCTTCTGCAGACGCCATCAGGCACCGTCTCGCTCTTCGGCTTCAAGACGCCGATCCCCTATCCCTTCGGTGCCGAACGATCAGGTTACCTCGTCACCGATCTCGACAAGGCGATCGCAGCCGCAAAGGCCGCCGGCGCCGATCTCATCGTCGCCCCCTTCCCGGATCCGATCGGCCGCGATGCCGTCATCCAATGGCCGGGTGGCGTCAACATGCAGCTTTACTGGCATACCACGGTGCCGAACTATCCGGCCTTTGCGTCCGTTCCGGAAAACCGCGTCTACGTCTCCGCCGACCGTGTCGCCGCCTTCACCCACGCCTTCCTCGCCTTCTCGCAGGGCAAGGTTATCACCGACGAGGAGAAGACGCCGGGTATCGAGATCGGCCTGCCGGACAAGACTTTCCATCGCCTGCGCATCGACTCCATCTTCGGCCGCATGACCGTGCTCGTCACCGATGGCCAGCTGCCCTTCCCCTATGGCCGCGAGATGAGCGGCTATGAGACCGCCGATCTCGATGGAACGCTGCAGAAGGCCAAGGACAGCGGCGCCGAGATCCTCGTCGCGCCCTATCAGTCGGGCGACCGCCGTGCTGCCATGGTGGAATTCCCCGGCGGCTATATTGCCGAAATCCACGCCGTCGCGGCAAAGTAACGACACTAAACGATAAGAGGGAAAAAACGATGCGCCCAGCCCTGCCCGTGCTTCTGAGCCTTACCGGCGGTTATGTCGATACCGCCGGCTTCCTGGCGCTTGGCGGCCTCTTTCCCGCCCACGTCACCGGCAACTTCGTGACGCTGGGCGCGGCGCTCACCCACGGGACATCAGGCATCATCGCCAAGCTTCTGGCTCTACCCGTCTTCTGCCTGACGATCCTCCTGCTGCGTTACATCACGCACAATGTCCCGGCCGGCGACGAGAAGGGCCTGCGCATCCTGCTCGTCATCAAGCTTATGTTCCTCATTGCCGGCGGCGCCTGCGCCATCTGGCTGTCGCCCTTTACCAACCCGGACGGCCTGCCGCTGGTCGCGACCGGCATGCTGCTCGTCGTCGCCATGGCGATCCAGAACGCCGCTCACCGCATCCATCTCGGCGCAGCACCCCCGAGCACGCTGATGACCGGCACCACGACACAGATCATGATCGACCTCGCCGACCTCGCCCATGGCAGTGCCGGCGATCAGGCAAAACCCCTAAAGACCCGCCTGTCGCGCATGGTGGTCGCTGTTTTCGCCTTCGCGCTCGGCTGCGGTCTTGCCGCTCTGCTTTACGCCACCGTCGGCACCTGGTGCTTTGCTCTGCCGCCGCTCTTTGCGCTCGTCTCGGTCTGCCTTGCCTTCGCTGGCCCGCAAACCGCCTGAAGCAGGTCGCGCAAAATTGGGCAGCGGTTTTGCGATTGCGACTTGCGTCAAACAAGGACTTGAGGATAGCTGAGCGCCTGGGAATGAAAGCAGAACAACTTTCTGGTCTTTCCTTCCCGAATCACTACATTACGCGGCATGAGCAATAGTTTCGACGATATGCCCTTCTTCGACGAGGAACCGGGCGAAACGCCGCGCAAGCCGCAACAGCCCGCCGCACCCGCCGGAAGAGCACCTGCCGCCGCCGGCGGTATCGCCGCCCGCGCCATGGCAGCCCGCGATGGCGGTCGCGCCGATTATCTCGCCGGCCTCAACCCGGAACAGCGTGAAGCAGTCGAGACGCTGGAAGGCCCAGTTCTCGTGCTCGCCGGCGCCGGCACCGGCAAAACGCGTGTGCTCACCACTCGCATCGCCCATATCCTGTCGACCGGCCGCGCCTTCCCTTCGCAGATCCTGGCAGTGACCTTCACCAACAAGGCAGCGCGCGAGATGAAGGAGCGCATCGCGGTTCTCGTCGGCGGCGCCGTCGAAGGCATGCCCTGGCTCGGCACCTTCCACTCGATCGGCGTGAAACTTCTGCGCCGCCACGCCGAACTTGTCGGCCTGCGCTCCGATTTCACCATTCTCGACACCGACGATGTCATCCGCCTCATCAAGCAGCTGATCCAGGCCGAAGGCCTCGACGACAAGCGCTGGCCGGCCAAGCAGTTCGCCGGCATGATCGATACCTGGAAGAACAAGGGCCTCGGCCCCGCCGATATTCCGGAAGGCGATGCGCGCGCTTTCGCCAATGGCCGCGGGCGCGATCTCTATTTCGCCTATCAGAACCGCCTGTCGACGCTGAACGCCTGCGATTTTGGCGATCTCCTGATGCATCCGATCGCGATCTTCCGCAAGCAGCCGGATCTGCTCAAGGAATATCACCAGAAATTCCGCTACATCCTCGTCGACGAGTATCAGGACACCAACACCGCCCAGTACATGTGGCTTCGGCTTCTCGCCCAGCGCCCCAAGGGCGAGCTGCAGAATGTCTGCTGCGTCGGCGACGACGACCAGTCGATCTACGGTTGGCGCGGCGCGGAAGTGGACAATATCCTGCGCTTCGAGAAGGACTTCCCCGGCGCCAAGGTCATCAAGCTCGAGCGCAACTATCGTTCGACCGCCCATATCCTCGGCACAGCCGCCCATCTGATCACCCACAATGAAGGTCGCCTCGGCAAGACGCTCTTCACCGATCGCTCCGATCCGGATGATGCCAAGGTGCAGGTGCATGCCTCCTGGGATTCCGAGGAAGAAGCCCGCGCCATCGGCGAGGAAATCGAGCGCCTGCAGCGCGGCGATGCCGACGGCAGGAAGCATCTGCTCAACGACATGGCGATCCTGGTACGCGCCTCCTTCCAGATGCGCGAATTCGAAGACCGCTTCGTCACCCTCGGCCTGAACTATCGCGTCATCGGCGGCCCGCGCTTCTACGAGCGCCTCGAAATCCGCGACGCCATGGCCTATTTCCGGCTGGTCTCGCAGGGCGCCGACGACCTCGCCTTCGAGCGCATCGTCAACACCCCGAAGCGCGGCCTGGGCGACACGACGGTGCGCGCCCTGCACGACTATGCCCGCGCCCGCAATATTCCGATGCTCGCGGCGGCCGCCGACATCATCGAGACGGATGAGCTGAAGCCCAAGGCCCGCAAAGCCCTCTTCGACGTGATTCAATCTTTCCGCCGATGGCAGGAACTGCTTGAAAACACACCACATACCGAGCTCGCCGAGCAGATTCTCGAAGAATCCGGCTATACCGACATGTGGAAGAACGACAAGAGCGCCGAAGCGCCAGGTCGCTTGGAAAACCTCAAGGAACTCATCCGCTCGATGGAGAGCTTCGAATCCATGCGTGGCTTCCTGGAGCACGTCTCGCTGGTCATGGATGCCGAGACCAACGAGAACCTCGACGCTGTATCCATCATGACGCTGCACTCTGCCAAGGGCCTGGAATTCGACACGGTCTTCCTGCCCGGCTGGGAAGAAGGCCTTTTCCCGCATCAGCGCTCCCTCGATGAAACCGGCCGCGCCGGCCTGGAGGAAGAACGCCGTCTGGCCTATGTCGGCATCACCCGCGCCAAACACCGCTGCCACATCTGGTTCGTCTCCAACCGCCGCATCCACGGCCTCTGGCAGTCGACCATTCCCTCGCGCTTCCTCGACGAACTGCCGGAAACCCATGTCGAAGTCGCCGAGATGGAGCAGAATTACGGCGGCTACGGCCGCGGTGGCGGTTACGGCCAGTCGCGCTTCGACAAGGCCGATCCCTTCGCCAACTCCTATTCCACGCCCGGCTGGAAACGCGCCCAGCAGAACAAGACCGACGCCACCCGTGACAACTGGGGCAGCCGCTCCGGCCATGCGGTGGAGCGCATCGGCTACGGCGAAAGCGGCCCGCGCGGTCGCACCATCGAGGGCGAACTGGTAGCGAAATCCACTGCCGCCGAGCCCTCGCGCTTCGCCATCGGCGACCGCGTCTTCCACATCAAATTCGGCAACGGTTCCATATCGGGCATCGAAGGCAACAAGCTGACCATCGATTTCGATCGCGCCGGCCAGAAGCGTGTGCTCGACGGGTTCGTGGAGCGGGTTTGATCGGTTCTACCGCCTTGGCCTTTCCAGGGAATCACAGGCCCAGCTTTTCGCTCTTCTCCAGATGACAAAACGCCGCTTTGACCCGACTCGCAAACAGGCATAGCCCGGTCACTGCCCGCCCATGAAAGGCAGGCTTCACAAGACCTTCAAAGGAGGTTCAAGTGACCAGTGTTTCAGCCTTGGGCAGCGCGCTGACCCAGTATAAAGCCCCCCTCAATCCACTCGACACGAACGGCGACGGTGTCGTCTCGGCAGACGAACTTGCCGCCGCGTCCCAGTCCTCAACAACCAACGCCTCGACGGCTGGTAAATCCTCCGCCGGCGACGACGGTTCTTCCGGCTCCGATGTCGTCCAGAAGATCACAGCCGATATTCTGAAGCTCATGCTACAGCTCCAGAAGACGGACGACAGCGACAGCCAGTCCGGCACCGATGCCGATGGGGACGGTTCCAAGGGAGCACTCGCTGCCCTGGATTCGAATGGCGACGGCAAGCTCACCACCTCGGAAATTCTTTCGGCCGACCCGCAGAAGATTGCCGCTGCCGTCGGTGACGATGATGACAGCGGCCTGATGGCCAAAGTCCTGACCGACATGCAGACTGCGCTTCGCGCATACCAGACGACCTATGGCAACTCGCCCGCCGCTGCCGGCGACAGCGACCAGACGGCCTGACGCAATGAGGCTCCGCCGGGGGAGCCTCGCTGAACAGGCAAAACGCTTTGATAGGCGCAGAGACAGCCTCCCCGCGCCCTCCGCTTGTGCTGGCGTGATTTATCGGAGAGGTTGCCAACATGATTGACCCTTCTTCGATCGACATGAAAGTCTTGCGGCAGATCGGCTGGGATCACTGGGATCCGATCGGCATCAGGCCGTGGAAAGATCCGGCGTGGCGCAGAGCTGCAGCCGACGAATACGATTCCTATCTTCTCCGCGCCGCCGGCATGATTCTCCAAAACTCTTCACTGGAAACAGTTGCGGCTTACCTAGACGAGATCGTCGTCATCAATATGGGGCTTGAGCCTGTTAGTGCTGCAATTCATGGCGCGTCGGTTCGAACCGTCGAAGCGATGGCCGCCTGTCTTCGAACCGAATCTCACGACGCACGAGATGTCCAATGACGGTAATCCCCACGCTACAAACCGAACGACTGATCCTGCGGCCTCCCGTGATGGAAGACTGGCCGGACTACCACGCCCTGATGATCACCGATCGCGCCCTCTACATGGGCGGCCCGCACTCGACCAAGGCGGCCTGGGGCATGTTTTGCCACGACGTTGCCCTATGGACGCTTGAAGGCCACGGCGCCCTGATGATGGAGGATCGCGCCACAGGAGAATGCCTCGGCCAGGTCGGGATCAACTACGGCCCGCTTTTCCCGGAGCGTGAGCTGGGCTGGCTCGTCTATCGCCAAGCCGAGGGCAAGGGCTATGCCTACGAGGCCGCTGTCGCCTTGCGCGACTGGGCCTTTGCGGTGTGCGGTCTGAAGACGCTGGTGAGCTACATCGCCCTCCAGAATGTGCGGTCGATCCGGCTTGCCGAACGACTGGGCGCCATACCGGATGCGATGGCGGAGCGCCAGGCCGGCGATGAGGATGATCTGGTGTTCAGGCATCCAGCCCCATAGTGCATGCATAAACTCTAATACAAAAGGCGAGATACTTGTCAAATTCGCGTATAGGACGAGCATCACCAGAAAAATTACTTTATGCTGCCATTTGTCACCCTTCATACTAGAAATAGCACTTGCGCGTTGCCTCCCGGAAATCCACTAGTTGATTGCGCTGACACGGGTTGGCATTTTGCAGTGCGATATGCGTAAGGATGGCTTGATGAAGGCGTTGCTGCTCGTCGATATTCAGAATGGTTTCTGTCCCGGAGGCAATCTGCCGGTTCTCGATGGCCATGAAGTCGTTCCCGTCGCCAACAGCCTCATCGACAGCGGCAAGTACGATCTGATCGTCGCCTCGCAGGATTGGCATCCGGCCGATCACGGCAGTTTCGCCTCCTCCCACACCGACAAGAACCCTTTCGAAATGGGCGAACTCTCCGGCAAGCCGCAGATGCTGTGGCCGGATCACTGCGTGCAATATACGCGTGACGCCGAACTACACCCACAGCTCCACTCGGCGCAGATCGACCTCATCCAGCAGAAGGGCGAAAACAGGAACGTCGACAGCTATTCCGCCTTCCGCGACAACGATCAGCATGCCCTGACAGGTCTTGCCGATTTCCTGGTTGATCAGGGTGTCACCGAACTCGACGTCTGCGGGCTGGCGACAGATTACTGTGTCAAGTTTTCTGCGCTTGATGCGCTGGAGCTGATTCCCGGCGTCAAGGTTCGCTTCGTCGAGGATGCCAGCCGCGGCATTACGCCTGAAGGCGTCGCTGCCGCCATCGACGAGATGCGCGCAAACGGCGTCGATATCGTCAACAGCGTCGATGTTCTCGCCGCCTGATCAGCCGTTCTTCTCGCCTTCCCGCTCCAGCAGGTAAATCTCCTCGCCGAAATCCTCCATCTTCTTGACGAAGGCGGCGTGTGCGTCGCGCAGTCCCCTATTGTAGAAATAGGGGCCGATCTTCTCGCCGAAAAAGTCGAGCAGGAATTCCGCCGGCAGGGCGCCGATCGGATCGAGCTCACGGTCGAAATAAGCGCGGATGCGCGAAACGATTTCCGCTTTTTCTTGCTTCGTAAATTCGATCTTCTTCATTGTCTCCCTCACCTCGCCGGTGACGTAAACCGGTAACGCTTCAGCAAAATCGATTGATGAATCAAGGAAATTCAATTGCCGCAGCAGGTGAGACACCATAGAGGGAAATTTCAATTCCAACAGGATGAATTCCCATGAATCGCGCCGACTTTGTCGAAGGTGTGCGGGGTGGATTTGCCGTGGCACTCGCCTCTGCCCCCTTCGGAGCGCTGTTCGGCGCCCTTGCAGCCGAGCAGGGCATGTCGCTCTCCGAACTCACCTTCATGAGCGCCACCGTCTATGCGGGCGCAAGCCAGATGGTCGGCATCGAGCTCTTCGGCCATGATGTTCAGGCCTGGGTGATCGTGCTGTCGATCCTCGCCGTCAACTTCCGTCACGTGCTCTATTCGGCAGCGATCGCCCGCTACATCGGGCATTTCACGGCGATCCAGAAGTTCTTTACCTTCTTCCTGCTGGTCGATCCCCAATTTGCCGAGACCGTCAAGCGTGGCGAAGCAGGTCAGCCGGTTACCTTCACCTGGTATCTCGGCTTCGGCATCGTCATCTACATCCCCTGGGTTCTCATCAGCCTCCTCGGCGGCATGCTCGGCTCCTTCATCGGCGATCCCAAGACGATCGGCCTCGATATCCTCCTGCCGGCCTATTTCCTCGCCATCGTCCTCGGCTTCCGCAAGCGTGACAATTTTCTGGCTGTGGCGCTGACGAGCGCTGTCGCCTCCGTCATCGCCTATCATTTCGTCGGTTCCCCATGGCATGTGAGCCTGGGTGCCGCGGCCGGCATTCTGCTTGCTGCGCTGATGCCGCTGCCCGCCCAGGAGCCGGATCTCGAAGCCGACGCCCTCAACACCGAAAACCACGAGGTCTGAGATGGAATTCGATCTCCACATGGCTCTCGTGATCCTCGCCGCCGCAGCCGCGACCTTCGCGACCCGCATCGGCGGCTACATCATGATCACCCGCATGAAGCGTATTCCGCCGCGCATGGAAGCGGCGCTGAATGCCGTACCGGCGGCAGTGCTGACGACGCTCGTAGCCCCCGCCTTTTTCATGGGCGGCTGGGATTCGAAACTGGCGCTCGCCGTCGCCCTCGTCATCGGCTTACGCTTCTCACACACATGGATGCTCGTGGCCGCCTGGATCATCGTGATGATCTGGCGGCACACGATCGGTATTTAAGACCGCCGATCAGTATTCCAGCGGCAGCGTCGCGTTCTCCAGCCATGCCTTGACGTCATGGTTATGGATCAGAGGCATCAACGCTTCGCGCGTTTGGTGGTGATAGTCGTTGAACCAGTGCAACTCATCATGCGTCAGCAATTCCGGAATGACGAGGCTGCGGTCGATTGGGCAGAAGGTCAGCGTGTCGAAGCCGAGCATCGGCATATCGCCCCCATCGATGGTTTCGGCCTCCCGCACATAGATCAGGTTCTCGATGCGGATGCCGAAATGGCCCGGCCGGTAGTAGCCCGGCTCGTTGGACAGGATCATGCCCGGCAGCAGCTCCTGCGTCGACAGCCGCGAAATGCGCTGCGGCCCCTCGTGAACCGAAAGATAGGATCCGACGCCATGCCCCGTGCCATGCGCGAAATCGGCCCCTGCCCGCCATAGCGCGATGCGAGCCAGCGGATCGAGGTCGCAACCACGCGCACCCTTCGGGAAACGCGCCGTGCTGATCTGGATCATGCCCTTCAGCACCAGCGTGAAGAAGCGCTTGTGCTCCTCGCTGACGGTGCCGATGCCAACCGTGCGGGTAATATCCGTCGTGCCATTGATATACTGCGCGCCGGAATCGATCAGGAACAGTTCTCCCGCCTGGATGTGCCGGTCGGTCGCCGTCGTCACCCGGTAATGCATGATCGCCGCATGTTCGCCGGCACCCGAGATCGTGTCGAAGGAAATATCCTTCAGCGGGTTCTGCATGCTCTGACCGACCTTGGCGCGGGCCGCCTCCAGCCGCTCGGCTGCACCGATCTCGGTGATCGTGCCGGGCTTGCTCTGCGACAGCCAGTAGAGGAATTCCACCATGGCAGCCCCATCCTGCAGATGGGCGGCGGCCGAGCCATTGATCTCGACGCTGTTCTTCACGGCTCGCGGCAGCTTTGCTGGATCGACACCCTCCACGACCTCGCCGCCCGCCTTGCGAATGATCTCGGCGAGTGCATAGGAGGTGATATCAGGATCGATGAGGATACGGCCGCCATCCTTGGCGACGGCTGCAAGCTTCTCATCCAGCAGCGAGGGCGCAAGCTGGGTGGAGATCTGTGCCAGATAGGCTTCCGGCTCGATGCTGGTCTTGCGCTTATCGAGGAAGAGCTCCGCCTTGCCGTCTGCATGGATGATGGCGCGCGCCAGAGGATGCGGCGTATGCGGCACGTCTGCGCCGCGGATGTTGAAAATCCAGGCGATGGAGGACGGATCGGCGATAAGCACCGCCTTCAGGTTCTTGTCTCCGAGATCGGAGGCGATGGTGGCGATCTTGTCCTTGGCGAGAATACCTGATTGCGCCACGTTCTGGATGACGACAGCGCCAAGCGGCTCTGCCGGCCGGTCGGCCCAGAGCCTGTCGAGCGGATTGTGCGGCAGGAAGACCAGCGCACCGCCTATTTCGGAGAGCGCCTTTTCGAGCTTGCGCACTTCCGCACCCGAATGCAGCCACGGATCGATGCCGAGCTTCAGCCCCTTCTTGCCATGCGCCGGCAGCCAGACGTGCGGCGGCTCGTTGACAAGATCGCCGCCGGTGAAGACCGAGCCGTCCACCTGCTCGGCAAGCTGCGTCACATAGCGCCCGTCGACATAGACGATCGCATCCGTCCGGGTGATCAGCGCAACGCCCGCCGAGCCGGTGAAACCTGTCAGCCACGACAGCCGCTCCGCGCAGGCAGGCACATACTCGCCATTATATTCATCGGCGCGCGGCACGAGAAAAGCGTCGATGCCGAGTGCATCGAAACTGGCGCGGAGTGCGGATACCCGTTCCCTGCCGAATTGCGGCGTGGAGGTGACTTCGAAAGACTGGAACATGCTGGAAACCCGAATGAGTGAGACGAATCCGGTTAATGGGATAGCGGCCATGTTAGCGAAATTTCAGTCATTAGGGAGAAAAAGCGACGCGAAGCACCGAGAAGCCGCCTACCGCCCAATAATTTGGCAGAAATGTGTCTCGATCTGAGAAACTGGCACGCTTCATGCATTGCGCGCATGGCTCCCATGAAACAAACCCTCTGCCGCTGCATGAAGGAATAGCTATATAGAGCCCATCGAACGGTTCACGACGAACCATCAACAAAGGATTTCTTGAAATGACCGCCTCTCTCTCGCGCTTCGCTTACAGCAGCCCGGTACAGGCTGGCGAACGCCAGACTGTGCGTCACGTCATCGGCGCCCGCCGCCCGCAGAATGAGGATAGCCTCAAGATGCTCGCAGCAGGCCAGCGTTCCACGCGCCACAAGGGCGCACCGAGCTACGCATTCTGAGCTTAAAGCCTTTCCGATCCTCCTCCCTCCACCGGACAGGCCTATCGGAATGCAGTAGTGCCCGCTCGAGCATCCTCCTCCTTCGAGCTCGCGGGCAAGACCGGATTTAAATGCCGGTCCAAGGCGGTGCCTCTGGCACCGCCTTTTTTCTTGTTCGTAATTCGCTGAAATTACGGACGATCGAGATGGATCGTCACCCAGCCATTGCGCCAGATCGTGCGCACGTGGCGAAGCTTCGCGCCATTATAGGCGGCAATCACCTTCCAGCGCTGGCTGGCAAGGATGCCGGATAGAATCACCGATCCGCCCGGCGCCAGATTGGTAACGAGCTGCGGTGCCATCCTGATCAGCGGCCGCGCCAGAATATTGGCGATGATGAGGTCGAAAGGTCCGTGCTCGGAAAAGGCGGTCGAGTGGAAGCCGGGTGCGGTCACCGTGCTGATGCCGCTGGCAATGCCGTTGCGGCGGACATTCTCGGCCGCGACGCGAATGGCAATGGGGTCGATATCGGTCGCGAGAACGGGAATGTTGCGAAGCTTGCGCACGGCAATCGCCAGCACGCCACTGCCGGTACCGAGATCCAGCGCATTGCGCACCGTGCGCGCCCGAAGCACCCGGTCGATCACCTCCAGGCAGCCGGCCGTCGTGCCGTGATGGCCGGTGCCGAAAGCCTGGCCGGCATCGATCTCGATGGCAATATCGCCTGTGCGGAGCTTGTCGCGATCATGCGAGCCATGCACGAGAAAGCGCCCTGCCCTGACGGGCTTCAGCCCTTCCAGGGATTTTGAAACCCAGTCCACATCAGGGATAACCTCACGCGACAGCGCGGCATCGGGAAATGCTTGGCTCAGCGCCGCCTCGACGCGAGAGCGCACGTCCGCCTCGTCCTCCGCCATCATGTAGACAGAGGCTTCCCAGATATCTTTCTTTTCGTCGATCTCGGTGGTGCCGATGGCAAAATCTTCTTCGCCGAAGACCTCGCCCAGAAGGTCGAGGATTTCCTCGGCCTGCTTCTCGGTCGTCGATACGTAAAGGCGAATTTCACTCACGATAGGCGGTCTTTCCGGTTGCGCCGCCCGCTCCCGGTTCCAACATATTCAGCGACCGGTCATCCCTTGGCGACGAGATTCTCAAGCTTCTTTATCGCCGTATCCGGGTTTTCGCCATAGGAGATCGTTCCCACAAAGCGCCCGGACGAATCGAGAAGGAAAACCGAGGCCGTATGGTCCATCGTGTAATCGCCGTTAGGATTATTCTCGTCGACCGGCACCTTCTTGGCATAGACGCGGAAGCCCTTGATGACCTCGGCGATCTTGTCCGGCGCGCCGGAAATGCCGGTAATGCGCTTGGAAACGTTGGAGACGTACTGGTTCATGATGTCAGGCGTATCGCGCTCTGGATCGACGGTCACGAAATACGCCTGCAGCTTGTTGCCCGAGGGATCGACCTTTTCCATCCAGCCGTTGAGCTCGAAGAGCGTCGTCGGGCAGACCTCGGGGCAATGCGTAAAGCCGAAGAACAAGGCGGTGGGCTTGCCACGCAAGGCCTGCTCCGTAATCGGCTGGCCGCTCTGCGATACCAGCGTGAACGGCACGCCGAACGGCCCCTCGGCCACCACCTCCCGCGTCCGGCTCTGGTCCAGCGTAAACCAGCCGAGCACACCGGCAAGCGCGAGCACTGCGATCCAGACGGCGATACGGAAATTCTTCATGATACGTTCCTTGATGCGCGGGTGCCCCACCCGTCTCGCCCGTGTGATTATAGTCGCGATCGCGGACGCGCAATTCAAGAATGCGTTTTCTCACCCGTGATTAATTGCCCCAGCTTGATGAATGCCAAATGCGGGCAAACATCCTGAGAAAAACTTGTACAAAACAAATTATCGCGCCTTTCTAACGGCTTGCGGCCACCACCCCGAAGCAACGCAGGAAAAACATCGTTAGGAAAAGCTTAATCGCGGATATCTATATTTAGTAATGCATACAGTGCTTCAGCGCTGTTCTGACATGACGTCGGCCGGGCATGAACCGGATCAGCATAAAAATCGAGGGAATGGAACCGCCTGGGGCGGAGGGTGGCTTTATGACAAATTCGACGGTTCGCAGAAACCTTTCGGTCGGGCAGCGGCTATGGATGCTCGGCGGCGCTGCCTTTATCGGCTTCGGCTCAATGCTCGGCATCGGCTGGTACGAAAACACACAGGTCGATATCGCCCTGGGCCGCGCCGATGAGATCCAGCAGAGCGTCGATCATATCAACGACATGCGCGTCGCCAATTTGACGCTGATACTCGCCGCTATGGATACGATCGTCGACAAGGACGACAAGACCATCCAGCCGGACCGTCTGAAGCTCGTTGCCGACTCGCTTGCAGCGCTCTCCAGCGGTTCGAAGGAAATGGGCGCCCTCGCCGAGGAGCTGAAAGCCGGCGACTTGCTGAAAAGCTACGATTCCGATGTAGCCGGGCTTCGTCAGGCTATCCAGGTGGACCTCACGGCGCTCGTCGAACAGGGTGCCTCGGATGCCGAATTCGATAAGATCGACGACCGCATCGACGCTGCCGGCGACAAACTGACCGCCACCCTCGATAAATTCGCCGATGACGGCACCGTCTTTGCCCGCAGACACATCGAAAGCGCCAACGAGACCTCCCACAACTCGCTGGTCATCCAGATCATGCTTGGCGTCATCGCCATCCTTACCATGGCCGCGCTGCAATATATTCACGGCGGCTCCATCCGCCGCGGCATCGCCGCCGTGCGCGAAAGCATGCTGCGCATCATGAACGGCGATTTGAGCAGCAATGTTGCCGGCAAGGAACGCGGCGACGAGATCGGCGAAATGGCCCGCGCCGCCGAAAGCTTCCGACTTGCCGCCATCGAAAAGATTGATATGGAGGCTCGTACCGAGACCGACCGCCAGCGCAGCGACGCCGAGCGCCGAGAGCGCGAATCTGCCAAGCTCGCCGATGCAGAGGCGCTGAGCGCCGCCGTCATGGCGCTCGCTCAAGGCCTCACCCGCCTTGCCAAGGGCGATTTGACCGCGAGCATCGACCAGCCCTTCCGCGACGAGCTGGAAAGGCTGCGTCAGGACTTCAACCAGACCGCCTTGCGCCTGCGTCAGGCGATGGGCGATATTGCCTTGAACAGCACGTCCATCCAGGCCAACAGCCGCCAGATGAGCGCCGCCGCAGACGATCTTGCCAAGCGCACCGAGCAGCAGGCAGCCTCATTGGAAGAGACGTCAGCAGCTCTGGACGAGATCACAGCCACCGTCCGCAACGCCACCAGCCGCGCCGAGGAAGTCGGCAACATGGTCGCTCATACTCGCCAGAATACCGAGAAATCCGACGCCATCGTCGGTGATGCAATGGCGGCGATGGAGCGAATCGAAGGCGCCTCCCGCGAGATCGGCACCATCATCAACGTCATCGACGAGATTGCTTTCCAGACGAACCTGTTGGCACTCAACGCGGGCGTCGAAGCGGCGCGTGCGGGCGAAGCCGGCAAGGGCTTTGCGGTCGTCGCCCAGGAAGTCCGCGAACTGGCCGGCCGCGCGGCGGGAGCAGCCAAGGATATCAAGACCTTGATCGGAAAATCCGGCGCCGAAGTCAAAATCGGCGGCGAACTGGTGACGGCCGCCGGCGAGGCTTTGCGCCAGATCGGCGAAGATGTTTTGCGCATCGACGGTCATGTTAAATCAATCGTAACCTCTGCGCGCGAACAATCGGTTGGACTGAATGAGATCAATACAGCCATCAGCCAGATGGATCAGGTGACGCAGAAGAATGCGGCCATGGTGGAAGAAACGAACGCCGCCAGCCACACTCTTGCAACCGATGCGGAAAACCTGACGCAGCTGGTACGGCAGTTCAATATCGGCGAGGGCATGAGCGCCCGTCAAACGCCGCGAGAAGCCTCCGCAGCCTCGCATCCGAAGTCTTCACCCGCACGACGCCTTATGGGCAAGGTTGCGGGCGCATTCACGGGCGGCGCAGCCGCCAGGACACTCGCCTCCTCTCCCGCCGGGGACAACTGGGAAGAATTCTGATCATGAACAACAATAACGCCATCAAGCAGTCGGGTGCCTATCTCGAAATCGTTTCGTTCCATCTGGGCGATCAGGAATTCTGCATCGACATCATGGCCATCCGCGAAATCCGCGGCTGGGCACCGGTGACGCCGATGCCGCATACCCCGCCCTACGTCCTCGGCCTCATCAACCTTCGCGGTGCGGTGATCCCGGTCATCGACATGGCCTGCCGCCTCGGCATGAAGATGACAGAGCCGTCGGAGCGTTCCGCCATCATCGTTACCGACATCGCCGGCAAGCTGGTCGGCCTGCTGGTCGAACAGGTCTCCGACATGATGACCATCAAGAGCGAGGACCTTCAGCCGCCGCCGGAAATCATCCCGGAAGCCCAGCGCGCCTTCTGCCGCGGCATCGTCGCCCTCGAAAAGACCATGGTCTGCTTCCTCAACCTCGACACCGTCATCGCCGACGAACTGTCCCGCGAAGCCGCCTGAACGCTCTTCCTGTCTGGTATCAGAAGGCCCGGCTCGTCCGGGCCTTTTTCATTGCGGCTTGCCATTCTTCCAGACGACATCCTGCCCGTAGAGCGGGATCGTCGAAATCGACATCTTCGCCGAGCCGTCCGTGAGCTCCCGCGAATGAGCGAGATAGATCAGCGTATTGTTGGCCTTGTCGTAGATGCGGTTGACCGCCAGCGTCTTCCAGATCAGCGACATGCCCTGGCGAAAGACCTCGTTGCCATCCTTGGAGAGATCGATATTGCCGATCTCGATCGGCCCCGTCTGACGGCAGGCGATGGAGTTGTTGGAAGGATCTTCGAACCAGTTGCCGTTCTTGAAGCGATCGATGAGGCTGCGGTCGAAATAGGTCACGTGGCAGGTCACGCCCTTCACTTCGGGGTCGGAGACCGCCTCGATGATGATATCGTTGCCGATCCAGTCGACCCCGACCTTGCCGACGACTTCTGCAGAAGTCGCACCTGCGGAAACGGTCAGGAATGCTGCAGCGAAAAAAAGATTGCGGAAAGCGAACATGGCAACTCCCGTGTTGATCCCGCTAAGATAAGAAGGGCCAAACCCTTTGCAAGAAAGCGAGGGCTCAGCCCTTGCGGCAGGTGCAAGGCTCGTAGCCGGCAGACATGAGCCTGCCGGGCTTCATGCCGATCAGTCCGGGAATCGCAGCAACCGTCGCCGCCTTGACCGCTCTCGCCATCTCGATGGCCGCTGCCGCGCAGACGGCAGCATCTTCAGCCGCATTGTGATGGACGAAACGCAGGCCGAGATGCTCGGCGATCAGGTTCAGCCGGTGCGACAGAAAATGCGGCCAGATGCGCTGCGCCATCTTCAGGCTGCAGAGATAGGTGAGTTCCGGATAGGATTGCCGGTAGAGATCGAGACTCGCCCGCCAGACGCTGAAATCGAAAGCGGCGTTGTGGGCGATCATCGTCGCACCCCTGAAGTCGTCATGGAACTCGTCCATGACCTCAGGAAACTCCGGCGCATCCTCCACATGCTCCGGACGGATGCCGTGGATGGCAATATTCATCCCGGAGAAGCGCATGTCCCGCGGGCGGATCAACCGCTCCTCGACCCGCGTTACCTGCCCGTCCTTAATCCAGGCAAGGCCGACCGAGCAGGCGCTGCCGCGCTGTTCGTTGGCTGTCTCGAAATCGATGGCGATGGTTGTCAAGGCAGATATCCGAATCGTCTGTTCCTACCGGAATAAAGATAGCCGCATCCGAAGGCAAATTTTGACCTGTTGACATCTACACGCGAATGGCGAAACTTCCGCCCATGATCAACTCTATGACCCACGCCATGCATCTCATCACCACGACCCTTGCAGGGTACGCGGGAGCGATGGTGCGTCAGTAGCAGCTGATCATTCCCGAAAACCCTGCCGAGGCGAGCAGGGTTTTCTGAAAAATCCGCTCTCCTCTTTTCAAACCAAGGAGAGCATGATGTTAGCCAATCAGGATATCCCGCCCAAGAAGCCTTCTGTGAAGGGCCTCACCGTTCGCGCGTTGCGTGTAAGCGATGCCGAAGCTCTCACTGATCTGATCAACCTGCCGGGCTACCGCGCCGGCACGCTGCGCCCGCCCTTTCAAAGCATCGACGCGGTGCGCAAGCGCATGGAATCCCCCTCGCCCGGCGCGCTCAATCTCGTCGTCGAACTCGACGGCAAGCTCGTCGCCAATGCCGGCATGAACCGCTTCGAAGGACGGCGCCAGCACGCCGCCAGCCTCGGCATGGGTGTGCACGACGATTTCACCGGCCGCGGCGTCGGGACCTTCCTGATGGCCGCCATGGTCGATGCTGCCGACAATTGGCATGACATCAAGCGGCTGGAGCTGACCGTCTATACGGACAATGACGCGGCCGTCCGTCTCTACGAAAAGTTCGGCTTCGAGAAGGAAGGCTTGCTCAGGTCTTTCGGCTATCGCGACGGGCAATATGTCGATGCCTATACGATGGCGCGGCTGAGGGGCTGAAAGGGAGCGGCAGGCACCAACGACGGACCGAGGCCGCTAACTTCTCTTCCGCCATCCTCGGGCTTGTCCCGAGGATCACGCCAAATAAAGGCGGCCATACGAAAAAACAGAAAAGCTCGTCAGCTGCCGCCGTCCGCTATCCGCCGATCAACGCCAGCCACTCGTCCTCGTCCATCGTCTGGACGCCGAGTTCGCGGGCCTTGTCGAGCTTGGACCCGGCACCGGGGCCTGCAACGACGATGTCGGTCTTCTTGGAGACGGAGCCCGCCACCTTGGCGCCGAGGCCTTCCGCCCTCGCCTTTGCCTCTTCACGCGTGAACTTTTCCAGCGAACCGGTGAAGACGACGGTCTTGCCGGCAACGGGGCTGCCCGACGTGACCGGCTGTTCGGCCTCCTGCGGCGTCACCTCGTCAAGCAGCCGGCCGATCACCGCGATATTGCGCGGCTCCTTGTAGAATTCGACGATGGCGCGCGCCACGACCTCGCCGATGCCCTCGATGGCGTTGAGCTCGTTCCAGGCATCGCCGGAAAGAACAGCTGCCTCCTTCATCGCCGCGGCAAAGGCCTCGTAGCTGTTGTAGGAGCGCGCCAGCAGCTTTGCAGTCGTCTCGCCTACATGGCGGATGCCGAGCGCGTAGATGAAGCGGTGAAGGGCAATGCTGCGCCGCTCGTTGATCGCAGCATAGAGCTTGCCGACGCTGACCTTGCCGAAACCGTCGATGTTCTCCAGCTTGGTGATCGACTGCTGCTGGCGCTTCTCCAGCGTGAAGATATCGGGTGCGGTGCGGATCTGCAGCGCCGGATCCTCATTCTCGAAGAAGAAATCCACCTGCTTGGAGCCGAGCCCTTCAATATCGAAGGCATTGCGCGAGACGAAATGCTTCAACTCCTCCGTCGCCTGCGCCCGGCAGATGAAGCCACCAGTGCAGCGGGTAACGGAATCGAGCTTGCCGGTCTTCTCGTGCCGTTCACGCACCGCATGCGAACCGCAGACCGGGCACACCTTCGGAAACTGATACGGCTGCGCATCGGCCGGCCGCTTTTCCATGACGACGTCGAGCACCTGCGGGATCACGTCGCCGGCGCGCTGCACGATGATGGTGTCGCCGATGCGGATATCGTGCTCCTCCTCGCGGATGCGCTCGCCGCTATTGCCGATACCCTTGATGTAATCCTCGTTATGCAGCGTCGCATTGGTCACGACCACACCGCCGACGGTGATCGGCGTCAACCGCGCGACCGGCGTCAGCGCGCCCGTGCGGCCAACCTGGATGTCAATCGCATCGACAACAGTGAAGGCCTGTTCGGCAGGGAATTTGTGCGCGGTCGCCCAGCGCGGGCTACGCGAGCGGAAGCCGAGGCGCTGCTGCAGTTCGAGGCTGTCGACCTTATAGACGACACCGTCGATATCGTAATCGAGATCCGGCCGTTCGAGGCCAATCTCGCTGTAATGGGCAAGGATATCGTCAACCGAGTTCAGTCGCTTCATCAGCGGATTGACCGGGAAACCCCAGCTTTTGAAGGCCTCGACCATGCCCATCTGCGTATCGGCAGGCATGTCCGACATCTCGCCCCAGGCATAGGCGAAGAATCTCAGTTTGCGGCTCGCCGTTACCTTCGCATCGAGCTGGCGCAGCGATCCCGCGGCCGTATTGCGCGGATTGACGTAAGTCTGCTTGCCCTCGGCCTCCATCTGGGCGTTCAGCGCCATGAAGTCGCTCTTGGCCATGTAGACCTCGCCGCGCACTTCCACGACGGATGGAGCCCCCTTCGGCAGCTCGTTCGGGATTTCCTTGATGGTTCGGATATTGGCGGTAACGTTCTCGCCCGTCGTGCCGTCGCCGCGGGTCGCGCCCGTCACCAACTTGCCGTTCTCATAGCGGATCGACATGGAAAGACCGTCAATCTTCGGCTCGGCGGTAAAGGCGATGGAATTGTCAGGCAGGCGGCCAAGGAAGCGATAGACGCTCGCAACGAAGTCGCGCACATCTTCCTGCGAGAAAGTATTGTCAAGCGACAGCATCGGCCGGGAATGGACGACCGGCGCGAAGGTGGCGGAAGGGGCTGCACCGACCCGGCGCGACGGGCTGTCTTCGCGGATGAGTTCGGGGAAGCGCGCCTCGATCGCATCGTTGCGGCGCTTCAGCGCGTCATAATCCGCATCGGAAATCTCCGGCTGGTCCTTGCCATGATAGAGCGCGTCGTTGCGCGCTACCTCCTTGGCCAGCCGTTCCAGTTCGATGGCAGCGTCTTCAAGTGTCAGGTCCTCAACAGCGACGGATTCGGTCGACATGCAGCTTCACTCCAGAGAATCTGCAATGGTTTTAGAGCAAAATTCCGCGATTGAAATAGCACCAACGTTTTGAAATCATGGCCGCGCATTGCGCAGCCTTATGGCACTGACATGCAGCGTGCTGTCTCTCAGGGCCTTCAGCGGCGTCAGGCTGTCGACGACGCGAAGTTCGATGCCGCGCAGAGTAAACTCCCGGTCGAGATGGGACACGGCAGTGAGTGCAAGCGGCGTGACGGTCCTGCGAGACACCCACATTCCCGCATCCTGCAGGTCCTCGAAATCATCTGTCGGCATCTCGTAGCGCTGGATGGTTTCACTCTGCAGCCTCTCCAGCCAGCCGCGCTCGATATAGGCGGCACCCCGCCAGCTACCGAGCAATGTCAGGTCGTCCGCAGTTGTCTCCGGCTTCGACCAGATCAGGATACGCGGGCAATCGCGGGGAAAGAGATACATGAAGTCGTTGATATCATCGATCGCCCAGACGAGCGGGCCATTCAGCCATTCCATTCCCGCCCGACGTTCCGAGGGAACGCGCACGGGGCGCGGCTCAAAGACCGTAATAGTGGGATCATCGCTGAAATGGAAAAGCCGCATGAATGGCTGGACCTCGCCAGTGGATGACGTCCCATACCCTCGCCGCCGAGATTTGTCACCGGCGGTCCATGCCTAGCCGTTTCCGGCCAGCAACCGCACAGCCGCCGCCCTCGCCTCTTCCGTCACTGAAGCGCCAGCGAGCATGCGGGCAATCTCTTCCGTGCGGTCCTTCTGGGCCATGGTGGCAACGCGCGTGGCGATCTTGTCGGAGCCCTCGCCGGACGGTCCCTTGGAGATGAGCAGATGCGTGGCAGCACGAGCCGCCACTTGCGGTGCATGGGTGACGGACAGAACCTGCACGCGCTCGGAAAGCCGTTTCAGCCGCTGGCCGATCGCGTCTGCCACCGCCCCGCCGACACCGGTGTCGATTTCATCGAAGACGAGCGTCGGCGCGGAGCCCCGATCGGCGAGCGCCACCTTGAGCGCCAGCAGGAAGCGCGAAAGTTCGCCGCCCGAGGCAACCTTCATGATCGAACCCGGCCGCGTGCCCGGATTGGTCTGGACGTGGAATTCGACGATATCGATGCCTTCGGCCGTCGCCTCCTCCGCATCGGTGGTGATCTCCACCATGAAGCGGGCGCGCTCGAGCTTCAGCGCCGGCAGTTCGGCCATGACGGCCTGCGCCAGCGCATCGCCGGCATGGTGACGCTTCTCGGAAAGCGATCGGGCGGCCGCATCGAAATTCGTCTTGGCGACGCCCACTTCGGCCTGGAGTTTGGCAAGCCGCTCCTCGCCGGCATCGAGATCGGCAAGATCGCTGATCATGCGCACGGCAAGTGCCGGAAGCTCGGTGACGGGAACGGAATATTTGCGGGACGCGGCGCGCAGCGCAAACAGCCGCTCCTCGACGCGCTCCAGCTCCTTCGGGTCATATTCGGTCTTGCGCAGTGCCGCCTCGACTTCCATCTGCGCATTCGACAGCTGGTCCAGCGCCGCATCCAGCAGCGCCACAGTGTCTTCGAGCAGTCCGGGCGCCTCATGGCTCTTGCGCTCCAGACGGCGCACCAGCGAGGCTATATGCGGCACGGGAGAGGCATTGCCGTTGAGGAACTCGGAAGCCTCGGCAATATCGCCGGCAATACGCTCCGCCTTCATCATCTTCTGGCGGCGATCGGCAAGCTCGTCTTCCTCGCCATCCCGCGGCGAGAGCTTTTCAAGCTCTTCGACGGAGGAGCGCAGATAATCCGCCTCGCGGGCCGCAGCTTCGACCCTCTCGCGATGCTTCTTCAGCGTGCGCTCGCTGTCGCGCCACTGGCGGTAAAGGCCGCCGACACCCTGCGCATCCTCGCTGATACCCGCAAAGGCGTCGAGCAGCGTTCTGTGGGCATTTGTATCGACCAGCGCGCGGTCATCATGCTGGCCGTGGATCTCGACCAGCATCTGGCCGGCCTGCCGCATCAGCTGCACGCCGACCGGCTGGTCGTTCACATAGGCCTTGGTGCGGCCATCGGAGGATTGCTGGCGGCGAAAGATCAGGTCGCCTTCGTCATCGATTCCGTTTTCGCGCAAAAGCTTGCGGGCACCATGATCCATGCCGACATCGAAGACGGCCGTTACCTGGCCCTTGTCCTCGCCATGGCGAACGAGACCGCCATCGCCGCGCCCGCCAAGGGCCAGCGAAAGACTGTCGAGCAATATGGATTTGCCGGCACCCGTCTCACCCGTCAGCACGGAGAGGCCGGTCTCGAAGGCAAGATCCAGCCGCTCGATCAAAACGATATCGCGGATCGAAAGCTGGATCAGCATTGGCCTCAGGAACCGAGAAGGAGTTTCTTGCCCGCTGCAGCGATCCACGAACCCTTGTTTTCACGCGGTTCCGCGCCACCCGACTGCAGCAGCTTGTAAGAATCAGCATACCACTGGCTGTCGGGATAATTGTGACCGAGAACGGCAGCGGCAGTCTGCGCCTCCTCGACGACACCCATCGCATAATAGGCTTCGACGAGACGGGCGAGCGCCTCCTCGACCTGATTCGTATTCGGATATTTCTCGACGACGATGCGGAAACGCGAGATCGCCGCGAGATATTCCTTGCGCTCCATATAATAGCGGCCGACCTGCATTTCCTTGCCGGCGAGCTGGTCGCGCGCAAAGCGCATCTTGGCCTGCGCGTCATCGACATATTCGGAGTCGGGATAATTGTCGACGACGGCCTGCATCGCCTCGATGGTCTTCTGCGCGGCGCGCTGGTCCTGCGTCACGTCGACGATCTGCTTGGAATAGGTGAGACCCACGAGATACTGCACATAGGGCGCATCCTTGGACTTCGGATACTGCGCCATATAGCGGTTGCCCGATGCGAGCGCGTCGTCGAAGCGGCCCTGGCGGTACTTGACGAAGGTGCTCATGACGAGCGCCTTGCGCGCCCATTCCGAGAAGGGATTCTGCTGGTCGATCGCATCGAACTTGCGCGCCGCCTCGGCCATGTTGCCGGCCTTCATGTTGGCAAGGCCTTGTGTGTAGAGTACATCCGGCGGATCGGTTTCGAGGCCGAGCTTGGTGATGTCGATGTCAGGGTCCGACTGGCAGCCGGAAATCAAGGCGCCTGCGCTCAGCACCATCACGGATGCGAGCAAAGCGCGCACTGTCTTCATCATCATGTCAGACCTTGCATAAGCCATTCGAAAGAATCCCACCGCCGCCGTCCACTCCACAGCAGCCACGCCTAGCTGGCGTTTCTAGCCACAAATGTACATCGAGAGCAACGCAATGATCACGCATTAACGCATTTTTGTGGCAGCGCCGCCGAGAATGTCGGGCTTTTCACCGGCATTCGAGCTGGCAGCGGCTAAATATATGCCGCAAAACATCTATCCGCGCGCCATCCGCCCTTCCCCATAAAAAAACCGCCCCCGTTAGGAGGCGGCCCTGGCCTTAATTGGTATCTGGAGGTCATGCCGACCAGGGGGCGAATTCCGGAGCGCTGACTGCAATGAATTCACGAACCGCAACGCGCTGACGCGGCGTCGAGGTCTCGACCACTTCATAGGCCGAGGGATCACTGAGCAGTGCCTTGAGGGCGTTGGCGTTCATCTTGTGGCCGCCGCGATAGGAACGGTAGCAGCCGATGAACTGTGCGCCGGCAAGCGCCAGATCGCCAACGGCATCGAGCGTCTTGTGACGCACGAACTCGTCCTTGGCGTAGCGCAGGCCTTCGACATTGATGACGGTGTTGTCATCGGAGATGACAACGGAGTTTTCGAGCGAGGAGCCGAGAGCATGGCCCGAAGCCCAGAGACGCTCGACATCGCGCATGAAGCCGAAGGTGCGCGCGCGCGACAGCTCAGTCTTGAAGACGGTTGCGGTGAGATCGCCTTCCCACTTCTGACGGCCGATCAGCGGGCATTCGAAATCGATCTCGACTTCGAAGCGCGTGCCGTCATAGGGGCGGAACTCGCTCCAGGAACCGCCATGCTCGATACGAACCGGCTTGGTGATGCGGATGTAACGGCGCTTGACGCCGAGGGAAACGAGGCCGACCTGCTCGATGGCTTCGACGAAGGGAACCGAGCTGCCATCCATGATCGGCATTTCGGTGCCGCTGACTTCGATCACGACATTGTCGAGGCCGAGAGCATAAACGGCGGCCATCACATGTTCGACCGTCGCGACGGAATGTGCAGCCGAGAAGCCGAGCACGGTGCAGAGATCGGTATTGCCAACCTGCGAGGAAACAGCCTTCAGTTCGGTAACGTCGCCATTGTCATGGATGCGCTGGAAAATAACGCCGGTGCCGGCTTCGGCCGGATTGAAGGTGATCGAAACGTCAGCACCCGAATGAACGCCGATGCCCGAAAGTGTCACCGGACGCGATACCGTCGTCTGAAAGCCCAGCAAGCCAATGCCCATAAAATTCTGCCTTTATTATTCCGTACCCGTTGATGCCAACCGGTCCGCTTATCTTCTATGCTGCCCAGCACCACTCGAGGCGGAGTCTTGGGGCAGTTCGCTTGCTTCATACTTACGTGGACGCGCGCTGCAATCCAAATCACTGTTTCTTTCGCTTTGTTACGAAATCACACAGACTAAAAACATTTAGAATTCAGGCATATAGAAATGCAAACGCCCGGGATTTCGGTCCCGGGCGTTTTCTGTGGAGAAGTGCTTTTCTCAGTTCGACTGACGGCGCAGGAAGGCCGGGATTTCCAGCTGGTCGTCTTCCTGCATCATGCGGGCCTGCGGAACCGCACGCCCCTGGTCGTCGAGGTTGCCGCGACGCGGTGCGTAGAGGCTTGCTTCCGGCGACAACGGGCGGCGCTGCTGCGATGAGGCAGCCGGCGCAGACGTCATTTCCGGCGCGACTTCCTCTTCGCGGCGGCCGAGCGAATTGGTGATTCGCTTAAGCAGACCCATCGGGCCACGCTCTTCCTGGACGTGCGAAGCAGCAGGCTGCGAGCGATGGTCGATCTCGGCCTGGACGACCGGCGGGAAGTCTTCGACCTTCGGCATGCGAACCTGTTCAGGAGCCTGACGGATCACCGGCTCGTGACGCTGCTGCATGACCGGCGTCGGAGCCGGCTGATGCATGACCGGAGCCTGCTGTACCGGAGCCTGGCGCATGACCGGGGCTGCTTCCGGTGCAGAAGCGAAGATCTTGCTCTGCGGACGGAAGGTTTCCTGCATCACCGGCTGCTGCTGGATCGGAGCAGCGGCACGCGGGGCCGGCATTTCCAGTTCGCGTTCCATTGCGATTTCAGCTTCGCGAATGGTCTGTGCAATCTGGTCGGCCTTCGGTGCCTGCATGATCGGAGCAGGCTGAACTGCGGCCGGTGCCGGAGCAACGGCCGCGGAGGGACGGATAATCGGCTTTGTTGCCGGCTGGAACGTGCGGTCGGTTCCTTCGCGCATCGCGCGGTCGATGCCAGTAGCGACGACCGAGACGCGGATGATGCCTTCAAGCGATTCGTCGAAGGTTGCGCCGAGGATGATGTTGGCGTCCGGATCGACTTCCTCGCGGATGCGGGTCGCAGCTTCGTCGACTTCGAAGAGGGTGAGGTCGCGACCGCCGGTGATGGAGATCAGCAGGCCCTGTGCGCCCTTCATCGAGGTTTCGTCGAGCAGCGGGTTGGCGATCGCCGCTTCGGCGGCCTGCATGGCGCGGCCCGAACCGGAAGCCTCGCCGGTACCCATCATAGCGCGGCCCATTTCTCGCATGACCGAGCGGACGTCGGCGAAGTCGAGGTTGATGAGGCCTTCCTTCACCATCAGGTCGGTGATGCAGGCAACGCCCGAGTAGAGAACCTGATCGGCCATGGCGAAGGCGTCGGCGAAGGTCGTCTTGTCGTTGGCGATCCGGAAGAGGTTCTGGTTCGGAATGACGATCAGCGTATCGACGGACTTCTGCAGTTCCTGGATGCCGGATTCGGCCAGACGCATGCGGCGTCCGCCTTCGAAGTGGAACGGCTTGGTGACCACGCCGACCGTCAGGATGCCCTTGTTGCGGGCGGCCTGTGCGACGACGGGAGCAGCACCCGTACCCGTGCCGCCGCCCATGCCGGCGGTGACGAAGCACATATGCGTACCGTTCAGGTGATCGACGATCTCGTCGATGCATTCTTCGGCGGCCGCACGGCCGACTTCCGGCTGCGAACCGGCGCCAAGGCCTTCGGTAACGCTGGCGCCGAGCTGGATGATCCGTTCGGCCTTCGTCATGGTCAGTGCCTGGGCATCCGTGTTGGCAACGACGAAGTCGACGCCCTGGAGGCCTGCGGAAATCATGTTATTGACGGCATTGCCGCCGCCGCCGCCGACGCCGAACACGGTGATGCGCGGCTTCAGCTCGGTGATGTCAGGCTTTTGCAGCTTGATAGTCATGGTACCAGTTCCTTCTCTCTCTGGCCGCATCGCCACGCCGGCCAATTCACTCAATTTCAAAAGCTTTCCTTCAGCCACTGGCCCATGCGGGCGATGCGGCTGTTATTACCCCCAAGCGACATGAGCAGGCTGCTCTGTGACGCATGTGTCTCCATGTCCGCGACTTGCGGATAGATCATCAACCCGACAGCCGTCGAAAAGGCCGGGCCCTTGGCCGCCGTCGGAAGACCCGAGACGCCCATCGGACGACCGATCCGGACGTTGCGGGCCAGAATGCGCCGTGCCACTTCGGCAAGACCCGTCAGCTGGCTGGCGCCCCCCGTCAGAACGACACGCTTTCCGACGATCGGGCTGAAGCCCGAACGCTGGATCCGGTCGCGGATGAGTTCCATCGTCTCCTCGATGCGCGCCGAAACGATGCGCGAAACCAGAGCCCGCGGCACCTGGCTAGGCTGATCACGGTCATCCTCGCCGATCGGCGGAATGGAGATCAGTTCGCGCTCGTCGGAAGAATTGCTCAGCGCCGAAGCGTGGACCACCTTCAAACGTTCTGCATCCTCGATCCGAGTGGAAAGGCCGCGCGCAAGGTCGGTCGTCACATGATGACCGCCGAGGCCGACAGCATCGGTATGGACAAGCTTGCCTTCGGCAAAGACCGAAATCGTCGTCGTGCCGCCGCCCATGTCGATGGCCGCACAGCCAAGTTCGACTTCATCGTCGACGAGTGCGGCAAGACCAGATGCATAAGGTGTTGCAACGATTCCTTCCACCGAAAGATGCGCGCGATTGACGCTAAGTTCGAGATTTTTGAGTGCCGAGCGTTCCGCCGTCACCACATGCATGTCGACGCCGAGCGCATCGCCATACATTGCCAGCGGATCGCGGATCCCGCGTTCGCCGTCGAGCGAAAAGCCGGTCGCCAGCGAATGCAGGACGGCCCGGTCCTGGCGCAGCGACTGCTGGCAGGCGGCGGACAGCACTTTCTTCAGGTCGTTCAACTCGACTTCCTGGCCGCCGAGATCGATGGTCGCCGTGTAGATGTCGCTGCCGAGACGGCCGGCCGTCAGGTTGACGATCAGGCTTTCGACTGTGAGCCCCGCCATGCGTTCGGCCGCATCGACAGCGAGACGGATGACGCTTTCCAACGCATCGAGATCGGCGATCACGCCGGTCTTGATGCCGCGCGAGCGCTGATGGCCGATGCCGATGATCTCGATATTGTGCGTACGGCCAGGCAGGATCTGGCTTTCCTCGCGCGGCGTCAGCCGGCCGATCATGCAGACGACCTTGGTCGAGCCGATGTCGAGCACCGAAACGATATGCGACCGCTTCGACGAAAGCGGCTTCAGGCGCGGCAATCCAAAATGGGACGAACCGAACAAGCTCATATATTCTGCCCCGCCTTCTTCAAGTCCTTGGTGCGCGTCGTAACTGCTGCCTGTCGGCGGGCTGCCGCCTCAGGCGTCAGCTGGATCGTCGTGCGATCCGGCAGCCTGAGATCGACTGCGGCGATATCGCGCTCCAGAAGCTGTTGTTCTTTATCGAATTTCGAAAGCGTCGCGAGTGCCTGGTCGATATCATCTTCCGGCAGCTTGACGACGACGCCATTATCCATGTGCAGGTCCCAGCGACGGCCGGAAACCCAGACAAAGGCCTTCACACGGCCCTTGACGTCAGGCCACTTGGCGAACGCATCCTGGATGGACGCCGCAGCCGTTTCGGCATCGCGGCCAACGACGAGCGGCAGGGTCGAAAACTTATTGTCGCGAAGCGGCGCAATCACGCTGCCGCTCTTCTCGATCAGCGAAAGTTCCTGGCCATGCTGCCAGATGGCGTAAGCGCTACGCTCCGAGAGCTTCACCTCGATCGTCTTCGGATAGACCTTACGGACTTCGACATCTTCGACCCAGGGGAGGCGCGCGATCTTCTGGCGCGCAGCATCGACGTCGAGGGCCACGAGCGACGTCGCGCCATCAAGGCCGAGAAGCTGCAAGATCTCGATTTCTGAGGTCTGATTGTTGCCGGAAACCTTCACGTCCTCGATGGCAAAGCCGACAGCGCTGGTCGTTGCCTGCGCGACGGCCTCCGTATGACCGCCGAGCGACATGCCGTAGAGACCGGTCGCCGCCAGGAAGCCGAGCGCCGAAACCGTCCCCGTATGAACAGGGATATGGATGCGGCCGCTACCGAGGCTGACGAGGAAGCGCACGACGCGGCGCAGCGGACGCGGCAGCACGCGGCGCTCGTCGGCTTCCATAGCGGGAAGCTCGGCATAACGGCTGGGGCGCCCTATCCTTTTGACCGTCAACGCAAACAAGACGCGTCCTCCACCATCCACCGGAGAAATGCACCAAAGGAATATCCGGCATGGCCGGCCATTTCGGGCACAAGGGAGGTTGGAGTCATGCCCGGCTGGGTATTGACCTCCAGCCAGATAAGCTCGCCGTCTTCGGAGAAACGATCGTCGTAACGAAAGTCGGACCGACTGACGCCGCGGCAACCGATTGCTTGATGCGCCCTTAACGCCAATGTTTGTATTTTTTGGTAAATTTTCGGTGAAATTTTAGCCGGCAAGACATGTTTTGATCCACCCGACGCATACTTGGAGTCGTAATCATAGAAATTGTGGCCCTGTGGTACCACCTCGATGACATCCATGGGTTGATCGCCCATCACACCGCAAGTCAGCTCGCGGCCGTGGATGTAGCGCTCGACGATGACTTCTTCGCCATAGCGCCACTCTGCCGAGCCGATGACCTGCGGCGGATGCGCCTGATCCTCGCCCACGATGACGACGCCGAAGCTGGAACCCTCGCGCACCGGCTTCACCACATAAGGCGCCTTCATCGGATGTTCCGACGGGAATGAGAAGCGATTCAGTACCTGCGATTCGGCAACCGGAACGCCGGCGGTGCCGGCCACACGCTTCGCCCGGCCCTTGTCCATGGCAAGCGCCGAGGCGAGCACGCCCGAATGCGTATAGGGGATCTGCAGATATTCGAGGATGCCCTGGATGGTCCCGTCTTCGCCGAAAGGCCCGTGCAAGGCATTGAAGGCAACATCGGGCTTCAGAGCAGCGAGCTTTTCGGAAATATCGCGCTCGACATCGATGCGCGTCACTTTGAAGCCTTCACCTTCGAGGGCATCGGCACACGCCTTTCCCGAGGAAAGGCTGACAGGCCTCTCCGAGGAAAATCCGCCCATCAGGACAGCTACGTGTTCGCGACTCATCAACACCCCCAAAAAATAACTTTCACTTTGCAGAACCGAGGCTTGCGCGGAGCTGGTCTGCGCGGTTCGTGGCCTTTGTCTGACTTGGGTGCATTAGAGCATCATTATGGTTAACGAATCGTTTACTTTCGTTAACTCCGCCTTTCAGCGCGCTTCATTTTCTGCCCCTCGCGACCGCGCAAATATCGCAGCGGACAGGCCGCGAGGACGATGGGAAACGAAAAACCCGCGCGGAAAAACCACGCGGGTTCAATGGTATGTCCAGATATTTTGCAGTCAGTCCTTATCGCCGAAGATTTTCCAGACGAGGCCGCCGATCGCGCCTCCGACAAGTGGCGCGATCCAGAACAGCCAGAGCTGCTGCAGCGCCCAGCCGCCGACGAAAAGCGCCTGCCCGGTGGAACGCGCCGGGTTGACGGAGGTGTTCGTCACAGGAATCGCGACGAGATGAATCAGCGTCAGCCCCAGGCCTATCGCAAGCGGCGCAAAGCCGGCGGGCACCCTGCTGCTGGTCGATCCCAGGATGATGATCAGGAAGAACATGGTCAGCAGAACTTCGATCAGCAGCGCTGAAAGCAGCGAATAACCGCCCGGAGAATGTTCGCCATATCCATTGGCGGCAAACCCGCCGAGTTCGAAACCCGCCTTGCCGCTGGCGATGAGATAGAGCGCTGCAGCGGCGACAATGGCACCGATCACCTGTGCGACGATATAGGGAATGAGCCGCGCCGCGGGAAAACGTCCGGCAGCAACAAGGCCGAGAGAGACGGCGGGATTGAAATGGCCGCCGGAGATACCGCCCACAGCATAGGCCATGGTGACGACAGTCAAACCAAACGCCAGCGCCACGCCGGCAAACCCGATTCCAAGTTCGGGATAGGCGGCCGCGAACACGGCGCTGCCGCATCCGCCGAAGACCAACCAGAACGTGCCGAAAAACTCGGCGGCAAGACTTTTTTGCATATATGCCCCTTTATTCCCTCAACCAGGGAGTTTTTATAAATCAAATACAATTCGATTCCGGTCAAGAATCGGGGTTAGCCCGCGGCAAGCCTGATGCAAGGTTGAGAAAAGCGGTGAGCCTGGGAAGACGGATACCCGCATCGAGAGATGCCCTGTCACTTCAGCGGATGTCGCTTGCGTCATATTCTTGCGTGTCCGGCATTTTCTCGACCTTAAAATTGCGTTAAGAGCGGCAGCCTCCCAAGCAAATCGATAAAAATACTGATTGGAATGAACATGACAGAAGCGATCTCCGTATCGCCGAGCCCTTCGAGCAGCACGCAAGTCAATTCCCCCGCACGCGTCCTGATCGCCAGCCTCATCGGCACGACCATCGAATTCTTCGACTTCTACGTCTACGCGACGGCAGCCGTCATCGTTTTCCCGCACCTCTTCTTCCCCTCGAGCGATCCGACCTCCGCGCTCCTGCAGTCGCTCGTGACCTTCTCGATCGCCTTCTTCGCCCGCCCCTTCGGTGCCGTGGTCTTCGGCCATTTCGGCGACAAGGTCGGCCGCAAGGCGACGCTGGTGGCCGCCCTCATGACCATGGGCCTGTCGACCGTCGTCATCGGCATCCTGCCTGGCTACGATGCGATCGGCATCGCCGCTCCGCTGCTGCTGGCGCTGTGCCGCTTCGGCCAGGGCCTCGGCCTCGGTGGCGAATGGGGCGGTGCCGTGCTGCTCGCAACCGAAAACGCGCCTCCCGGCAAGCGCAGCTGGTACGCCATGTTCCCGCAGCTCGGCGCGCCGATCGGCTTCATCCTCTCCTCCGGCTTCTTCCTGATCCTGGCTGAAACCATGAGCAACGAGGATTTCCTCGCCTATGGCTGGCGCATTCCCTTCATCGCCAGCCTCGCGCTGGTCGCCGTCGGCCTCTACGTCCGCCTGAAGATCGCCGAAACGCCGGAATTCCAGAAGGCCGTCGAAAAGCACGAGCGTGTCGCCGTTCCGGTCGCGACGGTCTTCCGCGGCCATCTGCGCAGCCTGATCCTCGGCACCTTCATCGCGGTCGCCACCTTCGTGCTCTTCTACCTGATGACGGTTTTCACGCTGTCATGGGGCACCACGAAACTCGGATACTCACGCGAGCAGTTCTTGGTGGTCCAGCTTGTCGGCGTGGTCTTCTTCGGCTTGACGATCCCGCTCTCCGGCTGGCTCTCCGACCGTTACTCGCGTCGCCTCATCCTGACCCTGACGACGATCGCCATCGCCATCTTCGGCTTCTTTTATGCAAGCCTGCTGACGTCAGGCCTGACCGGCGCCTTCCTGTGCTCCATCATCGGCCTTGGCCTGATGGGCTTCACCTATGGTCCGATCGGTGCTGCCCTGGCAGCCCCCTTCCCGACCATGGTGCGC
Organism: Hyphomicrobiales bacterium; assembly: GCA_900468805.1. Taxonomy (GTDB): domain Bacteria; phylum Pseudomonadota; class Alphaproteobacteria; order Rhizobiales; family Rhizobiaceae; genus Rhizobium. The sequence continues at coordinate 105,520 of UEIF01000035.1, read as the reverse complement.
TACACCGGCGCCTCGATGACCTTCAACCTCGGCGGCATCTTCGGGGCTTCGCTCGCCCCCTATATCGCCACCTGGCTCGCGACCAACTACAGCCTCAACTATGTCGGCTACTACCTCACCGCCTCGGCCGTGATCTCTCTGATCTGCATCCGGCTGTCCGGCCGCGAAGAAGTTTGAAGCTCACACTTCCCAAACAAGGAGCCGCGATGCTTGCCGTCGCGGCTTTTTTTATTGCTGCGATCGGCAGTTCCGGTTAGCGAAGACCGTCACCGGCGCAAAAGGGAGAAGATCATGCGATGCCTCGTCACCGGCGCAGCCGGCTTCGTCGGCGCTCCTCTCGTCGAGCGGCTGCACAGGGAGCGGATTTGCGACGTATCGGTTACGACACGATCCGCGACATCAGCCTTCCCGCCGGATATCAGGCATTTCCCTGTTGATATCACCGAGACGACCGACTGGACGTCAGCACTCGAAGGCGTCGATGTCATCGTTCATCTCGCCGCCCGCGTTCACATCATGAACGATCGCTCGACCGATCCGCTGGCGGATTTCCGTCGGGCCAACACCGCCTCGACGCTCAATCTTGCCGAACAGGCAGCCCGCGTGGGCGTCAAGAGGTTCGTCTTCGTCAGCACCATCAAGGTCAACGGCGAAGAGAACGACCGGCCATTTCGGCACGACGACGCGCCGAAGCCGATCGATCCCTACGGCATCTCCAAGATGGAAAGTGAAATCGGCCTTCGGGAGATCGCAGCCCGCACCGGCATGGATGTTGTCATCATCCGCCCGCCCCTGGTCTACGGTCCCGGTGCGCGCGGCAACTTCGCGCTGCTTGTCGGGCTCGTGCGCAGGAAACTGCCGCTGCCTTTCGCCTCGCTGAAAAACCGCCGCACGCTGGTCGCGGTGCAAAACCTCATCGACCTGATCATCACCTGCATGCAGCATCCCGCCGCCGCAGGCGAAACCCTCCTTGCAGGAGATGGTGAGGATCTTTCAACGCCCGCGCTGATCGAGGGCATCGCCGCAGGCCTCGGCGTCAAACCGATGCTTCTGCCCTTCCCGCCGTCCCTCATGCATATGGCAGCGAGGATCACCAGAAAGGAAGCCGTCTATCAGCGCCTTTGCGGCTCGCTGCGGGTCGATATATCCCACGCCCGCGACGTACTGGGCTGGTCGCCCGTTGTCACGCCGCGCGAAGGCCTGAGGCTTGCGGTAAATAGAGCAATTCCAGCAAAAGTGTGAAGCGGTTTTGCGTCCGGAACTGCGTAAAACAGAGATAAGGCATTTCCGGAATTCGAAGAAAACGGAAATGCCTTAGCATTCACTCGGTGGTCACACCCTGAAAGGGGCGAACCTCGCGGTCGGGCATGAAAAGGCCGAGACGCTTGATTTCCCATTCGAGCTTGATGCCTGCCATTTCGAAAACCTTTCGGCGCACTTCCTCGCCGAGATATTCGAGATCGTAGCCCGTCGCCTGCCCCATGTTGATCATGAAATTACAGTGAAGCGACGACATCTGCGCGCTGCCGATGACGAGACCGCGGCAATCCGCTTCATCGATCAGCTTCCAGGCCGAATGACCCTCGGGATTCTTGAAAGTCGAGCCGCCGGTCTTTTCGCGAATCGGCTGTACCGTCTCGCGGTGATTGCGCACGGCATCCATCTCCGCGCGGATCTTGGCGCGGTCGTCGGCATAGCCCTCGAAAAGCACCGAGGTGAAGATCAGATCGTCGGCGGCATCGGAGTGGCGATAGGAATAGCCCATCTCGGCATTCGACAGCACATGCTTGTTGCCCTTGCGGTCGATCGCTCGCACCTCGACGACACGGTCCTTGGTCTCGGCGCCATTGGCGCCGGCATTCATGCGGGCCGCGCCGCCAACACCGCCCGGAATGCCGTAATAGAAGGCGAAACCGCCGATACCGTTATCCATCGCCATGGCGGCCACATGCTTGTCCGGGCAGATGGCCCCGGCGAGGATGCGGTTTTCACCGGCGAGTTCGACAAAGCCGAACCCCTTGGCCGACAGACGCAGTACGACGCCTGGAATGCCACCGTCGCGCACCAAGATGTTCGAGCCGACGCCAACGACGGTCAGCGGCACCTCGTCCGGCAGGATCTTCAGGAAGGCGATGAGGTCGTCTTCGTCATGCGGCTGGAACATCAACTCGGCAAGACCGCCGGCGCGAAACCAGGTGACGCGATCCATGGGGGCATCCGGCGTCAGTCGGCCGCGAATGTCCTTTACGCCTTCTCCGAGAGAGGCAAGAAGCTTTTCCCCATTAACCTGTTTCATGCCGACTTTCCTGAAAGGTCTTGCAACTGCTTCGGCAGCGCTGCTGCCCAATATGTAATGCTACCAGCACCCAACAGAACCACAAAGTCCCCGGGTTTTGCAATCTCTGCTACCATCTGCGGTAGAACTTCCGCTGATGGCAGGAAACGCGCATCGCGATGACCGCCGGATTTGATGCGCGAAATGAGCGATTCCGAATCCGCTCCCTCGATGGCATCCTCGCCCGCGGCATAAACAGGTGCGATGAAGATGCTGTCGGCATCGTTGAAGCAGGCTGCGAATTCCTCGAACAGGCTCGACAGACGCGTGTAGCGGTGCGGCTGATGCACCGCGATGATACGGCCCTTGCAGGACTCGCGGGCAGCACGCAACACCGCCTTGATCTCGACCGGGTGGTGACCGTAATCGTCGAAGATCTGCACGCCGTTCCATTCGCCGGTCAGCGTGAAGCGGCGCTTGACGCCGCCGAAGGAGGCGAGCCCCTTGGCGATATCCTCGCGGGACATACCGAGCCGGTTGGCGACGGCAACGGCCGCCGTGGCGTTCGAAATATTGTGACGGCCGGGCATCGGCAGGACGAGATCGTCGAGCCTGATAACCTCACCCGTGCGGCGGCGGCGAATTTCGACGTCGAAGATCGAACGCGTGCCGTCAATGCGCACATTCATGAAGCGCACATCGGCCTGCGGGTTTTCGCCGTATGTAATGACCTTGCGGTCCTCGATGCGGGCGACCAGCGATTGAACCTCGGGATGGTCGAGGCACATGACGCCAAAGCCGTAGAAGGGCACGTTCTCGACGAACTGTCGGAAGGCGGCGCGAACCGCATCGAAATTGCCGTAGTGATCCAGATGCTCAGGATCGATATTGGTGACGACTGCCACATCGGCCGGCAGCTTCAGGAAGGTGCCGTCGGATTCGTCCGCCTCGACCACCATCCACTCGCCCTCGCCCATGCGGGCATTCGTGCCGTAGGCATTGATGATGCCGCCATTGATGACGGTCGGGTCCAGCCCGCCGGCTTCGAGCAGCGTGGCGACGAGCGATGTCGTCGTTGTCTTGCCGTGCGTGCCGCCGATGGCGATCGCATTGCGGAAGCGCATCAGCTCGGCCAGCATTTCGGCGCGACGCACCACCGGCAGCAGCTTTTCCCGCGCGGCGATGAGCTCCGGATTGCTCTTCTTGATCGCGGTCGAAACGACGACGACCTCGGCATCGCCGAGGTTTTCCGCCTTGTGGCCGACGAAGACCTCGATGCCCTTGTCGCGAAGGCGCTGGACATTGGCGCTGTCGGACTGGTCCGATCCCTGCACCCTGTGGCCGAGATTATGCAGCACCTCGGCGATACCGCTCATGCCGATACCGCCAATGCCGATGAAATGGACGAGGCCGATCGCCTTCGGCAGCTTCATGCGCGTGCCCCCTTGAATTCTGCAACTGTCTGACCGGCGGCAATAGCCTCAACCATGTCGGCAAGCAAGTTCGCAGCATCAGGTTTTCCCGCAAGCTTGGCTGCGGCTGCCATGCCGGCAAGCTTTTCGGGGTCGTTCATCACATGCGTCAGGATGGAGGCAATACGCTCAGGCGAAAGCTCCGACTGGGCAATCACCTTGGCTCCGCCAGTCGCCTCAAGTGCCGCGGCATTGGCCGCCTGATCATGGTCGAGCGCATGCGGATAAGGCACCAGCACCGCCGGGCGGCCGATGACGGATATTTCCGACACCGTCGAGGCGCCGGAGCGGCAGATCACCAGATGTGCCTTGGCAAGACGCTCTGCCATGTCATTGAAAAACGGCGCGATATCGGCGCCCATCTGCAGCTGCACCACGCAGTCGCGCACCATCTCCATATCCTCGGAGCGAACCTGCTGCGTCACCCTGAGCCGTGCGCGCAGCCCATCGTCCAGCAGGCTGATCGCCGTCGGCATCGCCTTGGAAAAATATTGCGCGCCCTGGCTACCGCCGAAGACCACGAGATTGAAATCCTCGCCGGGATGCGAGGGCACGTAAGGCTGCTCGGCCGCCGCAAGGATCGCCGGTCGCACGGGATTGCCGGTCGCAATGGTCTTGTCGGAAAAAGGTCCGCCGCTCTCGGGCAGGAAGCCGCCGGCAATCGCCCGGACGCGCGGCGCCAACGCCTTGTTGGCGCGGCCCATCACCGCATTCTGTTCGTGCAGCATCGAGGGTACGCCGAGGCGCGTGGCGGCAAGCAGCGGCGGCACGGTCGGATAACCGCCGAAGCCGACGACGATGACAGGCTTCAGTCGCTGGATCAGCCGCTTTGCGGCGCGCATGCCGGTCCAGAGCTTCCAGAGCGAACGGCCGACCGCGACCGGATTTTTGGACGCGATCGTCGCCGACGGCACGACATGGATTTCGTCGGCCGGAAACTTGCCGGCATAACGCTCGGCGCGGCTATCGGTAACGAGGTGCACGGAATAGCCGCGTTCCCTCAGCTTGAAGGCGAGCGCCTCTGCCGGAAAGACGTGGCCGCCGGTTCCGCCGGCGGCAAGAAGGACGATGCCCTTGCTCATAATTCCCCTACTCCGCCGGCATGCCGTGCGGCACGCGGAAGAGGCTCCGGTCCTGCGCACGTTTTTCCGGGCGATGGCGCGTCAGCGCCAGAATGAAGCCGGCCGTCACGCAGATCGCCACCATCGACGAACCGCCGTAGGAAATCAGCGGCAGCGTCATGCCCTTGGCCGGCAGCAGTTCGAGATTGACGCCGATATTGATGATCGACTGGATGCCCATCTGCAGCACGAGGCCGGCGACGGCAAAACGGTTGAAGTCGTTGCGTTCGCGATAGGCATGCGACAACCCGCGCAGCACCAGAACGGTGAAGATGGCGACGAGCGCGATACAGAAGACGATGCCGAATTCCTCGGCTGCAACGGAGAAGATGAAGTCAGTATGGGCGTCCGGAATGATGCGCTTGACGATGCCTTCGCCCGGCCCTTGTCCGAACCAGTCACCACGGATGATCGCTTCGCGGGCGGTATCGATCTGGAACGTGTCGCCCTCGCCGGTCAGGAACTTGTCTATTCGGCCCGCCACGTGCGGGAAGACGTAATAGGCGCTCACCAGGCCACCCGCACCACCGGCACCGAGCACGATGATCCAGAGCCACGGCATGCCGGCCATGAAGAACATGCCGCCCCAGACGGCCGTCGTCAGGATGGTCTGGCCAAGGTCCGGCTGTGCGACGAGAAGGGCAGCGACAATGCCGAACAGGATGATGGCAAAGAGATTGCCTGGAATTTCCGGCTGGCGCGCATGTTCGGCAAAGAGCCAGGCGCAGACCACGACGAAGGCCGGCTTCATGAATTCCGACGGCTGGATCGAAACACCCGCAAGCGTGACCCAGCGGCGGGAACCCTTGACCTCGATGCCGAAGAACAACGCCAGCAGCATCATGGCAAGAGCCACGATCAGCAGGATGATTGCGGTGCGTCGCACCTGGCGCGGCGTCAGGAAGGAAAGCCCGAGCATAACGCCGATCGACGGGATCATGAAGGCCGCGTGGCGCTTTACGAAGTGGAAGGGCTCCAGGCCGATACGCTCGGCGACCGCCGGCGAGGCAGCAAACGAGAGCATGAAGCCGATGCCCATCAGGAACAGGAACAAGGCCAGGAAAAAGCGGTCGATGGTCCAGAACCAATCGGCCAATGCTCCACGTTCCGCGCGGCTCACCATGTCATTTGCCTCCTGTTGCCGAATTGATCAGCATCGTCACGCCGTCAAGGGCAGCCACATGGCCGACAAAGGCATCACCCCTGACTTCAAAATTCTTGTATTGGTCGAAGCTTGCGCAAGCCGGGGACAACATCACGGCCAGAGGGCCGGTCTCATCCTTTTCGGCATCGACAGCAGCATGCGCCACGGCCCGATCCAGCGTACCGGAAATTTCGTAAGGTACCGCCTCGCCGAGCGTCGCGGCAAATTCCGCCGCCGCTTCGCCGATCAGATAGGCCCTGGCGATGCGCGGGAAATAGGGTGCAAGCGTGGTGATGCCACCCGCCTTCGGCAGGCCGCCGGCAATCCAGTATATGCGATCGTAGCTCGAAAGCGCAGGTGCTGCGGCATCCGCGTTCGTCGCCTTGGAATCGTTGACGAAGACGACATTGCCGCGCCGACCGACCGGCTGCATGCGGTGCTTCAAACCCGGGAAGGATGCAAGACCCGCACGAATTTCCTCGGCGGAGACGCCGACGGCAAGGCAGGCTGCGACCGCCGCAGCGGCATTCTGCGCATTGTGACTGCCGCGCAGTGTCTGGATACCATCGAGATCGACAAAGGGCAGCATCGCCCCGCTTGTCGCCTGGATGAGCTTCGTGCCTTCGGCATAGATGCCGTCGGCCAACACGTTGCGGCGGGAAATCCTGGTCACCTTCACCCCTGCCCGCTCGATGCGGTCGGCGATCAGCACGGAAAAGCTGTCATCGACGCCGACAACAGCGACATCACTGCCGGCGACCAGCCGTTCCTTGACGTCGGCATAATGCTGCATCGTGCCATGGCGATCGAGGTGATCGGGTGTCAGGTTGAGCAGTATCCCGGCCGACGGATTGAGCGTCGGCGCAAGATCGATCTGGTAGGACGAGCATTCGACGACGAAATAGCGCTCGCTCTTCGGCGGATCGAGCGTCAGCACCGCAGTGCCGATATTGCCGCCGAGCTGCGTGTCGCGGCCGCTCGATTTCAGGATATGGGCAATCAGCGCCGTCGTGGTGGATTTGCCGTTGGTTCCGGTGATCGCGATGAAGGGGCAATCGGGAGCATGGGCCCGGCGCTCGCGAACAAAGAGTTCGACATCACCGACGATATCGACGCCGGCCGCACGCGCCAGATCCACCGTCCAGTGAGGCTTCGGATGCGTCAGCGGCACACCGGGCGAAAGCACGAAGAGCGCCTGCGCGCTCCAGTCGATTGTATGCAGGTCGGCGGTAGTGATGCCTTCAGATGCAGCCTTGGCGACGCTGTCAGGATTGTCGTCCCAGGCCGTGATCTCCGCACCGCCGGCGACAAGCGCTTTGGCGGTGGCCAAACCGGAGCCGCCGAGACCGAAGAGGGCAACCTTCTTTCCTGCGAGCGTCGTGACCGGGATCATGACCGCCTCACCGCAACTTCAGGGTGGAAAGGCCGAGCATGGCAAGGCCGACGGCAACGATCCAGAAGCGGATCACGACCTGGCTTTCCGTCCAGCCCTTCTTTTCGAAGTGATGGTGGATCGGCGCCATGAGGAATACGCGCCGGCCTGTCATCTTGAAGAAGCCGACCTGAATGATGACCGACAGCGTCTCGATGACGAAGAGACCACCGACGATTGCCATGACGATTTCATGCTTGGTGGCAACGGCAACGGTGCCGATCGTGCCGCCGAGTGCCAGCGACCCGGTATCGCCCATGAAGATTGCAGCCGGCGGCGCGTTGAACCAGAGGAAACCGAGGCCCGCCCCGATGACGGCGCCGAGCACCACGGCAAGCTCGCCGGTACCCAGCACGAAATTGATCTGCAGATAGTTTGCAAACACGGCATTACCGGCAAGATAGGCGATGATGCCGAAGGCGGCAGCGGCTATCATGACCGGCACGATGGCAAGACCGTCGAGACCGTCGGTGAGGTTTACCGCATTGCCGGCGCCGACGATGACGAAACCGCCGAAGACGACGAACAGGATGCCGATATTGATCAGGAAGTCCTTGAAGAAGGGGAATGCGATCGAGGAACCGAAGGTCGAGCCGGCAGGACCCGAGGCAAGCGCCGTGCGCATCATGAAATAGACGGCGATGCCGGCGATGATGAACTCGATGCCAAGGCGCGCCTTGCCCGAGAAGCCCTTGTGGCTCTGCTTGGTGACCTTGAGATAATCGTCATAGAAGCCGATGGCGCCGAAGCCGAGCGTCACCAGTAGCGTCGCCACGACGTAGACGTTGGAAAGATCGGCCCAAAGCAACGATGCGCCGACGATGCCGGCGAGGATCATCAGGCCGCCCATGGTCGGTGTACCGGCCTTCTTGAAATGCGTCTGCGGTCCATCGGCACGGATCGGCTGGCCCTTGCCTTGCCGGATGCGCAGCGAATTGATGATGGCAGGCCCGAAGAGGAAGACGATAAGAGCGGAGGTGAAAAGAGCAGCACCCGCCCGGAAGGTAATGTATCTGAACAGATTCAGAAATTTGAAATATTCCGACAGTTCGACTAGCCAAATCAGCATTCAGGGCCCCTTTTACCCGATCATAGTTCGCGTTGCGTGTCTGAAACTGGCGGGTACTTGTCAAGGAGCGCGGCGACAATCTTGCCAAAACCGATCCCCAGAGACGACTTCACCATCAACACGTCGCCAGGTGCGACCGAGTTCAATACGAATTCCAATAATTCTTCCGTCGTCTCGCGATGCTCGACCGTGACGCTGTCGGGAAGCGATTCCTTCAGCGCCACCATCTCAGGCCCCGCGAGCCAGACATGTTCGAGACCGGCCGCCAGCAGCGAACCGGCAAGGTCCGCATGGACCTGCTCGGCAAATTCGCCCATCTCCAGCATGTCGCCGAGCACGGCGATGCGGCGTCCGCGCCCGGTCGGCTCGGCCGCCGCCAGCAGCGCGATCGCCGCGCGCATCGAGGCCGGATTGGCGTTATAGCTTTCATCGATCAGCGTGAAGCTGCCATTGCCGATCGGCAGCTTGTGGCGCTTGCCCCTGCCCTTCTCCGGCTTCAAGGTCGCAAGCGCCTCGATCGCCTTGTCGAGATTGGCCCCGACGATCGTTACCACGCCGAGCGCGGCCAGCGCATTTTCGGCAATGTGGCGGCCCGGCGCACCGATAGCCACTTCCTTGGTGTCGCCTCCAACAGTCATCCAGAGCGTCGAGCTTTCATCCGAGCCGTTGAATTCGGCAAGACGGAATTCCGCCTTGGCATGTTGGCCGAAGGAATGGATCCGCGTAATACCGAGCGCCTGGGCGGCCTGCTCCAGGAAATTGAACTGCTCATTGTCGCGGTTGAGAACGACATCCCCGCCCGGCTCCAGACCTTCGAAGATCTCCGCTTTGGCGGCAGCGATTTCCTGGAGGTTCTGGAAATTGCCGAGATGGGCCGGTGCGATCGTCGTGATGACGGCAACATGCGGGCGGATCATCTTCACCAGCGGCCGGATTTCGTCGGGATGGTTCATGCCGACTTCGAAGACGCCGAAATAGGTGTCGATCGGCATGCGCGCCAAGGTCAGCGGCACACCCCAGTGATTGTTGAAGGATGCAACTGACGCATGCACCTTGCCCGACGGCGACAGCACATGGCGCAACATCTCCTTGGTCGTCGTCTTGCCGACCGAACCGGTAACGGCGATGATCTTCGCCCGCGAACGCTCACGCGAAGCAAGTCCCAGACGGGCGAGCGCGGCAAGCACATCCTCGACCACGATCATCGGCACTGTCAGCCGTCCCATGGCCGGCAGGCGCGCCTCGCTGACAACCAGCAGAGACGCGCCGTTTGCCATCGCCATCGAAGCATAATCGTGACCATCCACGCGGTCGCCCTTGATCGCGAAGAAGGCTTCACCGGCCGCGATCGAGCGGCTGTCGATGGAAATGCCGGTAATGCCCTGTGGCAGCGAGCCGAACGGACGGCCCGCCATCGCAGCGATCATGTCTTCGGTGGTCCAGAGCCAGTTCATAGTACCCGCTCCTCCAAAGCCTTGCGCACTTCGGCATGATCGGAAAACGGCAGCGTGACGCTACCGACCGTCTGCCCTTCTTCATGTCCCTTGCCGGCAACGATCAGCGTATCGCCGGATTTCAGCTGCAGAACCGCCTCGCGGATCGCCTGGGCGCGGTCGCCGATCTCCGAGGCGCACTTGGCAGCCGCCATGATCTCGGCACGGATCGCGGAAGGCTCCTCCGAGCGCGGATTGTCATCGGTGACGATAACGACATCGGCCAGCCGGCAGGCGATCTCGCCCATGATCGGCCGTTTACCGCGGTCACGATCGCCGCCGCAGCCGAACACGACGATGACACGGCCAGTCGTGAACGGACGCACCGAGTTTAACACATTTTCCAGCGCATCCGGCTTATGGGCATAATCGACATAGGCAAGCGCGCCATCCTTTGTATGGCCGACCAGCTCCAGGCGGCCGGATGCGCCCTGCAGCTTTTCGAGCGCGGCCATCGCAACCTTCACCGGAACGCCTGTCGACGTGGCGAGCGCTGCGGCAACCAGCGCATTGGCAATCTGGAAATCGCCGGCAAGCGGAATATCGACCTCGAAGATCTCACCTTCCGCATGGATTTCCGCGACCTGCTTGTGACGGAAATGTTCGACGCGCTTCAGCGTCAGATAAGCACCTTTGCGCCCGACCGTGCGCACATCATGGCCCGCAGCCGTCGCCGCCTTGATCGCCTGCTCCGACCATGGATCGTCGGCGAAGATGATGGCGGGAGAACCCTTCGGCAGCACCCGGTCGAATAGATGCATCTTGGCGGCCATATAATCTTCGACCGTCGGATGATAATCCATGTGGTCGCGGCCGAGATTGGTGAAGGCGGCGGCCGCGAGCTGCACGCCGTCGAGGCGATACTGGTCGAGGCCGTGGCTGGAGGCCTCCATCGACGCATGCGTGACGCCTTCATCGGCGAGTTCGGCGAGCAGCTTGTGCAGCGATACGGTATCAGGGGTCGTCAGCGAACCATATTCATTGCGCGTCGGCGAAACGACACCGGTCGTGCCGATCATCGCGGCCGCATGGCCGGCATGCGCCCAGATCTGCCTGACGAAGGAAGCAACCGAGGTCTTGCCGGCCGTACCCGTCACCGCAACCATCGTCGTCGGCTGGCGGCCATAGAAATGCGAAGCGGCAACTGAGAGGAAACGACGCGGTTCGGAAACGACCAGAACCGGTACGGAAGTCTCAACTGCATGCGATGCGATGACGACGGCAGTGCCCTTGGCAACAGCATCGGCGATGAAACCCGCGCCGTCGGCCTTGGTGCCGGCAACCGCCACGAAAGCCATGCCGGGCACGATCTTGCGGCTGTCGGAAGACAGGCCGGAAATCTCCAGCGCGCCGGCCGGCCCTTCGAGTTCAGCTTTGAGTTCCGGAAACGCATTTCCGGCAAGTTCTCGCAATTTCATCGACTGCACTTTTCTGATTCAGGTCGACCGCCCCTTACGAATCGACACCGACATTGATTCACACTCAATAAGACACCAACAAGGCCGAGCCGTCTTCGCCGAATTCCGGTTCGACACCGAGGATGGGTGCTGCACGGCGCACGATGTTCTTGACCATGGGTGCTGCCGTATAGGCAGCGATGCGCTGATGCTGCTCGCCATCAAGCGGCTCGTCGCAGAAGGTCAGCACCACATAGCGCGGATTGTCGATCGGGAAAGCGGCAAGGAAAGCATTGAAATTCAAGTTGCTGGCATAGCGGCCGTTGACGACCTTGTCAGCCGTACCGGTCTTGCCGCCGACATTGAAGCCCGGCACGTCGGCGTTGCGGCCGGAGCCCTTTTTGCCGTTGAGCTTGAAGAGATAGCGAATATCGTCGCTCGTGCTCTTCTTGACGACGACCTCGGCCGCTTCATCGGCCTGCTCGCGGCTGCGCGGCAGAAAAGTCGGCTCGATCAACTTGCCGCCATTGATGAGAGCGGCACCGGCAACCGCCGTCTGCAGCGGCGTCGTGGCGACACCATGGCCGAAGGAGATCGTGATCGAGTTGATCTTCTTCCATACACGCGGCTGGCTCGGCATCTTCACCTCGGGCAGTTCGGTCTGCATTCGGGTGAGCAGGCCAAGGCGCGTCAGATAGTCCTTCTGCAGGTCCATACCGACGATATCGATCATTTTCGCCGTGCCGATATTCGAGGAATATTCGAAGATTTCCGGAACCGTCAGCCAGCGGCGCTGGCCGTGGAAGTCGTGAATGGTGAAGCCCCCGATACGGATCGGGTTGGTGGCGTCGAAACTGTCCTTCAGGGAAACCTTGCCGCTGTCGATCGCCATGGCGGTCGTGAAGGTCTTGAAGGTCGAACCCATCTCGAACGTGCCGTTCGACATGCGGTTCAGCCAGCCGTCCTTGGAACCCTCCTGCGGGTTGTTCGGATCGAAATCCGGCGCAGACGCCATGGCAAGCACTTCGCCGGTATGGGCATCGAGCACGACGGCCCCGGCGCCCTTGGCCTTGTAGTTGACGACGGCATTGGCAACGACATCGCGCACGATCGCCTGCACGCGCACATCGATCGAAAGGCGCACCGGCTCCAGCGACTGGTTGCTCGTCATGCCGACCGAGGCAAGATCGGCAAGCCCCTGATCGTCTATGTATTTCTCCATGCCGGCAACGCCGCGGTTGTCGATATTGACGTAGCCGAGAATATGCGCGGCCGTCGCGCCGCCCGGATAGAAGCGGCGCTTTTCAGGGCGAAAGCCAACACCGGGAATGCCGAGCGCCAGGATCTGGCTCTGCTGCTTCGGCGTCAGCTGACGGCGCAGCCAGGCGAAATGCGAGGTGCGGCTGGAGAGCTTCTTATAAGTGTCCTTGACATCGAGATCCGAAAGCACCGTCTGCAGCTTCTCGACGGCTTCGTCGGTATCGACGATCTTGTTCGGCTCGGCAAACAGCGAAACGGTGCGGATATCTGTCGCCAGCACTTCGCCGTTGCGGTCGATAATATCGGGGCGCGACGCCATCAGCCGATCGGGCGGCAGGATGGACGAGACCGATTCCGGCTCTTTCATCGCATATTCGACCATACGGCCGCCGATGATGGCGTAGACAGCGGTGAAGCCGATGATGAGCAGGCCGACGCGGCTCTTGGCCTGCCCCGCCTTGCGCTTGCGCGAACCTTCGATCGCCATGCCAGAGGGGGCACCGAAACGGTTATAGACGCCGGCGGAAAAGTGCGCCTGGCTTTTCAGAACCATGATGCGGGAAAGAAAGGACATTATTCCACCGCTCCCGTTTCGATGTCATCCGGCTCTTCAGCTTCGCGCGGCGCCCGCATCGGGATCGGTTGGACCTTGGCTGCAGCAATCGACTTGGCGCCAGCCTTGACGCCCCCAACCTTGGCGTCCCCGGCCTTGGCTTCAGTAACGTCAAGTTGAGGAACCTGCGATTTCAGCATCGGAAGCTCGCGCGCATGGGCAAGTGCGGTCGAATCCGTCGGCTGCAGCTGCAGCTCGCCATTATAGGTCGTGACCAGACGCTCCAACCGGTTCGGCTGCGATTGCAGCGCCCAGTCGGCCTTCAGCAGATCGATCGTGTCCTTTTCCAGTTTGATCTCCGCTTCGAGGCGGTGAACCTCCTCGACCTTCAGCTCGGCGCGGTGCTTGATCGTATAGGTGACGGCGGCTGCCGCCGTCATGATGCCGATGAGTACAAGATCGAACGTTCTCAGCATATCAAGCTCCAAGCTTTCCGAGGCTGGCAAGATTGGGGAATCCGAAGAGCGACATGTCTTCGGATTCAGCGGGAGCGGTGGTACGCTGGCCGGCGCGCAGCTTGGCGGAACGAGCGCGCGGATTGGCCTGAGCTTCTTCTTCGCTGGCAGAAACCATCGACTTGCCGACAGGCTCGAAGGTCGCAGCTCGCTCATGCGCAACAGGCAGATGGCGGGAACCGACAGCCTTGCCGGCCCGGTCGGAGAAGAATTTCTTGACGATGCGATCTTCCAGCGAATGGAAGGTGACGACGACGAGGCGGCCGCCCGGCTTCAGCGCCCGCTCGGCGGCAAACAGCGCCTGCGCGAGCTCGCCGAGTTCGTCATTGACAAAGATACGCAGCGCCTGGAAGACGCGCGTCGCGGGATGGATCTTGTCTTTCATCTTGCGCGGCGTCACCAGCTCGATCAGGCCGGCGAGATCGCGCGTCGTCTCGAAGGGCTTTTCGACGCGGCGCTTTTCGATGGCATGGGCAATGCGCGGCGCCTGGCTCTCTTCGCCGAGATAATGGAAGATGCGGATGAGATCGGCCACTTTGGCGCGATTGACGACATCGGCGGCAGAAACGCCCGCGGCCGACATACGCATGTCGAGCGGGCCGCTCTTCTGGAAGGAGAAGCCGCGCTCGGCCTCATCGATCTGCATGGAGGAAACGCCGATATCCAGCACCACGCCATCAAGCCCGCCATCAGGTACATGATCGGCAAGCTGCGAAAACTGCGAATGGATGAGCTTGAGATGACCGCCATGCGCCGCAACGAGCGCCTGGCCGGCCGCGATCGCCGTCGGATCGCGATCAAGCGCGATCACATCGGCACCAGCACCGAGAATGGCGGAGGTATAGCCACCCGCACCAAAGGTACCGTCGAGGATGACCTTGCCGAAAAAAGGCTCCAGCGCCGCAAGCACCTCGCCGAGAAGAACCGGAATGTGGCGAACCGGTCCGCCACCGGCTTCAGTTGAACCTCCGCCAGGATTCGCCGCCATTCCGTTCCCTCGTTCGTTCAGGAACGCTTGCCCGCCAGCTTGCGCTCCCCTCGTGCCTGCGCCTGTGCGGCCGCGAATGCTTGCGGCTGCCAGAGCTGAAAGTGATCCGCCCGACCCACGAAGGTCACCTCGTCCGAAATACCGGTGAAGTCGCGAATGAAATCCGTGACCATCAACCGACCCTCGGCGTCGAGCTTCATGAAGACCCCGCCCCCATGAATGAGAAGCGACATCTCGTTTGCCTCCGGCGAAAACGGATCTTCCGCCGCAATCTGCCGCTCGAACCTTTCCAGAAGATCCGGGCCGCCGATGCTGATCGCCGGAAACACAAAGTCCTGAAAGCAGTAAAGCTCCTGGACGTTGCGCTGCGCCAGCACGGAACGAAACGCCGCAGGCACGGAAACCCGGCCCTTGGTGTCGATCCTGTTGGTCGCATTCGAAAGGAAGCGGCTCATGACACGAAACATCCGTTTCCGAAAGAGCCCGGAAAGCATTTTGCCGCCCGAAACCCTCAAAGTCAGGCACAGCTTCGCAAGCCGAAAGAACCAAGGTCCTCCCGACGCTTCCGATCCGGAAGGCGTCTTTGCTTTGCGATTGATGGGCAGATGATTGCCCTGATGCAGTGCGCATTTGGGATAGCATGGGACCATATGGGCGTCAATGGGATGAGCCCATTTTGAGGCGGGCGCAGTATCAAACATTTATAAGCTGTTAAGTTTAACAAAGGGTTAGGAAAGCGATTCTCAAACGCCACCTGAAGCACCCGCGGGGAACAGGAAATCCGGCCGGGCAAGATCCGTGGGATCTTGCCTCGATTTCAGTTATTTCAATGACTTGACAGGAAGAAAATCGGGCTTTGCAGCAAAGCGTATGCTGCAGGAGGTTAATCGCCAGTTGGCCTGTAAGCCGGGTTCTGTATGGCTCCGGCGAACCGGAACGTGGCAGCCATTCATCTGGGACAGCGCTTGCACGCTGCCTCACGCAACCCACCCGGATGACTGACCCAGAAACAGGCCGGAAGGCTTTCGCCAACCGCGTCATCCCTATTCGGTTTTGCTCCCGGTGGGGTTTACCGTGCCATATCCGTTGCCGGAGATGCGGTGGGCTCTTACCCCACCCTTTCACCCTTACCTGTCAAGACAGGCGGTTTGCTTTCTGTGGCACTTTCCCTGAGGTCGCCCTCGCCGGACGTTATCCGGCACCGTGTTTCCGTGGAGCCCGGACTTTCCTCACCCTACCGCCTTTCGGCATTGGTAAAGCGCGGCTGCCCGGCCAACTGGCAGGGGCTCCCTTAAACGAGGAAGCCCGCAAAAGCCAACGAAATATGGGGGACAGGCTTAACGGAAATAAGGTGCGAAATCCGTGGCGTAGCCCTGATCCTTGATTCTGCCTGCAAGAAGCAGTTCGGCCCCCAGCCTGCCGATTTCATCGGAGCTCTTGGCGGACGTTCCCATGCAGCCGGTCAGAACAGCGATATGCGGCGAGGACGTATAACCAATCATCGGATAGCGGCTCTTCGTATAGGAGACGGCGCAGGATGCGGAGGAAATGGACTGCGCCTCCAGATCCGGCACAATACGATCAACGATGCCCCTTAGATGCTCGCGCGCAACCTCGCGCCCATCCGTACGAAACCAGGCGCGCATGTCCGCATCGTTGCTCAGCACCAGATTGTCGGGATCGCCACCGATCTTCAGATAGAGCTTGCCGTCGGGATAACGGATCGGCGGCAGCAGGTAGATGTCGATGCCGGGCGCTTCGAGGATGAGCGACGGCATATCGGCAAGGCGCGGAGCATCCTCGTCCGCCACCTCGAACAGGGTCACGGTGCGGCCGTAAACCGTCATGTCAACGGATTGCCGCAAGAGATTCTGCGAAATGGAAAAACCGCCGGCCGCCAGCAGCACCTTCTCGGAGCGATAAACCCTGCCGCCCGCCGTGGTGACGACGGCCGCCCCGCCCTCCTCGCGGATGGAAGTGGCATGGTCGCGGATCACGCTCGCACCCGCCTTTTCGGCGAGCAGCGACTGCGCCTTCACGAGCTTCCGTGGGCTGATATGCCCTGCTCCCTTCGCTTCGAAAATGCCGGCACCGCCGGCAGGAAAAGCGAAATAGGGAAACCGTCGTTTCAGCTCAGCCTCATCGAGAGATGTCGTTTCGACGCCGAGCGAAACCGCCGCCTGCCTTGTACCGGCGAGGTACGCACTCTCGGGCGGCGCGACTGCGAGGCAGCCCACTTCCGTGTAGAAATCGACGCCGCTCTCTTTTGCGATCTCGCCATAGCGTGCGATCGAGCGATTGGCGAGCAATGCCCAGTCGCAATCGGGATCGATGGTACGCGTGATGCGGCCTTCATCGTAATGGCCGGCGAAAACGCCCTCATGCGCCTTGCGATCAGCCGGCTCGTCCGGACCGATGACGGCAACGCCATCCGTCTGGCGTGCCAGATATTTAGCGGCCGCGGCACCCATCATGCCGCGACCGATGACGATGAACCTGAAATCGACTGCCATACCACACCTCGCTAAAGGCTAGCGATAACATGGCAATCGCGCTGAATCATCCGACGTTTGCCAGAGAAAAGCGCTTCCGGCTCAGAGCATCGCAAGAACCTTGCCGCAATAGGACTTGGAGACCGGGTTCATGCGTGTGGCGCCATGGCCGGCATTGTATTTGAGGATCGTATTGCAGGTCTGCCCGCCGCCGAGATCGTGGGCGGCCGCCAGGTACTTCATGCCATACTTGATGTTGGTTTCCGGATCGAACAGGCCCTTGGCACCGCCGGAATAACCCATCATGCGGGCCGTCGCCGGCTTGATCTGCATCAGGCCGATTTCGCCATGGCTGCCGCGCGCCATCGGATTGAAATTGCTTTCAACACGGATGACAGCAGTCGCAAGAGCCACCGGCACATCATATTGATTGGCATATTTGCTAATCAATGCGGAATAGGAATTGCCGGAAACATCGGCGACGGGATAGCCACTCTGGCGCTCGACCGTCTTCAGCGGACGCTCCGTTTTCTTCTGCGCACGCTGCGCCGTCCTCTGCGGGCGTTCCTTCTTATTCACGCGCTCCGCTGTCTTCTGCGGACGCTCCACTTTCTTCACGGGCGCATCGGCTCGCACGCCCCAGTCATTCGCAAAGGCAAAGTTATTTCCCGCCAGCACCATGCCAACGCATGCTGCAGCAACAACAATCAGTTTTCTCATGTAGTCTTGATCACTCCGACCCAAAGAATTACCGGACTGCGCGCCTCGCCGTCATGGAGAATTCTGACCAAATACTGATCAGGTTTCGCAGCAATTCTTATCGTTTCACATGACGCCTCAGATTTAACTTGGGAATACCCTTAGGCGCCGCTTAGCGGAAGTTCTTAGACCATCGCAATGAGGAGATAATAGGGAAATGATGTGGCAGTCCGAATTTCGCATCCGAACATGGAAAATCGGTAATGTCGAAAATTATGTACGATCAGGAATAACGCGGCAGCGATGACAGCAGCCGGTGCAGCGTATCGATCGTCGAAAAATCGGCGATTCCGTCCACTCGCTCGGGGCGAAAATGCCGCTGGAAGGCTTCCACGTCGCCTGCCGTCTTGTCGCTGAATTCGCCTGTGATCTCAGTGCCGTAACCATAGAGCGACAGCATGGATTGCAGCGCTTCGATAGGCTGTCCGCGGTCGCCGCGCTGGAAGAAGCGCCCGCCGGTGATGGCGGCCGGTTCCACCCAGTGGCCAACGCCGGCCTGATGCAGTTCGTGCCAAGGGAATTTCTCGCCTGGATCGACCTTGCGCACGGGGGCGACATCGGAGTGGCCGAGCACTCTTTCAGGCGCAATCGACCAACGAACGCCGCAATCGCGACATAATTCGATCACCGCAGCGACCTGCTCTCTCGGATAGTCGGGAAGCCCGCCCGGATGGCCGGCATTGGCGATCTCGATGCCGATCGACAGCGAATTGATATCCGTTTCGCCATGCCAGAAGCTCTTGCCAGCATGCCATGCGCGGCGGATCTCCTGCACGAGCTGCACGACCTCGCCGTTCGGCTGCACGAAATAATGGCTGGAAACCTGGCTTTCGTCCCGACAGAGCCAGTCGAGCGCGCCCTCGGCACTCGGCATGCCCGTATAATGCAGCAGGATCATATCGGGCTTGCGGCCATCAGCCCGTTCGCCATGGTTCGGCGAGGGCTGGACGCGCGCCTTGCCGTAGTCTGCCTCGAATGAGGTCATGCGGCGCGACGTTCCTTTTCGATCGCCGCATAGGCGTCGTTTAGCGCCGCCATACGTTCATTGGCGATCGCATGGAACTCTTCCGGCACGCCGCGCGAGATCAGCCGGTCCGGATGATGCTCGCTGACGAGCACATGGTAATGGCGGCGGATCGTCGGGAAATCATCCGCCGGAGAAACCCCGAGAATCTTGTAGGGGTCGCGGCCAGCAGAGACGTGACGCGCAGCAATCTGATCGAAGCGGGCCTCGCTCATCTGGAAGATTTCGGCGACATGGCGCAGGAAATTCATTTCCTTCTCGTGGATCAGCCCATCCGCCTTGGCGATATGGAACAGACCGTCGAGCACATCTTCCAGAACCGGGCAATTGGCGGCGCAGGTCGAGCAAAGCGTGGACAGCTTTGCTGCGTAGGCCTCGTAACCCGCAACGTCCTGGCGGGCGAGATTATAGAGGCGCGCGACATTCTTCGCCTCGCTCGGAGGAAACTCGAAGATGTCGCGGAAGGCTTGCACTTCCTTCTCGCTCACAATACCGTCGGCCTTAGCCATCTTGGCAGACAGCGCAATGACGGCCACCGAAAAGGCAACCTTGCGGCGCGTCTCCGGATCGCCTTCGAAAACCGTGCGAATAGCCTCGACCACCGCGGAGAGCGCATTGCCCGCGGTATTGCCAATGGCATTCACCAGTTTTTCCCAGAAAGACATCGTAATCTTCTCGCAATGCAGCAAGTTCTAGAAGAAACACCTTGACCAAATAATCGTTGCCATTGCAAGGCGGCTATTGGTCGTAGATTTGAAAACAGTTTTCACGATTTGGTAATTGTCGCGGCAGCCGCCATCACCGACCGTGTCAGCCATTTCCCGCATTATCGGCACAACGGCCGGCGATTTCCACAACACTTATGGATAGGTCGATCGGCATTGAACCGATTATATCGGCGCTTCCCGCACCCAGCTTGCACAAAGCCGCGTTTTTCGTAAATTCTTTACTTTACAGGCCACTTTCCCTGTCGCATCCATGCGTTACCTAGAGCGTGTCGAGCAAAAGTGTGCCGCGGTTTTGCGATAACGACATGCGGAAAACGAAGGCTTAAAACGTAGCAAGCGGATCTGAAAAGAACGCAATACGCTTTAGGCTGCACGCCGTCGCGCACCAATGCGCCCAAGGAGGGATTATGGCCAAACAGAAAGTCGCAATGCTGACCGCCGGAGGCCTGGCGCCCTGCCTTTCGTCCGCCGTCGGCGGCCTTATCGAGCGCTATAGCGATGTCGCTCCCGATATCGAGCTGATCGCCTACAAGTCCGGCTATCAGGGCGTGCTGCTCGGCGACAGCGTTCAGATCAATACCCAGATGCGCGAGAAGGCGCCGCTCCTGCACCGCTATGGCGGTTCGCCGATCGGCAATAGCCGCGTCAAGCTCACCAATGCCGCCGACTGCGTGAAGCGAGGCCTCGTCAAGGAAGGCGAAAATCCGCTGCGGGTCGCCGCCGAACGCCTCGCCAATGACGGGGTCACCATCCTGCACACGATCGGCGGCGATGACACGAATACGACGGCTGCCGACCTCGCCGCTTATCTTGCGGCAAACGGTTATGACCTCACGGTCGTCGGCCTGCCGAAGACTGTAGATAACGACGTTGTGCCGATCCGCCAGTCGCTGGGCGCCCGGACGGCTGCCGAGGTCGGCGCGCACTTCTTCGACAATGTCAGCAACGAACAGACCGCCGCGCCGCGCACCCTCGTCATCCACGAGGTCATGGGCCGCCATTGCGGCTGGCTGACGGCTGCCACCGCCCGCGCCTATCTCCAGCGCACCAAAGGCAATGAATATGTCGATGGCCTGATGATGAACGAGCATATGAAGAGCATCGACGCAGTCTACCTGCCGGAAATGGCCTTCGACCTCGATGCCGAAGCCGCCCGCCTCAAGGAGATCATGGACCGCACCGGCCATGCCACGGTCTTCGTATCGGAAGGCGCCTGCCTCGACGCCATCGTCGCCGAGCGCGAAGCCGCGGGCGAGACGGTCAAGCGCGATGCTTTCGGCCATGTGAAGATCGACACGATCAATGTCGGCGCATGGTTCCAGAAGCAGTTCGCAAGCCTGCTCGACGCCGAGCGCTCGCTCGTCCAGAAATCCGGGTATTTCGCCCGGTCCGCACCGGCAAACGGCGAAGATCTGCGCCTGATCCACAGCATGGTCGACCTCGCGGTCGAAAGCGCCCTCAACAAGGTTTCGGGCGTAACCGGCCACGACGAAGCGCAGAATGGCAAGTTGCGCACAATAGAATTCCCCCGCATCAAGGGTGGTAAGCCGTTTGATCTTTCAACCGTATGGTTTGGCGAAGTAATGAACCAGATCGGGCAAAAATACAGGTCCGCATGATTGACGGATGGCTAATATGGTGTCTTTGCTGGTTCTCTAAGGAATAGGAGGAGATTCCATGTCGCTCGAAGCCTGGCTCGCTTTTGCTGCCGCGTCCGCCATCATGCTCGCCATACCGGGGCCGACCATTCTTCTGGTTGTCTCCTATGCGCTTGGTCATGGCCGGAAAACGGCGCTTGCGACCGTTTCGGGTGTGGCCCTCGGCGATTTCACCGCCATGACAGCCTCACTGTTCGGCCTTGGCGCCCTGCTTGCCGCATCGGCGACGTTGTTCACCGTGCTGAAGTGGGTCGGCGGCGCCTATCTGATATGGCTGGGAATCAAGCTCTGGCGGGCTCCGATCGTCGGCGAACACATTGCTGACAATGATAATCTGCCGGAAGAAAGGTCTCTGCAGATCTTCCTGCATGCCTATGTCGTGACGGCGCTGAACCCGAAGAGCATCGTCTTCTTCGTCGCCTTCGTGCCGCAGTTCCTCAACCCAGCCCGTCCCTTCCTCGATCAGATGCTGATCATGGAAGCGACATTCCTCGTGCTCGCCACCATCAACGCCTCCTGCTACGCCTTGGCCGCACACGCCGCCCGCGGCTTGATTCGCAAGGCCAGCGTGCAGCGCGCGGTCAACCGCTCCGGCGGCACCCTGCTCATCGCAGCAGGCGCCGTAACGGCCGGGTATCGCCGTATTGCAGCCTAGTAATATTCCGTGGTTGCTGGAAAGACACGAATAGGTTAATGCCTTCCCCCACGCTTAAGGTATTTGATAACTTTTAGACGCTGCCGGCGCGGCGTGATTCACGAAAGTGACAGAATGGTAGCGATCGGATTTTCCGGCCTGAAACGCAGTCTCGTGGTCTCGACCATGCTCTGCGGCGTCATGTCAGGATGCGCGAGCGTCGAATATACCTCTCAGGCGGAACTGACCGCCGCACAGACCGTGATTCCCATGCCGAAGCCCGGCGAAGATGCAACGCTGGCTGCCGTGCCGACCGCTGAAGGCGCAACCGGCCAGACCGTCGCCACACTCAATCCACAGGCATCGACCACAGCACCCGCCCTCACCGCAACGGCGATGCCGAATGTGGTTTCGCCCGTCCAGCAGCAGGCCGGCGATTTCGCCATGCAGGGCGGTGTCCAGCCGGTAGCCGTCAACGGCTATGCTCCCATTCCGCTGACGCCCGAGATGACGGCGATCCAGTCCGTCGTTCCGACGCCGCGGCCGGGCTCGCCTGCCAGTCCCTCTACGCAGCTCGCCTTCGCAGCCACAACGCCGCAGAACGGCGCGCTCGCGGCTCTTGCCGCTGTCGGTACTACACCGCGCTTCACCATGGATTACGGTTTCGACGAGTCCGGCCCGATCGACCCGCCGGCAGCCCCGCCGATGTTCAGCGACGACGACAGCGATGATGCGCCGACTGTCGAAAAGAGCCTCGTCAGCAAGCTCATCAGTAAATATTCCAAGCTCTACGAAATCCCGGAATCACTGCTCCACCGCGTCGTTCATCGCGAGAGCCGCTACAATTCCAAGGCCTACAAC
Source organism: Hyphomicrobiales bacterium (assembly GCA_900468805.1). Classification (GTDB taxonomy): domain Bacteria; phylum Pseudomonadota; class Alphaproteobacteria; order Rhizobiales; family Rhizobiaceae; genus Rhizobium. The sequence continues at coordinate 82,645 of UEIF01000035.1, read as the reverse complement.
AAGCGCGGCTACTTCGGTCTCATGCAGATCAAGTACAATACCGCAAAGTCGATGGGTTACGACGGCAACGCTGCCGGCCTTTTCGATGCTGAAACCAATATCAAATATGCGGGCAAATACCTGCAGGGCGCCTGGCAGGTTGCCGACAGGAAGGAAGACGATGCCGTTCGTCTCTATGCCCGCGGCTACTATTACGACGCCAAGCGCAAGGGCATGACTGACATCGCCCAAGGCAATTACTGATATCAACGACCGATACCAGACATCTCGGTGACGACGTTCAGCCGGCTTTTGCCGACTGAAGCGTATTGAGAATTTCCTTCAGCACGACCTGCGGCCTGTAGCGCAGCCAGCTCGGCGTCAATCCCATGCGGACGAAGACGAGATTGGCTGACGGCACGATCGCGACCGCCTGGCCGTCATGACCCTGCAACCAGAATGTGTCCTGCGGCAGCCCGAACTCGGCGCTCGTGCCGCCGCCGCCCGGTCCCGCGAGCCACGCTTGGCCTTGCGTATATTTGCCGCCGGAACTTGATGTCGGCGTCCGCATCATCGCAACGAATCCCTCCGGCAGAAGCCTCTGCCCGTTCCATACGCCATCCTGCAGCAGGAATTGGCCGAAGCGCGCCCAGTCATGTCCCGTCGCATAGAGATAGGAGCTGCCGGCAAATGTGCCGCGCTCATCGGCCTCGAAAACGGCGCTCGTCATGCCGAGCGGACCGAATAGCGCATCGCGCGGATAGTCGAAGGCCGCACGCGGATCGCCGACCTTGTTCATCCAGATGCGAGACAGGAGCAAGGCCGTGCCACTCGAATAATGGAAATCCGTGCCCGGAGCAGCCATGAGAGACGCATTCGCCGGCAGGGAAACCATATCAGGATCGAGATAGAGCATGCGCGTCACATCGGCGACGGCACCGTAATCCTCATTGAAGGCGAGCCCGCTTTCCATGCCCATCAGGTCGGAAAGCTTGATGTCGCCGCGCGTATCATTCGCCCATTGCGGCAAAAGATGTGTGTCGTCATAGGAGATCTTGCCTGACAACATCAACCGGCCGATCAGCGCCGCGTTGACCGTCTTCGTCATCGACCAGCCGACGAGCGGCGTGCTGACGCTGAAGCCCGGCCCGTAGCTTTCAGCAATGATGCGGCCATCCTGCACGACGACCATCGCCCGCATCGCCGGCCCGGCAAGCTTGGCATCGGCCAGAAGCGCCGCGATTTTCGCATTTCCGGCCGCGGTATCGACGCCCTCGCCATCCGGCCAGACTGCGTCGTTTTCGCCCGCCCGCTGCGCCGGTACGAGCGGCGTAGCCTTGGAGGCGGCATCGAAATCACCGTCGGGCACGCTGGTGCAGCCGAAGGCGCCACGATAAAGCGCGTAATTCGGCGCAAACAGGCCCATGAAACGCGAGGTCACCCGCCCGCCGTCACGATCGACCTCGACGCGCATCAGCCGCAGCAGCGGGTTTCCAGGCGCCTGCACGTCGTCATAAAGCACGGCGTCGGGATCGCGGCCGGCGATGAAGACATTGGAACAGACGATCTTGGCGGCGTAGCCATTGCCCACTTTCAGAAGCTCCGGCGGGCTTAAGGAGAGCCACGCGGCTGCGCCTGCGACAGCGAGAATGACAAGCAGGGCCAAGCCCTTGACGATACGCAGAACAACTCGCATGCAATCCTCCACGGAACGGAGAGAAGCAGGAAACTTGGCTCACGGAAAGAGAGAAGCGAAAAGAAGCTCTTCAATCGACTTCAAATTTCGAGGAGGTCTTCACAGAGCTTCACGGAAGCCTTGGCCCACAGGGCTCGTCATCAAACTGTAGCAGAGGCGCGTTACACGCCCTGAACGCTAAAAAGGTGACAGACTCATGTCGGAATTTGCACCGGATACCGGCTTCCGCAAGAACCGGAAACTCAAGGCAGCGCTTCTCCGCCACAAGGCTTTTTCCAAGGACGGCTTCTCCGAGCGACTCTTCGGCCTTCTCTTTTCCGGCCTCGTTTATCCGCAGATCTGGGAAGACCCGGATCTCGATATGCAGGCGATGGAGCTGAAGCCTAATCACCGCATCGTCACGATCGGTTCCGGTGGCTGCAACATGCTCGCCTACCTTTCCAAGGCGCCGGCTTCGATCGACGTGGTGGATCTCAATCCGCACCATATCGCGCTGAACAGGCTGAAGCTTGCCGCTTTCAAGAACCTGCCGAACCATTCCGATCTCGTCCGTTTCCTGGCGATGCCGAACGAGAAATCGAACAGCCGGGTTTTCGACAGTGTCCTGTCGTCGAATCTCGATGAGACCACCCGCGCTTACTGGAACACCCGCAAGTTCGGCCGTCGTCGCGTCACCGTCTTTAATCGCAATATCTATGAAACCGGCCTGCTCGGCCGCTTCATCGGCGCCGCTCATCTGCTCGCCCGCCTGCACGGCGTGAAACTGCAGGAAATGACCAAGACCCGGTCGATCCGCGAGCAGCGCCAGTTCTTCGAAGACCAGATCGCTCCCCTCTTCGAAAAGCCCGTCGTACGCTGGATCACCAACCGCAAGAGCTCGCTCTTCGGTCTCGGCATCCCGCCACAGCAATATGACGAGCTGGCAAGCCTTGCCGCCGACAATTCCATCGCACCGGTTCTCAAGCACCGCCTCGAAAAGCTCGCCTGTCATTTCCCGATGCGCGACAACTATTTCGCCTGGCAGGCTTTCGCACGCCGCTATGCCGATGGCGAGGAAGGCCCGCTGCCGACCTATCTGAAGCCGGAGCATTACGAAGTGATCCGCGCCAATGTCGATCGCGTCAACGTCCATCACGCAAGCTTCACGGAGCTTCTGGCGGGCGAGCCCGCCGCCTCGCGCGACCGCTACATCCTGCTCGATGCACAGGACTGGATGACCGATCAGCAGCTCAACGATGTCTGGCGCGAGATCACCCGCACGGCGCGCGAAGGCGCCCGGGTGATTTTCCGCACGGCAGCCGAAAAGAGCATTATCGAAGGCCGCCTCGCCCCTGAAATTCGCGACCAGTGGCACTATTTCGAAGAGCAGTCGCGTGAGATGACCACCCAGGACCGTTCGGCGATTTACGGCGGTTTCCACATCTACGGGAAAAAGGCGTGAGCAAAGTCGACGAGATGACCGTCAAGAGCGAGGAACATGCCGACCTGATGGACGGCATGTATCGCTACCAGCGCCATTTCTACGACCTGACCCGCAAATACTATCTTCTCGGCCGCGACCGCACGATCCGCAATCTCGACGTTCCCGAGGGCGGCACGCTCTTGGAAGTCGGCTGCGGCACCGGCCGCAACATGGCCTTTGCCCACAAGCACTTCCCGACGGCCAAACTCTACGGTCTCGACATCTCCCAGGAAATGCTGATCTCGGCGCGCAAGACCTTTGCCACCAAGGCGACGATCCCTGACTTTCGCGTGGCGGACGCCACCGCCTATACGCCGCGCGAATTCGGCACTGTCGGGTTCGACCGCATCCTCATTTCCTATGCGCTGTCGATGATCCCGGATTGGGAACGCGCGGTGGATGCATCGATTGCCGCGCTCAATCCCGGCGGCGAGCTCCACATCGTCGATTTCGGCCAACAGGAAGGCCTGCCGACTTGGTTCCGCAGCCTGCTGCAGGCCTGGCTCGCCAAATTCCATGTCACCCCACGCGCCAATCTGCGCGAGGTTCTGGAAGCGCAAGCTGCTGAAAATAACGCGAGATTGTCGTTCGAGGCGATCGGCGGCGGTTATGCCTGGCGAGCCGCGATTATCAGCAAGCGCTCATAATTCGCTTGTAAATAACCATTTTTTTACGTTGATATTAGAAAAGAGGGTTATACCCTCTGCTAGGCGCGTGTTTTCGAAGGTCAAGCTGTGGGGCAGATCCATCATCACGACGGAACATTCATGCGTCGGCTTCTGTTTTGCGTCCTGCCGCTTGCCCTGCTGCTCGCCGGTTGCAGCTCCACGGGTTACGATTATCTCGAAACCGCTTCCATAAAGCCGAAGATCCGCTTTCAGGATACCGATCCCCAGGATTTCGGCACCAAGCACCCGCAGCAAAATGCGGTCCACGGCATCGATATCTCCAAATGGCAGGGTGATATCGACTGGCAGACGGTGCGCAAGTCCGGCGTCGCCTTCGCGTTCATCAAGGCAACCGAAGGCAAGGACAGGGTCGACTCGCGCTTTGACGAATACTGGCGCGAAGCGGCCGCTGCCGGCATTCCGCATGCGCCTTACCACTTCTATTACTTCTGCTCTTCCGCCGATGATCAGGCCGACTGGTTCATCCGCAACGTTCCCAGGGAATCCATGCGCCTGCCGCCGGTGCTGGATGTGGAATGGAATGCAGAATCGAAGACCTGTCGCTTGCGCCCCGACGCGGCCACGGTGCGCTCCGAAATGAAGCGTTTCATGGATCGCCTGGAAGCCTATTACGGCAAGCGGCCGATCATCTACACCTCAGTCGACTTCCACCGCGACAATCTCGACGGCTATTTCCAAGACTACCATTTCTGGGTCCGCTCGACCGCTAAACATCCAGACGTAACCTATGCCGACCGCCGCTGGGCCTTTTGGCAATATACGTCGACGGGCGTCATTCCCGGCATTCGGGGGCCGACTGATATCAATGTCTTCGCGGGCTCCGCAAAAAACTGGAACAACTGGGTTGCCGACGTTTCCAAGGATAGAAATTCTTAGTAACGTGCCCTAATCTTTCTTGCTTCCGTCACATTCATCTGTGAAGTCGGCGGAATTCTATGTCATTTTACGAGGATCGTTTCATGCACCGCTCGCTCAAAAGCTGCTCTGCACTTGCCCTTCTGTTTGCCTGCGTCCTAGCAACAGGGGCCGCCGCCCAGCAAGCGCCTGATGCGGCGGCTTCCCCGGCAGCACCCTGCGGCGGCGATCTCTCCACCTTCCTTCAGGGCGTCAAGAAAGAGGCGATTGCTGCGGGCGCGAGCGCCGAAGCAGCAGACCAGGCGCTGGCCGGCGCTGAGATCGACCCCAAGGTACTGAGCCGCGACCGCGCCCAGGGCGTCTTCCGCCAGACCTTCCTCGAGTTCTCGCAGCGCACCGTTAGCCAGGCTCGTCTCGATATCGGCCGCCAGAAGATGAAGCAGTATGCCGATGTCTTCGCCCGCGCCGAACAGGACTACGGCGTTCCCGCCGGCATCATCACTGCCTTCTGGGCGATGGAAACGGATTTCGGCGCTGTGCAGGGTGATTTCAACACGCGCAATGCGCTGGTGACGCTCTCGCATGACTGCCGCCGCCCGGAACTCTTCCGCCCGCAGCTGATCGCCCTCATCGAGATGGTCCAGCATGGCGATCTCGATCCGCAGACCAATACCGGCGCCTGGGCCGGAGAAATCGGCCAGGTTCAGATGCTGCCGCGCGATATCATAGCCTATGGCATGGATGGCGATGGTGACGGCCATGTGCGCCTCAAGCAGAGCAGCCCGGACGCGATCCTGACGGCCGCCAAGTTTATCCAGCATCTCGGTTTCGAGCGCGGCCAGCTCTGGCTGCAGGAAGTCACCCTGCCCGACACCCTCCCCTGGGACAAATCCGGCCTCGGCGGCACGATGACGGCAGGCGAATGGTTCAACCTCGGCGTCAAGCCGCGCGACGGCAATACCGGTTTTGCCAACCTCGAAGGCGATCTCGTGCTGCCGCAGGGCCGGCTCGGACCGGCCTTCATCGCCTACCCGAACTTCAAGATCTATCTGGAATGGAACAAGTCGTTCATCTACACAACTTCTGCCGCCTATTTCGCGACCCGCCTTTCGGGCGCCCAGACCTATCTCAAGGGTACGCCTGAACAGGGCCTTTCCAACGACCAGATGAAGCAGCTGCAGACGAAGCTGGATTCACTCGGCCACGATGTCGGCGAAATCGACGGCATCCTCGGTTCCGGCACCCGTGTCGCGATCCAGAAGGAACAGCTCCGCCTCGGTATGCCGGCTGACGGCTGGGCGACGCCGACCCTGCTCAACGCGCTCTGATCCGTCACCATTGCCTCTCGCCACCCGGCTGCATGAATCGGGTGGCGGCTCCTTGTCGATAGGATAGAACTTTCGCCTGGAGCGGGAGGAATCGGCATGGAACAGAGAATGAGCGCATTGACCTGGGGGCTCCTTGCCCTGCTTGGTCTGATCTGGGGCGGCTCCTTCTTCTTCGCGCGCATCGCTGTTTCCGAAGTGCCGCCGCTTACCCTCGTCTTCCTGCGCCTATCCATCGCGGCCCTTGCGCTTCATGTCTATATCGGCGGCCGCTTCGGCATCTATCCGCTCCTGAAGAGACGCTGGCGCGAATTCCTCGTTCTCGGCATCCTCAACAACGCCTTGCCCCATGCGCTGATCTTCTTCGGCCAGACGCGCATCGGCGCCGGCCTGGCCTCCATCCTCAACGCCACGACGCCGATCTGGACGGTGCTGATCGCCAATTACCTGACATCGGACGAGAAGCTCTCCTCGGCCAAGATCATCGGCTGCCTCACCGGCCTGCTGGGCACGGTCGTCCTCATCGGCCCGAGCGTCGCTGATGGCAGTGACCTGCCCCTCTGGGCGCTCCTTCTGCCTGTGATCGCCGCGGTCTCCTACGGATTTGCCGCCACCTACAGCAAGCGCTTCAAGGGCGTCGCGCCGCCGGTCATTGCGGCCGGCCAGATGACGGCATCCTCGCTCGTGGCCCTGCCGCTATCACTCGCCCTGGACCACCCCTGGGCGCTTGCCATGCCTTCAATCAATTCCATCGCCGCCATTCTGGCGATTGCCCTGGTGTCCACCGCCTTCGGCTATATCCTCTATTTTCGCATCATAGCGGCGGCAGGCGCCACCAATACCTCGCTGGTGACGCTGCTCGTACCACCGAGCGCGATACTGCTCGGATTCCTCTTCCTCGGCGAGCGGCTGGAAATGACTGACATTGCCGGCATGGCGCTGATCGGCGCTGGGCTCATCATACTCGACGGCCGCGTCTACCGGCGCTCAGGCGCGGTAGCCTGAAAGTATTATGCTGCAGCGCGCCATTCTTCCGCCAAAAGTATGAATCGGGACTACCGAATTGTAACGGATCGTTAAATTTTGAGAGCGGAATTTTCCGATTGAATATCAGCAACTTGCAGAATGATGGTTAGACTTATCCACTGCCTTCTTCGGCAGTGCAGCACAAGAAGCGCTTTCCAATCGACACTTTTCCGACATATTATTAGCCGGTTAACGCGAGGAGGCAGACATGGGACTTACGCAATCCTTGAATGTCCTGTTGGTCAGTGCAGCGTTCGCATTCGTCGTATCCATGCTCTTCATTTGAGCCGATGCGAAGCGTCAAAAACTGAAATACCTACACTCCTGAAGAACAAACAACACCGAAAAGCGCATGCCCCGCCCGGCCATGCGCTTTTCCTTTGTCTGCAAAAGCGTGTGTCGGTTTAAGCTGCCGCGCCCGCGCTTCTTGCCGTCTGGCGCGAGAGGCCGAGATTGTCGAGAACGGCCGAAACCAGCGGCGCACGGTTCATCGTGTAGAGATGGAACTCGTGCAGCCCGCGACGGATAAGATCCTCGATCTGTTCCGCGGCAACCTCGGCTGCGACCTTGGCACGCTCTTCCGGCTTGTCATCATATCCGGCAAAACGCGCATCGAGGAAATCAGGGATGACAGTGCCGCAGGCACCGGCAAAACGTTTGAGCTGCGTCAGATTCTGGATCGGCATGATACCAGGCACAACGGGGATCTTAACGCCGGCGGCGCGCACCTTCTCGAGATAACGCTCGAAATTGTCGTTGTCGAAGAAGAACTGCGTCAGCGCGCGGTCGGCGCCATTCTCGGCCTTCTGCCTCAGCATGTCGATGTCGGCCACCTGGTCGCGGCTTTCGGGATGCTTTTCCGGGTAGGCAGAGACGGAAATCTCGAAATCGCCGATCTGCTTGAGGCCGGCCACCAGTTCCGCCGCATTGGCATAACCGCCCGGATGCGGCTGATAGGGCGCACCGACGCCGCCGGGCGCATCGCCGCGCAACGCCACGAAATGCGTCACACCCGCCTTGCGGAAGCTGTCGACGACCTGATGCGTTTCTTCCTTCGTAGCGCTGACGCAGGTGAGGTGCGAGGCGGTTGCGAGCGGAGTGTCGGCCAGGAACCGCGTGACGGTCGAAAGCGTCGGCGCCTTGGTGGTGCCACCGGCACCATAGGTCACGGAGACGAATTCCGGGTTCCAGTCCTGCAAATCGCGGACGGTGTTCCACAGCTGACCTTCCATCTCCTCGGACTTCGGCGGGAAAAACTCGAAGGAGATCGCAATATCGCGGCGGCGGGCGTCGTTTTTCTGGGTCATTTATTCTCTCCCGGCAAATGTAGGTACGGCCCCTTCGCTCTCCAGCGAGGCCATGAGGCGCCTCGGGTCACGCGCGAGCCAGATCGTGACCGTAAGGCCCTGCCCACCCTGCTGACCCGGATGAAGATCGACGACCTGCTCGACATCCAGTCCCGCCTTGCGCACCCATTCCGACATGGATTGATGCGAAAAGCCGAGACGGACATGGGCATGTTCATCGCGAAGGTATTCGAGATTGTGCGGCGCCAGATCGATGATGACGAGACGTCCGCCCGGCCGCAGCATGCGCGCGGCTTCGGTGATCGCAATATCAGGCTGATCGAAGAAATGAAGCACCTGATGGATGGTCACCAGATCGAAATCCTGTCCCTCGAAAGGCAGGTTCAGGATATCGGCATGGCGCACCGAAGCCGTCGTGATACGCGACTTGTCGAGATTGGCGCGCGCCACGCTCAGCATGTCGCGGCTGGCATCGACGCCGATTGCGTGGCGATAACGACCGGACAGAAGCTCCAGCATACGGCCGGTGCCGGTGCCGAGATCGAGCAGGGAATCGATCGGATTGCCGCCAAGCAGCTTGATGACGGCCGCATCCACCTCTTCGTCAGCGGCGTGCAGACGGCGAAGCTCGTCCCATTCGGCGGCGTTGCGACTGAAATAGGCCTGTGCCCGCTCGGCGCGCTGCCGCTTGACGGTGGCGAGACGCTCGCCGTCGCGCTGGACGACGGGGTCGTTTTCGGAGACATGCTTCAGCAAAGCCCGCACCAACGCGGCAGCCTTGCCCTCATGCGCCAGCCGGAAATAGGCCCAGGCACCCTCCTGATAGCGGTCGATCAGTTCCGCCTCACCGAGCAGCTTCAGATGCCGTGAGATACGAGGCTGGGATTGGCCGAGAATTTCCGTAAGATCGGTCACGGTCAGGTCACCCGCCGCCAGCAGCGCCAGCAGTCGCAGGCGCGTCGGTTCGCCGGCCGCCTTCAAGACGTCCACCAGCGCATCCAGTCCAAGCCTAAGGGGTTCGTTCATATTCTACCCAATCAAGATATAAAGATATCTTTATGTGATTTGGGTAGCTGAGGCAAGCGGCATTTCACCGATTTGCGAAATTGCCTTTGGTGATAACGACAATAAAAACAAGAAAGCCCCGGCCAAACCGGGGCTTTCCGAAAGCGTAAATGATCGCTGATCAGCGGGTCAGGCGCTTGTGAGCCTGGCTGCCCGGGTTCAGCGCATCAGGGCCGAGACGACGGACCTTGTCCTGCTCGTAATCCTCGAAGTTGCCTTCGAACCATTCAACATGGCCATCACCTTCGAAGGCGAGGATATGCGTCGCCAGACGGTCAAGGAACATGCGATCGTGGCTGATGATGATCGCGCAGCCTGCAAATGCTTCCAGCGCGCTTTCCAGAGCGCCGAGCGTTTCCGTATCGAGGTCGTTGGTCGGTTCGTCGAGCAGCAGAACATTGCCGCCGGCCTTCAGCATCTTGGCAAGGTGAACGCGGTTGCGCTGGCCGCCCGAGAGATTGCCGACCTTCTGCTGCTGGTCGCCGCCCTTGAAGTTGAAGGCGCCGCAATAGGCACGCGAGTTCATGTCGAACTTGCCGAGCTTGATGATTTCCGCGCCGCCCGAGATTTCTTCCCAGACCGTCTTGTTGCCGTCGAGCGCGTCGCGGCTCTGGTCGACATAACCGAGATGCACAGTCTCGCCGACGCGGACCGATCCGGCATCCGGCTTTTCCTGGCCGGTGATCATCTTGAACAGCGTCGTCTTGCCGGCGCCGTTCGGGCCGATAATGCCGACGATGCCGCCCGGCGGCAGCTTGATCGACAGATCGCTGATCAGCGTGCGGCCCTCGAAGCCCTTGGTGATGCCTTCCATCTCGATAACCACCTGGCCGAGACGCTCGCTGACCGGGATGATGATCTGCGCGTCACCGGGACGCTGCTTCTCGGCGGCTTCCACCAGCTGTTCGTAAGACTTGATACGCGCCTTGGACTTCGCCTGACGGGCCTTCGGGCTGGAAGCGATCCATTCCTGTTCGCGGCTGATCGCCTTCTGGCGGCCTGCCTCTTCGCGGTTTTCCTGCAGCATGCGCTTGGCCTTGGCGAGCAGGTAAGCCGAGTAGTTGCCTTCGTAGGGGATGCCACGGCCGCGATCGAGTTCGAGGATCCAGCCGGTGACGTTGTCCAGGAAGTAACGATCGTGGGTGATCATCATCACGGCGCCCGGATAGTCGCGCAGATGCTTTTCAAGCCAGGCGATCGTCTCGGCGTCCAGGTGGTTGGTCGGTTCGTCGAGCAGCAGCAGATCCGGCTGCGACAGCAGCAGGCGGCAAAGTGCGATACGGCGGCGCTCACCACCCGAAAGACTGGTGACTTCGGCGTCGCGCGGCGGGCAACGCAGGGCTTCCATCGCCATCTCGACCTGGCTTTCCAGATCCCAGAGGTTCTGGCTGTCGATGATGTCCTGGAGCTTTGCACCCTCATCCGCCGTCTCGTCGGAATAGTTCATCATCAATTCGTTGTAGCGCTCGAGCACAGCCGTCTTGGAGGCGACGCCTTCCATGACATTCTCAAACACTGTCTTGTTCGGATCGAGTTTCGGTTCCTGTTCCAGGTATCCGACCGTCGCGCCTTCGGCGAGCCAAGCTTCACCGGTATATTCCTTGTCCTGACCGGCGATGATGCGCAGCACGGTGGACTTACCGGCGCCGTTCGGGCCGAGGATACCGATCTTGGCGTCGGGGTAGAAAGAAAGATGGATATTCTCGAGGATCTTCTTGTTGCCATAGGCCTTGTTGAGGCCGGACATGTGATAGATGAACTGGCGTGCCATGCTGGGATGCTCCGGGCGGAAACTTGAAATCGTGGCCGCTATGTAGGCGAAACCACGCCCGCGGGCAACGCCGAAACCCTTTTTCGTCAGGATTTCGGCATGTTTCCATCAGAAGCCTGCAGCATCCACAAGGCCTTCGTCACAGCCGAAGGACGTCTGCCCTGCCCCCTGGATGAGGCCGCCAAGACCCTTCTCCTTTGCCTGAGCAGAAACGGCATCCTGCGAAAGGCCGATCGTCAACTCGCTGATCACGCGCTTGTTGCCGACGCGCCGGCAGCTCATCTTCACCCGGTCGCTGGCGCCTGCGCCGAAGCTCTTGTCGAAGGCCGCCTTGATTGCATCGGCCTTCAGCGTCTTGCCGACATTGGCGGCAAAGAGATCACGCACGGCAGAAGCATTGAGATCGCCCATCAGATGAATGGCGGTGGTGAAATAATCGTCGGCACTCATTTTCGTGCAGGTGCCGTGCTTGATCCATTCATGCCGATCAAGACCCGACTGCGTGCCGGGCATCGCCTTGTCGAGTGCTGCCTTCGTCTCAGCCGAAAGGCTCACCGCCGGCAGGCTCGTCCAATTACTGTCCTTATCTGCAGCCTTCTGATCGGTGGGTACGCCACAATAGTCCTGCCGCATTGGCCACAGACCGTGGAGAGAAAAGTTGGTCGCGTCGTAGCGGTCGCCGCTCTGGCTGGCGCATTCCGCCTTCTTCTGGTTGGTCTGGCAGAAAGCCGGCTGCCAGCTTGCCGCCAGGATGAAGCGCGTGCGCCCGCTTTCCTGCGCGGATGCGGAACCGACTGACGATAACGAAAGAAACAGGATGGAAACTGAAAGGAAAAACTTGCCCATTGATAGCCCCGACAAAGAACAATACAGGAACAAAAAAGCATGAAGACGGAGTTTGCGCAACCCTGAATCGCAACGAAAACCATGCTTTCTCATGTATGAGCCAAACCGCAATATTGCATTTGCCTTGATATCTGGTCTTTTGAGCGCGGGAGGAATGCATGTTTTCCGAGACATTGCGGCTTCAGAATGCCGGGGCTTCGCTTGCCTATCATCATCAGCCAGCGGAGGGACAAGCGCGGGCTATCCTGATGATTTCTCACGGGCTTGCCGAACACTCGCGCCGCTACCGGCGCTTTGCCGAAGCCATGGCCGCAAGAGGCTATCACGTCTACGCGCATGACCATCGCGGCCACGGCGAGACCACCGCACCCGATGGACCGCTCGGCCGTTTCGCAAGACGGGGCGGCATCGAACACGTCGTCGACGACATCGCCGCCATCCACGGCTTTGCCACGAACCGCCATCCTGGCTTGCCGGTCATCCTGTTCGGTCATTCGATGGGTGGCCTGATCGCGCTGAACGCTGCCGCCGATCTTCCAGGCCGTTTCGCCACCCTCGCCATCTGGAATTCAAATTTCGCCGTCGGTCTTTCCGGCCGTGCCGCGCAAGCGATCCTGCTTGCCGAGCGCGCATTGAAAGGCTCAGATGTGCCGAGCGACATGCTACCGAGGCTGACATTTGCCGCCTGGGGCAAATCCATTCCCAATCGTCGGACGGAATTCGACTGGCTATCGCGCGATCCTGCCGAGGTCGACGCCTATATTGCCGATCCGCTTTGCGGCTTCGATGCCTCCGTATCGCTTTGGCTGGACGTCTTCGCCCTCACCTTCCGCGGCATAGAAGACCGGCAGCTTGGGAAGCTGCCGAAGGACCTGCCGATCCATCTTGTCGGCGGCGGCGATGACCCGTCAACCAACAATGGAAAAGCCGTACTCTGGTTGTCAAAGCATTTGAAAAGCCAAGGCTTCTCCCGTATCAGCACTGAGATATATCAGGACATGCGGCATGAAACGCTGAACGAGATCGGCGCGGCAACGGCAATTGCGGATTTCGCCAATTGGTGCGACGAGGCAATCCGCACGGTCCCGAACGAAAGGACCTGAGATGACGAGCCTGAGTTCCACCCGCCATCCCGCCTCATCCGAGGTGACGTTCGGCTTGCTCTTCATGCTGCTCTCTGTGCTGATCTCGCCGCTGATCGACATCTTCTCGAAGCTGGCGACGACAACGATCTCCTCGACGGAAGTTGCCGCCTTCCGTTTCGTCATCCAGTCGCTCACCATGCTGCCTTTCATCTTCCTGCGCGGTGCAAAGATTCAGGTCTCGCTGAAGCAGAGCTGGTATCATGCGATCCGCGGCGCGATGGTCACCATCTCGATGATCAGCTTCGTCACAACGCTGAAGGTCATGGCGGTTGCCGATGCGATCGCCATCTTCTTCGTCGAGCCGATCATCCTGACGATCCTCAGCAGCATCTTTCTGAAAGAGACCATCGGCTGGCGGCGCTACAGCGCCTGCGCCGTGGGCTTCCTCGGCGCCATGCTGATCATCCAGCCAAGCTTCGAGCAGGTCGGCTACATCGCCCTGCTGCCCGTCGTCAGTGCCTTCTGCATCGCCGTCTTCGCACTGATGACACGCGTGCTGTCGCATCGGGAAGATCCCTGGGCCATGCAGTTCCAGACCGGCCTCTGGGGCATTTTCTTCTGCGCCGTCATCCTGTTCTTCGGTTATGGCAGCGGCTCCGACATCATCGACACGACCATGCCCGATCTTCCCGCCTTCGGCTACCTGCTCGGCACAGGCATCGCCGCGGCGATCACCGGCATCCTTGCCGCCTATGCCTATCGCGCCGCCCCGGCTTCCACGCTGGCACCGCTGCAATATCTTGAAATCGTCTCGGCCACGGTCTTTGCCTGGCTGGTTTTCGCCGATTTTCCGGATGCCTTGAAATGGGTCGGTATCCTCATCGTCATCGCCTCGGGTCTCTACATCATCTGGCGCGAGCGGCGCTTTGCTTCCAAACCCGTATCCGATACATCTGAGGCAACGCGGGCGCCCTGAAATCCGCCGCCGCCCACGGAAGGAGTTTGGGAGGAACCCGGGAGGAACATGAAGGAAGACGTGAAGAAGAAGCCGCCGCTTGCCGGGATCAGGGTCATCGAGCTTGCACGCGTGCTGGCCGGTCCCTGGGCGGGTCAGATGCTGGCCGACCTCGGCGCCGATGTCATAAAGGTGGAAAATCCTGATGGCGGCGACGACACGAGGCACTGGGGGCCGCCCTTCGTCGAGGGCGCGGATGGAGAAAACCTCTCTGCCGCCTATTACCACTCCGCCAATCGCGGCAAACGGTCCGTCACCGCCGATCTCAAAAGCGCGGAAGGCCAGTCGCTGGTGCGCCGCCTCGTCGCCACCGCCGATGTACTGATCGAGAATTTCAAGCTCGGCGGCCTTGTCAAATACGGGCTCGATTTCGAAAGCCTGAAGGCGATCAACCCGCGCCTCGTCTATTGCTCCATCACCGGCTTCGGCCAGACCGGCCCCTACGCCAATCTCGCCGGCTACGATTACATCGTCCAGGGCATGTCCGGCTTCATGTCGATCACCGGCGAGCCTGAGGGACAGCCGATGAAGGCGGGTGTGGCTATCGCCGATATCTTTACCGGCATCTATGCCGTCTCGGCGATCGAGGCCGCCCTCATCCATGCCCTGAAATCAGGCGAAGGCCAGTTGATCGACATGGCGCTGCTCGATGTGCAATCGGCAGTCCTCGCCAACCAGAACATGAATTATCTTGTCTCCGGCCGCGCCCCGGTTCGGCTCGGCAATGCCCATCCTAATATCTCCCCCTATGAGGTCGTGCCGACGGCTGACGGCTATCTCATCCTTGCCATCGGCAATGACGGCCAGTTTCGCCGCCTCTGCACCATCCTTGGCCTCGTCATCGCCGATGACGAAAACTTCGCGACCAACAAGGCCCGCGTCGCCAACAGAGATGCAGTCCGCCGGATGGTCTCAACCGAAACGCTTAGATGGCAAAAAGCGGATCTGCTCAAGGCCTGCGAAGACAATGCCGTGCCGGCCGGTGCCATCAACACGATCGAGGAAATGTTTGCCGATCCGCAGATTGCGGCACGCGGCCTACGTGTCGATCTACCGGATGCTGCGGGCACGATGATCCCGGGCGTACGCACGCCGGTCGTGCTGTCTGAGACGCCGCTGCGATATGAACGGCCGAGCCCGCGTCTCGGTGAACACAATGCCGAAGTACTGGCCGAACTTGTGGAATGGGAGAGGAAGACATCGCCATGAAAAGGAAGGGGCCATGAAAAGGACAGGCGGACAACTGATCGTCGAAGCACTGAAGGCGAATGGCGTAAAACGCCTCTCCTGCGTCCCGGGCGAAAGCTTCCTTGCCGTGCTCGACGCACTGCACGACAGCGATATCGATGTGATCGTCTGCCGTCAGGAAGGCGGCGCGGCGATGATGGCGGATTGCTGGGGCCGGCTGACCGGGGAGCCCGGCATCTGCATGGTCACCCGCGGCCCGGGCGCCACCAATGCCTCTGCCGGCCTGCATATCGCGAAGCAGGATTCCATCCCGATGATCCTCTTCATCGGTCAGGTGCAGCGGGAGGCGCGCGAGCGGGAGGCCTTCCAGGAGGTCGAGTTCCGCCGCGCCTTCACGGAATTTGCCAAATGGGTCGGCGAGATCGACGATGCCGCCCGCATCCCTGAATTTGTCACCCGTGCCTTTGCGATCGCCACATCCGGCCGTCCAGGTCCGGTCGTGCTGACGCTGCCCGAGGATATGCTGCGCGACGAGGTCGAAGCACCCCGCGCCAAGCGCTACACCGGCGTCGAGGCCCATCCCGGCCGCAGCCAGATCGACGATCTCTACCTGCGCCTGTTGAAGGCCGAACGGCCGATGGTCATCCTCGGCGGCACCCGCTGGGATGCCGATGCGGTCGCCGATTTCCAGGCTTTCGCCGAGCGCTTCAGCCTTCCGGTCGGCTGTTCCTTCCGCCGCCAGATGCTGTTCGATCACCTGCATCCCTCCTATGCCGGCGATGTCGGCATCGGTATCAATCCGGCGCTGGCGAAAGAGATCAAGGAAAGCGACCTGCTTATACTGCTCGGCAGCCGCATGTCGGAAATGCCTTCCTCGGGCTATACGCTGCTCGATATCCCCTACCCGGCCCAATCGCTCGTCCACATTTATCCAGATCCGTCCGAGCTCGGCCGCGTCTATCGCCCCGATCTTGCGATTTGTGCGAGCCCAGCCGATTTCGTCGAAGCGCTCGCCGATCTCGAAGCCCCGCCTGAGCCGCGCTGGGCCGAACGCACCGAGCGCCTGCATCAGGCCTATCTCTCCTGGTCGAAGCCGCCGGCGACAGGTCCCGGCGCCGTCCACATGGGGCCGATCATGGAGTGGCTTGAGGCCAATACGAAACCGGACACCATCTTCACCAATGGCGCCGGCAACTACGCCACCTGGGTGCACCGTTTCCACCGCTTCCGCCGCTTCAACACACAGGCGGCACCAACGTCAGGCTCCATGGGCTATGGCCTGCCGGCCGCGGTTGCCGCCAAGCAGCTCTTCCCCGACAGGCAAGTCATCTGCTTTGCCGGCGATGGCTGCTTCCTGATGCACGGGCAGGAATTTGCGACCGCTGTACGCTATGGCCTGCCGATCATATCGGTCGTCGTCAATAACGGCATCTACGGTACGATCCGCATGCACCAGGAGCGTGATTATCCGGGCCGCGTCAGCGCTACCGACCTCACCAATCCGGATTTTGCAGCACTCGCCCGCGCCTATGGCGGCCATGGCGAGACGGTGGAAAAGACCGAGGACTTTGCGCCGGCCTTCGAGCGAGCGCGAGACAGCGGCAAGCCGTCGATCATCGAGATCAAGCTCGATCCCGAGGCGATTACGCCAACCAGAACACTTTCGGAAATCTCTCAAACAAAAAGCCGGTGAATTTCTTCACCGGCCTCAAGCTCGTTCTGTGCGACGCTCTTAGTCGAGAGCGGCCGTAACGATGAATTCGACTTTGTACTTCGGTGCAGCGAGCTTGGCTTCGCTGGTGGCGCGGGCCGGCGGGTTTGCCGGGTCGATCCAGCCTTCCCAGACGGCGTTCATCTCTGCGAAATAGGCGATGTCCGAGAGATAGATGATCGTCTGCAGGATCTTCGACTTGCTGCTGCCGGCAGCAGCCAGCAGGCGGTCGACTTCGCCGAGCGCGGACTTGCACTGATCGGCAACGCTTTCGCCTTCGCCGACCTGGCCTGCGAGATAGACGGTGTTGCCGTGAATGACGGCGCCGCTCATGCGGGTGCCGATGTCGATACGCTTGATGCTCATCGTGTTCTCCTGTTCATCAAATGAAAGACGCCGCGCTCAGGCGGCGTCGGATTGGTCCGGTTTGGCCGGATCAGGCGCGGATGTGATGCGTCTTCTGATAGATCGCCGTGGAGCGTGCGCCGGAGCGGCAGTAGCCGAGCATCGGGCGTTCGAATTCGTCGAGCGCATCGACCATGCCCTGCACGGCTTCCTCGGTCACGCCCATCGGGCCGACAGGCACATGGGTGATCTCAAGGCCGATCTCCTTGGCGCGGGCCTCGATGACGGCAAAGGGCGTTTGATCAGGGCTTTCGTCGTCCGGACGATGGCAGACGATGGACTTGAAGCCGAGCGCCTTGATCTGGTCGAGATCCTCGACCGTGATCTGGCCGGAAACGGAGTATTCATCGTCGATCTGGCGGATATCCATCGTCTCAATCTCCTCGAAAATGGTGGGCTGAAGGTCTACGACGCACTCCCGTAGGCGTCAACACGTCTTCGCCGAACAGCCCTTCATTAGACAAAGGCGAAACGTAGCCCGTAGCTGCGGCTTTCACCTGGCTTCAACAAGTTGAACTCGCCCGCCGCCTCCAGCTCGTGGCGCAGCACCCAGCGGTGCGACACGGGCTCGATACCAACGATATCGGCCGGCGCTTTCTGGTTACGCCAGATCTGCAGATACGGCAGCGTATCGGCGCGGAACCGCACCCTCAGCGTCTTGCCACCAACGGCTGCGATTGGCCCGAGCCGGATTTCGGCAAAACCGTCCTCGGTGGCGGGGGCCTCGACACAAAAGATGCCGCCCGGCTCCTCGCCGAAGGTCCAGGGAAAGCCGCCAGCATCAAGCATCCGGCCTTCGAGCCGCGTTCCGCCATCCAGCCATTTGCCGCCGGTGTTCATGTGGTACATGAGAAAGGTCGGCACGGTCTCATCGCTTGTGTTGACGACGCGATCTTCCAGCGAAACTTCGCCGGTCGCTCCGTCGATCTGCCACAGACGCTCGATGCGCTGCGGCAGGCCCTCGACCGTGGTGATGTCGATATCGGCGCGGCATTCGGCATTGCCATTCTCAAACGTCGTCCACAGCACCTTCGCCGGATGGCCGGAAGCCGAGCCGTGCAGCGGATAGATCTTACCATCAGTGCCGGGAATTGGCTGGCGATGACGGATATGATCAGGGCCGCAGGTAAAGAGGAAGCCTTCCAGCGAGTGATCGATTCGCGGGTCGCCATCATCAGGGATCGCCCGCTTCGGCGCGATATCGATGCCTTCGACGATGCAGCCGCCGATATCCAGCACCGATGTTTCGTCCAGCATCAGGCGCGGCCCTCTTGCTGCGGCAAATTCGATCATCGGCTTGTCCTCCCGGGAATCTTGGCTGCGGTAGGGTTATGTCGTGCGATCACCCTCGTCAATCGGGACCGCTGAAATGGCCCCAGCAGCCCTGCAACCGGCGACTTCACGGGAACGTCATCTTCACGCAAGCGTTCATGGGTAAACGCGAAACACGGGTACTTTTATGTTTTGTTCAGCACGGCTTAAGAAATTCCACACTAGCGTCAAAATTGGCAGGTGTGTGTTGCCGAGCCACTGATCGAGGTGTGAGACGTGAATCGCTTTATGAAATCGGCCTTTTCCCTTTCGGCCGCGCTATTGGCGCTCGCTGCTGTCGTGCCACAGGCCGGTGCCCAGCAATTCGGCCGAAACCAGAGCGATATCGTGCTGGTGACGCCAGGCGGCGAAATTCTCGACTACGTCCCGCCCGGCCGCGGCTTTGTCTATGCCCATGACTACCGCGGCAATCGCGTGCTGGTCGACCGCTACGGCAACATCATCGCCACTGAGATGCGCGCCCGCGGCTATTATTCGCCGCGCACATCGCGTGAGGCCGCCAACGATCCTTATAACAACGATCCTTACGCCGACGACAACCGCTACGGCGATACACGTTATTCCGAGCGAGGCCCGGTAACCGGCTCCATCCCGCAGGACGCCGCTATTGAGCGCCAGCCGCTTGACGATCAACCCTACCCCGGCGATCAGCAGGGTCAGGACGACTACGCAGCGGTCGAGCCCGGTCAGCAAATCCCCCCAGCCGACGAGCCACGCCAGGCGCCGCAGGAGCCCGTGATCACGCTCAAGGACAAGTCCAAGCCCGAGATCGTGGCGCTTCAGGTGTTTCTGGATCGATCCGGCGTTTCGCCCGGCGTCATTGACGGCCACATGGGCTCCAATGTCACCAAGGCAATTTACGCCTATGAGCAAATGACCGGCACCAAGCTCGATCCGAACAATACCGATGCGATCCTTGAAGAGCTGCGCATGAATGGCGGCCTGCCGGTCGTCAACTACACGATCACCGATGCGGATGCCGCCGGTCCTTACGTGGCGCAGATCCCGGAAGATTATTCGCAGAAGGCGCTTCTGCCGTCCCTCGCCTACACCTCTGTCACCGAAGCGCTCGCCGAACGTTTCCACATGGATGAAAACTTCCTGAAGGAAATGAATCCCAGCGCGGATTTCACGATGCCGGGCACCGTCATCAAGGTCGTCAATCCCGGCGGGAACAAGGCCGGCACTATTGCAAAGATCCTTGCGGACAAGGGCCGCAAGCAGGTCTTCGCCTATGATGATGCCGGCAACCTCGTTGCCGCCTACCCCGCCTCGATCGGCTCCACCGATACGCCCTCACCATCAGGCACGGTGACGGTCGAGCGCGTCGCCTTCAATCCCGGCTATACCTATAATCCGAAGGTCAATTTCCAGCAGGGTACCAACGACAAGATCCTCGACATTCCGCCCGGCCCGAACGGTCCCGTCGGCACGGTCTGGATGGCGCTTTCCAAGCCGACTTACGGCATTCACGGCACGCCCGATCCTTCCAGAATCGGCCGCACCCAGAGCCACGGCTGCATTCGTCTGACGAACTGGGATGCGACAGAGCTTGCCAAGATGGTCAAGCCCGGCGTGACGGTCGAATTCGTCGATTGAGGAAGTCTATTCGCTCGGCGTCTCCGCGGGGCGCTCGCCGAACTGGATGAGACGTAAGAGTTCGACCTGCTTCCTGGCGCCCGTCTTCATGTAGACGGACCGCACCTGCGAGCGGATCGTCTCACGCGAACGGCTGGTTTCGGCAGCCAGGCCAGGAATCGAGCCTCCCAAAACCAGCGCCCTGACGACCCTGATCTCAGCTTGGGTCAGACCGAAATCGTTACGCAGTTTCTCATCGCTCAGCCCCGCCGAGCTTTGTTTCGGCTCGATCATGATGGCAACGACAGGCCGTTCGAAGAAGCGTGGCTGATGGCCCTTTTCAAGCTTGAGCAAGGTGATCTTCCGGCCATCGGTCAGAACCGTCTGCTGACGCTCCACCTCCTCGCCATGGCGCAGCATCAGTGTGAGACGGTCATCGGCATCCTTGTCGGCAAGATGCAGCGTTCCGAGCGGTGAAAGCCAAACACCTTTTCCCTGTTCGAGCACCGCCTCTCCGAAGCTGGAAGCAGACACCAGTCGCCGCTCTGAATTGAGGAGCAACACACCGATCCCAATGGCATCGAAGAGCCGCCCGTTGATCTCCGAATGGTTCTTTTGCCGGCCGCCGGATTCGACCGCGATAAAGGCGCGCCTCAGATGCGGCCCGAGCCGTGTCAAGAGCGCAGCGCAGTCCCGGCTCTCGTCCGGATCGGTCCAGCGCGTTGTGGTGATCGACAGATTGAACGATCGTCCGCTCTCCCGCAGGATCGCCATGCCAACGGCGCCCTGGCCCTCCTGCCGATGCCAGAAGTCATTGAAGAACTCGGTCCTGGAGAGATCGGCATAGGATATGAAATCCTCGCCGATTGCGCCTTGCCCTGCGGGTATCTTGTCGAGGCCCGATATCCAGGGATTCAGCCGGCAGTAATACTGCGTGTAGGTATCGATCCAGGACTGGTCCATGTTGACATGGTATTGCGACGAACCTTCCGAACGCGCAGCGTCATGATGAAAAAGGCTGGTGCCCGCCCCCGGCAACAGCCCGTTCAGCTCCGTCAGGAATGTATCCCACCGCGCTTCGCCGAAAACGACTCCATAGATGGAATCGATAAGCCTGTCGTCAACTTGCCCTGTAATGCTCATGCGTTACTTCGCGGATAACGGGATTTTCTCAGCTTGAGAGGCCAGCATCTCAGCGAGCAACTGTAATCGCAAATAGAAAATGCCCCGACACAGGCCGGGGCATCAGTTTTTTCATCGAATGTTATGATCAGGCAGCGCTGCGCATCGCGTTTGCCAGCCGCACCGCGACCGGGAGCCGGCCCGGCACCTTGCGGGTGATTTCTTCAGCGAAACAGTGGGCGTTTTCACGAGCCTTGTCGAGGTTGCTGACGCGCATCGGATCCATCGTATGCAGCGTGCCGCCGCAATCGAAGATGTCGCGGAATGCCGACCGTTCGATGATCGCCGTATCGAGAACCGGGACGTGACGCTCATTCAGCAGCGCCTTGACGAGCTGCAGCGCGCGGGTGGTGACCATGGAATTGACGCGGGTGAGCACGACCGAATGGCCGATCTTGATACCTGCCTTCTCCTCCAGATATTGCAAGAGTTCGAGAACCTGGGCGCCGCCGCGGGCGTCCATGGCGCAACCCTGAATCGGAATCAGCACATGGTCGGAGAGGCCGACGGCCGTTGCCAGCAGCGGATTGCGCGCGCCCGGCAGGTCGATGATGAAGTAATCGGTATTCTGCTTGTTTTCGCTGATGTGTAGCGGCAGCGAGGCAGTCGTTACGAAATCGATGACGCTGATATTTGCCACATGGCCGGAGATTTCGTGCCAGCGCGAAATCCAGTGCTGCGGATCGGCATCGAGAATGGTGACGCGGTAGCCCTGACGGGCAAGTTCGGTGGCGAGCAGCAATACCGCTGTGGTCTTGCCGGCGCCGCCCTTGGTATTTGCGAATGTGATGACTGGCATATTCTTAGTCCTCGAAGGGAAATGGCGCGAGCCGGCATCGCTCGTTGTTAATCGCACTGTCGGAGCATCGTGCGGTTAACCCATCCTTGCCAATCGTGGTTAACAAACTGTTAAACGGACCCGCTGAAATTGCGGCCTGCATTTTTCGCATCATCAGAAATAAGGATGCCCTGAAGCCCGCAAAACAAGAAAAAAGCCCGGAAAGCCAAGGCTTTCCGGGCGAGTTTAAAGGTCCGCCTTTATCTGATCAGAAGCAATCCGCAAACAGGGTCTTGGTATTTTCAAGCGTCAATGCAACCGGATTACCGCCGGCGCTCGGGTCTTCGATCGCCATCGCCGCCAATTCATCGATCCGGTCGGAGGTGATTCCCATCGCCGTCAGATTGTCAGGCACGTTGAGTTCGGAACGCAGCTTCAGCACGTAATCGTAGAAACCATCGAAACCGCCGGAAATTCCGAGATAGGCCGCAGCACGCGCGATCTTCTCTTCGATGGCCGAACGGTTGAAGCGCAGCACGGCCGGCATGACGACGGCATTGGTCATGCCGTGATGGGTGTTGTAGACGGCGCCGATCGGATGCGAGAGCGCATGGATGGCGCCGAGCCCCTTCTGGAAGGCGACCGCGCCCATGGCGGCTGCCGACATCATGTTGGCGCGGGCTTCCAGATCCGTGCCTTCCTTATAGGCGCGCGGCAGGAATTCCTTGACGAGCCGCATGCCTTCCAGCGCGATGCCGGCCGACATCGGATGGTAGAAGGGCGAGGAATAGGCTTCGAGGCAATGCGCGAAGGCATCCATGCCGGTGCCGGCCGTGATGATCTTCGGCATGCCGACCGTCAGTTCCGGATCGGCGATGACGACACCCGGCAGGAACTTCGGATGGAAGATGATCTTCTTCACATGGGTCGCCGAATTGGTGATGACGCTGGCGCGGCCGACTTCGGAGCCGGTGCCGGCGGTCGTCGGCACGGCAACAATCGGCGCTATGCCGTCGACGCTCGCCCGTGTCCACCAATCGCCGATATCCTCGAAGTCCCAGACGGGACGCGTCTGGCCGACCATGAAGGCTACGCACTTGCCGAGATCGAGGCCGGAACCGCCGCCGAAGGCGACGACGCCATCGTGGCCGCCGTCGCGGAAGGCCTTGATGCCGGCTTCAAGGTTCTTTTCGTTCGGGTTCGGATCGACATCGGCAAAGATCGCCCGGCCGAGGCCTGCATCTTCGAGAATGTCGAGCGCGTTCTTGGTGATCGCCATCGACGCGAGGCCGCGGTCGGTGACGAGCAGCGGCTTCTTCATGCCGAGGCTCTTGCAGGCGTCGGCCAGTTCCTTGATGCGGCCGCGGCCGAGCTTGACTGATGTCGGGTAGCTCCAGTTGGCGGTAATGTTGGCGCTGCTCATGCTGTGACCTTCTTGAGATGGTAGGATTTCGGGCGCGTCAGATTGTGGAAGCCGATGATCGACAGCGAGCCGCCGCGGCCGGTTTCCTTGACACCGGTCCAGCACAGAGCCGGATCGAGATAGTCGGCGCGGTTCATGAAGACGGTGCCGGTTTCGATTTCGCGGCCGAGCCGCCCTGCCCGCTCGGCATCCTTGGTCCAGAGCGAAGCCGTCAGCCCGTACTGGCTGTCATTCATCAGCGCCAGCGCTTCGTCGTCATTCCTGACCTTCATGATGCCGACGGCCGGGCCGAAAGTCTCTTCGCGCATGAAAGCCATGGAATGGTCGACATTGACGAGGACCTGCGGTGCCAGATAGGCGCCGCCATCATCAGCCGGGAAGAGCTTGGGATCGACCAGCGCCTTGGCGCCCTTGGCAACGGCATCGGCGATCTGGTCGCGCACTACCTTGGCAAAGCGCTTGTGCGCCATCGGGCCAAGCGAGGTCTCCGGATCGAGCGGGTTGCCGAGCTTGTAGTTCGAAACCCAGGCGACCGACTTCTCGACGAAGGCGTCATAGAGCGATTCATGCACATAGATGCGCTCGATACCGCAGCAGCACTGGCCGGAATTATAGGTCGCGCCATCCATCAACGTGTCGACGGCGGCGTCGAGGTCGGCATCCTCCATCACATAGCCCGGGTCCTTGCCGCCGAGCTCGAGGCCGAGACCGGTAAAAGTGCCGGCCGCAGCGCGCTCCATCGAGCGGCCGCCTTCGACCGAGCCGGTGAAATTGACGAAGTTGAAGCTGCCGGCGGCAATCAGCGCTGAGGTCGTCTCATGATCGAGGAAGACATTCTGGAATACGTCCTCAGGCACACCGGCCTCGACGAAAGCCTGCACCAGCCGCTCGCCGACGAGCAGCGTCTGCGAGGCATGCTTGAGCACGACCGTATTGCCCGCCATCAGCGCCGGGGCAATCGTGTTGATCGCCGTCATGTAAGGGTAGTTCCAGGGCGCCACGACGAAGACGACGCCATGCGCTTCACGCTCGATGCGGCGTTCGAACTTGTCGCTCTCTTCGACGACGAGCGGTGCCAGCGCATCCGCCGCAATCGACGCGACGTAATTAGAACGCTCGTTGAAGCCGCGATATTCGCCGCCATACTTGATGGGCCGGCCCATCTGCCAGGCAAGCTCGGGCACGACGACATCGGACATCTCGTTGAGACGGGCGACACCCTTCAGCACCAGTTGAACGCGATCTTCGAGCGGGCGCCTGGCCCAGGCCTTCTGCGCCTTGCGCGCACGCGCCACGGCTTCCTTTGCCGCTTCCAGTGAAAGCGCCGGACGCTCCGCATAAACAGAGCCGTCGACCGGCGAAATGCATTGGATCATTGTCATGATCTGAATCCTGTTTTCTCTGAGCCGCAGGGAAAGACGCAACGACTGATCCTCCGCAGGAGACACAAGTCGGGCGGCTTTCCGCTTCGGGTACGTTCTTAAGCTCTCTCGAAGCCGCGCGCCACTTCCCAATCCGTTATGCGGCGGTCGTATTCTTCCTGCTCCCATTCGGCAGCGCGGGTGTAGTGGTCGATGACCTCGTCGCCGAAGGCTGCGCGCAGCATCTCCGATTCGGTCATGGCCTTCGTCGCAGCGCGCAGCGTGCGCGGGATTTCGCGGATATCCTTGCCGAAATAGGCGTCACCCTCATAGGGCGCTTCCAGTTCCAGCTTCTTCTCGATGCCGTCGATGCCGGCGGCAATCAGCGCTGCGAAGGCGAGATAGGGATTGAGATCGGATCCGCCGACGCGGCATTCGATGCGGATCGCCTTGGTCTCCTCGCCGCAAAGGCGATAGCCGGCCGTGCGGTTATCCTTGCTCCAGATAGCCTTGGTCGGCGCGAAAGTGCCGGCCATGAAGCGCTTGTAGGAGTTGATATAGGGTGCCAGGAAATAGGTGATCTCGCTCGCGTGGCTGAGCAGCCCGGCAATATAGTTCTGCATCAGCGGCGTCATGCCATAATGGCCGGCATGATCGAAGAAGAGCGGCTTTTCTTCCAGGCTCCAGAGAGACTGGTGGATATGCGAAGAGCTGCCCGCGGCATTGTAGTGCCACTTGGCGAGGAAAGTGATCGCCTTGCCCTTCGACCAGGCGATCTCCTTGCAGCCGTTCTTGATGATCGCATGCCGGTCGGCCATGGTCAGTGCGTCGGCATAACGCACATTGATTTCTTCCTGGCCGGCGGACGCCTCGCCCTTGGAATTTTCGACCGGGATGCCGGCGCCCTGCAGACCCTTGCGGATCGCCCGCATGACCTCTTCTTCCTTGGTCGTCTGGAAGATGTGGTAATCCTCGTTATAGGCGCTGGCGAGCTTCAGGTTGCGGTAGCCGGAAGCCTGCGCTGCCTCATAGCTTTGGTCGAAGAGGAAGAATTCGAGCTCGGAGGCCATGTAGGCCTTCATGCCCATATCCTCCAGGCGCTTCACCTGCTTCTTCAGGATCGCGCGCGGCGAATGTGCCACTTCCTCATGCGTATGGTGGTCCAGCACGTCGCAGAGAACGAGCGCGGTGCCTTCGAGCCAGGGAATGACGCGCAGCGTCGAAAGGTCCGGCTTCATCGTATAGTCGCCGTAGCCCTTTTCCCAGCTCGTCGCCTTGTAGCCGGAGACGGTCTCCATCTCCATGTCGGTCGCCTGCAGGTAGTTGCAACTATGCGTTTCCTTCCAGGCGCTTTCGAGGAAGAATTCTGCCTGGAAACGCTTGCCCATCAGGCGCCCCTGCATGTCCACCTGACAGGCCAGCACCGTATCGATGCGCCCGTCGGCGACGTCCTGTCTGAGATCGTCGAGAGTATAACTGCTCATGATTTATCCGCCTGAAATTGAAACCGGGAAATCGGGACAACGAAACGGCATGCGACCACCGGGATCAACCCGCCCGATGCCTTTTCGTTGAACCGTGAGGGGGCCGCGTGATGCGGCCCCGCCAGTTGAGAGGGAAGCCTCGTTTCTTAGTGTTCGCCGACAGCCTTTTCGGCCGCTGCGATTTCGGCCTGGCGTTTTGCCACTTCGTCGCCGATCGGCGGCCCCTTGAAGCGGCGGCTTTCGAAGCCGAACCAGACGATGCCGGTCAGGACGAGGAAGCCCACGGTCACATAAAGCGCCGGTCCGTTCGGCGGCTGAATGCCGAGAACGAAAATCAGGATCATCGCGAGGATGGAAAGAACCGCGAAGAGCTTGAACACGCCCTCGCCCAGGTTCCATGGCCCCATCTTGTCCCACTTCGAAGTGCCCCAGGCAAAGAGGCCAAGCGCGATCGGGATCGCGAAGGAGAAGAACAGGAAGATGACCGTGCAGGATACGACGATCGTATAAACCGGCGTCTCGCCGATCGAAACCAGCGACGAGCCCCAGACGAAGAGCACCGAGAGGATCGAGCCCGTCCAGATGGCGGCAACCGGCGTGCGGTAGTTCGGGCTGACCTTCGACAGTCCCTTCGAAGCCGGCAGGCCGCCGTCACGCGAAAAGGCGAAGATCATGCGCGAGACCGACGTGACGGTGGCAAGACCGCACAGCCACTGGCTGATGAGGATCGCGAAGTAGAGAATGTCCTTCACCGTCGAATTGACCTGCGTGTCCATCGCCCAGAAGAACACGTTCCAGCCCTGCTTTGCCGCATCGTCCATGTTTGGCAGCATGAGCACGAAGGAGCACAGCATGATGTAGCCGAAGAGCGCCGACCAGAGCACGGAAGAGACCATGCCGCGCGGAACGGAATGCGCCGCCTTGACCGTTTCTTCCGACGTGTGGGCCGAAGCGTCATAGCCGGTGATCGTGTAGATCGGCAGCAGCAGGCCGAGCAGGAAGACCCAGAGACCCGACGTCGAGGGCCAGACATTGCCGCCCGCTTCGCCGGAATAGTTGGCGAAGGTGAAGAGCCGGCCGAATTCGTAGGATGGAGCCGAAATCAGGCACACGGCGGCAAGCGCGATCGCGGTCGCGAAGATGAGGTAGCCCGAGAAGTCGGTGAGTTTGGCCGTGAGACCGATACCCATATGGTTCACGAGCGCCTGCGCACCGGTGATGATCACGAGGAAGACGATGCGTACCGTCGTCGTGTCCGTCAGGCCGAAATAGCTCGTGCCGAACGTGCCCATGAAGAAATAATAGGTGCCGACATTGATGGCGCCGAGAACGGTGACGAGACCGAGCAGGTTGAACCAGGCGGTCACCCAGCCGGTGAAGCGGTTGCCGAGGATCGAGCCCCAGTGATAGAGGCCGCCTGCCGTCGGATAGGCGGAGCTGATCTGGGCCATGGCCACGGCAAAGACGAGTGAAACGAAGCAGCCAAGCGGCCAGCCGATGCCGATCGCCGCACCGCCCGCACCTGCGGTTGCCTGCGCCAGCGAGTTGATGCCGCCCGACAGGATGCAGATGATCGAGAAGGAGACGGCAAAGTTCGAGAACGAGCTCATCCGCCGTTCGAGTTCCTGGGCATAGCCCATGGAATGCAGGATGCTCATATCCTGCTTCTTATCATTTTCGGAATAGTCCGACATGACTTCCCCCTGTTGACAATCGCCCGCGGAATTGCGGCCGATCTGTGCCAATAGTGCCCGTGGCTTTCGCCTTGCGGGCTGTCGCAGTTAAACTGCTCCCCGGGGTCTTGTTTTTATTCAGGCATCCAGACTTTGCTGGATAAGCCCTGTTAGATAGTCGGCCACGACCCCTTGACCGGTATCTTCTGAAATGAGGTCGTTTCTGACCTCGATCATGACATTGCGAAGCCCGTTGGACGTGCCGTGCACGATCAGCGTATGCGTTACGCCGTCTTCAGGCCCATAGGGTTCGTTGCGTTCGGTGCGGTAGAGCGGCGCCTCGGCCGCTGATGCCAGCATGCGATCGGCAAACCGGCTGTCCTCATCATGGAGGATGCCGAGCTCGACGGCGCGCTGCTTGCCATTATAGACCGGAGTGAAGCTATGGATCGTCACAATGACGCTATCCTGCCCCCTCGCCTGCCGGTCGCGGATCAGCGCGCGAACGGCATCATGGAACGGCTGGTAAAGTGCTTCGGCGCGCGCGCGGCGCTCTTCGCCGGTCAAATCCTTGTTCCCGGGGATCGTGTAGATCTCGCTGACCTCGGGCATGGCGCCGGGCGAACTCGGCGGCCGGTTGCAGTCATAGATCAGCCGGGAAAAGCGCTGGTAGATCAGCGTCGCATCAAGACCCGCCGAAATGCCGCGGGCAACGGCAAGCGCGCCGGGATCCCAGGCGATGTGGCTGGAAAGCGCCTCTTGCGAAAGACCGAGATCGCCAAAATTTTCAGGAAGCGTGCGGGATGCGTGCTCGCAGATGATGAGCACGGGACTCTTGCCGTGAACGCGTTCGATTGCGACGCAATCGCCGTCCGCTTCGCTGAGAATTCGGGGCTGAGCCAGCACCAACCGCACCTCTCCATCGCTTAATGAAATCTTTACAAGAAAAGAATTCTTCAGGTTCACGGCAGTGTCAAGCGTACTCTGAAAATTTCTTTTCATGACAGTTATTGACATGGATTGTGACAGCGTTGTTAACTTTCAGTGGGAAAGTGGCATCAGACCATCCCGGGGAGCAAAATCACGTGAGTGTCGCGGCTAAGACCGTTTCGGACGTCATTCATTCACATCTCGGCGTGCTCACACGCGCCGAAAAGCAGTTGGCCGAAAGCCTCCTCGACAACTACCCCGTCTCCGGCCTCGGCAGCATCACCACGATTGCCGAAAATGCCGGCGTCTCCACGCCGACAGTCGTGCGCATGGTCCAGAAACTCGGCTACAAGGGCTATCCGGACTTCCAGCAGCATCTGCATCAGGAGGTCGAGGCGACGATTTCCAACCCGATCGCCAAGCACGACCGCTGGGCCCAGAACGCGCCGGGCACGCATATATTGAATCGCTTTGCCGATGCCATCATAGGCAATCTGCGCCAGACGCTCTCCGATCTCGATACGGCAACCTTCGACAGCGTCGCTGCCCTGCTCTCGGACCGCAAGCGCACGCTCTATTTCGTCGGCGGACGCATCACCGGCGCACTCGCCGAATACTTCTTCACCCATATGCAGGTCATTCGCCCGAACACGGCGCTGCTCTCTTCCAATTCATCGAGCTGGCCGCAATACGTCCTCAATATGAATCCGGGCGACCTGCTCATCATTTTCGATATCCGTCGCTACGAGCAGGAAATGGTGAGCCTCGCCACCGCCGCCCGCAAGCGCGGTGCCGAAATCATCATCTTCACCGACCAGTGGGCGTCGCCTGCAGCCAAGCTCGCCCGTCACGCCTTTCGCGTGCAGATCGAGGCGCCGTCGGCCTGGGATTCCTCCGTCGTCACACTCTTCATTGTTGAGGCGCTCATCGAGGCGGTGCAGAACTCGACCTGGGACGAGACGAAGGAGCGCATGAAAACGCTGGAAGGCCTGTTCGAACAGACCAGGCTGTTCCGCAAACCCGGTTAGGAGGGACAACTAAAAAAAGCAAAAACAATGACGGGATTTCGCGGAAACAGGACAGCCTGTCGCAAATGAAACATTGCCGCAAGCGCCTGCTATTCATGACAAAATTAACGTCATTCAACTGTCATACAAGCTTCATCTAACGCCAGTAACAGCACATCGGACACTGAAAACCCGAAGGAGAACAACAGTGATCTCTAACATTTCTCGACTGCTCTCGCTTTCTACTGCGATGATCGTTGCTTCGACTGCGATCGCAGCAGCTGAGCCGAGCGCTGATCTTATCGCTGCCGCCAAGAAGGAAGGCACGCTGACCACGATCGCTCTCCCGCATAGCTGGTGCGGCTACGGCGACGTCATCGCAGGCTTCAAGGCCAAGTACGGCCTCGAAATCAACGAATTGAACCCGGATGCAGGTTCGGGCGACGAAATCGAAGCAATCAAGGCCAACAAGGGCAATACCGGCCCGCAGGCTCCCGACGTTATCGACGTCGGCCTCTCCTTCGGCCCGTCCGCCAAGAAGGACGGACTGATCCAGCCTTACAAGGTCTCCACCTGGGATTCCATTCCGGATAGCGCCAAGGATGCCGAAGGCTACTGGTATGGCGATTACTACGGCGTTCTTTCCTTCGTCGTGAATACCGATATCGTCAAGAACGTCCCGAAGGACTGGGCTGACCTCAAGAAGCCGGAATATGCCAACACCGTTTCGCTCGCAGGCGACCCGCGTGCTTCGAACCAGGCTGTTCAGGCCGTTTACGCTGCCGGCCTCGCAACCGGTGAAAAGGACGCGACGAAGGCTGGCGAAGCTGGTCTCGCTTACTTCGCAGAGCTGAACAAGGCCGGCGCGCTCGTTCCGGTTATCGGCAAGTCCGCTTCGCTCGCTCAAGGCTCGACCCCGATCGTCGTCGCATGGGACTACAACGGTCTTGCATGGCGCGACAGCCTTGCCGGCAACCCGCCGGTTGAAGTCGTCGTTCCGTCGACCGGCGTTGTTGCAGGCGTTTACGTTCAGGCGATCTCCGCTTTCGCTCCGCATCCGAACGCTGCCAAGCTCTGGATGGAATATCTCTATTCGGACGAAGGCCAGCTCGCATGGCTGAAGGGCTACTGCCACCCGATCCGCTTCAACGACCTCGCTCAGAAGGGCAAGGTTCCGAAGGAACTGCTCGACAAGTTGCCGCCGGCTGAAGGCTATGCAAAGGCCGTCTTCCCGACGCTCGACGAGCAGGACAAGGGCAAGACCGCAATCACCACCAAGTGGGATAGCGTCGTCGGCGCCAACGTTCAGTAATATTTGCTCCGGCCTCCCCGCCTACCAAGGCGGGGAGGCTTTTCTCACTCCGACGCCCCAGGATGAGTTTTTCCATGAGCATTGTTTCAACGCCTATGGTTAGCAGCGCCCCCTTGATCAACAAAGATCGTGTGATCGACTGGCTGGGCATTGCCCCCTTCATTATTTTTTCTCTGTTATTTCTGATCATCCCCACTCTGTATCTTGTAGCGGGCGCGTTTCTGACACCCGATGGCGATTTCACGCTGCAAAATATCAGAGATCTTTTCACGCCATCCATTATGAGCGCCTACTGGATCAGTATCCGCGTCTCGGTCGCGTCCGCTCTTGGCGGCGCGCTCATCGGCTTCTTTCTCGCCTGGGCCGTGGTGCTCGGCGGCCTGCCGAGCGGGGTCCGCGCAACACTGCTGACATTCTCGGGCGTCGCATCGAACTTTGCCGGCGTGCCGCTTGCCTTCGCCTTCCTGGCGACACTCGGCCGCACCGGCCTCGTCACCCTCTTCCTGCGCGACTGGTTCGGCTTCAACCTTTATGGCACCGGCTTCAACCTTCTCTCCTTCTTCGGCCTCACCATCACCTACATGTATTTCCAGATCCCGCTGATGGTGCTGATCCTGACGCCGGCGCTCGACGGCATGAAGAAGGAATGGCGCGAAGCTTCGCAGATCCTTGGCGCCACCAACCGCCAATACTGGACCATGGTTGCCCTGCCGATCCTCTGGCCGAGCCTGCTCGGCACGACGCTGCTTCTGTTTGCGAATGCTTTCGGCGCTATTGCAACTGCCTATGCGCTGACCGGCTCGTCGCTCAACATCGTCCCGATCCTGCTCTACGCGCAGATCCAGGGCGACGTGCTTCACAACGCCAATCTCGGCTATGCGATTGCTCTCGGCATGATCGTCATCACCGGCGTTTCGAATGTTCTCTATCTCATGCTGCGCATGCGCGCTGAACGGTGGCAAAAATGAAGGGACAACGTATCGGCGCCTGGATCGCCATCATCATCGGTGCAACCTATTTCATCGTACCACTTCTCGGCACGCTGGAATTCTCCCTGCGCAAGCGTCGTGATGCCTATTCGTTCGACGCCTATCAGTCTGTCTTTTCAGACATCAGTTTCCGCGAGACGTTCAGCTACTCCATGATGATGGCCGCGCTGACCATCGTCTTCGGCATGCTGCTCGTCGTACCGACCGCCTACTGGGTGCGCCTGCGCCTGCCACAGATGCGTCAAGTCGTCGAATTCATCACGCTGCTGCCGCTCGTCATCCCGGCGATCGTCATCGTCTTCGGCTATATCCAGATGTACAAGTCGTCTTCGTACCTGCCGCTGACCGGCTCCACGACGGGCACCAACATCCTGCTGATGTTCTCCTACATCACGCTCTCGCTGCCCTACATGTACCGCGCCGTCGATACCGCCATGCGCGCCATCGACGTCCGCACGCTGACGGAAGCAGCCGAAAGCCTGGGTGCAAGCTGGACGACGATCATGTTCAAGTGCATTTTTCCAAACGTCATGAGCGGCGTGCTTTCGGGCGCCTTCATCACGCTCGCGATCGTCATGGGCGAATTCACCATGGCAGCTTTGCTCGGCCGCCCTGCTTTCGGCCCCTACCTGCAGCGTGTCGGCGCCAACCAGGCCTATGAACCTTCCGCGCTCGCCGTCATCGCCTTCTCGATCACCTGGCTCAGCATGGGCCTGCTCAATCTCGTTTCCCGCTTTGGCAAAGCCCGCCCGGCTAGGGTATAAGGTATTTGGCTCATGTCCTTTCTTACGCTAACCAACATTCAGAAATCCTTCGGCCAGACCCAGGTCGTCAAGAACTTCAACATGAACATCGAGAAAGGAGAATTCGTCTCCTTCCTCGGCCCGTCAGGCTGCGGCAAGACGACCGTTCTGCGCATGATCGCCGGTTTCGAAACGCCGACCGGTGGCACGCTGACGATCAACGGCAAGGACCAGCGCGCGCTGAAGCCGAACCAGCGCAACATCGGCATGGTCTTCCAGGCCTACGCGCTGTTTCCGAACATGACTGTGCATGACAACGTCGCCTTCGGCATGAAGGTCGCGGGTGCTCCGAAGCCCGAGATCGACAAACGCGTCAAGGAAATGCTCGGCCTCATCAAGCTCGATCATCTGGCAGACCGCTTTCCCTACCAGATGTCCGGCGGCCAGCAGCAGCGCGTTGCTCTTGCCCGCGCCCTTGCCGTCAAGCCGCAGGTCCTGCTGCTCGACGAGCCGCTCTCGGCACTTGATGCCAAGATCCGCGTGTCACTGCGCGAAGAAATCCGCCAGATCCAGCAGTCGCTCGGCATCACCACGGTTTTCGTCACGCACGACCAGGAAGAAGCGCTTTCGATCTCCGACCGTATCGTCGTCATGAACGGCGGCAAGGCGGACCAGATCGGCACGCCTTTCGAGATCTACAACACGCCGGCAACGCGCTTCGTCGCCTCCTTCGTCGGCACGCTAAACCTCATCGAAGCCAAGGTGATCGATCCGGATAGCAACCGCATCCAGATCGGCGATCAGGGTGTGACGCTGAAACAATCCGTCCAGACCTACAAGGCCGGCGACACCGTTCAGCTTGCGCTCCGTCCGGAAGCCGGTTCGCTCGCCGAAGGCACCCAGAGCGACACCGCCCTGACCGGTGAGGTCGTCTCCGCCCACTTCCTCGGTTCGGTCATCCGCACCCGCATGAATGTCGGCGGTAACGTCATCTCCTTCGACATGTTCAACAGCCCCGGTGTTACTCCGCCAGCCGCTGGCGAAACAGTGACGCTCCGCTTCATGGCCGCCGACCTGCTCGTCATCCGCGACTGATCGAAAGAAACCGAAATCAAATAAAGGCGCCGTCAACGCGGCGCCTTTTGCATGCCTGATACCTAATTTTCATGAGCCCCTGCCCCTCTGAATACTCAGACCAGGGAGATAGCATCGAAACGGAAGGCAGCGTAAGGGAACTGACCAAACGGCTTGCCTCGAATCCTGGCAAGCAATACAGACCGGACGGTCATCCACTCGGTCGTTCAACAACGGGGTCTTCAATGATTACCTGCCATCTGCGATACGTCATCGACCCCTACAAACTTGCCGAATTCGAACAATACGCTCGGCTCTGGATCCCCATCGTCAACAGGATGGGCGGCGCCCATCACGGCTATTTCCTGCCGTCCGAAGGCGCAAACAATATTGCCGTTGCGCTGTTTTCCTTCCCGAGCCTTGCTGCCTACGAGGATTACCGCATCCGCATGGCAAGCGACCCGGAGTGCCAGGCCGCCTACGAACTCGACAAGCGCAACCGCAGCATCATCAGCTATGAACGCAGCTTCATGAGGCCCGTTCTCGGCTGATACGCTGGAACTCAGTCGAGACATATCGATCCGGCTGATAGGGATAAGACAGCACCAAATTCCATCGAATTCAGATATATGGATCGTTCGGTTGCTGTAGGCCGCGAGCGCCAGGGATAGAGTGCAAGGCAGAATTCCATTTTCATGGGACAACGGCTTTGCGCACCGAAGCGATGCCACAATCAATGTCGGCGAAGGATTGGGGCCAGCTCGTGCTGCTCGGCGCGCTTTGGGGCGGCTCCTTTTTCTTCGCCCGCATCGCCGTGGCCGAAATTCCGCCGCTGGCCCTCGTGCTTTATCGCGTGGCAATCGCCGCCCTGGTCTTGCATCTATGGCTAAGACTGCGCGGCACTTCCTTCGCGCCCGTTCTCGCCCGGCCCGGCTCTTTCCTGTCTCTCGCCCTTCTCAATAATGTCATTCCGTTTTCACTGATCTTCACTGCGCAGACAGAAATCGGCGCCGGCCTCACGTCTGTGTTCTATGCAACCACGCCCCTCTGGACGATCCTTGTGGCAAACCTGCTGACATCAGATGAAAAGATCTCAACCATGAAGATCGCAGGCGTCGTGATCGGCATAGCAGGCGCCGCCGTCATGATCGGCCCTGGGCTTCTATCCAATCTTGGCGGCCCGACATGGGCAAAATTCGCGGTCATCGGAGCCGCCGTCTCCTACGCCTTCGCTGTCGTTTACGCCAAGCGGTTCAAAGGCATAAGTCCGACAGTCGTCGCGACCGGCCAGCTGACATGCGCTACCGTCCTCATGCTGCCAATTGTTTTCTTTCTCTACAGCCCAGCCGAGATCGTCACGTCGGATATTCCCATATGGATGGCGGTGCTGGTTCTCGCGATCCTCACCACCGCCTTCGCCTTCATTCTGTATTTCAATCTTATCGCCTCGGCCGGAGCGACCAATGCTTCGCTGGTGACGCTGCTGGTGCCGGTTAGCGCGATTTTACTGGGCACGGTCTTT
Source organism: Hyphomicrobiales bacterium (assembly GCA_900468805.1). Classification (GTDB taxonomy): domain Bacteria; phylum Pseudomonadota; class Alphaproteobacteria; order Rhizobiales; family Rhizobiaceae; genus Rhizobium. Next base: position 46,832 of record UEIF01000035.1, on the reverse strand, counting down.
CTCGGCGAAAAACTGGAGACGTTCGAGTTTGGCGGAATGATCCTGATCATGGCGAGCCTGATCATCATCGATGGCAGGCTTTTGCGGCGTTGACCCGAACGAAAAAGCCCCGCTCTCCGGCAGGGCTTTTTCATTCCGGGTGCAATCAGCGGATTGCCTGATCGTTCGCATCGAAGCGATGGACGTGACTTCCGTCAGGCGTAGCATAGACGATCTCATCCGGCTCATACTTGTGCTCGCCGAAGAGGCGCGCGGTCAGCAGGCCGCACTGCTCGGATTCCAGATAGACGATGGTGTCAGCGCCAAGATGCTCGACATGCACGGTCTTTGCCTTCCAAGTGCCGCTGTCGCGCGACAGCGTCAGATGCTCGGGACGAATGCCGACCGTCTTTGCCTCTGCATCGCTGACCTTGTCGCCAGGGATGAAATTCATCTGCGGCGAGCCGATGAAGCCCGCAACGAAGGTATTGGCCGGTCGATTGTAAAGCTCCATAGGCGAACCGATCTGCTCGATTGCGCCGGCATTCAGCACCACGATCTTGTCAGCAAGCGTCATGGCTTCGACCTGGTCATGGGTGACGTAGATCATCGTCGCCTTGAGACTGCGGTGCAGGCGGGCGATCTCAAGGCGGGTCTGCACGCGCAGCGCCGCATCAAGATTGGAGAGCGGCTCGTCGAACAGGAAGAGTTCCGGCTCGCGCACGATCGCACGGCCGATCGCCACGCGCTGGCGCTGGCCGCCGGAGAGTTCGGCCGGACGACGCGCCAGATATTGTTCGAGCGACAGCATCGACGACGCCTTGCCGACGCGCTTCTCGATCTCGTCCCTGGCCATGCCGGCCTGCTTGAGGCCGAGGCCCATGTTGTCCTTGACCGTCAGGTGCGGATAGAGCGCGTAGGACTGGAACACCATGGCGATGCCGCGTTTGGCCGGCGGCGTCAGCGTCTCGTCGCGGCCGTTGATGATAACGGCGCCTGAGGTTACATCCTCCAGGCCGGCGATGCTGCGCAGCAGGGTCGATTTCCCGCAGCCGGAAGGGCCGACGAAGATGACGAATTCGCCGTCTTGGACCTCGAGGTCGATGCCCTTCAGCACCTCGTGCTTGCCATAGGCCTTGCGGATGGATTTGAGTTGAAGCGATCCCACTAGTCTTTCCTTATAGTCTAACCGGTCGGCCGGTGCGCACGCTTTCGTCAGCGGCAAGGCAGATGCGCAGCGAGGCCACGGCGTCATCCATATGGCGGTTAAGGTCCAGATCCTCGCGGATGGCGCGCAGCATGAAGGCCTGTTCCAGGTCGCACAGCGCCTGGTGACCGGGCTCGCCTTCCATTGTCATGTCCTGATCGGGACGGATGAACTTGCCGTCAGGCCCGGTCTCTGCCGTGTGCAGCCGGATGACGGAGGTCTTGGTATGCGTGTCGATATCGTCCGACTTCGCCTTCGGATCCATGACGATGGAAACGGCGCCATTTGGCGACATCACATCCTTCACGAAGAAGGCGGTCTCGGAGATCATCGGTCCCCAGCCGGCCTCGTACCAGCCGACCGAACCGTCTTCATACAGCACCTGCAGGTGACCGTAATTATACATGTCGGGCGCGATCTCATTCGACAGCCGCAGGCCCATGCCACGCACTTCGACGGCCTTCGCATCAGTGATCTGGCACATGACATCGACATAATGCACGCCGCAATCGACGATCGGCGATGTCGTCTGCATCAGCGACTTGTGCGTCGCCCAGGTCGGGCCGCTGGACTGCTGATTGAGGTTCATGCGGAAGACATAGGGACCACCGAGTTTCCGCGCTTCCTCGATCAGCTTCTTCCAGGAAGGATGGTGGCGAAGGATATAGCCGATGACCAGCTTCTTGCCGGCCTTCTTGGCGGCAGCCACGACGCGTTCCGCATCGGCAACGGTTGTTGCCAGCGGCTTTTCAACGAACACGTCACAGCCTGCCTCGAAGGCGGCAACGGCGTAATCGGCGTGGCTGTCGGAATAGGTATTGATCGAGCAGAGATCCGGCTTCAATTCGACAAGTGCGCCCATGAAGTCAGGATGGATCGTGTACTGTTCGAGTTCCGGCGCAAGCTGCGACGGCTTGGAGCGGTTGACGAGACCGACGATCTCGAAGCCCGGATTGTTGTGATAGGCGAGTGCATGGCTGCGGCCCATATTGCCGAGGCCGGCGACGAGAACGCGGATCGGCTTTTCGGATTGGCTCACTTGACGGCTCCCGAGGTAATGCCGCGGATCAGCTGCCGCGAGAAGATGACATAAAGGACGAGGATCGGCAGGATCGCCAGCGACAAAGCTGCCAGAACCGCATTCCAGTTGGTGACGAATTGGCCGATGAAGATCTGCGAACCGAGCGTCACGGTCTTGGTGGCTTCCGACGGCGCCAGGATCAGCGGGAACCACAGGTCGTTCCAGATCGGGATCATGGTGAAGACGGCAACCGTCGCCATCGCCGGCCGTACCAGCGGCAGCACGAGGCGGAAGAAGATCGCATATTCCGAGAGGCCGTCGATGCGTCCGGCATTTTTCAGGTCGTCGGACACGGTGCGCATGAATTCTGACAGGATGAAGATCGCAAGCGGTATCCCCTGCGCCGTATAGACGAGGATCAGCGCCGTCAGCGTGTTGACGAGGCCGCTCGCGACCATACCCTGCAGGATGGCGACCGTGCCAAGGCGGATCGGGATCATGATGCCGATCGCCATGTAGAGGCCCATCACCATATTACCGCGGAAACGGTATTCCGACAGCGCAAAGGCAGCCATCGCCCCGAACAGCAGCACGAGGAAGATCGCGACGATCGTCACGATGAAGCTGTTCTGGAAATAGGCGGCAAAATCGCCCTGCCCCAGCACCGTCTGATAGCCGACGAGGCTGAAAGTGGAAGGCGTCGGCACCTGCAGCGGCGACCGGAAGATCGCGTTGCGGTCCTTGAGCGAATTGATGATCGTCAGGAACACCGGGAAAATGGCGATCAGCGTGTAGCCGATCAGCGCCAGATGCACGAGGCCGGTGCGGATGGGGGATGTGCGCGCTCTGTTCGACATGGCTCACACTCCTCAGAACTGGTAGCGGCGCATGCGCCGCTGGATAGCGAAAAGGTAGAAGGACACGCCGGCTAAGATGATGAGGAACATCACCGTCGCGATCGTCGCACCCATCGAGCGGTCGCCGAGCTGCAACTGGAACCCGAAGAAAGTGCGATAAAGCAGCGTCCCCAGAATATCCGTCGACATATCAGGGCCGGCAAGCGCACCCTGCACCGTATAGATCAAGTCGAAAGCATTGAAATTGCCGACGAAGGTCAGGATCGAGATGATACCGATTGCCGGCAGGATCAGCGGCAGCTTGATCTTCCAGAACTGCGCCCAGCCGGTAATGCCGTCGCATTCGGCAGCCTCGATAACTTCCTCGGGAATGCTGAGAAGAGCCGCATAGATCAGCATCATCGGAATGCCGATATATTGCCAATTGGAGATCAGCGACACCGCGACGAGCGCCGGACCGGACTGGCCGAGCCAGGGCGCAAAGGCCCATTTCATACCGACGAGGCTCATCAGCCAGGGCGCAACACCCCATATCGGAGAGAGGATCAGCTTCCAGATGAAGCCGACGATGACGAAGGACAGCAGCGTCGGCAGGAAGATCGCCGTGCGATAGAAGGCAACGAAGCGCAGCTTCGGCGTCGAAAGGAGTGCCGCAAGCGCAATCCCGATCGGATTCTGCACGCACATATGAATGGCGAAGAAGATCAGGTTATTGCGGAGTGCGTTCCAGAAATCATGTGCCCAGCGCGCATCGCCGAAGAGAACCTTGTAATTGGCAAAGCCAACGAAGGCAGGGGCGCCATCGACGGTATTGTAGAAGGAGAGCCGGAGCGTTTCGATCAGCGGCAGGACCATGATCGCCGAATAGACGATGAATGCCGGAAGAAGGAAGATTCCGATATGCCAGCGTACGGGACGTTTGATCGGTTCAGGAATTGCCGATGTCTGATCGGTCATTACTTGGCTCGCTTTTGGCTTCGTTCTCTCCCTCATCCCTGCTTGTGACAGGGATCGAGCAGCACCGCTTCAGCGGTGCGGGAGACTCTTTCACGCGAAAGACTTTGCGTGGCTAGGTTCCTGCGGCATCCCACGAGGATACAGGAACGAGGGCGGCAACCGGATTGCCGCCCTCCTTCATGCTTTGGCTTACTTGGCCGGCTTGTACCAGCTGTCGAGGCCCTTCTGGAGCTTTTCGGCAGCAACGGCCGGGGTGTCCGTGCCGTTGATGACGTTAGCCGATTCAACCCAGGTCTCGTTTTCGAGGTTCGGCGTGCCGCGCGACAGGATCTGGTAGGTCGAGCGGACGGTCGACTTGTACGGGCCGCGCCAGGAAACGAATTCCTGAGCGAGCGGGTCCGTCATCTTGACCGGGTTGGAGTTCAGGCTGAAGAAGCCCGGCAGCGCATTGGCGTAGATATCCGCGAACTCGGGCGAAGCGACCCAGGCAAGGAACTTCTTGGCTTCTTCCTGGTGCGTGCTCTTCGCGTTCAGGGCAACGCCGATATCCGGATGGTCGGAGATGTAGCCCTGATCGCCAGCCTTCGGAACCGGCGGCGGGAAGGCGCCCATCTTGAACTGCGCCTGCGTGTTGAACAACGCGATTTCCCACGAACCAGCCGGATAGATGGCAGCACGGCCGAGCGTGAAGAGGTTCTGGCTGTCCGAATAGGTCTGCGCTTCGAAACCATCGCCGAGATAGGGCTTCCACTTGGCTAGCTCTTCGTAAGGCTTGACCCAGTCGGCATCGGTCAGCTTCTGCTTGCCGGCGATGAGAGCTTCACGGCCGTCCTCGCCCTTCCAGTAGTTCGGGCCGATGTTCTGGTAGCCCATGGTTGCAGCTTCCCAGAGATCCTTCGTGCCCATGGCGAGCGGAATGTAGGTGCCGTCAGCCTTGATCTTGTCGAGGGCTGCGAAGAATTCGTCTTCCGTCTTCGGAATGGCGATTCCGAGCTTGTCGAAGGCATCCTTGTTGTAGATGAAGCCGTGGATGACCGAAGCCATCGGCACGCAGAAGGTCGACTTGCCGTCGTCGGTCGTCCAGGCGGCCTTCGCCACCGGCGAAAAGTTCTCCATTCCCGGCAGATCGTTCAAGCTCGTCAAATTACCGTTCTTAAACAGCGCCAGCGACTTGTCGAAGGGGCGGCAGGTGATGATGTCACCGGCGCTGCCCGCATCGATCTTGGCAGAGGTTGCAGCATCGTATTCTGTCGGCGCGGTCGGCGAGAAGACGAGCTTGATGCCTGGGTTCTTGGCTTCGAAAGCCGGGATGATCTTCTCCTGCCAGATCTGCAGGTCATCGTTACGCCAGCTTTCGATCGTCAGCGTGACATCGGCGGCATGAACGAGACCGGCTGACGACAGCAGGCTGGAGGCCAGCAGCAAGCTTTTCAGAGCAGTATTTTTCATTTCCCTCTCCTGTTTTAAGCGCCGCTAGGCGCTGTTTTCGATCTGAAACAAGCAATTGGGGTGTCTGAGGAAGCACCCAACGCCCCTTTTAGAGCCGCCAAGATTGCCGGCCCGAAGCTCTGTCGACACGGAAGATGATCCCTTCCGGCCTGATGATGCGCCCTCCCGATACGCTGAACCGGGCGCCTGAAAAATAAGAGAAAAGCTAAAGATGCCTCGCATATCCGCAAGCCTTGCCGGCCCTGCGGATCACTGTCTGCACCTTTCTCGAAACCTGGCCGGCGCTATTTTTCTTTGCCGGTTTTCACATGCCTCGATACGCTGTTCCCTTTTCCGGAATTAAGGCCAAAAAAATACCAATTGTCCAGCCGAAATTAACTTCTGGACGCGAGAAAATTCATAAAAAAATTTTATTGTTTAAAATCAACTGGATAAAAACAAAGAATTTCCCTGACCATTTCCGCTTGGTAAATGGTATTTTTTTGGTATTGTATGAAAAACACAAGGGAACAGCGTATCCGGAGGTCCGATGACGGAACTTGCAATCGGCATAGATGGCGGCGGAACAAGCTGCAGAGCTGCAGTCGCGGACAGAATGGGCAAGGTCATCGGCCACGGCAAAGCCGGGCCTGCCAATATCCTTTCCGATCTGGAAAACTCTCTCGTCAATATCGTCGAATCCGCCCGAGCGGCTCTCAGCGACGCAGGATTAAAAAGTGAAACCGTTTCCACCGTCTCCGCAGTGGTCGGCGTCGCTGGCGCCAATGTCGGCGATTACGGCAAGCGCATCGAAAAGGCCCTGCCCTTCAAGAACGGCAAGGTCGTCACCGATGCGCTGATTTCGCTGCAGGGAGCGCTCGGTGACGCCGACGGCATTGTCGGTGCTTTAGGAACCGGCACAGTCTATAATGCGCGCCGTAACGGCAAACTGCATGGTATCGGCGGCTGGGGCTCGATCGTCGGCGATCAGGCAAGCGGCGCCCGCCTCGGCCGCGATCTCCTGGAAAAGTCCTTGCTCGCCTATGACAAGGTTCGCCCCGCCTCATCGCTGACGGACAAGCTCATGGCAGAATACGGCAACGATCCGGAACGCGTCGTCGAATTTGCCCATACGGCCCGGCCGGCGGACTTCGCCCGTTACGCCCCCATGGTCTTCGAAGGCGCTCAGGCCGGCGATGCCACAGCAATCGAGATCGTCAAGGAGGCGGCCCGCGCCATCGACGGAAGCCTTGATGCACTGACATGGGCAGAATGCCCCTCCGTCTGCCTGCTTGGCGGACTGGCCAAAGCCTATCATCCCTGGCTTGCCGATCGGCACAAGGCGCTACTCGCAGAGCCGAAGGCCGATGCGCAGCAGGGCGCCGTCGACCTTGCCTTAAAACTTCTGAACGAACGGCAGAGAGGTGCGGCATGACCGACGATCTCGCCTCCATCCTTTCGCCGGAACGCTTGCAGGCCGGCGGCACCGGCCCGCTCTATGTGAAGCTGCGCCGCACGCTGGAAGACGCCGTCCGCACCGGCACGCTCGCCCATGGCGATGCCCTGCCCCCGGAACGCGACATCGCGGAATTTGCAGCCGTCAGCCGCGTCACCGTGCGCAAGGCGATCGATGAACTTGTTGCCGACGGCCTGCTGGTGCGCCGCCACGGCTCCGGCACCTTCGTCGCAAAACCGGTTTCGAAAGTCGAACAGCGCCTGTCGCAGTTGACCTCCTTCACCGAGGATATGGCCCGGCGCGGCATGAGCGCCCGCTCCGAATGGCTGCACAAGGGCATCCACACGCCGTCGCCCGACGAGATGATGATCCTCGGCCTCGGCACCGACATCAAGGTGTCGCGCCTGTCGCGCCTGCGTATTGCCGACGACGAACCGCTGGCGATCGAACATGCAAGCGTCTCCGGCGAGTTCCTGCCCGATCCCTCCTCCGTCACCAACTCGCTCTATGCCGAGCTGGAGCGCCTCGGCGTGCGCCCCGTGCGCGCCGTGCAGCGGATTTCGGCGACCAACATGAAGGAAGCCGACGCCCATCTGCTCGGCGTCCCCGTCGGCCAGGCAGGGCTTTCCATCGAACGTATTTCCTATCTCGGCTCCGGCCGCGCGGTGGAATTCACCCGCTCGCTCTATCGCGGCGACGCCTATGATTTCGTGGCCGAGCTGACGATCGGCGCGACCTGATTTCCGGCCTGGAAATTGCTTCGTTTTCAAAAAGATAAAGCCGGAAAGTGAATCACTTTCCGGCTTTTGCAGTCAACTCGATCGACGTTCAAACTGCCGCGCCTAACCGGCGGCGAAGACTCGGTTTTCAGGCCGCGTCTTCGATCTCCTCGTCCGCCTTGCGCGGCACATAGTTGAGCACCGGCCCAAGCCAACGTTCGATCTCTGATATTCCCATGCCCTTTCGCTTGGCATAGTCTTCCACCTGATCGCGCTCCACCTTGGCGACGCCGAAGTAATAGGAGTCCGGGTGGCCGATATAGATGCCGGATACGGACGAGCCAGGCCACATCGCATAGCTTTCCGTCAGCTTCACGCCGGCAGCATTCTCCGCATCGAGAAGGGCAAACAGCGTTTTCTTCTCGGTGTGATCGGGCTGTGCCGGATAGCCGGGGGCCGGGCGGATACCGGCATAGGTTTCGGTGATGAGATCTTCGTTAGAGAGCGTCTCGTCCTTGGCATAACCCCAATATTCGCGCCGCACGCGCTCATGCATGCGTTCGGCGAAGGCTTCCGCGAAGCGGTCAGCAAGCGCCTTGACGAGGATCGAGGAATAGTCGTCGTTCGAACGCTCGAAGCGTTCGGCAATGGCGATCTCCTCAAAGCCTGCCGTCACCACGAAGCCGCCAACATAATCCTGCACACCGCTATCGACAGGTGCCACGAAATCCGAAAGCGCTACGTTCGGGCGGCCATCACGCTTGGAAAGCTGCTGGCGCAACGTGTAGAAGGTTGCGAGATCCTCCTTGCGGGCCTCATCCTTGAAGAGGCGGATATCATCGCCGACGGTGCCAGCCGGCCAGAAGCCGATGACGGCACGAGGCCGGAACCACTTCTCGTCGATGATCTTCTTCAGCATCGCCTGGGCGTCGGCCCAGAGAGCCCGCGCAGCTTCACCCTGCTTCTCGTCTTCGAGGATCGCCGGATAGCGGCCGCGCAACTCCCAGGTCTGGAAGAACGGCGTCCAGTCGATGTACTTTGCGAGCTCGGCAAGATCGTAATCTTCGAACACCTTGGTGCCGAGGAAACCAGGCCTGGTCGGCTTGTAGGCGGCCCAATCGACCTTCTGTGCATTCTCGCGAGCCCGCGACAAAGGCAGGCGCACCTTTTCGGCCTCGCTACGCGCATGGGCGGCAGCAACCTTGGCATATTCGGCTCTGATATCGTCGATGTAGCCCTGGCGGTTTTCCGGCGACAGCAGCGAGGAGACGACGCCTACGGCGCGGCTGGCATCCGTTACATAGATCGTCTGGCCCTTGTTATAGCCCGGATGGATCTTGACGGCGGTGTGGACACGGCTGGTCGTCGCGCCGCCGATCAGCAGCGGGATGTTGAAGCCCTCCCGCTCCATTTCGGCTGCCACATGCACCATCTCGTCGAGCGACGGCGTGATGAGGCCGGAAAGACCGATGACATCGACCTTCTCGGCAACAGCCGTTTCAAGGATCTTCGTTGCCGGCACCATGACGCCGAGGTCGATGATCTCGTAATTGTTGCAGGCGAGCACGACGCCGACGATGTTCTTGCCGATATCGTGCACGTCGCCCTTGACGGTCGCCATCAGGATCTTGCCGGCAGACTTGCGCTCTTCGCCACCATTCTGGCGCTTCTCCTCTTCCATGTAGGGGAGGAGAACGGCAACGGCCTGTTTCATGACGCGAGCGGACTTCACCACCTGCGGCAGGAACATTTTGCCCGAGCCGAAGAGATCGCCGACCACGTTCATACCGGCCATCAGCGGACCTTCGATGACGTGCAGCGGGCGCGCCGCCTGCTGGCGGGCTTCCTCGGTATCGGCCTCGATATATTCGGTAATGCCGTTGACCAGTGCGTGCTCGAGGCGCTTCTCGACGCTCCACTCGCGCCAGGAGAGATCCTGAACGCGGCCTTCGCGTGCCGCGCCGCCACGGAATTTCTCCGCAACTTCGAGCAGCCGCTCGGTGCCATCGGGACGGCGGTTCAGGACGACGTCCTCGCAGGCCTCGCGCAGCTCCGGATCGATGTTGTCGTAGACGGCAAGCTGACCGGCATTGACGATGCCCATGTCCATGCCCGCCTGGATGGCGTGGTACAGGAATACGGCATGCATCGCCTCGCGCACCGGCTCATTGCCGCGGAAGGAGAAAGAGAGGTTCGACACACCGCCCGAGATATGGACGAGCGGCATGGTCTTGCGGATCGTGCGCGTCGCCTCGATGAAGTCGACGCCGTAATTATTGTGCTCCTCGATACCGGTCGCGACCGCGAAGATGTTCGGGTCGAAGATGATATCTTCTGGCGGGAAACCCACCTTCTCGGTCAAAAGCTTGTAGGCGCGGGTGCAGATGTCCACCTTGCGCTGATAGCTGTCCGCCTGCCCTGTTTCATCGAAGGCCATGACGACCACGGCCGCACCGTAGTTGTGCACCAGGCGCGCCTGGGCGAGGAAATTCTCCTCCCCTTCCTTGAGCGAGATCGAGTTGACGATCGCCTTGCCCTGCACGCGCTTCAGGCCGGATTCGATGATCGAGAATTTCGACGAATCGATCATCACGGGCACACGGGCAATGTCCGGTTCGGCAGCGATGAGGTTCAGGAATTCGACCATCGCCTTTTCGGAATCGATCAGGCCTTCGTCCATGTTGATGTCGATCACCTGCGCGCCGTTCTCGACCTGGTCGCGGGCGACGTCGAGCGCTGCCGTAAAATCGGCATTGGTGATCAGCTTGCGGAAGCGGGCCGAACCCGTGACGTTGGTGCGCTCGCCGACATTGACGAAGGGAATATCCTTGGTCAGCTCGAAGGGCTCGAGGCCCGACAGCGACATGAAGGGCCGGTGCTCGGGAATCGGCCGCGGCTTGTACTTGGCCACAGTCTCGGCGATGACACGGATATGCTCGGGCGTCGAGCCGCAGCAGCCGCCGACGATATTGACCAGGCCTTCGCGGGCAAAGCTGTCGATCTGCGCCGCCATCAGTTCCGGCGTCTCGTCATACTGACCGAACTCGTTCGGCAGGCCGGCATTCGGGTAAGCGCAGATAAAAGTATCTGCAACGCCCGAAAGCTCCTGCAGATGCGGGCGCATCGCATTTGCGCCGAGCGCGCAGTTGAGGCCGATCGTGAACGGGTTGGCGTGCTGCACCGAGTTCCAGAAGGCCGTCGGTGTCTGGCCTGACAGTGTGCGGCCCGAGAGATCGGTGATCGTACCTGATATCATCACAGGCAGGCGAATGCCCTTGGCCTCGAAACGCTCCTCGCAGGCAAAGATCGCCGCCTTGGCATTCAGCGTATCGAAGATCGTCTCGATGAGGATGATATCGGCGCCGCCATCGATCAGGCCGTCGATCTGTTCGGCATAGGCATCGCGCAGATCGTCGAAGGTAACGGCGCGGAAGCCCGGATTGTTGACGTCGGGCGAAATCGAAGCGGTGCGGTTCGTCGGGCCGATGGCACCGGCAACAAAGCGGCGCTTGCCGTCCTCGCGCTCGGCGCGCTGCGCAGCCCGGCGCACGATCTCGGCGCCTTCCTTGTTCAGCGCATAGACCTGACCTTCCATCGCGTAGTCCGCCTGCGCGATGCGGGTTGAGGAGAAAGTGTTGGTTTCCAAGATATCGGCGCCGGCCTTGGCGTATTTATAGTGGATTTCCTCGATCGCATCCGGCTGCGACAGGATCAGCAGGTCGTTATTGCCCTTCTGATGGCAGGCGCAGCCGATGAAACGGTCGCCGCGGAAATGGTCTTCATCGTAGCCCAGACCCTGGATCTGCGTGCCCATGGCGCCGTCAAGAACGAGGATGCGTTCGCTGGCTGCTTGCCTCAGCGCCGCAAACACTTCACTGCCATCACGCTTGCCCCCATCGGGACCAAAGAGATTGTCGAACACGGGAAGGCTCCTTGACGTCATAAGATCGGAAAAGACAAATCACATAAAGATATCTTTATGTCAACATATGCCTGTTGCTTTTAGCCATTACAAGCCTTGGCGGATGACAGACTCGCCCGACCCCTATATAGGCGTTTTTCATAAGGCATTGTGCACGAATTCGGAGGAGTATCATGGCACCTGCACTCGGCAACTGGTCCACTCGCGCCTATCATCGCGGCTGGCTGCTTTCGCAGGCCAACGGCCTCTTCGATTTCTTCCAGCACAATTCCATCAATCCCAAGGGCGGTTTCTACGATCTCGACGATGCCGGCAAGCCGCTCGATGCCGCAGGCCAGGTGCGGCCGCTCCATATTGCCTCGCGCGCGGTGCACTGCTTCTCGATCGGCACGCTTCTCGGCCGCCCGGGTGCCGCCGATGTGGTCGATCACGGCATGAACTACATCTGGAACCACCATCGCGACCGTAAGAACGGCGGTTATTTCTGGTCGCTGGATAACAACGGTCCTGTCGATTCCAACAAGCAGGGTTACGGCCACGCCTTCGTGCTGCTCGCAGCCTCCTCGGCAAAAACGATCGGCCATCCGCTTGCTGACGGCATGCTCGCCGATATCACCGAGGTCCTGAACACGAAGTTCTGGGAAGCCAAGCACGGCGCCATCGCCGAAGAATTCACCGCCGACTGGCAGCCGCTCGATGGCGGCACCTATCGCGGCCAGAACTCCAACATGCATCTCACCGAAGCGCTTATGGCCGCCTTCGAAGCGACCGGCGACCGGGACTACCTGACCAAGGCCGAAAGCATCACCGACCTCGTTATCCGCCGCTCGGCAGGCTCCGTCGACTGGCGCGTCGCCGAGCATTTCGATGCCGAATGGAACCTCGACAAGGATTACTACCATCCGAACGAAATGTTCCGGCCGGCCGGCACGACACCCGGCCACTGGCTGGAATGGACACGCCTCATCCTGCAGCTCTGGGTACTCGGCGGCAAACGCCTCGAATGGATGCCGGATGCTGCCAAGGCCCTTTTCGAGCAATCCATGGCTCTCGGCTGGGACAATGACAAGGGCGGTTTCTTTTACACGCTCGACTGGGCAGACAAGCCTGCCAAGCGCAACAAGCTCTGGTGGCCGGCCTGTGAGGGTGCGGCTGCCGCGCACTTCCTGAACGAGCACCTGCCGAGCGATTATCACGAGGAAAGCTACCGCAAGATCTGGAATGTGATCGAGCGCAGCTTCATCGATCACGAGAACGGCGGCTGGCATGAGGAACTGACGGAAGACCTCGTGCCCTCGCACTCGCTCTTCCCCGGCAAGGGCGACATCTACCACGCCCTGCAGGCCTGCCTCATCCCGCTTTTCCCGGCGACGGGCAGCCTCACCAAGGGCATTAGCGAAGCCGGCGGCAAGCTCTGAGGCGAAGACTTAGTAGCCCGGCACGACCGGCGGCGCTGCGTTGGGGTTCTGCTGGAACCACTGTACCTCGGCGCTCGCGTCATCGAGTTCGTCCTCGACGTCGCGCTGCTCTCTGCGAATGCGGCGCATATCGTCTTCGAGATCGTCCATCCGCCGGCGGATATCATGCCGGTCTGCATCGGGTGCATCCTTGAGCTTGCGCGACAGCTCGTCGATCTCGGCTTCCTTCGATCCGTAATCGCTCTGCAGCGAGCTTAGCCGTGATTGCACCGAATGCTGACGGTTCCCGAGCGTATAGCCTCGCAGGAAGCCTGCAGCCGTCTGCGGCGGGCAGACATTGGAGTAGCCGTGGCCCGCCTGCCCGTGCATCAGGCCGCTCATCGGCGTGCAGTAGCGCACCAGGCCTGCCTGAAAGCCCTGATACCAGATGGTCTGGTCGGGCACGATCTTCACCCGCTCGCAGGATTTGGCGTGCGCGGCAAAACGCTCCTGCGGCTCATAGCCGGCGGCCCCGTCGGATTCGCCGATCACCCGCCAATCGGCGGCGACGCATTCCTCTTTCGAGAGCGTATTGCAGGAGGCGAGGAAGAGGCTGAAACCAATGGCAGCAAAGGCAAAGAGCAAACGTAACATGGTGTCCCGGCGGCAAGTTACAAAACCGGGCGCACCTTATCGTCACGAAATATAATCGTCACCGGGAACGGATCGCGACCTTGCAGTTTTCGTGGCTTTTATTTGTCAAAAATGAGGCACTCAGGCGAGCCTCAGCGTATCCAGATCCTTCGCCAGCATCAGCGCCAGGGCCTCGACCGCGAGATTGTGGTCGTCCCGCTGCGGCAGGCCGGATACGGTGACGGCGCCGATGCAGCCCGTGCCCCTGACGTTGATCGGGAAGCTGCCGCCATGCGGCGCATAGTCGGCGCCGGAAAGCCCGTTATCTTCCACCGTCTTGCCCTCCTTCTGCAGCTTCAGCCCGGAAGCGTAGCTGCTGCGGAAATAGCGGAACACCATGTTGCGCTTGCGACGGACCCAATGAACGTTGTCGGGCGTCACACCCGGAAGCGCCGCATAGAAGACCGGCATGGAATGCAGCGTGATATCGATGGCAATGCCGAGGCCGCGCTCTGTGGCAAGTTCCTGCAGGAGCTTGCCGAGCTGCCATGCAGTCGTCAGATCGAAGGCATCGAAGCTCAGCGCCTTTTCCTGTTCCGCGATACGGATCAGATCTTCTTCGATCGACATGGCACGGCTCTCCTCTCAGCGTGATGGTCGGCAGTGACCATTCTCACCCAAAGGGAAAAAGTAAAGCAGAAACTTGGCACTATGCACCGCTCAAAGTTTCGGCGTCAGCATCTCGAAACGGTCGCGGACCGTCGAGCACGTATCGCCACCGAGCCGCGCAATGGCATCGACCATGGCGGGATCCACGTGCAATCGCTCGGGGTCGACCACCCCGTCGCGGTAATGCGCATAGACGATCTCGCCCATGATGATCTGCCGTGATTTGCCGAGTTCGAGCGTTATATGCCGGCGGCATTCGAAGGCGGCCGGCGCCTCCTCGACCCAGGGCGAAGCAACCTTCACGCCAGGCATCGCCGTCAGACCCGCCTCTTTCAGCTCATCGACACCACGCGGATATTTGGCGCCGCAGATATGCATGGCCTCGGCAATGGCGAAGGAGACGATGTTGACCGTAAAGACCTCGGTCACGCGGATATTGTGACCCGTATCCTTGAAGGCCATGTCCGGATGGTTTTCAACTCCGATGGCGAGGATCGGCGGATCGGCCGACAGGCAGTTGAAGAAGGAGAAAGGTGCGGCATTGATGCGCCCGTTTTCATCCACCGTCGTCACCAGCGCGATCGGTCGGGGAATGATCGTGCCTATCATCAGCTTGTAGCGCTCGCGCTCGGTCAGCGCGGTGAAATCAAAGGAAACGGACATGTTCAGCCGACCGCCAGAATTGGCGCAAAACCGCTCATCGCACCGGTAAAAGACTTCGGCAGCGGCGAGGCATAGGAGCCGCGCTTGCTGGTGGAGAGCCCCAGCGATACCAACGCCTCCGCCTGCTTGACGGCAGCAGCCACGCCGTCGATGACGGGCACGCCGTAGAACTCCTGCAGTTCGCGCGCCAGATCCGTCATGCCGGCGCAGCCGAGCACGATCGCCTCTGCGCCATCTTCCGACAGCGCCCTCTCGATTTCCGCCTTCAGCTTGCCGATCGCTCCCGATGCCGCGTCTTCCAGTTCCAGTACCGGAATATTAGAGGCCCTGACCTTCGCCCGCCCGCCCATACCGTAGCGGCGGACGAGATTGTCGATCAGCACCCGCGAGCGCTCCAGCGTCGTCACGACCGTGAAGCGCTGCGCAAGGAAGCCAGCGGTCGCAACGGCGGATTCGCAGAGACCGAGAACCGGCACATTGGCAAAGGTGCGTGCCGCATCAAGGCCGGTGTCATCGAAACACGCGACGATTGCCGCCTCATAGCCGGTCTGCTGACGCTCTTTCAGCTCCGTCAAGAGGCCGGGGATGGCAAGAGCCCCGTCATAATGCCCCTCGATGGAAACAGGCCCCATGCGCGAGGTCGCGACGATGATCTCGGTGCCGGCGGCGGCAACCGCGCGTGCAGCGGTCGCTGCCTTCTCCGTCATGGAAGCAGTGGTATTGGGATTGACGATCAATATGCGCATGTCAGCTTGTCTTTGCCTGCCGCCGGCCGAGCATCGTCATGATGCCGAGCGTGACGAGAATGATGGTGAAGGAGAAGAGCGTCGTGACCGTACCGAGCGCATAGAGCACCGGCGTCGTGACGTTCGTGGTCATGCCGTAGATTTCGAGCGGCAGCGTATTGTAGGTGCCAGACGTCATCAGCGTGCGGGCGAATTCGTCATAGGAAAGCGTGAAGCCGAACAGGCCGACGCCGATCAGACTTGGCGCGATCATCGGCAACACGACATGTCGGAAGGTCTGCCAGGAGGTCGCGCCAAGATCCCGCGCGGCCTCCTCATATGCCGGGGAGAAACGGTTGAAGACCGCAAACATGATCAGCACGCCGAAAGGCAATGTCCAGGTCAGATGCGCCCCGAAGGCCGAGGAATACCAGGCCGGCCGCAGGCCGCCCTGCTGGTAGACAACGCCAATGCCGAGCGAGATGATGATCGACGGCACGACGAGGCTCGCGACCGTCGCATAAAACAGCACGGAAGAACCGCGGAAACGCCGGCGGAAGGCAAGGCCCGCCATGAGCGAGACAACGACGGTCACGATCATCACCATCAGGCCGAGGATGAACGAGCGCCGGAAGGATGCGCCGAAATCACCGACCGCCTGCTTCTCGAAAAGATTGAAGAACCAGTGCGTCGAAACGCCATTCAGCGGGAAGGTCAGGCCACCATCCGGCCCCTGAAACGAGAGGATGACGATCGCAGACAGCGGCCCGTAGAGGAAGAGCACGAAGACGGCGAAGAAGAGTGCGAGCAGGTAGAATTCGAAGGAGCGTTTTTCGCGATGCATCCTAGAGCTCCTTGCGAATATCGACAACGCGTAGGATCGCGGCGACCATCAACAGCACGACGGCCAGCAGCACGACGGCGTTGGCGGCGGCCGCCGGATATTGCAGCAGCGACATCTGGTTCTTCATCATCAGCGCTACCGAGGCGCTCTGCCCGCCGGACATGACCTGCACGGTGGAGAAATCGGCCATGACGAGCGTGACAACGAAGATTGTGCCGATCGCTATACCCGGCTTGGCAAGCGGGATCACCACGTTCCACAGCACCTGCCAGCCGGAGGCGCCAGCATCACGCGCCGCTTCGAAAAGCGAGCGGTCGATTCGCATCAGCGTGTTGAAGATCGGCGTCACCATGAAGAGCGTGTAGAGATGCACCATGGCAAGCACCACGGCGAAATCCGAATAAAGCAGCCATTCCACCGGCTGCGGCACGATACCCATTTCCACCAGCGCCGAATTGACAAGCCCGTTGCGGCCGAGCACCGGGATCCACGAGATCATGCGGATGATGTTCGAGGTCATGAAAGGCACGGTGCAGACGAGGAAGAGGATCATCTGCGTCGAGGTCTTGCGGATATGGAAGGCCAGGAAATAGGCGACCCAGAAGCCGATGAAGAGCGTGAGCGCCCAGACGATGACGGTGAATTTCAACGTGTTGAGATAGGTCTTCCACGTCACCCATGAACCCAGCGTGTCGGTGTAGTTCATGGTCAGGAAGTCGGGATAGATGCCGGCGAAATCATAGTCCCAGAAACTGACGACAGTGATCATCAGGATCGGCAGGACGAAGAAGAAGCCGAGGATGGCGATCAGCGGCGTGGCCTGCAGATAGGAGATCGCAGATGGCGCAAGCCGGAAGGCGCGTTTGGGCGCTTCTAGTGCCGGTATCGTCTGCTCTGAAGCGATCGTGGCCATCCTGGTCCTTCCTTCATTGAGGCGAAAGATGGAGAGGCCGCCAAAGACCCCTCCCCAACCCTCCCCACAAGGGGGAGGGAGTTTTCTGCCGCACCCTCTCAAGACTCCCTCCCCCTTGTGGGGAGGGTTGGGGAGGGGAAAAGCGGCAAACGCCGACCTGGCTTAAGCCGCGATGAACTCGTTCCATCGGCGAACCATGTAGCGGTCCTCGTCCATGACGGAGTTCCAGCAGGCGATGTGGCCGATACGCTCTTCGAAGGAGCCGCCATCGCGAACCGAGCCGGCCTTCTCCATGACCTTGCCTTCGGGCGAGAGGATATCGCCCTGCGCAGCCTTGCCTTCCATCCAGTAGCCCCACTCGTCGGCGGTCATGAATCCCTTGGCGGTTTCAAGGCAGGCCGAGTAGTAACCCTGGCGGTTGAGGTAGGCGCCGACCCAGCCGGACGTGTACCAGTTGATATACTCGTAGGCGGCATCAAGCTGTGCGCCCTTGAGGTGCGCGGCAAGACCGAGACCGCCACCCCAGGCGCGGTAGCCTTCCTTGAGCGGCTGGAAGCGGCAGGCAATGCCCTTGCCGCGGACGGCGGCAACGGCCGGCGACCACATGGACTGGATGACCACTTCGCCCGATGCCATCAGGTTGACCGACTCGTCGAAGCTCTTCCAGAAAGCGCGGAACTGGCCGTCGCCCTTGGTCTTGATCAGGAAGTCGATCGTCTTGTCGATCTCTTCCTTGGTCATGTTGCCCTTGTCGGCATATTTGATCTTGCCGGAGGCTTCGGCGATCATCGCCGCATCCATGATGCCGATCGACGGCACGTTGATGATGGCCGTCTTGCCCTTGTAGGCCGGATCGAGAATGTCGGCCCAGGAGGTGATTTCGCGCCCGGTCAGGTCAGGACGAATGCCGAGCGTATCGGCATTGTAGATCGTCGGCATCATCGTGAACCACTGGGTCTGTTCCTTGGCGAACTTCTTGGAATCCTGCGCCTCGACGAAGCCGACCGTGTGCGGCGCCGTCCCTTGCGCGATCGTGCTGTCCGCCTTCAGCTTGCCGCTCGTGAAGATCGGCACGACCTTGTCGAAATACTTGAGCTTCTTGACGTCCATCGGCTGCAACACGCCGGTCGGGAACACCTTCTTGCAGATCCAGTATTCGATATCGGCAATGTCGTAGCTGTCCGGCTGCGTCACGGCGCGCTGGGCGGCGGCGTCGGAATCGGTCGCCGTCATCTCCAGCGTGATGCCGAGATCCGCTTTGCACTTTTCGGCGATTGCATTGATGTTCGAAACGCCGGTGCCGAACTGGCGGAGCGTGATGTTGGACTGCGCCCAGATGGTCGGAAAGCCGGTGATGGCGCCCGAACCCGCAATTGCGCCGACGGCAGCGGCACCCGTCTTCAGAAGCGAGCGGCGGGAAATTCCCTTTTCCGCCTTGGTGTTTTTCGTTTCAGTCGTCATGGCAGTTCCCCTTTTCTTGATATTGAAGGTTATGCAGACACGCGGCCAAGGAGGACGGCATCCTCCAGAGCCCAACTCAAAGACACCGCATCGCCGACCGAAACCGGCTTTGCGAAGTAATCGCTATCACTTGCGATGACGGTGAAGTCATCGCTGCCGGCTCCCAGAACGGTGATTTTTACCGAGGAGCCGCGATATTCGATGTTGGAGACGAGACCGTCGAAGCCGAGCGTCCACTCGCTCGCGACCTGAAGGCGCACGCGGTCGGTGCGGATGCCGATATCGACGGCTTCGCCAACTTCCCTGCCCGTTCCGCGGACTGAAAAGCTCTGCCCCTCCGGCACCCGCATGACGACAACGCCATTCTCGCTCGATGTCACCCGGCCGGAGAGCACGTTGTGATCGCCCATGAAGCGGGCCACGAAGGCAGTCGCCGGCTTCTCGAAGACCTGTCGCGGTGATGCGGCCTGCTCGATCTTCCCGTCATTCATGATGACGATGATGTCGGCGAGCGCCATCGCCTCTTCCTGGCTGTGGGTCACATGCACGAAGGTGATGCCGAGCGTCTTCTGCAGTTTCTTCAGTTCCGCCCGCATGCGGATCTTCAGGAAGGGATCGAGTGCAGAGAGCGGCTCGTCGAGCAGCAGTGCTTCCGGATCGGTAATCAGGGCACGCGCTAGAGCCACACGCTGCTGCTGGCCGCCGGAAAGCTGTGCCGGCCGGCGGGTGGCGTAGGCCTCCATCTGCATCAGCCTCAGCATATCAAGCGCTTTGGCCCGGCGCTCGTCCTTGTCGACACCCTTCATCTTCAGGCTGAAGGCAACGTTGTCGACAAGGTCGAGATGCGGAAACAGCGCATAGGACTGGAACATCATCGCCGTCCCGCGCTTTGCCGGCGGAAAATCGGTGACGACGACATTGCCAAGACGGATATCGCCTGATGAAATGCTCTCATGACCGGCGATCATGCGCAGCGTCGAGGTCTTCCCGCAGCCGGATGGACCCAGGAAGCAGCAATAGGAACCAGCCGGGATCTTAAGGCTGATGGCATGGACCGCCGTGGTCGCGCCATAGACCTTGGAAACGGATGCTATATCGATCTCTGCCGCTTTCGACATCGTGTCTTCCCCTGTTCGAGAAAGACGATGCATCTGCCGTGCCAATTCGCAGGCCGCGCTTCAAACCCTTACAATCCATGAATTTTTCATGACATAATGTTGCCTGGCGAAATCGCAGGCATTTTCGCACTGCACACAAAATGGGCTTTCGTGCTCAATTCGAGCAAAAAATCGTATACAATTTCGCCTGCATTATGCGCACAAATTCCGTTTAACTTTTACGACGAAGGCGGATATGGTTTGCAGACACTAGGGAAACCGATTTCATGAAATCCGCCGCCAGCGCTCTGCAACCGGGTGATGCCCAAGAAATCGGCGCCTCGCAGATCCGCGATGCCATCCGGGATGCGATCGTGGAGCGGCGTTTGTCGCCCGGCACGAAATTGTCTGAAAGCGATGTCGGCAATCTCTTCAATGTCAGCCGCACGCTCGCCCGCGCCGCCCTGCAGGCGCTTTCCTATGAAGGTCTGGTCAGCGTCGAGAAGAACCGCGGCGCCTTCGTCGCCTACCCCTCGCCGGAAGAAGCGCGGCAGATTTTTGCCGCCCGCCGTCTGGTTGAGCCCGGCATCCTGCGGGACGCGGCAGCCCGCATCACCCCATCTGATATCCAGCATCTCAAGCAATTGCTTTTGGAGGAGGGCCGGCTGATGAGCGAGCGTGGCCAGACCGCAAGGCGGGCCGAAATCAAGGCCTCGGGCGATTTCCACCTGACGCTTGCTGCCATCTCCGGCAATGCCATCATGCAGCGCTTCATGGAAGAACTGGTCGCCCGCTCCTCGCTGGTGATTGCCCTCTACGGCCAATCGACGGTCTCCAGCTGCGGCCATTCCGAACATGGCGATATTATCGAAGCGATCGAGCGCAAGGAACTCGACCGCGCCTGCCACCTGATGCTCCACCACATCGCCCATATCGAGGCCGATCTCGATCTGCGCGAACGCAAGAGCCTCGGCCTCAAGGAAGCATTCGAACTCTGAGGGGTTAGTGGCCCGGCGGAACGGTGGCTGCAGCGCGGCTGATCTCCTCCACACTCATCGGCTCGCTGGAACGCAGCTTCACCTGGCCATCCCGACCGATCAGCACCAGCCCGAATTCGCCGCTGAGGGGCCCCTGAAGCTCATCGCGCAGTTCGTCGGCATCAAGATCCCGCCCATCCTCGAAAAGCGAGAATGCGCCGCCGCCGGCGATCGTGAAGACCTCGATATCATCTTCGATAAGCCGCATCTGCGACTTGCGCAGTAGTTCGTCCTGAACGATCGGCCTGTTGTCTTCGGCATCGGCGAAGACAATGAGGACATTCTTTTCGCCAAGGAACTGCTCCAGCGATCGCGGCAGATGAGCCTCGCGAACGCCCGTTCCCATGATTTCGTGTAAAATGGATCTCAACATGGTGCTCATTCCTTCTCTGCCTGTTTCAACGGCTGGAAATGAGCAGGGTTCCCCGCGAGGAATAGGATCGCGGCCAGTGCCGCGATCCTGAAAGCCCTATTCGCGGGATTCCGCTTCGGATGCGCGCGTCGAAAGCGCGACGATATCAGGCGTGCCATTGGCAAGAAGGCGCTTGCGCACCAGAACGCGCATGACGCGCGCCGCCGTGGAGAAAGTCATCTGATCCAGCGGTCCCTCGCCTTCCCAGGGTTTGGTCAGCCGTTCGGTGACGGCGCCGACGATATTGGCAGGGACGATATCGGTGCATTCACGCATGGCTTCGAAAACGAAGCTGATTGGAATGACCCTGCCTTCATGGGTGACAATCGGCTCCGTCAGTTCGCTGTCCCATTCCTCGTAGGCATAAAGCGCCTCGCGGAAGAGCTGTTGCAGGGTAAACGGTGCATGTCCGTTGTGAAGTGGCGGCAGTGCATTCATCATGTCTGTCTCCTCTGATGGATTAAGCCAGCTTCCTCAAGACCCGGTCCGGATCGACGCGGAAACAACAGCTCGGTTCCTCCTTCGGACCGGATACACGATTCATTTTATAGAGTAACACGGGCGTGATAAAGCCATTTCTGACCGCCCTGGCTGCCGCAACTTCTAACCGATTGAAATTCATTGAGACTTGCCGACTTTTTTTGCTGTCGAGACAGGCTAAAACGGTATTTCGCCTGTAGGACGGCATCGGAAACACCGGATTTGGAACCTTTAACGTGCTCGCCGGTTGTGCCTCAGCAAGTAGTCTGGGGAGATCAGAATGACGCAAATTCACCAACCCGAACGACGCAGCCGCACCCTGCGTGGCCGCCCGTATAGTCTTCACGAATTCGCCGCCAAATACGGCCTCAAGAACGAACAGGCCGAAAGCCTCTTTACCCGCTTCGGTCCGTCTTCCGTCGAACTGGACTTGCTGATGGCCGCCAAGCGGCGCCCGCCTGTTCAGCCTGATAGCATGCGCGAGTAGGAGACGATCGTGAGCGGCAAAGACAAAATCCACAAAGACGCCGAAGGACAGTTCGCGCGTTCGCAAGAGGGTCGCCGCAACAGCGGCGTCTCCAGCGCCAAGCCGCGCGACATCACCCATTCCGATGATGCCACCATCCATCGCACACCGCCCGGCCAGAAGTCTCGCAAGGACTGGAATGTCAAACACGACGAAGCCAACAGCGAGCGCTCACGCTCTGAATAATGCGTCTCCCTCCGCGGCTCCCTGGAGGAAATTTCACAGAATATGTCGGGAACACATGTCAGGTGAAATCGTTCTTCCGGTAAGCATGGCGTAACGTCATGCCGCCCCATCGGAATGCCGGCAATGCCGGCTCATTCACAAGATCAGCTTGAGATATCCGCCTTTGGCGGGAGGCCAATCGTGTGGAATCGAGGGAAAAGATCGGCGCAAGAAGGACGAAACGATGAGCAACACCTCCCGGCATGAGTGGATATGCAAGCGAGCCTATGCGATCTGGGAAGCGGAGGGCAGGCCGAATGGCCGCGATTCCGAGCATTGGCTTCAGGCGACGGCCGAACGCGAGAGACTGGAGCGCACGCGTGCCTCGACGGATGGCAACGAAGTTCTCGTCAAATTTCGCCCGAAAGCGCCGAAACCACCCAAGCCGGCCGCTTTCAGCAACCAGCGCCAAAAGCTGTCACGGGCCGGTTAAACGCGCGGCTAATCCAAACTGATCCGGAAACGGGCGGAGAAATCACCTTCCCACCACATCGGGAAGTTGGTTCCCCATTTATTATTGTGCAGGTTGAAGCGGATTCCCTCTTGGAAATCCGGCAGGCCCCTGCAGAAACTCATGAAATCCCAGTTCTGCGGCGCGATCAGCGGCGTATCCAGAGGCGCGACGACGAGCGCGCCGTTGGACACGCCGAACTCGCCACGGACTGCAGTCACCGCCTGAAGCTGGCCTCCACCGGATCTGGCGAAATTTCCGGACTGGTGCCAGAGACCCATTTTCCTGAAAACCCAGTCCTTTGCGACCTCGGGCGTAAAAGACAGGAAACTTGCCTCCGGCATGCGGTTCGCCGCCTTGTCGCGCAGCGAAAGGCGCAGTTGCAAGGCCTCACCATCGGCCGAGAATTCAATCGCTAGCTGCCGCGGAGCGCCAAACCGTTCGACGGCTTCGGCCGGCATGGACAGCAACAGGCTTCCCTCGCCTGCACTCTCGAGATGAGGCACAAAAACCTTCGAGAGCGCAGCGCCCGAACGGCCAAGCCCCGGCTTGTCGTGATCCAGCACCGCCCATTCCTGCCGGTGAGTGAGATAGCTGTCCATATGCCTGGCAACGTCGGCAGCGTCATAGCTTTCATAGCGATAGGCGATCAGCGAGCCAGCACGGCCAGCCATCCGCCGCCCCCGCGGTGACGTGAGCGCTGTGACATCACCGGTTACCTCATCAAGCTCGATCGACCAGCCCCCGGCGCTCAGGCGGGTGTCGCGGCTCGCGCTGCCGACGAGCGCGGGCGCGAAAAGCTCTGAAAGCACGGTCTGCGCCTCATGCTGATCTTCGGCATCGAGTTCGGCGACGGCCTGATCGATATAGCCGCGCTGCTCGTCCCATGACGCCTCGGTATAGGCGAAACGGTAATCGGTTTTGCGCGCGGCGTTGAAATCGGCTTTTGCCCAGGCCTTGTCGTCGCGCAGATAGGATTTGATATCCACCCCGCATGTATGCTCCGCCACCATGGCGAGGCCGCGGCCGAAGGCGAGCCGACGCTTATCCAGTCCCTCGCCGGCAAAGCGGTCATAGAGCCGTTGCAGGGCCAGGAACTTCGCCGTCTTCAAGGGATCGGTGGCGCTGCCATGGATCCAGCTGTCGCCAAGCTCCAGCTCCAGCACCGGAAAACGCTCCCGCTCCTCCCAGAGGATCGCGCCATAATCCTCCAGCGTCGCCGCGCGGAGGATCGCCCCAGGCTCGAGGCGACGCAAGTCGCGATAGGCTTCCGCCGTCTGCGGCACGCTCTGCGGACCGATATTGTCCTGCGTGTGGGCAAAGCTCAGCCCGTCATCGAAACCTTCGGGGAAATAGGTCTCGCCATAGGAGCGCTGATACATGACGACGACTTCAGCGCCGTCGGGCGCGCGCCAGCGGAAAACGTCAGGCACCTCAGGCGTCGGCGAAGCCGTGTTGACCCCGAGATGCAGGAAGCGGATGCCGGCCTCGGCCAGCAAGGGCACCATGCCGAGCGTATGGCCGGGAACGTCGGTCATCTTCGCCGCAATCGTCTTTTTGCCGAAACGGCGGTCGAGCTTCTGCGAATAGGAAAGACCGGCACGGAACAGATCAGGCGACATCAGCTCCGTATGGGTGGTGAAAGGCAGCCCGTGCCAGCGGATGAGCCCGCGTTCGATCGCCTGCTCCAGTGCAGCGACCTCGGCAGGCGATCGTGAATTCAGATGATCCCAGATCAGCCACGCGCCTGTTGTCCAGATGAACTTCGGCTCTTCAGGGTTTTCGGCATAAAAATGCGCACCCGTCTCGATCGCCTGCGGGATGAAGCGTTCATGATATTGACGACGGACTTTTTCGGCATGGTCCGTAAAGCCGATGTCGAGATGGGTCTTGAAGACCAGATGCACGCGCTTTTCGGTCATTTGCATTCCATTGGGCCGGTCTTGCCGCTAGCGAGCGGCTTTCACGCGGTCTCAGCGCAAGGCGCTGTGCGTCCAACACGCAATACCGGCCATCCCTCCCAATATGATACAGCGGCACTTGTGTAACCGTTTCCACAAGCACCTTTGCGCTCCGCGCTAACGATCCGTCAAGCATATTTGGGCGATATGCTGGAATATGCTGGATATTTTGCGGGGTCAGGCTTCACATACCTTGCCTGTGGTGCGTGACCCCAATTAACTGGCGACAAATGTGAAGACGTGTTCATATGCCATCTGCTCTGATGGCCGGTGAGATACGTTCGCGATATGCCTGTCATCTTGCTGCTTTACACGACGTATCCGAACCTTCGCCGATGGCCGCTTCATGACCGAATTCACCGTCCATGCCACGCATTCCGATCAGGCGAACGATCCCTGTTTCTACGTGCCCTTCGGTATTCCCTCGGGCACCACACGCGTTGACGCGACGATGAGCTATGACAAGGCGAGGACTGCATCATCGATCTCGGCATCCTCGATGTCAGGGCAGCCGATTATCCCATGGTGAAACCGGCCCCAAAATGGTCGCGCCCATCGGGCGACCAGTGACAGTTCATCGAAGATGATTTCGTGACTGATTTAACTGTAAAGGAGCGATTATTTCTCTTCGCAGAGCGTCCGGTGAACCTCTGTCCAGAACAAGGCAAGCAACGTATCGCCATTGCGTTCGGCGACGAGCGCGCGGATCAACGCCTCGGAGCCGGCCATGTCCTGCCAGCTGGATTTCAGCCCTTTGGCTGCCTGATGGCATTCGGCGATGTCGAAAGTTCTCTTGCTGTCCATCTGGAGCCTCCCCGAAAAAGGCGCTAACAGACGGGTCTGGAAAAGTCATTCCCCGCATATGTGGGGATACCTTGTATTTTTGACATTCCTCGCGGTAGGATTGAACGGTTTGAGGCAGGCGGCACGATGACGGAAAATAGCTATTCGCAAAAGTTCGAATCCGTTTTCGAACAGATCAAGGCTGCAGCCAATGTCGATACTTCCATCCGCATTTTCCAGGCGGAGTACGCCGTCGACTACGTCACCTATCACCTGGCTCAGACCATTGCGGCAAAGATCGACGCCCCTTTCGTGCGCACTACCTATCCGGATGCCTGGGTGTCGCGCTATCTGCTCAACAGCTATGTAAAGGTCGATCCGATCGTCAAACAGGGCTTCGAGCGCCAACTGCCCTTCGACTGGAGCGAGGTGGAGCCGACACCGGAAGCCTATGCCATGCTGGTCGACGCCCAGAAGCACGGGATCGGCGGCAACGGCTACTCGATCCCCGTTGCCGACAAGGCGCAGCGCCGGGCGCTGCTGTCGATCAATGCCCGCATTCCGCTCGATGATTGGACCGCTATGGTCAAGCTCTATCGCAATGAGTGGATCGAGATCGCTCATATGGTTCATCGGAAGGCCATCTACGAGCTTCACGGCGAGAACGACCCGGTGCCGGCACTTTCTCCGCGCGAAATCGAATGCCTGCATTGGACCGCGCTCGGCAAGGACTACAAGGACATCGCCGTCATCCTCGGCATTTCCGAGCACACGACCCGCGATTATCTGAAAACCGCCCGCTTCAAGCTCGGCTGCGCCACCATTTCCGCAGCTGCGTCGCGGGCCGTGCAGTTGCGCATCATCAATCCCTGACCTGCCCCAAAATTCGGCCTTAAGAGTTGCGCCCGGCAAGACCGGGTACAACCTGTTGATGTCCATCGTCCATGCGACCCCCACATATGCGGGGGTCCATCTGTGGGCACCCATATGTGGGAATTTCCGAGCCCGTCTTCCTGAACCATTCTGCCCTCACGAACCCAACACGCTGGAGGGAAAAATGTTCGTTATCATTCAGGCACATGAGTATCAGAAATACGCTTTCATACTCGACCAGATGTTCCGCCTGCGCAAGAAAGTCTTCGCAGACACCCTTGGCTGGAACGTTCCGGTAATCGGCCCCTTCGAGCGCGATAGCTACGACTCGCTCTGCCCGGCCTATCTCGTCTGGTGCAACGAAACCCGCACCCGCCTTTACGGCGGCATGCGCCTGATGCCGACGACCGGACCGACCCTCCTTTACGACGTCTTCCGCGCAACCTTCCCGCAGGCAGCCAATCTTGTCGCGCCCGGCATCTGGGAAGGCACCCGCATGTGCATCGACGAAGAGGCGATCGCTACCGATTTTCCCGATGTCGATGCCGGCCGCGCCTTCTCCATGCTCCTGCTTGCGCTCTGCGAATGCGCCCTCGATCACGGCATTCACACCATGATCTCCAACTACGAACCGCATCTGAAGCGCGTCTACAAACGTGCCGGCGCCGAGGTTGACGAACTCGGCCGCGCCGATGGCTACGGCAAATATCCGGTCTGCTGCGGCGCCTTCGAAGTTTCCGAACGCGTGCAGGATAGGATGCGTGCATCCCTCGGCATCGATACCCCCCTCTATACCCGCTATGTCCCGACGCGTTCCGTCGTGACCCAATTCCTGGAGATGGCAGCATGAACCGCTTGAGCGAAACCACCGTGCAAAAAGATATCGGCGCGTTGGAACGACATATCCTCGCATCCCGCGATATCGCCACGCAGATGGGAGATCCCTTCCTCTCCTATCTGCTCTCGATGGCTCTCTTCACGATCTATGAGAAGAAGGCGCATCAGGAAAACGATCTGCTGAAGAGCAGCTATAATTGACGGTTTCCAGAGGCAGCGGCCGGGCCTGAAGCAGACCTCCCCTTCAGGTTCGGCTGCGCCGTTCAAATATCCGATCCCCAGCCGGTTTTATCGGTATTCGAAAATCCACGCGAGGCACATCACGGACCGGAACGAGGACCGCGTGCGCGAGCGCGTCTACGCAATCTGGGATGAGGAAGGCAGGCCGGAAGGCCAAGATGCGCCACTGGAGCGATGCTGAAGCCCAACTGCGCGGCAACGAGACACCGAGGCCAGTAAACAAGCTCGCAAACAGATCGAAGAACCGAAGCCGCAACAGACAACGGGCGTTCCCACCCCGCCGCCGTCACCGACGAGCCCTGAGCCTTCAGGGTGCTATCGGATCATGGAAGCAATCGTCGTGATCAAGGCCTCGTGCTGATAGGGTTTCGGCAGGAAAGCCGTGTTGGCCGGCAGCGACATGGGGTCGAGGCGCACCATTCCCGAGGTGATGATGATGCCGATATTCGGCCGCATTGCCCTCACCCGCTTGGCAAGCTGAATGCCATCCATCGAACCGGCCATGTTGACGTCGGTGAAGAGGACATCGACATCGTTGCGGGTTTTCAGAAGCACCATTGCCTCATCCGCGTTCCCCGCCTCGAGCGCCACATGCCCCACTTCTTCAAGCACATCCAGAATATTGAACCTGATCAGCGGCTCATCTTCGACGATGAGCACCACGGCACCCTGGGAAGCCACCATTCTGCGATTGCCCTCTTCAGATCTAGCCTGATTGCAGTAAATGTAGCCCGCGCGCCAAGGTTCCAGAGGGCAAACCGGAAATATGCATCGTCCACAGAAGCTTGCGCTCATGGCTTGTGACTGTCCCGGATTTGCGTTAAGCGGACAAAAGCTGCGGGTACCATTGCCCCGGCTGACCGCACCATGGGTGCCGGGCCTGTAGCTCAATGGTTAGAGCCGGCGGCTCATAACCGCTTGGTTGGGGGTTCGAGTCCCTCCGGGCCCACCATTTATTTTTAATGATTTAGCGAGATTTCCGATATCAGCCAGACGATTCGGGCTACAAATTGGGCTACCGGATTCTGTTCTCCAGTCGCGTCTCGGCGAATTCGACAGGGTGCCATCGTCACCGAGCAGGAACTTGCCAAGCAGAGGATTCGTTAGGGGCTTTGGGAGCCCCTGCGCGCTTGATCAGCCCGATGATTCAGTCGCCTGCCTTTCGACGTGAATTGTGCTATCCATCAATGGATAACGTTGCTCTGGAGGAGACCATTTAATGATCGCGCGGCAGGATTTGACGAGTGACGAATGGAAATGGCTGGTGCGGCTCTGCCAGCACGAAGCGGACTCAATCCCGAAACAGATTGAAACGCGGTTTGTCGAACTTGGTCTTTCGAAAACGGGTAGTCTTACCGAAGATGCGCGAAGCTTGGTCCAACGCGAGTTGCTGGCTGAGCGACGAAACAGACTGCAAGGCCTTCACTGACCGGTCACCTTCGATGCAATGTAGCTCTCGGTAACCAGTTCATCACATTATCCCTGTTCCAAGCTGCGGTTTGCTACGGAGCCGCAAGTGGCCTCGCACGCGCCGCTCTCCAAACAGATTCGCCATTTATTGTCGATCGCTCATATTCATGATAGCTTAACCACGCTTTCGCGCTTGTGAAGCCAGGGATGGCAAGACGGGGGTGCGCGATGAATATTTTTTGGATCGGCTTGTTCTGTTTAGGCTTGGGGGCTTCCGCCACTTCGGCAGGCCCTCTTCATGACGCTGCGCGTGAGGGAAATGTCGATCGCGTCAAACAGCTTGCGGATCAGGGGGCAAACCTCTCCGAGCCGGATGATACCGGCGAGCCGGCGCTGCTGATTGCCGCCTTGTCGGGCAAGACTGATGTCGTCACCCTTCTGCTGGACCGGGGCTGCGATATCGAAATCCGCAACAAGGGCGGACTGACGGCACTGCATGCAGCAGCCTATGGCGGTCACCTCGATATCGTGGAATTGTTGGTGGCCAAAGGCGCCTCCGTCAACGACGACAAGAACTTCTACAGCATGACGCCCCTGCATGCGGCGGCCGAGGAAGGCCATGCCGAGGTCATTGCTTTCCTGCTCGCACAGAAAGCGAAGATCGAGCCGAAGGAAAGAAACGGCTACACGCCGGTGACGCAGGCGGGATGGCGGTCACACTGGGATTCCGTCAGTCTATTGTTGAAAGCGGGCGCAGCCTGTCAGGGAGCCGACCTCACCGGTCAGTGGCTCTATGACGAATGCACGAAGCGAAAATGACCGTGCGCGCCTGAAAACGGGAGCTTTGAAATGTCTCACTGGAATGGATTCATGAAGGCTGCTGCGATAGGCAGCCTTGCCGTCCTGCTCTTTGCAAGGGCCGCTCCGGCAGAGGACTTCGTCAATACGGGCTATTTCGGGGATGTGGCGATCAAGGGCTATGATCCGGTCGCCTATTTCACGGATGATAAAGCCGTTGAAGGATCGCCGCAATATTCTCATCACTGGCTGGGTGCGACCTGGTATTTCGTCAGTGCCGAACATCGTGACATGTTCGTCAAGGATCCGGGCAAATATGCCCCGCAATATGGCGGTTACTGCGCCGATGGCGTGTCCTTCGGAACGGTGACCACCAACATCGATCCGAATGCCTGGCGGATTATCGAAGGCAAGCTCTATATCAGCTACGATCCGGGTGCCGCCGACGGGCTGGTGAAGAACCCCACCAAGGTGGTCGATTCCCAGAAGCATTGGTCGCAGGTGCAGAATATCCTGATATCGGAGAAGGCACAGAAAGACTGGCAGCATCCGTCCGCTCAATAGACAATCAATCGCCGGTTTTTAAACAAACTCGTCATCGCCATCAGCGGACGATGGAAAAGAATTTCAGAGCCTGCGGCGTGACATGCACATATGTCGCACCGGGCTCGTCGGGAGCGCGGTTGCGATAAACGCTGCCGCAGACCATCCGGTCCAGGAAATAGCCTGAGAACTTCTCACAGAGCCAGTCGCCCTGAATTTCGACCGTGCCCGTTATGTTCGTATTGGCGCTGCGATAAGCGGTGTTGCCGGCCTTGTCGAAGAACTGCACGAACTGCGTGCCGTTGCGGTGTTTGCCGCTCCAGGTCTTGTCGCTGATGAGATCCAGCAACTGATCGCCGGTGACCTGATCGCCTTTCTCGCCCTGAAATCCGAAAGGCCAATCAGGAATTCCGGCCTTCTGCAGCCGGCTCAGATGCTTGTTCAGATCGTCCTTGCGCCAGTAGTCGTAGAGATAGCTGTAATAGGTCAGATTGCTTTCGGGAAAGAGCTCCAGCAGCCTCGTCTTCTCCTGCAGGCTGCGTTTCTTATCGCCGTCATCGATATAGGCTGCCGTCAGGAATTCGCGTGCGGCCTCCGCATTGGGCAAGGCGTTGCGGGCTGCCTCCATCAGCGAGATCGCCCGGTCTTCGTCTCCGACGATGTAGAAAACGATACCCGCCAACAACTGGAAGCCGGGCGATGGCGACGGATCGAAGCGCAGCGCCTTTTCCATTTCGCTGATCGCCTGACCATGATTGCCGATATGAGCGAGCACGAGGGCCAGATTGCCATAGGCTTCGGCGTCGCTCGGCTGCGCCTGCACGGCACGGTTCGCCGATATCAGTGCCTCCGTCTGGCGGCCATCGACCAGTTGCAGGAGTGCCAGCACGGTATGCGCTCGCGCATTGTTCGGATCGATCTTCAATGCCTGCCCTGCCGCATCATAGGCGATTTTGCGGGCGACGGCTGCCGACCAGAGGATATTGTAGTCGTTGCGCCAGACATCGACGGCGATCCGGGCAATCCCCGCATGGGCATCGGCAAAATTCGGATCGAGGTCGATCGCCTTCTGATAATAGGATAAGGCCTCGCGATAGGTCGCGACGTCCCCGTAGGTGAGACCCGCCTGCTCGGCGCGCATGTAATAATCATAGGCCTCGAGATTCTCCGTCGGGATCTGCGCCAGTTGCGTGCGTTCACCATCGCTGAGCCTGATGGCAAGAGCCGCGATGATCTTGCTGATGACATCATCCTGCACCGCGAAGAGGTCGACATATTCGCGGTCGTAACGCTCGGCCCAGAGGGAAAGCCCGGTCAGCGCATCGATCAGTTTGACATTGATGCGCAGTCGTGCGCCGGCGCGCTGCAACGTCCCCTCAAGCACATAATGAACACCGAGTTCGGCCGCCACATCCTGTATCTTGCCGCTGTTGTCACGCACCGCGAAGACGGAATGGCGCGCGATGACGAAGAGGCCGGAGACTTTCGAGAGTTCCGTAATCAGATCGTCGGTCAGGCCTTCGGCAAGATGATCGTGCTCCACGTCGCCGCTGACATTGATGAACGGCAGCACCGCAACGGAGGGCTTGTCCGGTAAAGGATAGGCAAAGCGCTCGGTAAGCGATGGGGCCTCAAGCAGCGCCCACGGCTGCCACCACAGCGCCGCTCCCGCCAGAATGAGAAGGACGGCAGCAGTTGATATCACCGCGACGCGCCAACGGCCAAGATATCGGCGAGCGTTGGCAGCTCTGTTGGGTGCCGCTGTACCGAGCACGACACGATAGACCCGCACGGGCTCGGCGATGTTTTTGACCCTTTGCTCGCCGAGCGAGACAAAACCAACGTCAAGCTTCGATTTCACCTGGTCATAGGCTGGGCCGGAGATCGCAATTCCGCCGGGTTCGGCGAGCGACTGCATGCGGTCAGCCAGGTTGACCCCATCGCCGTGAATATCGTCACCCTCGACGATGATGTCACCGAGATTGATACCGATGCGGAAATCCAGGCGATGATCGGTCGGGATCTCCGCATTGTGCTTTGCCTTCAGCTTCTGCACGTCCACTGCGCAGCGCATGGCATCGACGACGCTGTGAAATTCGACCAGCAGCCCGTCGCCCATGGTCTTGACCAGCCGTCCGCTATGCTCAGCTATCGAAGGCTCGACAATCTCTCTCAGGTTCGCCTGGAAACGAAGACGCGTCCCCTCCTCGTCGACCTGGCTTAAACGGCCATAGCCCACAACATCGGCAATCAGGATGGCTGCAAGGCGGCGCTCCATGTCAGTCTCTTCCCCCGAAAGGACGACAGCGGCATCTTACAGCACCGCTATGGCCGATACCATCGCGGCCGTCGATCGAACCTCGGACGCCTTATGCAGACCGCGATCCCTTCCGTGTCATGTCACTGTCATATTCTGCATAGGTGGCATGCCAAAATGCTCATTGCTACGGCATGCTGCGCAAATTATATGCTGCCGGCTAACAAAAATAAGAAAAAGCGAGCTTGCTATGCACTTGATTTTCAAACGCCGCAAAAGCGGTCTTATAAGACGGATCGTCAATGGCTTCGATTCTGCCCAGCAGCGCTATCGTGATGCGCGCGAGGCAAGGAAGACTGCGATCCATCCTTCGTTTCTGGACGATTTCGGTATGTGACAACGCGGGCGCTCCAGCCTAGGAGCGCTCGGCAACCCTTTTGGGCCGGGTTCCATCGCCCTTTCAGGCAGCCTTCTGATCCCGAGTTACCATGCCGGTGTCCTGCCTGATCTCTTCCTTCTTCAACATGATCCCGCAGGCAAACGCGGCGGCGGCGAACACGAAGAAGAACGATTCGCCGATTGCCAGCCGGTTGTTGGAGTTGGACAGGATCGTTCCAAGGAAGAATAGCGTCACCATGCTATAGGCCAGTAGCGTGCTGAGACTGATCAGCCTGGCTTTCCACGCAGAGAAAACACGGCTGTACATGCCTGTTGCCAATATGGCGAAAACGACAATGCCGAACAGCCCGTGGCGGACAAGCATCTCGAAGTAGCCGTTATGGAGCAGCGTATAGGGCACGTCGGCATAGGTGGTCGAACTCCAGAGCGTCAGCCAGTGGTTGCCGGCACCAAAGAAAGGCGCCTGAGCTATCACTTCCGAAGCATTCGCCCAGAGCTGCAGCCGTTCACTCATCGACTCCGGCGTATCTTTTGACGCGATCGCAGCAGCGACAGCATCCCATGCGCCATGCGTAGAGATTTCGGTCTCGATCCGTGCGGTGGCCTCATAGGTCGGGCCGGCAAACTTCCAGATGTCATCGCCGCCGACAAAAAGCGCTGCTGCAATGAGAGCGACTACGACCGCCCCTACCAAGGCGGCCCGGCGTCTGTTTGCGTAAAGCAGCAGCGAGGCCAGCATGAGCGGTCCGACGAGGACGAGGCTCAGCCAGACGCCTTTCGCCTTGGAGCCATAAATATTGAAAAGGCAGAGTGCGATGATGAGGGTCGCGACGGCAACAATCCAGCTGCCGGAACGGCGCACGAGCTTGCCGGTCTCCCAGGCGTGCAACAGCCAGTAGAAGGCGCCGATCATCAGGAAACCGCAGCCGATCGCGCCATGGATCAGGTTGTTATGGAAGAGCGGCGAAATACGCGCGTCGCCTTCAAGGATCAGCCGGTAGTCGGTGGAGATCAACAGGGCGGCAAGTGCAGCCGGGAAATAGATGGCAAAGACCGTTTCGACCTGTTTGCGGCTGGAATAAAGCGCGATGCCCACCGCCGGAAAAAACAGCGGGAAGGCGTAGAGCCAGTCGGACGCCCCCTTTTCACCGTAAACGATCAGGCCGAAGAGAAAGCGCAGCAGTGCGTAAGCACCCCAGGCAAGGCAGGCGTTCGCCAGCCAGTCACTCTTCAGCAGATTAAAATTCGGCTTGAACCGGACAAAGGTCGTCCCGATCAGCAGCAGCGCCGCGTAGCGATAGGTATCGCTTTCCACAATGGGAGCCGAAATCAATAGCAGCCATAGGAGGACAAGGACGGGCTTGAGGCGGGAGGGCGTGGCAATCGGCTCTTCGCTCGCTACCATAGAGAATATTGTACCCTTCTAG
Source organism: Hyphomicrobiales bacterium (assembly GCA_900468805.1). Classification (GTDB taxonomy): domain Bacteria; phylum Pseudomonadota; class Alphaproteobacteria; order Rhizobiales; family Rhizobiaceae; genus Rhizobium. Next base: position 12,225 of record UEIF01000035.1, on the reverse strand, counting down.
CATAATCAGCGGCGCGAAGCAGATGCGTGACGGAGCGGCGTATTCCCTTGAATTTCTGCCGTCTGTAGTCGAGCTTCGTCGCAATCGCCGTCTCGTGGCTGTTCGGCCCTAGCTCTATCAGATTGTTCTTGACCGTAAAGGTATTAACCTCGGTCGACCAGCCGCGCTCTAATGCCACATCGAAGGGATAGACCATGATGGCCATGGTCCGCAGAAGCTTGCTTGCGCCGGATCGGGTGACCAGATAGCAGGCGGCCGAACCCTGCGGCCCGTGGATGCAGCGGCCTATGACATCCCCGAATTTCGTCGCCGCCTTCTGCATGAAGCCTTGGGACCGGTGGTTCAGAAGCTTGACCAGCTCAGCTTTCGGAATCGCGGCAAGTACGGCCTCTGCACGTTCTATGAGATCGGCTTGCAGCTCGACGTCGTCTTCCATGATGATCGCCGCATCATTGCTGCTGTCCAGAAACTCGGTGAGCGCCTTGACGTGGCTGCGATAGCAGCCGTGCTCGCCTGGCAGATAGTTCCTGCCGTTGCGAAGAAGGAATTGCCGCTTGTTGATGTCAGCCTTGTCGTGTGGGTGGATCTGCGCCCCATCCACTCCGGATATCCTGACGACTTCGAGCGCCAGCGAATTGGCCTTCCGCGAAAGCCCTTCCCACCGGGTACTGGAACGGTTCAGATTGATGACATAAGCACCGATTTTCATAAAGGCGAAACTTCAGCATGAGATAGAAACGCGGTTCTTTATAAGTCGAGGCTTAACCGCGGGCAACAGGCCACACGCCGCTTTACCTACCATGCGTTGATCGCCCCCTACACCCATTAGTCGAAAATACTTCCCGCAATAAAGCAATTCTCATATCGGTTTCTGCCGTAATAGCTTCACAATCCGCAGACACAAAGCTCGCAGGGACGCAAACAGCCGAGGAACAAACATGGCGCCGAACTATACCAAGACTGCCCTTCTGACAGCCTTTCTGAGCCTGCCGCTCGCGGCATCCGCTCCGCTTCTGGCGCAGGAGAATCGGCCGCGCGAAGCGGTCATCAACGTATCCGCAGAAGGCGAATCGGCATTGGCTCCCGATATGGCCGTCGTCAATCTTGCCGTGGTCAAACAGGCAAAGACTGCTCGGGAAGCGCTCGACGAGAACAACAAGGCGATGAGCGAGGTGCTGGCAGCGCTGAAGAAGAGCGGCATTGCCGAGCGCGACCTGCAGACCTCGGGCTTTTCGATCCAGCCGCAATATAATTACCCGCAGCCGGTCGATAACCAGCCGCAGCCGCCGCAGTTGATCGGCTACCAGACCAGCAATTCGGTCACCGTTCGCGTCCGCGACCTGTCCAAACTGGGCGAGATCATCGACCAGTCTGTCACTCTCGGCATCAATCAGGGCGGCGATATCCAGTTCACCAACGACAAGCCTGAAGCGGCCTTGGAGGCAGCTCGCAAGAACGCTGTCGCCAACGCGATCAAGAAGGCGAAGACACTGAGCGAAGCCGCCGGCGTCAAAGTCGGTCGCGTCATCGAGATCAGCGAGAATGTCCTGCGCCCGATGCCACAGCCGGTCTACCGCGCTGCGATGATGAAGGAAGCCTCCGATGCCGCTGCCGTTCCGGTCCAGGGCGGCGAGAACAGCTACAATGTCACCGTCAGCATGACTTTCGCAATCGAGCAGTAAAACCCCACAGGGCGCTTCGGCGCCCTGCCCCCGACGGAAAAACTACTCAAAAGAAAACCGCCCTTGCTGTCTGCAAGGGCGGTTTTTTATGCGGTGGACGATCGCGCCCTGGAGCGCCGTGGGGCCATTAGAACTAAGGACGCTCTATAACTCTTTGAATCGGTGCATCAGGCGTTCCGACATCGATCCCGATTTTCAGACCGATGCTGTGGTATCAGCGGCGCATGAGCGGGCAACCGCGAACGTTGCCGAAGGTCATCTGGTCGGGGCCACGACGGCTCCAACCCTGCACGACGATACGGCGAGGCGAGACATCGACGACGCGGGTGCGGCGCAGGCCGTAATCCTCGGCGATGTTTTCCGCCATGCGCGGATCGCAGCCGCCACGCGGCGGACGGCCGTAGCCTGGCGGACGACCGTATCCCGGCGGTGGCGGTGGCGGGCGGCGCCAATCCGGCGGCGGCGGACGACGGTCCGGTTCGCCGATAATGATATTCACCTGTGCTGCAGCCGGCGCAACGGTGCCGGCCAGCGCAGCAGCGGAAAGAAGGGCAGCAAGCCCCGCTTTCGCCAGAAACTGCATCATGAAAAAGATCCTCGTGGTTGATAGCCGCGCGGGCAACTGCCGGAGCCTGTTTCGGAATCACTTACATACAGTTCCGAGAAAAGACGGTCGAAGGTGTCGCGGTCAAGGCAAAATGGGTCGAGCCTAAGTTTTCCGGGTCCAAGTCTTACCGGCCCCAAGTCTTCCTGGCTCTGGCCGAACGAATTAGCGATACATGAGCGGGCAGCCGCGCACATTGGCGAAGGTTATGCGGTCCCAGCCACGGCGATCGCGGCCGGCAACGACGACCCGGCGCGGCGTGATGTTGGAAATACGTACGTCGCGCAGGCCGGAATAGCGGGCCTTGCGGATGGCCTCCATCGGCGAGCAGCCGCGAACCGGCGGGCGATGGTACTGCGCCTTGACGACGAGATCCGTCTGGGGCGCGGCGAAAGCAACGGAGCCGGCAAACGGGATGGAGCTCAGGGCGAGCAGTGCGGCAAGCGAAGCCTTGGCAAGGAAATGCGACATTGGGTTGTCTCCTCGTGATGTGTCCTCGATCTCCCTTTTGGGATTGTTTCGAGACTAAACGCATGAAGCTGAATGCCGTTCGAACTGCCCATTCAGTCGGCGTTCACAAGGGTTAATGGCGTTAGAGCAACTCCAGCAAAGGTGTGCAGCGGGATTGCGTGATTAATTATGAGCTGAGATGCAGCACCACCTCGCGCCGGTGCGACCGGTCGCGATGTTCGAAAAGATAGATGCCCTGCCAGGTGCCGAGCACCAGCCCGCTGTTGCCGACGGGAATACCGATCGAAACCTGCGTCAGTGCCGCCTTGATATGGGCGGGCATGTCGTCTGGTCCCTCTGTCGTATGAACGACCCACCGCATCGACGGATCGGAAGATGGCGGCACGAGGCGGCGGAAGAAGCTGTTGAGGTCCGTCTTCACGTCGGGATCGGCATTTTCCTGGATGAGCAGCGAACAGGAGGTGTGGCGCACGAAGACCGTCAGCAGGCCCTCCAGCATACCGGAATGACGCACGAAGGCATTGGCCTGATCGGTGAATTCGTAGAGACCCTGGCCGCGGGTGGAAAGCGTAAGGATGGTCTGGGGCAAGGCGGTCTCCGTCGCAGATTGTCTCCGCGAGGTGGCGCGCCTTGCCTCTGAAGTCAATGGAGATGGGCCGAAACTAAAGCCGCAGCAACTCCTCGAAGCCGCCATAGATCATCCGCTTGCCGTCAAACGGCATTTTCCATTTGTCGCTGGAAAGGCGCGGATCGGCCATGACCTTGCTATTGATCTCGTCGCGATGCTGTCTGGATTTGTAGCGAATCCAGGAAAAGACGACCACCTCGTCATCCGCAGCCATGACAGCCCGTGGAAACGAGGTCAATTCGCCATAAGGCACGTCATTGCCGAGGCATTCGACATATTCGAGCGCGCCGTATTCCTTCCAGATCGATCCGGCGTGGGCAGAGAATTCCTTGTACGCATCGACATTCTCGCGGGGAACGGCGACGATGAAACCATCAACATAGGACATTGCACTTCTCCTCTTGCGTTAACGTCCGAAAGACGTGCGACGCCGGCCACATCCGACATTACCGAGTCAACTAATGACTGCGGCCGATGCGGCTAGGAGATGAGAGCTAACCCTGAAGCGTTTTCACCTTGAGGAGATCAGGGAAGAATCGCGTCCACATGAGCACGACTGCGATTGTGCCTACCCCGCCGACAATACCGGCCGCGACCGGGCCAAGCATGCCGGCAAGCATGCCGGATTCGAATTCGCCGAGCTGGTTTGAGGTGCCGATGAAGAGCGAATTCACGGCATTGACGCGCCCGCGCATTTCATCCGGCGTCAGAAGCTGCACCAGCGAGCTGCGAACGACGACGCTCACGGTGTCCGAGGCTCCGACGACGAACAGTGCGACGACGGAAAGCGCAACGTTGGTGGACAGTGCAAAGACGATGGTGGCCACGCCAAAGACCCCGACTGCCAGCAACATCTTGCGACCGACATCCGATGTCAGCGGCCGCCGTGCAAGCACGATCGACATGGCAAGCGCACCGATCGCTGGTGCCGCGCGCAGCATACCGAGCCCCCATGGGCCGGCATGCAGGATATCACTGGCAAACATCGGCAGCAGCGCCGTGGCGCCGCCAAGCAGAACAGCGAAAAGATCGAGCGAGATGGTGCCGAGCATCACCGGCCGGCTGCGGATGAAGGAAACCCCGGCGAAGACGGACGACACGGTCACCGGCTCGCGTTTCGAAGGCGTCCACTCCATGCGAATGGAAATCACGTTGAAGCTTGCCACGGCGAAAAGGACGGCCGAGATCGCAAAGGGTGCTATGGGACTGACGCCATAGAGAAGACCGCCGAGCGACGGACCGATGATCAGAGCCGTCTGCATCATCGAGGTTGAGGTGGCAACCGCTCGCTGTAGCATCGAGGCCGGTACGATACTGGGCAAAAGGGCGGCCATAGTCGGCCTTTCAAAGGCGACAACTGCACCCATGATGGTGACCGCAACAAGCATTCCGACAGGCGAAAGCCACTGCTGCCAGGTCGCGATCGCCAGTACCAGCGAGGTAATCGCTTCGATAAGCTGGCAGGCAAGTCCAATCCGTCGGCGGTCGAACCGATCGGCGACATGGCCCACGACGAAGGTTAGCATTGCCATCGGCAGAAACTGGCAGAGGCCGACGAGCGCAAGCGCGAAGGCGCTATGAGTCTGTTCGTAAATCATCCATCCCATGGCGATCGCCACGGCCTGAAAGGAAAGCGAGGAGAAAACGCGGGAGGCGGCGAAGTTCAGATAGCCGGGATGGCGCAGAACGCTTTCCCGCTTGTCCACTGGTATGTCCATTGTTCAGTCACCGGCCTGCGGGCAGGCCACAGGCGCTTATAGGAATCTTATAAGAACGGAACGGTGTTCTGCTTGAAAATGATTTATGTCAATCGGAATAAGCTCCGGCGTGCAATTGCCGCATCACCTTGGGGGTGGACAGCAGCCGACCATCTGGCACGCGGCGGTATGGATCTGGTCCCGCATGTCGAGCAGCCACATGGTCTCCTCCATGACATCAAGGATTGCCGTACGCAAATCCGGATCGACAAGAGCGAGCAGTTCGTTCTGCGAACTGCCTGTCGTCTCCGTGCCAATGAGAAGCTGCCTCATCTGCTCGACAGAGGGAGTGCTGGAGATCTCCACCCTATCGAGAATGTCGGGAGACGGAATGCCCATCCAGGCAAGCGACGAAGCAACGAGCAGTTTGCAGAGCGCTCGGCAGAGCGGGAAGGACAGTTCCGCCGATGTGTCGACGATCTTTCTCTTGAAGCAGGCGATCGTCGCCCGGACCTTGCTGTTGACGGCCGCAAACATGCCGACGGCGATCCTGCGGTTGGCTTCGACCGGTCTCAATATATAAACACGCTGCCTCTGCAGTGAGGCTGCGGCGCTGTTTGCCTCGTCGAAACCCTGAACAAGAAAATCGCCCCTTCCTGCCAGTATTTCCAGAAGGATCAGAATATATCCGTCGCCGTACGAGACATCGAATTCAAAATTGAACGAACCATCGCCGATGCTCTCTACGATGCGGATATCCAATGCTTCGGAGCGAAGCTCCACTTGATCCAGTTTCATGGCCCCCAGCCTGCATAATACGCGCGCTCAGCGAGAATACTTCAACCTGAGGAGGCTTCATATTAATCCATTACGCTTAGCATGCGGGACTACTTGCGCCGGCCGCGATAGATCAGAAGTGGAAGTCAAGTTATCCCTTAGAACTGTCCCGCTTCCGGCGATGGCAGCTCTTCGATGGAATCGACCCTATCGGGGTAGAAGGCCATATAGTTCTTGATATTGGCAACGGCGGGATTGGGCGTCTCATAGGTCCAGATCGCATTCTTCGAACGCTCACCGCCATCAGGAATGCTGTAGTAGGAAGCATCCCCCTTATAAGGGCAATGGCTTTCGTGGTCGGTGCGCTCCAGCAGTGACATATCCACATCCTTGCGTGGAATATACTGCACCGGCGGATAGGAAGCCTCGCGAAGCGTCAGCGCATCATGCGTATCGGCAATCACGCGGCCGCCCAGCTTGACGACGATATGGGAGGGATTGTGTTCGACGGTAATCGGGTGGTCCGGCCCGGGAATCTTGATAGGCTTGCCTGACATGGATGTCATCTCCGGATTTATATCTCTCCGAAAGAGATAGGGTAGGCAAGCGGTCATCCCAAGGGGTCCGCAGCTCCCTTCTCGTTTTCGGCGGCTTTGCAGGCCGCGCGATCATGTCGCCGATGATGATGAAGAGCCGCGGAAACGTCACCTCCGCGGCTTTGATCTTCTAGCGTCTTACCAGCGGTCGAGACCGAGCAGCTTGCGGCCGAGCGGCGTCAGCTCGGCGGTCTTGGCATTATGCTTTTCCCATTCGCGCGGATCGCCGGGGAAAGCATCACGCTTCGGATGGTCGAGTTCCCGCCACAGGCGGATACGCTCGTCGCGCTCTTCCGCATTGTCGTATTCGGCCGGGTGCATGGAGATATATTGCGCCATGCGCACGCGGTTCTCCGCATGGTTCGGGCGAACGCCATGGGCGAGCAGCGAATTGAAGATCATCAGGTCGCCCGGCTCCATATCGATATTCACAGTCGAAAGGCCGGTCATATCGGGATGCATCGGGTCGCGATCCTCCGGCTGCGTCTTCACCCAATCGTCGAAATGTTCGAAGAGATAGGGCACGCACTGGAAGCCGCCGACATCGCCGTCCTGCTTCTTGAGGCTCAGCACTGCCTGCACGCCGATCGGCATCGGCCGGATGGAAGTGTCGACATCCCAGTGGATGAAACCGTTGGGATTGCCCTTGACCTTTTTCGGCGGGTTGAGATTGGCTCGGTCGATCGTCACCCACAGGTCTTCGCGGTCCCAGATATCGACGAAGACGTCATAGACGCGCTTCTCCATCCGGTTATCCCACATGGCCTGATGATTATAGATCTCCAGCATGCCGGTATTGTTGAGCTCTTTCATCTTGTGCTCACGGCGCTGCGGCGCATACCAGGTGGAAGGATCGTTCGGGTCCTTCTCGTCAAAACGCCAGAGCACCTCCGCAAGCCGCTCGACATTGGCTGCAGGAACGGCCTGACGAACGATGACATAGCCCTTCGTTGTCCAGTGCTTCCAGTCCGCTTCCGAGAGCACGCGCAGCGGCAGTCTCTTCTGGATATCCTTGAGCTGGGTGGTGACCGACGAGGCCGTCGGATGAGCGTCGCGTTTCATTGCCAGTTCCATGAGATCCTCCCATCATTATGTTCCATCCCTGTGGTTTCAGGCGATGATGAGAGTGTAGCTGCGTTGGGCGCACTATGTTGTGCGGCTTTGGCAAACTATGATACTATTCTGGCGTCAATAATTCGAAAGGCGCCTGATGAGGCCTTATCTCGAAATCCTGCCGCGACATGCCGATGCTTCCTGGAGCATGCTGAACCGGCGGCTGGATGACGCGATCCCCTTCCAGTGGCACCACCATCCCGAATTCGAGCTGACCCTGACGCTGAATTCCATCGGCCAGCGCTTCATCGGCGACCACACGGGAGAGTATGCGGACGGCGACCTGGTGCTCGTCGGCCCGAACCTGCCGCACACCTGGGTATCCCGCGCCAAATATGACGAGGCGAACCCGCATATCGCCCTCGTGCTCTGGTTCCATCCCGACTGGATCCGGCAGGTGACGGCAGGTGCAGTCGAGCTGCGCCCGATCGAGGCAATGCTGTCTCGCGCCGATCGGGGGCTGCAATTTTCGAGAGAAACGGCCGATGTCATACGCGGTGAGATCGAGGCAATCTTTTCAAAGTCTCCCGCCGAGCGGCTTCTTTCGCTCCTTAACATCCTCGGCCGGATTGCCGGCGACCGCCAGGCATCCATGCTGGCGAGCACGCCCGGCCAGGGCCGTGGATTACAGGAAAGCCGCGAGCGCATCGACCGGGTGCTGACCCATCTGCATGTGAACTACGCCCGTACGATCGCCCTGGAAGAACTCGCCGATATTGCGGCACTGAGCGTCTCCGGCCTGCACCGGCTCTTTCGCCGCCACACCGGCACGACTGTCTCCGATTATCTGATCCGCATGCGCATCGGCGATGCCTGCGCCCGCCTTTCGGCCACTGGCCAACCCGTCGGCCATATCGCCGATGCCGTCGGCTATAGTTCGTTTGCCAATTTCAACAGGCAGTTCAGAGCGCAGACCGGCATGACGCCACGCCAATACCGCAACGTCTTCCGCCGCGCTTAAGCTTTGGCGGTTCGCCGCAGGCTGGCAAAGCCAAGGCCAATGACAGCTGCAAGCACGCAAGCGATGCCGAAAATCTGGTTGAGACCGATGGCTTCGCCCAGCACGAGGAAGGCGAAGATGACAGCCGAGACCGGCGCCACGGCAGTGAAAAGAGACGCCTCCGCACCGCTGACACGCTCCGCCCCCGCATACCAGAGCACGAAGCCGCCGACCGTCGGGACCAGCGCGTAGTAGAGGACGGCAAGCAAAGCGGATTGTGAGCCGACACTGATATCATGATGCTCGAACAAGGCGGGCACGGCCGCGACCACGAAGCCGATCGCGGTCATCAGCGCCGACTGCGTCAACGGCGGAATGGCCGTAACAAGCCTCTTGTTCAAGAGAATGAACAACCCCTCGCAGATGACGGCGCCGAAAATCAACGCATCGCCCACAAGAGACCCCTGCCCGGTTGCCGGCGAAAAGACGATGGAAAAGACACCTGCCGCCGCAAGCCCGATCGCCAGCAGCAGGAAACGATGTGGCCTCTCACCGAGCACGAGGATGGAGATTGCCGCAGAGACGACCGGCAGCGTGCCGATGATGACGCCTGCATTGGCTGCAGACGTCAGCGACAGGCCTGAGATCAACAAGGTCGTATAGCCGACGCTTCCCGCCCCGGCCTGCGTCACGAGGATCAGCCAGTCCCGCCCGGAAAGCCGCGGCAGCCGCGATCCCGTCCAGCGCGCCAGGAAAAGGAAAAAAGGAAGGGCCACGGCAAAACGCAGCGCCGTCGCCGTAAACGGCGGCAGCCCCGAGGCAATGACCTTGCTGGCGATAACCGTGCTGCCGACCGTCACCATGGCCAGCGTGAGATAGATATAACCCTGAAATTCCCTGATCATCTGCTGCTCCCTCGAAACGGCGGAAGAAAACAGCACGAGAGGCTTGGGGTCTTGAACGAAATTGCAGGGCGTCAGGAATGGCCGCGCGCATAGGCGCCGGGTGTCAGGCCATAGCGGGAAACGAAGGCACGCGTCATATGGCTCTGGTCGGCAAAGCCGCTTTCGAAAGCCACTTCCGCCAGCGGCGCACCGCTGACGATCAGCCGCCGGGCCAGATGTACGCGGGCCTGAACGAGATAGGCGTGCGGCGTAAAGCCCGTCACCCGCGCAAAGGTGCGCAGCACCTGAAACCGGCTGAGACCACTTTCCCGCGCCAGATCGGCGAGCGAAATCTCGGCCGCCGGATCGGCGTCGATCATGCTGCGGGCATAGACAATGGAGCGCGGCGTGGGTGCTGGTGCCTCCTGTATTGCCGTTTCGCGCATCGCATCGGCAATGACCGAGAGCAGTAGCTCCTCGCAGCGCATCCGTTCCTCGTCGCCGGTCACGGCAGAAAACAGTGTGCGAAACCGTTCCGCGAGCAGGCTGTCTTCAATGACAGGGCGCGGAATTTCCGACCTGCTCGTCCCGCCTTGCGTAACTTCACGCGCAAGGCCATCCATCACGACGGGATCAAAATAGAGAATGCTCCAGGAACGCGCCTCGCCGATCGGCGCACCGTCATGCACCTCGTTCGGATTGACGGTGATGAGATCACCGGCCTCCGCCTCGACCATGCCGCGCCCGCTCAGAGATTTCTGCGCGCCGGAAAAGATCAGGCCGATGCCGAACTGTTCATGCGTGTGGCGCCCAAAACGATGACCTGATGTTGCCACCACGGCCTCGACGCCCGGCACGGACGAGCGCAGCATCCTGAATTGACTGGCTGCCATCGCAATCTCCCTCGCGGCCGACTGTGCCAGCCGCCGACGAGCCGGGCAAGCGATCAGAAAAATTCGTCGAGAAGCTGATAATACTCGACCTTCTCGGGATCGATGATGGAGAGCCCGTAGGCGTTGAGAAACAGCCGCACGAATTCCTCACCGAAATTATGGGCAACGCTGCGGCAGGCGAGCGCGATATCCTGATAGCGGTCGGCAACGCCAAGGCGGCAGCAGTCGATATAACCGGAAAACCGCCCATCCGCCGTCATGAAGTTCGGCAGGCAGGCATCGCCATGCGCGACGACGAGGTTTTCGGCTTCCGGCCGCAGTCGCTGCAATTCGTCGAAGAGGAAGAAGGCGCTTTTACCGAGCCGCGCCTCGTCGAAATCCGTCTCATCGACGAGACCTGCCCGCAGGCGCGCTTCGGCGGTTGCAAGGCGGTTGTCGAGACGATGATCGAAAGGACAATTGCCGATATCCAGGCTGTGAAGGGTGCTCAGGGCGGAAGCGAGGATTTCGACGCGCTCTTCCGGCAGCAGCGTTGCGACGGTTACGAGATCGTCTCCCGGCAACGCCGTCATCAGCAGGAAGCTGCGCTCGCCGTCGCTCTCATGGGCGACGACTTTGGGGCATGACAGGCCGCGGCCCGCAAGCCATGCGAGCCTCGCGGCCTCGTCGGACAATTCGGAAAAAGGCCCTGTCTCTTCGACCTTCAGGTAAAGCCCTGGACGCCCCTCGCCTTCAAGGCGGAAAACGCTGGCTGAGGAACGGCCAAGAGCGTCACGACGCCATTCATAACCGCCAAGATGGCTCCGGAGAGAGGCCGGAAGTCTGCCATCGTCCTGAAGCGGAACAACCATGATGACCCCTAGGGGAAGAAGCTCCATCAGGAGCTTCGGGATGGCAGGCTCAGTGGACGGTTCCGGCGGGCGCGCTTTCCAGGAGAATTTCGAGAGCTTCTTCCAGAGCAGCCACGAGAATATCGGTCAGCTCGTCTGCCTTGTTTTCGAGAAACATCAGGCTGACGGCTTCGTCCTGGCGTTCGAAGAAGTGCTCGATCTCGTTCGACATATCATTTGTCCCTTCTCTACCGTACCATAACGGCCATGGGAAAACGATAGAGATGGTTCCTTGCGCGTGGCTTGTTCCAGGATGGGATTAACACCGCTGCTTTCTCAATCCCCGAGCCCGCGGCCTTTCCATTGGCTCCGAGGTATGGCATCCCCGACATCAAGGGCAAAGGAAACAACCTTTGTGGCATTCTCATCCACCGCGCAGCGGAAACGAACGTTGTACCACCCTTTGATCGTACGAAAGGCCCCAGCCCTGACATCGAGAACTGTCCCATTTGATAGGTCATAGGTCGGGACCAGCATAGGCCGAACACTGGGCGATGCATGGATCAGCTGTTGCTGGAGTTCGCTCGCGCAGAGCTTTCCGGCGCGCATGCCGCGTGGCACTCCCTCCATTGCTGTTCTTGCAACGGGATCGTCATCATCGTTCTGCGAAAACAAGGTCTTGGCTTCTGTTAGCTCGTCCTTCACCGGCTCCGCCTTCGCTATTTCAGACAGCTTTGGTTCAGCCGGTTTCGTCTGCTCGATGCTCGTCTTGGCTTCTCCAGACAGTTCCGCAAGTGGTGCATTGCGCTCGTGGGACACATCAGCCGCCGCAGTCTCGGGCAACTTCACATCTTCAGGAACTGGCTTTGCGGGAGGCGTCTCCGTCTGTGGTTTTTCCGCTGCCGCCTCTGCTGGCGGCTGATTTGCCTGAGCATCATGGGGCGGCGCAGTCTCGGCAGGTTTCACTTCGCCCTGAGAAGAATTCCCGGTCATCGACTTTTGCGGACCAGTATCCTTGTCGCCATATTCGGCTATCGTCTGCAAAGCCGGCATAGGCATAGGCTTTGCCTGCTCCGGAGCCTTCTCAGCCGTCGGGGGTGGGGGTGGGGG
>UEIF01000029.1 GCA_900468805.1 Hyphomicrobiales bacterium | reverse complement strand
GCATGACCACGACCGGTGCGCTCCAAACCACCTCGGGCATCCTCGGCACGACCAGCGGTACGATCGGCTCGGTCTACTCGCTCGACATCACGTCCTTCGGCCAGGCCGAACTCGGCCTTGCTCTGACCAACGTCGAAAACGCTCTGAAGGCGATGACCTCTGCCGGTGCAAAGCTCGGTTCGATCTCCACCCGCATCACCATGCAGGACGACTTCGTCAACGCGCTCAGCGACTCGATCGACTCCGGTGTCGGTCGCCTGGTCGACGCCAACATGGAAGAAGAGTCCTCCAAGCTCTCTGCCCTGCAGACGCAGCAGCAGCTCGCGATCCAGTCGCTCTCGATCGCCAACTCCTCTTCGCAGAACATCCTGTCGCTCTTCCGCGGCTAATAGGATCTCCGAACAGAACCCGCCGGGTAACCGGCGGGTTCTATCGAAATCGAGCCGCGCTTCGATGGAGCGCGGCTTTTATGGCAGCGCTCGCAAGCGCTCAGAGACGAGGAACGGGCGCGAGGCGGCAGCCCTGCGCCGGTTTGAGCGCTCGTCGCCTGAACCTTCCTTCCGGGACGTATTCCAAATCCACGCACTGCCTCAAAATTGCGCGCCTCACCACGTCGGGGATTTTTCACATCCGAAAGGGCTATCGTTTGGCGCAATCTTCGCCCGTTCGGAGTATTGATGCTGCGCCGTAACGATATAGGCTCTGCGCCGCCGTGACAGCACGCCGAATCGAAAGATATTGGCTGCAGGGGGAGCCTTAGCGCGGTCCAAATCTGGAAAAGCGAGACACTGACATGAGACAATCCATGGAGAGGATCATGGAGCGGCGATTGAGTGCCATCCTTGCTGCCGATGTGGTCGGTTACAGCCGGCTCATGGGCATCGACGAGACCGGCACGCTGCAGGCGTTGAACCGCCATCGCTGCGAACTGGTCGACATCCGCATATCCGATTACAAGGGCCGCATCGTCAAGCTGACGGGCGACGGCATCCTGGCCGAGTTTCAGAGCGTCGTGAATGCCGTGGCCTGCGCCGCCGAAATCCAGCGCAGCATGGCCGTACGCAATGAAAATGTGCCAAAGGAGGAGCGGGTCGAATTCCGCATCGGCATCAACCTCGGCGATGTCGTGGTCGAAAATGACGACATTTTCGGCAATGGTGTCAACCTTGCCGCGCGCCTGGAAGGCGTCGCCCCGGTCGGCGGCATCGCCGTCTCGTCGATCGTGCGCGATCAGGTCGGTTCACGCCTCAATCTCGGTTTCGAGTTTTTAGGTGAACACGTGTTCAAGAATATCCGCCAGCCGGTTCAGGTCTACACGGTTACCTTCGAGAAGCCGAGTTCCACCCGCTTCGTCGCACAGAACCGCAACACCTGCTTCATCGCTGTCCTGCCGTTTACCAACATGAGCGGTGATGCCGATCAGGATTATTTCTCCGACGGCATCACGGAGGACATCATCACCGATCTCTCCAAGATCTCCAGCCTGCATGTGGTGCCGCGCAACACCGTCTTCACCTATAAGGGCACGTCGGTGAGAGTGAAGCAGCTCGCCCAAGAGCTCGGCGTGCGTTATATGCTGGAAGGCAGCGTCCGCATTGCCGGCAAGCGTGTGCGCATTTCCGGCCAGCTGATCGACACGACAAACGGCGATCATCTCTGGGCCGAACGCTATGACCGCGACCTCACCGATATCTTCGCCATCCAGGACGAAATCACCAACGCGATCGTCGGCCAGCTGAAGGTGCGGCTCCTGCCGGAAGAGCGCAAGGCGATCGCCGCTGAGCCAACCGCCAATGTCGAGGCCTATACCTATTACCTGAGAGGCCGGCAGCTCTCTCACACCTGGACCAAGTCCTATCTGCAACTTGCCCGGCGCATGTTCTACAAGGCCGTCGAGCTCGATCCGGATTATGGCCGCGCCTATGCCGGCATTGCCGATTGCGATGCGGCAATCCGCGACTGGGCGCCGGACGACGTGCCCCTGGAGCGCATTCTCGCAATGAGCGCCAAAGCCCTGGAGCTCGATCCCGACCTTGCCGAGGCCCATGCCTCCCGCGGCCTGGCGCTCCACCAGAACGGCGAGGACGACGAGGCCACGGCATCCTTCGAACGCGCACTTGCGCTTGATCCCAATCTCTATGAAGCAAATTTCCACTATGCCCGCATTTTCTTCATGCATGGGGATTTCGCCGAGGCGGTGCATTATTTTACCCGCGCCGCCGAAATCCGCCCCGACGATTACGTATCGCCGATCCATCTGATGTCCTCCTACCACTCTCTCGGACGGACGGTGGACAAGGACAGCTGGGCGCGTATAGGCATTGCGAGAGCCGAGCGAGCGCTCAATCAGAACCCGGAAAACTCCGGTCCCGCCCATCGCGGCGCCCTTGCCCTTGCCCATCTCGGCGACGCGGGGCGCGCCTGCGATTGGGCCGCACGGGCAATTGCCATCGATCCCGATGATATCGTCGCCCAGTATAACCTCGCCTGCGTCCATTCCGTACTGGGCCATGTGGAGCGCGCAATCGATATTCTGGAAGGTTTGCTGCCCCGCAGCTCGGTCTACCACATCAAGTGGTTCACCCATGATTCCGACCTGGACAACCTGCGTCGGCATCCGCGCTTCGAGACGCTCGTAACCGAGGCAATCAAAGGGCGGGAGCGGATGGAAGCATAGGGGGGCCGATAGAGGAAGAACCTCTTCCGGCCTCCTGGCCACCTGCTCTCTTACGGCACGGTCGTGTCCAGAGCGGCCTCGACGATGCCGCCGCGTCGCCTTGCGCGGCAGCCCGACAGGAAAGAACAAGCTCGCCAATTCTATTGACGGGAGCAAAAGCTCTGCGCGGACCGAACCTGTGCTCCCGGTTGATTGGCAGCCTCCTGGGATAACGGGCAAACCGCATTCTTCGCCATCGCCGCCTACACCAAGGTCCAGTTTGCTGTCTCTGCCACTCTGATAGTTCTGCGGGTTGAGAAGCTTAGAGCGAGGCCTAGCTTCCTTTTACCATCGACCCCGAAAACCCAAAAGCGTAGGAGCCTTTCGATGAAGTCCAAGGTAGCTGATGTACTGACAGAGGTGCTGCATGCAGCCGGGGTCAAGCGGATATATGGCGTAGTCGGCGACAGTCTGAACGGGCTTACGGAAGCGCTCAGAAAGAGGGGCGACATCGCGTGGATTCACACCCGCCATGAAGAGACAGCCGCCTTCGCAGCGGGGGCCGAAGCCCATCTTAGCGGCGAACTGGCCGTTTGCGCCGGAAGCTGCGGCCCGGGCAACCTGCACCTCATCAACGGTCTGTTCGACTGCCACCGCTCGCGCGTGCCCGTCCTTGCCATTGCCGCGCAGATACCTTCGGCCGAGATCGGCAGAGGCTACTTCCAGGAAACGCATCCCGAGCAGCTTTTCCGGGAATGCAGCCACTACTGCGAGCTTGTAAGCCATCCGGAACAATTGCCGGCAGTGATCGAAACGGCTATTCGCACGGCCATCGGAAAGCGCGGCGTTGCAGTCGTGGTCATTTCGGGCGACGTGGCATTGACTGATTTCACGGCGAAGATTTCGACAGCGGCCGCACTCACGCTGTCCCAGCCGAACGTCGTGCCGGCGAACGATCAGATCGATCGACTGTCGGAACTGCTCAACAACAGTTCGAAAGTCACCCTTCTGTGCGGACGCGGTTGCGAAGGGGCGCATGACGAATTGATCGCCTTTGCAGATCGGCTGAAGGCGCCTGTTGTCCACGCGCTCGGCGGCAAGGAACATGTCGAGTGGGACAATCCCTTCGATGTCGGCATGACCGGCCTGATCGGCTTTTCTTCGGGGTACAAGGCCATGCTGGAATGTGACACGCTTGTCATGCTCGGCACCGATTTCCCATATCGGCAGTTTTACCCAACCGACGCCAAGATCGTACAGGTGGATATTAGACCGGAAAATCTCGGCCGCAGGGCCTCGCTGGATCTCGCAATCGTCGGCGACGTCAAATCGACACTGGCGGCAACGCTGCCGAAGCTGACGGAGCGAACGGACCGGGATCATCTGGATGCCTGCCTTGCCGCCTATAAGAAGGCGCGGGAAGGCCTCGACGACCTCGCCACCGGCAGAGAGGGCGGCAAGATTCATCCGCAATATGTGGCACGCCTTCTGAGCGAACATGCCTCCGACGATGCCGTTTTCACCTTCGATGTCGGGACCCCAACGATCTGGGCTGCACGTTACCTGAAAATGAACGGAAAGCGTCGCCTGATCGGATCCCTGGTTCACGGGTCGATGGCCAACGCCCTTCCTCAGGCGATAGGGGCACAGGCAACATACAAGGAGCGCCAGATCATCAGCATGTCCGGCGATGGCGGCTTTGCCATGTTGATGGGTGACTTCCTGACGCTCGTTCAGCAGAATCTGCCGGTGAAGGTCGTTGTCTTCAACAATTCTGTTCTCGGATTCGTGGCGATGGAAATGAAGGCTTCCGGCTTCCTCGAGACCGGCACCGAACTCAAGAATCCAGATTTTGCGGCGGTTGCTCGCGCAGCCGGGGTCCATGGCGTTCGCGTGGAAGATCCCGCCGAGCTTGACGGTGCCATCAGGGAAATCCTGGCGCATCCCGGCCCGGCACTGCTCGACGTCGTTACGAACACGCAGGAATTATCGATGCCGCCCAGGATCGAAGCAGCGCAGGTGAAGGGTTTCGGCCTCTGGGCCATTCGCGCGGTAATGAACGGCCGGGGAGACGAACTCGTGGACCTCACGGTCTCCAATTTCCTGTCTCGGTGACGGCGGACGGCGCCTCTAACCGACCGCGGGAAAAGCCCTCACCGGCGGCTTTGACCCCAACCGACATGTTGCAGAAGCTGATTGAACTTGGTTCAATTTAGATAAGCATCGCGCCAATCATTGCCAGAGCCGATCGTCGCGCCGGCCTCGTTGAATAAATGGACGAAAGGCTCGCGTATGACGATCGGGATCCGTTCGCCGGAGGCTGCCCGGCTGATGCCGCGCAGTGCCAGGGTGAAACCATTTCCGGCCGCCGTCTCGGCGTGGATGATCGTTTCCGAACCGAGGATTTCGGTGTCGCCGACCACGATTTGCAGGCTGCCTTCGCCAATTTCGCAATGTTCGGGCCTTATGCCGAACGTTACCGGGGCTCCATCAGGCAGATCGACCGGGCGACCGGGCAAGGGAATATGGGTGCCGTCCTCAAGCGAAACGCCCAACATGTCACCGATGCGCGCGATCCGGCCGGCAAGAAGGTTCATTGGCGGTGCGCCAAGAAAGCGGGCGACGAAAAGGTTTGCCGGGCGTGCATAAAGCTCGATCGGCGGGCCGACCTGTTCGATGCGGCCTTCGTTGAGCACGACGATCTGGTCGGCCATGGTCATTGCTTCAACCTGATCATGCGTGACGTAGACCATTGTCGATTTCAGCCGCCGATGAAGGCTGATCAGTTCCCCGCGCATCTTCACACGCAGCTCGGCATCGAGATTGGAGAGCGGTTCGTCGAAGAGAAAAGCCTTCGGTTCCTTGACGATGGCGCGGCCGATCGCAACACGCTGGCTCTGGCCGCCGGAAAGCTGGCTCGGGCGACGCGTCATCAGGTGCTCGATCTGCAGAATACTGGCAGCCTTGGCAACGCGGGCGGTGATTTCCTGCCTGGCAAGCTTCTGGTTCTCCAGGCCAAATTTAAGGTTCTGCTCGACGTTCATATGCGGATAGAGCGCATAGGACTGGAAGACCATCGCCATGCCCCGTGCGGACGGCAGAAGATGGTCGCAGCGCTGGCCGTCGATGCGGACTTCGCCCGACGTTACTTCCTCCAGCCCGGCCATCATGCGCAGCAGGGTAGACTTGCCGCAGCCGGAAGGCCCGACAAAGACGGTGAACGAGCCGTCGGCGATCGTCAGGTCGATGCCGTGTATGACTTCAAGACTTTGAAAGGCCTTGCGGACTGCCTTAAGCTCAATGCCGGCCATTATGCCACCGTCTTCAGTTCAATCGACTGGCCCGCTTCGACAGGCTTTTTCTTGCCAAGACGGTGCTTCAGCCCGTCCACCGAGATTTCAGCGGCGTTGAGGCTGCCTCCGAGCACCGCGAGACTGAGGCCATCGCCCTTGCGGGTCAATGTGCCGAATGCGCTGCCGGCCGACCAGAATAGACGATAGTCGCCTTGCACTTTCGGTGTGAAGACAAGTGTGCCGGCGACGAAATCGGCACGCAGGCCGGAGAAGGCGTTGACCAGCTGCCAGGCAGACATCGAGCGCGCATAGTAGGAGCCGCATTCGATGTCGTTCCAGGGATTGCGGCGGGAGCCATCATGGCGGTTGCGGGCACCGCAGACGATATCCATGCCCTCCTCGATGAGACCATGCATGATGAGGTGGGAGGCCGCCATATATTCGATGCCAGTCCAGACCTCTTCGGCATAGGGGGCGGCGACCATCGGTTGGCGGATGCCTTCAGGATAGGTTGCGATCAAAAGCCCCGCCTCGTCCTCATAGGCATAGTTGCGACAGGGATTGAAGTGATCCTCCAGCGTCGGGCGAAAATTGTTCTCGTGCACCGATTTCAGTGCGGTCCTCACTTTGTCGGCATCGAGGAAGCCGCCGATGCCGGCGACCTCGGCATGCCACTGGCCGAGGATCTGATCGGAGATGCAGCCTTCGCCCATCTGGTATTTGAGCTCCTGGAATTCCTCCGACCAATAGGTTTCCATGAAACCATCGGCGAGCACGCCGGCCGTGCGGCCGACATCGAAGGGGATCAACACGCCCTTGTCGGAGAGATCGATCTTCTGAATGAACCAGCGGCCATTGAAGAGTTCGGCATTGATGTAGTCGGCACCGGCTTTTCCCATGCGCGCCGTCTTTTCCGACAGCTCAGCGTCGCCGAGGACTGCCGCCATTTCGGAGAGGCCGAGCAGGGCTGCCACATACATGGAGGCGAGCCAGGAATTCGGGCCGAACAGTTCCATATCGAGGGTCTGATGCTGGCGGCCGGACAGGATGCCGCTCTGATCGGGATCCCAACGATCAGGGTTTTCGGGCGACCATGCATATTCGATGGCCCGTTTGACGTTCGGCCAATAGCGGCGGAGCCATTCGGTGTCGCCGCAAAGCTTCCAGTCCCGATAGGTCTTGATGATCGCGCCGAAATGGCCGTCGGCGCAGGGACCGATAATGTCGAAACCGGAACCGAGCGGCAGCTTCTGGCGGAAGGTCAGCCCGCCGGTCGGCAACTGGTTGTAGCTGAATTCGGTCTCGCGCAGCGTCCGCTCAATCGCCGGGAAAAGATGCGAGACCGCCTGCTGGTAATTCCAGACATGTGTGCAGGTGCCTTCGCAGGAGCCATCCAGCGTATGCTGGCCTTCCCAGGCCCAGAGCGCGCCATTTTCCAACCGGATGCAGGTGGCCGTGCGCAACAATGCAAGCGTCGCGCTCGCAGCATCCTTGACCTCCGCCGGCAGCGTCGTGTCGAACAATCCATCGCGGAAGGCGGCGGTTGCCGCACTCAATGCATCCCATCGCGTCAGCGCCTCAAAAGCACTTGCAGTCGAATCCGCCCATTGTGTCGCATAATAGTTCGTCCAGCTCGGCGTCGGCCGATCGGGAATGAGGCCGTCCGGCTTATCGCGATAGGCCCAGTAGACATCGCCCTGCGGGAAGTTCCAGGTAATGACGAAGCGCACCTTCCTGCGCGCACCGGGTGCCAGGATGAAGCGGGCGCCAAGCGTGGCATGTTCCGGCTGCAGGCTCATGTGCCGGGAGGCGCGCGGCTCGTCGTAATGCCGCTTCGGCAGACGACCAGGTCTTGCAAACTCCTTCCAGTAAACTGAGAGATCGTCGAACCACTGGCCACGATAATGATGGTCGGTGTGGTCGACGTCGTCTGCGTCCGTTGCGATCGTCAGATCGCCGCGTTGCGTCGCCGGCAATGTGGTATCGGACGAGGTCAGATGCAGGCTGCTGATCCCGCCTTCCTGCCTGAAGCTATGGATGCCGCTGTTCGAACCGTAATTGCCGAGCGTACCGGCAAGCGTGTAGGTCAGTTCGTCCGCCGTATCATTGGCGATTTCGAATTCGAACATCGCAACTGGCATCGATGAATCGCGATCATTGTGCGGAATGAAGGGGCTCAGCGCCGAAAGCCTGACGCCACCCGGGAAACGCTCATCCTTGAAGACAAGATCGGCGGTCGGGAAACGCCCATAGAAATCGACCTCACGGAAATGCGGCACGCCGACCAAAGTCTGGCGGTTGGCGCCGTGGCCGAAGCCGTCAAACATCTTGCGCAAGCCCGGCGCGCCAGAAGGGTTCAGATCGTAAGGCCCATTGAGCACACGGGCATCGACCAGTTCTCCGCCCCTTTCCGCCTTGATGGCGAAATGCGAGTAGCCGTTATAGCCCTGCAGCGCCGGGCGGTTGCGGATCGACCAATCGATCAGCCGGCCACTGCCGGAGATCGACAGGCCACCGGAGCCGATGCCGCCGAGCGGAAAGGCGATATGGCGCGTGCGCTCGCCCTTATAGGCAAAGCGAGGTTCGATGGAGGCGAGATCATCCCACATGAAATCAATGTCCCTGAGATTAGTTTTTGATGCCGCTCATCGTGATGCCTTCGATCACGAATTTCTGGGCGATGAGAAAGAGGAGAACGACGGGCAGGATCGACATGCTCATGGCCGCCATCACCACCGAGAGGTTGCCGGAAGCCATGTAGCCGCGCAGCACGTCCATCGCGACCGGCAGCGTCAGCGATTCATTCGAGCTTAGAAGCACCTTCGCCTGGAAATAATAGTTCCAGGTCTGGGTGAAGGTGATGATGCCGAGCGCCGAAAGCGCCGGGCGAAGCTGCGGCAGCGATATCCGCCAGAAGATCTTGACATAACCCGCACCATCCATCAGTGCCGCTTCCTCCAGCGCCTTCGGCTGGCTGAGCATGAATTGCCGCACCAGGAAGATGCCGAAACTGGAGGTGAGATACATGAGCGCCAGCCCGATCGGCCGGTCGAGCAGGCCAAGCCGCGCATAGCCGAGATAGATCGGCAGGATCGTCACCTGAGCTGGAAACATCAGCCCGATGAGCAGGATGAAGAACAGGGTGTCGCGTCCGCGGAAATTCAGCCTGGCGAAGGCGAAGGCGGCGAGCGTGCAGGTCACCATCTGGCCGACGGTGACGATAACGGCGATCATGACCGAATTGACGTAGATCTCGAGGAACGGAACGCGCGAGGCCAATACCTGCCGGTAGTTGGTGAAATCGAAATTCGGCGGCAGGAAACTCGGCGGCAGCTTGTAGGCATCCGAAACCGGCCGGAACGACATCGAAAACAGCCAGAGGAAGGGCAGCAGCATGCCGATCGCCATCACCGCCATGGTGGCGATGATCGCCCAATCGATCCAGCGCCGGGCCGCGCGCGTCTGCATCATATCGTTCATTGCTGCACCCACTTGCGCGACAGGATCTGCTGAATGGCGGTGATGATGAGGATGATCACGGTCATGACGACGGAAATCGAGGCGGCATAGCCAATCTGGAAGCTGCCGAAGCCCTCCTCGACGATCTGGATCGACAGTGAGCGCGTGGCATCACCCGGACCGCCCTGCGTCAGGATGACGATCGATTCGAATACCTGCAGCGCGCCGATCGAGGCGTAGACGATGCAGAAGAAGACGACCGGGGAGATATAGGGCAACGTGATGCGGAAGAACTGGCGCCAGGCGGGCGTTCCGTCCATTACCGCCGCCTCCAGGATGTTCTTCGGCACGCCCTGGAGGGCTGCGATGAAGATGATCATGAAGAAACCGGTATTCTTCCAGACATCCATGATGATGATCGAGGTCATCGCGTGGCCGGCATCGGTGAGCCAGCGCACGCCCGGAAAGCCGATCAGCCGCAGGTAATAATTGATGACGCCGAGATCATCGCCGTAGAAGTAAGTCCAGACAATCGAGACGAAGGCGGCGGCGATGATCACGGGCAGGAAGAAGGCAAGCCTAAAGAAATAGAGCAGCCAGCCTGGCATGGCGCGGTTCAGCGCAAGCGCCAGCAAAAGCCCGATCGAAACGTTGAAGGTGACGGCAAAGAGCGCGAAGCGCATCGTATTCCAGAGGATCTGGAGCGATCGTTGATCGGTGAAGAAGCGGATGAAGTTGTCGAAACCGACCCATTGCGAACCGAGCATCGGATCGTAATAGGCAAAGGCGAGGATCGTGGTGACGATCACAGGCGCGATCACGAACGTCAGATTGAGAACCGTCGCTGGCAGCACGAAGAGATAGCCGGTCGCTGCCTGCGCGCGGCGGAGCTGTGAAGGCTGGTGTCTTTCGAAGGTGGCGGTCATGGCATCTGCTCGAATGGCGGACATGGTCTGTCATCCGCCGCGCCCGGAATGGCAGATGCCTTCATGGCACCATGCCGTCCGGCCGCGACGGCGGGAGGAAGATCGTGAGAACCCTTGATCGATCAGCCGCCCATGCGCTTCTTCAGCCGCTCGAAGGAGGCGTTGAGCTCGGCATCTGCCTGCTTCACGCCGTCGGCGATCGAGACTTCGTCTGCCATCATCGCCGTGTAGTAGCGGATGAAGATCTTCTCGACCTCCTGGAAATTGGCAGGCGACGGCACGGCCTTGGTGTTCGGCAGCGTCTGGTAGTAGAGCGCAGCACTTGGCGGGAAGCTGAGGAATCCCGGCGTCTCGGCGGCCGACTTGCGGCCGGGAACGCCACCACCCTTTTCGCCCTCCTCCTTCTGCGTCTCCTCGCTTGTCAACTCGAGGATCAGCGCCTTGGCAAGGTCAGGCTCCTTGCTCGTCTTGGCGACAGCGTAGCCGCCGAAGCCGATCACGGTCGTGTCGCTCACCTTGCTCGGGGGAATGGCGACATCCATGTTGAGCTTGTTGTTCTTGGCACTCTGGACGATCCAGTGGCCGCGGCTGATCATCGCCACCTGGCCGGCCATGAACTGGTTGTCCATCATATCCTTGCCGGGGATCGGCGAGACGCCGTCGACATGGATGAGATCATGAAGGAACTGCAGGCTTTCGGCGACCTTGGGATCCAGCATGTTCGATGCCGTCCACTCGTCGTTGATGGCGCCGGTGCCGTTCGAGAAGAACCAGGGCTGGATAAAGAAGTTCTGGTTTGGCACCTCATAGCCGAATTGGGTGACGGTGCCGGAGGCATCCTTGACGGTCAGCTTCTTGGCGACATCGCGGAACTCGTCCCAGGTCCACTTGCCGTCCTTCGGATAGGCAACACCCGCCTTGTCGAACAGGTCCCTGTTGTAGTTGATCATGATGTTGTTCCAGCCGATCGGGATATAGTTGATATCCCCCTTGTAGCTCGACTGCTTGAAGAGGCTCGGCGCGAAGTCCGAGAAGCCGGGATTGGCGGCGACGAAATCGTTGAGCGGCAGAAAGAGAGACCGCGACGAGAAGCTCTGGAAGGTCTCGATCGCCGTGCCGTAGACATCGGCCTGCTGGCCGGAATTGAACTGGCTGAAGACCTTGGTGACATAGTCGCCCCAGCCCGTCGAAATCGGGTCGACGGAAAGCTCGACTTTGACGTTCGGATACTTCTTGTTGAAACGCGCAATGGCGTTGGTCATGGCCGATAGTTCGGCGTCACCGCCGAAGCCCTGCATCTTCAAAGTCGCCGTGACATCGGATTGCGCAAAGGCGCGGCCGACACTTGCGCCGACGGCAAGAGCGGCAGACGAAATCAGCAGCGAACGCCGCGAGAACTCATGCATGTGATCCTCCCTGTGCGCCTCCTCCGGCGCGTTCCCATCTATCCGGCCTCCACCGGTCGAAACGTTTCGTATGCTCTTACTGAAATATCGCGGACCAAGTTCCTCCCCGGTCCCGCATGGCATCATTTGCTTAGTCGAAACGTTTCGTATAAGAGCATCAGGACGCCCTGATGGCAAGAGGGTTCGACAAAAAGCGCCGGGGAGGATGCATGGCCACCATTAAAGATGTGGCAAAACGGGCGGGTGTCGCGATATCGACGGCATCGGCCGCGCTCAATCGTTCAGCCCCCGTCAGCGACGAGGTGATCGCCAAGGTCGAGGCCGCCGTCCGCGACATCGGCTACATCCCGCATGGCGGCGCGCGTAGCCTACGCATGGGCCAGTCGCGGCTCATCGGCCTGATCCTACCTGATATTACCAACCCGCATTTCGCCAAGGTCGCCAAGGTCGTCGAGTCCGCGTGCCTCAACGCCGGCTATATGGCTGCGGTCTATTCGACGAGCGAGGATCATGACCGCGAGCAGCAGATCCTGACCATGATGCGCATGCAACGCGTCGAAGGGCTCATCATCATTCCGACGCGCTCGGATGCCGAGCATGGCGCCCGCATGGTCGACAAGATCCATGTGCCGACGATCCTCCTCGACAGCTTCATCGAAGGCTTGCCCTATGACGTGATCAAGCTTGACAATATCGCCGCAGGCCGCATCGCCACGGAACATCTGATCGGCCTTGGTCACAGACGGATCGCCGTTACCGCCGGACGCAACAACATCGTCACAGGGGAAGATCGTCTTCAAGGCTATATGCAGGCCCATGCCGCCCACGGCCTGTCGGTCGATCCCGGTCTGTTGCTTCAGGGGCGTTTCGACCAGGCGCTGGCGCATGACAGCACAAGCAGGCGCATGCGCGAGCCGGATCCGCCGACGGCGATTTTCGCGCTGTCGAACATGATGACGCTCGGTGTCCTTAACGCGCTGCACGAAATGGGTTTCAGAGTGCCTGATGACGTCTCGGTCATCGGGATAGACGATTTCGATTTTGCAAATATCATGAACCCACCGCCGACAGTCGTTGCGGCTCCGGTGCTAGAGATGGCCCAAAAGGCGATCTCCACACTTCTCAGCGAGATCTCCGACAAAACGCCGCCAAGTGCTGCGCGGACGATCTTTTCCCCAAACTTGATCCTTCGAAAATCCTGCACGGCACCCGCAGCCGAGCGGGCCGACGCATGACCTGAGAAGCAACAGCCGATTGGCATTGGCGCGACGTCGCATACGATTGCGCCGCTTCATAAAAGCATCATGCGCATTTGCAATGAGAAACATCGAACTGCCCGCCATCCTCACTCATCACATGGATTATCTTCATGAAATTGCCCTCTGCCGCCGCGCGCCTGTCACCAACCGCCTCGCCCCGCCTCCTCGTACTCGCCGAAACAGCCCTCAAAGCAGGAGAAACGGCCCGCAATGCGCTCAGACGACGCACGGCCGCCGAGATGGTCCACAAGGCGCCGCGCGACTACCAGACGGAAATCGATGTCGCAGTCGAGCGGATCATCGTCGATGAGATGATGAGGGCATTCCCGACCTATGCGATCAAGGGCGAGGAAGAGGTCGGCAACCGCCAGGGTGGCACGGATGCGCCGGTCATCTATATCGACCCGATCGACGGCACGACCAATTTCGCCTGGGGCATTCCGCATTTCGGCATGACGATCTCGATCGCCGAGGCCGGCCGCATCGTCGCCGGCGTCGTCTATGACGCCATGCAGGACGAACTCTTCAGTGCGGAGGCCGGCGGCGGAGCCTGGCTGAACGGCGAACTCATCCATTGCGCCGAGGTCGCCGATATCCAGAACGTGCTCGTGGGCGCCGGTCTGCCGATCCCCGGTCAGGTCAAGGCGGTCTCGGAAGAGCTTTATTTCAATACGATCAGGCGCCTCATGGCCAATACAGCCGGCGTGCGTCGTCTCGGTTCGGCAGCGCTTTCAATCGCCTATGTCGCCTGTGGCCGGTTGGATGGCTTTTTCGAGGACGGCCTGTCAGTCCATGACTTCGGCGCCTCGGCGCTGATGGTCGAGGAAGCGGGCGGCATCGTCACGCGCTTTTCTGGTGCTGCCATCAGCGGCAAAGGCGATATCCTCGCGGCAAGCAAGGCACTTTATCCCTGGCTACAGGAAGGCTTTCAGTCGAAGGCCTGAGGCATTCAGGCCGTAAAGAGCGGCTGCACGGATGCAGCCGCTTCGGCAGATGCTGACTGATGGATCAGGGCATTATCGCGGAAGGCGAAGAAGCCGGAGCAGCTGGGAGCAACGACCATCCCTGCCCTGATCATATCGGTCGGCGCAACCATTGCCTTCAGCCTGATACCATCGGCAAGGTCGATATCGACGATCTTGTGCATGCCGAAATCGGTAACGCGATGGACGATCGCATCTGCCGGCCGGCTGGCGGAACGCACCGTCAAGGCTTCCGGACGCATTGCGAGCGTCACTGGACCATCCGCAACGGGAACGGAAAAGCTAAAAAGCGGGTGCATACAGACGCCGTTGCGGATCTCGCTCTCAACGAAATTCATCGAGCCTATGAAGCCGGCGACGAAAGCCGTCCGCGGCTCGCGATAGATGACGCTCGGCGGCGCGACCTGCTCCGTGCGGCCGTCGCGCATGACGACGATGCGGTCGGCAAGCGCCAGGGCTTCATCCTGACCGTGGGTGACGAACAATGTCGTGATACCAAGCCGCTGCTGGATGTCGCGCACCTCCTCCCGCAGTCGCTCGCGCAGATGCTGGTCGAGACTGGCGAAAGGCTCGTCGAGCAGCAGGATCTTCGGCTCGAGGACGAGCGAGCGGGCAAGTGCGACACGCTGCTGCTGCCCCCCGGAAAGCTGCGTCACTGCACGGCGCTCGTAATCGGCAAGGCCGACGAGGGCAAGGGCGTCCTCGACGCGCTTGCGGATTTCGGCCTTCGGCAGGCGCCGCAGCTTAAGGCCAAAGGCGATGTTGTTGAAGACATCCATATGGGTCCAGAGAGCATGACTCTGGAACACCATGCCGGTCGGGCGCCGCTCCGGCGGCAGGTTCGTCACATCCCTGGCGTCGATACGAATGCTGCCTTCGCTCGGCCGCTCGAAGCCGCCGATCATGCGAAGCAAGGTCGATTTGCCGGAACCCGATGGGCCGAGCAGGCAGACGAGTTCGCCGTCACCGACCTCGAGCGAGAAGTCTCGGACGGCAAAGGTGTGGCCGAAACTCTTCGAAACGCCTTCAATCACCAGATGCGCCATTCTTGAAACCCTTTCTGTCGGCGCTCAGGCGCCGAAGCCTCGCGCAAAGGCGCCGGTGCCGACGACGCGGCGCGCAAACATCAATGCCGCAAAGGACGGCACCCACAGCATGACGGAGAGGACCGCGCCATATTGCACGACGATCTGGTTGTTGATGAAGCTGATCATCAGCACCGGCATGGTGCGGATCTCCGGCGCTCCGATCAGCCATGCGCCCTCCGTCTCATAGAAAGTACCGACGAAGGTCAGGAGCAGGGCCGCGGATATGGTCGGTGCGGCCTGCGGCAAGGTGATCGACCAGAAGACGCGAAGCGGCGTTGCGCCGGCATCGCGTGCAGCCTCCTCCATGCGCCGATCGACATTCTGGAAGGCGGCTACCGGGATCCAGATCATCAGCATCAGTGTGCCGACGAGTTGGATCAGGACCACGCCCCAGAAGGTACTGATCAACCCCATCTGCAGGAAGATGCCGGCGATCGCCACCAGCAGGCCGAATTTCGGAAAGGCATGTGAGGCGAGAAACGAGAGGAACAGGATATTGCGCCCGGGAAAGCGCATTCTTGCGAAGGCGTAGGCTGCCGGAAGGCAGATGATCGCCGAAAGCACCGTCACGGTCGCCGTCAGGCGCAGGCTGAGGAACAACGCATCCCAGACATCCTTGCGGGCCAGCGTCTGCGACCAAAAACGCAGGCCGAACTGCTGGGGAATGACCGAAGGATAGCGCCAGACCTCGGTGAAGGCCCAGGTGGCGACGACCAGCAGCGGCAGTGCGATGAACAGCGTCAGCAGCAGCGAAAGAGCAAGGCCTGTCCAATCGAATTTCAAGGCAGTCGACTGGCGCATCATCGGCCCTCGCGATTGCGGGCGATCGACCAGACGTAGAAGGCGCCGAAGAGGAGGCAAAAGCCGAAGGTGATGACCGCCTGCGTCAGCGCACTCAGCGGATCGTTCATGTCGGCAAAGGTGCGCTGCATGAAAGGCCCCATCATCTCCGGTGAGGCTGGACCGAGGACATAGGGCAGCGTGAAGGCCGAAAATATGCCGAGAACGGCGAAGGAAGCGGTCACCAGAAGCGAATTTCCCATGCGCGGCAGAATGATCGAGATGAAGACCCTGAAAGGCGTTGCGCCGACATCGCGGGCCGCCTCGATGGAGCTGTTGGAAACAGACGTAAGGCCGGCCGTCAGCATCAGCACGGTCAAAGGCAAATTGTCCCACACGAGACCAATGACAGGTCCCCAGGGGGTCAGATAAGGGCTCGGCAGCTTCGGCAGGCCGATGGCATTGAGCAGGATGTCGACCGTCCCGTTCGGCCCGATCGTGCGGATCAGGGCGTAGGACAGGATGATCGAGGGCACGAACATCGGAAAGATCGCCATGCCCTGAACATAGGCGGCCAGGCGCCCGCCGGAAAAGCGCAGGTAAAGCGCAATCGGAAGTCCGATCGCAAGCAGCAGCAGGCCGCACACCAAGGTCGTCCAGAGCGTCAGCCAGAGATTGTTCAGGCTGTAACCATCGGTGAAGAAGAAATGGTAGGAGGCGAGTGAAAACTCGGTCGTCCCGTCCGGCTGGCGGATGAAGACGGTGGTAGCGACTGCCGAGAGGATTGGAAAGATAATCAGCCAACCGACCAGAAAGACCGGCATGCCGACCAGGAGGAGCCCGTAAAGGCTCCCCCTGCCGAGAGGCTGAGCGCGGCGCGCGACCGCAGGCTGCAAGGCATCCATTGCCATCAGGTGCGGCTGATTCCGGGAGCGACGTTGCGGTACCAGCCGTCGTTGATCGCCTTTTCCCAATCGCCGCCCGGGAAGGTCGGGATGGTCGCCGGGATGACGTCGGCATATTTCTTGCGCAGGTCTTCGGAAATGTGATCCCAGGAAACGCCCGGGAAACCGCCGATCTCGGTAATAATGGCTTCCTGCATCTCGCTCGTCAGCATGAAGGCCGCGAGCTTGAGGGCGGCGTCCTTGTTGGCGCCGTTCGTGAAGATCGTCATGGCCGAGAAGCCGCCGCAGAGCGCAAGGTCGGAGAGCTGCACGAGACCGGTCGTCTCGGGCAGGACGCCCTGCGAGATCGCCTGCAGGACCTGGTCGGACCAGACGGGAGCCATGGTGACGACGCCCTGAGCGAGCAGCTGGATCGACTGCGTGTTGCCGGCGGTATAGGCGCCCTTCTGATAGAGCGACGGCGCGAGATCGTTGAGGATCTGCCATGCCGGTGTCAGCGTCTGGCTGGCATAGTCGGCAGTAAAATTGTCGATCTTGAACTTCTTCGGATCGCGGCCGTTGGCTTCATGGATGGCGCGGCGGACGAAATTGCCGCCCGAGCCACCCTTGTCCGGACGGTTGTAGATGAACTGGCCGGGATTGGCCTTGATCCAGGCGGTCAGTTGTTCCCAGGTCTTCGGCGCATCCTTCGGATCGAGTTTGGTCCTATCATAGGCAAGCAGAACCTGCGAGCCGCGATAGGGCAGCCCGTAGGGCGTGTCGAAAGCGAGAGGATTGACACGGTCGAAGCCCTGGACATTCTCGGCGGAGAATTTCACCCAGAGACCGGCATCGATGCCGCCGGCCGGGAGGCGCGGATCGAACTGTTCGAAGAGGTCGGCCTGCGGATCGGTCTTGGTCTGCAATGCCGCAAGCGCGCGGTCGGCGATGGCGCGAAGGCCGTTATTGTCGCCGGCATCGGTGATCTTGAGCGCCGCTTCCGGATGAGCCTTTTCGAAAGCCGGACGGATGATGTTGTTCCAGAGGTCGACGATATTGGAATCCGAGCCGCTGTAGAGGTCAATCGTGCCTGCGGCGGCCGAGGCGAAGCGCGGAAGGGCCAGAAGGCCTGCAGCCGCCGACGATGTGATCAGAAATTCGCGCCTATTCATATCCTGTCTCCCTTCGCTGTCGAGGCCAACGCCCCTGATGAGTTCAGAGACTTGCTAGTCCTGGCGCGTAACATCGGAATGACAGAAGGGAGGAAAATGCACACGTGTGCCAAGCCCAGCAGACAGGTCTCTCCGTCCACCGAATGGCAGGCTAAAGCCCGACTGCGTGAAGCTGT
Source organism: Hyphomicrobiales bacterium (assembly GCA_900468805.1). Taxonomy (GTDB): domain Bacteria; phylum Pseudomonadota; class Alphaproteobacteria; order Rhizobiales; family Rhizobiaceae; genus Rhizobium. The sequence goes on along the minus strand of UEIF01000029.1, from coordinate 48,398 downwards.
AGAACCGCAAGACCGTCATGCGCAATTTGTCGTGGCGGCGACGCCTTGTCAGATTGCGGTGGCCCTCGAATGAGGACCACCTATTTCGATGTCGTCAGCGTACGGATTTGAAAGCCGCTCTCATTTCCTCGGCGAAGATCTGCGGCTGCTCCCAGGCGGCAAAATGCCCGCCCTTTTCGACCTGATGATAGTAGGTCAGCGAGGGATAGGCCTGCTTGGCCCAGCTTTCAGGCGCGCGATAGATCTCCTTCGGAAATACCGTGATGCCGACCGGGACTTTGATGTCTTTCGTCTTCTGCGCCTCGGCACTGAAGTTGTTGTTGTTGTTTTCCCAGTAGAACCGCGACGACGATGCGCCGGTGTTCGTCAACCAATAGAGGGTGATATCGTTCAGCATCTCGTCCTTGGAGAAGACCCGTTCAGGAACGCCGCCACTGTCACTCCATTGAGCGAACTTCTCGTAGATCCAGGACGCCAGGCCAGACGGCGAGTCGGCGAGCGAGTAACCGATTGTCTGCGGCCGGGTCACCATCATGGCGCCATAGGCAGCGTTCCGTCCGAAGAAGGTGCTCAAAGAGTTATAGGCTTCTCGCTCCGGTGGCGACAGTTCTGCAGGGGCCGCGTCTCCGCTGTTGATGGCCTTCATGAGCTCGCCTGGAACCGTCGCAGGCATATTGAGATGAATTGCCAGCAAGCCCTTCGGCGCCTGGCGCGCCAAGGCGTCGGAAATCACCGAACCATGATCCCCGCCTTGGGAAACATAGTGGTCATAACCGAGCCGCTTCATCAGGACGTCCCAAGCGCGGGCGACCCGGTCCGGACCCCAGCCCTGATCGACTGGACGTCCGGAAAATCCGTAGCCCGGTATCGAGGGGATGACGACGTCGAACGCATCTTCTGGCCGGCCACCATACGCGGTCGGGTCGGTGAGAGGTCCGATGGTCTTGATGAATTCAAACATCGATCCGGGCCAACCATGGGTCAGAACGATGGGGAGAGCGTTGGGGTGGCGTGAACGGACATGGATGAACTGGATGTCGACACCGTCGATCGTCGTGACGAACTCCGGCAGCGCATTCAGTTCCGCCTCAGCCCTGCGCCAGTCGTACTGGGTACCCCAATAGCGAACCAGCTCCTGGACCTGTGACAGCTGGATACCCTGGGAGGTGTCGTTGACCGTCTCCTTGTCCGGCCATCGGGTGTCAGCGATGCGTTTGTGCAGGTCGTCGAGTTGCGACTGCGGAACGTGGATCTGGAATGGGCGGACGCTTTCGTCTGTGCTCGTCGCCTTCGCGCCAACACTCGACGTAAGATCGGCCGCATAGGCCGGCAAAACATAGGCTGCCGGAACGAGCAGCAGAGAACCAAATGCTATGGCGATTGCTCGATCCGCGATGCGACGCCGATCTGTAACATTGTCGGTCTTTGTCATGAAACACTCTCCTTCGATTTCTGCCGCAGTCGCGGCGCCCGTTAACGAAGAGCGGTTTCAAGGATTGACGTGTCCCGCATATTTCGAAAATCAAACGAAGTGTATCAGCGTGTAGGGGTGACGCGCCGGGACGCAAAATTGGCAGATTGCCGATGGTTCTCTCCGGGCATATTCTGCCGGAGTTCCGCGGTCGGCTGCATCTGGCGGGAGCGCCTCCGGCATCCCACCAAACAGCGAAAGCACGGCGGCTTGTCGTCACGAAGATTCTGGCCGCAAAAGCAGGTTGGAGATCCCTTTGGAAGATCGAACAATTCGAAAGAGATTGGAGCGCCATTGGGAGGCGTCTGACGCAAACGATTTCGACGTCGAACATGAAATCTATCACGAGGATGCCTTGCTGGATTATCCGCAATCTGGAGAGCGGATTCACGGCCGACGCAACATTCAAGAAAGCCGGTTCGTCCAGCCAAATAAAAAGCGGTTTACAGTCCGGCGAAGTGTCGGCAGCGGAGATCTCTGGGTCACCGAATTCACACTCACTTATGACGGCAAGCCCTCTTATGCCGTCAGCATCATGGAATTCCGCGACGGTTTGGTGGTCCGTGAGACGCAATATTTCTCAGATAGCTTCGAGCCATCACCCTCGCGGGCACATCTTATAGAGCGGATGACGAAATAGACCTAACCCGGACAGGACAATGTGCATCAACTGTCGACGTAAGCATTGGCGTGTCGTTGGGGCCGGGAAAGTGGCTGTGTTCGTCCAGTAGCTGAGTATGCGGAAGCGCGACCCGGATTTGTGGCGCGCGCTTCCCTAGCGCTTTCAAGGCAAGCCTGTCATTTCAACGGAACCGATCAGGGATAGGCTGTCGATCCATCCGGCTTGCGGGTGATTTTCCGCTCCCAATGAATGTAGTCTTCGGTCTGCAATGCCTTTTCATCGATTTCCAGACCCCAACCCGGACGGTCCGGCCGCAATTCCATATGGCCATCGACCGGCATATACGGATCGGCCGCCCATGGCGCGTGGACATGGGGCTTGAACTCCAGGACCTTGAAGTTCGGCTGCGCGGCGCAGAAGTGAATGTTGACCGCGGTCGCGAGCGGCCCCATCGGGTTATGCGGCGCGACGGTTACATAGTGGGCCTCAGCGATCGTTGCGATCCTGCGCATTTCCGTTACACCACCAACGACGCATATGTCGGGCTGAATGATGTCGGCGCCACGGGCCGACAACAGGGAAAGGAACTCGAAGCGATTGTAAAGCGATTCCCCCGTGGCCAGCGGGACGGAAACCTTCGACTTCAGTTCGGCCCATGCCGGAATGTGTTCCGGCCGGATCGGCTCTTCGTAGAAGAGCGGATCGTTTGGCGCGATCGCCGCCGCAAGCTGAACAGCTTGATAGGGCTCGAAGATCTTCGCATGGGCATCGAATGCGAATTCGAAATGCGACGGCGTGATCTCGCGTATCCTGGCGAACCAGTCTCCGGTTTCCTTTACAAGCTCGCCCCAGCGGCCGGCATGCAGGTCGCGGCGGAAGGGGCTGAGCTTGAAAGCCGTGTAGCCGTATTTCTCGTTCAGTTCCAGGGTCTGGTCCTGCGCCGTCTGCGGGTCGGGGGCAGTATAGACGCCGCAATAGACCCGCACCCGATCGCGGACGTTGCCGCCAAGCAGCATATAGACCGGAAGGCCTGCGGCCTTGCCGGCGATATCCCAGAGCGCGTGATCGATCGCCGAAATGGCCGCAAGTCCGAGGGCGCCCGGCGGAAAGCGGCATTGCTGATTGAGTTTCAGCACAAGGAATTCCACTCGGCGGGGGTCCTCCCCTTCGATCTGGTGGAAGAGATAGTCGAAAAGCGGCGGGAGCGCCCAGTCAGGGCCGTGATTATAGCACTCGCCCCAACCGGAAATGCCTTCGCTCGTCTCAATTTTCAGAAGCAGCCGCGGCCGGTCGTCGACACGCTGCATGTAGGTCTTGAAGCCGGTAATATGCATGACGTTCTTTCTCAGGCGGCGCGGTTCTTGCCGCTCACATTGTCAACGATTGCGCGCAGTTCGGCGCGTTCCGCGTCCGTCAGGCTTTCGACGCCGGGAAGGCGAACAGGGCCGACATCGGTACCAAGCATGCCAAGCGCCTCCTTGACGACGGTGACATTGGCGCCGTTCAGATATTTGGTGCGCAGCACTTCGAAACCGGCGATATCGTCGATCAAGGCACGCGCAGCGGCGTAGTCGCCGGCTTCCAGTGCCTGATGAATGGCATGCGAGCGCTCAGGGAAAACGTTGACGAGCCCAGAGGTAAAGCCGCGAGCACCCATGGCGTAGAAGGCAGGTGCCCAGCCTTCTGCCAGACCGCAAACCCAAATCGCCGGCGCATCCTTCGTCGAACGGATGACTTCAGCGAGCAACATCAGGTTTCCGGAGGCAAACTTGATGCCGGCAATATTGGGATGCAGGGCAAGCTTGCGGAAATCGGCGACTGAGAAAGTGTCGCTGCGGACATAGGCAATGACTGGAACAGTGGACGTCTCTGCGAGCTCCAGGAAATATTTCGCCTGATAGCTCGGGCCGGCAAAGGGGTCCATCGGATGATGGCCCATGATCGCGTCGGCGCCCTCGGCAATTGCGTAACGGGCCAGAGCTTTGGCGTCCGTCAGCGAGCGACCAACAGCGGCACTGATAAGGGCCTTGCCATCCGCTGCCTTGATGGTGGCAGCATGGACCATCTTTACTTCATCCATCGTCAACGTGAAGAATTCGCCGGTATTGCCGGCGGCCATCAGATTGTGAACCCGGGCGGAGGCGAGGCGCGCAATCAATGCGGAAAGCTTGCCGAGGTCGATGCTGCCATCCGTCTTGTAGGGGGTCACAGGCACCCCGGAGATACCCGTTAAGGCCTTGCGAATCTTGTCCATTGCCACGGTCACGTCAAATGTCCTCTTTCTTCCTGAATACGATGGTGAGGTAGGTTTCGCCGGAGCGGACGACGTGATCGCGCATCACCCGCTCAGCCTTGTCGCTGTCGTTCGAAACGATCGCAGCGGCAATGGCAGAGTGTTCGGCCAGCGCCTTGTCGCGCTCCTTGTTGTCGGAATGAATGATGCGCCGAATGCTCGCATCGTAGAATTGCTGACGCTCGATCATGCGCGACAGGTATTGGCAGCGCGAGGCGATGTGGATCTGCTCGTGAAAGGTCTCATTCAAGGCAATGAGATCGTCCGCCGCGCCATCGGCCGTGGCCGCTTTCATCAATGCGACCGTATCCCTGAGCTTCGCAGCTTCTTCCGCGGTGATCCGCTTGGCGGCGAGATGCGCGATCATCGATTCCAGCGCGGCGCGCGCCAGGATCATTTCCTCCGCCCATCCGGCGTTGAACCGGATCAGCACTCCGCGGCGCGGCAGTGTTTCAACCAGTCCTTCGGTCTCGAGCTGCCGGAGCGCCTCTTTGATCGGAGTAGTGGAAACACCGAGCTGCTCGGCGAGCTGGCGTTCGTTCACACGTTCGTCGGCACGAAAGCGGCCGGATAGGATCGCCGCCCTGAGCGTCTTGTGAACGTGATCACGAAGGGTCGTCAGGAACCGCGGGTCGATCTTCTCTATACGGTCGTCGCCCGCTGCGCCCTCCACCTTATTTTTCATAAGCCGAAAATTCCCCCGTTGACGACAAAACCGTTTTGTGAGATCTGATATACCAGATTTCAGATCGATGTCGATATCAAAATTCGCTCTGATGTGATTGCAGAGATACCCGGGAGGAAGAAAATGAAGATCCAAAGACGCGGACTGTTGATCTCGTCGGCGCTTGTTGCCGCGAGCCTGATGATGCCGTTGGCAGCAGCTGCAGCCACCCCAAAGGACCAGCTGGTCATTGCAACGAACATGTCATCGATGCGTGGCCTCGATCCGAACGAAATCAATCAGTTGGAAGCTGCTGAAATAGTCGCGAACCTTTATGAGCGGCTGATCGTGCTGCCGGCCGATGATATTACCAAGCCGGCTCCGGGTGTCGCCGAGAGCTGGAGCGTCTCGCCCGACGGCAAGACCTTCACCTTCAAAATCCGCTCCGGCATTACCTTCCATTCCGGCAATCCGCTGACGGCGAAGGATGTCGAGTGGTCGCTGCGCCGCCTCGTCAAGCTTGGGCTTGCACCATCCGTAGACCTTCGCCAGTGGGGCTTTACCGACAAGAATGTCGACGATCTAATCAAGGCGAGCGACGACACCACCGTGGTCCTCCAGACGCCCGAACTCTGGAACCCCAACCTGATCCTCTATTCGCTGGCGAGCTTCTCGACCTCTATCCTGGACAGCAAGTTCCTCGCCGAGCATGAAAAGAGCGGCGATTTGGGGCGCGAGTTCCTGCAGGCCAACGACGCGGGCTCCGGGCCCTATGCGCTGCGCACCTGGCGCGTCAACGACCTGTTGATCGCAGATGCCAACAAGGACTACTGGCAGGGCGCCCCGAAGATGCGCCGCGTCGTTCTGCGCCATATGCCGGAATCCTCCGGCCAGCGCCTGCAGCTTGAGGCAGGTGACGTCGATGTTGCGACCCGTCTGTCCTCCAGCGATCTTGCAGCCGTCGAAACGGGCGGCAAGGCCGACATCCAGAAGACGCCTGGCTTCGGCTTCTATTACCTTGCTTTGAACCAGAAGGACGAGATCCTCTCCAATCCCAAGGTTCGCGAAGCCTTCCGCTATCTCATCGATTATGACGGCCTCGCCAACACCGTCATGAAATATTACGGCATCAGGCAGCAGACCATCATTCCGGCCGGCCTGCCGGGCGCGAGCGACGTCAATCCCTACAAGCTCGACATCGAAAAGGCCAAGCAACTGCTGACTGAAGCCGGCTATCCGAATGGTTTCTCGAAGGTCTATTACGCGACGCCAGTCACCCCGGAATACGAGGTTGCACAATCCCTGCAGGCCAACGCCGCCAAGGCTGGCATCAAGCTCGATCTTCAGGGGGGCGACCATATCGGCAAGTTCCGCACGCGCGAATTCGAAATCTTCTCGGCGCGATCCGGCGAACGCCTGCCGGATCCGCACGCGGTCCTCCAGTCCTATGCGACCAATGCGAATAATTCCGACGATGCCAAGCTTACGGGCCTGAACGCCTGGCGCACCGCCTGGGATGTGCCGAAGGACATCCAGGACATGGTAATTGCGGCCGCCCACGAGACCGATCAGCAGAAGCGTATCGATCTCTATGCGAAGATCAACAAGGCCTACCTCGAATCGTCCCCGCCGCTGATCACCTCTTTCCTGCGCACCGATGCAAAGGCGGTTCGCAAGGAAGTGAAAGGCTACACCGGCCATTCGACATGGCTGACGCGCTGGGACACGGTCTCCAAGGGCGAATGACCTCCTCCAAGGGAGAATGACGTGAGCATCTCACAAACATCCGGGGCCACATCGGGCGGTGGAGCGGCTGCGCTCGACGCAGTGCGAAAGCTGGCGACATCCTTCAGCGTCATCCTGACGACGCTTCTTGGCCTGCTGGTCATCACCTTCGTCGTTGGGCGCATGGTCCCGGCTGATCCGGTCATTGCTGTTATCGGCGATCAGGCCGACCAGGCGACCTATGAACGGGTCTACAAGGAAATGGGGCTGGACCAGCCGCTCTATGCCCAATTCGCGACCTATCTCGGCAATGTCGCCCAGCTGAATTTCGGCCAGTCCCATGTGACCAAGAACCCCGTGGCAAGTGACCTTGCCCGGGTGTTCCCGGCGACACTGGAGCTTGCGACGCTGGCAACGATCATCGGCGCCGGCCTCGGTATTCCGCTCGGCATCATCTCCGCCGTCCGCAAGGGTACCTGGGTCGATCATCTTGCAAGGATTGTCGGATTGCTCGGGCATTCGACCCCAATCTTCTGGCTCGGCACCATCGTCATCCTGGTCTTCTACGCCAAGTTCGGGCTCATTCCTGGCAGTGGCCGGCTTGACGTCTACAATGAGGGCCTCGTCGAAGGGCCAACCAACTCCATTCTCGTCGATGCGATCATTGCCGGCGAATGGGAGGTTTTCCGCGATGCCTTGCTGCATGTCGCAGCCCCTGCCCTCATCCTCGGTTATGCGGCCATGGCCTATCTCAGCCGCATGAGCCGCAGCTTCATGCTGGAACAGCTTCGGCAGGAATATGTGCTGACGGCAAAGGCAAAGGGGCTCGGCCAGCGCGCCATCATCTGGCGCCATGCCTTCCGTAACATACGGGTTCAGCTTCTGACTATCATCGCGCTTGCCTATTGCGGCCTGCTGGACGGCACGGTTCTCATCGAGACCGTCTTTGCCTGGCCCGGCCTCGGGCAATATCTGACCTCGGCCCTCTTCTTCGCGGACATGAACGCGATCCTCGGCAGCGTGCTTCTGATCGGCATCATTTCGATCGTCATCAACCTGCTGTCCGATATCGCCTACCGCTTCCTCGATCCGCGTACCCGGTGACATCATGGCGACACGTTATTTCAACGATCTCCACAATTGGCTGATCAACGAGGAATTCACCTCGACACGGCAGGCGCGTTTCCACAAGGCCTACGTCCTATGGCTCAACCTTCTTGCCAATCCGCTGGCCTTTGGGGGGTTCCTCGTCGTGCTTGCACTGGTGCTCATCGCAGCCTTCGCGCCGCTGCTTGCCAACTACGACCCTATTGCCCAGGATTTGACGATGGCGCTGAAGCCACCGTCTGCCGCAAACTGGTTCGGAACGGATGAGTTCGGCCGCGACGTCTACTCGCGCCTCGTCTTTGGCGCACGCACAACGCTCTATATCAGCATTCTCGTAACGGTCATCGTTGCGCCGATCGGCTTTGTGATCGGTGCGGCGGCCGGCTATCTCGGCGGTTGGGTGGATGTCGTCCTGATGCGCATCACCGATATCTTCCTTTCCTTCCCAAGCCTCGTTCTGGCATTGGCATTTTCCGCAGCCCTCGGGCCAGGCATCGAAAATGCCGTCATCGCCATTGCGCTCACGGTCTGGCCACCGATCGCCCGACTGGCGCGAGCCGAGACGCTGACATTTCGTGCCGCCGACTTCGTCGTCGCTGCCGAACTGCAGGGCGCCGGCATGCGCCGCATCCTGCTGCATCACATCGTGCCGCTCTGCGCCCCTTCGATCATCATTCGACTAACGCTCAACATGTCGAGCGTCATCCTGACAGCCGCCGGCCTCGGCTTCCTCGGCCTTGGCGCCCAGCCGCCGATGCCTGAATGGGGCGCCATGGCTGCGTCGGGCCGGCAATATCTGCTCGACGCCTGGTGGCTGACGACGGTCCCCGGCATCGCAATCCTCGTGGTCAGCCTCGCCTTCAACCTGCTGGGCGACGGCCTGCGCGACATCATGGATCCCCGAAATGCCTGATCAATCCCAGCCGATCCTTTCGGTCAAAAACATGTCGGTCCAGTTCCCGACCCTTTCGGGCGTCGTCACGGCCGTGAAGAACGTCTCCTTCACTGTCGGGCGCGAGAAAGTCGGCATCATCGGCGAATCCGGCTCGGGAAAGAGCACCACCGGACGCGCCATCATGCGGCTGCAGCCGGCGACCGCAAAAATGGTGGCCGACGAAATACGCTTCGAGGATATCGATCTCATGCGCGCCAGCGAGGCCGATATGCGCTCGATCCGCGGGCGGCGCATTTCGATGATCCTGCAGGACCCGAAATACTCGCTCAACCCGGTCATGACGGTCGGCGAGCAGATTGCCGAAACCGTCATTCTCCATGAGCGTGTCGGTCGCCGTGAGGCACGGGCACGCACACTCGCCATGCTGGAACGGGTCAACATTCGCGATCCGGAGCGAGTCTTCGACCTTTATCCGCACGAAGTCTCCGGCGGCATGGGACAGCGTATCATGATCTCGATGATGCTGATTTCCTCGCCGTCACTGATCATCGCCGACGAGCCGACCTCGGCTCTCGACGTGACGGTGCGCCAACAGGTCCTGTCGATCCTCGACGATCTGATCACCGAGCGTAACATCGGCCTGGTCTTCATCTCGCATGACCTCAACCTGGTGAAGAGCTTCTGCGATCGGGTGATCATCATGTATGCCGGGCGTATCGTCGAAGAGCTCGAAGCTGCAAAGCTTGAGGAGGCAACCCATCCCTATACGCGGGGTCTCCTCCAGGCGCTGCCGAGCCTCGATCATCCCCGAGACCGTCTTGAGGTCCTCAGGCGCGACCCAAGCTGGGCGGAGGCATGAACATGATGATCTCAGTCAAAAACCTCGCCGTTTCCTTCGGTCACGGCCCTTCCGCCAAGCAAGTGGTCAAGGACGTCTCCTTCGACGTTGCTGCAGGCGAGACGTTCGGCCTCGTCGGTGAAAGCGGCTGCGGCAAATCCACTGTCCTGGGTGCGCTGGCCGGCAGGATCAAGGAGTGGGGCGGCTCGATCGCGATCGATGGAGAGGCAATCGCTGTCAAGCGCTCAAAATCGCAGCTCGCCAAGCAGCAGATGGTATTCCAGGATCCCTTCGGCTCGCTTCATCCGCGCCACACGATCGGCCGCACGCTTCTCGAACCACTCGAAATCCATGGCGTCGACCGGCGCAGGGAGCGCGTGGAACACGTGCTGCGCGACGTCGGCCTGCCTGCCTCTTTCTACCATCGTTTCCCGCACCAACTGTCGGGTGGTCAGCGCCAGCGCGTTGCAATCGCCCGCGCATTGATCCTCAAGCCCAGCGTGCTTCTCCTCGACGAGCCGACATCCGCACTCGACGTCTCCATCCAGGCCGAGATCCTCAATCTGCTGAAGGACCTGCGCGAAAGGGAGAAGCTGACCTACATTCTGGTCAGCCACGACATGGCTGTGATTGCTCATCTCTGTAATCGGGTCGCCGTCATGCAGGGCGGTATGTTCGTGGAAATCGCCTCGAGAGACGCTTTGCTCAGCGGAAATGTTGAACATCCCTATACGCGCACGCTTCTCGACGGCAGCAGGGGCTACCAACCCACGCGCCGCGCCGGATAGTGCGGGAATTTGCGGTACGCGACGACGTGAAAAGGGCAACCGTAGGAGCTTCAGCGGAAGTGGCCGAGTTTTGGGGCAAGGGCTATCAAGGTGGCATGTCGGCCCCCTCATTTCGAATCCAAGTCTGAGCCCGATACTCTGATCGCCCAAGAGATCGCATAAGTCCGATCATCCCGGGATTTCATGATGCCGGCGGCCCTGTTCTCAGGGCACCGCTGCATTGATCGTCTTGCCGCATGGCAGCGACTCGCTAAGCTATTGATGTAGGCTTACGGGAGGTTGACTTGGCGGAAGGAGATTCGTCATGCACGAGCAGGTCGCGAGCGTTGCAAGTTACGGCGCCGAACCGGGTTTGCGTTTCGCCGTGCTTCTTGACGGAAGCGGCGGTTGTCGCACCCTAGATATGGAGGCGGTGCGCCGATGGACGCCGGATGACGGCGTCGTCTGGCTGCATTTCGAGCGTGACCATCCGGCGGCTGCCGAATGGGTCACAACGAGAGGCGGATTCGATCCTCTGGTTGCCGACGCCCTGCTGCAGGAGGAATCGCGCCCGCGCGTCGAAAACATAGACGACGGGCTGCTGATTATTCTTCGCGGCGTCTGTGCTGCGCCGCCCGAAGAAGCAAAAGCCGGGCCGGCCGAAATCGATCTCGTCCCCCTGCATGTATGGGCCGACGAGCGCAGGCTCGTGACCCTACGCGACAGCGGCCATTATATAACCGCCTTGCGCGATATCCGCCTTGCCCTGGACAAAGGCAAAGGCCCCAAACAGACGGGGGAACTGCTCGCTCTCGTCAGCGAAAAGCTGGTCCGCGACCTAGAGCCTGTGCTTGACACGATGGACGAAGAGGTCGACGAGCTGGACGAGCTGATCTTTCACGGCGAAGCCAGCGAAGTTCGCGAGCGGCTGAAGCAGCTTCGTCGCCGCTCCGTTCAACTTCGACGCTATCTTGCCCCTCAGCGCGACGCCTTGAACCGTATCGAACACGACGATGCGCCGTGGCTGAAGGAGCGTGACAAGCTGCGTTTCCGCGAGGTCATCGACAAGCTGATGCGCTTCATCGAATATCTCGACGCCATCCGCGACCGGACCGGCATTCTTCATGACGACCTGTCCACGGTCATCAGCGAGCGGATTGCCCGCAACTCCAACCGACTCGCCGCACTCGCCGCCCTGCTACTGCCGCCGAGCGTGGTAGCCGGTCTTTTCGGCATGAATGTCGGCGGTATTCCTGGTGTCAACGATACCTGGGCGTTCATCATCATTGTTGCCTTCGTCGCGATCACTTCCGTCGCAACGCTGATGGTCCTCAAGCGGATCAACTGGCTTTGAGTGGCTGAAGGCAAAGATCCAGAGCCGCCCTTCCGGACGGCTTCAACACTCCGTAGTTCGACCTTTGATCTGTTCTACCGCGTTCGCACCTCTCGCGGTCTTTGCCATATGCTCATTGTCAGCTCTCCTTGTGTCCAGGCTGAATTCGGATCGCTCAGATCCCCGCGTACCACTCGTAGCCGCGGTCCTCCCAGAAACCGCCATTACCGCCCCACAGCCTGGCAAAGCTGTCGACGATCTCAATGCGCATGATGTACTTGGCCTGCTTGTAGCCGAGTTGCCGTTCGACTCGCAGACGCAGCGGCGCGCCGTGTCCGACGGTCAGATCCTTCCCGTTCATCTGATAGGCAAGGATGGTCTGCGGATGGAACGCGTCGATGAGGTCGATGCTCTCATAGTAGCGGCCACTTCCGTCGAGTGTCTTCTCCAACTCGTCGGCGCAGTGAAAGACCGCAAATCGCGCGTTCGGCCTCAGTCCCACCGAGCTCAAGACAGCCCCAAGCGGAACACCCGTCCATTTCCCGATCGCGCTCCACCCCTCGACACAGTCGTGACGGGTGATCTGAGTGCGAGCCGGAAGCCTCTTGAGGTCGATCAGGGAGAATTCCTGGGGCCGGTCGACGAGACCGTCGATCTTCAATCGCCAGTTCGCGAAATTGCCTTCGGCGAACTCGGTATAGTCCTCGCCATCTGGCGCGCTCGTGCCGTTCACCCTGAAAGTTGGAGAAATGTCCGTCTCGGCAAACTCGCGGGCGAGAGCATCGCGTCCCTGCAGCAGCCTTTGTGCCTTCATCGTCAGATTTTCGGCAGAGCGGATAACACTGCCCATAGCCGCATTTTGGTCCAGTATGTCGCAGCCGGCGAGCGCGAGTGCGGAGACGCCGAGCGTACTGCCGATCAGAAAACGCCTGCGGGTCAAGAAGTTGCTGGTCATGTATGTGGACCTTTCTCTCTGATGGCATAGCGGCCCGTGATCATTGAGCGCATATTGTTCCAGGTTCCCGACAGTACGACCATCGCCACATGCACGAACACGAAGAGCACGAGAAGCGTTGCGGTCATGAAGTGGATCGTGCGCGCCGACTGGCGCCCGCCGAAAATGTCCACCAGGGTCGGCACGATGGCATCAAAGCCGGGGGACATTGTCAGGCCGGTCAGCAACATCGTCGGCAGCAGAATGACGATCACGGCGAGGTAGGTGAGCTTTTGAAGCGCGTTGTAGCGCTTCGCTTGTTCCCCTTCCGGGAAGCGCAGACGGGCATGGTCACGGATTTCGTGCCACAGATGACGCGGGGAAAGGTCTCTGCGCCCCGGGGCAAGGTCACGTCGAAAATGACCGCTCAGGACGCTGAAGCCGAGGTAGAAAATGCCGTTGACGAGAAATAGCCAGGCAAAGAAGAAGTGCCAGCGGCGGCCGGTTGCGAGATCCTGAAACGACGGGATGGTCGCCCAGGCCGGAAACGCCCGCGGCGTCGGCTCTCCCTCAAAGGTCGAGACGCCCAGGATACCGGTCGTCGGCACCTCGACACCAGCGATCCGGACGAAACCACGCGTATCGTCGCCCTGTCCGCTCGAGCCGATCGTCAGTACAGATGGATCCCCGTCTGCACCATAGTGTCCCCAGTACAGTTCGGGATGAGCGTTGAAAATCTGCAATCCGCTCAAGAGCAGGACGCTCAGACAGATCACGTTCAGCCAATGCGTCAGCCGCGTGACCAGGGAATGACGATGGATCATTAGCGTCCGGGGATACTGCATATTGTCGTTGTCGGGACTGTCGCTCATGGATGCGGCCCTCCGGTCGGGCTGAATTGTTGCGTATTTGCGATGAACAGCTGGATGCCGCCGGTCGGCCAATGGGGCGGAAGCTGACCGGCGGCGACGTGGCTCACATGGGGGGCACCACGCCATTCTTGCCAACGATAACGCGATGCGCGACTGTCCCGCTCGAAGCCTTCTCGGCCGGGATAAACACGACTGCTCCTGCGACCAGGTCGTCCTTGGTTGCTGGGGCGATAGTCACGACCGGAGTACCGTCCGGAATGGAGATCTTCTTTTCCTTGCCGTGGTAGGACACGGTAACGGTCCGGCCGTCGACGTCCGTGACCGCATCGGCGACGGTAGCATTGGTCATGCTGCTGTTGGGCTTGAGGTCCCAGCCGAAGCTTCCCTCGCCGGCTCCCCTGAGTGCAGGCGGAAAGATCAGAACTTCAAGAGCGCCGTCTCCACCCTGCTCCTTCGGCAGGGAGGCGATGCCCACATAGTCTCCGGGCTGGATGTCGGAGACCTTCGCGTTAGCGACACTGGCGACCTGCCAGCCGTCGGCAAGAGCGACGTCAACGGTTTCTCCCTCGCGCGTCTTCACCTTCAAGGTAGCATCGGTGAAGTTGACGACACTGCCCCGGATGTTGAGTTCGGCCTTTTTGTCTTCGGCCTGGGCAGAGACCGGCGAAACAAGCGTTGCTGGAACGCCAACCAAGCCGGCGACCATGATTACTGGAAGAAGTCTGCGCAACATTTGAGGTTCCTTACCTACTAGTTGGTAGTTTTTGCGGCGCTGTTTTGTCACGCATGTTCCCCGTCGACGCGCCGCCCGGTCGCCGGGAATTAGATCACCGCGGCCGCAGCCGCTGAAGACTTGGCTCAAGAATTAGCTCAAAGACAGCAGGCGTTCCATAGGCTCGGGCCGACAGCATGGCACCGTGAACGGTGGCCATGAAAGCCTCTGCCTCTACGCGCGCCGGGCACGAGATCACCAGAGCTCCTTGCTGGTCACCACGCTCGATGACCGATGTCAGCCATCCTGAAAGATGTTGGAAATAGGCGCGCACTTCGACCGCGACCTCCGGAGGAAGGGCCGGCAGCTCGCTTGCAAGAAGCGCGCAGACACAAAACGGACGGCTTGCATCCCCGATGCATTGAGCCCAAAAACCGGCATAGGTCTTCAGCAGCTCAAGCGGATCGCTAAACTTGCTTTCGACCTCGGCCAAGCCAGTCACGGCGTTTGCGCGGTAGCGGGCGACAAGAGCACGCGCCAGATCGGCCTTGCTTGGAAAATGATGATGGATGCTGGCCTTGCGGATCCCGACAACCGCAGCGATGTCGGCGTAGCTGAACCCGTTATAGCCACCTGATACGATCAGCTTTTCCGCACTGTTCAGGATCTCGTCATAGGTATTCGAAAGATTGCTCATACGCCTGTATCTACCTTCTAGTAGGAAGATCGTCAACTGCGTATTCCTTCCTAATTCCGAAAGGTGCTCCAAAGCTGATGAACGGCGGCAGAGAGCCGCTATAGCCGCATCGATCACGGTAACAAGCATGGCTGGCTGGTGATCTCCCGCGACCTTGGCTATCTGCTCGAGGAGGAGGCGCCCGATGAGAAAGGCTCCTATGTTTTTACCGGAAGCGACCGTTCAACGATTAATTTCGCAGATCTATCGGGCAATCCCTCAAGGGCTTGCCCGACATATTCTTTCTCGGGGTGCAAAAAACGTCGATGATAGTCAGGATCATTCGATGGCTGCAGCGCTACTGCCGCTTGGCTGCGAGAGGCTGACACCCGGCTGGACGAGAATCTTCCCGCCCTCCGTCGTCGTGGCTATGATTCCGTCGCTGTAGATTTTGACGGAAGCAATCGTACCTTTGACCGTACCGTCTGCGCTTTCGATGTAGCTGCCGATATAGCTGCCGGCCTGGGCAAGGTTGGAGCCCGCCAGCAGGGCATCCAGCTTCTGATTCGTCTGGATCGTCTGCTCGACCTGCGAGAAACTGACGAGCTGCGCCAGTTGTTCGCTGGCATCCACGGGGTCGGTCGGATCCTGGTTCTTCAGTTGCGCGATCAGAAGCTGCAAAAAGTCGTCATAATTCACCATCGCCTTCTGCTGGGCGGTAGCCGTGCTACCCGCCAGAGAGGAGCCGACGCCTGTGAGAGGATTTGTCGTCATAGTCGATCTCGGTTGTTTGGGGTTAAGGCTTAAAACGGCCTTCCAGTTTACGATCATTACCTACTAGTAGGTAGCCTGAAGAGCGTCTTCGGCATGAGATAGTGTTGGATAGGCTCAGTTGGTTGGCGCAAATGAACGACGCGCCAGTGCTTCGGATGATGCGTCAGAGAAGCGCACAATTATCTACCTTCTAGTAGGTTTTGTGTCAACGTGTGAGAAATGGTGCTGACTGCCCGGTGCTCCGCTTTCACGCGTGCTCACGATGGGCAGGCAACGTCCGACACGGCCGGCCCATCAGCTGCCCGACCGTATAAGAGAACGCGCAATATCAATGATGTCATCGCATGGGCGATCGGATCTTCGTCGTTCCAGACGACATCGATCCGATCTTGAAGTCGATGCCGAACCGCCAGCGACGAGCGACCCTAACCAGAAGCTGTCGAAGCATCTCTCGCCATGTCTTCCGTCGGATCGTGCTCCTCGAGTCCTTGGCGAAATCGCACCACATGCCTGCTCGCGCATAATGTTTGGGCTAGCCGATCAGCCCAGGGAATCGACATTTTCAGGCGCGTGCGCCACGAGCCGTCGGGGACGACAAGCCGGCTGCGTCCGCCAACCACTCACCGACGGCGAAGACCCAGTGCCCCTTGGGCGGCTTTCACAACTGCGTCGGTCGTGATGCCGAACTTCTTGTAAACGTCGTCGATCTTTCCCGACGCACCGAAGCTGTGCATGCCCACGAACCGTCCGTCGAGCCCGAGATATCTGTCCCAGCTATCCTGGACGGCCGCTTCGACAGCCACCCGTGCGGTTCCTTCTCCAAGAACCTCACGCCTATAGTCTGACGTCTGCGCCTCGAACAACAGGCGGCACGGCATGGAGACGACCGCGGTTGGAATGCCTTCCGCCTGGAGCCTCGTCCTCGCCTCGACGGCGAGATGCAATTCCGATCCGGTCGACATGATCGTCAGCTCTCGAGCGCCGCCCACGGCTTCAAGTAGAACGTATCCGCCCTTTGCCGACAGGTTGAGAGAGCCCGGTTCCTTTCTCAGAAGCGGCATGGGCTGGCGGGACAGCGCGATCAGGGCTGCCTGCCGCGGGGCGTCGAGAATGGCCTGCCAGCATTCGGCCGTCTCGATCGGATCACCCGGGCGGAACACGGCAAGACCCGGGATAGCACGCAGGGCGGTCAGATGTTCGACCGGCTGATGGGTTGGGCCGTCCTCACCGAGACCGATCGAGTCATGCGTCATCACGAAGATCGAACGCACCTCCATCATCGCCGCCAACCGGATGGACGGTCGGGCATAATCAGAGAAGGTCAGGAAGGTGCCGCCATAGGGGATCAGCCCACCATGAAGGGCGATACCGTTGATGGCCGCAGCCATGCCGTGCTCACGCACGCCGTAGTGGACGTAGGATCCATTATACTTGCCGGGCTCGATGTCGACCATGGACTTGGCGCGCGTATTGTTCGACGGTGTCAGGTCCGCCGATCCGCCGATGAGCTCAGGGAGGGCTTCGGCAAGGTGGTTGAGAACAATCCCGCTCGCTTGTCTGGTGGCAAGGTCCTTGTCAGCAGACAGAAGCTCCTGTTTTGCTGCCTCTATCGCTTTCGTCCAGTCGGCAGGCAACTCCCCTTTCATACGGCGCTCGAAGTTCCGGCGAACATCGTCGTTCGCCGTCTGGACCCGAACAGCCCAGGCCATTCGGGCGTTGCGTCCCTTCGCGCCGATCTTTCGCCAGGCTTCCAGAAGGTCGGATGGGATCTCGAAGGGTGGCGCAGTCCAGCCGAGAAGCTTGCGGGCGCCGGCAATTTCCTCTTCGCCCGGAGCATCACTATGGGCCTTCTGCGTGCCGGCGCGGGTGGGAAAGCCGAAACCGATGATGGTTTTGCAGGCGATCAGCGATGGGCGATCGGTGACCCGCTGCGCTTCGACGATCGCGTTTCGGATGGCGTCGGTATCGTGTCCGTCGATTTCCTGGACATGCCAGTTCGACGCACGGAACCGCGCCGGTTGATCGTCGGATTCCGCAAGACTTGTCGCGCCGTCGATCGATATCGAATTGTTGTCCCAGAACGCAATCAGCTTGCCGAGCTTCAAATGGCCGGCGAGCGATATGGCCTCCTGGCTGATACCCTCCATGAGGCATCCGTCGCCGAGGAAGACATAGGTATGGTGGTTTGAAAGATCGTCACCGAACCTGGCGTTCATGATGCGCTCGGCAAGTGCGAAACCGACGGAATTGGCAATGCCCTGTCCGAGCGGACCCGTGGTCGTCTCAATGCCCGTGGCATGATGATATTCCGGATGCCCCGCCGTCCTACTGCCGACCTGCCGGAAGTTCTTGATTTCCTCGATCGTCATATCCCGGTAGCCGGTCAGGTAAAGCAGGCTGTAGAGCAGCATCGAGCCGTGCCCGTTGGAGATCAGGAAACGATCCCGATCGAACCAGTAGGGGTCTTCTGCATCGAAATGCAGAAAATCGGAAAAGAGCACGGTGGCAATGTCGGCCATGCCCATCGGCATGCCGGGATGCCCGCTCTTGGCCTTCTCGACGGCGTCCATCGAGAGAAACCGGATGCAATTGGCCATGTCGCGCAGATGCCGGTCGCGAGGCGCCGGTACTGACTTAGGGGATTCCGTCATGATCGTTTCCTCGGGAACTGGTGAAGGACACGCCGAAACATAGGGCCCGACGTGGACCAGGCTACTGCGACATGTTGAAACTTTGCCCGAAACGTCTCATCCAAGGATTACATCGCCGCCACGGCCGTTTCCGAGCTCCCGTTGAGACAGGCGCTTTGCGTCCCGGTCCCGCTATGCGCGCGATCGAGCTCCAAGCGATCAACAACGGGTTCGAGATGCACAGCGATAATATGCCGGATACGGATGCGGCTAACCTTGCTTCAGCCGCCAGGTCCGGATTTCAAATGGCATGATGTCGGCAGGTCCGGCACGTTCGATCGGCTCTTCGAGGATGTTCAGAGCCCCGGAAGCCTGCCACCCTGCGGGCAAGGCGAGTTTCAGGCGACCGCGCCTGCCTGCCGGCTCGTAGAGCCGCAGGATAAGGCCGTCTCCCTCCTCCGCCGGTTTCAGCCCCGAAAAGGCGACCGGTGTGCCCTCTACACCAAGCGGCGACAGCGTGCCCGCCGCAAGACCGCTCGCCTCGATGGTGACGAGCGGCTGATTGAGATCGATCGCTTCCTCCAGAACACCCCCTTCATGCCAGGCGCCTGCATGCGGCAGCAGCGCATAGGTGAAGCTCTGCTCGCCTTCGTCGGCAAGCGGATCGGGATAGATCGGCGAGCGCACGAGGCTCATGCCGATGACATTGCCGCGCGCACTGTGGCCGTATTTGGCATCGTTGAGCAAAGCGACACCAAAGCCCGGTTCGCTGACATCGACAAACCGATGAGCGGCAGCCTCGAACATTGCCTGTTCCCAGGAAGTGTTCGTGTGCGTCTGGCGCTCGACGATGCCATAAGCGCATTCGAAGGTGGCAGTGCGTGAGCGCACGGCGACCGGGTTCAGCGTCCTCAGCAGTGTGCGACGGTCATGCCAATCGATCGTCGTCTCGATATCGAGCCTGCGCGCGTTGGCCGTCAGCACGTAAAGCTGCCTGACCGTCGAATCCCGGTACCGGTAAACGACACGGATCGCCGCACGATGTGCCCCTTGCTCAACAAGGGTGATGCTTTCAGGCTTGTCGAGGCGGACGGCCTTTTCGGCATAGTCGGCATCGACGTCCCAGGCATCCCAGTTGCGCGGCTTGTCGGCCGGATAGACCCAGAGTTGGTTTGCGGCACCCTCGATCGCCTCCCTGCCCGTTGCCTTGTGAACAAGGCTCGAAACGGCGCCGTCCTTGCCGATCACGACAGACAAATGCTCGTTTTCGAGGCTGTGCGCGCCGGCTTTCAGCGTACCGGCGGGCTTCAATGCCTTGCGGTCAAAGACCGCGACGGAAAGAGGTGCGACGGGATCGGCAGATGACACGACCGTTCCATCGGACAGCCGAGCAGTCAGTGGCCGCGGTGCGAGCGAAGGATTGACGGCAACCACCGCATCCGTCACCCCGCCTGCCGGAAGCTGGGCCGAGAGCGCCTTCAAAGCCTTGGCCTGCTCCGCCTTGGCATTGCCGATGGCGCCGTCGAGTTCCTGTTCGGCATCGATATAGACTTCGCGGATGCTCGAACCCGGCAGAATATCGTGAAATTCGTTCTTGAGGACGACGCGCCAATCCGCTTCCAGGCTTTGCGGTTTGGCAGCACCCAGCAGATGGGCGAGCGAAGCGAGCGTTTCCGCCGTGATCAGCGCCCGTTCGGCCTGGCGGTGCTTGCGCTTGACGCCGCTTTGCGTCGTCAGCGTCGCGCGGTGCAGTTCGAGATAGATCTCGCCATCCCAGACTGGAAGCTCCTTTTCCGCTGCAGTCCGGTGGGCCTCTTGGTAAAAGCCCTTCACCGTACCCCAGCGCGCTTTGGGGATTGCCGGAAAGTCACGCAGTTGCACTTCGCGTTCCACCATCTCCGGGGTAACACCACCGCCGCCATCCCCGTAGCCGACCGCCAGCAGCGACGTGTCGTGCTGCGTCTTGCCGCGGAAATTCTTCCAGGTCGGCACGAAGCAATCTGGCCGCACGAAACCATTATAGCCCTGCATGGGATTGTCGAACGTATGGGTCAGGACCTTGCTTCCATCCAGCCCCTTCCACCAGAAAAGGTCGGACGGAATATGATTGCTCTCGCTCCAGTTCACCTTGATCGTGAAGAAGCTGTCGATGCCTCCAAGCTGCAGGATCTGCGGCAAGGCACCCGAAAAGCCGAAGCAGTCCGGCAGCCAGCAGACCGTGTGGCGCAAGCCGAAGTGTTTCTCGAAATAGCGCTGCCCATAAAGCACCTGCCGTGCAAGGCTTTCACCGGTCGGCATGTTGGTGTCGGGTTCAACCCACATGCCGCCGACAGTTTCCCACTTGCCCTCGGCGACCTTCGTCTTGATCCGCTCGAGAAGTTCGGGATCATCCTCCTCCATCTGCGCATAATAATGGGCGGTCGATTGATTGAAGCGGAAGTCGTCCGACCGCTCCATCAGCGAGAGCGCGGTGCTGAAGGTACGGCGCATCTTCCGACGCGTCTCGCCGTATGGCCAAAGCCATGCGAGGTCGATATGGGCATGACCGGTCAGAAGCAGTTCGCCGTTCGGCGGAAAACGCTTCTGAAGCTCTTTCAATCGGGCGATCAGCGCATCATAGGCGGCGCTCGCCGAAGCGCTCTGTGCTTCATTAAGGCCCGCCGGGTTTGCCTCAAGCTCCGGCAGTTCCCAGATCTTTTGCTGCATCATCGCACCTGATGTGCGTGAAATATAGGCTGACGTGTCCGAAGGCCAGTCGAGGCTGCGCAGCGACTGTTCGGCTGCTTCGATCAGATGCGGCAGGACCTCATGGCTTTCGAGCACGTCGGCTGCTTCGCCGATCTGCCGCAACAGGAGGTGCAGTCTGTGGACCGGTTCGTCCAGCCAGATCAGCCGCGCTTTGTTCAGCTTCGGCGTCCTGTTCGGCTCTCCAAAGGGAAAGCGTGCAACGCTGTCAGTGGTGATCGAGAACTCCCTGCCTTTGATCGAGAATTCCTGATGATAGGGGTCAAGTCCGAACGTCTCGGTCTGGCCGCCCGGATAGCGCAACGTGATCAAGCTCTCACCGCCGAGATCGAGCTGCAGGCGAACCTCATCGATTGGCCAGTCGCGCGGCGCTGTAGCGGAAGCCGAAAAATGAACCGTTCCCTTGCTGTTCGGCCAGTCCTGATGATGGGCGATCGGCTCGCCGTTAAAGGTCCAGCCGTCGATCACGACGCTTTGCCTGTCGCGCCAGTGAGCAAGCTCGGCTGTACGCACCTTCAGACGATCGAGGCGTTGGGCAATGGTGAGAGACATGGCGGGTCCTATGGAAATATCGGCAACTGACGAGCGGGGAGAAAACATGTCGCGCCAAACAGGCCGCAAGCACCGCATCCCGTCTCCTCCAACCGAGGCGCGTGGCTAGCCTTAGATTAAGTAACTTTGTTTTCACGTCAAGCGCACAAGAAAATAAGTTGCGAGGGTTTTGCGTGTGATACAGAAGCATTCAGGTGCTTAGGGAAGACGGTTATGCGGTATCTTCGATCCGGGCCGCGGCGACATCAGACAGAAGAAACGGCCGTTTCGCGGGGAAAAACAATTGGTCTGCGATCAGGGGAAATCGCCGACAGAAATATCCGCGTCATTCTGGAGGCGATCCGCCGGCACGGTCCGTTGACCCGTATGGAACTTAGCCAGCATTCCGGCCTCACCGGGCCAGGAATTACCAACATTCTGCGCCGCCTCAGTGATGGAGGATTGGTGACGTCGCACCGTCGCAATGGCGCCGGCAATAGCGCAACCGCTACCGAATTCGCCCTGCGGCCGGATGGTGCGTTTTCGATCGGTGTCAGGGTTCGCCGTAACCGGGGCGAAGCCGTCCTTATCGATCTCAGCGGCCAAGTTCATGATCGCGAATACTTTCCCCTCACCTCAACGACGAGAGTCCCTTCAATCCTTTCCGCCACCCAAGCCATCATCGGCAGACATGCGGGCCTGCCGATTATCGGCTTGGGGATCGGGGCAAACGACTGGAGCGCAGAGGAAAGCGATGAGCTCGACGCAGCATCGACGCTTGCCCGTAGCCATGTGGAGAACGAGTGCACTGCAAGCCTGCTAGCCGAGCGCACCATCGGCGCGCCTGCCCCCGAAGGCGGACTGGCAATGATCATCATCGACGATGATGTACAGGCCGGCTTCCTCGTTCGCGGCATTCCTTATTCAGGCATGCATGGACGCGCGGGCAGTATCGGCGAGATGCTGACCGGGCCCGACAATGTCCGCCTGAACACCGTAGTCGGCTTCGCTGCCCTGCGTGCGCTGGTCAGCGATGACGAATTCGAGCGCCTTATTGCGGGTGAGGAACCCTCCTCCCCTCAGTTGACGCAGTGGATCCGCGATGCCGCAAGCCACCTGCTCGACCCGATTATAGCGATGGCCGGCTTCATTGCTCCCGGCGTCATCATGATTGGCAGCGATCTGCCACGAAGCGTTATCGAGGCACTGATCCACCAGCTCTCCGTCGAACGCCGCGACACATCCAAACGGCCCTTCCTGACACCGTGGATTTCGCCGATGAAGCCGGCAAGCTTCAGCGGCGGCGGCGTGGCGCTGGGGGCGGCATTATTGCCTTTCCTCCACGCCTTGCTGCCTCCGATTTCCGCCTGACGTCCGGTTTGTCGGATCAGGCAAGTGCCTCGTCCGTGTGGCTGATATCCGAAGCTAGCGCCTTGTCGAGCACCTTCTGGATATTCGCCGCTCTACGGAACGAAGGTTCCTGGGTTCTACCCGACCGGACGGCCTGCACGAACCGCTGGTAATTTGTCTCCACCGGATCGAAGGGAATGTCGCGCCATGTTGCGGTGTGAACATCTTCGCCGAGGCAGGCGCGAAGCGTCGACTTTCCGGTATCGTAGATCATCTCGATCGAACCGGTCTCGCCATAGACCCTGAGACGCAACTGATCCATCTGACCAGCAGCGGTTCGGGTCGCCTGGATGGTGCCGATTGCACCGGTCGTGAAGTCGACGTTCATGGTAAAACTGTCATTCGCATCGAGATCATATTCGCCGATCCTGTCGTCCGGCGCCTTGTTGAAGGTTTTCAGCCGCGCGAAGACGTGGGCGACGTCGAGACCCGAACCGTAGGACGCGAAATCTACAATATGGATGCCGATATCGCCGAGCGCGCCGTTCGACCCGTGCTTCTTGCTGAGGCGCCACAGCCATTTGCTCTCGCTCTTCCAGTCGCCCCAATGGCGCCCGACAAGCCAGCTCTGCAGATGCGATGCCTCGACATGCCTGACCTCGCCGATCTCACCGGCAAGCACCATCTGCCGGCCCGTCTGCAAGGCGGGCGAATTGCGATAGGTGAAGTTGACCATGCCGACCTTGCCGGCTTTCTCGATGGCATCGGTCATTTCCATCGCCTTGATGGCGTCGGTCGCTAGCGGTTTTTCGCAAAACACATGCTTGCCCGCCGCAATCGCTTGAAGCGTTGTCGGGTGGTGGATGCGGTCGGGCGTGACGTTGGCAACGGCATCGAACTCGCCCCAGGCAAGGGCCTCCTCCAGAGTGCTGAAATGGTTGGAAATGCCGTGTTCCGAACAAAAGGCCGCCAGCCGCTCGGGCACGACATCGACGCCGCCCACGACGCTGACGCCGTCGATCGCCTTGAAATTTGCAGCGTGCTGGTTGGCCATTCCACCAGTGCCGAGAATGAGTAAGCGCATCTTCTCCTCCATAGATATCGGGGTCAGCCACCTCACGTAGCCGAGACAAAACCTTGCCTGCGCCATCGCGGACGGCCGCAACGGCTCGGAGTTCTCTGATGTGGAAATGCGGCTGCGGTCCGCTAACTGGTATTGAATGTCGCCGGCATCTTAATCCTCCCAAGCTGCGGCTTGACATCAAATCAAAGTAACTTAATCTAATTAATGCAGCATGGAAATGAGGAGAGGTCAACCGACCACCAGGCTGTATCCGTTTAAAATGGGGAGGAGACCCATCATGAAGAGAGCGTTCATCAGCGCATTAGCGCTGAGCACAATGTTATTTTCAGTGCCTACGGTATTTGCCCAGGAGCTCGCGACAAAGGACAGGATCGGCGCTGCCGATGCGCCGAAAACCCTGGTCGTCCGGCTCACGAACGACAGTCCCAACAACGCCGATCCGGCAATTGCCGACGGCTATCAGAAACTCTTCGTCGATTTCATCAAGAAGCATCCCGACTGGAAACTGCAAATGCAGTTCATGTCGGCCGACATTGGCACCGAACAGGCCAAGATGCTGGAGCAGGCCAAGGCCGGCAATGCTCCGGATTGCGCCGCAGTCGATTCCTTCGTGCTCTCGCAGTTCATGGTCAACCATGTGCTCGCCGACTTCACGCCTTACTTCTCCAAGGAAGAGGTCGCCGACCTGTTCCCCTTCATCCGCAGCGGCATTACCGACAAGGATCAGACGGTCCGTGCGTGGTGGTGGGATACCGACCTTCGCGTGCTCTACCGCAACAAATCCATCGTTGCCGATGCACCGCAGACCTGGGATGACCTGAAGAAGGCCGGGCTTTCCTCCGTCGAGCAGGGCATGGAAGGTATCCTCTTCAACGCCGGCCGCTACGAGGGGTCCACCTTCGACTGGCTGGCGAACTACTGGGCGCTCGGCGGCAAGCTCGTCGACGATTCCGGCAAGCCGGTCTTCGGTGAGGGCGAAAACAAGGAGAAATTCCTCAAAGCCCTGAACTACTACAAGGACCTCGTCGATTCCGGTGCAGCGCCGAAGCGCGTGACAACCATCGGCAACTATGACGACCTGAACGCCGCCGCGGCGGCCGGAACCACCGCGCTCTTCATCGGCGGCAACTGGCAATATGCCCAGCTGAAGGTCACGCTCGACGAGGAAGAGTTCAAGAACTGGACCTTCTCGCCGATCCCCGGCCCGACCGCCGATCAGCGCTCCACGGGTACCGGCGGATGGACGATCGCCTCGTTCAGCAAGGACAAGGACAAGGTGGAGATGTGCGCCAACCTTGCCCGCGAAGTCTATATGGGACCGGCAAACGCGCTGCAGCAGCAGCTGCCGACGCGCAAGTCGCTCTTCGACAAATATGATGTCTTCGCGACCGAAGCCAACAAGACTTTTGCCGGGGCTCTCGTCAACGGTCAGGCCCGTCCAGGCGCCCCGATCTATCCGGAAATCTCCAACCAGATCCAGATCATGATGGGCGACGTGCTCTCCGGGACCAAGAAGCCGGATGAGGCTCTGGACGCCGCGTTCAACGCGACGATGGAGGCTTACAAGCGTCTCTAACGATTGAGATCGCGGCGACGCCCCTGACGGGCGTCGCCGGTCGTGTCAAACCCGGACAGAGAAGCCCAATGAGCCCCATTGCCATCGAGGTTGCCAGCCCGCCTCACAGCAGATCGTTCATGCGCCGTTTTGCCGGGGCACCATTGCCCTGGATCATGCCCGTGATCATCGTCATCGGCATCTTCTATCTCTACCCTGTCATCGACGTGTTCCGTCTGTCGTTCACCAACGCAACGCTGATCGGTGACAATCCGGTCTATACGCTTGGCACGATTACGAACGCGCTGACTTCGCCACAGCTGCCCGACATCATGTGGGCAACCCTGATCTTCGTCGGCGGCAGCGTCATCGGCCAGCAGATACTGGGTCTTGCCGTTGCCGTCGTCGTCATCAGAGGCGAAAAGCGCGGCCTGTTCGGCACGACCATCCTGCGCACCACCGCACTCATCGCCTGGGTCGTGCCAGGCATTGCGGGCGGCATCATCTGGCAGATGCTGTTTTCCGAAGCCCCCTATGGCGCGCTGAACAGCATCTTGCGGCTCATGCACCTGCCTGTTGTCGCGTGGCTTTCCGATCCCGCGATCGCCCCATGGTCGGCGCTGATCTCAAATATCTGGCGCGGCACGGCCTTCTCGATGGTCGTCATGTACGCCGCCCTCAAAGCGATCGACCCCTCGCTCTATGAAGCGGCCGATGTCGACGGCGCAACGGGCTCACAACAATTCCTCTTCATCACCCTTCCCCAGTTGCGCGCGGCCATGCTCGTCAACATGATCCTCATAACCATCATGACGCTCAACACCTTCGACGCGATCATCACGCTGACGGGCGGCGGACCCGGGCGCGCCACCGAGGTCATCTCGCTCTATGTGTTCAATATTGTCTTCCGCAATTACGACCTTTCCGGCGGGAGTGTGCTCTCCGTACTGATGCTGATAATCAGCCTCGGACTTGCCTTTGTTTACGCATCGTTCCTGCCGAAGGAGGAAGAGCAATGAGCAGGCGCACCGGCACACGCTTCGGCGACTTCCTGAGCTACCTCTTCATGCTGGCGATGTTCGTCTTCTTCGCCGGTCCCCTCTCCTATCTCCTGTCGATGGCCTTGCGTGACAGACGCGAAATCTATCGCGGCGTAGCGCGCTACATCCCGCACAATCCGACCATCGACAATTTCGTTACCGTCCTCAACAACAGCTACTTCCCGATCTATCTGTGGAACGGCTTGAAGCTCGCAGCCTTCAGCGGTTTCGGCGTCCTGATCGTCGCCTTGCCCGCAGCTTACGCATTTTCCCGCTTCCAATTCAGGGGCAAGGGCCTGTCGATGATGGGGCTTCTTCTGTTCCAGATGATCTCACCGTTGGTCATCATGGTGCCGCTCTACCGCTATATGAACCGTCTCGGCCTGCTCGACACGCATTTTGCGGTCACGATGGTCTACATCGCTCTCGGCGTACCGCTCGCGACGTGGCTGTTGAAAAGCACAGTAGACAGCATTCCGCGCAGTCTCGACGAGGCGGCAATGATCGACGGATGCAACCGGTTTTCGGTGTTTTGTCGGATCGTCTTGCCACTTTCGGCGCCTGGCATCGCTTCCGTCTTCATCATCACCGTAATTGCGGGGTGGTCGCAATTCCTCGTGCCTTTTCTTCTGCTCACGCAAAACAATCTGATGCCGATCGGCGTCGGGATCTTTAACTTCCGTGGCATGCAGACCGACTCGTCCATCCAGCTGCTCGCGGCCGCCTGCCTGATCTCCGTCGTGCCGGCGATCGTGGCGTTCCTGTCGCTCCAGCGGCTGATCCTCGGCGCCATGACCAGCGGCGCGGTGAAGGGGTAAGACCGGTTTGCGTATCCGTGGCTGACAGAGGATTTCGACCCATGAACCAAACGACCGGCGCCAGGCTGTCTCCCGACCTGACGGGGGCCAATGTCGAGGACGCGGGCGAGCACAACAGAGCCGTCGTGCTGCGTTGCATCCATCGGCAGGCACCAATTTCGCGCGCCGAGATCGCCCGACAGACCGGTTTTACGAAACCGGCGATCGCCCGGATCGTTGATCGCCTGCTCGACGAGGGCCTGATCATCGAAGCCCGCCGTCGGCATGGACTACGGGGCCAACCGGCAATCGAGCTCGAGATCAATCCCGACGCCTTCTTCGCGATCGGCATAAACATCGATCGCGATCACCTGACGATTGTCGCCGTCGATGCCGTCGGCAACGTACGCGCCCGCGTGCACCACGAAAAACGCTATGTGCGCCCGGCCGAATTCATGCAGCTAACGGCTGACGCGATATCGCATTTCCAGCGAAGCCGCCTGATCGACGACGCGCATCTGGCCGGCATCGGTCTTGCCATGCCGGACTGGCTCGGAGAGATCCCCTTCCTTGGCATGCCCGACGACTATTCGGAATGGATGGAATTCGACGTGCGCGCAGCACTCGAAAGCCTGACGCAGCATCCGGTTTTCATCGAAAATGAGACTAATGCCGCAGCGCTTGCAGAGCTCGACTACGGCCTCGGGGCGGAAAGCCGCAGCTTCTTTTATATCGCCATCAATGCCTGCCTGGGCGGAGGCCTTGTGCTCGATGGCAACGGCCATCGTGGCGCCATGGCGCTGAGCGGCGAAATCGGCTGGCTGCCGATTGCCGATGATCGGGACAAGGAAGCGCCGAAAGTCGATCTTCTCGGCGAGATGGTGACGATGTTTTTCCTCTACAAGTTTCTTGGCGAGCACGGCGTCCATGCAAGCCTGCCTCACGACCTCCTGGCACTTGATGCACGCGGCAAAGCTCTGGTGTCGACGTGGCTGAAGGAAATGAGCGCGCATCTTGCAGTTGCGGTCAAGCATATCGGCATGATCGTCGATCCCGACGCCATCATCATCGGCGGCCGACTGCCGATCCGCATGATCGACGAGTTGCTGCGTTACGTTCACGAACATCTGACGGCCGGAGACACCACGTTGCCCTCACTGCATCGTGCCTCGATCGGCGAGGATGCTTCGGCGCTCGGTGCGGCAGCGATGCCGATGGGGGCAGCCCTGATGCTGGCATCTGCCGACGCAGTGCAACGCACCCGTTCGCCCCTCAAATTCATGGATCGCCTGAACAATTGAAACAGCCGGCAAGGCCGCTCGGAGGATTTTGATGAGGATTGGTTTTTACACGTCGACATTCAACGACCGGCCGCTTGAGGAAGTGGTGGATTTCGCAGCTTCTGCCGGTTTCGATGCGATCGAAATCGATGTCGGCGGCCATATCAAGACGCCGGAGAGGGTGCGGGCCGCCGTGGCACTTGCTCGCGACCATAATCTCTTCGTCTCCTCGATCACCTATTTCGGCAACCAACTCGATGCGAACACCGGCAAGCGCGGCGAGCTTCGCGCCCGTACGGAGGAATTTGCCCAGGCGATCGGCGAAGCAGGCGTGCCGATCTTCGTGATCTTTCCCGGACGCGACGAGGATGTCGACGACGAAGCCAACTACGATGATTTTGCCGAATTCGCCAACCGGCTGATCGCCAGGACGACGTCAAGCGGTCTTGTCTTCGCGATCGAAAACTGGCCAGGCCCCAAGGACAACTTCATCGGAACCACGCCGAAGGGCTGGCAGGAGCTCTTCCAACGGATACCCGACCGACGCTTCGGTCTCGAGTTCGATCCTTCACACCTCATCCGCATCGGCGTCGACCCCTATGCCGCAATGGACGCGGTCAAGGATCGCATCGCCATCCTCCACGCCAAGGATACTGCAATCGATACGGCCGCACAGCAGGCAGTCGGCTATCACGGCAAAGGCTGGTGGCAGTACAAACTGCCGGGCAAAGGCCTGCTCGACTGGCCACGCTTCCTGCGCCAGGCTCGCACCAACGGCTTCGACGGCAGCCTGTCGATCGAGCACGAGGACGCCGCCTACGGATGGCCGGGCAAGGATCTCGATGCACGAAAAGAGGGCGAACGCCTCGGCCTTGCCTACCTCAGAAACGTCTTGGACAAGCTTTGATAGCGACCTGGGAGGGGAAAAATGGCCCATGTTAGAGTGAACAATGCGCGCAAGGATTATGGTGCGTTCAAAGCCATCAAAGGCGTGTCGGTCGATATCCGCGACGGCGAGTTCGTCGTTCTCGTCGGCCCCTCGGGCTGCGGCAAATCCACCCTGCTCAGAATGATCGCTGGTTTGGAAGACATCAGTTCGGGCGAGATCCAGATCGGCAAACATATTGTCAACGAGCTGGCGCCAAAGGATCGCGATATCGCAATGGTGTTCCAGAACTATGCCCTTTATCCACATATGACGGTCGCCAAGAATATGGGCTTCTCGTTGCGGCTGAAGCGCATGCCAAAGACGGAAATCGATCAGCGTGTCGGCAATGCCGCAAAGATCCTCGGCCTGGAAGCGCTTCTCGAACGGTTTCCGAAGCAGTTATCGGGCGGCCAGCGCCAGCGTGTTGCCATGGGCCGCGCGATCGTTCGAGACCCTGCCGTCTTCCTTTTCGACGAACCTCTGTCGAACCTCGATGCCAAGCTCCGCGTCCAGATGCGATCCGAGATCAAGGAGCTGCATCAGCGGCTGAAAACGACGACGATCTATGTGACACACGATCAGATCGAGGCGATGACGATGGCGGACAAGATCGTCGTGATGAAGGACGGGGTGATCGAGCAGTCGGGCTCGCCGCTCGAACTCTACGACCGGCCGAACAACCTCTTCGTCGCCGGTTTCATCGGCTCTCCCGCCATGAACTTCATTAGGGGGAGCATGACGAACGATGGTTTCCGGACCGAAGACGGGCTCGTCCTGCCGAGCGAGCGACGCCCATCCGGCGCCGTCACCTACGGCATTCGCCCCGAGCACATCGCACTCGACCCCAACGGCATCGAGGTAACAACCGCCGTCGTCGAGCCCACAGGGTCCGAGACATTGGTGATTGCCCGTCTCGGCACGCAGACGATCAGCTGCGTCTTCCGGGAGCGGATCAGAGCAGCCCCCGGCGATATACTGCGGATCGCTCCGCTCCACGATGCCGTCCACCTGTTTGACGAAGGCGAGCAACGCATCACCGCAGGCGAACCGGTGCTGAACTAATTGCGTCCGACAGAACATAGACAACAAACCCTGATTTCGTCTGCCACCGCGAAGTCATCAAGGATCAGCGAGGGTGGCAAGCCGGGCTTCGATCTGTCTGGCTTGCCGGGCCAATTCGGCTCCGAAAACCTCGACCAGTTGCGACGGCGGCCGATGGATCGGCCTCACGATGTTGACGGAAAACGAGATCGAGAACGACAACCGGCGAAGATGAATGCCGTTGCCGGCATAATCCAGGGCCGTCAGAGGGTTGACGATGGCCAGGCCAATTCCCTCCCGCACCATGGAGCAGACGGATACCGCGCTATGGGTCTCGATGACCATGTGCCGCATGATGCCGGCGTTTCGAAAAATCCGATCGATCTGTTGTCGGTAACTATCCGTCCCCGACAGGCTGACAAAGGATTGTCCTTCGAAATCGTCCGGTGAGAGAACAGCCTTTTCAAGAAGCGGGTGAGCGTCCGGCAGCACGCAGATCTCGTCGAGCGTCATGAGCGGGCTTACCGCCGTACCTTGAGGTGGATGGCCGACCTCCGTCAGGCCGAAGTCGTAGCGTTGTGCCGACAACCATTCCTCCAGCAGCGGCGACTCCTGCGGAACGATACTGATGCCCACGTTCGGGAACCGCTCGACAAAATGCCGGCAGGTCTGCGGCAAGAGCGATTGAGAGAAAACCGGCAGGCATAGGATGGAGAGCTGCCCTTGTTCGAACTGGCGCAGCGACGTCGCCGTGCTGATGATCCGGTCCAACCCGAAATAGGCGCGCTGCACTTCCTCGAACAATTGCAGAGCGTGCGCCGTCGGGCGAAGTCGGCCGCGCACACGCTCGAAAAGCTTGATCTGGATAAGATACTCGAACCGCGCCAGCTCCCGGCTGATCGTGGGTTGGGAGGTGGCCAACATGCCGGCCGCACCGGTGACGCTGCCGGTCGTCATGATAGCCCTGAAAACCTCGATATGCCGAAGGGTGACGGCCATGCCGACCTCATATCAGAATTGAATAGGATTTCCAAAAACTGATATTTTTCATATGCCCGTTTTTGTGGTCAACCCAGCAAGTGAAAACCGCATTGGCTGCGTGCGCGGCCCGCCATCTTTGGACAACCAGTGTCATGACCTTCATCTCTGCCGATCATCTCATCCCTCTCGCTCATGAGCATGGGACGCCCTTATGGGTGTACGACGCTCCGACGATCCGCAATCGGATAAGGCAGCTCGGCGGATTCGATGTGATCCGCTATGCACAGAAGGCGTGTTCCAACATGCACATCCTCTCCCTCATGCGTGAGGCGGGGGTGCATGTGGATTCTGTCTCCCTCGGCGAAATCGATCGCGCGCAGCGGGCCGGATTTTCCACCAGCGCGACCGCTGCTGGCGCCGCAGGCATCGTCTACACCGCCGATATTTTCGACCGCCCGACTTTGCGCCGCGTCGTCAACGACAAGGTCGAGGTGAATATCGGCTCCATCGACATGCTGCACCAGCTGGGGGAACTGTCGCCAGGTCACCGTGTCTGGCTTCGCGTGAACCCAGGCTTCGGCCACGGTCACAGCAACAAAACGAATACGGGAGGCGAAAACAGCAAGCACGGCATCTGGCATGCAGAGCTTACCCAAGCCGTCGAACTGGTTCGGCGATATCGGCTGCATCTCGTCGGGCTTCATCTGCATATCGGCTCCGGCGTCGACTACCGCCATCTCGAGCGGGTCTGCCATGCGATGACCGGCTTGCTAATCGATCTGGATCACGATTTCGAGGCGATCTCCGCCGGTGGCGGCCTATCGGCTCCCTATCGTCACGGGGACAAGGCGATCGATACCGCGCATTATTTCAGCTTGTGGGATAGCGTGCGCAAGCAGGCAGAAAGCAAGCTCGGCCATGCCGTACGCCTGGAGATCGAGCCGGGACGCTTCCTCGTGGCAGAAGCCGGTCTGTTGCTGGCCGAGGTCCGCGCCACCAAACAGGTTGGCCGAAATCACTTCACCCTCGTCGACGCAGGTTTCAATGACCTGATGCGCCCCGCCCTCTATGGCAGCTATCACGAAATCTCGGTTCTCCCGCACGATGGCCGAAGCCTCAGCCCATCCGAGCTACGTCCCACTGTCGTAGCAGGCCCGCTCTGCGAATCGGGAGACGTGTTCACGCAAGGGCCAGATGGTGTGGTGGAGACGCGGTCGCTCCCTCCTGCTCAGGTCGGCGATCTGCTCGTTTTCCATGGAGCTGGCGCCTACGGCGCCTCCATGTCGTCGAACTACAACAGCCGGCTTCACGCTGCCGAATATCTCCTGGACGGGGTAAACTCCCGGCTTATCCGTCGGCGCCAGACTATCGACGAGCTTTGCCAAATGGAATTGAGTGCGGGGCCTGCCGCGAAAGCGGCGTAAGCCCTGAAAATCCAGGAAGGATCATAAACGCCGAAGCCTTCGGCACCGGTACTGGAAGCCCATCGTCAGAGGTCGAGCACCAAATCGCCAGCGCTTTGATTGTGACCCTGACTGCTGATTTCGAGCTGCTTGGGGCCTGTTACCTCTTTGCGCTTCCTGGAACCCGTCTTCCTGCCTTTCGGAGGGAGCTCCCCTGACAATTCAAGGAGTTTTGCGGCAGGTCCCGCAGGTCCTGACATCGTCGTGGCAGCCTGCCCTTTCATCTTGTCGGGTTCGTTCTCAACGGCTGCGGTGGAAATGTCCGATAGCTCGATGTCGGATCGTATGTTGGCGTTCGACTTTGCAATTTTGATTGCTGGGGCAGCGTCCTGCTGCATCTTCGGCGCGAAACGGATCATGAATGCTCATCTTCCCATTGGTTCGCTTTTTGTTCTCATTGAAAAGCGTACTTGTCAACTGGCTTCCTTCCGAACAGCCAGAAGTTCTCTCCTTCCCGAAGCTCCCTGACGAGAGCAGCACATTGTTACGGCGCGTGCCCAGACCAGCCGCCTCAGACGATCAACGTGTCTGGCATCATGCAAGGCTTCCAGATCTATTTTCGATCAAGCCAGTTCGCCATTCTCGAGCCACCGCACCTCTCCGGGCGAAAGCCTGATGGCGGAGGCCGCCAGACTATGGCGAAGCTCCGCAAGGCTCGCCGGACCGATCAGGGGAACGACCGGCCAAGGCTGGTGCAGGACATAGGCGAGCGCGATCTGGATCGGATCCTTGCCGAGGCGACGACCAAGCTCCTCCGCCCGCGCTTTTCGCTCAAAATTCAGTTCGGAATACCAGGCACGGACCAGATCGCGATCCGACAGTTTCTCCCGCCCCGCCCTATCGGTGAAGAAGCCGCGCGCCTGACTGGACCAGGCAAAGTTGACCACCTGCCGTTCCTTCAGCCAGTTTTTCCAGGCAGCGTCCGACGAGGCGATGCATCCTGGCCAGACCGGATCGACCATCTCGGCGAGTGAGAAGTTGTTGGAAAGGACGCTGAGTCTCGTCTTGCCAGTGCGTTCGGCATAGTCGATCGCCAGATCCATCCGTTCGCGCGTCCAGTTCGATCCGCCGATCGGCCCACGGATGCGACCGGCCCTGACTTCCGCATCCATGGCGTCGACGAATTCGCCAACTGGTATGTCGGGATTGTCGCGATGCATGAAGTAGACGTCGACATAGTCGGTCTGCATCCGCTCGAGGCTTGCAGTCAGTTGCTTGGCGATGACGTCAGGATAACAGAGCGGCGAATGCGCACCCTTCTCTATGATCACCACATTGCTCCTGACGCCACGGCTGCGGACCCATTCGCCGATGAGCCGGTCCTGTGTCCCTCCCCCATACTGGAAGGCGGAGTCGATGAGATTGCCTCCGGCTTCGAAGAACTCGTCTAAGACGATCGCGGCGGCCGGGAAGGTTGAAAAGAGCATCATGCCGAGCGCCAGCATCGAGCTTTCCTTCTCGATGCCGGGAATGTGGCCGCGCGGTACGATCACATCCTGGCGCCGGAGGATCTCGCCGGTCAGCGTCCTCGTCCGAACGGCGGGTGTCTCAAGGGCGTATTCCAGCCCGATGCCGGCGCGCCACTTGTCCATCACCTTGAGATTGCCAAGTGTGTCGAGGGCCGTCATGCCGGGGTAGGCAAATTCGCCCCGCCCAGCCTTGATCGCCTCTCCTGCCGCGTCGACCTCGAAGCTGTAGACATGACGGGGCTCTTCGACGGTGATGTCTTTCCGCTTTCCGGCGGCGTTAAACAGCCTGATGACGGCGGTGCCGCCCTGCTTGCCCGCGGCGAACCAGAAATGATCGATCTCGATCGAACCGGCCGTGCCGAAGATGCGAAGGACGTTGTCCTGCGCAAGTGACACCGAGCAGGCCACTTCGGCGACGATGCCATTCGGGAAGCGCAGGATGGCAGCGCTCCATTCGTCGACGCCCGTCGAACCGAGATGTCCGACGCCGAACACCTGGTCAGGCTCGATGAGGCCGTTCGGCTGGCCGATGCCGGCGATCAGGCGCACCATCGAAACCGGATATCCACCGACGTCGAGGATGCCGCCGCCGGCGAGATCGTTTGCAAACAGCCTGTGATCTTCTTCGAACGGTTTCGCAAAACCGAAGCTCGACTTGACCATGCGCACATCGCCGATCGCCTTTTCCTTCAGAACCTCGATCAGTCTCAGTGTCAGAGGATGCAATCGGTACATGTAGGCTTCGCCGAGGAAGGTCCCGGCTGCACGTGCCGTGGCCTGCATGGCTTCGGCCTCGGCTGCCGAAAGGCCGACCGGCTTCTCGCACAACACATGCTTTCCGGCCTTCGCCGCCTTGATCGCCCATTGCGCGTGGGTCGGGTGCGGCGTCGAGATGTAGACGGCGTCGATGTCCTTATCTGCCAGGAGAGCATCGTAGCCGCAAAGGATTCGCACACCTGGAAAGCGCTCGGCCAGCCCCGGCCGATCCGGGTCGCGGGTGGCGATCGCCTCCACGCGGCCCGTTCTCGATTGAGCAACGCCCGCAAAGAAGTCGCCCGCGATCCGGCCCGGGCCAAGGATGCCCCAGCGAATTCTGTCCGTATCGGTCATATCGTTTTCCTAGCCTGTCGGGCCGGCGGCGTTTCCGGCCGGTATGTGTTTCAGGAGAGCTGCACCACGGCGCAGCCGTAGCCGTCGAGCGCGAGGGCACCATCCACCGGCTTGCCGGCGTCAAGAAGATCGACGCCTGCCGGAACATGAGAGATCCTGGCAGGCCTCTCCGTGTAGTTCTGGATGAAGAGAAGACGACGATCCTCGTTCATGCGCATCGTCACCTCGACCCCCTCGGGCAAGTCGGCGATCAGCGGCTCGATCCCGGCATCCCCGAACAGGCGTTCCGACAACGCCTCCGTCAGATCCTGCGTCAGATAGGTACCGAGATAGACGACCCGGCCCTTACCGACCGTCCTGGATGTCGCCATCGGCCTTCCGTCGGCATAGCGGTTGGACCAAGTAGCGATCGCCTCGACATCATCATCGACGCTCAGGTTCTCGTAGAAATACCCCGCCGTCAGTTCACGATTGCCGATCTTGAAGCGGCGCTCGCGGCGATGGGATTCCGCCGGCCTGCTCGGCGGCACCACAAGGCCGCCGGATCGCTCCATCACCTCGAACAGGCCCTTGGCGCCAGGGGCTGCAAGCCGGCCGAAATCTTCCACCCGCACACCCGTCAGCTCCGAAAGCGACGTTCCGGGCGCCGTCTGCCTGATCACGTGATTGTTCTCGTCGCGGGTTCCCGTCCGGGCACCGAACACCACCGTGCCGCCCTCTTCGGCGAACGACTTCAGTCGCTCCGTCCATTCGTCCTTCCACATGACCCAGTGCGGCACGTAGAGAAGTTTCAGCTTCGAGAGATCATCTTCGGGATGAATGAACCCGCAGGCAATGCCGCGATCGTAGCAATACTGATGCAGCAGGACGGCATCGTCCTGAGGGCTCGGCAGACCGATCGGATAGGTCTTGTGAGCCTCCTGATTGTCGAAATCCGATCCGGCAATACCGACGTCCATGCGCACATAGGTCCCGAGGATCCTATCCTGTAGTGCCGTCATGTCGGTGGCGAAGTGCTTCGCCTCGTCATAGCGATGGCGCGGGACGTCGTCGTGATCGATAATCCCCATCCAGTAGATCTCGGCGCCGAAATGGGCAGGCCGCCAACGGAAGAACATCAGCCCGTCGGCGCCGCGCGCAACGGAGGACATCGCCATGCGGCGCATTTCTCCGGGCTCCGGCGTCAAGGTGCAAAATCCCGGCTGGCTGCCGAAACTGGATTGCTGTTCAGGGACAATGTAGTTGCCGGAAAAGCCCCGGCAGATGTCGAGATGGAGCGCCTGCACTTTGGCGTGATTGCCGATACGCTGAAACTCGTCGTAGAGCATCGGATAGATGTCGTAGCCGACGAAATCGAGATCGGTCGTGAACTGTCCACGGAAGTCGATATCCCGCAGGCCGCCCAGATTGTGGAAGACGAACCAGGACGGTTTGACGGCACGCAGGATTTCGACCTGATCATGCTGGAAACGCGCCGTCGCGAAGGCCAGGAAGCGATGGTAGTCCTGCATATGGCCGGGGCTCGGGAACGTCGGCCCGAAATCGATCGGCAGCACCACCTGGTCGAAGCTCTGGTAAGCGGTCGCCCAGAAATCCCCTCCCCAGGCGTGATTGAGCTTGTTAATCTCGCCGTACTTCCGGGCGAGAAAGACCTGAAACTCGCTGAGCGTCGCCTTTGAAAAGCTTTCCGGCATGCTGGTGTTGAGTTCGTTGTCGGTCTGCCAGCCGACGACACGTGTATTGTCACGATAGTGCTCGGCCATCGCTTTCGTGATGCGCCGGCTGTGCTCGCGAAACACCGGACTTGCAGTGTCGCAGTGCTGGCGCGACCCGTGGCTCATCGGCCGGCCCTTGCCATCCACCCGCAGGATCTCGGGATGCGCGACGGTCAGCCAGCGCGGCGGTGTGGCCGTCGGCGTGCACATGATCGTATCGATGCCATGCTTTGCGAGGACGGCGATTGCCCTGTCGAACAGATCGAAATCGAAACGTCCGAGTTCAGGTTCGAGAATATGCCAGGCAAATTCCGCCATCCTGACGATATTGAAGCCGGCTTTAGCCATGCGCTCGGCGTCGCGCTCCCAATAGCTCTCGTCGACATGTTCGGGATAGTGCGGAGCGCCAACGAGAAAGCGGTTGGTCTTGACCGGATTCCAGGCGGAGATTTTTGCTGACTTGTTTTCAGACACGGGCGTCTATCCTGATACTTATTTGTCGATGATTGCCTTGCGGGCGCTGATCGTGCGACCGTCAGGCGCGAAGAGATAGAGTTCGGCAGCGTCGAGTTTCAGCGTCACCGGCTGGTCGGCCTTGAACGGCGCGACATAACTGAGCTGAACGGTGATGTTTCCGGTTCCGCTCTCCGATGCGACGGTGCTCAGGTCGCCGGCGTCGACATAGAGGATCGTTTCACGGCCGAGATGCTCGACCAGGCGAACGATGCCGGACACCGCGCCATTCTCTGCTCCATCCGTGACCACAGAAATGTTTTCCGGCCGCACGCCGAGCGTCAGGCTCGTACCCTTATGGAGCGCAGCAGGGTCTGAGAGTTCGACCGTCGTAGGCGCCAGCCCCGGGGCGGAAACCCTGACCTGCCGGCCAGAGACCTCGTCCACCGTGACGGACAGGAAGTTCATTCTCGGAGCGCCAAGGAATCCCGCCACGAACAGATTGTCGGGATTGCGATAGAGTTCGAGCGGCGATCCGACCTGCTCGATCACGCCATGGTTCAAGACTACGATGCGGCTTGCCATGGTCATGGCTTCGACCTGGTCGTGGGTCACGTAGACCATGGTCGCGCCGAGTTCAGAATGCAGGCTGGACAGTTCGACCCGCATCTGCGTGCGCAGCGCCGCATCGAGGTTCGACAGCGGTTCGTCGAACAGGAAGACATCCGGCGAACGGGTGATTGCACGACCGATCGCGACGCGCTGGCGCTGTCCGCCCGACAATTGCTTCGGCCGCTTCTCGAGCTGATCGGTAATCCGAAGGATCTTGGCCGCGCGCGCAACCGCCGCAGCGATCTCCGCCTTCGGTCTTTTCGCCATGCGAAGGCCGAAGCCCATGTTTTCGGCGACTGTCATATGTGGATAAAGGGCATAGGACTGGAAAACCATCGCGATGCCACGGTCACCCGGCTCCTCGCGGCTGACGTCGCGCCCGTTGATGAGGATCTGACCCGAGGTGATGCCTTCAAGACCCGCGATCGTCTTGAGCAGGGTCGACTTGCCACAGCCGGACGGACCGACCATGACGATGAACTCGCCCTCTTCCACCGAGAGATCGATCCCTCGCAATGCGTGGTAGGCACCATAGTTCTTGTTTATCTGTCGCAGTTCGAGGCTGGTCATGCTTCCTGGCTCTCTGCTTTTGAAGATCTGATTTCCGGATTCCTGAGTGCGTTCATCCTTTGACCGCTCCCATCGTCAGGCCGGCGATGAAGTGTCGCTGCATCAAGAAGAACGTCACCACGGGCGGGACGGCGACGACGATCGTTCCGGCCGAAATGAGGTTCCAGGCCGAGACCCATTCGCCGCGCAGGTTGGCAAGGCCGGCGGTCACCGGTTTGACGGAATCGCTCACCGTCAGCACGACCGCCCAGAAATAATCGTTCCAGATGAAGGTGAAGAGGAGGATGGCGAGTGCTGCCAGCGCCGGCCGGACGAGAGGAACCGCAACATGGATGAGCGTCTGGAAAGGCGAGGCTCCCTCGGCTCTTGCCGCCTGAAACAGTTCATCGGGCAGTGCGGCGATGAAGTTGCGCATGAAGAGCGTCGCAAAGCCGGTCTGGAACGCAACATGGAAGATGATCAGCGCCGTCGTCGTATCGATCAAGTCGAGCCGTACCATCAGGTCGCGAACCGGGATCATCATGATCTGGTGAGGAAGGAAGTTGCCGCCGACGAAAAGCGCGAAGATGAGTATGTTTCCCGGAAAGCGGTATCGCGAAAGGACGAAGCCGGAGAGCGTGCTCAGGACCAGGACGCCGATCACCGAGGGTATCGTGATCGTCAGGCTGTTCAGGAAATATTGCGCCATCGGCGTCTGGGTGAAGACGGCGGTGTAGTTGTCGAGGAGGCCGAACTCGGTCGGCCATCCCCAGAGATTGCCGCCCATCACGTCCGCGGTCGATCGAAACGACGTCAGGATGATGGCGAAGAGCGGGCAGAGCCACAGGAGAAGGACGGCCAGTACGGCCAGGAAATAGAAGCGGCGATGCCAGACGGCCGTCTCGGGAATTGGACGAGGATACATCAGCTGCCCCTTTCTTCGGTGCGGACGATCCGCGACAGATACCAGACGATGAATACCGCCATGATCACGAACAGGACCGATGCGATCGCCGCGCCATATCCGAAGCGGTAGGAGAAGATGGACTGCTCGAACATCTGGTAGGCGAGCACTGACGAGGAGCCGAAAGGTCCGCCTCGCGTCATCACCGACACCATGTCGAAGGATCGAAGAGCGCCGACGACGGTGACCGCGATCGCGATGAATGTGACCTGCGTCAGTTGCGGAAGAACAATGTGCCAGAGCATGTTCCATCCCTTCGCGCCATCGACACGCCCGGCGCCGATAAGCTCCTCGCTTAAGTTGTTGAGGCCGGCGAGATAGAGCACCATGCAGAAGGTGATCTGCGGCCAGAGGGCTGCGATGACGATCGCGAAGGTGACGAAATGTTCGTCCGAAAGCACGGCAGGCGCGGTTGCCCCAAATGCCCTGAAGATCAGCGCAAGAAGCCCGAACTCCGGTGTGTAGACCCAGGTAAAGACCACGCCGACAGTGACGGAGGCGAGCACGAGCGGAATGAAGAAGAGCGACTTCAAAAAACGCATGCCGCGGATCTTCTGGTTGACGAGCAGCGCGATCGCCAGCCCGAGCGGCGGCGCGGCCATGAACATCACCAGCCAGATCAGATTGTTCTTCAAGGAGGTGTAGAACTGCGGATCGTTGTAGAGTTCGACATAATTGCCGAAACCGATCCACGTCATCGGACCCATTCCATCCCAGTCGTGGAGACTGATCCAGAGGCTGCGGACGGCCGACAGCAGGATGACCGTGAAGAACAGGATCATGGCCGGAGCGATAAGCATAGTCGGGGTGAGCCACCAACGCTGGCGGCGCCATAACATCAACATTGTCCAGAACCTCATGGAGGATAGAAGGAGCGGAACCGCGGTTCCGCTCCTGGTCGCCGGGAGGAGAACTAGATCTTGTAGATACGCTTGCGGGTACCTTCGAGGCGCTGCAGGATCGCCTGACGGCGGTCGGGTTTGGCCATGAACTCCTGGAAGCCCACCAGACCTGCCTGCGCCATATCCGGGTCGCTGTCGCGGTCGTAATATTGTGAGGTTCCCTTGACCTGTTTCAAGGACTCAACCGCGGCGTTGACCAGTGGATCCTTGCTTGGCGGCAGGTCGCTGCGTGGCGGCACGTTACCACCAGGCTCCAGATAGGCTGCGAGATTTTCCGGCTTGTAGAAATAGGCCAGAAATTCGCGCGCACCCTGCTTGTTCTTGCCGTTCGTCGGAATATGGACCGAGTTCAGCGAGAATTCCTCGAACCGGGGGACCTTGGCATCGAGGGTGGCAAAAGGAGCAAAGGTCAATTGCGGCAGATCCGCGTCCGTGAAGGCGGAGCGCAGGAAGGCACCGAGGTTCATCATCCCGGCCTTTTTCTGCGCGAGCAAGGCTGCGGCTTCCTGCCAGCCGAAAGACGTGTGGTTCTGCGTGAAGACCTCTTTCTTGATCATGGCTTCCCACTGATCGAAGACCGGCGTCAGGGCGGGATCGAGATAGCTCATCTGCCCGTCCATCAACGCCATGTGCTTGTCGAGACCGTTGATGCGAAGATTCATCTGATCGAACCAGCCGGCAGCCGGCCAGAGCTCCTTCGTGCCCATGGCGACCGGTGTCAGCCCGGCGGCCTTGGCCTTGTCGCAATAGGCCGAGAATTCGTCTGCCGTCGTCGGTACCGTCAGCCCGTTCTGATCGAAGACATCCTTCCGGTAGAACATGCCCCAGAGCGTGCCGCCGGTGGGCAGACCGTACTGCTTGTTGTCGACCGTAACCGCGCCCGTGCTTGCGCCGAGAACGTCCTTGTATTTTTCCTTTTCGAACAGATCCGAGATGTCATCGAACAGGCCTCGCTTGACGAAGGCCCGCATGCGATTGCCCGAGAACCAGAAGCAGACATCCGGCGCACCTGCCGTCAGATAATTGCGGATCGCCGTCTTGTGGGCCTCGTGGTCCATATTGTTGATGACGACCTTCGTACCAGCCTGCTTGCCGAAATCCTCGGCGATCTTCTTCAGCGCTTCGAGCCCTTTGCCGTTGCTTTCAGCTGAGATCACGTTGACTTCCTGGGCCTGGGCAATTGCCGGGATCGGAAAGCCGCCTGCGACCGCGGCCGCAGATACCATGCCCGCGCCCTTCAGAAAGGTGCGGCGAGTGGTCGACGAAAAATGCTTGGAAAATGCCATTGAATTCCTCCCAGTTGAGCAGATCAACACGTCCCGGCGGCCGTCCTCCACAACGGGGACGCCGGGCATTCAACGTGTCGATCTCCACATTCCGAGTTGATCGACGAGGCAAAGTTATGCATAGATCAGGAAGCGTCGCAATAGTTTATTTACAAAATAAAGGAACTCGGCCGTGAAGCTCAAAGGTGACCAGACGACTGCCAGGGCCATGAACCGCCGTCTGATCTTGAACCTGCTCAGGCAGGAAGGGCCCAAAAGCCGTGCCGAGTTGGCAACGATCACTCAGCTCAGTCCGGCAGCCGTCACCTTCGTCGTCGGTGATCTCGTGGAGGAAGGCATCGTCGCCGAGGGAGAGGCGGTTTCCAGCTTCACCGGTCGTCGTCCCATCCCCGTGGAGATCAATTACGGGCACGGGCTGGCGATTGGCTTCAAGCTCATGGCCGATACAGTGGAATGCGTCGCGACCGACCTGGCGACGAGCCCTCTCGCCGCCATCAGGATCCCGATGCCCAGCCGCGCGCCGGATGATGTCGCAGACCTGCTGGCCGCAACGGTGCCGAGGCTCATCAGGCTTGCGGGACGCACGCATGCTAAGCTTACAGGCATCGGCATATCGATGCCGGGCGTCATCAACAACGAGCAGACGATGTGCATCAGAAGCCACCGCTTCGCTTGGGACAACGTTCCGCTGGCATCCCTTCTCGCCAATCGTGCGAATGTTCCCGTCTGGCTCGAGGACGATACTAACGCCTACGCCATCGCACAGCAGCTGTTCGGCCTCGGCCGGCAGCATCGCAACATGGCGGTGCTGGCGGTCGGCGTCGGCATCAGCTGCGCCCTCGTCATCGAGGGCAAGCTCTATCGCGGCGCCAATGGCGCAGCCGGCAAGTTCGGACATACGCTCTACGAGGAGAACGGCCGCCTCTGCGAATGCGGCAAGCGCGGCTGCCTGATGGCCTACCATTCCGAGGCCTCGATGTTGCGGCGCTGGCATGAGGCGACGGGTGGGGGCCGGGATCTGGGCACGCCCGAGTTGCGCCAGGCGCTTGCTGCAGAGGATCCGACGGCTGTCCGGATCGTCGAGGATTCAGGGCGCAGTATCGGAACGGCTCTCGCCAATCTCGTCAATGTGACGGATCCGGAAGTGGTCGTGGCGGGCGGAGAAGCAGTTTCACTCGGCGAACACTTTCTGGCGCCTCTGCAGGAGGCCTTGGCACTTAGAACCTTCAGGATGCCACCCCCCATTCTTCCCGATTGGGAGGACAATTCATGGGCACGCGGCGCCGCAGCGTTGGTAACGCAGAAGATGTTCGATTTCGAATCTGTCGGAGGCGTCACGAGACCCCTCCAGTCATTCGGATAGACGGCTTCCGTAGCGGGCGGCGACCGGGCCGAGAATGAATGATCTCACCCACGACGCCGGTCCCTGATGGGGCGGTCGACTAGGCAACGCTCACGCCGCATCATGCTCCAAGGCTGCCGACCCCGAGAGATCGAACTGCAATTCGGCAAGCTTGGAATATGCTCCGCCCTTGCGGATCAACGTGGCGTGCGTCCCCTCCTCGATCACCCGGCCGCCGTCGATCACCAGGATTCGATCCGCCTTGAGAACCGTGGCAAGCCGATGCGCGATGACAATCGTCGTGCGGTTGCACATCAATTCGTCGAGCCCCCTTTGCACCAGCATTTCGTTTTCGGCGTCGAGAGATGCCGTGGCCTCATCCAGCAAAAGGATCGGCGCGTTCTTCAGAACGGCACGGGCGATCGCAAGCCTTTGCCGCTGACCGCCCGACAGGGTGAGACCGCGCTCGCCGACCACGGTGCGATAGCCGTCCGCCAACTCGGAAATAAATCCGTGCGCCCTTGCCGTGGTCGCTGCAGCCGCGATCTCGTCCTCTGACGCGTCAGGTCTTCCGAGACTGATATTTTCTGCGACGGTCGTCGCGAAGATGGTCACATCTTGCGGCACGATAGCAATTTCCCCTCGAACTGCAGCGGTGGCGGTTGTGCGCACATCGCAGCCATCGAGCGAAATGTCGCCGGAATAATCCTTGTAGAAACCGAGCAGCAGCGAAAAGACCGTGCTCTTGCCCGAGCCGGAGGCACCCACAAGCGCGACTGTCTCGCCGGGCCGGACGCTCATCGACAGGCCCGCGAGGACTTGCCTGTCCGGAGCTCCCGGATAGGCAAAATGCAGATCCCGGATTTCGATCGCG
This sequence comes from Hyphomicrobiales bacterium, assembly GCA_900468805.1. GTDB lineage: Bacteria > Pseudomonadota > Alphaproteobacteria > Rhizobiales > Rhizobiaceae > Rhizobium. The sequence continues at coordinate 4,014 of UEIF01000029.1, read as the reverse complement.
CCTTTTGCGGGTTGGCCGAGCGGAGCGCGTGACACCGGGTCGCGCTCGCCGGCATCTTCATCGAGCAGTTCGAAAAGACGTTCGGCGGAACCTGCCGCCTGCGCCAGTTCACCCCAGACCTCAGATAGCGATCCGAGCGATCCGGCAGCAATGACGGAATAGAGCAGGAATTGGCTCAGGCTGCCCGCCGACAGCGTTCCGGATAGCAGATTGTGAGCGCCGATCCAGAGAACCCCGACGACGCTTCCGAAAATCAGCGCAATGGCAACAGCGGTCAGGAGCGCGCGCGATCGGGCGGCAAAGACGGCACTACGATAGGACGCCTCGACGTCATCAGCATATCTCTCGCTGGCCGCCGCCTCCCCGTTGAAGGCCTGCACCGTCCGACTTCCGGCGATCATCTCGCTGGCAAAAGCGGACGCGATAGCAAGAGCGTCCTGGGCTGCACGCGATTTTTTGCGAACCGAGCGGCCGAATAGGACAAGCGGCGCGACGACGAGCGGGATGGCACCCAAAATGATGGCGGAAAGTCCCGGGCTCGTGACGAACATCATCACCAGCGCACCGAGACACAGCAACGAATTGCGCAGGGCCACCGATGCGGCGAGGTTCAATGCGGACTTGATTTGCGCGGCATCCGCCGTCAGCCGTGATGCGATGTCGCCGGATTTGTTGGCGTCAAAAAAGCTCGCCGGCAAACGCGTTACGTTGCGGAAGGTTTTCACACGCAGGTCGCTGACGATGCGCTCGCCAAGCGTCGTAACGAAATAATATCGGCAAGCGCTTGCGACGGCGAGTGCGACAGCAAGCGCAAGAAGCATCAGGAAATAGCTGTTGACGAAGCCACCGTCGGACTGTCCGAAACCGTGGTCGATCATCCGGCGGACGGCCATCGGCAGTGCAAGCGAGATCATAGCCGCCGCCGCCAGCGAAACGAGCACCAATAGCAGCAAGCCCCGGTGAGGCCGCAACATGGGCAGCAACCGGACGAGGCCGGAGACATCAGGCCTCTTTTTTCCGGACCGCGGTCGGGAGCCTGCAGTCACGTCGGTGGGAGGAGCGGCAGATCGGTCGTGCGCGGCAATCATCAAGGTGAGGGTCTCCTGGACTGGAATGCCTCCTTTTTGGCACTGGCGCGGCGACAGTCTTTGACCGCGATCAATTACCGGTCGGTTCCGCCGGAGCCTTCCCGCGGCAGAAGGTCCCACCAGTATGTCGCGATAAGCCCTGCTGCACCCCACAGCCGGGACTGGATCGTGCTAGCGGACGGGCGAAACGACAGGTGTATGACCGCCCCACCGGTCGCAGTTTGATCCGGGTCAAATAAACCAACGGCGCTAGACGCTAGAGCGGGCCATGACCTACGTCAGACGCATCAAAGATATCATCACCGGGCTAGCGCAGCCCGCCAGATTCCTGGAACTGGCCGATCGGGCCCTGCCTGGACTTTCGATCATCACTGTTCTCTGTTTCGCTGTTGGACTTTATCTGAGTTTTGTTTCCGATGGTGATTACCAGCAGGGTGACACCGTCAGGATCATGTATGTCCATGTGCCCGCGGCATGGATGGCGATGCTCTGCTATACGGTGATGACCGCAAACGCCATCGGCTCCCTGGTATGGCGCCATCCACTTGCCGATGTCGCTGCGCGCGCCGCCGCACCCATCGGCGCCGCCTTTACCTTCGTGTCGCTCGTCACAGGCGCGATTTGGGGCAAGCCGATGTGGGGAACCTGGTGGGTGTGGGACGCACGCCTGACCTCGATGTTCGTGCTTTTCCTGATGTATCTCGGTCTATTGGCGATCAACCGTGCAATCGACGAGCCGACGCGCGCCGCTCGTGTTACGGCGGTCCTCGTTCTCGTGGGCTTCGTCAACATTCCGATCATCAAGTTCTCGGTCGACTGGTGGAACACATTGCATCAGCCGGCGAGCGTGCTCAGGCTGGATGGCCCTGCTCTGGACATCGAATTCCTTCGCCCGCTCCTGACCATGGGCCTTGCCTTCACAGCACTCTTTTTCACCCTCCACATGGCCTCGATCAGGAACGAGATCTGGCGGCGAAGACTCATGTCGCATCATCGCTTGGCCGCACGGGCCGCAATGCAAAGGGAGAATTGAATGACACATCGGGACTATGTGCTGGCAGCCTATACGGTCGCATTCACCGTCATGATCACCATCAGCGCGATGACCTGGTTTCGCGGCCGTACCTATCGCCGGCAGGTCGAGGCGCTGGCGAAAATCAGGCGTCGCGCGCGGCGCGAGGTCCGCTAGGTGCGCCACTATCTTCTGGCCGCCGTGCCGCTGCTCGTCTTTGTGGCAATTGCCGGAGCCGCCGGGCGCATGCTTTATCGGCAGGCGGTGGAAGGATATTCGCCCTCCGCCCTCCCTACCGCACTGATCGGTCAGGCACATCCTGCGATCGATCTGCCGCCGCTTGCCGGGTTACAGTCTCCCGGACTTCAGGATAGCGGCCTTTCCGGCCAGGTCGCGATCGTCAACGTGTTCGCGTCCTGGTGCATCCCCTGCCGGCAGGAACATGCCGCGCTCATGCAGCTATCGAAGGACCCGCGCATCAAGCTGATAGGCATCAATTACAAGGATAACAGCAGCAACGCTCTGGCCTTCTTGCGCGACAACGGGAACCCCTACGCAGCCGTCGGCGTCGATCCGACCGGCAGGGAGGCGATCAACTGGGGGGTCTACGGCGTGCCGGAGACCTTCGTCATCGGGCGCGACGGCCGCATCCTGTTCAAACAGGTCGGCCCGCTCGACGAAAAGGCCCTGTCGGCAGGCATCGATCCCGCTCTCGACAGGGCGTTGGCTGCCGGCAACTGACCCGAAGCCCTCGTCTAAAGCTGGCTCGGCGACTTCACCTCAAGCCTGTTGCGACCGCTTGTCCGGATCTGAATCTGCTGCAAGCTGCAATCGATCAAGGCAGCCTCCCGATCCGAGATTCTCGACGAGGGCCAGTACGGCACGGCGCTGCAAGTCGGTTTCCACATTTCCTTCGAGTGTGATCTGCCCGTTATGGACGGAGACGCGGATCCTCTGCGGCGTCAGGCCGAGATCGTATTTCAGGCGTGCGCGAACCGCGAGCAGGATCGCGCCATCCTCGCGCGGCAACCTGAGGGTCGGCGCATCTGTTATCAGAGTGAGGATATCGCGCCGGCTGACGATCCCCGCGAGCCGGCCGGCCTCAACGATCGGAATACGCTTGATGCGATGGACCTCAAGGCTTTCGGCAATATCGGAAACCTCGCTGTCCGGGGTGGCGACGATAACGTCGCGTGACATGATATCCCTGACGGACCAGCCATTGCCGCGAATGTAGCGGTCAAGATCGACATCGGAGGTAATCTCCGTGTTACGCGCGATGCGCGGCGCAAGCCGGATCTCCCGACGCAGCAATAGATCGCCTTCAGTCAGAATCCCACAGACCCGCCCTTCGTCGTCAACGACAGGCAGCCCGCTGATATTGTTTTGCATCATCACCGCAACGGCATGGCGGATCCCTGCCGCAGGGCTGATCGATACCACATTGCTCGTCATAATATCCTTGGCCTGCATGCGTGCACCTCCCTTTCCGGAAACATCTGATACCATGAGAGTAGGATGGCTTGGACGAACCGACCTTGACCTCCGTCAAAGTCGCGGTGTCGGATCCAGCAACTCGGCGAGCCTTGCCTGCTCCTCTGCGGTGAGCTTGCTGCCGGTGGGCTTGCCGGCCCGCTTGCGTGCAAAGACGACGAGCGAGGTGCCGCCGGCGAGGATCAGCAGCACCGGCGCACCCCAGAGCAGCAGCGTGCGCACACTGACGCGCGGCTTCAGCAGCACGAACTCCCCGTAGCGCGAGACGATGTAATTCAGCACCTGTTCGTCACTATCGCCATCGGTGATGCGCTCGCGCACCAGCAGACGCAGGTCCTTGGCGAGATCGGCATTGGAATCGTCGATCGACTGGTTCTGGCAGACCATGCAGCGCAGTTCGGAAGACAGTGTTCGCGCCCG